>CAWAIS010000002.1:1632500-1642605 GCA_963782255.1 uncultured Alphaproteobacteria bacterium | reverse complement strand
TCTCGCTGGCTGTGCGGGGACGGAGCTTAATCAACACACTGTTGAGCTTGCTTCGACGGTAGACGATGTGTATACGAGACAGACACTTAACAACTTAAGTAAATTTATCGACAATTACTGGGCAATCCCGTCACAAATTGTTCTACAGGGTGGCACTTTCCAAGAGCTTAATTCTGTTACTCCAACAATATCAGTACCGATAACGGCTCAGTTGGCGAAGACTGCGCAGAGTGTCGTGAATGGGGCTACCCGTTTTCGATCACGAATACGAGAGTAAGAACTTTATCCGGCTCGGGTCTCTCGCTTGGTGCCACGGACGCAGAGCAGATGAATTACAATGTCCCTCCACTGAATGATCAAATAGCACTGCGGAATCCAGCAAGCGCTTTATCAGCATGCCGTATCTACGTCATATTTGACGACAACATATACTCCGCCACGAGTATTCATTAATAACAGTTTTTCTATGATCCATTTTTTCTAAGAGAACCGCAATGCGTGTTGTGCTATACTAATCAAACTGTGTCTTTTGAATTTGACCCGATCCATCCGATAAGCCGCTCGGCTCTCAAGGTGAATCCTCGATTGGCAAGGAGCGAATGGATACTCCATGACGTGGCTCCGAGTGAAGAATTGAAAGATCTTGGCCGTTATGGTAATCATGAATTACTTATGAGGAAGGACGATTTCGAAAATGGGGTATTGACCAATTTTGTCCTCGCCACGCTAGCACACGCTTACCCGAACGAGTCCTTTGCAGTTTTAAACGTGCCGCCGGCACCACCTGCGCACGCGGCTCCAGGCGGACTGAATGTTGCACCTCAAATCATCGTTCCCCCTGCTAATGCACCGCCAGCCAACAACTATCGTGCGCCACCCTCGGAATTCCCGTACGTAAATCCAGGGATTGTGCCTCCGCTAATCCAACCCTGAGGGGAGAAACCCGAAAGCGGCAAAATCCTCCTGGCCGACCGCGGCTACGACAGCGACGCGCCAAGAGTGCGCCTCACGAGACAAGGCGCTTGGGCCAACGTCAAACCCATGCCCGGCCGTGTGAATGTTCCCTCGTTCAGCCGGCCGCGGTCAAACAGTTCCAGTAGGACGCGGGGCTGACCGTCGACGGAATCGTCGGTCCGGCGAGTTGGGCCGCCCTTCCGGATGTAGGACTCCTTGCCTACCCTGCAAGAAAGCTCGACGGAGCCGGTCGTCAGTTCTTTGCAGACCCTGCTCACCGACGGCGCGCCAAGGAGTGGAAGACGACTCCGCGGGGGATCGACGGTACTTTCGGGCCGAACACCAAGGCGGCCGTTATCGCATTCCAAGCCTGGGCGGCGGCGCACAGAACGGCATCGTGGGCGGCCAAACCCGTGCCGTTTCGTTGCATGCGATGAACGCCACGCTCGAGACCGCGATGGGCCTGCAATATGTGATCGGATGAGGCGTAGGTCTGAAGCCTCGAGAAACCCCTCAGACGTTTTCCGGGTGATCACCTCGGGTTGGCGACTTTGGGCCACCAGTGGAAGCCAGCTTGGCTTTTGATTTTTTGGCGCTCTGCAGCGAGGGCGGCGCAGCGCGCGGAGATGACTTTGTCGAGCGTTTCGAGATCGGGAACGTGCTTGTTGACGATGGGCTCGTCGACCAGCGTCCAGAGCGTCTCGGCCGGCTGCACTTCGGGGGTGTAGGTGGGCTGGAAGACGAGACGAACTCCATCCGGCACGACAAGGCCGGCTTCGCCATGCCAACCGGCGTTGTCGAGCACGAGCACGATGATCCGATCGCGCCCGGCGCCGGCTTCCGCGGCGAACAAGCGCAGCAGCGCCTCGAAGAAGGGCTTCGATACGCCGTTCGAGACGTACCAGAACACCTCGCCTGTCGCGGGCGAAACGAAGGCGGTCACGTAGAGCCATTCGAACCGATGATGGCCATGCGAGATCGGCCGGTCGCCGACCGGCGCCCAGACTCGCCGCGTCACCGGCTTCAGGCCGATCCGGTGCTCGTCGGTCGCGAAAGCCTCGACCGGCGTGTCGGGATGGCGCGCCGCTTCCTCGGCGACAATATCGGCCACTTTTTTTTGAAGGCGTCCTGCTCCGCAAGCGTCGCCGCCTGGGGGTTGCGCGGCCGCGGCTTCTGGATCGACCAATCGATCGCCCTCAACGCCTCCCAGCCACGCTGCGGGGCGAGCGAGGCCAGGCCCAACTCGCCCGCCATCCAGCGCGCAACCTTGGCGCTCGTCCAAACGCCGCCGTCCGGCGGAGGATCGACAAGACGAGCGCGCAGCCGATCCAACACCTCCGGCCTCAGAACCGTCGCCGCCGCCCCGTTGCGGCGCCGCAGATCGCCCAACGCCGACGGTCCGAACGCGTTGTAACGCTCCAGAAGCTGCTCGATCCAGCGGCTCCCGAACGAGGTCATCGCCGACACTTCCCCGATCGTGTGGCCTTTCGCCAACAGCCAGATCGTCTGGAAATGCCGCGAAGACGTCGCGTCCGCGCAGGCTTCGTACCGCTCCTCCAACGCCGCAACGCTCAAATGATCAGCCACATGCGCCATGCCCGCCCCCACGCGAATTATGGCCATCCCGTCTACCACCAGTAAACCCAGCTGAATAGAATCCCTTGCTCGCCGAATCAATCAGCCGGAGCTCGTATGAGACCGCAAACGTGCTGGCCGCGCCGCTTACGCCGTTGGCGTCAGAAGTTGCACAATTTGGCACCCAAGTCATTGAAATCGCTCACGCGCCTGTCGACTCTGCACGTCCGCTCGGACGGCGCCGCGGCGGGCGCTGAACGCGTCGACGCCTGATCGCGACGCGCCAGAGGATTTGATCGTGTCCCGAAGCGTGGTGTAGTTCGAGGCGGCTGACCACGACGATTTCCGGCATGGGGCCGGATCGGTCAGATCACCATGGCGGGCAATCCGACGACAGGATCATCGCTCAACGCGGCCATGGTTTCCAGGGTCATGTAGCGGGCGCGTTGGACGGCCCATTCGTCGTTCTGTTCGAGGAGTATGGCTCCGACGAGTAGGGTGATGGCTTCGTCGTTGGGGAAAATGCCAACGACTTCGGTCCGTCGTTTGACTTCGCCGTTGAGCCGCTCGAGGCCATGGGTGGAATGGATCTTGGGCCAGTGATCGACGGGGAAGCCCATGTAGGCGAGGACGTCGTCCTCGGCCTCGTCCATGAAGAGGGCGAGCTTTGGCAGCTTGGTCCTGAGCTGATCGGCGATCTTGCGCCACTGCGCCTTGGCGGCCTCGGCGCTGTCCTGAGCAAAGGCGGTAGCCATGAAGGCGGAGACGACGCGCCGGCTGCTCTTGCCGGCGTGGCGAGCGCGTTGCGCATCGTGTGGACGCGACAGCGTTGCCAGGTGGCGTTCATCAGCTTGGCGACGGCCGCCTTTGATTCCTTCGTGGGCGTCAGAAACGACCAGCTTGACGCCGCGCAGGCCCCGCCTTCGCAGCTTGCACAAGAACTCGGTCCAGAAGGTCTCGGCTTCGGAGGGGCCAATGTCCATGCCCAGCACTTCGCGCCGCCCGTCGGCATTGACGCCGACGGCGATGATCACCGCCACTGAGACGATGCGATGGTTGCGGCGAACCTTCACGTAGGTGGCGTCGACCCCCGGGCGTCGACCCCCGGGCTTGGACCCATAGGCGCTAACATTGGCTCTTGTGTCCAGGAATCGCTTGTGATTCCACCTTGGGATGACTCGCGAATCACTTGTGACCCAGGATTGGGAGAGCGTCGTCGCCCGGCTCGGCGGGGCGACGACGCTTGAGCAAAGCGCGCGCGACACGAAGGCCTTTCTGCGGGCGCGGGCGATCGCAACCGCCGTGGATTTGCTGCGCCTGATCCTGGCCTATTGCCTCAGCGACCGAGGATTGCGATCGACCGCCGCCTGGGCGACGGCGATCGGGCTTGCCAATCTTTCCAATGTCGCACTGCTTCAGCGCCTGCGCCGGTGCGGCGACTGGTTGGCGCTGTTGGTCGGGGAGGCGCTGGCCGTCGCCGCGCCGCAAGCGAGCCGCGGCCGCCTGATCCGGATCATCGACGCGACGACGGTCCCAAAGGCCGGAGCGGCAGCCAAGAGGGGGAACAAGCTGTGGCGCATTCACAGCGCCTTCGACCTTCCGCGCGAGCGCTTCGGTCATTTCGAGCTGACCGATCAGCATGGGGGCGAGACGCTCGATCGGATCCCGGTGGTCAAAGGCGAGATCCGCATCGCCGATCGCGCCTATCTGCAGCCCGACCGCATCGCCCTCGTGCTTGAGCAGGACGCCGACGTGCTGATCCGCGCCGGCTGGAGAAACGCCCGTTGGCTCGACGCCGAGGGCGAGCCAGTCGATCTTCTCGCTGAGTTCGGCAAGGCGTCGGACTGCGGACTGATCGACCGACCGATCTTCATTGGACGCAAGAGCGGCAAGCCGCTCGCTCTGCGGCTCGTCGCCGTCAAGAAGTCGGGGCAAGCTGCCGAGGCCGCGCGGCGGGTGGCGCGTCGACAGGCGCGAAAGCAGGGCCATCAGCTCTCCAAAGGAACGCTCGCCGCCGCGGAGTGGATGACCCTGGTGACCTCGCTTGCGCCCGAGGCCTTCCCGACCGCCGATGTCCTCGCTCTTTATCGCCTGCGATGGCGGATCGAGCTCGGCTTCAAGCGCTTGAAGAGCCTGATCGGCCTCAAAGGGCCGCCCGGCGCTGACGAACGCTCCGCCAGACCTTACGTCCTCGCCCATCTCTTATATCATCCTTCTGCTCGAGCCGCTCGTCGACGGACTCGAGGACTCTCCCCGCTGGGCCGAGAGCCTGCCCCTGGCCGCCTGACCCGGCCGGAGACTTGGCGCCTGTTGCGCCAGCTCGTCGCTTCCCTGCTGCAAGCGATCATGCCCGAGCCGACCTTCGCTTGCCTGCGAAAACACTTGGCGGCTCTGCACCGTCATCTCCGCGAGCCTCCGCGAAAACAACGCATCTACCAATGCATGGTCCCGATATGTTAGCGCCTATGGGCTTGGACCCGGGCTTGGACCCGGGGGCAATCACCTTCGAGCGGGCGGTCGAGGAAGGCTTTGACCCGCTCGTCGATCTCCTCGCACAGCCGGCTGACTTGGCTCTTGGAGACGCCCGTGCCGCCCATCGCCCGGACGAGATCGTCGACCGAGCGGGTCGACACGCCTTGCACGTAGGCCTCCTGGATCACCGCGGTCAGCGCCTTCTCGGCCATCCGCCGCGGCTCGAGGAAACTCGGGAAGTAGGAGCCCTTGCGCAGCTTGGGGATGCGCAGCTCGACCGTCCCGGCTCGGGTCTCCCAATCGCGATCGCGATCGCCATTGCGCTGCACCAGCCGATCAGGAGATCGCTCGCCATGGCGCACCCCGGTCCTGGCGCCCACCTCCAGCTCCATCAACCGCTCGGCGGCGAAGCCGATCATCTCACGCAAGATATCCGCGTCGGGGGTCTTCTCCACAAACGCGCGAAGGTTCATCATCTCGTCGGTCATTGGGGGTTCCTCGGTTGCGTTGAGATTCGCAACCCGACCCTACCGGAGAATCGCCAATGACCGCCGCAACCCGCTCGCTCGCTACGGCGCTATGGGGAGCGCGCTTCGCGAGCGGCTTGCTCCCGCTGAGCTACACCACCAGGCGGGACACCACCGAGGATTTGCTGCGGCTCTTTGCCTCTCAGAACTCCTGCCCCGCCGCGGCCCGAGCGCCGCCCGCCGCTCCGGAGACGGTATGTGTCTTGAGCGGGCGCGATTTACGCGCCGGCGCGACCCGTGCGCCTTGCGTTGCGTGAGGCGACTGCGGCTTGTCGTGTTCGCGGAAAGCGTGAGGCGCGACCGCTTTCAGCTCCCGATGCAGTTGCCCCTCGGCGCCCTCCGGGAGGCGGAACTGACCGATGAGACTGTTAAGTTTTTCGCTCTCTTCCGCCAGGGAGTGGCCTGCGGCCGTCGTTTGCTCGGCCAAGGCCGCGTTCTGCTGGGTGACCTGATCCATCTGATTGGCTGCGGCGTTGACCTCTTTGAGTCCGGTCGCCTGCTCCTGGACGCCGGTGGCGATATCCGCGACAACAGTGTTGATCTCCAGGACTTTCGCCTCGATCCTGCTGAGGGCGTCGCCGGTCCTGGTGACCAGGTCGACGCCCTGGCTGACCTGCGCCGTCGAAGCGTGAATGAGCCCCTTGATCTCCTTGGCCGCCTCGGCGGAACGCTGCGCTAGCAGCCTGTCGGACTTAACGCCGCGCCTGCGGGCAGGCTAAAATTTAACGTTGATTCGCGCAGGGCGGCGGGCTTTTTTTGATGACCAATTTCCGGACGATCGATCGGCAGACGGGATATCTGCTGCCGCCTTCGGTGGACGAGTGGCTTCCGGAGAAGCATTTGGCGCGGTTCATCGTCGAAGTGATCGACGGTCTCGACTTGGGGCGGATGAGCGGGGCTTATCGAGGCTCGGGTTCGGCTTCGTATCATCCCCGGATGTTGCTGGGCCTGTTGGTTTACGGGTACGCGACGGGGGCGTTCTCCAGCCGGAAGCTGGAGCGGGCGACCTACGACTTGGTGGCGTTTCGGTTCATTGCGGCCAACGATCATCCCGACCACGACACGATCGCCACGTTCCGGCGGCGGTTCTTGAAGGACATCGAGAAGCTGTTCGTCGCGGTTCTTCAGCTGGCGCGCGAGATGGGCGTTTTGAAGATGGGCACGATCGGGCTGGACGGGACGAAGATCCACGCCAACGCCAGCCGGCACAGCGCGCTTTCCTATGAGTATGCGGGCAAGATCGAAGCGCAACTGAAGGCCGAAGTCGCCGATCTGCTGGCCAAGGCCGAGGCGGCGGACGCGGCCGACGTTCCCGACGGGATGTCGATCCCCGACGAACTGGCGCGGCGCGAGGAGCGCCTGCGCAAGATCGCTGAGGCGCGCGCGACGATCGAGGGGCGCGCCAGGGAGCGGCACGCGCGCGAGAAGGCGGAGCACGACGCCAGGATGGCCGCGCGCGAGGCCAGGACCGCCGAGACCGGCAAGAAGCCCAGGGGCAAACCGCCGGCGCCGCCGACCGAAGGGCCGCTGCCGACCGATCAGGTCAATCTGACGGACGCGGAGTCGCGCATCATGCCGGCAGCCGGGGGCGGCTTCGAGCAGGGCTACAACGCGCAGGCGGCGGTCGCGGCCGGGAGCCTCCTGGTGGTGGCGGTCGACGTGGTCCAGGCGCCCAACGACAAGAACCAGGTCGAACCGATGCTGGAGAAGATCGGCGCGCTGCCCGAAGGCTTGGGCAAGGTCGACCATCTGCTGGCCGACACCGGCTATTTCAGCGCGGGCACCGTGGCCGCCTGCGAAAAGGCGGGTGTCGAGCCGGCGATCGCGATGGGCCGTCAGCCCCATCACCCGCCGCTGAGCGAGCGCTTCGCGAAGGCCCCGGCCGCGCCGGACGACCCGACGCCGGTCGAGGCGATGGCGCATCGGCTGAAGACGCCTGAGGGCCGGGCGCTCTACTCCTTGCGCAAGCAGACCCCGGAGCCGGTGTTCGGCATCATCAAATCCGCGCTCGGATTCCGTCAGTTCTCCCTGCGCGGGCTCGAAAACGTGCACGGCGAGTGGAGCCTCGTGACCATGGCCTGGAATTTGAAGCGGATGTTCGTCCTCAACCCCGCCTGTTGAGGGCGGGGCGCCACCGAGGGCGCCACCCGGCGCACAGACTGTCCAATCCATCGCGATCCGAAAAACCCGTCCGACAACCAGTCGCAAAACTCAGTCCGACAGGCTGCTAGGGCCCGCACTTCCGAAGCCACGACCGCAAAGCCGCGGCCGGCGTCCCCGGCGCGGGCCGCCTCGACCCCGGCGTTGAGGGCAAGAAGATTGGTCTGAAACGCGATCTCGTCGATGACGCCGATGATCTGCCCGATCTGGCTTGACGACTTCTCGATCGTGCCCATCGCTTCGATCGCCTGCCGCACGATCTCGCTGCTTTGCTGCGCCTCGCCCCGCGCGACGGCGACGACATCTTTGGCTTGCCGCGCTCCCTCCGCGGTCTTGCCGACCGCCGTCGTGATCTGATTGAGCGCCGCCGCCGTCTCTTCGAGGCTCGAAGCCTGCTGTTCGGCGCGATGGGAGAGATCGTTCGACGCGGTTGCGATCTCCTTGGCGCTCGAACGCACGCCTTCGGCGGCGTCGCTGACGTTTCTGAACGCTGCGGCGAGCTGCGCGACCACGGAATTGAAATCGTGCTGAAGCTGGCGGAATGTCTCAGGGAGGTCGTCGGGGATCTGACAGGTGAGGTCTCTCTCCGACATCTTCGCCAAAGCCGAAGCCAAGCGATCGATGGCGAGCCGCTGCTCCTGGGCCGCGCGTTCTTGCTCCGCGGCGAGCTTGGCGCGCGCCGCCGCCTCCTCGTCGAGGTAAACGGAGATTGCGAGATCGATGTCGATCATCACCGCCTTGAGGAGAGGGCCGACCGCCGCCCCGATCTTATTCGCGTCCGCCTGCCCGCGCCAAAGCCAGCCTTTCGGCCAGACTTCTCTGATAATAGCGCTCACCAGATGTTCGACGATCAGCGAGTAACCGCCGATGTACCACCGCGGCTGAGCCCGATTCTCGAATGCGTCTTGCCGATGGCGTGCGCGTTGGCGGAATAGCGACTGTCA
Organism: uncultured Alphaproteobacteria bacterium; assembly: GCA_963782255.1. Classification (GTDB taxonomy): domain Bacteria; phylum Pseudomonadota; class Alphaproteobacteria; order Rhizobiales; family Beijerinckiaceae; genus Roseiarcus. Next base: position 1,633,973 of record CAWAIS010000002.1, on the reverse strand, counting down.
AACATGCAGGAACTGATCGCGCGCCAGTGATTGATCTGCGCCCGCTTGGCGTTTGCAATGTGATCTTCTCCACGGAAGAACTTCCGCACCTCCTCGGTTAAGCGGATCTGGTCGTAGAATTTGTCGAGCCCGATCGGCAGCTCCCGCTCGATGATCGGCTGGAGTTCCCTGATTTGTTCCGCGCTCTTCGCGTCGAGCTTGACGAATCGCAGACGGTCGGCGAGAGCAGATTCGGTTGCAGCGTTCCCTTGCATCGTAGGATCTCGCGTTGGAGCCAAGGTGTCGACAGAATCCGGCGCAGCCGGGCGAATGGCGACATCGTTCCGCTCCAGACCTTGCGCCAGACTTGCCCGCAGCCTTCTGCGCAACCAATCCGAACGCTGCTGGGGCTGGGGGCGGTCGATCTGCCGCTCGATCATCGAACCGCACAGCGGACGATTGAGGGGCGAGCGCCAACACGCTTCGCTGCGCCGTCTTTGACGTCATTGCCGGCCTATCCTGCTCATGCCGGGAGCGGGGCGCGCGGGCGATCGAGTTCGTAGGCGAACTGGCCGGGATTTTGGCGCTCCGAAAGCAAAAAGCCCCAGCGGGATTGCGCTGGGGCTTTAAATTGGTTGCGGGGGCAGGATTTGAACCTGCGGCCTTCAGGTTATGAGCCTGACGAGCTACCGGGCTGCTCCACCCCGCGGCAATCGGAGAACGGAAGTCGGACGACGGAAGAGGGCTGTTCTCCGTCGTTTGCTTTTGTTGATGAAGAGGAAGGACGCGGACGCCCGGGGCGGTTGTCCGTCTCCGTCGTCTGACGCCTGTGGTCTGGTTTTCCGTTCTTTGCAGGCCTGGCGACGACCTACTCTCCCATGTCTTGAGACAGAGTACCATCGGCGCTAAGGCGTTTGACGGCCGAGTTCGGGATGGGATCGGGTCTGATCGCCTTGCAAGAGCCACCAGGCCGGCAAAGGACGGAGATCGGCGACCGGTCGACGGTGATCGGACACCAGAAAAAGACTCCGAATCTCGATCCCCCGCGGGATCGGCCACAGATGAAGCAAAACTGGATTCGGCGATCGGTTGATCAGTGACCGGAATTCATCTCCGATCACTGGTCGCCGGTCACCGTTCTCGCGCCTTGGCGATAAGAGCAATCAAGTCGAACGAGCGATTAGTACCGGTCAGCTGCACGCGTTGCCGCGCGTCCACATCCGGCCTATCGACGTGGTGGTCTTCCACGGCTCTTCAGGGAGAACTTGTTTTGAGGCTGGTTTCCCGCTTAGATGCCTTCAGCGGTTATCCATTCCGTATATAGCTACCCTGCACCGCCGCTGGCGCGACGACAGGTCCACCAGAGATACGTTCACCCCGGTCCTCTCGTACTAGGGGCAAGTCCTCGCAATTCTCCGACACCCACGGCAGATAGGGACCAAACTGTCTCACGACGTTTTGAACCCAGCTCACGTACCACTTTAATCGGCGAAC
>CAWAIS010000002.1:1460000-1630000 GCA_963782255.1 uncultured Alphaproteobacteria bacterium | reverse complement strand
CGTCCGGATCCTATTCATACGGGGCTGTCACCCGCTGCGGCCCGGCTTTCCAGCCGGTTCTGATAAATCCAGACAAAAGCATTGGCCTGATCCGCGTTCGCTCGCCACTACTGACGGAGTCTCGTTGATGTCCTTTCCTCCGGGTACTGAGATGTTTCAGTTCCCCGGGTTCGCTCTTATTCTCCTATAGATTCAGAGAACAAGTCCCTTCGAGAGTGATCGGTAACCAGTGATCAGTGACCAGAATTGCTTCTGATGACTGTTCACAGATCACCGATCACTGAAGGTGGGTTTCCCCATTCGGAGATTCACGGATCAAAGCCTGTTCGCGGCTCCCCATGACTTATCGCAGCGTACCACGTCCTTCATCGCCTCTCAGCGCCAAGGCATCCACCAGATACCCTTAAGACACTTGATTGCTCTCATCGCCAAAGCGCGTGTCGGACGACCGAGGACAGACGACCCGAGGAGGAGAAAGCGCGAGCTTCCTATCGTCCGATGTCCGTCATCCGCTGTCTGATTCCGCCCTTGGCGTTGAAAAGACCAGTTTTGCTTCAAACGCATCCGGGAGCTCGAGCGGTCAGGCTCCAAGCTCACGACTGGTTGCTTGCCGGACTAGGAGAGGACAGACAACAGAGGACAGATTGACCCGTCCTCCGATTTCCGTCATCCGACGTCCGATAACCGAATGCGCTTCCTCTTCACAATGTCAGATAATCGGAAGACTTAAGGACGCCAGAGGAATCCCCCTGCTCGGCCAGCCTTCCCAACGCCTTGAGCGCTCACGGCGCTTAAGGCGAAACTGATAAGTCTTCATCGGAAGGATAATCGAACGGCGCTTCCGTCCGTTCTCCCATCGTCCGTCCGCCCGTAAATGGTGGAGCCAGACGGGATCGAACCGACGACCTCATGCTTGCAAAGCACGCGCTCTCCCAACTGAGCTATGGCCCCGTCGCCGCGAAGCGGCTAAGTGATCAGCGACCGGGTCATCCGTAATCAGAAGAGACGGCAAACCGATCCGGTCACTGTTTACTGATCACGGGGTCACCGATTGGTGGGCCTGGGAGGACTTGAACCTCCGACCTCACGCTTATCAAGCGCGCGCTCTAACCAACTGAGCTACAAGCCCTTGGCGGAGGACGGAGGGCGGAGGACAGACGACGGACAGTCTTTCGACTTCCGTTCTCTGCCCTCTGTCCTCCGATGTCCGAAGAAGAGAGACGAAGGCGGCGCGGTCCCGCAAAACGCGGCTTTGACAAAGCCGCTTTGTTTCTGCCGGACGACAGGACATGCCGACATCAACAGACAAAAGGCCTCAAGCCCTCCGTCCTCCGTCCTCTGTCCTCTGTCCTCCGAATCCAGAAAGGAGGTGATCCAGCCGCAGGTTCCCCTACGGCTACCTTGTTACGACTTCACCCCAGTCGCTGACCCTACCGTGGCCGGCTGCCTCCCTTTCGGGTTAGCACGCCGTCTTCGGGTAAAACCAACTCCCATGGTGTGACGGGCGGTGTGTACAAGGCCCGGGAACGTATTCACCGCGGCGTGCTGATCCGCGATTACTAGCGATTCCAACTTCATGCACTCGAGTTGCAGAGTGCAATCCGAACTGAGACGGCTTTTCGAGATTTGCTAAGGCTCGCGCCTTCGCCTCCCGCTGTCACCGCCATTGTAGCACGTGTGTAGCCCAGCCTGTAAGGGCCATGAGGACTTGACGTCATCCCCACCTTCCTCCGGCTTATCACCGGCAGTCCCCCTGGAGTGCCCAACTGAATGATGGCAACTAAGGGCGAGGGTTGCGCTCGTTGCGGGACTTAACCCAACATCTCACGACACGAGCTGACGACAGCCATGCAGCACCTGTGTTCCCGGCCCCGAAGGGAAGATCGCATCTCTGCAATCCGTCCAGGACATGTCAAAAGCTGGTAAGGTTCTGCGCGTTGCTTCGAATTAAACCACATGCTCCACCGCTTGTGCGGGCCCCCGTCAATTCCTTTGAGTTTTAATCTTGCGACCGTACTCCCCAGGCGGGATGCTTAAAGCGTTAGCTGCGCCACTGAAGAGCAAGCTCCCCAACGGCTAGCATCCATCGTTTACAGCGTGGACTACCAGGGTATCTAATCCTGTTTGCTCCCCACGCTTTCGCGTCTCAGCGTCAGTTCCGGGCCAGTGAGCCGCCTTCGCCACTGGTGTTCTTGCGAATATCTACGAATTTCACCTCTACACTCGCAGTTCCACTCACCTCTCCCGGACTCAAGATCTCCAGTATCAAAGGCAGTTCCAAGGTTGAGCCTTGGCATTTCACCCCTGACTTAAAGACCCGCCTACACGCGCTTTACGCCCAGTAATTCCGAACAACGCTAGCCCCCTTCGTATTACCGCGGCTGCTGGCACGAAGTTAGCCGGGGCTTCTTGTCTCGGTACCGTCATTATCGTCCCGAGCGAAAGAGCTTTACAACCCTAAGGCCGTCATCACTCACGCGGCATGGCTGGATCAGGCTTGCGCCCATTGTCCAATATTCCCCACTGCTGCCTCCCGTAGGAGTTTGGGCCGTGTCTCAGTCCCAATGTGGCTGATCATCCTCTCAGACCAGCTATCGATCATCGCCTTGGTGAGCCGTTACCTCACCAACAAGCTAATCGAACGCGGGCCAATCCTCCGGCGATAAATCTTTCGCCTCCCGGCCGTATCCGGTATTAATCCAAGTTTCCCTGAGCTATTCCGAACCGGAGGGTATGTTCCCACGCGTTACTCACCCGTCTGCCACTGACGTGATCGCTCACGTCCGTTCGACTTGCATGTGTTAAGCCTGCCGCCAGCGTTCGTTCTGAGCCAGGATCAAACTCTCAAGTTCAATTGAGATCTGATGCCCGACTGGTCACTTCAACGGAGCCTCGCGGGCCCCATTGTATTCTTGACGAGTTCCAAACACATCCGCTCGAAAAAGCATTAAGCGACGCCAGACCGCCTCACGGCGTTCCAGCCCGCACTTTCCCAAAGCGCGATGAATTCTTGAAACGTGACCGTCAGTTGCTCTCTCCTCTTCGAAAACCCTCGAGCCCGAGAACCGCCCGCAAATCGCCCGAAAGCAAAAGCAAACCGACCCCAAACCGAAAGCCCTCGAAACGCAAGGACAACGCCGCCCACGTCTCTCTTCCTTCCGATGAAATTGTCAAACAGCAAAGGAGGGCGGTTTCGGCCATCTGCCTCCACCAAACCCGCCAGACTGAACCCGGCGAGCAAAGCGTTAGCTCTTACTCGCTGGGCGAAGCCCAATTTCGCGCGGCCATTATGCAGGGTCGCAAAAACGACCGAAAGCCTCCTACCCTGCCTCTCAGCAGGTGCGAGGTTCGATCGCTTACGTCACGCTGCCGACTTACCGCTCTCGCGGGAGCACGACAAGCCGCCAGTGGAGGCCGTATAGGCAAGCCGGATCCGTCTGTCAAACATAATTTTCAAACGCTGTCACACTTCGCGCCGCTCCAGAATCTCGGAGCCCGCCAGCGCCGCGAATTTGCCACGGTTGCAGCCGAAGGGGCCGGGGTGTAAGCGTTCGCGGCGGCGGTCAAGGCGGATCAGTATCCGTTCGACCTCGCTTCCGCAGCGCCGCGGGCAAACAGCGAGTCACTCGAAAGCCGTGTCAACTCTGGCGGCCGCCTTCCCACGTCTTTCCTCCCGCGATCGCGCATTGTTTGGCCTTGAGCTTGGCGTCGAGCCGCCGATTCGGACCGGCGACGACCGGCTCGATCGACACGAGCGTCGCCGCACGTCGTACCGCTGGCTCGCCGGAGCGGCCCTGACGGGCTTCTGCGGCGTCACGCTCATCGGCGCCGCGCTCTACTTCGACCTCGACAGCCAGTACGATTTCGCGGAAGCGCCTGAATTCGTGACCGGCGCCCCAATGACAGAATCGCCCGAGGAGGGCGTCAGCGCCGGCAAAGGCGACCGGCTCTTGCGCCCGGTCGACATTGTTTCGGACAAGCAAACCTATGCGGTTCCGACCGCCATTAAGCTTGGCGACAAGGAAGTTGTGAAGGTGCGCTCTTTCACGCGCCTCCAGACGACCCTCACCATGACCCCGACGGGGTTTTCCGACGCAGTTCCTCCTTTCAATCCGCTGAAGCTGACCAACCGAGCTGACGCTCCGGACGCCGCTCCGGATCCGGGGCCGGTTCCGGATGACGCCGAAGTGACGTTTCGCGCGCAGGATCTGACCCCGGCCGACGCGGACCAGACCACGGGGGAACTGTCGCAGGCCGAGGCGCAGGCGCAGGTGATCGAAACCTTGAAGGCCCCGCCAGAAACTCTGAAGTCGCCGAACCAATCCCTGCCCGCGCAACTCCTGTTGATGCGGACAAGCCAGGCGGCCGCGGAACCCGCTGGATCGACGTCCTCCTATGCGACGGTCGGCAGCGTGAGCCCGAGCGTCCCATTCGCGTCGATCGAAGTGCGCATGATCCCGGAGAATGTGACCAACGTCGCGAAATCTGGCCAAGACGATGCGTCGCCGAGCGAGAAGCTTATTCAAATGCGCCACGGACAAAGCTTCGAGGACGTCCTGAGGGCGAACGGCGCCAGCGCTGAAGAGATTTCAGCCATCCTGGCGGCGTTTGGGGTCACGCACGGCGAGTCTCCGGTCGGCGAGGGCCAGAAAATCATCCTGCTTCCGGAAGAACCCGCGGTACGGGGCGCAAGACCGCGCATCGCACGAGTCTCGGTCTACGCCGACGATCAACAAAGGGCGACAGTCGCCCTCAGAGACAATGGCGGCTACGCGCTCGTCGCGACCAGCAGCGCGCAAGCGGCGCGCAAGTCCAAAAGCCCGGACGAAGCGGATTCAGGCGGCATGAGCCTGTATCAGAGTCTGTACGAGACGGCCCTCAAGCAGGGTCTTTCCCGTCCGCTCATCGACGTCTTCGCACGCATTTTCGCCAACGACGTCGATTTCCAGCGCGCGACCGCTCCCGGCGATTCCATCGAAGCGTTCTTTTCCCAGCCGGATGACGTCGATCCGCGCCCGGAATTGCTGTTCGCCACAATGACCGTGCGCGACCAAACCTACAAGTACTACCGGTTTCAGACTCCGGACGACAATATGGTCGACTATTACGATGAGAGCGGCCGGTCGACGCGCAAATTCCTGTTGCGCAAACCGATCGCCGAGGGCGAAATGACGTCGCCATTCGGCATGCGCTTCCACCCGATCCTGCACTTTGCCAGGATGCATACCGGCGTCGATTGGGCGGCGCCGATCGGCACGCCGATCTTCGCCGCCGGGAACGGCGTCGTCATCAAGGCCGGCTGGGACGCCGGATATGGCCGGCGGGTCGAAATCCAGCACGCCAACGGCTACGTGACCACATATAACCACATGTCGGGTTTCGGCCGCGGCATCGCCGAGGGCGTACACGTGACGCAGGGTCAAACGGTCGGGTATCTCGGCGAGACGGGGCTCGCCACCGGCCCGCACCTGCACTATGAGGTGATCATCAACGGAAACTTCGTCGACCCCTTGGCGATCAAGCTGCCGCGAACGCGTGAGTTCGACGGCAGAATGCTTGCGGCGTTCAAGCGCGAGCGCGACCGGATCGACCAGTTGATGTCCGAAGCGCCTTCCGCGGCTGCGGAGGCCGCGGAGAAGCCGGTCGCGCCGCCGGTCGCCTCGACCGCAAAGCTCAACTGAGCGCGATCTTCAGGGCGCCGCCGCAACCGTCGCCAAAACCGAGCGCGGCGCGGGTCTCCTCCGGAGAAACGCCGGCCGCCCGGAGGTCTCGCAGCGATGGGGATCCAATGCTCTTCGAAAGTTTCTTTCCCTTCGGATCGAGGACGAGGCGGTGGTGGCGAAAGCGCGGCTCAGGCAGCCCGAGCAGGCGCTGCAACAGCCGATGGACCGAGGTCGCGGCGATGAGATCCCGCCCGCGAACGACATCGGTAACCTTCTGCAGCGCGTCGTCGACCGTCACCGCGAGATGATAGCTTGCGGCCAGATCCCGGCTGCGCAACACGACGTCTCCCCACAGGGCCGGCTCCGCCTCTCGCTCGACCTCGGTCGCGCCCTCGCCAAATTCCCGCCACGTGAGACGACCGGACGCGCCGTCGATCGCGCGCAACATGTCGAGCCGCCACGCCGCTTTGTCGCCGCGCTCAAGACGCGCGCTCCTCTCGGCGCGGGAGATCGTTCGGCAGGTCCCCGCATAGACCGGCGCTCCATCCGGATCCCGGTCGCGGGACGCCTCAGCGACTTCGGCGCGACTGCAAAAGCAGGGATAGAGGAGATCGCACGCTGCAAGGCGCGCGAGCGCCTCAGAGTAATCCGCCCCATGCTCGCTCTGCCGGCGCGCCGGCTCCTCGAAGCGAAGGCCGAGCCAGGCGAGATCGTCCCGGATCGCGGCCTCGAGGTGCGGTTTGCACCGCGCGCGGTCCAAGTCTTCAATGCGCAGCAGGAGCCGGCCGTCGGTCTCGGCGGCGAAGCGCTGGTTGCAGAGCGCGGAATAGGCGTGGCCCAGATGCAGCGCCCCATTCGGCGACGGGGCGAAACGCGCGACAGTTTGCTCGGAGGTTTCGGAAGGCATGACGACGAAGCGGATGCACAAGCCCGGCAAACGCGCAAGCTCGGCCAAGCGCCCATCCGCGCGGCGAGCGTATCGCCCGGGGCCGCCGATCGCCGACGAGGCGGACCTGCGCGCGGCCGCCGAGGCCTTGCGAACGATGCACCCTGACTTTGTTGACATGCTGACATCCGTTGGCGGTCCGCCGCCGTTGCGCCGGCGGGAGCCCGGCTTCGCCGGCCTTGCCGCCATCATCGTCTCACAGCAGGTCTCGACCGCGAGCGCCAAGGCAATCTTCGGGCGACTGGAGGCGCGCATCGTTCCGCTCGAGGCCGCGCGACTCGGCGAGGCGACCGAAGAGGAGTTGCGCGGTTGCGGGCTGTCAGCGCCGAAAATCCGCACGCTGCGGGCGCTTGCGGACGCTGTCGCAGGCGGCGGTCTCGACCTCCCTGGACTCGCGGCGCTCGACGCCGAGGAGGCGCATCGAGCGCTGGTCGCGGTCAAAGGCGTGGGACCGTGGACTGCGGACATCTTTCTCCTCTTCTGCCTTGGCCACCCTGATGCTTTTCCCGCCGGCGATCTCGCGTTGCAGGAGGCGGCGAAACTGGCGCTCAATCTGAAAAGCCGGCCGGATGCGGCGCGGCTCGAGCGCCTTGCCGAGCGTTGGCGGCCTTGGCGCGGGGTCGCGGCGCGCATGCTCTGGGCTTATTACCGCGGCATGAAGGAGCGATCGGGGATGGCGCTTGCGGACGGTTCGGGCTAATCGGGGCGGCCCGCCGACCCAGTCTGGAGACCCTTAAAAAATGAGCGCGGCCCTGGACGGACCTCGCATCCCCGCCAGCAAGGGCGGCGCGAATGCGCTCGTCGTGTTCCTGCACGGTTACGGCGCCGACGGCGCCGACCTCATCGAACTGGGGCGCCAGTGGCGGGCGCTCATGCCGCAGACCGCCTTCGTTTCTCCGCATGCGCCGGAGCGCTGCGCGGGCGCGCCGATGGGCCGGCAGTGGTTCGCGCTCTCCAATCGTCCGCCGGACGATCCGGCCGGCGCCGAGGACCGGTGGAACGGCGTCGTCAAGGCGCGCGGGCCGATCGATGCTTTTCTCGACTCCGAGTTGCAGCGCCTCGGCCTCGATGATTCGAGGCTGGCGCTGGTCGGCTTCAGCCAGGGCACAATGATGGCCCTGCACGTCGGGTTGCGGCGTCGCCTGGCGCCGGCGGCGATCCTGGGCTTTTCCGGAATGCTCGTCGGGTCTGAGCGCCTGAAAGAGGCGACGGCGCGCGATGCGCGCGGCCAGCCGCCGCCGGTGCTGCTCGTCCATGGCGATCAGGACCCGCTCATTCCGATCGAAGCCATGTTCCTCGCCGCCGAGGCGCTCGCCGGGGCAGGGATCCCGGCTCAGTGGCATGTCTCATTCGGCGTCGGCCACGGGATCGACGGGGGCGGGCTGCACCACGGCGGCCAGTTTCTGGCTCGGGCCCTGATCCCGGGACTGGCCCGGCGGTGACGCCCGGGGCCTGTCGGCGCTTCAGGGGGTCCATCTCCCAGAATCCAGGCTGTAGCTGTTGATATGCGGCGTGATGGCGCGGGTCTTTAAGGCTTGACGGGCTGGCCTTGGCCTGCAAACTGCGTTAATCGAACCTAAACCAGAACGCTATAACTTGAGCAGAACAGCGAGGCGTTAAGCGTAGGGCGAGGGATGCAGGGAATCGAAGCGACATTCGATGATCTTCCGTTCGAACGGGGGCGGGACTCACGCAAGGTACTTATCCACATCGCTCTTGGCGCCGTCGCCTTGGCGGCGGCCGGGCGGATCGGCATGCTTGTCTGGCACGCGCTTCCGGCCGCAGCCCCCAATGTCGTCGTCGCCCCGCCAGCGCCCGCGCTGAAGACCGAAGTCGCCGCGAGCGCCTTCGGCGCGATGATCGTCGAGCCGGAATGGAATTTGAGGCCGGCCGCCGCGCAGACGGCCGATCTCATGCCGCTGCCGAGCCTCGAGCCGTTTCCGGCCGAGCCGGCCGCCCCGCCGCTGCAGGCGAGCCTCGAAGCGGCGCCGCCGACGTCTGCTCCCTCCGCGAAGCTGCCGGACAACGCGCCGCTGCCCCCCGTTCGCGACGTCGCGCGAACGGACGACAATTTCCCGCTGCCGCCGACGCGTCCCCCCGAGTTCGCGAGCGCGCCGCCTGAGATCGCGCCGGATCGCCGCGCGGCGCTGAGCCCGGCGCCGGCCGACAACCGCAATGTCTTCCAAAGACTGTTCGGCCTGGGCGCGCCGTCCACGCCGTCCGCGCCGTCCCCCTCGCCCGAACGCACGCAGACGCCGGCGCCCGCCGTTGCGTCAGCGCCCGCCGCAACGTCCGCGGCGCACGGCCGCAGCGGGCTCGGGCTCGCCGGCCTCTTCGCGGCGTTCAGCCACTCGCCGGGCTTCGATCGGTTCGGTTACGACAGGTACACCGCCGTCTACGACATCTCGGCGCGCACCGTCTATCTGCCGGACGGGTCGCGGCTCGAGGCTCATTCGGGCCTCGGGGACAGGCTCGACAATCCCCGCTACGTCAGCGAACGCATGCGCGGGCCGACCCCGCCGCATCTCTACGAACTGGCGCTGCGGGAAGGGTCGTTCCACGGCGTGCAGGCGCTGCGCCTCAACCCGGTCGGCGAAGGCGGCATCTACGGCCGCGCCGGGCTGCTCGCGCACCCCTACATGCTCGGTCCGAACGGCGCTTCGAACGGTTGCGTGTCGGTGAAAGAGTACGACGCCCTGTTGCGCGCCTACGAGAACGGAGAGGTCAAGCGCCTGGCGGTGGTGACCCAGCTCTAATTCCGTTCCGAGCCGGGATCGTCGGCGGCTCGCCGCCCCATGGCCCAAAGCGGGGCCGTTGTATACGCGCGCGTCGGTTTTGGATTTCCTTGGATTCCCTTGTATTTTCTTGGATTGTCTTGGATTTCCTTGGCCGCGCGGGGTTGGAAAAGCTTGGATTTCCTTGGATTCTCTCGTCCGAAATGAGCCTTTTCAATGGGTTATGGGCGATTTTCCGAAAAAATTTTTCCCCTGCCCCAATCCTCGTCCTTGGGCGAGCCGCCAGAGGCCCCGTCTGGAAGAGCCGGTCCTCGCCGCGCTCATGCAGAGCCGATTTTGTCGCCATCCCCATGATCCACCCCGCCCAACGCGCCGCGCCGTTTCCGCACCGTCTTGCGGAGGCCATCGCGAACTCCATTCCGGCAATCGAAAGAATGATACCGCATTTTTCTGTTTTACGCAAGAAATTTCCGGCAGAGTCGTGGGCGCGGGCGGCCAATCGCTGACGGTCGGTCAAACGCATGTTTCAGGAAATCGTCTGACGAGCGCGGAAGCAGCGCGGCGAACGCCTCCAGCATCTTCGTCGGGATCGAAAATGTCGCCGCCTTCCGTGAACGCCTCGAAGCCATCGGTGGCCAAAGTCTAACACTTGGCGGCCGAACCGGAATGTCGCGAAAGGGCGGACTGCGGTCGTAGACCTCAGGGACCCCCGGGCACTCGGGCAGAATCAGGCACGGTGGCTAAACGGATCATTCCCCGCGATAATACCGGCGACGGCTTGCTTAACTATCGACAACAGGTGGGAGGAATTATTCATGAACATTGGCGCCCTGCTGCCCCGTCATGCCCGCTACCGGCCTCATCATCTGGCGCTGGTGGTGGGCGGCCAGCGGCTGACCTACCAAAAACTGAACGCTGTGGTTAACCGCTTGGCGAACGCCCTGCTGGCCGACGGCATCGCCAAGGGCGAGAAGATCGCCACTGTTCTGCCCAACTGTCTGGAATTGGTGACCGCCTACTGGGCTGCGGCCAAAACCGGCATCGTCATTGTCCCCATGAGCACTCTGCTGCAGGAAGGTGGACTGGCGACCCTGCTGCGGGACTCCGATTCGGTCGCGGTGCTCGCCGAGGCGTCCTTCGCCCAAACCCTGGACCGGATTCGCGGCGAGCTGCCGGCAATACGGGCTGACCGCTTCGTGCTGGTGGGCTGTCAAGGGAAGGCGCCGCCGGGTTTCCGCACCTATGAGGACTTCACCGCCGGGGCCGCCGAAGATAATCCCCCGGATCCCGGCCTGACTGACGCGGACGCGTACAACGTCATGTACTCCAGCGGCACCACGGGCGCCCCCAAGGGCATCGTGCATTCTCACTACGTGCGCGCCATGTACTGCACGCTGTTCGCTTCCGCCTGGCGGATGACGCCGGAGAGCGTGGTCCTGCACGCCGGCGCCATTGTCTTCAACGGCGCCATGCTCGATCTGATGCCCTCGATGTACCTTGGCGGCACGTATATGCTGCACGAGGCATTCAACGCGGAGCGGGTGATCAGGGATATCGAACGGGAACAGGTGACCCATATCGTAATGGTGCCATCCCAGATTGTCGCGGTGCTCAACAGCCCGGCCTTCACTCCCAAGGCGCTGGCGTCCCTGGAGATGATCCATAATGTCGGCGCCCCGCTACTGCTGGAATACAAGCATCGGCTGAATGAATTGCTGCCAGGCCGATTTTATGAGCTCTACGGGCTGACCGAAGGTTTCGTCACCGTGCTCGACAAGCATGACGCCATCCGCAAAGTGGGGTCAGTGGGAGTACCATCATCCTTCTTTGAGATGCGCATCCTGCGGGCGGACGGCACGGAGTGCGCGCCTGGCGAGGTGGGTGAGATCTGCGGCAAGGGCCCCATACTTATGGGGGGTTACTATAAACGTCCCGACCTAACCGAAAAGGCCATTATTGACGGCTGGCTGCACACCGGCGACGCCGGTTATGTGGATGAGGACGGCTATCTCTTCCTGGTCGACCGGATCAAGGACATGATCATCACCGGCGGAGTCAATGTTTATCCCAGGGACATTGAGGAAGTGGTGATCCAGCATCCCGCGGTGGCCGAAGTGGCTGTGTTTGGAGTTCCCGACGAAAAATGGGGAGAAACACCGGTGGCGGCCGTCGTGCTGCGCCCTGGAGAGACGATCGAACCCGAACCGTTGAGGCAATGGACCAACGGCCGGGTGGACGCCAAGTTTCAGCGGGTCAGCGACGTTGTCATCATGAGCGCCTTCCCCTTCAACGTAGCAGGAAAAGTGCTCAAGCGGGAGATGCGGGACAGTTACCGGCGCCAGCGGAGCTCCTGAACACGGCGAGGTCACCGATTAACCCGGGATTTGGCTGCAAGTGTTGGATTCTGTCCACTCTCATGTTCGCCGTTTCAAGTAGCAGGCACAAGAAAGCGTAGCTCGCGCGCGAGCGGTTCAGAATGGCCGCCACTGAGCAGGGCAGGAGGCACGATCATCAAAACGACGGTTGATCATGCTCTGATGCGCGGGTTGGATACCGCCGGACCGGTGATGCGTCGCGGAGCTTCCTCTGTCTAGCGGCCAGCGTCGGAAAATATCCGGCTGATAGTGGACGCGAGGGTTCTCCTGGCCGTGACCGTGCCTCCAGCCTTGCTCAGCTTTGGATAGATGCGTTGTCGGCGACGACCTCCTTTTCGTGAGGTCCGCTGTCGATCTCAGCGCATCAAGCGCCGGCGATCTGAACGTGCTTGGCGATCGCCCAGGCAAAGCCCGCCAGTTCTCGAGCGATCGCGGTCGTGACCACAGTGGGTGATTTTCCTGCCCGGGCAAGCTTGCGATAGCGCCGACGCAGCCTTTCTTGGGCCTTCCACGCGGTGTCGCGGATCGGCTTTGCCAGACCCTCCTGGCGCAACAGCTGCTCCCGGCTGATGCGCGCCGGGAACCGATAACTCCAGGCCGCCTCGATCAGCATTCGCCGGGCCGCGCCATTCCCGGCTTTCGTGATGCCGCCTTGGCGTCGTGTGGCGCCGCTGGAGCGCTCGGACGGAACCAGACCGAGATACGCCATGAGTTGACGGGGATTGGCGAAGCGGGTGATGTCGCCGAGTTCGGCGATCACCGTCGCCGCCGCGACCAGAGCCATCCCGCGCAGCGCTTGCAGGGCGCGCACCACCGGGGCCAGCGACCAATCCGGCAGCGCTGCCTCGATATGCGCTTCCAGACGATCTCGCCGCGCCGTCGCCGCCTCGACGGCGGCGATGCAGTCTTCCAGCACGATGTGATGCGCCGCTTGCTCGAATCTCAGTCCGGCCATCCAGCGACGATGCATCAACGTCCACGCCGGCCGATTGTAGTGACGGCCATGACGCAGGAGAAAGCCAGAGAGCTGCTGACGGGCCTGGCGCAGACTGCGCACGGCCGCAAGACGCGCGCGCACAAGATCGCGGATCGCCTCATGAGCCTGATCAGGAATCCACACAGCGGTCAGTTCACCGGCGCGATGCAGCTTGGCCAGGTTGATCGCATCCCGCCGGTCGGTCTTGATCCGATCTCCCGGCTTGCGTGGGATCAACGACGGAGCAACGACAACGCAACCATGCCCAGCCAGGGTCAACTGCCGTTGAATGCCATAGCCGCAAGGGCCGGCCTCATAACAGAACCGTAGCTCGCTTCCAGCGCGCGACAGCTTCGCCGCCAGAGCGTTCAAGGCCGTCGCTGTGTTCGCGATCTTGCCATACTCGCGCACGTCCTTGTGTGCGCCCGCCTCCGCAAGCGCCACCGCGATCGTATCCTTGTGCACGTCAAGGCCCACGTATGTGATAAATTCGTCCAAGACCCGTCTCCTATGCATGAGGCTCGGCGCCGGAAAGCCCGGCGCAACCCTCGACAAGCCTGCATACTGTGAGACGGGTCGCCCTATCTCAGGCGAACATGTAGTCTAGAGCGGCCAGCGGCGCTCGGCGACAAAACTTCAGGCCGTCGCACGCCGAAGCGGGAGGCGGACGCTTTCTGCGAGTTCCGCCGGCCTTCGGCCGCGGTTGCCTGCGTCGCCGCGCGTGATATGCTAACCTCTAAATCAACTTTGGCAGGTTAGACATGCTCAGATTCTCCGCGATTTTCGCCGCAGCCCTGGTTTCGGCCTCGGTCGCCGCGGCCGAGGCCGACCTTGCCGGCCAGGAGATTCGCATCGGCGTCGCCGGCCCGCTGACGACCCCGTCAGCGACATTCGGCGTCGAAATGCGCCAGGCGGTCGATCTCGCCATCGACGAGCGCAACGCGGCCGGCGGCATATTGGGCGGCAAGGTTGTCGCGGCGGTCATCGACGATCAGGCCGATCCGGAGAAGGGAAAGGCTGCGGCAAAAGCGCTTTGCGACGACCCCAGCGTGCTCGCCGTCGTCGGCCACGTGAACAGCGGCGTGATGCTCGCGAGCGAGAAGGTCTATGCGGATTGCGGCCTGCCGATTCTGACGCCAATGGCCTCCAATCCCGGCATCACCGAAGAGGGGCTCGCCAACGTCTTCCGCCTCACCAACCGCGACGATCACAAGGGTCCGGCGCTGGCGCGCTGGCTCATGATGAGGATGGGCAAGAAGGCGGCCGTCGTGGTCGACGACGGCACGCCCTACGGCAAAGGCCTCGCCGACCAGTTCTCGATCGGCTTCACGGCCGCCGGCGGCGCCGTCCTCACGCGCTGGAGGGCCAAGGCCGGGCAGACGGATTTCTCAGCGGAAGTCGCGGGACTGCCGAAGGATTTCGATGTGCTCTTCTTCGGCGGCATCAAGGAGGGCGCCTATATCCTCAAAGACATGCGAAAGGCCGGCCTGGCGCAGGTTTTCGCGTGCGGCGACGGCTGCTGGAGCGTCGGCGGCTTCATCAAGCCGACGGATGGGGCGGCTATGGCAGGCGAAGGCGTCCGCATCCTCTCCGCCGCGCCCGCCGTAGGTCAAGTTCCGGGCTCGGCCGAGTTCGCCGACCGCTATAGGGCCCGTTTCGGTCCGATCAACAATTACGCCGCCAGCTCCTACGACAGCGCGCGCATCCTGATGGCGGCGATCGAGACGGCGGCCAAAGCGAAGCGCGGCCCGCCATCCCGCGCGGACGTGCTGGCCGCGCTCAAAGGACTGACGTTCCAGGGCGTCGCCTACGCGGCGCCGGTGGCGTGGGACGCCAAGGGCGACAACAAGGCCGCCGTGATTTTCGTCAACGACGTCGAGGGCGGCCGCTTCCGCGAAATCGACCAGATCGGCGCCACGCGGTAACGCTTGCGTTTCAACCTGCGCCGGCCTTGAGGCCGCGCTTGCGGAATAGCGCGGCCGGCGACGGGGCGCGGCCGCGGAAGGCCCGGTAGGCTTCGTCGTAGTCGCGGCTGCCGCCGGCTGCGTACACGAAGTCGCGCAGCCGCCTCGCCACCTCGGCATCGAAGATGTCGCCGCTCTCCTCGAACGCCTCGAAACCGTCGGCGTCGAGCACTTCCGACCACAGATAGCTGTAATAGGCGGCCGAGTAGCCGCCCGAAAAGATGTGCTGGAAATGCGGCATCCGGTGACGCATGGCGATCGCGTCGGGCATGCCGATCCGCGCCAGCTCCTCCCGCTCGAACGCGATGACGTCGACAAGATCCGGCGACGGATCGAGGTGCAGCCGAAGGTCGATGAGCGCTGAGGCCGTATATTCGACCGTGGCCCAGCCCTGATTGAACTGGCGCGCCTTGAGAAGCTTCGCGATGAGCGCCTCGGGCATCGGCTCGCCGGTTTTGTAATGCAGCGCGAAGCGGCTGAGCGTCTCTGGCCGTTGGGCCCAATGCTCATAAAGCTGCGAGGGAAACTCGACGAAATCGCCGGCGACGTGGGTTCCGGAAATCAGCGGGTAGGTCACGTCGGAGAGCATGCCATGTAGGGCATGGCCGAACTCATGAAAGAGCGTCCGCACGTCGGCGAAGCTCAACAGGCTCGACTCCCCTTCGCCGCCCTTGGCGAAATTCATCACATTGACCACGATCGGCAATTGCGGGCCGTCCAGCTTCTCTTGCCCGCGGAAAACGCTCATCCACGCGCCGCTCCGCTTCGAGGGCCTGGCGAAATAATCGCCGATGAAGAGGGCGACCGGCGCGCCATCCCGGCCGGTCACGGTCCACGCGCGGACGTCAGGATCATAGAGCTCAAGGTCGAAGCGCTCGGCGAAGCCGAGGCCGAACAGGCGACCGGCCACATGGAACGCAGCCTCGATCATGCGGTCGAGCTGCAAATAGGGTTTGATTTCGCCCTCGTGGAAATCGAACTCCGCCTTGCGCCGCTTCTCGGCCAGGTAGCGCCAATCCCACGGCGCGAGCTTGAAATTGCCGCCCTCGCCGGCGGCGATCGCCTGCAGCGCCTCTTCTTCCCTGCGCGCGCTCGCGACGCCGGGCCTCCAGACCGACTCGAGCAGGTCGAGCGCGGCTTCAGGCGTCTTAGCCATCGTGTCCGCGAGCCGGTAATGGGCATAGGTCTGATAGCCGAGCAGGCGCGCGCGCTCGGCCCTGAGGCGCACCATTTCCGCGGCGATCTGACGATTGTCCGTTGCGCCGCCGTTCTCGCCCCGCGCGGCCCAGGCGCGAAAGGCGGTCTCGCGCAGATCGCGCCGCGACGAGAATTGCAGGAACGGTTCGATGCTCGACCGCGACAGGGTCACAGCGTATTTGCCGGCATGGCCACGGTCGGCGGCGATGCGCGCCGCGCTCGCGACGAAAAATTCCGGCAGGCCGTCCAGATCGCTCTCATCGAGCAGCATCAGCCAGCCTCTCTCGTCGGCCAGCACATTCTGCCCGAATTCAGCGGCGAGCGTCGCCAATCGCTCGGCGATTGCGGCCAGGCGCGCCTTGACCTCCGGTGTCAGTCCGGCGCCGGCCCGGGTAAAATTGAGGTGGTAGCGATCGAGCACGCGCGCCTGTTCGGCCGAAAGTCCGAGTTGAGCCTCATCGGCCTTGAGCGCGTCGATGCGCTTGAACAGCGTATCGTTGAGATAGGTCTCGCTGCGATGGCGCGACAGGATCGGCGCGATCTCGCGCTCGATCGCCTGCAATTCGTCGTTGGTCGCCGCGCCCACGAGATTGAAAAAGACGTGCGCGACGCGGTCGAGGCTGCGCCCGCTGCGCTCCATCGCCTCGATCGTGTTGGCGAAGCTCGGGGGCGCCGGGTCGGCGGCGATGCGGTCGATCTCGCCACGCGACTGCTTAAGGGCGCGTTCGAAAGCGGGCCGGAAATGGTCAGGTTCGATGCGGTCGAAGGGCGGCGCCTCGAAGGGCCCGGTCCAGGCTCCAAGCAGCGGGTTCGCATCAAGGCTCGAATCGGTCATTTATGGCTCGCTGTCCTGTGGGAGAGGCCGGCTTCGGGCGAGGCGGCAAGCGATCCTGCTCGCCGGTTTCATCGCGAGACGAACGATAGCACAGCGCGCGCACGAAGCGCGCCCGCATCCTGGTCGGACTGTTGCCCAAAGGGCCTTCGCTCGCCCTCGCCTCGCTCGAGCCCTACGGAATGATGATCCTCATCGCCGCGTTGCTGGTCTCGCCCTTGCTGGGCGCGCCGACGGGACTCGATCTCAACTTCGTCTGGCAGTTCGTCGCGAGGTTGACTGACTCGATCATTGGCGCAATCCTGCGAATGACCGGCGTGGGTTAGCGCGGCGCGGCGAGCCGGTCAGCGGCGGATTCGCGAAGGAGGGGGCGATGCGGCGGAGCGTCCTTGATTGTCGCCTTTTCAAAGACGCCGGTCCGGCGGCCGCGCAACGACCGTTTTCCCCATCGCTGCGCCCTGCCGCAGCGCTCGCCGCGGCGCCCCTTTCCGGCTGTACCGGCGTGCTCACGCCGGCTGGGCCGATCGGCGCGGCGGAGCGGCTCGTCCTCTTTAATGCGACGGCCATCATGCTGGCGATCGTCGTGCCCGTCATCGTCGCCATCGCCGGTTTCGCCTGGTGGTTCCGGCACTCCAACTCACGCGCCTTCTACTGGCCCCACTGGGAGTTCTCCGGCGCCCTCGAACTGATCGTTTGGTCGATCCCGACGCTCGTCATCGTTTTTCTCGGCGGCATCGTCTGGTTCGGCTCGCGCGCCCTCGACCCGTTCCTGCCGATTAGCGGCTTCGAGGCCGTCCCCGTCGAGGTCGAGGTCGTCGCGCTCGACTGGAAGTGGCTGTTCATCTACCCGGACGCAGGCATGGCCAGCGTCAACACGCTCGCGGTTCCGGTCGGCCAGCCGATCCATTTCAAGCTCACCTCGAGCGGCGTGATGAACAGCTTCCTTGTGCCCGAGCTCGGCAGCCAGATCTACACGATGGCGGGGATGACCTCGCAGCTCTACCTCGAGGCCAACGAGCCGGGCACTTATCGGGGCCTCTCGGCGAATTTCAGCGGCGATGGCTTCTCCGACATGCGCTTCGAGGTGCACGCCATGTCCGCCGACGATTACGCCAAATGGCTCGCCGACGCCAAGTCGTCGAACGCCGCGCTCGACCGGAACGCCTACGCCGAGCTGGTCAAGCCGAGCGAAAACGTCCCACCCACCGTTTATCGGGCCGTCGAGCCGGGATTGTTCGAGTCCATCGTGAATGGCACGGCGCCGCAGCCGCCGCCATTGAACGCTTCCGCGCCTTCAGACCAGGACCTTTTCGCGGCGACATGCAGGGGAAAGTGATGCTCGGCAAGCTCTCCTGGTCGGCCATTCCCTTCAACGAGCCGATACCGCTCGTCACGTCCATCGTGGTGGTCGCCGTCATCTTGGCCTTGCTCCTCTGGATCACGGTCAAAGGTTGGTGGCCCTATCTCTGGAGTGAGTGGATCACCTCCGTCGATCACAAGCGCATCGGTGTCATGTACTGCCTGCTCGCCATGGTCATGCTCGTTCGCGGCTTCTCCGACGCGATCATGATGCGCAGCCAGCAGGCGGTGGCCTTCAACTCCGGTGGCTATCTGCCGCCCGATCACTACGATCAGATCTTCTCCGCCCACGGCACGATCATGATCTTCTTCGTCGCGATGACGTTCGTGATCGGGCTCATGAATTTCGCCGTTCCGCTGCAGCTCGGCATTCGCGACGTCGCCTTCCCGACCTTCAACTCGGTGAGCCTGTGGCTCACGGCCTCGGGCGTGCTACTCACCAACGCGTCGCTTCTCATCGGCAATTTCTCGCGCGCCGGCTGGATGGGCTATCCGCCTCTCTCCGAGCTCGCCTTCTCGCCCGACGTCGGCGTCGACTGCTATCTCTGGGCGCTCCAGATTTCAGGTATCGGGACGCTGGTCACAGGCGTGAATTTCGTCACCACGATCCTCAAGATGCGGGCTCCCGGCATGACCCTGATGCGCATGCCGGTCTTCTGCTGGACCGCGCTCGCCGCCAATCTCCTGATCGTCGCCGCCTTCCCGGTGCTGACGGCGACGCTCGCGATGCTGCTGCTCGACCGCTATCTCGGCTTCCATTTCTTCACGACGACCATGGGCGGCAACCCCATGATGTACGTCAACCTCTTCTGGACGTGGGGGCACCCCGAGGTCTACATCCTGATCCTGCCGGCTTTCGGCGTCTTTTCCGAGGTCGTCTCAACCTTCTCCGGCAAGCCGCTGTTCGGCTATCGCTCGATGGTCATCGCCACGATGGCGATCTGCATCATCTCCTTCACGGTGTGGCTGCATCATTTCTTCACAATGGGCGCGGGCGCCGACGTCAACGCGGTCTTCGGCATCATGTCGATGATTATCGCCGTCCCCACGGGCGTGAAAATCTTCAACTGGCTGTTCACCATGTGGGGCGGACGCCTGCGGTTTGAGCTCCCGCTCATGTGGGCGGTGGCCTTCATGATCACCTTCGTGATCGGCGGCATGACCGGCGTGCTGTTCGCTGTGCCGCCGGTGGATTTCGTCCTGCACAACTCGCTCTTCCTGATCGCGCACTTCCACAACGTCATCATCGGCGGCGTGCTGTTCGGCGCCTTCGCCGGCTACACCTACTGGTTCCCGAAGGCCTTCGGATTCAAACTCGACGAGTGGTGGGGAAAGGCCGCCTTCTGGTTCTGGGTCACAGGCTTCTATGTCGCGTTCATGCCGCTTTACCTCCTCGGCCTCGAGGGCATGACGAGACGCATGCAGCATTACGACGTTGCGGAATGGCGCCCCTGGCTCATCGTCGCGGCTTTCGGCGCGCTGCTCATTCTGTGCGGGATCGGCAGTCAGGCCATGCAGCTCGCCGTCAGCATTCGCGGGCGCGCCGCGCTCCGCGACCGGACCGGCGACCCGTGGGACGGGCGCACCCTCGAATGGATCACGGCCTCGCCGCCGGCGGCCTTCAATTTCGCGGTCCTGCCCGACGTCACCGGCGAAGAGGCCTATTGGGAGGTGAAGCAGCGGGCGATCGCCCGGGGACGCGCGAGACCTGCGCCCCAATACCAGGCGATCGAAATGCCGCACAACAGCCCGACCGGCTTCGTCGTCGCCTTCTTCGCGGTGCTGACCGGCTTCGCCATGATCTGGCACATCTGGTGGCTGGCCGGCGCCGGGATCGCCGGCGCCTTCGCCACTTTCGTGGTTTTCGCCTGGCGGGACGAGGCGGAATACGAGCTGCCGGCCGACGAGGTCGCCCGGGTCGACACGGCGAGGCGCGAGGCGCGCGAGGACCTCTACGCGGGGCGAGAGGCGGGCATCCACCAGGTCCGGGTCCCCGAGAAGGCGGAGGCCGCCGCCATCGGTATCCGCGACCCGCGCACCGGCTTTCCGGGTCCCGCCTCGCGGCGCATCATCACAGGCTACGGCTTCTGGATCTTCCTGCTCTCCGACTTCGTGATGTTCTCCGCGTTCTACTCCGCCTATGCTGTGCTCGTGCACGCGACGGCCCGCGGACCGACCCCGGTCGATCTCTTCGATAAGCACACCGTCGCGATCGAGACGGCCTGTCTCCTCCTATCGAGCTTCGCCGGCGGCATGGCGTCGGTTGCGACCTACGTGCGAAACATGCTGTGGACGCAAGTCGCCTACGTGATAACCGGCCTCTTCGGCCTCGCCTTCCTCACCATCGAGGTCAGCGAGTTCGCACGGATGATCGCGGAGGGCGCGGGACCCCAGCGCAGCGCGTTCCTTTCGTCGTTCTTCGCCCTGGTCGGGTGCCATGGTCTTCACGTGACCGTCGGCCTGCTGTGGCTCGGCACGATGATGGCGCAGTTCTTCACCAAGGGGTTCAGACCCAGCATCCTGCGCCGGGGCTTATGTTTCTCCCTGTTCTGGCACGCACTCGACATCATCTGGATCGGGATCTTCACCAACGTCTATCTCCTGGAGCTTGCGCCATGAGTGAGCACACCATCCACGACGAGTCGCATGGCGTACCAGAGGAGCTGCACGCCGCCGAAGGCGTGCGCAACTATCTCATCGGTCTTTTCCTCGCGGCGATTCTGACGGTCGCCTCGTTCTGGGTTGCGAGCGGTACGGCGCTGCTCTACACGCCGGGAATCCCGATGGCGCTCGCGGCGCTCGCAGTGGCGCAGATGGGCGTTCATCTCGTCTTCTTCCTGCACATCACCACTGGTCCCGACAACCTGAACAACGCGCTCGCCCTCGCCTTCGGCGCGCTGATCGTCGGCCTCGTCATCGCGGGTTCGCTCTGGATCATGTATCACCTCAACGCGAACATGATGTTTTCGGGCGGGATGTGATAGGCATGCACATGCAGCGCAGGCGGCGCGCCGAACGGAAGCGCGATCGCTGAACACGGCTGCGATTCGGCTTACGCCGCCCTCTGGTAATCCTTCACGTCCGTGAACGCGATCTTCGGCCAGCGCTCCTGCTCGTAACGCAGGTTGAAGGCGCTTGTCGCCATGAACACCGGCGCGCCGTCGAGGTCTGAGGCGAGCGACGACGGATAGGCGGCCAAGAACTTCTCCATCTCCGCCTTGTCGACCGACGACACCCAGCGGCAGACCTCGAACCGGCTCTGCTCGAACGAGACGGGCAGCCCGTATTCGGCCTCGAGCCGTTCGACGAGCACGTCGAGCTGCAGCGCGCCGACGACGCCGACGATCGCCGCCGCCCCGTCGAACGGCAGAAAGACCTGCACGACGCCCTCTTCCGCCATCTGCTGCAAGGCCTCGCGCAGCTTCTTGGCCTTCATGGCGTCCGCGAGCTTGACCCGGCGCAGAATCTCCGGCGCAAAGCTCGGCACGCCGCGAAAGACAATCTCCTCGCCCTCGCTCAAGGTGTCGCCGATCCTGAGGAGCCCGTGGTTCGGGATGCCGACGACGTCGCCGGCGAAGGCCTCCTCCGCGAGCGAGCGATCCTGGGCGAAGAAGAACTGCGGCGCGGAGAGCGTCACGGGCTTGCCCGTCCGCACGAGCTTCGCCCGCATGCCGCGCATGAGCTTGCCCGAACAGACGCGCATGAAGGCGATGCGGTCGCGGTGATTCGGGTCCATGTTGGCCTGGATCTTGAAGACGAAGCCGGTCATCTTCGCTTCATCCGCCTTGACCGTGCGGCTCGCCGCCGCCTGGGCGCGGGGCGAGGGCGCGAACTCGGCCATGGCGTCGATCAGGTCTTTGACGCCGAAATCCTTGAGCGCGCTGCCGAACAGGACGGGGGTCAGGTGCCCTTCGAGGAAGGCCCGCCTGTCGAACGGCTTCAAGCCCTCGACGGCGAGATGAAGTTCGTCGATCGCCTCGGCGCGCTCATGCTCGGGCAGGAGCGCGGCCGTGCGCGGATCGTCCGGGCCGGAGACCGAAATCTCCTCCGCCTCCTTGCCCAGCGCGCGCAAGGTCTTGCGGCGGATGTCGTAGGCGCCGACGAGCGATCGGCCGCGGCCGATCGTCCAGGTGAGCGGCGCCGTGTCGAGCGCGAGCGTCTTTTCGATCTCATCGAGAAGGTCGAACGGGTCGCGCGTCTCGCGGTCCATCTTGTTGATGAAGGTGACGATCGGGATGTCGCGCAGACGGCAGACCTCGAACAGTTTGCGCGTGCGCGCTTCGATGCCCTTGGCGGCGTCGATCACCATCACCGCAGAGTCGACCGCCGTCAGCGTGCGGTAGGTGTCCTCGGAGAAGTCCTCGTGGCCGGGCGTGTCGAGGAGGTTGAAGACGCAATCCGCATATTCGAAGGTCATGACCGAAGTCACGACCGAAATGCCGCGCTCGCGCTCGATGCCCATCCAGTCGGAGCGCGTCTTGCGGCGATTGGCCTTGGCGCGCACTTCGCCGGCGAGTTGGATCGCGCCGCCGAACAGGAGGATCTTTTCTGTGAGCGTCGTCTTGCCTGCGTCGGGGTGCGATATGATCGCAAAGGTGCGACGGCGCGCGACAGGGTTCGGTTCGGCCATGGGTTCGTGTTTTTGGGAGAAAGAGCGCCGCCTACTTAATGCGTGCGCGTCCTCAGGGGAAGGGCGGGCGGGTCGGAATGCGCGATCGGATGTGACGCGCGGCCGTTCTTGCCCCGATCGAAAGGCAACGCCGCCGCTCCAAATGCGATCGCCGATCGCGTCGGCCGCGTTCAACGAACGCCGCTACAGGCGTAAAATGCGGGCGAGGGCGGACTCGAATCCATAAGGCTTGGGCCAGCGGATACAAGTCCACTGGCCGTTCGCATCGCTAATGGTCTGCCGGCGACCGGCGTCAGGCGGGGCTGAACGGGTGCTTGGCGGAGTCGCGCTTGCTGACGACCTCGGACGGGGCGGGCTCGCCCTTGACGGCGCGTTCGATGGATTCCTTGGTCGCGCGATAGTTGAAGTCGTGGATCTTCTTGTCGTCGGCCGCTTCCCAATGGATGAAAACGCCGACGCAGAGGAAGAGATCGTCGGCCTCGGCGGCGGGAATCGTGCCGTCGGCGACACTGTCGGCCACCGCTTTGGCGACCGCGTGCTGCGCGGGCCCGAACATCTGCACCGCCTGCTTGGCGCCCTTGATCGTCACCTTGTTGAAGAGGACCGTCGCAGGCTTGACCATGAGGTTTGGCGCAATGACGGCGAGCAATGTCGTGAAGCCGTCCTTGTTGTTGGTCAACGCGGTGGCGAATGCGGTTTCGGCGGCGCTGCCGCGCGGCCCGATGATCAGGTCGATGTGAGCCACTTCGTTGCCGTCGCCGACCAGCGACTCGCCGATCATCATCTTCGTAATCTTTGCCATGCCAACTCCTCCCTGGGATGAAGCCAAAGCTCGCATCGCGCCCATACGCGACGCGGCGACTTGCTATCCTTGTTGTCAGCATCCCGCGTTGCTGGCGGGACCGGTTAGCCGGATAGTCGCGGACGAACGCCGCCCGGGCAAATCAAGCACTGTTGGCCTGCGAGGGCAAGAGCCTCGCGCGCATCGCCATGAGACGCGCGGCGAAAAGCGTGGCGACCGTGAGGTCCGCGGTCGTTCCGGGATTGACTCCGCGGGCCTTCAATTCCGCATCCCATGCGAGGAGCGCCGCCATCCGTTCGTCAGGCTTGAGGCGCGCGAGACCGTCTCGTATCCGCGCGGCGTCCGCCTGCGTCCTTTCGGCGACGGAAATCCCGAACTTGCGCACGACGTGGGTGTCGGGAAACGAGGCGAGAAACGCCAGGTAAACCGCGACTGTCCGCCAGCGAGAATCGGGGTCCGCCGCTTTGAGCGCGGGCAGGCCGAGCGAGAACACGTCCTCAAACGACGTGACATATTGGCGTGCGATCCGGTCGCGGTCGGCGGCTTCAGCCATCGCCTCACGCAGCGTTGCGGTCACAGGGCCATGGACGTCGTGACGCGGAGCACGGCCGAGTCCGCCGGGATTGGCCGCGACAATCGCCGCGAACGCCTCGGCCGCGTCGCCTTCATCGAGATCGTCGAGAACGCGCGCGAGCGCCTCGCGCAACCCGACTTCGTGGCGCTCGGCCGCGGCCGCGAGGGGCGCGCACAAGAGGACAATGCCGAGATTGGTGTTCTGGCCGATGGCCTTGAGCGTCGCGGCGACAGCGCCGTGAATTCTCGCCCCGACGCGCGCGCCGCTGGCGGAAATCGGACCGGCGCTGGCCTCCGCGCTCAGCACGAAATCCGCAGCCACCATTCCGTGACCTGGCGCGTACCGATGCACGTTGCCGGGCTTCGGCGCCTCGAGTTCGGCGAGGCACGCCTCGACAAAGGCACGCGCGATGTCCACCGAGCCGCCCTTCATCGGACGCGGAAAACTGCGCGGCGCGCATCCAGTTCGCGCATGAGCGCGTTGGCGATGGCCGCGGCGATGTTGCTGTCGCTGACTTTCTGCAGGCCGCTCCAGGCGGGCATGCTGTTGACCTCCAGGATCGTCGGTCTGCCGTCGACGCCGACGAGGATGTCGACCCCCGCAATCGCGGCGCCGACTGCGTCGGCGGCGGCGACTGCGATCCGCTTCATCGCTGCGTCGGGCTCGACGGCCGTCGGCCTTGCTCCGCGCTTGACGTTGGTGATCCAGGTGGCTGCTTGGCGCATCATGGCGGCGACGACGCGTCCTCCCAGGACGAGCAGGCGATAGTCGCGAAAGGTCTCCCCATCGACGGGTTCGAAGCGCTGGAGATAGTACACGCCGGCGACATCCTCGGCGGGCGGCAAGTCTTCCGCTCGCCGGATCAGGCGGAGGCCCTTGCCCTGCGAACCGAACAGGGGTTTTAGGACAAGCGGGCCAAGCGCTGCTTCGCGTTCGACGAGGGCGCGCGCTGCCTCGGGCGATTCGATGGTCCAGGTCGGCGGCGTCGGCAGCCCGGCCCGGGCCAGGAAAAAGCTCGTCGTCGACTTGTCGACGCAGCGCTCGATCGCGCGCGCGCTGTTCCAGACCATGACCCCGCACTCCGAGAGTGCGTGCAGGACGCCGAGCCGTTTGGTGACCGCCTCGAACGAGCCGGCCGCCATCGTGCGCACATGCACGGCGTCCGGCAGATTCGCGCCTAAAGCCGGCAGGTCGAGCCCGCTCGGACTGCGCGTGTCGAAGCCGCAAGCCGCGAGATCGATGCGCGAGACTCGCGCGCCTGCCGCCGTAAAGGCCTGCTCCATCTGGCGCGCGTGCCAATCGCGCTGGTCGCTGACCACGAGGAAGAGGGGACGGGCGCCGGCGCCGCGATCCTCATCAAGCGAAAGACGCATCGAGCTTATCGAGATGCAGCGCGCCGGCGTGAAAACTCTCGCCGCTCTCGAGCGCCGTCACGGTGATCGCCGCCGGGCTGAACAGCATGCGATCGATCGCGTAGAAGTCGCCTTTGAAGCGTTTGAAGATCTCCGCGAACGGCGCGCCGAAGTCGCGCGACGCCGAACTCGGCAGGGCCTCCGCGAGCCCCTTGGCCTCCGCAGCCGGCCCCTTGACGAAGAGATGCACGCGGCCGCCGTAGATGATCGCGTCGTTGGTGCGGCCCATAGCGGCCACGAAGTCGGGATGAGGCGGCGAGAGCGGCGCCGCGCCCATGC
This sequence comes from uncultured Alphaproteobacteria bacterium, assembly GCA_963782255.1. Lineage (GTDB taxonomy): Bacteria > Pseudomonadota > Alphaproteobacteria > Rhizobiales > Beijerinckiaceae > Roseiarcus. Next base: position 1,604,256 of record CAWAIS010000002.1, on the reverse strand, counting down.
CGTCGACGATGCGATCGAGCGGAAACTTGAGTTCATGGGCCTTGTGCAGCGCCACTTCGAGGACCCGCGCGACCACCTGCGCGCCTCCCGCGAGGCTTTGCGTCGGGGCGTAGATCACGGTCAAGGCCGATGGCGCGACCCGACAGTCGTGCGCCACCTGCTCGACGATTTCCGGCGGCGGCGGGCGGCCGCCCTCGATGACCAGCGTCGCGCAATCGGCGTCGTCGCGGTAACCGATGTCGTGATAAACGGCTTCTTTCGCCGCGAGCGCGCGCGCTGGCCCGGAGCCCAGCGCGAAGAACGCGTCCTTGCCGCTGCCGTGCGACAAGCTCCAGCCTGCGTACTGGCTTCCGAGACAGGCGATCACCGGTTGCGACGAGTTGACGGCGATCGTCCACGGCCAGCGCGGCGTCGCGCTGTCGATCGTCAGGCGCGCGGCGCCCAGTCCGCCCATGCAGATTTCGGCGATGCGCAGCCCCGCCTCGACGCCGCCGCGGCGAACAGCGCCTGCGTCGATCAGCGTTTCCCCGTGCGATCCCGAGGCGACGCCGAGGTTCAAAAGGGCAGCGTCGCGCCGCAGCGCCTGCGTGAGCTCGAAGGCGCCTCGATTGACGCTCAAGGGAGTACCCGTCGTCACGCCTTCCACTCCTCGGCCATGGCGATCACCCGGCGCGCTCGCTCTCCCGCCAGGCTGCGAGCGAGTTCTGCGCTCTCTGCCGCGGCCAGAACCGTGCATAGCGGATCGCCCGCGCCGACGCGCATGCCGCGTGCGGGCCGATCGGCGGTCCAGCTCGGCCAATCTCCCTCGATTTGCGCGACGATGTTGTGGCGAGCATACACGATTTCGGCCGCGCGGCACCCGGCCCGCGGGCGGCAAGCGATGATCCGCCCCTCGCAGGCGGCGACGTGACGCGCAAGCAGAGGGTCATCGGCGGAATCGAACACGTCGAGCGTCGCGCCTGGCCTCGGATTGATCTCGATGATCCAGACCGCTTCCGCCGAGACGATGAGATCCGCGCTGTTCAGACCTACGAGCCGAAATTCGCGCGCGAGACGCGCGACCACGCGCGCGATCTCTCGCTTGACGTTGGCGCCGACTTCGATGGGTCCGACCGCGCCGCCGTATCGGTAGGGCAGGCTCGGCGCCGGCGACGTCCATTGCGCGCTGAGCCCGAGAACCTCGGCCGTTTGCGCGTTGGCGATGAAGAGGGCGCTGATCGCCTCGCCCGCGACGCGGCGCTGAAAAAAGACATCCGCGCCCCGCGCGCATTCTCGCCCGACGGCACGAACATGCAAGCCTCCGGCGCCGCCGGTACGCTTCACGAGCCAGCCTTCGGCGTCGTGCGACGGCTCGTGCGAGATCGGCGGGTGCGCCGCATCGACCGCCGCGCAGACCTCCGCGAAGTGACGAGCGTCCTTCACGCGTCGCAGGGTTGCGGCGTCGTTGCCGATGACCGGCGTTTGGCGCGCAATGGCCGCGATCACCTCCGGCTGATGCTCGAACCCGGAGCCATAGACGAATCCGAGAGGGCAATGGTCGCGCAACAGCAAGTCGACCACTGCGATCATCGGCTTCGCCGCGACGCCATGCGAGGGGCCCCCCTCGATGACGATCGTTTTTTCCGACATGTCGCGCGTGTCGTCGTCGCCGAAGACGTCAATCGCCAGAGGCGTGTAACCGGCGAGCCTGGCCGAGCGCGCGAGCGCCCGCGACGATAGCCCGGCGACGATCAGCTCCGGACTGTCCCGCCTGATCGCAGGGATTTCCACCGGCCCGAACGGATGTTCCCTCGCCATGCAATTTTCACTGTTCGTCGCCGCCGCGGCGCAGCTCGCGATTGAAACCCGCGACTTGCATTCTGTCCAGTCGGATTCTGCTTCGCGGCTGCAATGGACTCGGAGATGATGGCGCCGGACGCAACCGCAGCGCGCGCGTTTTTCCTTGAGCATTCGTCGCTGAAGATGCAATCTTCGTCCAACGGACTTGCAATCCTCCGCGTGAGAGGAACCGACGCGGGCGGAATCAGGCGAGGGCAATGTCACAGATGCGCACTGTCGCAAGCGATGGCCCCGCCTGGATCGACGGAGCCACCGCTACGCTGGACGAGGCTGTGGCCGAAGCGGCGCGACTCTTGATGGCGAGCCGGCAACCGTTGATTGCGGGATTGGGGACAGACGTTGAGGGAGCGCGGGCCGCGATCCTCCTCGCCGAACGGTTGGGCGGCGTCGTCGAACATTCGCAGTCGGAGACTGTCTTGCGCGATCTCGATTGCCTTCGTGAGACCGGCGTCATGGTCACGACGCCCAATGAGGCTCGGGTGCGCGCCGACGTCCTTCTTATGGTCGGCGACGGCCTCGAGGAAGCCTGGCCGGCGCTGAACGACAGGCTCCTCCGCGCGCCTGCGAGGCCGCACGGAGAGGATGTCGCGCGGCGCATCGTCTGGCTGGCGCCGCAGGCGGACTCGGTCCTGCGCGGCGTCGACGGCGGCATCGACATTCTCGTCGCCGGGCGGGGCACGACGCTCGCGGCGAATCTCGCGGTCTTGAGGGCGCGCGTCAAAGGGCGCCGGATTGTGGACGCAAGCGTTGAGCTTGAAAGGCTCGACGCGATCGCCGCCACGTTGAAGAGCGCGCATTTCGGCGTCGCGATCTGGACCGCCGCGAGTCTCGGCGCGCTGGAAATCGAAATGCTCAATGGCCTGGTGCGCGACCTCAACGAGACGACGCGGTTCTCGGGCCTGCCGCTCGCCGCGCCCGACAACGCCGCCGGCGTTATGGAAGTCTGCGGCTGGATGACCGGATTTCCGATGCGGACGGGTTTTGGCGGGGGCGCGCCGACGCATGATCCCTGGCGCTTCGACGCGGCGCGGCTCATCGCTGGGCGCGAAGCGGATTGCGTCATGTGGATCTCCGCCTTCGGCGCGCGGCCGCCCGACTGGGGCGATGCGATTCAGGTGGCTCTGTGCGATCGCGGGACGGTTATGAACAAAGCGCCGAAAGTGCGCATCGAGGTGGCGCGGCCCGGCGTCGATCACGACGCCGTCCTGCACTCCGCCGACACGGGGACTCTGGTCGCCGTCGATCAGAGCGCGGCGCCGCTCCGCGGGGCGCCGAGCGTGGCCGAGGCGCTCGCCCGCATCGCCCAGCGACTTCAAGACGCGAGCGCATGAGCTCATGTTGATTCGCCTCAAGGGCGGCCGGATCATCGATCCGGCCAACCGCCGCGACGAAGTCGGGGATCTCTGGATCCGCGACGACCGCATCGTTGCGCCTCCTGAGCCGCGAGTGCAGGCGGACGACACGTTCGACGCCACGGGCCTGATCGTCATGGCCGGCGGCATCGACATTCATTCGCACATCGCCAGCGGCCTTGTGAATACGGCCCGGCTGCTTCTGCCGGAGCAGCATCGCGCGCATGCGCGCCGTCAGCCTGCGACGCCGCTTTCGAACGCCGGCTGGTCGACTTTCGCGACCGGCTGTCTTTACGCCGAGATGGGGTTCACGACCGTGGTCGAGCCTGCGGTCTCGCCGCATCAGGCGCTGCACGCGCATCTCGAACTCGGCGACACGCCCATCATCGACAAGGCGATTCTCGCCATTCTCGGCAATGACGATTTCGTCCTCGGGCTCATGCGCGAGGGCGCCGGGGCGAGCGCGATCCGCGATCATGTCGCCTGGACCCTGCAGTCGACCCGCGCGATCGGCGTGAAGGTGATCAACGCCGGCGGCGTCGCCGCATTCAAGGACAACGTTCGCAGCTTTTCCTTCGACGACGAGGTTCCCTATTACGGCGCGACGAGCCGCGCCATCGTCAAGGCCTTGCAACGCGCCGTGCACGAACTCGGCGTGCCGCATCCCCTGCACGTCCATTGCAACAATCTCGGCTTGCCCGGCAACTTCGAGACGGCGTTGACGACCATCGCGGCGGCCGAGGACACGCCGCTGCATCTCGCGCATTTGCAGTTCTACGCCTACGGCGCCGAGGGCCCGAACGGGTTCTCGTCCGCTGCGCCGAAGCTCGCCGAGGCGATCAACGCGAGCCGGAACGTCACGATCGATGTCGGACAGGTCATGTTCGGGCAGACGGTGACGGTCTCCTCAGACGTGTTGCGCCAGTTCGCCGCGCGCGGCCAGGCGCATCCCAAGAAATACGTGATCCTCGACGGCGACTTCAACGGCGGCGGCATCGTGCCTTACGAATACAAGGCGGGCAGCTTCTTCAACGCGGTGCAATTCGCGGCCGGGCTCGAGCTTTTTCTGCTCATCGGCGATCCTTGGCGCGTGTTCTTCACCACGGACCACCCGAACGGCGCCCCGTTCACGACCTATCCAGAAATTTTCGCCTTGCTCATGGACAAGGATGTGCGCGCGCAATGGATTTCGCGCCTGCCCCAGGAAGCGGCTAAGATGACGACCCTTGCGTCGCTGACGCGCGAATATTCGCTCTACGAGATCGCGACCATGACGCGCGCCGCGCCGGCGAAGCTGCTCGGCCTCGCCGACCGCGGCCATCTTGGCGTCGGCGGCCTCGCCGATGTTGCGCTCTATCGCCCCGCTAAGGATCTGGCCGCGATGTTCCGCTCGGCCGCGAGAGTCTACAAGGACGGCGATCTCGTGGTCAGCGACGGAGCGGTCACGCACTATCGGTTCGGCCGCGCGTTGCAAGTCGCCCCGGGCATCGATGGCGCAATGCAGCGGCGGATGGCGAGCTATTATGACGAACGCTATGGACTGCCTGCGGATTTCATGCGCGTGCCCGACTTCGCAATCGCGCGCGAACAACCGTTCGGGGTCGTCGCATGCACGCGCTGACGGTTAAGGGCGTCCGGATCGACGACACTTTCGCGGAGGCGTTCGACATGCGCGGAACGGCGCTCGTCATCACAGCGTCTTCCGCAGCCTGGGCGGCGCAGGCGGCGGCGACGATGACCGGATTCGCGACTTCGGTCATCGGTTGCGGTTGCGAGGCGGGGATCGATCGCGAGCTTACGTCGCACGAAACCCCGGACGGGCGCCCGGGCGTGCGCGTGCTCCTGTTCGCGGTTTCCACCTCCGAGTTGCAGCGGCAGTTGCAGAACCGTGTCGGCCAGTGCGTGCTCACCAGTCCCGGCTCGGCCTGCTACGCGGGTCTCGATTCGGGGGACGAAAAGCTGAAGCTCGGCGACGCGATCCGCTACTTCGGCGACGGGTGGCAGATCGCCAAGAAGCTGGGGCCTCGCCGCTATTGGCGCGTGCCGGTCATGGACGGCGAGTTCGTCTGCGAATCCACGACGTTCATGACCAAGAAGGCCGTCGGCGGCGGCAACCTTCTCATCATGGGCGCGAGCCGGGACAATACGCTCGCCGCCGCGGAAGCGGCCGCCGCCGCGATGCGGGGCGTTCCTGACGTCATCATGCCGTTCCCGGGCGGCATCGCGCGCTCGGGCTCGAAAATCGGTTCGAAATACAAGGGCGCGACCGCCTCGACCAACGACCCCTATTGCCCGACCCTGCGCGGCGCCGTGGACAGTGCGCTCGATCCGGAAATCGGGTCGGTGCTCGAAATCGTCATCGATGGGCTGACCGACGTGGCGGTCGGGCAGGCGACTCGCGCCGGGCTCGCCGCAATCGTCGATCTCGGACCGGAGCGGGGCGCGCTCAGGGTCGGCGCCGGCAATTATGGCGGCAAGCTCGGCCGCCATCATTATCATCTCAAGGATCTGCTGCCTTGAGCGCGCTCGGTTTCCGCTCTCGCGGGCGCCCGCCGCAGCGTCTCGATCTTCGGGCCCTGACGCCCGAGAAACTCGCGGGCAGGACCGTCGCGGAGATCGCGGCGATCGAATTGCAGACCACGCGCGAGCGCATGACGGTCGGCGACGCGTTCGAGATTCGCGAGGGCGAGGCTTCGACAATCGTCATCGAAGGCGGAAACGATCGCCTCGATTGCCTCGGCATGGGATTGGCGTCGGGCGCAATCGTCGTCGAGGGCGAGGTCGGCGCCCAAGCCGGGCGGCAGATGACCGGCGGAAGGCTGACGATTCGCGGCGACGCCGGCCCTCATGCCGGATCGGCCCTGCGCGGAGGCGTCATCGAGATTATCGGAAACGTCGGCGAACGCCTGGCTGGCCCGTTGAGCGGCGAGACCATCGGCATGAACGGCGGACTGATCGTCGTGCGGGGCGACGCGGCCGCCCGCGCCGGAGATCGGCTGCGGCGCGGCGTCGTCCTGATCGAGGGACGCGCCGGCGCCTACGCGGGCAGCCGCATGATCGCGGGAACGCTCGCCATCGGCGATCAGGCGGGCGACCTGCCGGGTTATCTGATGAACAGGGGCTCCATCCTGCTCGGGGCCGGCGCGACGCGGCTTTCGCCGACCTTCGGCGACTGCGGGGAGCTCGACCTCGTCGCGGCGCGGCTCATTTCCGCCTACGTCGCGGAAGCGAGCGCGAAACTCGCCGAATTGTTCCGGCGCCCGCTCCGGCGACTCGCGGGCGACCTGGCGGCGCTCGGCAAGGGGGAGATCCTGCTGCCGGACGGTTTCTGGCGCCCAGGCCCCTGACATTGCTGCGAAAATGGCAGGGTAGCCGCTCTCGCGCGGGCATTGCGCCCCGGAAACCGATCGCCTCAGAGCGGCTTGCTCTCGCTTCGCAGCTTCGACAGCATCGCCTCGATCGCCGCCCGCGCGGCGGCGACCGCCGCATCGTCCTTGCCGCGCGCCACGATCTGGTTGTTGAAGCGCCCGTCCTTGAACGAGGGGTACGAGCCGATCGAAACCTTTGGGTGCGCCGCGGCGATGGCGGCGAGCGCGTCGCCATATCGTCCCTCGGGGACCGCTCCTGCATCGACCGTCTCGACCAGCATCGCCACCCCGGTCGTCATCGACTTGACAGCAAAGTCGAGCATCGCCTGCATGACCGATGGGACGCCCGCCAGGACGAACACATTGTCGATGCGAAATCCCGGCGCCTTGGAGATCGGATTGTCGATGAGGTCAGCCCCGGCAGGGATCCGAGCCATCCGCCGCCGCGCCGGCGTGAGATCGTCCGGAACGTAGCGCTCCATCATGATCGCGAGCACGCGCGGGTCCTCCCCGATCGGGACGCCGAACGCGCGCGCGACAGCGTCGGCGGTGATGTCATCGTGCGTAGGGCCGATGCCGCCGGTCGTGACCACATAGTCGTAACGCTTTCTGAGCGCATCGAGCGCCGCGACGATCTCGTCCTCGACATCCGGAACGACGCGCGCCTCGCGGACGTCGACGCCGACCCGCGCCAGATATTCGGCGATGTAGCCGATGTTGCGGTCCTTGGTGCGGCCGGACAGGATTTCGTCGCCAATCACCAGGACGGCGGCGGTGATCGTCGTCGGTCCGCTCATGCCGAAACGCTCCTTAATCGCCCCGCCGCACTCGTCGTCCGCGAGGCGCTGCGAGGCGGAAACCTCTCGCAGCCGCTTGTGTTATGCGGGGAGTTACGCATATTTGTAACCTTAAACGGCGACAAGCGGCAAAGGAACGCTGGTGACGACAGCAACGACATTCGTGCCGGCGGGCGAAAAGGCCTCCCGCCGCAGCGGGCAGATTCGGCTGCACGCCCCGGAAGATTTTGCCGGAATGCGCAAGGCCGGCGCTCTCACCGCCGAGGCGCTCGACCTCATCGGGCCGCTGGTCAAGCCCGGCGTGACGACCGCGAGCCTCGACCGGTTCGTGTTCGAGTTCGCGCGCGACCACGACGCCTATCCGGCCCCGCTGAATTACCGCGGCTACCGCAAGTCGATCTGCACCTCGATCAACCATGTCGTGTGTCACGGCATTCCGGACGAGAAGCCGCTGCGCGACGGCGACATCCTCAATATCGACGTGACCCTGATCATCGACGGCTGGCATGGCGATGCAAGCCGGATGTTCGTGGCCGGTGAGGCGCCGCGGCGCGCGCAACGTTTGATCGACGTGACCTATGAAGCGATGATGCACGGCATCGAGGCGATCAAGCCCGGGGCGACCACGGGCGACATCGGCTTCGCCATCCAGTCCTACGCCGAGAGCGAGCGTTGCTCGGTCGTGCGCGATTTCTGCGGCCACGGCCTTGGACGCCTCTTCCACGACGAGCCGAACATCCTGCACGTGGGCCGGAAAGGCGAAGGAGCGCCCCTCAAGCCCGGCATGTTCTTCACCGTCGAGCCGATGATCAATCTCGGCGGCTATGGCGTGAAGATACTCTCGGACGGCTGGACCGCGGTGACGCGCGACCGGTCGCTCTCGGCTCAGTTCGAGCACTCGGTCGGCGTGACCGAAACCGGGTGTGAAATCTTCACGCTCTCGCCGACCGGCGCCGATCGCGCCCCGATCCGATGACGTCCAGCGCCGAAGAGGACGAAGCCAAGCATTATCATGGACATCGCGATCGGCTGCGGGCGCGGCTGCGCGAAGGCGGCGGCGCGGCGGTCGCGGACTATGAACTGCTTGAGCTCATCCTCTTCCGCGCGATTCCCCGCGTCGACGTCAAGCCCCTCGCCAAGACGCTCCTCGCCCGCTTCGGCTCGTTCGCCGACGCGATCGCGGCTTCGCCGCAGCGGCTTGCGGAAGTGAAAGGCATGAGCGCCGGCGCGATCGCCGAATTCAAGATCGTCGAGGCCGCCGCCCAGCGTTTCGCCAAGGGGGCGGTCAAGAAGCGCCTGCCGATGGGGTCCTGGAGCGAGGTCGTCGACTATTGCCGGACGGCGATGGCGTTCGAGAACCGGGAGATTTTCAGGGTACTGTTTCTCGACAAGAAGAACGGCCTGATCGCCGACGAAGTGCAGGGCTCGGGTACTGTCGACCACACGCCGGTCTACCCGCGCGAGGTGATCCGGCGCGCGCTGGAATTGTCCGCGACCGCGATCGTCCTTGTCCACAATCATCCCTCCGGCGATCCCTCCCCTTCGACCCAGGACGTGAAGATGACGCTCGACATCATGGCGATCGCCAAGCCTTTGGGCGTGACCGTGCATGACCACATCATCGTCGGGCGGGACGGACACGCCTCATTGAAGGGCATGCGGCTCATCTGAGCCTTAGGGCCGTCCCCGTGCGAGTTGACCCTGACCGCGGTTCGGATAGCATCGCTTCTCGCGACGTCCGGCGCTTTTGCATGCGGTTGCCGATCTGATGCCTTTGCCCGCGTTTGGGACCCGGCTGCGCAAATGGCGGACGTACCTGCTTGTGGTGCTCGTTGCCTACATACTGACCCTCTCGGTCGGGGTTCTGTTCAAGCCGTTCCGGGTCAATCTCGAAAACCTGGTGTTCGACCAATACCAGCGCTGGCGCCCGAGGCCTTATGATTTCAATGAGCCGGTCCGGATCGTCGACATCGACGACGAGTTGATTCACCTCATCGGACGATGGCCGTGGCCGCGCCAGACGATGGCGGCGATCGTCGAGGCTCTGGTCAAGGCCAAGGTCGCGGCGATCGGATTCGACGTCCTGTTTTCCGAGAAGGATCGGCCGAGCGGCGATCTGAAGGCGTGCGCGCAAAGCGGCGCACAACGCGCCGACGCGGTCGCCCGCTGCGAGGAGCGCGCGGACGGGGACATCGCGTTTGCGCACGCGATTGATGGCCGTCCGGTCGTGCTCGGCGTCTTGCTCACGGCGACTCACAACGGCTCGCAAGCGAGCCTCGAGACGAAGGCGGGCTTTTCCTTTGTCGGCGACAATCCGGCGCCGTTCGTCAACCACCTGAACGGAGCGCTCGTGCCGATCCCCATTCTGGCGGATGCAGCGAGCGGTCTCGGCTTTCTCAACTGGCTCCCGGACGACGACCGGGTCGTCCGCCGCGTGCCGCTGCTATTCGACCTCAACGGCCAGGTCCAGCCGAGCCTTGCGATCGAAACCCTCCGGGTCGCCCAGGGCGCGACCGGTTTCATTGTGAAATCGACGACAGCTTTCGGAAACACGGCGGGTAAGAGCGAGGGCGTCGAGGCGATCAAGGTCGGCGACGTTGTCATTCCCGTTCAGGCCGATGGCGAGCTTCGGGTCTATTTTGCGGAATCCGATCCCCGCCGCTCGATCCCGGCCTGGAAGGTCCTCCAGCCCGACGCCGACCTCTCGGATCTCGCCGGCAAGCTCGTCTTCGTCGGCCCGAGCGCCGCGCTGCTTGGCGACATCGTTGCGACTCCCCTCAATCCGTCGACCGCGGGGGTGGAGGCGCACGCCCAGCTCATCGAGCAGATTCTTTCGGGCGTGACCCTGCAAAGGCCGGATTGGGGGCCCGGAGCGGAACTCTTCGCCGGCGCCGCGCTGTCGCTTGCGCTGGCCGCGATCGTGCCGTTCGTCTCGATCTATCTGACCGCGCTTATCGGCTTCGCCGCGACGGGGGCGCTGGCCTATGCAAGTTGGCTCGCGTTCACGCGGAACGGCGTATTGCTCGATCCCGTCGTGCCCAGCCTCTCGGCCGGCTTCGTGTTCCTGGCGGGCGTCGGGCAGCTCTACAGTCAGAAGCGCCAGCAGGTGAGCGAGATCCGCTCCGCGTTCGGGCGCTTCGTGTCGCCCGACGTCGTTGCGCGACTGGCCGAGCATCCGGAGAACCTTCAGCTCGGCGGCCAACAGCGCGACCTGACCCTGATGTTCTGCGACATCCGCTCGTTCACCACGCTTTCGGAGGGCTTCACCGCGGTCGAACTGTCAACCTTCCTCAACGAATATCTCTCGCCAATGACGGATGTCGTTCTGAAGGAGATGGGCACGGTCGACAAATACATGGGCGACGCGATCATGGCGTTCTGGAACGCGCCGCTCGACGATCCGGCCCACGGAATTCACGCCGTCCGCGCCGCGCTCGAGATGCGCGAGACTCTGGTCAGGCTCAACGCCGAGTGGAAGGAGCGGGCCGAGCGGAACGGGCGCCCGTTCCCGCCGGTGAAATTCGGCATCGGCCTCAACACGGGCGAGTGCAGCGTCGGCAATATGGGCTCGACGCTGCGCTTCGATTATTCCGCGCTCGGCGACGAGGTCAACATCGCCTCCCGCCTCGAGGGCTCGTCCAAGCAGTTCGGCGTCGACATCGTCGCCAGCGACGCCACGCGCCGAGAGGCGCCGCATTTCGCCTGGCTCGAGATCGATCACGTCAAACTGAAGAACAAGACGCGGTCGGTCGCGGTCTATGCCTTGGCGGGCGGCGAGGCTTACGCTGGCAGCGAAGAGTTCTGCCGTCTCGGCGCGCTGCACGAGGAGATCCTCGCGGCCTACCGGGCGCGCAAGTTTTCCGAGGCGAAAGCGCTGGCTTTGCGAGCCGCGAGTCTCGCGCCGCAGGAGGTCCGAGGGCTCTATCACTATTATGAGAAGCGCTTCGCCGACCTGGCAGGGCGCGACCTCGATCACGCCTGGATGCCGATGATCGCGCTCGACGAGAAGTAGCGCGCCCGGGGGGACGCCGACTTCGCAAGGCACTCAGAACAGGTAGCGCAGCCCGACGCCGCCGTGGAACGTCGTTCCAATTTCGCCGCCTGCCGTGCCGAGGATGAAGGCGTCGAGGACCATCCTGTCGCGGACCCGATAGCCGATGCGCGCGCCATACTCGAGCCAATACGAATTCTTGATCGGGAAGGGGGCGATCGCGCCGAAATCATAAACGTTGACCTGGGACCCGGAGCCGGCGTCGAATCCGTACGCGACCGCCAGGGTGCCATTCGCTTCGAACTTTCCGTTGAAGAGATGCGTCCACTGGCCGCCGAGTTGGGCGACATTGAGCGTGTCGACGCCCGTCTGGTAGGTCGCCGGATAGGGATTGTTCGGGCCCGCCCCTTCCGTGTATCCGCCCGTCTGCATCCAGTTGCGGCTCAAGTCGACCCAGGCGGCGGCTTCGTCGATTGGCGTCAGGCGATCGACCCATCCGGCGCGCGCGAAAAACGCGAGGTTCCGGTCGATGGCGGTTCCATAGCCGGTCGAAGTGGTGAAGCCGTTCAGATAGGAGCGCGAGTTGTGGACCTGCTCATAGGGGGTGAGGTTGCCGCCGACCTCGAAGAACGGCCGGCTTCGCCCCCAGTTGACGAGATCGTAGATCAAAGACCCGGCAACGGTCGGGGCGTCGTTGACGGTGACGCCGGACGCCGAGTACTCGTCGTAGGAAAATCCGCCCATCGCCGTCAGTTCGTCGGTGAGGCTCCAACGGCCGTGCGCGCCGACCGAATAGGAGCCGATCGAGCCGAAGCCCGAGCCGCAGTTCGAGCAATTGACCTGCTCGGTCGCCCCGAGCAGGATCGAGCTCAGAACGCTGTTGGTGATGATCTGCTGCTGCTGCGACTTCGCCAGATTGTTGATCGAGTTCGCGATGTCGTTCGGGGTCGAGGTCGGCGAGGAGACGAGGTACCAGTCCTGATTGGTCTCTTCGAGCGCGTACCTGTAGCCGCCGACAATCGGGGTGTTGGCGAGCGTGAAGGCGTTGGCGGCAGTCGTTCCGCCATTGATCGCCGTAATCAGCGGAATGCCATTGCCGGTGGTCTGACCGCCGACGCCGCCGACGTTGCGGATGAACAGCTGAGTCGAACCGCTCGCCTTGCCGCTGTTTATGACGATTTCGTCGGCCGACGAGTTGGACCCGCCGAGCGCCGCGTTCATGGTGATGGTCGCGCCCGAGCCTGCGTAATTGTTGAGGGTCAGCACCTTGAACGCCTGCCCCGAGCCTGGTGGCGCGAAGACCACAAAGCTGTTGGAGACAGCGAGGTTCGTAACGGCGGACGGTCCCGTAATCGTCCACGACGAGCCGCTCGCCAGATTGACGGTCGAGATCGAGGCTGAGTCGATCCGGATCGCGCCGGTCAACGAAGACGCGTTGGCGTTCAAGGTGACGACGCTGCCGTTCGTCGCATCGATGAGATTGTTGTTTCCCGCGTTGGCGATCGTGTTGTTGAAATTGACAGTCGCCACCGAAGGATCGGCGAAGACGAGGTCGCCGGACATGTTGGCGATGGTGAAATTGTCGAAGGTCGCGGTCTCGTTCTTTCCGCCCAGGAACTGGATTGCATCGCCCGCCGCGGCGATCGAGCCGCCTCCGCTCGCAAGGATTGACGCGCCGTCGCCCTGAAGCGCGACCGCGGCGGCGTTCGTCGTCTTCACGTTGAGCGTTCCGGTCGCGATGATCGAGCCGGCAGACCCGCTCGCTGCGGCGTCGCTGGCGAAGAGCCCGATCGCGCCTGCGCCCGTCGTCGTGATCGTCGCGGATGCGAGCTTGATCTGCGAGCCGGCGCCGTCCGCGTTGACCCCGTAGGCGCCGAGGCCGGTCGCGCTCGAAACTCCCCCTGCGGTGTTGATGGACGCGGAACCGGTCGCCGAGATCACGGCGCCGAGGGCGGCGTACACGCCGATGGCCCCGTTCCCTTGAGTCGCGAACGTGGTCGCTCCGATCAGATTGGCCTGCGAGCCGGCGCCCGTGGCGGCGAGCGCGTGCGCGTCCTGGCCGGACGTCGCGACCGAGCCGCCGCTCATGTTTGTGACGCCTCCGCCGGTCGACACCACGCCGCCGGCGCCGATGCCGCCGGTCACGACATTCGTTCCGATCAGCGTCGTCGCGGCGCCGGCGCCGGTCCGGACGCCGGTCATCTGGGCGCCGTTCGTGGAGACCGATGAATTCGTCAGCGTGGCGACGCCGCCTGTCGGGAATACGCCGGCGGCGTCGGGACCGTTGTAAACCCCATAGGAATGCTGGCCGGAGGTGGGGTCGAACGCACCCTGTGTGGTGATGGCGACGCCGGACGCCGTGAGGCTGGAGCCGGTCCCCTCAATCGAGAATCCGCCGGAGCCGTTTGCAGTCGTCGACACGGCGGTCCCCGTCAGATTGACCTCGCCGCCGCTGTTTACGACGACAGCGTAGGAGGCCGCGCCGCTCGTGCTGACTGAGCCGCCGTTCAGAGTCGTCTTGCCGCCGTTCTCGGTGTCGACGCCGGCTGCGCCGAAGCCCTTGGTGAGAATCGTCGAATTGGTCAGCGTCGCCAACCCGCCTCCGGTCGATCCGCTCGCTTCGCCGAGGCCATTCCCATTGTAGAGCCCGTGAGCATGATCGCCCGTTTCCGGATTGATCAAGCCCGTCGTCGTTACGCTGACCCCCGTCGCATTCAACGTTGTGCCCGCGTCCTGGATGTCCAGTCCCTTCGATGCATCGCCGCTTGTCGCGATCGTCGTCCCCTGGAGCGTCACGCTGCCACCGTTCAGGGCCAGCACGGCGTCGGCCTGAAGGCCAGTCGTCGTGATCGACCCGCCGACAATCGAGGTCACGCCGCCGGTCGAGGTGATCACCCCGTACATCTGCGCGCCCTGCGTCGAGACCGACGTATCGGTCAGCTTCGCGACGCCGCCGGACGCGTAGTCGCCATAGGGACCGTTGTAGACGCCGTAGCTGTGCAACCCGGAGATCGGATCGAAACCGCCCGTGGTCTTGATGGTCACGCCTGACGCATCGATCTCGGAGCCGGCGCCGTTTATCCCCAGCCCGCCCGACCCGTCGCCGGTCGTCATGATCGTCGTCCCGGCGAGCTGGACGAGGCCGCCACTGACCGCGCTCACGGCATAGGATCCGTCGCCGGCAGTGCTGACCGAGCCGCCGGAGAAGATTGCGCGCCCTCCGTTCGCGGCGAGGATTCCATGCGCGGCGGCGCCCGTGTTCGGGTCGTAATCCCCGGTCGTCGCGACGGCGACGCCCGACGCCGAAATCGTCGAACCCACGTCCGTGACGTAAAGGCCTTTCGAACCAAGGCCTGAAACCGTCACTGACCCGCCGCTTAGCATCACGGCGCCGCCGGTGTCCGCCTGCACGCCGTGCGCAAATGTCCCCGTGGTCGCGATCGTCGTCCCGTCCTTGGTCGCGATGCTCGATCCGGCGCCGCTCGCCCAGAGGCCGAGCGCGCTGTCTCCGGAGGTCGTCACCGATCCGCCGTCCAGCGTCGTCACCCCGCCTCTGTTGGCAACGACGCCGCTCGCCAGGGACCCGGACGTGACGATCGTCGTGTTCGTCAGCGACATCGAGCCGCCGGTCGAATAGCCCGGCCCATAGCCGTTGTAGGCGCCGTAGGCCGTGAACCCGTCGCTCGGATCGACGCTTCCCTTGGTCGTGACGCTCGCGCCACTAGCGGTCAGCGACGCGCCGGCGCCGTTGACCTCGAGGCCGCCCGATCCGTCGCCGGATGTCATGATCGTGGTCGCACCGTTGATCGTCACGCTGCTGCCCGAGCCCTGCGACACGGCGGCGTAGGAGCTCGCGCCGCTGGTCGTGATCGAACCGTCGGTGAACGTCGCCAATCCTCCGCTATCGGCCAGAAGGCCGGATGCAAACTTGCCGGTGGCGGGATCGAAGCCGCCGCTCGTCGTGACCGCCACCCCCGACGCGCTCACGGTGGAGCCGGAGCCCGAGGCATAAAGTCCCAACGAGCCGGCGCCTGATGTGGTCACTAAGCCGCCGCTCAACTGGGCCTGGCCGCCGCCGTCGGCCTGAACACCCGGGCTGTTGTCGCCGGTCGTTGTGATCGCGGTCGGGCCGATCTCCTCTCCGGATTCGGTCACAACGCTGGCGCCGAGGCCATGAGCGTAAAGACCGATGGAGTTCACGCCCTCGGTCAAGAGCGACCCGCCCTGGATCGTGGTCGCGCCATGCGGTCCGCTCTCCACGGCCGCGTAAGCATCGTCGCCGGCGATGATGACCGTGTCGTTTCCGAGGAAAGTCGTTCCTCCGTCCGCCGTGTAGACGCCGAACGTTCCCGTACCCCCGGTCGTTTGCAGCGTCGAGTTCGTCAGCGTCAGCGTTCCGCCGGTGTTGAGAGCCGCGCCTGTGTCCAGCCCTAGAAGCGAGCTTCCATTGATGGTGACCGTGAGCGCGTCGCCGTTAAGCGTCGACCCTGTTCCGTGGACGGCAAGCCCAACCGATCCGTCGCTATCCGCCGTGATCGTCGTCCCGCCATTGACGTTCACTGTCGCGGCGCCGCTCGAGAGGACCCCGACCCCGCTTGCGCCGAGCACCGTCACGGAGCCGCCGCCGAACGTGAGGCTGCCGCCCGCGTCCGCCAGGACGCCGGTCGCCCCGATCTCGCTCGCTGCGCCCGATGTGACGTTCACGCCGAACGCCGAGACGCTCGATTCCGAGCCGGTCGAATAGAGTCCGATCGCGCCGGCCCCGGAGCTTGTGACCGTCCCGCCGCCGTTCAAGAAAACCTGCCCTCCGAACGCCGCGTCGAGCGCCGCGGTGTTGTTGCCGGAGACGCTGATGTTTGACGCTCCCGAGGCGGTGATCGCCCCGCCGTTGGTGGCGTAGTAGCCGGAGGCGCCAGCGCCGCTTGTATTCACGATCGTGGCGCCGAGATTGATCTGCGCGCCAGAGCCGTCGCTCCAGGCGCCGTAGGCGTTGCTGAGGCCGCTTTGCGTATTGATCGTCACGCCGTCGGGCGAATTGATCATGCCGCCGGAAAAAGCGAAGAATCCGAAGCCGGTGTAGGGAACCGGCAACGACACGGGCGGCGGCTGTATTACTGTCGGAGCGTAGATTCCGGGATCGGCTGTGCAAACGTCACCGGTCAGCGCAAAAACGCCGCTCGGGGTCGGAATGCTGTTGTAGGTGCACGCGGCGATGGCATGCGCGGGCGCAAAAACCATAAGAGCCAGAAGACTCGCCGAAGACAAGAGACAGCGCGACTTCGTCAGCGGCCGCACAGGGCGCCTCCGAAGCCGGCGGAGGCGTAGCTGCTGCTCGAGCACAGCGAAGCGTCGCCGGAGCACAGCGAAGCGAAATTGACCGGCGTCGAGGCGAGGCTCGCCTCGTTCGCGCCGTGGACTTTCTTGACCAGCGCGGTCTCGCCGGGATTCTGGATGACGGCGCAGTCGCAATGTCGGCCGGTCAGGCAAGCCTGGACCTGTCGGTCGAAGCTCACGCTGCGCCTGCGCGGACATACCAACGCGTGCCCTTCGACAAGCGTCACCCGGGTCGCCAGGCCGTTCACGTCGATGTCGAGCACCGTGCCACGAACGCCGATCGCGGCGGTCGGCGTGGTGATCGTGTACGCCTTCTTGTCGAGGCTGCCGGTCGTGAAACGAAAAAGCCCTTTCGCCAGATTGACCGCGACCTTTTCTCCGCTTGGATTGCCCTCGAAGACAAAGCGGTCGAGCACGACGCGGGAGGTGGGGCCGACGGCGAGGTTGGTCGAATTGACAAAGACGAGCTTGGCGAGCGAATCCGGTCCCGTCCGCACCGCCTCGTTGAGAAAGACAGAATCGCCGACCGAAAGGACGCCCGACGCCCCGCCCAGCTCGCGCGTGACCTGGTTCTGGGTCAAAGTCGTCGACCCGATCGGCTGTTGCGCATGCGCAGCGTTGACGGCGCCGATCATGCACGCCGCCGCGATGAAAGCGGCGAGCGTAGGATTGCGACGCCCCCCCATGATCCTCACGCAGATAGAATCGCCCGCATTTAAAGCTTGGACACTAAATTGCCTCAGTTAAAAATTGTCAAATGGGGCCGCTTGACGAAGCTGTTCACGGGTGAGGCGGCCGCGACGCAAGGTCGCTTGGCGTATCGACGTCGAAAGCGGCGTCCCATTCCCCAGCGTCGATTTCGATCATCTGATCGGATGTTAGCGCCGTAAGCAGTTTGCGCGCGCCCTCGTCGCCGGTGAGGCGCATCGCCGCCGGAAACAACGAACGGGCCAGGAGCGCCGGATTTCCTCGCCGGCCGCCGTGCAGCGGCGCGACGGCGCGCGCGTTCGGCTGCGCCTCGAAGGCGGCGATCACGGCGTCGATCAGCTGCGCCTCGACCTTCGGCATGTCGCCCAAGAGAATCAACGCCCCGTCGACATCATCCGGAACCGCAGCAAGGCCGGCGCGCAGCGAGGTCGAAAGACCGTTCGCATAATCGGGGTTAAAGACGATCGCCGCAGGCAGCCCGCCAAGTGCGCTCTCGACGGCGCGCCGCGCGTGTCCGACGACAACCACGACCGGCCGCGCCCGGGACGCCAGCGCCGCCTCGACCGCCCGGCGCACGATCGGCCGTCCCTCGAACTCGGCCGCGAGCTTCGTCTCCCCGCCGCCCTGGGCTCGGTACCGCGACGACTGGCCGGCGGCCAGCACGACCGCGGCGACCCTAGTCATGCGATTCCCTGGGTTGCGGCCGGGACGCGATCTCCATCAGGAGCCCGCCGACTCCCATGGCGCGAATGTCGGCGTCCGAGGTCGGCACGCCGGCGATGATGCGCTGGAGGACCCAGTCGAAGCCGTTTTCCTTCGGCGAGCGCGCGCACCCCGGCGCGCCGAGGATCGGCATGTCGCCGCGCGACGCAAGCAGGAGAAGATTGCCTGGATCGACCGGCATGCCGAAGCGCTCGATCCGCCCCCCGACCGCCTCGATGGCGGCCGGGATGACGTCGCGGCGGTCAGTGATGGCCGAGGCGCCGAACACGACAAGCGCGTCAGCCTCTGGCATGAGCCGGGCGAGAGCCTCGGCAAGAGGTCCCACCTCGTGGGGCGTCGTCTCGTGCGCGACGACCCGCGCGCCGGTCGGCTCGAGACGCGCCTCGAGCACCCTCAAGGTCTTCGCGACCACGCTCGCTTTGAGGGCAGGCAGCAGGGTCGAGGCGGCGGCGATGCGCAGCGGGCGGAATGGGGCGATCGACACGGCGCTTGAATCGCCGAGCGCCGCAAGCGCAGCCTTCAGCTTCTCGCCGCGCGTGGCGAAGGGGATGATCTTGACGGTCGCCACCATGTCGCCTTCGGCGACGGCGCGGCAGCGCGGCAGGGTCGCAACCGTGATCGCTTCGTCGATCGCATTGAGCCGGTCGATCGCGCCGGCGTCGACGATGACGAGACCGGCTTTCTCGGCGAATAGGTTGACGCGGCCGGTGAACGGGGGCGCCAGACGCACGTGGGCGCCCGCGATGCGCTTCGCCAGGCTCTGCGCGGCCTCGTTCTCGCCCACGTCGCCCTCTTCCAGACGCGCCGCGACAACGCTCGCGACGCCCGCCGCCGCCAGCATGCGCCGGCGTTCGGGCGTGACGACATCGCCCTTTTTCAGCGCGATCCCGTCGACCCTGACCGCGTGAGCGAGAATGGCGTGGTCGGCGGCGTCGAGGGGAACCGCGCCGAATTTCATGCCGCCGCGCTTTCCGAGCGAAGCGGCTTCTTGCGCAGCGACGCTACAATTTCGCCGATGATCGAGACTGCAATCTCCGCCGGACTGACCGCGCCGATGTCGAGGCCGATCGGCGCATGAATGCGCGCGAGCGACTTCTCGTCGAAGCCCTTCGCGCGCATGCGCTCGAGCCGCTTGGCGTGCGTCTTCTTCGATCCGAGCGCGCCGATGTAGAAACAGTCGACCGCAAGCGCCGTGATCAGCGCCGGATCGTCGATCTTCGGATCGTGGGTCAGGAGGCAGAGCGCGGTGAAGCGGTCGAGCGGCGTCTTCGAAAGCGCCTCCTCGGGCCACTCCGCGATGACTTGCGTGTCGGGAAAGCGGTCGGGCGTCGCGAAAGCGGTCCGCGGATCGATGATCACGACGTCGAGGCCGGCGATGCGCGCCATAGGCGCGAGCGCCTGCGAAATGTGCACCGCGCCGATCAGGGTGAGGCGCGGCGAGGGCGCCTGAACGGTCAGGAAATAGTCTTCACCCTGGACCGTGACCGCGCCGCTCTTGCCCATGCGCAGCGCGGCCTCCAGCTCCGCGGCGAGCGGATCGGCGCCGATGGCGTCGGCCTCGACGAAGCGCTGGTCGCCGTCGGAAAGGCGGGTGACGATGGCGCCTGCGCGCCGCTCGCGCCGCGCCGCATTCATCGCCTTGAGAACGTCGAGCCGCATCAGTTCAGCTTCTCGACGTAAACCTTGATGCGGCCGCCGCACGAGAGCCCGACCCGCCAAGCCGTCTCGTCGGCGACGCCGAACTCCAGCATGCGTGGCGCCCCCGTGGCGATGACGTCGGCCGCCTCCTCGACGACCGCGCCTTCCACGCAGCCCCCGGATACCGAGCCGAGGAAATTGCCGTCGCTGTCGATGACGAGATGCGAGCCGACCGGACGCGGCGCCGAGCCCCAGGTCTCGACGACCGTCGCGATGGCCACGTCGCGCCCCGCCTCGCGCCAGCCCTCGGCGGCGGCCAGAACATCTTCCTCGCGCGTCAGCATTGAACCATCCTTCCTGCTCTGCGCCTTTAAGGCGCCGTGAACCCGACTCGCGCATGCGTGCCGTCGCAATAGGGCTTGCGGCCGGAGTGCCCGCAACGGCAGAGCGTCGCGTTCTCGGCGCGGTTGATCGTCCGGCCCGTGCCCGAAATGATCTCGACCGGTCCCGCAACGCCAAGCGGGCCGTTCTGATAGGGCGTAATGGAAAGCACGCCGTCGCGCTTGGCGAGCGGCCGGTTCGTCGCGCTCGCCGGCTCGCCGGTGCTGACGAATGCGGCTGAAACATGCGAGCCGTCGCAGTAAGGCTTGTTGTTCGACTGGCCACAGCGGCAGAGCGTCGCGCGCGTTCCGATCTTTTCGCCGTTGAGCGCGATCTCGGCGTGGACGGCGAGCGGGCCATTCTCCCGGATCGAGATCGTATTGACCTTCGGGTTATGCTCCTGCGGGCCGCCGTCGTTGCGCGTGACGCGGATCGCCCCCGAGGGGCAGTTGACCGCGACCTGCATGAGGTCTTCGACGCTGGCCGCGTCCGGGTCGATCCAGGGCCCGACGACATTCGCCTTGAAAACGTCCGGCTGCGCAAGGACGCATCGCCGCGCGTGGATGCAGAGGCGGCCGTCGAAACGGATGGTCGCGGACTTGCCTGTCACGGTTTCGGCTGCGTCGCTCATGGTGTCCTCGGGGCCTTCCGTCTTTTCCGAGCAAAAATGGCCCCGACCCGGCCGGTGCGCAAGGCCGCGCCTTCAGGCCGAATATTTGAGCCATTCCCCGGGGCTCCGCGCGGGGTGTCGCGTTCGCCCGACAGGGCTCGGCAGAGGTCGGCCATGCTGGCGAGGTTGTGGATCGGCCGGAAGGCGTCGACATGCGGCAGCATCGCCCGCACGCCCTGGGCTTTGGCCGAGAAGCCGTCGAAGCGCAACAGCGGGTTGACCCAGATTACGCGCCGGCTCGACTTGCGCAGGCGCTCCATTTCGGCGGCGAGCAGATCGACGCCCTCCCGCTCGAGCCCGTCCGTGAACAGGAGGACGATGGCGCCCTGTCCGAGGACGCGCCGCGCCCATTCGCGGTTGAACCGGGCGAGCGCCTCGCCAATCCTTGTGCCGCCCGACCAGTCGACCGCTAGCGACGAGCATTGGGCGAGCGCGTCGTCCGGATCGCGCGCCCGCATCGCGCGGGTGACGTTGGTCAGCCGCGTGCCGAACAGGAAGGTCGAGACGCGCCGCGTCTCGCCGAGCGCATGCAGAAAATGCAGGAAAAGGCGGGTGTACTCGCTCATCGAGCCGGAAATGTCGCAGAGCGCGACAATCGGCGGCGCGCGCCGGATCGGCGCCCGGAACTCGAGATCGATCCTCCCGCCCGGCTGCAGCGAGCGGCGGAAACTCCGGCGGGCGTCGATGCGAAGACGCCGCGAGGACGGGGCGAAGCGCCGGGTGCGGCGCTCGTCCTCCGGCATCGCCAGCGCCTTGACGAGCGTGCGCGCTGCTTCGATTTCCGCGGCGCTCATCTGGGCGAAATCCTTCGACCGAAGGATCTCTCGCTCCGATACGGTGAAGCGCGCGTCGAGATCGAGCGATGGAACGGTCTTTGGCTCCTCGCGCCTGGACTTGAACAACGCATCGGCGACACGACTCGCGCCCGCCTCGGCCGGTTGCGGCTTCCGCTCGCGGGGCGCCTTCGGCGAGAGCATCGCGATCAGCTTTTCCAGCAGGCCCTTGCGTTTCCAGAAGATCTGAAACGCCTGATCGAACAGGATGGTGTGTTCGTGCTTCTTGACGAAGATCGCATGCAGGGTGGCGTAGAAATCCTCGCGGTCGCCGAACCCGGCGGCCTCGACCGCGGCGAGCGCGTCGAGCACCGCGCCGGGCCCGAGCGGCACGCCCACCTCGCGCAGCGCGCGCGCGAAATGAACGATATTCTCAGCGAGCGCTCCGCCGCCCGAGGGCTCGGAACCGGAGATGGCGGCTATCATCGGGCGAAGGGCCTCCGCTCACTCCGGGCAGCCGAGCGGCTGCTCGGCTTTAACAATGGTTCCGGCGTTCATGCGCTCGACCCGGTTGAGCCCAAGCGCATTCGGATCGCCAGTGACGCAGCCCGCGTTGCCGAAGGCTTCGATCGCGCGTTGCGTTTTGAAGCAGTCATGGTGCTCGGCGTAGATCGCATTGCGCATCGTATATAGGAACTGGCAATTCGGACCGCCAAGCAGGTCCGCCAGGCGATCTCGGCTGGGCTGCCTGTCATCGCGCCGTGCGCCGCGCTGTCGAGCCAGGCTTCGTAGACCGCTTCGGGCGCCGCGGGCCGCGTGCATTGCGGGCGAAGCGAAGCGCTAGCCAAGCTCCATGCGGCGCAATTCGGCGCGCGTCTCCTCGATCAGCGTCTGCGCCTTTGCGCCTTCGATCTTGGCGATGTCGTCCTGATATTTGAGCAGGACGCCGAGCGTGTCGGACACTTGCGCGGGGTCGAGCGCAACCGCGTCGAGTTCGGTCAGTGCCGCCGCCCAATCGAGCGTCTCCGCGACGCCAGGGGATTTGAACAGGTCCTGCTTGCGCAGGCGCTGCACGAAGGCGACGAGTTCGCCGGTCAGCTTCTCCGGCGCGTGCGGGGCCTTGGCGCGCACGATCGCCATTTCGCGCGCCATGTCCGGATAGCCGACCCAGTGATAGAGGCAGCGCCGCTTCAGGGCGTCGTGGATCTCGCGCGTGCGGTTCGACGTGATGACGACGATCGGCGGCTCGGGCGCTTTCACGGCGCCGATCTCTGGGATCGTCACCTGGAAGTCCGACAGGATCTCCAGAAGATAAGCCTCGAACGCCTCGTCCGCCCGGTCGATCTCGTCGATCAGCAACACCGGCGCGCCGCCGACGTTCGGCTCCATCGCCTGAAGCAGCGGGCGCTTGATGAGATAGCGCTCGGAGAAGACGTCGTGCTCGATGCGGTCCTTGTCGTGCTCGCCCGCGGCTTCCGACAGGCGGATCGCCATCATCTGCGCCGGATAGTTCCATTCATAGACCGCTGTCGCGACGTCCAGCCCCTCGTAGCATTGCAGGCGGATCAGTTTTCGGCCTAGCGAGGCCGCCAGAACCTTGGCGATCTCCGTCTTGCCGACGCCCGCCTCGCCCTCGAGAAACAGCGGCCGGCCGAGGCGAAGGCTGAGGAAGAGGACAGTGGCCAGCGAACGGTCGGCGACGTAGGACGCGCTCTGAAGCAGGGCCAGGGTTTCGTCGATCGAGGCCGGCACGCCGGTCGTGGGGGAAGCCATGCAAACTCCGTTTCCGCGAACAACCCTAGTCGGGGGCGGATGCGCTACGGGCGCCCGATCAAGGACGCCCGCCGTTTCGTTCGTTCAGCAGAACCCGCGCCGCCCGGCGCTTCAGGCGGCGGCGACCGCGCGCTTCGCCATCACGCCGATCAGGTGCGCCCGATAGTCCGCGTCCGCGTGGATGTCGGAATTGAGCCCGTCTGCCGGCACGGAGACGTTTTCGATCGCCGCAGCCGTGAAGTTCGCGCTCAAAGCGCCCTCGAGCGCGGACGCGCGGAAGACGCCGTTCTCGCCCGCGCCCGTGACCGCGACGCGCACGCCGCCTGCGGTCTTGGCGACGAACACGCCGACCAGCGCATAGCGCGACGCCGGGTTGACGAATTTCATGTAGGCCGCCTTCTCAACGATCGGGAAGCTCACCTGCGTGATGAGTTCGCCCGGCTCGAGCGCCGTCTCGAACAGGCCCGTGAAATAGTCGTCGGCCGCGATGCGGCGCTTGCTGGTGACGATCGTTGCGCCAAGCGCGAGCACCGCGGCCGGATAGTCGGCGGCGGGATCATTGTTGGCGAGCGAGCCGCCGATCGTGCCGCGGTTGCGCACATGCGGGTCGCCGATGCCGGTCGCGAGCTTGGCGAGCGCGGGCATCGCGCCCTGAACAAGAGGGCTCTGCGCGACCTCGACATGGCGGGTCATGGCGCCGATGACGATGTTGTCGCCCTCGCGCTTGATGCCGGAGAGCTCGGGAATGCTCTTAAGCTCAATGATGGCGGAAGGCGACGCGAGGCGTTGCTTCATGGTCGGCAGCAGGGTCATGCCGCCGGCGAGCGCCTTGGCGTCCTGTTTGGCGAGGTCGGCGAGCGCGCCGGAGAGCGTCTGCGGGCGATGGTATTCAAAGGCGTACATGGGGACTTGTCTCCGAATGAGGGATCAGGGAGGCGGCGCATCGGCGCCTCCGGTTCGATTCATTCCGCGGCGCGCTTGGTCACAGCCTTCTGCGCGGCCCGCCAGACGACTTGCGGGGTCGCCGGCATCGACACGTCCTCATGCCCAAGCGCGTCGGTGATGGCGTTGATGACGGCCGGCGGGGAGGCGATCGCGCCCGCTTCGCCGCATCCCTTGATGCCGAGCGGATTGGATGGGCAGGCCGTCTCGGTCGAGGAGACCGTATAGGATGGCAGGTCGTCGGCGCGCGGCATGCAGTAGTCCATGAAACTCGCCGTGAGCAGCTGCCCGTCCTCATTGTAATGCGCGCCTTCGAGCAGGGCCTGGCCGACGCCCTGGGCGATCCCGCCGTGCACCTGACCTTCGACGACCATCGGATTGATCTGCTTGCCGAAGTCGTCGACCGCGGTCCAGCGGTCGATCGTCACGACGCCGGTTTGCGGATCGATCTCGAGCTCGCAGATGTGGACGCCGGCCGGGAAGGTGAAGTTGGTCGGTTCCCAGAAGGCGCTTTCCTTGAGGCCCGGCTCGAGCTCGTGGCCATCGAACTTGTGCGCGATATACGCGTTCAACGCGATGGAGGCGAAGTCGATCGACTTGTCGGTTCCCTTGACGGTGAACTTGCCGTCCTTGAACTCGATGTCGCCTTCCGCCGCCTCGAGCACGTGGCCTGCGACCTTCTTCGCCTTGACCTCGATCTTGTCGAGCGCCTTCGAAATCGCCGCCATGCCGACCGCGCCGGAGCGCGAGCCGTAGGTGCCCATGCCGAACTGCACTTTGTCGGTGTCGCCGTGGAGGACGGAGACGTTCTCGATGGGGATGCCGAGACGCGAGGACACGAGTTGGGCGAAGGTCGTCTCATGGCTCTGGCCGTGACTGTGCGAGCCGGTCAGAACCTCGACTGTGCCGATCGGATTGACCCTTATTTCAGCTGATTCCCAGCCTCCGACGCCTCCGCCCATTGAGGCGATCGCTCGTGACGGCCCGAGGCCGCAGGCCTCGATATAGGCGGAAAGGCCGATGCCGCGCAGCTTGCCCTTGGCGGCCGAGGCCGCCTTGCGCGCGCCCACGCCCTTGTAGTCGGCGAGCGACAGCGCCTTGTCCAGTGCCGCGGCATAGTTTCCGACGTCATAGGCCATGATGACCGGTGTCTGATGCGGGAACGAGGTGACGAAGTTCATGCGCCGGAACTCAGCCGGATCGCGCCCTGTCTCACGCGCGGCGACCTCGATGAGACGCTCCACGACGAAAGTCGCTTCGGGCCGGCCCGCGCCGCGATAGGCGTCGACCGGCGCCGTCGTGGTGTAGACCCCATCGACCTCGGCGTAGATGTTCGGAATCGCGTACTGCCCCGACAAGAGCGGCGCGTAGAGATAAGTCGGCACCATCGACCCGAATGTCGACAGATAGCTGCCGAGGTTGGCGATCGTGTGCACCCTGAGGCCGGTGATCTTGCCGGCCGCATCAAGCGCAAGCTCGGCGTGCGAGACATGGTCGCGGCCATGCGCGTCGGCGAGGAAAGCCTCGGTCCGATCGGCCGTCCATTTTACCGGCCGGTCGAGCTTTTTCGCGGCCCAGGCGCAAACGGTCTCTTCGGCGTAGATGAAGATCTTGGAGCCGAACCCGCCGCCGACGTCGGGCGCGATCACCCTGAACTTGTGCTCCGGCGCGAGACCGATGAACGCGGACAGGACGAGCCGCGCCACATGCGGGTTCTGGCTCGTCGTGTAGAGCGTGATCGTCTCTGAGCCAGAATCGTAGTCGCCGACGGCGGCGCGCGGCTCCATCGGGTTCGGGATCAGGCGGTTGTTGACGAAATCGATCTTCGTCACGTGCGCGGCCGAAGCGAAGGCAGCGTCGGTCGCCGCCTTGTCGCCGAGATGCCAGTTGTAGACCGTGTTGTCGGGGGCGCCGTCGTGGATCGCCGGCTGGCCGGGAGCGGCCGCCGTCGCGGGATCGACCACCGCAGGAAGCTCCGTATAGTGG
Organism: uncultured Alphaproteobacteria bacterium; assembly: GCA_963782255.1. Lineage (GTDB taxonomy): Bacteria > Pseudomonadota > Alphaproteobacteria > Rhizobiales > Beijerinckiaceae > Roseiarcus. The sequence continues at coordinate 1,577,981 of CAWAIS010000002.1, read as the reverse complement.
ACTTCGATCTTCTCAGCTGCGTCGCGCGCCTGAGCGTATGTGTCGGCGATGACCGCGGCGACATGATCGCCGACATAGCGCACTTTGCCCTGCGCGAGCGCCGGATGGCCGCCCGCCTTCATCGGCGAGCCGTCTTTCGAGTGAATCATCACGCCGCAGATGAGCCCCCCGACCTTGTCGGCCGCAATGTCGTCGCCGGTGAAAATTGCGACGACGCCCGGCGACTTCATCGCAGCGGACGCATCGATCTTATCGATCGTCGCATGGGCGTGCGGCGAGCGCAGGAAATAGGCGTAGGCCTGGCCCGGGCGATTGAGGTCGTCGACGTAATGGCCCTTGCCGGTGATGAAGCGGATGTCTTCCGTGCGTTTGACCGAGGCGCCGATTGGGGTCACGCTCATGATGTCTCTCTCCCTTGGGAACGGCTTGAAAGGCGTGGCCTATTCGGCAGCCTTGGGCGTGGCGGCGGCGGCCATCTCGCGCGCCCCTTGCGCGACCGCCTTGACGATGTTGTGGTAGCCCGTGCAACGGCAGATGTTGCCCTCGAGCCCGTGACGGATCGTCGCCTCGTCGAGGTTGGGGCCCTCGCGATTGACGAGGTCGACCGCCGCCATGATCATGCCCGGCGTGCAGAAGCCGCATTGCAGCCCGTGGTTGTCCTGGAACGCCTGCTGCATCGGATGCAGTTTGCCGCCCTGGGCGAGGCCCTCGATCGTGGTGATGTTGGCGCCCTCGCAGCTCACCGCAAGCGCCGTGCAGGACTTGATCGCCTCGCCGTCGACGTGGACGACGCAGGCGCCGCACTGCGAGGTGTCGCAACCGACATGCGTGCCGGTCAGTCGCAGATTCTCGCGCAGGAACTGCACGAGCAGCGTCCGCGGATCGATCTCGGCCGACACCTGTCGGCCGTTTACCGCCATAGAGACATGAACCATTCCCATATCCTCCTGAACCAAGACGTCTTCGTTTGAGTTGCTTGCGGGGCGGCGCTCGCGGCGACGGCTGCCGGCGGCGGCTGGACTGGGGCGGCCGGTCGCGCGGGAGCCGCGGGCCCTTGCGCCGGGGCGGGCGACGCGACGGACGCCGGCGCTTCGACCGGGGATGCGGCGGCGGCCATGGCCTCGGCGAGCGGCCCGGCGCCCAAGGGCGCCACGCCGCCTCCGGCCGCTTGGGCGAAATTGGCGAAGAACTTGTCGGCCATGCTCTTGGCCACGCCATCGATCAGGCGCGAGCCGAGCTGCGCGATCTTGCCCCCGACATGCGCCTCGACGTTGTAGCGCAGGAGCGTGCCGCCTTCTACATCGGCTAGCGACACCTTGGCGTTGCCCTTGGCGAAGCCGGCGATGCCACCCTCGCCCTCGCCCGCGATCGTGTAGCCGACGTTCGGCACGATATCCGACAGTTCGACCTTGCCTTTGAAAGTTGCAGCGACCGGTCCGATCTTGACCTTGGCGACCGCGGCGAAGCCGTTGTCGCCGGTCTTTTCGAGCGATTGGCAGCCGGGGATCGAGGCTTCGAGAACTTCGGGGTCGTTGAGCAGCGCCCACACCTTCGGCCGCGCGGCCGGAAGCGTCGCCTCCCCCGACATCGTCACCGCCATAAAGCTTCCTCCCGTCGCGGACTTAAAGCCCCCGCAAGTCGATACACCGCGGCCTCATCGCCTTGATACGGGCGTTTCCAACTGCGGCGAACGGCGTTCGCAGTCGTATACGTAGTCTGTCGTACACTGTCGCGGGCGCCCAAGTCCATATCGCCGCGAACTCCGCCATTGCTATACGAATATGCCGGCGCACAGCCAATATATTTTCCTGTATATGTCATCCGTCGCGGCCCCGCCTCTCGCAGCGAGCGAGGGCGCTCGGGTCAGACGGAACGATCGGGCCGCCGTTGCCGTCCGGGCGCGCCGCCGCTAGGCTGCGGGAAATAATGACAATCCGCCTTGAATGCGGGAATGCAACCGGCTAAGCGCAGGGATGAGCGTCGCACGCATGACGACAGGACGGCCGGGCTTCGATTTGGCACGCTTCCTGCGAGTCCGGGGGAAACAGGAGGGACCGTTGGCGCATGGATAATTTCCTGCAGCAGCTGATCAATGGGCTGACGCTCGGCTCCATCTACGGACTCATCGCCATCGGCTACACGATGGTGTTCGGCATCATTGGCATGGTCAACTTCGCGCATGGCGACCTGTTCATGCTGTCCGCATTCATCGCGCTCATCATCTTCATGATCCTGACCCAGATCCTGCATCTGGGCTCGCTGCCGATCGCCTTCGTCGTCGTGATGGTCGCAGCGATGGCGCTGACCTCGCTCTGGAACTGGACGATCGAACGGCTCGCCTACCGGCCATTGCGCGGGTCGTTCCGGCTTGCGCCTTTGATCTCGGCGATCGGCATGTCGATCTTTCTGTCGAACTTCGTTCAGGTCGTTCAGGGTCCGCGCAACAAGCCCGCGCCGCAACTGCCAAACCACGTGTTCAACCTCACCGGCGGGGCCTACGACGTGACGCTGTCGCTGCGCCAAATTCTCATCATGGTCATGACCGTCGTCCTTCTCGCGGGCTTCTGGTATCTCGTCCAGCACACCTCGCTCGGCCGCGCGCAGCGCGCTTGCGAGCAGGACCGCAAGATGGCGGCGCTGCTCGGCATCGACGTCGACGCGACGATCTCGATCACCTTCGTCATCGGCGCGGCGCTTGCGGCGGTCGCGGGCGTCATGTTCGTCATCTATTACGGCGTGGTGAACTTCGCAGACGGCTTCGTGCCCGGCGTCAAGGCGTTCACCGCCGCGGTGCTCGGCGGCATCGGCTCGCTGCCCGGCGCCGTTCTCGGCGGCCTCCTGATCGGCCTGATCGAGGTGTTTTGGTCGTCCTACTTCACGACCGACTACAAGGACGTGGCGGCGTTCATGATTCTCGCGATCACGCTGATCTTCATGCCCTCGGGCATTTTGGGCCGGCCAGAAGTGGAGAAGGTTTAGCCCATGACCGCCGCCCCGCAGACGAAGCCGCTCGCCAAAAGCGCCGAAGCCGCCGCCGGGCAGCTCGTTTCCACGCTGCGCTCCGCCTTCGCCGCCGCGCTTGTCGCCTTCGGCCTGTCGTTCCCGATCATCAGTTATCACGCCGAATCTAATATCAACAACGAGCTCGTGCTGACGAGCCGCTGGCCGCTGTCCTTCGGCATAGCGGCGATCGTCTTCGCGTTCGTCTTCCTGCGCCAGATGTCGACCGCCGACTGGCGCATCTGGTTCGACCGCGTGGGCGCGATCGCGGCCGGCGGCATGGGCGGCGCGCTCGTTCAGGCTGCACGCGAGGGCGAAGGCGTCGCGCCGCCCTCGCCCGCCCGGGCCTGGTTCTCGACCTATTTCGGGCCGTTCATGCTCGGCCTCGTGATCTTGTTTCCGCTCATCATGCTGGGTCTGCTCGGCCCGGCGGGCTCGCTTAAGTGGATCAACAATTACGGCGTCCAGATCATGATCTACGTGATGCTGGGTTGGGGCCTGAACATCGTGGTCGGCCTCGCGGGCCTGCTCGACCTCGGCTATGTCGCCTTCTACGCCGTCGGCGCCTATTCCTATGCGCTTCTCTCGACCACCTTCGGACTGTCGTTCTGGATCTGCCTGCCGCTTGCCGGATTCCTGGCCGCGATGTGGGGCGTCATTCTGGGCTTTCCTGTGCTCCGGTTGCGCGGCGATTATCTCGCCATCGTCACGCTCGCCTTCGGCGAGATCATCCGCCTCGTCCTCATCAACTGGGTCGATCTTACCAACGGCTACGCAGGGATCGCCGAGATTCCGCACGTCACCTTCTTCGGCATTCCCTTCAACGACGACGACAACGGCTTCGCGGCGATCTTCCATCTGCCATTTACGCCGATCTACCGCACCATCTTCCTCTTCTATCTGATCCTGGCGCTGGCGCTGCTCACCAATTTCGTCACGCTGCGCCTGCGCCGCCTGCCGATCGGACGCGCCTGGGAGGCGCTGCGCGAAGACGAGATCGCTTGCCGCTCGCTCGGCATCAATACGACCAACACCAAGCTCACCGCCTTCGCGCTCGGGGCGATGTTCGGCGGCTTCGCCGGCTCGTTCTTCTCCGTGCGCCAGGGCTTTGTCAGCCCCGAGAGCTTCACCTTCATCGAGTTGGCGACGATCCTTGCGATCGTCGTGCTCGGCGGCATGGGCTCGCAGCTCGGCGTCGCCGTCGCGGCGGCGGTGATGATCGGCGCGCCCGAACTCATGCGCGAACTGGACTGGATGAAGCGGATCTTCGGCGAGGATTTCGACCCGACGCAATACCGCATGCTCCTGTTCGGCGCGGCGATGGTCATCATGATGATCTGGAAGCCCCGCGGCCTCGTGTCGACGCGCTCGCCGTCGATCTTCCTGAAAGAACGCAAAGCCGTGTCCGGCGATCTCGTCAAAGAAGGCCACGGCTGATGAACTGGCTGACGAGCCCGCTGCTCGCCGTCGAAAACCTGACTATGCGGTTTGGCGGTCTGATCGCGGTGAACGCCTTCAGCTTCTCCGTGGGACGCGGCGACATCACGGCGCTGATCGGGCCGAACGGCGCCGGCAAGACCACCGTGTTCAATTGCGTCACCGGCTTCTACAAGCCGACCGAAGGACGCCTCGCGCTCGCCCGCGACGGCGTGGCGACGCGCGAGGACGTCGAAGCCGCGACCCGCGTGAGCGGGCGCCACGCGACGACCGCGAACGGCGAACTGTTCCTGCTCGAGCGCATGCCCGATCACGAGATCTCCCGCAAGGCGCGCGTCGCCCGCACCTTCCAGAATATTCGCCTGTTCCAGGGCATGACGGTGCTCGAGAACCTGCTCGTCGCCCACCACAATCCGCTTATGCGCGCGAGCGGCATGACGGTGCTCGGCCTCGTCGGCGCGCCGAGCTATCGCCGCAAGGAGGCCGAGGCGATCGAGCGCGCCAAATACTGGCTCGACAAGATTGGGCTCATCGAACGCGCCGACGATCCGGCGGGCGAATTGCCATACGGCGCCCAGCGCCGGCTCGAGATCGCGCGCGCCATGTGCACCGATCCGGTGCTTTTGTGCCTCGACGAGCCGGCCGCAGGCTTAAACCCGCGCGAATCGGCGGACTTGAACGCGCTCCTGCGCTCGATCCGCGCGGACCATAACACATCGGTCCTGCTGATCGAGCACGACATGTCGGTGGTGATGCAGATTTCCGACCATGTCGTGGTGCTCGACTACGGTGTGAAGATTGCCGACGGGACGCCCGCGGAGGTGCGCGTTGATCCGAAAGTCATCGCCGCCTATCTAGGCGTCGCCGACGAGGAGGAGGTCGAATTGATCGAGAAGGAGCTCGAGCAATGAGCGCCGCCGCGGCGTCGTCGAGCCCGCTCCTCCAACTGCGCGGCGTCGAGACCTTCTACGGCAAGATTCAGGCGCTGAAAGGCGTCGACATCGACGTCATGAGCGGCGAGATCGTGACTTTGATCGGGGCCAACGGCGCCGGCAAGTCGACGACGATGATGACCATCTTCGGCGCGCCGCGCGCGCGCCGCGGCCGCATCGCCTTCGACGGCCGGGACATCACCAGCCTGCCGACCCATCAGATCGCGCGCCTGTCGATCGCCCAATCGCCTGAGGGGCGGCGCATCTTTCCGCGCATGACCGTGTTCGAGAACCTGCAGATGGGCGCCTCGATCAACAATTTCGCCTATTTCGACGAGGACCTGCGGCGCGTGTTCACGCTTTTTCCGCGCCTGAAAGAGCGCGCGCCGCAGCGCGGCGGCACGCTCTCGGGCGGCGAGCAGCAGATGCTGGCGATCGGCCGGGCGCTCATGAGCCGGCCGCGTCTGCTTCTCCTCGATGAACCCTCGCTCGGCCTCGCGCCGCTCGTCGTCAAACAGATCTTCGAAGTCATCGCCGATTTGAACAAGCGCGAGGGACTGACGGTCTTCCTGGTCGAGCAGAACGCCTTTCACGCGCTGAAGCTCGCCCATCGCGGCTACGTGATGGTCAACGGCGCGATCACAATGCAGGGCGGCGGCGCGGAGCTCTTGGCGCGGAAGGAAGTGCGCGCCGCCTATCTCGAGGGAGGCCACTAATGGCCGGCGTCTTGTGGGCCGCCTCGCCATACGGCCTCCTCACCTTCATCCTCATCACGCTCTTTCTCGGCGGCCTCGGCGCCTGGGCGACGGGCCGGGCGATGGCCCAGACCTGGCGTCCGCTGCCGATGCTCCTGCACTACATGCTCTTTCTCACCGCCGGCGTGCGCTTCCTGCACTACGCGCTCTACGGCGAGTTGCTGCTTTCGCTGCACTATTTCATCGTGACCTATGTCTGGCTGATGATCGTCGGCGCGCTCGGCTATCGCGCCATGCGGGCGGTGCAGATGGCGAAGCAATATTCGTGGGTTTACGAGCGCGCCGGCCTGAACTGGCGGGCGAAGGGTAAGGCGTGACCCCCGATGCCGAGCCGGCCTGACGCTCGCGTTTTTAAGATGACTCTTCCGCAAAAACCGGAAAGTATCTGCGCCCAAGGTGGATTTGCTTCTGCCCGGGGCAGGCCAGGGAGGGCCTAGAGCCCCAACTTCAAAGGAGTGCATGCATGATTAAATACTGGTTGTCCGGGGTCGCCTTGGCGGCCGCCGTGGCCTTCTCCGGCGCTGCAAGCGCGCAAATCAAGATGGGGGTGACCGGACCGATCACCGGTCCGAACGCGGCGTTCGGAGCTCAGCTCGTCAACGGCACGCAGCAGGCGGTCGACGACATCAACAAGGCTGGCGGCATCCTCGGCCAGAAGATCGAGCTCGAGCAGGGCGACGATGTCTCGGATCCGAAACAGGGCGTTTCGGTCGCCAACAAGTTTGTCGGCGACGGCGTCAAGTTCGTCGTTGGTCCGTTCAACTCGGGCGTCACCATTCCGGCCTCCGACGTGTATAACGAAAACGGGATCCTGATGATCACCCCGTCGGCGACCAACCCCAACGTCACCGACCGCAAGCTGTGGGACATCTTCCGGACCTGCGGTCGCGACGACCAGCAGGGACTGTTGTGGGCCGAGTACGCGCGCGACCATCTCAAGGGCAAGAAGATCGCCGTCGTGCACGACAAGACGACCTACGGCAAGGGCCTCGCCGACGCCGCGCTCGCAAACATGCACAAGTTCGGCATGCACGAAGTCCTCTATGAAGGGGTGAACACCGGCGAAAAGGACTATTCGGCGATCGTCTCGAAGATCAAGGAATCCGGTGCCGACTATCTGATGTGGGGCGGCCTGCACACCGAGGGCGGCCTCATCATCCGCCAGATGCGTGACCAGGGCCTGAAGACGGTCATGATCTCAGGCGACGGCATCACTGATCAGGAGTTCGCCGCGATCGGCGGGCCGGGCGTCGAAGGCACGCTGATGTCCTTCGGTCCCGATCCGCGCAAGAACCCCTCGGCCAAGGACGTCGTGGCCGAGTTCAAGGCGAAGAACTTCGATCCGGAAGCCTACACGCTCTACTCCTACGCTGCGGTTGAAATCATCAAGCAGGCGGCGGAGAAGGCGAAGTCGCTCGATCCGAAAAAGGTCGCCGAAGTCATGCACTCGGGCATGACCTTCCACACCGTCATCGGCGACATCTCCTACGACAAGAAGGGCGACCGCACGAACGTCGACTACGTCTGGTACGTGTGGGCGAAGGAGCCCGACGGCAAGATCAGCTACAAGCAGATGTGAGGCGGCGCTTCAGCCGACGACTTCAAGGGAAGCCCGCCGGAGACGGCGGGTTTTTCTTTGCCCGCGACTGCCCTTCACCGGCATGCCGCCGTCAGGACCCTGTCTGTCAGCTTCTCCGACCCCTACCCTCCCACCACCTGCATCGTCAGCCACGTCGCCGCAAGCGCGGGCTTATGCGCGCCTTCGATCTCGACGCTGACGTCGTAAGTCAGCTGCCATTCGCGTTCGGACCGCTGGGTCACCGAGACGAGCGTGAACCGCGCCCGCACCTTGCTGCCCGAGCGCACTGGATGGAGGAACCGGACGCGGTCGAAGCCGTAATTCACGCCCATCGCCGCGCCCTCGAGCTTCGGCAGAACGCTGTAGGCCATCGGCGAGAGCAGCGAGAGCGTCAGGAACCCGTGCGCCACCGTGCCGCCAAACGGCGTCGCCTTCGCCTGCTCCGGATCGACGTGGATGAACTGATCGTCTTCGGTTACGGTCGCGAACGCATCGATCCGCGCCTGATCGACGTCGAACCAATGCGAGACGAAGACGTCGCCGACGTGGCCCGCAAGTTCGCTCGCGGCAATCACCGGCCTGTCGGTCCAGGCGCTCATGCCTCCTCTCCGAACATAGGCGGCGACGCGGTGACGGCGATCCCGCCGTCGACGGGCAGAATGGCGCCCGTCGTGTAAGCGCCGCCCCGCCCGGCTAGGAAGAGGAGCGCCCCCGCGATGTCCTCGGGTCGCCCGACCCGGCCCATCGGGACAGACTTCGCGCTGCGCGCGGCGCCCGCTTCGTCGCTCATGGCGAAGCGCGTCATGTTGGTCGGAAACGGCCCGGGCGCGATGGCGTTGACCGTCACCTGCCGCACGGCGAATTCCGCGGCCAGAATCCGGGTCAGGTGATGCACGGCGGCCTTCGAGGCCGCATAGGAATAGGCATGCTCGGACTGGGTGACGCCGCCCATCACCGAGCCCATGTTGATGATGGTGGAGGGCCGGTCGGCGCTCGCAGAGGCCGCCAGCATCGGCGCGAGGTCACGGGTCAGCGAAAAAAGGCCAAACACGTTGACGGCCATCACCCGCTCCCAGGCTTTCCAGGGAAAGCTCTCGAACGGTTCGCCCCAGTTCGCCCCGGCGTTGTTGACGAGAATGTGCAGAGCGTCGGTGCGCTTCTGCGTCTCCGCCGCGAGCGCGGCGACCCCAGCCTCGGTCGCGACTGTGCCGCCGAAGCCTTCGCATGGGCCGAGGCCTGAAAGCTCGTTCGCCGCCGCTTCGCAGGCATCCGCCTTGCGCGACGCGATCAGCACGCGCGCGCCAGCTGAAAGCAGCGCTTCGGCGCAGACGCGACCCAATCCCGTCGCCCCTCCCGTCACGAGAGCCGTCCGGCCGCGGAGGGAGAAAAGATCGGAGGGCTCGAACATGGGTTGCCTTGGGTCAAACCGGGGTTGTGGACGGCACCATAACAAGCCCGTAGCTTAAGCCAAACTCCAGCCATGAACCGCCGCCAGGCTGCCGCATTCGGGGACGGCGGCGCGACGTGGCTGGAGATTTCTTGCCCTGCTCAAGGAGGACGGTCGATGCCGGACGCAAAGCCTCTTCAGTTCGCCGTCATGCTCGGGAGCCTGCGCAAGGGCTCCTACAATGCGGCGATCGCCCGCGCCCTGCCGGATCTAGCCCCGGAAGGAGTAACGATCACGCCCCTCGCGTCAGTCGGCGACTTTCCACTCTACAACTTCGATCTGCAAGAAAAAGGCTTTCCCCCCGTCGTGACCGCGATGGCCAAGCAGATTGCGGAATTGGACGGCGTCATTTTCGTCACGCCCGAGTACAATCATTCGGTCCCGGGCGTGCTCAAGAACGCGATCGATTGGATCTCCCGCCTACCCAACCAACCTTTCGCCGGCAAGCCGGTCGCGATTCAAAGCGCCTCGCCCAGCCTCTTCGGCGGCTTGCGCGCGCAGCTTCACCTGCGCCACATCTTCGTCTTCCTCGACGCCCGCGCCTTGAACAAGCCCGAGGTCATCATCACTCAGGTCAACACAAAGGTCGACCCTTCGACCGGCGAATTGACCGACAAGGCGACGCGCGGCTTCCTCGCCGACCAGCTCAAGGCTTTCGCCGCCTTCGTTCGGCATTGACGCCTCCGCGCGCTCCGATCAAGCTGCGCATTTTGGAGCGTCGGCGCATGAAGGTCGCGATCATCCAGATGAATTCGGTGAGCGACAAGGCCGCGAACATCGCCGCGGCCGAGGTGCTGATCGAGCGCGCGGTCAAGGAGGAAGGCCCGGACTGGGTCCTCCTGCCCGAATTCTTCGACTGGGCGGGCGGCTCCAAGGCCGACAAGCTCGAGAACGCCGAGACCTTTCCCGGCGGCCCGGCCTACGCGATGGCGCAGCGACAGGCGATCAAGCATCGCATTTTCGTCCACGCCGGCTCGATCATGGAGAAAATCCAGGGCGAAGAGCGCATTCACAACACCTCCGTCGTCTTCAACCGCGAGGGCGACGAGATCGCGCGCTACCGCAAGATCCATCTTTTCGACGTGACCACGCCGGACGGCGCTTCTTATAAGGAAAGCGCGACGGTGAAGGCCGGTGATGCGGTAGTGACCTACGATTGCGAGGGCGTCACCATCGGCTGCTCGATCTGCTACGACCTGCGCTTCCCCGACCTCTTCCAGGCGCTGGCCGCAAAGGGCGCCGAGATCATCGCGCTCCCCGCCGCCTTCACGATGCAGACCGGCAAGGACCATTGGGAAGTGCTTTTACGCGCCCGGGCGATCGAGACGGAGACTTACCTCTGCGCGAGCGCACAGACGGGCTCGTTCACCGTCGGCAACGAGCAGCGTCACACCTACGGCCACTCGCTCGTGGCCGATCCGTGGGGGCACGTGATCGCGAAGGCGTCCGACGGGCCGGGCGTCGTCTCCGCCCGGATCGACCCGGAGCGGGTCCAACGGGTGCGGGGCATGATCCCGGTGGCTGAGCAAAGGGTGCGCATCGCTCGCGACTGATACCGGGGGTCATGGGGTTTGACCGACGTTCAGCCCGTTTACACAGTACGAGAAAGGTAATTTGAGCGGCGCAGGCCGCCGCCGGATTTGGTTTTCCTTGGACGAGGCCCTTTTGACCGCGAAAATGCCCCGGAGAGGGGTTGGAAAAGCTTGGATTTCCTTGGATTCTCTCGCCCAAAATGAGCCTTTTCAACGGGTTACAAGGGATCTTCCGAAAAAATTTTTCGGCTCTTATAGCGTTAGCTGTGGGTAGGGCGATCCCTTCGGCTTTTTCGTCATGGCCGGGCTTGTCCCGGCCATCTACGCGGCACCGCGCCACTGACGCCTGAGGTTCCGCGTTTCCCAGCTGTTTCAGTACCTTATTCGGAGAGCTCGGTGTTCTCGGGGATGGCCGGGTCAAGCCCGGCCATGACGGGGAAACCCGAAATGTTAACCTACGACCAACCTGCCAACAGCTAACGCTATAAGAGCCATTTTTTCTCTTCTCCTCCTCGTCCTTGAAGTCGCGCGGCGCCGCCTCGCCGTGGGACGGCCTGGCCGAGCGTTAGGTTCGGAGAAGACGTTTCTGGTCATGCAGAAGCCTTAACACTACATTCGGCTTTTCGGAAGCAAATGTCGTTTAAGCGGTCATCCCGCGGCCGCTCGGCCAAGCGCCTTAAGGCCCCTCGAAAGAACGGCATTTTCCCGATTAAGAGCGCGCGTATGGGTCACGCTGAACCGTCCGCTTCAGCGCGCGCCCGACGGCGCTCGTTCTCCGCGGCGCGTCGTGGTCCAGGCGGTCGCGGCGGCGGCAAGCTGAACCGCTCCGCCGAGCAGCATGGCGAGACGCAGTCCCTCCGCCCCGCCTCCCCCAAGCGCGAAGACGGCGCCGAGGACCGCAACGCCAATCGTCGCGCCCGCCATTCGCGCGACATTGATGAGCGCGGCGGCGGTTCCGGAGCGCGCCGCCGGAACCGCGCCGACCGCCGCTCCCATCAACGGACCGGTCGCCAGGCCCATGCCGAGACCTGTCAGCGCCAGGCCGATTTCCGCGCCGACAAGGCCGGCCGTCGAGGCAGTCGCGGCGATCAAGAGGAAGCCGCAGCCGATGATGGCGACCCCGCCGCTCATCATGAGCCCCGAGCCGACGCGCTCAGTGAGCCGCCCGGAGAACGGCGAGGTGAGGACAAAGACCGCCGCCGAGGGCGTCAAGGCGGCGCCGGCTGCGGCCCGGTAGCTGCGATCGCAGGCGCGCTGATCGTCCAAACGCTTGCCTCTTGTCTCTCCAGGACTCGGGCGCGCCTCATTCGGAGCCGACGCGGGCGCCCTTCTCGGCCACAGAACGTTTCATAAACAATACCGCAAACGCGACCACAAACGTCAACACGGCCATCATCCAAAAGGTGTCGAAATACGCAAGCGCAGACGCCTGCTGCTGGCGTAGGTTCTCGAGTTGCTGCCAAGCCAGTTGCTGCGACGTGGCCGGATCGCCGGTTTGCTGAAGGAAGAACGCTTGAGCCCGCCCGAGGAAAGAAGCCACGGCCGGATTGAAAGGATCAAGGGACTCCCCAAGCCGCAGGGTGTGAAACTGATCACGCCGCTCCTGGAAAGTCTGGGCCAAGGACGTCCCGACGCTGCCTCCCTCGTTGCGCAAGAGGCTCAACAAGCCGACGGCGGCCCCGCGCAACGCCAATGGCGTGTAGAGGTAAGCGGCTACGTTCGCAGGCGCAAAACAGACCGCCAATCCCGCGACCACGAGCACCCGAGGCCAGACAACCTGGCCTGGGCTGATGTCGAGGTTGAGTTGAGACATCCAATAGTTTCCGGCGGTCATGATCAGCAGGCCCACGGCGATCAGCCATCGGGCATCCATCTGCTGGCCGAGCAGGCGACCGACTATCGGCATTGCCAGGACTGCAGCGATTCCGGCAGGCGACATCACCAATCCAGAGTTAAGCGCATCATAACCAAACAGGGACTGAAGCAGACCGGGCAGCGAAGTGCTTGCGGCATAGAGCGCGAGATAGGCGCAAAAAATGATGAGGCAGCACGCAGCGAAGTTGCGTTCGCCCAACACGCGGAAATTGACAACGGGGTTGCGGTGACGCAACTCCCAGAAGATCAGTGCGACCAAGCCCGCCGCAAAGAAAATGGCCAACGTCTGGACGCGCCAGAACGGATCACCCAGCCAGTCCCACTCCTCGCCCTTGCTGAGCATCACTTCCCAGGAGACCATGACGATGACCAGCAGCGACAAGCCGATCGAGTCAAAATGGAACGGCTGCTTCCTCAACTCCGCACGCTCGGCGACAAGGTAATCCGGATCGCGAAGCAGGGCATAACATCCGCACAGCGCCAAAATTCCGACGGGCACGTTGATCAAAAAGACCCAGCGCCAAGAGTATGAGTCCGTTATCCAACCGCCCAAGGTCGGACCGACCACCGGCGCGAGCAGCGCAGCAAAGCCGAACAGCGTCATGGCTACGCCTTGCTTTTCCCGGGGGAAGGCGTCCAGCAACACCCCCTGGCTGCTGGGTTGCAGACCGCCGCCCGCCAAACCCTGGATGACGCGGAACAGAATCAGCTGACCTAGACTGCCAGCCAGTCCGCACAGCAAGGAACTGAGGGTGAATATCGCTATCGACGCCAGGAAGTAATTGCGGCGACCCAGGTGAGCGCTCAACCAGCCGGTAATAGGCAGGATGATCGCGTTGGCGGCAAGGTAGCTCGTGAGAACCCATTCGCTGTCGTCGACCGCCGCCGACAGGCCGCCGGCGATGTAGCGCAGCGCCACCACCGCGATGGTGGTGTCGAGGACCTCCATGAAGGTCGGCACTACGACTATGGCGGCCACCAGCCAGGGGCTCCGGGCAGCATGGGATCCGGCGGGGGAAAGCGCCGCGACGGTCACTTGTTTGCGTCCGGCGCGTTCTTTGTGGAACCGCCCGTTGGTGGCTCAGGCGCCGATGTCTGCAAAAACTTGCCGGCATCGGCTCCGGTCGGCGGCTTGTTGAAGTAGACGTAAGGGACAACCGACGTCCCGATAAACAGCGGGCTCTTGTCCGGATCGTAGTTCTCGAGGTCGATCCGAACCGGCAGCCGCTGAACCACTTTGACGAAGTTGCCGGTAGCGTTCTCCGCCGGCAGGAGCGCCAATGTTGATCCGGTCCCCTCGGTAAAGCCGGAAATGCGGCCCTTGAACACGTGGCGCCCACCGTACATGTCGACATAGAGATCGACGGGCTGGCCGATCCGCAGGTCACCGAGCTGCGTCTCCTTGAAGTTGGCGTCAACCCAGATTTCATTGAGCGAGCGGATCGCCATCAGGCTCTGGCCGACCTGCACGTTATCACCCGGATTGACGTTTCGGCGCGTGATGACCCCATCGATCTCCGCGATGACGTCGCAGTAGCGGAGATCGAGCTCGGCCTGGTCGAGAGCGCGCCTGGCGACCTCGAGCTTGGCCTCGGCCTGCTTCACGTCCGGCGCGTCCGCCGTCAGTCGAGCGAAGACGCTATTGATGTCGCCTTCCGTTTCGAACCCCGCAAGCATCTGCTTCGGCGTCTCCTCGAACGAATGGATGACCCCCAGCTGAGCCGCGCTCTCGATCAGGTCGGCCTGCGCTTGGAGCACGGAAGAAAAGGTTTGATCGATATCGGCCGGAACCTGGTCGAGATCTCTCTCATCGCGTTCCGGCGGCAAACCCAAGGAGGCACGGATTTGACGGACATCGGCCAGCGACGCGGTAACGTCCGCGCGGGCCGCCAACAAGGCGGCCTGCCGCTGGTCGTACAACTCTCGGGGGATATCGCCCGTCACCACCAACTTGGCGGCGCGGTCGAAGTCGAGCTGAGCCAGCGCGAGCTCGGCTTGGCTCTTATCGACACCCGCAATCCGGGCGCGTAGCACGGCGACTTGGTTGTCGACGTCCTCCACGGCGTGCTGCAACGTCCAGCGCCGGCCCCTGGCCTCCGCTTCGATGCCGCGTGCTTTGGCCTTCGCCGCCTCCAGGTCCGCTGTCGCGGTATCGACAGCCGCCTTTTTGACCGCGACTGCGATCTGAAAGGGCTCCTTGTCCAGCTCGACCAGAAGGTCTCCCCGACGCACCCGGTTGTTGTCGTCGACGACGACGCGCGCGACTTGGCCTCGGACGCGTGCGGCCACGAACGTCACGTGACCGTTGACGTATGCGTCATCTGTTGAAACCGTGTTGAGGGTCATCCGGACCCAAGGAATTCCAAACCAAAGGGCGCCGGCCAGGACCAGAATGCCGAGCAAACCGATCAGCAGCCGTCGCTTTCCCGTGTGATGGCCGTGGGGCGGGGCCGGCATGGCGCCCGGATGTGTCTGCGCCGCGCCGCCGGGGGAAACAGCCGGACCACTTCCGTCGCCCTTCGGAGGCGTGTCGGTCGGATTTGACGCGCTGCTACGCTCCGTCATCTCGGCAGGCATCTCCGATACCCTCCGTGTCCGCTAAGCGATCAGAAGCCTCCAATAAGCTCGATTTTATGGCGGCGAGAACCGACCTTCATGAAGTTGTCGCCCATGAAAGTTGTGGCCGACCCGCGAACCGAGGATCCGTAGGCTATCGCTTCACCTCAGTAAATCGCAAAATCTTGGGGCGGCGCTGTTTTATTATGCTTCTCGGCCGGAACCTGCGCTCATAGTGGTTGATCGAACCCGGCGAGAATATTGGATTCCCCTAATGGCCGACGACGATCTCGACCTTTCGACCCTCTCCGACGACGAACTCGTCGAGCAGATGCACGACGATCTCTACGACGGCCTCAAGGAAGAGATCGAGGTCGGCGTCAACATCCTGCTCGAGCGCGGCTGGGCGCCCTACGACGTTTTGACCAAGGCGCTGGTCGAGGGCATGCGCATCGTCGGCATCGACTTCCGCGACGGCATCCTGTTCGTGCCCGAGGTGCTGATGTCGGCCAATGCGATGAAGGCCGGCATGGCGATCCTGCGCCCGCTGCTCGCCGCGACCGGCGCGCCGAAAATGGGCAAGATGGTGATCGGCACCGTCAAGGGCGACATCCACGACATCGGCAAGAACCTGGTCTCGATGATGATGGAGGGCGCGGGCTTCGAGGTTTTCGATATCGGCATCAACAACAGCGTCGAAAAGTATCTCGAGGCGATCGAGAAGCATCAGCCCGAAATCCTCGGCATGTCGGCGCTGCTGACGACGACCATGCCCTATATGAAGGTCGTCATCGACACGCTGAAGGAAAAAGGCATGCGCAACGAGCACATCGTGCTCGTCGGCGGCGCCCCGCTCAACGAGGCCTTCGCCGAGGCGATCGGCGCCGACGCTTATTGCCGCGACGCGGCGGTGACGGTCGAAACCGCGAAGACCTTGCTCGCGCGGCGGCAGGGTTCGATGCAGGCGCGCGAGCAGGTTTGAATCGAAGTCCCATGACCTTCGCGTCCGCAACCCGGAGGTTGTCACCCCCGCGCAAGCGGCGGTCCAGAGAGCCGCCGCGGACGTTTGACGTCGATGCGGCTTCGTCGCGGCAAACGACGGCGCCTCATGATCTGGATCCCCGCGTTCGCGGGGATGACAGTCGCGGGGAGCGCGCAGCCGACGACATTCACGCCGAGGCGATCTATCCGCGCCGGCGGGGGGAAGCGCGCAAAATCCTCGTCATCGCCTGCGGCGCGCTCGCCCGCGAGGTTCTGGCGCTTCGGCTTGAACATGTCGATCTCGCCTGCCTGCCGGCCAGCCTCCACAATCGCCCCGAACGCATCCCCGAGGCGATGCGGGCGAAGATCCGTGGATGTCGCGCGGCCTACGATGAGATCCTCTGCCTCTACGGCGACTGCGGCACCGGCGGCGCGCTCGATCGCGTGCTCGCAGAGGAAGGCGTGAAGCGCATCGAGGGCGCGCATTGCTACGCCTTCTATGCGGGCGAGGAGGCGTTCGCGAGCTTGACCGAGGAGGAGCCCGGCACATTCTATCTCACGGATTTCCTCGTCCGGCATTTCGACGCGCTCGTCATCAGGGGACTGGGCCTCGACCGCTTCCCTGAGTTGCGCGACGATTATTTCGGCGCCTATCGCCGCATCGTCCATCTCGCGCAGGTCGACGATCCGGAGACGACGGCGAGAGCGCAAGCAGCGGCTGCGCGGCTCGGGCTCGCCTACGAGCGCCGCTTCACGGGGCTCGGCGGCCTCGCGGCGTTTCTCGGCCAGAGCGCACGCGAGGAGATGCAGTCGGAGGATTGGCTATGGCCAGCCTGATCACCGTCTACTGGCGCGACATTCCAAGCCAGGTCATCGTCAAGTCGGGACGTTCGGCCGCCAAGCGCGAACTCTCCGAGCGCTTCATCCGCGCGATCGACGCGGCGGCGATGCATGCCGGGGCGAAAAGCGAGGACGCCTATCTCGCCGACTGGCGGCGCAGCGATCCGGTCGCTTGCGGCGACGATCTCGAGGCTGAAGCCGCGGCCGCGGCGGGGCGGCTCGAAGCCGAATACGACACGCATCGGCTGGCGCTTCTCGCCAAGCACAATGGGCGCGAAAGCCCCTCGTGACGCCCCTCCTGACGCCATCCGCCTTCGAGCCGCGCGGCAAGCGCCCGCCACCGAATAGGGCGCCTCGGATCAGACTTTGGAGCGCGCGCCACGCTGCGCTCATGGAGCGCGTGTACGAGCGCTTCGAGGCGGCGCTGATCCGCATGAGCCCCCTCTTTCAGCGCATCGGCTATCGCGCGCTCGAGCGCCCCGCCGCGGCGATCGAGGGGAGCGTCAAAGGTCTCCTTTTCGATTGCCGGATGTGCGGCGATTGCGTCCTGTCGAAGACCGGCATGTCCTGCCCGATGAACTGCCCGAAGGCGCTGCGCAACGGCCCGTGCGGCGGCGTTAGGGCCAACGGCAATTGCGAAGTCTATCCC
Source organism: uncultured Alphaproteobacteria bacterium (assembly GCA_963782255.1). Lineage (GTDB taxonomy): Bacteria > Pseudomonadota > Alphaproteobacteria > Rhizobiales > Beijerinckiaceae > Roseiarcus. The sequence goes on along the minus strand of CAWAIS010000002.1, from coordinate 1,560,398 downwards.
GAGATGCCCTGCGTATGGGTCAAGGCCTACGAGGGCAGCCTCGACATGCGCGGCGGCGGGGCGATCGCCGAAGTTCTGCCGCCGCTCAATCATGCGCTGAAGGGCTCGTCGAGCTGGCTGCGCCTTACGCGCGAACGGGTGAAGGCCGCGGCATGATCGTCGTTCCCCATCCGCATGACGTCGGCCCCGATCCGTCGGCGCCGCTCGTCGATCTGCCGGGCCATTCATCGCGCGGGCGGCTCGAACGCGTGCTTCGCCGCGGCGAGTTCGCCGTCACCGCGGAACTGAGTCCGCCGGACTCGTCGGATGCCGACGACGTGCGCAAAGCCGCAGAGGCCTTCGAAGGCTGGGTCGACGGCATCAACGCGACCGACGGCTCGGGGGCGCATTGCCACATGTCGAGCGTCGCGGTCTGCGCGATCCTGACCCGCATCGGCTATTCGCCGGTGCTGCAAATCTCCTGCCGCGACTACAACCGCATCGCGATCCAGGGCGCGGTTCTGGGCGCCGCGGCCCTCGGGGTCGGCAATGTGCTCTGCCTGACGGGCGATGGCGTGCAATGCGGCGACCATCCCGAGGCCAAGCCCGTCTTCGATCTCGATTCGATCTCGCTCCTCTCCGTCATTCGCCTGATGCGCGACGAGAGCCGGTTCCTCTCGGGGCGGAAGCTCACGGTCCCGCCACGCGTGTTCATCGGCGCGGCTGAGAATCCCTTCGCGCCGCCTTACGATTTCCGGCCCTTAAGGCTCGCCAAGAAAATCGCGGCCGGCGCGCAATTCGTGCAGACGCAATATTGCTTCGACCTGCCGATGTTCAGGCGCTTCATGGCCTTAGCGCGCGACCTGGGACTCGACCGGCGGTGCTTCATTCTGGTCGGCGTCGGGCCGCTCGTCTCGGCCAAAGCTGCGCGCTGGATGCGCGCCAACGTGGCTGGAGTGCACATCCCCAATTCCGTCATCGCCCGGCTCGAAGGGGCTCAGAACCAGAGGGCCGAGGGCAAGCGCATTTGCGTCGAGATGATCCAGGCCTTGCACGAAGAGCCCGGCGTTGCCGGCGTGCATGTCATGGCCTACCGGCAGAGCCAGTATGTCGCCGAGATCGTGCGCGAATCCGGCGTCTTGCGCGGTCGCGCCCCCTGGCGCCGCGACTTCATACCGAATATGCAGCCGGTCGAGAGTTTGGAGGCGGGATGATGCAGACCGTAATAGCCCCCTCGCCCCGCTTGCGGGGAGAGGGCTGGGGTGAGGGGCGAGGCGATTTGCCGCCGCGGCTTGCCGCCCCGCCCCTCATCCTAACCTTCTCCCCGCAAGCGGGGAGAAGGAACGAGGCGCGGCTTTCCTCTCACGATGGACATTTGTCCTCATGACCGAAACTTTCGTCTCCTCTGCGACCAAGGAAGTCGTGATCGGCTTCGAGCGCCGCTTCGTCATGATCGGCGAGCGGATCAATCCGACCGGACGCAAGCTGCTCGCCGCCGAGATGAGTGCGGGCGACTACAGCCGCGTCGTCGCGGAAGCCCTCGCGCAGGTCGAGGCGGGCGCGCAGATGCTCGACGTCAACGCCGGCATTCCGCTGGCCGACGAGCCGCGCATCCTCGCCGAATGCGTGAAGCTCGTGCAGGAGACGGTCGAAGTCCCGCTGTCGATCAACTCGTCGATCGTCGATGCGCTCGAGGCGGGGCTCGCGGTCTATAAGGGCAAGCCGCTCGTCAATTCGGTGACGGGCGAGGAAGAGCGCCTCGAACGGGTGCTGCCGCTCGTGAAGAAATACGGCGCCGCGGTCATCGCGATCTCCAACGACGAGACCGGCATCTCCGAGGATCCGGACGTGCGCTACGCCGTCGCCAAGAAGATCGTCGAGCGCGCTTTTGACCACGGGATCAAGCGCGAGGACGTCGTCGTCGATCCGCTGGTCATGCCGGTCGGCGCGATCAACGACGCGGGCACCCGGCTCATGCACCTCTTGCGTCGCCTCCAGAGCGAACTCAAGGTCAACACGAGCTGCGGCGCCTCCAATTTCTCGTTCGGGCTGCCGAACCGCAGGGGATTGGCGGCAGGGTTCCTGCCGATGATGATCGGCGCGGGCCTGACCTCGGCGATCATGAACCCGCTGCACGCCGAAGACATCCAGGCGGTGCTCGGCGCCGACGTCGTGATGGGCCACGACCCCAATTGCGGCCAATGGATCCGCAAATATCGCGAGCCGACGGCCGGGACCGAACCCGGAGCGGGCGGGCGGCGCGAGGGCCGCCGCCGCGCGAAAGCCTGAGCCTCGACTTGACTGCCTATCGCGTCGTCTTCACGCCGTCCGGCAAGCGCGGCGATTTCCCCGAAGGAACGAGCCTGCTCGCCGCGGCGCGCGCGCAGGGCGTCGATCTCGACTCCGTCTGCGGCGGGCGTGGCATTTGCGGCCGCTGCCAGATCGAGGTCGCGGAGGGGCGCTTCGCCAAGCACGCCGTCGACTCGAGCGCGACCCACGCGAGTCCATGGAACGAAGTCGAGCAGCGTTACGCCGACAAGCGCGGCGCGTTCCCTCGCGGGCGCCGGCTCGGCTGCCAGGCAAAAATCTGCGGCGATCTCGTCGTCGACGTGCCGCCCGAGAGCCAGGTCCACCGGCAGGTCGTCCGCAAGCGCGCCGAGGAGCATCCGATCGAAATCGATCCCGTCGTGCGGCTTTGCTATGTCGAAGTGCGCGAGCCCGACATGCAGGAGCCGTCGAGCGACTTCCGCCGCCTGCAAGAGGCGCTCGAGCAGCAATGGGGCGTCGCGGGCGCGCGAGCCGATCTCGCAACGCTCGCGGGCCTGCAGAAGACGCTGCGCGCCGGCCGCTGGAACGCAACCGTCGCGCTGCGCAAGGGCCGCGACATCGTCGCCATCATGCCCGGCTTCGCCGAGCGCGCCTATGGCGTCGCCATCGACGTCGGCTCGACGACGATCGCCGCCCACCTCTGCGATCTCATGAGCGGCGCGGTCGTCGCCTCGGTCGGCGCGATGAACCCGCAGATCCGCTTCGGCGAGGATCTGATGAGCCGCGTCTCCTACGTGATGATGAATCCGGGCGGCGACGCCGAACTCACGCGCGCCGTGCGCGAAGCGATGAACGCGCTGATCGGCGACGCCGCGGCGGAAGCCGGGGTTGCGCGCGAAAACATTTTCGAGGCGACTCTGGTCGGCAATCCGATCATGCATCATCTCGCACTCGGCCTCGATCCGACCGAGCTCGGCGGCGCGCCTTTCGCGCTCGCGATCGACAACTCTTATGAGGTGAGCGCGCGCGACATCGGCCTCGACATCGCGCCAGGCGCTTACCTGTACGCGCTTCCCTGCATCGCGGGCCATGTCGGGGCCGACGCGGCCGGCATGGTGCTCGCCGAGGCGCCGTATCTTACGGACGAATTGAGACTCCTCGTCGACGTCGGCACGAATGCGGAAATCGTGTTCGGCAACCGCGAGCGGCTGCTCGCCGCCTCCTCGCCGACCGGACCGGCGTTTGAAGGCGCGCAGATTTCCTGCGGCCAACGCGCCGCGCCCGGCGCGATCGAGCGCGTGCGCATTGATCGCGAGACGCTCGAGCCGCGCTTCAAGGTGATCGGCTGCGATCTGTGGTCGGACGAGCCGGGTTTCGCGGAGGCCACGGCGACGACGGGCGTCACCGGCGTCTGCGGCTCCGGGATCATCGAGGCGATCGCGGAAATGTATCTCGCCGGAATCATCTCGCCGGACGGCGTCATCGACGGGACGCTGGCAGTGCGCAGTCCCCGCATCGAATCGGCCGGCCGCACCTTCGCCTATGTGCTCAGCGATGGCGCGCCGCGCCTGATGATCTACCAGACGGACGTGCGCGCGATCCAGCTCGCCAAGGCCGCGCTTTATGCGGGCGCGAAGCTCCTGACCGAGCGCCGCGGCGCGGGCGCTCCAGACCGGATCACGCTCGCGGGCGCCTTCGGCGCCCACATCGATCCGCTCTACGCGATGATTCTGGGGCTCATCCCCGACTGCGACCTCACTAAAGTCGCGAGCGCCGGCAACGCCGCCGGCACGGGTGCCCGCATCGCGCTCTTAAATCTCGCGGCGCGCTCCGAGATCGAGCGCGTCGTGCGGGACATCGAGAAGGTCGAGACGGCGATCGAGCCCAATTTCCAGAGCCTGTTCGTCGCCGCGATGGCGATCCCCAACAAGACGGACGCCTTTCCGAACCTGAGCCGACGCGTCGATCTGCCGACGCCGAAGGAGACGAACGGCGAGAGCGGCCGGCGACGCCGGCGCTCGGCTTCAGCCGAACCGGCCTAAATTGGCGATCCTGACAAAAAGGATGGCGTTCGTCGGGACGCTCTGTCTCTCCGCAACTCTTGCATTTGGCCTCATCATGGAACTCGGAAACCATGGCAGTGCGGCTCTCTGTGGCGGACGCCGATACGAGACGAGCCGCGTCCCGCACGGCGCGTCGCCCTATGTCACGCTCCGCGCCGACGGCGTTACGGGTCCGTTCCTCCTGGACTACGGCGCAACAAGGAGTTCTTTGTCGGCGGGCGTGTTCCCGGGTTCGACGGGATCGATCCGAAAGGCCTCGATTTCGCTTCCCGGAGTCGAGCAAGGCAATTTCGATCTCAGTCGCTATGATCTGTTGCTGCAACCCGAACAAGGGCAGGTCGGCGTGATAGCGACCGACCTCCTGTCCCTCATCAGCGTCCAATTGACAGGAAGCGCGGCGTTTTTGGGCGATAAGCCCTGCAACCCGGATGCGTTGCGTGCGCGCGGGCTCGTGCCCGTCGCTCAGAAGGGGTTCTTTTCATCCGACCTCTCAGAGATAGACGACGGGCTTCCAAACGTCCCGGTCGTCTTCTTGCGCTTGGGAGACGTTCGCGCCTGGGCGCAAATCGATACCGGTTATGACGATACCGTCTATACGCACTCTGTCGACATCAACGAGGCTCTCTTCGAAGACCTCGTCAAAGGCGGCGCAAAGCTGGAGCGTTTGGCCGACATCAACGTCTGGACCTGCGACGGCCATGAGAGCCGGACGGTCTATACGACCAAGGGTCGCACACTCGTGATCGAAAATGAGCGGGCCAAGCGGGTCGCGCAGACAGACAAATTCCATTTGATCCTGAAGCCCGAGAACAGCTGCGGCGGCATCGCAGCGATGACCGTCCCGGCGGCCCAACTGGGAGCATCCTTTCTGAAACTCTTCGGCACGGTCGTGTTCGACCCACGATCGCAGACTGTCTGGCTTGAGGGCGATGAGGGCAAGCAGCGAGAGTGAGCCTCGCGACGGCGGCGCGCCGGCCCCGCCGTCATCTCGCGAGATGATGACTTCGGTCTGTGAGAATCCTGCAATTGCTCCGGCCAGGCGGGATCGTGGCGATGATTTGACAACCCTTCGCAAAGCTGAAACATGAATCCCCGCACGGTCCCTCGCGACCTCGAGGGTGAAAAGGGAACGCGGTAGGCATTTCGCCGATCCGCGGCCGCCCCCGCGACTGTGAGCGGCGTGCCGACGCAAAGCTCGCCACTGGACCCCCCCGGTCCGGGAAGGCAGCGTCGGCGATACGCCGCGAGCCAGGAGACCTGCCGTGCGCCGATCAATCCGCTTGCGCCGCCGGAGGGGCGGCAAGGAGCCTTGATGACCCGCCAAACCAGCTACCTTCCGGCGCCCAACAGATTGCTGTCGCCCACACGGGGACAAGGTCGCCCGCGCAATTGAGCATTTTCTCAGATGCGCTCGGAACATTCCGAAATGATTGTCGAAAGAGCCCTCTCTCCCGCCGCAACTGTGCTCGTCTGCATCACCTGCAAGTCGGATCAAGGGCCGCTTGGCGCTGCGCTCTACGACGCGCTGCGGGCCCGGCTCGCAGACGGCGAGATCGCATTGCAGCCGGTCGAGTGTCTTTCGGTCTGCAAGCGGCCTTGCACCGTGGCGCTCGCGGGGCCTGGCAAATGGACCTACGTCGTCGGCGACCTCATCCGCGAGGCGCATGTCGAAGACATCGTGGCGGCCGCGCGCCGATATGCGGCAGCGCCGGACGGCCTCGTTCCATGGCGCGAGCGCCCGCTTCCTTTCCGCAAGGGCGTGATCTCCCGCACGCCGCCGCTTGCGCCCGCTCTTTCCCCATGAGTCAGCCGATGCTCGCCAAGACTCCCGTCACCATCGTCACCGGCTTTCTCGGCGCGGGCAAAACGACGCTGATCCGGCGCCTTCTCGGCAACGCCGGGGGACGACGGCTCGCCATCATCATCAACGAGTTCGGCGACGTCGGCGTTGACGGTGAGCTCGTCAAGGGTTGCGCCGACGAAGCCTGCCCGCGCGATGCGATCATCGAGCTCGCCAACGGCTGCATCTGCTGCACTGTCGCCGACGATTTCGCGCCCGCTGTGACGGCGCTCATCGAGCGCGATCCGAAGCCCGATCATATCGTCATCGAGACGTCGGGCCTTGCTCTGCCGAAGCCCTTGATCAAAGCGTTCGACTGGCCGGACTTGCGCACGAAGCTCACCGTTGACGGCGTCGTCGCCGTGGTGGACGCGGCCGCTGTCGCCGATGGGCGCTTCGCCGACGATCCGGCGCGCATCGCCGAACAACGCGCCGCCGACCCCTCGCTCGATCACGACAACCCGCTCGAGGAGGTGTACGAGGACCAGCTCCTGTGCGCCGATCTCGTGGTGCTCAACAAGGCCGATCTCGTCGAGCCTGAGACGCTTTACGCCTTGCGCGCCGAAATCGCCGGAACCCTGCCGCGCGCGGTGAAAATTGCGGCGACCCGCGAAGGCGCAATCGACCCCAACGTGCTGCTCGGCGTCAGAGCGGCGGCGGAGGACGATCTCGCCGCGCGCCCTTCGCACCATGACCTCGAGGGCGAGCACAATCACAACGACTTCGACACGTTCGTCGTCGCGATCCCGCCAACGCGCGATCCCGACGCGCTGATCGACCGACTCGGCGAAGCTGCGCGCGCGCACGATATTCTCCGCATCAAAGGCTTCGTCGAGGTCGCAGGGCGGCCCATGCGCATGCTGGTGCAAGGGGTCGGGCGCCGCTTCCGCCGCGACTTCGACCGGCCCTGGGCGACGAACGAGGCGCGCATGAGCCGGCTCGTCGTCATCGCGCAAAAGGGCGTCGACCGCGACGCGATCGCTGCGGCGCTCGGCGGGTGAGGCCAAGATGCACGTCCCGCGCATCGAGGTCCGCTCGCTCGATGAAACGATCGAGGCGGTCGATCTCGGCCAGACGCCGGCGGAGGTGGTGTTCCTCTCGTTCTCGGACAGCGACCTCAACGCGCTCGCGCGCGCCTACGACGCGGAGCCTGAGCCAAAGCCGACGCTGAGGATTGCGAGTCTGGCGGCGTTGCGCCATCCCTATTCGATCGACCTTTACCTCGAGCGCGTATGTGGGCACGCGAGGCTCATCGTCGCGCGCGTGCTCGGCGGCGCGGATTATTGGCGCTACGGGGTCGATGAACTGGCCGCGCTCGCGCGCCGACGCGGAATCAAGCTCGCCCTCTTGCCCGGGGACCGACGCGCGGACGCCCGCCTCGAACAGGCCTCGACGGTCGCGTCGGACGCGCTCTCGCAGATCTGGCGCTATTTCGACGAGGGCGGACCCGAGAACATGGGCGCGTCCATCGCCTTCCTTGCGGCCGTGCTCGGCGCGGCCGGGAACGCTCCGCCGCCGCGGTTGGTCGATGCCTTCGGCCGGTTTGAGGGCGCTTGCGCCGACGCCGCGCCGGACGCGCCCCAGGCGCTCGTCGTCTTCTACCGCTCGATCTTCCTCGCAAACGACCTGGCGCCGGTCGCGACGCTGGCGGAGGCGCTTAGCGCCAAGGGCTTCGCGACGACGAGCGTCTATGTGACGAGCCTCAAGGACGAGGCTGCGTTGGGACCTCTGCGCGAATTGATCGCGCTGAGGTCGTTCGACGTCGTCCTCAACGCGACCGCATTTTCCGCGCGGCTCGATGAAGGCGAAGGGACGGTTCTCGATGCCATCGACGCACCAGTGTTGCAGGTCGTGCTCGCCGGCGTCGCCGTGGAGGCTTGGCGCGCTTCGGCGCGCGGCCTCGGCCCCGCGGACCTCGCGATGCACGTCGCCCTGCCCGAGATCGACGGCCGCATCCTCACCCGCGCGATCTCGTTCAAGAGCGCGGGCGCGCGCAATGCAGCGACCGAGTTCGGCGCCGTATCGCATCAGCCGCTCGTCGATCGGGCCGCCTTCGTCGCGGAACTCGCGTCGTCGTGGGCGAGCCTCAGGCGCAAGGCGCCGGCGGAGAAGCGGCTCGCCTGCGTCATGCCGGATTATCCGGCGCGCGGCGGACGCACGGGCTACGCCGTCGGCCTCGACACGCCCGCGAGCGCCATCGCAATCGCCGAAACGCTGCGCTCCGCGGGTTACGACATCGCCGCCGGTTGCGACGCGGCTTCGCTTATCGCGGCGCTTTCCGATGGTCCGCTCGAAGCGACGTTGACGCTGGCCGAATACGAAGCCGAAATCGCCGCGACGCCCGAGCCCTTCCGAGACGCTGTTTGCGCCGCCTGGGGCGATCCGATCGGCGATCCTTGCCTCATCGACGGCGCGTTCCGCTTCCGCTTCATCCGGCTCGGCAAGCTCATCATCGCGGTGCAGCCGGATCGCGGCGATCCGCTCTCGCGCAAGGGGGACTACCACGACCTCACTCTTCCCCCGCGCCATTCCTACGTCGCGTTCCACATCTGGCTCACGCGCATGGAGCGCGTCGACGCGCTGATCCAGCTCGGCGCGCATGGCACGCTGGAGTGGCTGCCGGGCAAGGCGGTCGCGCTGTCGGAGAGCTGCGCGCCCGAAGTCCTGATCGGCGCGACGCCGGTCGTCTATCCTTTCATTGTCAATAATCCGGGCGAGGCGGCGCAGGCGAAACGACGCATTGGCGCGGTGGCGATCGGCCATCTGACGCCGCCCCTGATCGCGGCGGGATTGCACGGGGCGACGCTCGAACTCGAAAGCCTGTTCGACGAATTCGCCGAGGCGCAGGCGCTCGATCCGCGACGCGCGCGCGCCATCGCATCGCTGATTCTGGAGCGCGGCGCCGCCGTGGGCCTGCTCAAGGAATGCGGCGCCGAAGGCAAGCCGCCGGAGGATGGGCTCGTCGCGCTCGACGCCTGGCTTTGCGACCTCAAGGACATGCGCATCGGGGACGGCCTGCACGTGTTCGGCCGGACGCCTGAAAGCGCCGACGGCTTCGCCTTGGGCCTCAATCTCGGGGCAAAGGCTTCGGAAACGCTGGTTCAGCGCGTCGCCGCCTGTGGCGCCGCAGAGTCGCTTGGCCTCTTGCGCGCGCTCGGCGGACGGTTCACCCCGCCCGGACCGGCAGGCGCGTTGGCCCGCGGTCGGCTTGACGTCATGCCCACCGGACGCAACCTCTTCGCCATCGATCCACGCTCCGCGCCGACGCGCAACGCCTGGGAGATTGGACGGCGCGCCGCCGAGGAAGTGCTGGCGCGCTATGCACAGGATCACGGGCAATGGCCGAAACGCATCGTGCTCGATCTGTGGGGCTCGGCCACGATGCGCACAGGCGGCGACGACCTCGCGCAAGCCTTCGCGTTTCTGGGTTGCCGTCCGACATGGGACGTGGGCTCGAACCGCGTCAGCGGCTTCGATATCTTGCCGCTGGCGATGCTCGGCCGTCCGCGCGTCGACGTGACCTTGCGCATTTCGGGCCTTTTCCGCGACGTGTTTCCTGGTCAGATCGCCCTCTTCTCCGCGGCGGTGCGGGCCGTCGCGGCGCTTGAGGAAGGCGCGGAGGACAATCCGCTTGCAGGCTTCGAGGCCGCGGCCGTTGCCCGCGTGTTCGGCGCGCCGCCGGGCGCGTACGGCGTCGGTCTTGGCCGGCGCATTTCACGAGGGGATTGGGGTGAGCGGGCGGACCTGGCGGAGGCGTATCTCGCCGCGACCAGCCACGCTTATGACGGCAAACGCGAAGGCCGCGATGCGAGGGAAGCGTTTCGCGCGCTTGTTCGCCGCGCGGAGGCTTTCGTTCACACGCAGGACCTGCCGGGACAGGACGCCCTCGACGCCGACGCCTTAGCGGAGCACGAGGGCGGCTTCGCTGCTGCTGCTCAGCGGGTCGGGGCGAGCCCCGCGCTCTACCATCTCGACTCGACTGCGCCCGGCGCCTTGAAGGTGCGCACGCTCGAACAGGAGATCGCGCGCGCTCTGCGCGGCCGCGCCGCCAATCCGCGCTGGCTCGCCGGGCAGATGCGCCACGGGCATCGCGGCGCGGCGGAAATGGCGCAGTCGCTCGACAACCTCTACGCCTTTGCGGCGCTCACCGACGCCGTTCGAAGCGAACAGTTCGATCTCATGTTTGATGCGACGCTCGGCGACGAGGCCGTGCGCGCCTTTCTCGTCGGGGCCAATCTTCCCGCCGCGCGCCACATGGCTCATGTCTTCGACGAGGCTGCGCGGCGGGGCTATTGGCGCTCGCGTCGCAATTCGTCTGCGAGCATACTGGCGCCGCTTATGAAGGGGGCGGCATGAACGGGGTCGCGCCGCGCCGCAAGGGCTGGTGTCCGGGAGCCCTGCGGCCGATGGAGACGGGGGATGGGTTGCTCGCGCGCGTGCGCCCCACGGCCGGGCGGTTGTCGCTCGACCAGGCCGAGGCGATCGCGGAAGCGGCTCTCGCCTGCGGCAACGGGGCGATCAGCCTGTCGGCGCGCGGCAATCTGCAGGTGCGGGGCGTCAGCGAGAAAACGTTGCCCGACCTGCACGCTCGGCTTGGCGCCGCAGGCCTCATCGACGCGGACCCCGAGGTGGAGCGGCTGCGCAACATTGTCGCAAGTCCCCTCAGCGACATCGATCCGGACGCGGCATTCGACCTCGCGCAGAGCGTGGCGGCCCTCGAAGCGCGGCTCATGGAGGACGAATTGCTGCGCCGGCTGCCGGCGAAGTTCAGCTTCGTCCTCGACGCTCGCGGGCGCCTGCCCTTGAGCGACGTCGAGGCGGACATTCGCTTCGAGGCCTTGCGCAATGGCGACGCTCAGATGTTCGCCGCGTATCTCGCCGGCGATGATGCGATGACGGCGGTTTGCGGCGCGGATGAGATCGGCGAAGCCGCCGCTCGGCTTGCGCATGCGTTCCTCGCCCTGACGGCCGACGGCGAGAAGCGCCGCATGCGCGCGCTCGTCGAACGCATCGGCGCGAGGTCGGTCTTTGCCCACGCCGGGCTCGATGCGACGGCGCGCGCTCGCTCTCAGGCGCATGCGCTGTCGCGCGACGTCCTTGGCGGCCATGCTTTTGGCTCGGCGATCCTTGTCGGGGCGGCGGCGCCGTTCGGCGCGATCGAGGCGGGCCGCTTCAAGGCGCTCATTGCACGCGCGCGGACTTGTGGCGCACGCGGCGTGCGGCTCGCGCCCTGGCGATCGTTTTTCGTCATCGGGCTCGCGCCGCGGCCAGCGGCCTCGTTCGTGGCGGCGGCGGCCAATCTCGGCTTCATCCTCCACGCGGACGATCCGCGCCTCCGGGTGGTCGCATGCCCCGGCGCGCCTGCCTGCCTGCACGCGCAAAGGCCGTTGACCGAGGACGCTGTGCGCTGGGCGGGACTTCTGCCGAAAGGCGACGGCGTCGTTCTGCATGTAAGCGGCTGCTCCAAAGGCTGCGCCCGTCCGGCGGCGACCCCGGCGACGCTGGTCGCGACGAAGGGCGCCTATGACCTCATCGTCGACGGCGCCGCGGGCGCCGTGCCCGCGCAACGCGATCTCTCCGCCTCGGCCATCGACGCCTGGCTCGCGAGCTGGGCCGCGACCATGATCTCGGGCGAAGGGCCGCGTGTGTGAAAGAGCGATACGATTACGAGAAGGACGGCGCGGCGATCTACCGCCGGTCTTTCGCCATCATCCGCGGCGAAGCGGAGCTTTCGGGCTTTTCGCCGATCGAAGAGCGCGTCGCAGTGCGGATCATCCATGCCTGCGGCATGATCGAAGCTGCGCGCGACCTTGTCTTTACGGGAGGCGCCGCCGAGGCGGCCGCGCAGGCGCTCAAGAGCGGCGCGCCGATCTTCTGCGATTCGCGCATGGTCGCCGAGGGCGTGACGCGCACGCGCTTGCCCGCCAACAACGACGTCGTCTGCACCCTCGTCGACCCCACCACGCCTGCGCTCGCGGCAAAGCTCGGCACGACCCGCACGGCGGCGGCGATCGATCTCTGGCTGTCGCGGCTCGACGGCGCTGTCGTCACCATCGGCAACGCGCCGACTGCGCTCTTCCGACTTCTCGAGCTTATCGCCGGCGGCGCACCGCGTCCGGCGGCGATCATCGGCATGGCCGTCGGCTTCGTCGGCGCGGCCGAGTCGAAAGAGGCGCTGATCGCGACCCGACTTCCAGCCATCGTGATGCGCGGGCGAAAGGGAGGCAGCGCGATGGCCGCCGCGACCGTCAACGCGCTGGCGAGCGAGACGGAATGAGCGAGGGGCGGCTTTATGGCGTCGGCATCGGGCCCGGCGATCCGGAGCTTCTCACCGTGAAGGCGACCCGCGTCATCGCCAAGGCCGCTGTCGTCGCCTTCTTCGCTAAGGCCGGGCGGCGCGGCAACGCGCGCGGCATCGTGGATTGCTGGCTGAAGCCGTCGCACGTCGAGCTGCCGCTCTACTATCCGATGACGACCGAGTCGCATTTCGACGATGCGCCGTATCGCGAGGTCCTCGCAGATTTTTATCGGAAGAGCGCTGCGGCGATTGCCGCGCATCTCGAGGCGGGCCGCGATGTTGCGCTCTTGAGCGAGGGCGATCCGCTGTTCTACGGCTCGTTCATGCACCTTTTTGTCCGCCTGCGCGAGCGCTTCGCGGTGACGATCATCCCCGGCGTGTCCTCGATCTGCGGCGCCTGGGGCGCGGCTGCTTCGGCGATGACCTGGGGCGACGATTCGCTGGTGGTTCTGCCTGCGACCCTGCCGCTCGACGAACTGATACGCCGCCTCGCCCTCGCCGACGCAGCCGTCATCATGAAGATCGGCCGCAACTTCGCGCGCGCGAAACAGGCGCTCGCCAAAGCCGGCATGGCGGAGCGCGCGATCTACGTCGAGCGCGCAACCATGACGGGCGAGCGCGTCATGCCCTTGAGTGGGAAGGACGACGAGCCCGCGCCCTATTTTTCGCTGATCCTGGTTCCTGGCCGGGGACGGCGGCCGTGAGCGGACGGCTCGCGATCATTGGGCTCGGACCAGGCCCGGCATGCTGGATGACGCCGGAAGCAAGCACCGAGATAGCAGCTGCGTCCGACATTGTCGGCTACGGCCCATACATCGAGCGGCTCACGCTCAAGTCCGGGCAGCGCGCGCACGCGAGCGACAATCGCTTGGAGCTCGACCGGGCGCGGCTCGCCCTGACGCTCGCGGCCGAGGGCCACGCCGTCGCCGTGGTCTCCGGAGGCGATCCAGGGATCTTTGCGATGGCTGCGGCGGTGTTCGAAGCGATCGTGGAAAAGCCTGAATGGCTTGCCCTCGATGTCGCGGTCACGCCCGGCGTCTCGGCAATGCAGGCCGCGGCGGCGCGGCTCGGGGCGCCGCTTGGCCACGACTTCTGCGCGATCTCGCTCTCCGACAATCTGAAGCCGTGGGCCATTGTCGAGCGGCGGCTGATCGCCGCGGCTCAAGGGGATTTCGTCGTCGCGCTTTACAATCCAGCTTCAAAGGCCCGGCCGTCGCGCGTCGCAGAGGCGTTCCATCTCCTGCGCGGCTTGAAAAGCGAAGCGACGCCGGTTGCGTTCGCGCACGCCGTCGGGCGCGACGACGAAAAGCTGACGATAACGAGGCTCGGCGAAGCCGACGTCGGACTCGTCGACATGGCGACGCTCGTCATCATAGGCTCGAGCGAAACCCGCTTCATCGCACGCAACGGCGCACGGCCCTGGATGCTGACGCCTCGTTCTTACGAGGCGTCGCGATGACTTGCGATCCAGGCCGTGACGGCGTCGAGGTCGCACAGCGTTTCCGCCTCCGGCGGCTTCGGCCGCTGCACGATGACGACCTCGACGTCCAACATGCGCGCCGCCTCGATCTTGGGATAGGTCGCATGTCCGCCGCTGTTCTTCGTGACGAGCGTCTCGACCTTCTCAGCCCGCATCAGCGCAAGCTCATCAGCGAGCGCGAACGGCCCGCGCGCGAGGATGAGCTTGGCGTCTGGAAGCGCGCCGATCTCCGCCGGCCTGTCGATCGCCCGCACCAAATAGCGGTGTTGCGGCGCGCGCGCGAAGGAGGCGAGCTGGAGGCGTCCCTGCGTCAGGAACACGGTTCTTCGCTCGCCGCCGAGCGCCGCAACCGCCGCGTCCATCGTCGCAACCTCGATCCAGCGGTCGCTTTCTCGCCGCGGCCAGGGCGGACGCGTGAAAACGGCGAACGGCGTCCCGGTCGCGCGCGCCGCAGCCGCGGCGTTCATCGACATGCGCGCGGCGAATGGGTGGGTGGCGTCGATTATCGCGTCGATGCGCTCGGCTCCGAGAAAGGCGGCGAGGCCCTCCGCGCCGCCGAAGCCGCCGATTCGCCGCGGAATCGGCGCTGGCGCGGGGCTGGCGGTTGCGCCCGCAAGCGACAACAAAGGCTCGACGCCCGGCTCGCCGGCGAGACGGCGCGCGAGCGCGCTCGCTTCCGACGTTCCACCGAGGATCAGAAGGCGCAGGCGCTTCAGGGGGCGGCTCCATGAGCTTGGAACGCTGGCTGGCCGTCGTCGGCATCGGCGAGGAAGGGCTCGATGGCCTCACTCCTGCCGCGCGAACGCTCGTCGCGCAAGCGGCCTTCGTCATCGGCGGGCGGCGCCATCTCGCGCTGGCGGGTCCGCTTGTGGCGCAAACAATGGCGTGGCCGTCGCCGATCGACGCCGCGCTCGGCGAAATCGAAGCCTGGCGCGGCAAGCGGGCCTGCGTGCTCGCCAGCGGCGATCCGTTCTTCTTCGGCGTCGGGGCGATGCTCACGCGCCGCTTCAAGGCCTCCGAGATGATCTGCATCCCTGCGCCTTCGGCCTTCGCGCTGGCGGCCGCGCGCCTCGGCTGGAGCCAGCAGGATTGTGCGACGCTGTCGCTGCATGGTCGGCCGCTCGAAGCGATCATTCCTCAGCTTGAACCCGGTCGCCGCATTCTCGCGCTCTCCTGGGATGACGCGACCCCGGCCAAACTTGCCGCGCTCTTGACGGCGCGCGGCATGGGACGATCGAAGCTCACGGTCTGCGAGGCGATGGGCGGTTCGCGCGAGCGCGTGCGCGAGACGGAGGCCCGCAACTATGCGCTCGATAATGTCGCCGAGCTGAACACGATTGCGCTCGAGGTCGTCGCCGACAGCGGCGCGCGCATTCTGCCGCGCGCGGCGGGACTGCCGGACGACTGGTTCGAGCACGATGGGCAGATCACCAAACGCGACATTCGCGCGATCACGCTGTCGGCGCTTGCGCCGCGGCGTGGCGAATTGCTGTGGGATATCGGCGCCGGTTCGGGGTCGGTCGCGATCGAATGGATGCTCGCCGACCCCGCAAACCACGCTTTCGCCGTTGAGGGCCGTCACGAGCGCGCGGCGCGGATCGCGCGCAACGCCCTGACGTTCGGCGTTCCCAGGCTCTCCGTGGTCACCGGCAAGGCGCCGAATGTCTTCGGGGACCTACCGCAGCCGGACGCCGTCTTCGTGGGCGGCGGCTTCGGCACGCCCGGCTTGATCGAGCGCGCCCTGGAAGCGCTCGCTCCCGGCGGCCAACTCGTGGCCAACGCGGTGACATTGGAGACGCAAGGCGCCTGCGTCGGCTGGCGCGCGCGCTGGGGCGGGGAGCTCGTGCAGATCGCGATCGCGCATGCGGAGGCGATCGGCCGCTTCTCGGGGTGGCGCGCCGCAATGCCGATCGTGCAGTGGCGGTGGACGAAGCCGTGAGCCGCCTCATCGCCATCGGGGTTGGCTGCCGGACAGGGGCGACGGGCGAGGCGATCGCCGCGCTCGCGCGCCGGGCGCTCGCCGAATATGGCGCGCCGGATGGCGAGCGGCGGATGTTCACGCTCGCTTGGAAGGCGCACGAAAGTGGCATGATCGAGGCGGCCCGGCTTATCGGCGTGCGGCTGACCCCGCTGCCAATTGAGGCGCTCGCGGCGCAAGCCACCCGCATTGTCACGCCTTCGCAGTTGGTCAGATCGCGCTTCGGCGCGCCGAACATCGCCGAGGCGGCGGCGCTCGCCGGCGCAGGCGACGGCGGTCGGCTCCTCGGCCCACGGATTGCGGCAAACGGGGCGACCTGCGCGATCGCGGTGGCGGAGACCGGCCTATGACCGTGCATTTCATCGGCGCCGGACCCGGCGCGCCGGACCTCATCACGGTGCGCGGACGCAATCTGATCGAACGCTGTCCGGTCTGCCTCTATGCGGGGTCGCTCGTGCCCAGGGCGCTCATCGATCATTGCCCGCCGGGCGCCAAAATCATCGACACCGCGCCGCTCGATCTCGACTCCATCGTCGGGCTCTGCCTCGAGGCGACCGCCGAGGGCAAGGATGTCGCGCGCCTGCACTCGGGCGATCTCTCGATCTGGAGCGCGATGGGCGAGCAGCTCAGGCGCCTCGACCGCGTGGGCGTGCCGTACACGATCACGCCCGGCGTGCCCGCTTTCGCCGCCGCTGCGGCGGCCCTGAAGCGGGAGTTGACGCTGCCCGGCGTCGCGCAGTCGCTCGTGCTCACGCGCACCCCCGGCCGCGCTTCGCCGATGCCGGAGCGCGAGACGCTCGCCGCTTTCGCCGCGACCGGCTCGACGCTCGCAATCCATCTGTCGATCCAGGCGCTCGAAAGCGTCGTCGCCGAGCTCATGCCCTTCTATGGCGTCGATTGTCCCGCCGCGGTCGTTGCGCGCGCCTCATGGCCGGACGAGGAGGTCCGTCGCTCGACGCTCGGCGGGATCGTCGCGGCGATGCGAGAGGCTGCGGTCGAGCGAACGGCGCTCATCCTCGTCGGTCCGTCGCTCGCCGCGGCGGATTTTCGCGAGAGCGAACTCTACAACGCCGACTACGTGCGGCGCTTTCGCAGCGGGTGTTCGCGCGAGGACGGCGCGTGAGCGCCGCACAGCGACGGATTTTCAGGCGTCTAAACGTTGCGAAACCCGCTGCTCGCGAGAATGCGGCCGTCGCGGCCGACGACGACGATTTCGAGTTGCGACGGCGCGCGGTCGAGAACGCGCGCGGCCGTCCGCCATGCAGCGTCTGCGATCAATGCCGGCAGGTCGAAGCCGGCCGTCTCGGCAAGTTCAAACGCATGCAGGGCGCTGTTCGCGCCCGAGACCGACTCTGCAAGCGCCGGATCGCCGCCGGCTTCGGCCACGCGCGCCGCGAGGGCCATGAGATCGACCGCGCCGCGTTTCGAATGGAGGTCGACCATGCCCTCGGCGAGCTTCGTCATCTTCGCCGGCCCGCCTGCGATGGTGACGCGCGGGACGGGACGCGAGCGCAGATATTTCAGGAAGCCGCCCGCGAAATCGCCCATCTCGATCAGCGCGTGGTCGGGCAGACCATGCAGGGCGCGGATTGCGCGCTCGGAGACGTCGCCGGTCGCCGCGCCGATGTGTGCGCAGCCGGCGGCGCGCGCGACGTCCACCCCGTTCATGATCGAGTGAATCCAGGCCGAGCAGGAATAGGGCACGACGACGCCGGTCGTGCCGAGAATCGACAGGCCCCCAACGATCCCGAGGCGCGCGTTCGCCGTGCGCTCAGCGAGCTTCTCGCCGTTCGGCACGGAGATTTCGACTTCGTTGTCGACAGTGGCGCAGACGCGCGCAGCGACTTCGTCGAGGTTGGCGCGGATCATCGCGCGTGGGGCGGGATTGATGGCGGGCTCGCCGGGAGGCAGCGGAAGGCCCGGGCGCGTGATCGTGCCAACTCCTTCTCCGGCCCTGAATTTCAGGCCCGCGCCCCTCGGCGCGAACCGCACCGTCGCGACGACAAGAGCGCCGTGGGTGACGTCGGGATCGTCGCCCGCATCCTTGACCACGCCAGCGCGCCCGAAATCGGGGCCGAGCTCATGGGTTGCGAGCGCAAATTCGGGCCTCAGGCCCTTGGGCAACGCAACCGGAACAGGGTCGGGGAAGACGCCCGTCAGCAGCGCCTCGAACGCGGCGCGCGCCGCCGCGCTGGCGCAGGCGCCGGTCGTCCAGCCGCGTCTGAGCGGCGCATCGATCTGGGCTTCGCTCATCCGCGCTCATCTAAAGCGACCGGGCGCCGGCGCCTAGCTCCCGCGGTTGGAGATCCGGCATGACCCGCGGGCTCATGATCGCCGCTCCACGCTCGGGTAGCGGCAAGACGACGCTGACGCTTGGCCTCCTGCGCGCGTTCAGACGCCGTGGCCTCGCGGCCGTCGGCCTCAAATCCGGCCCCGACTACATCGACCCGGCTTTCCACGCGGCCGCGTCGGGCCGCGAGGGCGCCAACCTCGATTCGTGGGCGATGGCGCCGGAATTCCTGCGCGCACTTGCCGCGCAAGCCTGTCACGGATGCGCACTCGCGCTCTGCGAAGCCTCGATGGGGCTGTTCGACGGCGTGCCTGCCCCGAAAGGGCGTAGCGGCGCCTCCGCGGACGTCGCGGCGGCGCTCGGCATGCCCGTGCTGATTGTCCTGGACGTATCGGGACAGGCGCAATCCGCGGCGGCGATCGTCAAGGGTTGCGCGAGTTTCGACAAGCGGCTGCGAATCGTGGGCGCTGTTGTCAACCGCGTCGGCAGCGAACGCCACCGGCGTCTTGTGACGCAAGCAATCGAGACGCTTGGAATCCCAGTGGTCGGCGCGATGCCGCATGAGGCAAAAGTCGCGCTGCCGGAGCGCCATCTCGGCCTCGTGCAGGCCGGCGAAACCGAAGCCTTGGACCGGCGGCTCGACCAGATCGCCGATTTCGTGGAGGCGCATAGCGACTGCGAGCGGATCGCCTCGCTGGCCGGCGATCTTTGCTTCGCTGCGCCTGCGCTGGACGACGCGGCGCTGCGCGCGCCCGGCCAGCGGATCGCGCTTGCTCGGGACGACGCCTTCTCCTTCATCTATCCGCACCTCATTCGTGGTTGGCGCTCGGCCGGCGCCGAGATTGTCGCGTTTTCCCCGCTCGCCGACGAGCCGCCTCCATGGGATTGCGACGTGTGCTGGCTTCCCGGCGGTTATCCCGAGCTGCACGCCGGACGGCTGTCCGCAGCGGAGCGGTTTCGTGACGGCCTCAGCCGGTTCGCAGAGACGCGGCCCGTTCACGGCGAATGCGGGGGCTATATGACGCTCGGGGCGAGCCTCGTCGACGCCGCCGGCGTCTCCCACCGGATGGCGGGGCTGCTCGGCGTCGAGACGAGTTTCGCCAAACGCCGCATGACGCTCGGCTACCGAGAGGCGAGGCTCGCGGCCGATTGCTCGCTCGGCGCGGTCGGGACCGCCTTGCGCGGCCACGAATTCCACTATGCGACGATCCTCTCGCATGGGACCGACGATCCGTTCGCGTTCGTTTCCGATGCTTATGGCGCGACTCCCCTGCCTGCAGGCTCGCGCCGCGGCCTCGTGACCGGCTCGTTCTTCCACGCGATCGCGAGCGCGTAGTCCCTTACCGCGACGGCGCGTAGTCTCCGCGCCAATGCGCAAGCGCGGGTTCTTCCACGCCTTCGCGCAGGCTTACGACCGCGCCGAGAACGATCGCGTGCGAATGACGCTCGACGACCTCCTCGACGAGGCAGTCGAACGCAGCCAGCGCGTCCGCCAGAATCGGAGCCCCCGTCGCGAGGGCGGTCCAGCGCGCGCTGTCGAAACGGCGCGGACCATGAACCCCGCCGCGTCCGCTAAAGCGATGCGCAAGCGCTTCGTGGCGCGCCGAAAGAAGATTGACCGAGAAGGCGCCCGTCTCGCGCAAACCCGCGAGCGTCGAGGAGAGGCGGGTCAGGCAAATGAAGAGGGTTGGCGGGGTCAGCGACAGGGATGCGAGAGACGTGACCGTGCAGCCGATGCGGGTTTCCCCATCGCCGCACGCGACGATCGCGACGCCGGACGAGAGCGCGCGCATCGCGTGGCGAAACGCGGCGCTGTCGGCATGATGGAGACGCCGCTCGCTCACGCGCCGACCTCGACGTATTGTGGCGGCGCGCTTCGTCCGCGCCGGGCATACATTCGGGCGACAGGAAAAGCGACCGCGAGAGCCGCCCGCAGGCGCTGGATGCCAGCGCATGGATCACGCTGCGCGGGAGCCTCACCGAACATGAAAGGGTCCTTCTCGGGCCGTCTTGCGATGTCGGACGGCGGCCCATTATGAGGCCGCGCTGCGGCCCAAATGGGGCGGGAGGGCGACTCGAGTCAAGGATTTGCGACCGCCGGAAGAGTTCACGCCAGTGCGATCGCCGAGACGAGCCGGCCGTAGTCAGGCTCTTTGCGATGAGTCGTGCGGCGGAAGCTGAAGAACCGCTCCTCGTCCGCATAGGTGTCGAAGCCGAGGTCCTCGAACCGACCGACGCCCGCGCGAGCGGCGCGTTCGGCGATATAGGCATGCAGGTCGAACATCGAATGGCCGGCCTTGCGGCTGGTTACGAAAAAGCGCTTCGTGTCCTCTCCGGCTTCCGCGAATGCGGCGACGAACTCCGGGCCGACTTCGTAAGAGACCTGCGCGATGCAGGGGCCGAGCGCGGCCAGGATGTCTCTGCGCCGGGCGCCGAGACGCTCCATCGCGGCGACGGTCGCCTCGACAATGCCGGTCAGCGCCCCTTTCCAGCCCGCGTGGGCTGCGCCGACGACTCGGGCGTGCGGGTCGGCGAGCAGGATCATCCCGCAGTCGGCGCCTGTCACCCCGAGCGCGAGCCCCGGCGTCGCCGTCACGACGCCGTCGCAGCGCGGGCGCGCGTCGGTCGCCCAATGGCCGGAGATGGCGACGACGTCGGTCGAATGGACCTGGTAGGGAATCGCGAGGCGCTCCGACCTCACTCCCAGCGCGGCGGCCATGCGCGCGCGGTTTTCCGCCACCGCCTCCGGGGTGTCGCGAGAGCCGACGCCGCCGTTGAGCGACGCGTACACGCCCTTCGACACTCCGCCGCCGCGCGTGAAAAATCCGTGTGCGACGCCGGGCAGGCGCAGACTCTCGGCCCTCAGGAACGGAACGGCGCTCAAGCGGTCTTCGCTCCGGCCGGCAGAAAGCCCGGCGGGGCGGGAAGCCTGCGGTCCGCGACCGCCATCGCTTTGAACAGCGCGCCCATCTCGCCTTTGCCTTTGCCGACGAGGCGCGCGCGCGCGAGCTGAAGCTCCTGCGCCCGGTCGGAACTCGCGCGCTCCGCGAGCGCCTTGGTCCTCAAATCGATGCCGATCGCACGCAGGAAGTCGCCCTGGTCGATCGGGCCATAGACCGCTGCCCCCGTCGCGCTGGCGCTGCGCGCCATGGCGGCGAAATCGACGTGCGCGGTGAGGTCGCAATCACCGGGCGCTGCGAGCGGATCGACGTAGCGATGCGCGCGAAGCGCCTGCAACGTATCTCCGAACCCGGTCGCGGTATGGCCGTAGTCGATCAGGAGCGCCGCGCCTCCCTGCTTCACGAGCCGGGCGCCAAGCTCGAACATGAATCGGTGGCCGGCGGGACAGACTTCGAGGATTTCGCCATTGGGCGCACCCGAGTTGATGTAGGGCTCCGCCTTCGCCGCGACGTCGAAAGCGAGTTCTCCCTCGTGGCTTAGGCGCACAGTGCGCTCCCGCCACTGTCCGCTCACGCGCACGAACTGGCGGACGGGAAGGGCGTCGAGAAACTCGTTGCCGATCACGATCGCCGGCCCCTCGGGCACATCCTTCAGGGTTTGCGCCCACGAGACCGCGGCGCCGCTGTCGAGCAGCAGTTCGTGCTGCATGGCGGCCAGGGTCGGGCTCGTCTCCATGAGCCAGACATCGAGCGCGCTTCGGAATTCGGGAACGATGCGCGCCGCGCGCAGCGCGTCGCTCATCAGGGTGCCGCGTCCCGGTCCAAGCTCGACGAACCGCACCGCGGCCGGGGATCCCATGCTCGACCAGATTTCGGCGGCCCACAGGCCGATCAGCTCGCCGAACATCTGCGATATTTCGGGCGAGGTGGTGAAGTCTCCGGTCGCGCCGAATGGATCGCGGCTCATGTAGTAGCCATATTCGGGATGGGCCAGCGCGAGTTGCATATACTGTTCGACGGTAATCGGCCCGCGCTCGGCGATCATCGCTTTAATTTCATCAAGAAGCGCCGTCATCTCAGCTTTCCCGCCGGCTGAGGCTTGCCGCAAGCAATCCCACGCCGATGACGATGAGCGGCGCCGACAGAACCATGCCCATCGTCAGGCCCCGTCCGAGGTCCTCGAGCCGCGGATCGGGTTCGCGAAAGAACTCGCTGAAGATGCGCGCGGCGCCATAGAGGACGCCGAAGGCGCCGGCAATGAGACCGGGCCGCTTCAACCCGCCTGCCCGCGCAATCGCGAACAGTATGACTAAAGACAGGAGGCCTTCGAGCAGCGCTTCGTAAATCTGGCTTGGATGACGCGGCAGGCCGTCGGTTCCGGGAAAGATCACCGCCCAGGGGACGTCTGTCGGACGCCCCCAAAGCTCGGGGCGGATGAAATTGGCGATGCGGCCGAAGAAAAGGCCGATCGGCGCGACGAGCGAGCAGAGATCGAGCACGCTCAGCACGGGCGCGTGATAACGGCGGGCGAAGAGGAGGATGCCGATAAAGGCGCCGATCAGCCCGCCGTGGAAGGCCATCCCGCCCTCCCAGATTTTGAAGACGTCGAGCGGATGAGCGAAGTAGTACTGCGGGTCGTAGAACAGCACGTCGCCGAGCCGCCCGCCGATGATGACCCCGAACGCGCAATAGACGAGCAGATCGTCGACGCTCTCCGTGCTTGGACGCTTGGCTCCGCCCCAATACCGCTCGTTCGAAATCACGCGACGGATCATGAGCCAGCCGAGGACGAGGCCCGCGATATAAGCGATCGCATACCAGCGGATGGCCAGAGGCCCCCACTGCACGAGAACGGGATTGATCGCCGGAAAGGGCAGGACAAGCAGGGGCATCGGCGCGAAGCTGATGCGCCGGGCCTGAGCCTGCGTCAAGGCCGGGCGGCGAATTCACCTGCGCGTCCTGAGCTTCTTGGGCATGCGGTCAACGGTCGCCGCCGGGTTTGAGTTTATGAGACGCCAGCCTTTCGTAGATCGGCCGCGCCGCCTCGACGATCGGCTTCGCCGCATCGGGCAGATCGTCGAAGCCCGCTTCGCTGCTCGCGTCGGCGAAGCGCGTCGACTTTTCCACGGCCTGGTACCAGGCCGGCGCCCAAACTCCATCGGTCGCGCGGCGCCCTGGCGCCCAGGATAGCATCGCGGGCTCGAACGCAATGCCGCAGGCCGTGCACAGGGCCGACAGCATCGCGCGCGGATCGGCAAGCACGTCCCGGCTCTCCACGACCGGGGGAGCGCGGCCCAACCGGTTCGCGACCCGGTCGAACAGCTCCGCCTGCGCCGGAAGCCCGATTTCCTCCAACGTAAAGTCGTCACGCTTCTTGGAGTAAGAAGCGAGCACCGCCTCGGGCGCCCGGATGAGAAAGGCGTTGACGAGGCCATCGATCCAGTCGCGGCCGAACTGAGGCAGCATGTGGTGCGTCATGTGTTTTTGGTACCAGATGGCCTTGCCCTCCGGCGGTGGGCCGATGAGGGTGGCCGCGACCTCGCGCCAGTCGGTCGGCTGGGAGGCGATCACCTCCTCGCGCATCGGATGGACGAGGCCCGTCGCGACGAGATAGGCGGCGTAGAACGGCTCGTCCGTGACTGCGCAGTCCGGTCGCGCGCCGAAGGAGCGCATCATCGCGGTCGAGATGTTGCGTGGGCCCGACCACATCGCAAGCCGCACCACGGCGTCGTCGCTCACCGCGTCCTCCCTTCGGCTTCTTCCGCTTCGAGCGCCTTAACGGCGGCTCTCAGCCGGCGCGTGATCGGGCCCGAAGCGTCGTCAGCCTTCCGCGCGTCCTCGCCGATCACGCGTCCGTCGACCCGCGCGACCGGCGTCAGCCCGGCGAACGTTCCGGTCGTGAACGCTTCGTCCGCGCCGTAAACGTCGAACAGGGAGAAGTCCTTCTCGAACGCGGGAACGCCTTCCCGCCGCGCGGCGCGCAGCACTGCGCCCCGCGTGATGCCGCCGAGACAATAGCCGCCGCCCGATGTCCACACCTCGCCGTCCCGCACAATGAAGAAGTGGGTCGAATTGCAGGTGGCGACAAACCCGCGATCGTCGAGCATCAACGCTTCGTCCGCGCCCGCCTCCATCGCTTGAATGCAGGCGAGGATGCAGTTGAGCTTCGAATGCGAGTTGATCTTCTGGTCCTGCTCCGCGGGCCCTGTCCGGCGGATGTGTACGGTGAAAAGATTGAGCCCGCGCGCAATGAGCTCCGGCTTTGGCTGCTTCCATTCCGGAATGATGACGATCGTCGATTGCCCCACGACGAGGCGCGGATCCTGATAGGGCGAGCGCTTGACGCCGCGCGTCACCATGAGGCGGATATGCACGCCGTCGGTCATGCCGTTCGCCTCGATGACGTCGAACAGTCGCGCCTTCAAGGCCTCGCGGCTGAGGCCGATGTCCATGCGCAACATCTTTGCGCCGTCCCAGAGCCGATCGAGATGGCGGCTCAGGAATGCGATTCGGCCGTTGACGAGCCGCAAGCCTTCCCAGACGCCGTCGCCAAGGACAAAACCGGAATCGAACGCCGACACCTTGGCGTCCTCCCGCGGAGCGAGCGTCCCGTTGACGCTGACCAGGATGGAATTGTTGCGGGGGTCGCCGACATAGTCCTGCGTCCCGGTTGAGGCTTGCGCGTTATCCGGCATGATTCATGAGTGGACTCGGGTCCCCCAGCATGACGGGCTGGCCCGCCCTCCGCAAGCGTCGACTGGCGCGCGGCGTGAAGAGGCGGCGCGTGCGGCCGGCCCGCTTAGCCTTGCCTTCGCCGCCTTGCTCGGGCAGGGAGGGCGAAGGCGGCGCGCCATTCAAGTCGTCGGGAGACGAAGGTCATGAAACGCGTTCAGGACATCGCATGGCCGATCATAGGCATCGGCGCGGTGGCCGTGTCGGCATGGCTTTTGTTCAAGGAATTGCACGGGCTGTCGCTCCGCAGCCTGGGGGAGGCGATCGCCTCGATTTCACTCGATCATTGGGCGGCTGCGATCGCATCGACTTTGGTCGCCTACGCCGCCCTCGCCTGGTACGACCAAATTGCGCTGAGGCACCTGGACCGGCAGCTGAGTTGGCGATTTGTCGGGCTTGCGTCGTTCACAGCCTATGCAGTCGCCCACAACATCGGCGCCTCCGTCTTCTCGGGTGCGGTGATCCGCTACCGGGCCTATTCGACGAAGGGCCTGAGCGTCGGCGAAATCGGCGTGCTCGTCGCATTCTGCTCGTTCACCTTTGCGCTTGGCGCGGTGACGTTGGGCGGCCTTCTGCTCCTGTTCCGCCCAGAGCTCATCGAACGTCTCGACGGGGCGCCGCCGTGGCTCGGCCAGGTGGGGGGGCTTATTCTGATCGCGGCGCCGAGCCTCTTTGTCATCGGCTCGCTGCTGCACTTTCCCCCGTTCAGGGTCGGCGGCTTCGAGTTCGTTTATCCGCGCCCGCCCGTCGCCGCGCGTCAGCTTCTCGCCGGACCGCTTGAGCTGATCGGCGCAGCCGGAATCATTTTCTTCGCGCTGCCGGCCGCCGCCAATCCAGGGTTCATCGTCGTGCTCGGCGTCTTTGTCGCCTCGTTTTCGCTTGCGCTGGTCAGCCACGCGCCGGGCGGTCTGGGCGTTCTGGAGCTCGCCGTCCTCGAAGGCGTGCCGGATGCGCCGCAGGCCAATGTCGTCGCGGCGCTGCTCGTGTTCCGCCTGCTCTATCTCATCCTGCCCCTCATCTTTGCGCTTGGCGTCGTGCTCATGTTCGAGCGGCGGCGCTGGCAGTCGCTGGCGCCTCTCGGAGGAAAGCATCCCCATGCCGTCGGAGATCACGATTAACGACGAGGATGTCCTGCTGGTGATCGACCTGCAGGCCGACTTCATGCCTGGCGGCGCTTTGGCGGTTGAGGAGGGCGATACGATCGTGCCGGTGGTCAACGCCCTCATGCGGCGGATGCCGCAGGTGGTGGTGACGCAAGACTGGCACCCGCCCGGCCATGCCTCGTTCGCGTCAAGCCACGGCGCGGCTCCGTTCGAGACGAAGCGGCTGCATTACGGCGATCAAACGCTGTGGCCCGACCATTGCGTGCAAGGCACGGCGGGCGCTGCGCTCCATCCCGACCTCGCGCTCGACCTGGCGTTTCTCATTCTGCGCAAGGGCATGCATGGGGGCGTCGACTCCTATTCCGCATTTCTCGAGGCGGACGGCAAGACGACAACGGGGCTCGCCGCGCTTCTGAAGGCCAGGGGCGTCAAGCGCGTTTTCGCCTGCGGCCTCGCGACCGATTATTGCGTCGCCTTTTCCGCGCTAGACGCGGGCGCCGCCGGCTTCGAGGCCTTCGTGATCGAAGACGCCTGCCGCGCCATCGACGCCAACGACTCGCTCAGCGCCGCCTGGGCCCGCCTGGACGCGGCCGAGGTCTGGCGTATCCAGTCGCGCGAGATCCTCGAGCGCGCGCGCGCCGATTAACCGAGAACTCACGCGCAGGGCCGCAGCTTAACCTTGAGTTAACCGGCGTCGACGCATTTGAACTCCGGGCGGGTGGCGACGTTCATCGCGCTTTCCAGAAATCCCAATGGCCGGCGTCCCAATGGTCACGCTCTACCACCACCCGTTTTGCCCGCATTCCCGCTTTGTCCGGCTCGCGTTGGCCGAGATGGGGATCGAGCCCAAGCTCATCGAAGAGCGGGCCTGGGAGCGCCGGCGTGAGTTCCTCCTCATGGCGGCCGAGGGGGCTACGCCCGTCATGATCGAGGACCACGCGCCGCCCCTTCCCGGAGCCGACGTCATCGCCGAATACCTTGACGAGACGCGTGGCCTCGGCCTCGGCGATCGCCGACTGTTGCCCGAGGATCCCGCTGGCCGGGCCGAGGCGCGCCGCCTGACGGCCTGGTTCAACGTCAAGTTCTTCAACGAGGCGAGCCAATGGCTCGTGCGGGAGAAGATCATCAAGCGATTCATGAGCGCCGACCAGGGCGGCGGCGCCCCCGACATGCACGCCGTGCGCGCGGCCCGCTCCAATCTGCGTTATCATCTGCGCTACATCGGCCACTTGATTGCGTCCCGCAACTGGCTGGCCGGCGACCGGCTGACCTACGCCGACCTCGCGGCGGCGGCCCATCTGTCCTGCCTCGACTATCTGGGCGATGTGGAGTGGAACGAGAACGAAACCGCCAGGACCTGGTACGCGCGGGTGAAGTCGCGTCCCTCGTTCCGCCCCATCCTGGCCGAGCGCCTGCCGGGAACCGCGCCGAGCGCGACCTACGCCAATCTCGACTTCTAGAGGCGCTCAGCGCCAAGGCGCGCGCGCTCGGCTTCGACGCTTGCCGGGTCGCCTCGGCCGATCCGCCCGCGGGCGCGCGCGAGCGCCTCTCGGAGTGGCTTGCGATGAGCGCGCACGGCGAAATGAGTTGGATGGCGGAGACGTTCGCCCGCCGCGTCGATCCGCGCGCGCTCATGCCCGCGGCGAAGAGCCTCGTGATGCTCGGCCTCAACTATGGTCCGAGCGACGATCCGCTCGCGGCGCTCATGCGGAAGGACGCCGGCGCCGTCTCTGTCTACGCACGCAACCGCGACTACCACGACGTCGTCAAGGGCAGGCTCAAGGAGCTTGCGGCCTTCCTCGTCGCGGCGGCGAAGCCGGAACGAGCGGACGTCAAGGTGTTCGTCGACACCGCCCCGCTCATGGAAAAGCCGCTCGCGGCGCGCGCAGGCGTCGGCTGGCAGGGCAAGCACACCAATCTCGTTTCGCGCGAGTTCGGCTCCTGGCTCTTTCTCGGCGCGATTCTGACTGATCTCGACATTCCCGCCGATGCCCCGGAGACCGACCATTGCGGGACCTGCCGCGCCTGCCTCGACATATGCCCGACCAACGCCTTCCCGGCGCCCTACCGGATCGATGCGCGCCGCTGCATTTCCTATCTGACGATCGAGCACAAAGGGCCGATTCCGCGCGAACTCCGGGCCGCGATCGGCAACCGCATCTACGGCTGCGACGATTGTCTCGCGGTTTGTCCGTGGAACAAATTCGCGACCGCCGGGAAAGAGGTCAAACTCGCCGCGCGCGCGGATCTTGGCGCGCCGCCGCTCGCCGAGCTTGCGCGGCTCGACGCCCGGGGCTTTCGCGCTCGCTTCGCGGGGAGCCCGATTAAGCGGATTGGCCGCGCGCGCTTCCTCCGCAACGTTATGATCGCGATCGGCAATTCCGGCCTGTCCGCGCTCGAAGGCGCCGCACGCGAACGTCTCGAAGACGAGTCGCCTCTCGTGCGCGGCGCAGCGGTCTGGGCGCTCGCGCGGTTGCTGTCGCGGAATGAGTTTGTCCGCCTGTCCGCGGCGAGAGCGAACAGGGAACGCGACATCGCCGTGGCTGAGGAATGGCGCGCCGCCGGCGACCCTCTTGAACCCTGATTGCGTTCGTCTCGCCGCGCTCGGCGAGACCCGCGCATTCAGTGGGTGGTGGCAGTCGCCTCGGCTTGATGCCTCAGCCGCTCGATCTCGTCTTTCAGGTGAAGTTTCTTCCGCTTGAGTTCGTGGATCTTGATGTCGTCCACAGCCGGATGGTTTTCTTCGGCGAGTATCGCTTCCTCAATCGCCTGATGACGGCGCACCAGCTCGCTGAGATGCGAATCGATCGACATGGGAACCGCTCCTATCGCTCCAACGACGAAATTGTGACACAACGGACGCACCATGCAAGCGGCAAAACAGCGCGACCTCGATCAAATCCTCACCGCCGGGCCTAACATTTTTGGGGGAATTCGGAGCATCGTCAGAAAAAGGCCCATCGATCGTGCGACAGGTGGCGGCCCTGGCGCCCGGCGGCTTGCGCGCTCTGGGGCGCTCGCTCATAGTCGCTTCGCCTTTGTCTTAAAAGCGGCGTCGAGGGGCGGAAGGCGTGGTTTGACGGATGATTGACAAAGAGCTCACTGAGGAGGAACGCGCCGCGCTCATCGCCCAGATCGAACGGCTGCGGGAGGAGCACCGCGACCTCGACGACGCGATCGAGGCGCTGCGCGATGCCGGCCAGGCCGATCAGCTGCAGCTGCAAAGGCTCAAGAAGCGCAAGCTCCTCCTGCGCGACAAGCTCACCATGCTTGAGGACCAGCTGACGCCCGACATCATCGCCTGAGGGCGCGTATTACCGTATTGTCATTGTTGTTTTTGCACCCGCTGCGACCAATTCCTCCAAGCCAAACCTTGCATTTCCTTTGCCGAATTGGGACTTTTCAATGGGTTACGAAGGCGTTCCGGGAATCGCGGGCGGCTTCGCTCCAGAAAATGGCACAGGTGCGAGCACGCCGTGTTCCAACCGCATCCCGAGCGCGCCGCGGCCGGCGATCGCCGCCGTCAACGAGCTCCGAGACCGCAAAGGCGAGAAGCGAACCAAAAGGACAAAAATACCCCGCCACAAAATACCCTGCTTGAAACTCTAATTGCTGGGAACAGCCTTCGGGCGCGTAGATCCTGATGGACAATCGACATGCCGCGCTCAGGGTTGACCCCTCAGGCGATCTTCGGACGGCTTGCCGCCATCGGCGCGATCGTCCTGTGCGCGGCGGTCGTTTTCGCTTACACCGGCGGCTGGCTCAGCCCGCACCGTCTCACTCCCGCCCGTATGGTCGCAGCGCTAAGCGATCGCGGCGGCAACCCGCTCGGTCATCGGCGCAATCATTCGAAAGGCACCTGCTTCACCGGCACGTTCGAGGCGAATGGCGCTGGAGTGCGGCTTTCGACGGCGCCAATGTTTGCAGCCGGAAGTTATCCGGTCATCGGCCGGTTCGCCATCGCAGTTGGCGATCCCGATGCAGCAGATGCTACGGGCCGTGTTCGCAGCATGGCGATACGTGTTGTCGCGCCGGACGGACAGGAATGGCGAAGCGGCATGAATGATATGCCAATGTTCGTCGTCGCCACGCCGCAGGCCTTCTATGAATTGACATTGACGCAGGACATTGATCCGGCGACGGGAAAACCAAATCCCGCTGCGACCGGGCGCTTCTTCGCGACACATCCCGAAGCTCAGCCCTTTGCCGATTGGGCAAAGACGGCGCCCTGGACAGACAGCTGGGCTGACCGGACGTACAACAGTCTGAACGCGTTCCGATTCGTCAATGCCGCTGGACAGAGTCAGCTTGTGCGCTGGTCCATGCAGCACACCGAGCCGGAGCATATCGTCGATCATGCGACGCTGGCGAAGCTCGGTCCGGATTTTCTTGCGCAAGATCTTAAGCAACGCCTGGCTCATGGGCCGCTCTCCTGGCGCCTTGTCGCGACTTTGGCGCAGCCGGGCGATCCGCCGAACGACGCTACGAAAGTGTGGCCCGCCGATCGAGAGCAGGTCGATATCGGGACGCTTATCGTTCGACAGGCACAAGACGAGGCAGACGGACCATGCCGGGACTATAATTATGACCCGACCATCCTGCCGGTCGGCATCGAGGTCTCCGACGACCCGCTCCTCGCAGCGCGCTCCGCCGCCTACGCGAAGTCGTTCGATCTGCGTACCGCTGAGAGTGCCGACTATCCGAGGACCTCGCAGGCTTCGGGGGCCGCGCAGTGACGGAATATTTCACTCCGCTGCAACGGACGTTGCATTGGTTGATGGCGGCCATGGTTCTCGCCATGCTGTTTATCGGCATCGGGATGGTCTCGACGCTCAAGCCCAAATTTCTGACGTTCATCGCAATCCATCGGCCCTTGGGCATCGCGATCCTGCTCGTCGCCATATTCCGTCTCGGCGTGCGGCTCCGGCGCGGGGCGCCAGCGCTGCCGGCGGATCTGCCGCTTTGGCAAGCCATCGGTGCCAAGGCATCCCACTACCTTCTCTATGCCTTGCTGATCGCCATGCCGCTCATCGGTTGGTCTATGCTTTCGGCTGGCGGCTATCCGATCGTTCTCGGTGGATCGATCCATCTGCCGCAGATTATGCCGCACAATGACGAGCTTTATGCCTTCCTGCGCAGCGCCCACACGATTCTCGCATTTCTCTTCTTCGCGACCATCCTTCTCCATGTCGGCGCCGCGCTCTTTCACGCGCTGATCCGGCAGGACGGGGTGTTTTCGAGCATGACGTGGCGATGGTCGAGGTGATCCGCGAACAAGGCACGCGATGCAGCCGCGATGACTGCGACGAGGAATTGACGACAGCTCGGCTTGCTTGGCGACGTCCAGCCGACCGATCGCGCGAATGATCCGGTACGGATCAGGTTCCCGGCGCTCGATATTGAACCGTCTTCTTGAGTGCGGCGTCCATCTCTTCCGGCGTGATCAGCGGAATGGTCCTTCCCGTTAGCGCGCCGGTCCCGCTTGCTTTTACGGAAATTGCGGCGGCTGCAGCGGTGTCGGGAAGATCAAAGACGGCGTAAAAGTCGTCCGCGCCAAACGCAAAATAGAGAGCCTCGAGTTTGCCGCCCACGCTCTCGGCCGCTTTCGCCGCCGCCGCGCGGCGTGCTGTTCCCCCTTCTTTGGCTAAGCCTTTAGAGCCCTCATGCGTGTAGCTCCCGACGAACATGAATTTTGGCATGATCGCTTCCTGCGTTTTATGAATGCCTCGCCTTTATGAAGGCCTCGCCGATTTTCCTAAGCTTACCCGTTCAGTCCGTCGGCGTCGAGAATATTGGATCGCTGCGCAATGGTGCAAACCAAGAATTTTGACGTTGCGCTTCTTTCTCTAGGGGCCTGTATCCATCTATATCCGTGCGGGAGCCGTAGGACCTGAATGACCGACATTCCCGAAAACATCGATCTGAATTGGATCGCCCGCACCCTCGTCGCCATGCGGCGCGATTTGCAATCGCTGCGGACTGACGTCGACATTATGGCGGCTATCCTGCGCCGGGTTGATGACAACCAGAATGCTTTCCGGGAGGAAGCGCGCCTTTTGTTCGATATGCATCGCGACTTCCGCTCCCGTGTCGATGCCGTTGAGCGAGGCGAGCCGTGAAGGAGGATTGAGGACAGAGGCCGTCCCCCGCCGGTTCCATCGAAGCGCGCAATCCTCTAAACGCGTCGCATGCAAGTCTTCCCCTGTCCCTTCTGCGGTCCGCGCGACGAGACCGAATTCCACTATGTCGGGGAGCCCAAGGCGCGGCCCGAGCCGTCGGAGGCGGTCGGCGACGAAGCTTGGGCGGAATACCTCTATTTCAACGCCAATCCCAAAGGCTTGAGCCGCGAGATCTGGCTGCACACGACCTGCATGGAATTGTTCGCGATGACGCGCGACACCGCAACCAATGCGGTCATCGCCAGCGAACCCATGAGGCCGGCGTCGTGAGCGGATTTCGCCTGTCCCAGGGCGGCGCCGTCGATCGCGGCAGAAAGCTCGCCTTCGCCTTCGACGGCAAGCCCTATCTCGGCCTTGCGGGCGACAGCATCGCCTCGGCCCTTCTCGCGGGCGGGGTCAGGATCGTCGGCCGCAGCTTCAAATATCACCGGCCGCGCGGTGTCTGGGGCGCCTGGACGGAAGAGCCGAACGCGATCGTCGACGTGACGCGCGAGGGGAAGACGACGCCGAACCTGCGCGCCACAACCCAGGCGCTCGAGAACGACATCGCCGTGCGCTCGGTGAACGCCGCGCCGACGGCGGCCGAGGATCGCGCGGGGCTCATCGACAAGCTGTCCGCCTTCATGCCCTCGGGCTTCTACTACAAGACCTTCATCTGGCCGCGCTGGGAGACCTTCGAGCCGACGATCCGGGCGATGGCAGGTCTGGGCCGGGTCGATCCCGACAATCGGCCGCCGGCCGACAATCCCCAGTTCAACGCCCGCTGCGACGTGCTCGTGGTCGGCGCCGGCCCCGCGGGCCTCGCCGCTGCGCAGGCCGCCGCCCGCTCGGGCCGCGTCGTCATCCTCCTCGACGACCGCGCCGAAATCGGCGGCCAGCTCATCCATCGCGGCGGCACGGTCGAAGGCGGCGACTGGCGGACATGGGCCGCAAGCGTTGTGAGCGCGGTCGAGGCGAGCGGCGGGCGCGTCATGACGTCGACGACGGCGTTCGGCGTCTACGACCACAACCTCGTCTCCGCCTGGGAGCGGCGCGGGCCGCGTCCCGACGCGCTGTGGCGCATCCGGCCGAAGCGGATCGTCGTCGCCGCCGGCGCGATCGAGCGCCCGCTCGTAATTCCCGACAACGACCGCCCGGGCGTCATGTCGGCCGACGCCGCGCTCGCCTATTTGCGTCGCTTTGCGGTCGTCGTCGGCAGGCGGGTCGCCATGGCGACGAACAACGATAGCGCCTATCCGGTCGCCGAGGCTTTGAGCGAGGCGAGCGCCGAGGTCGAAATCTTCGACACGCGGCAGGAGATCCCCTCGACGAGGCTCAGAGTGGCGCGCGGCGTCGAGATCGACGGCGTGGTCGGAGCGTCCGGCGTCGAGGGCGTCCGGGTCGGAGGCGAGATACGCGCGGCCGACGCGCTCTTGCTCTCCGGCGGCTGGACGCCGACCGTTCACCTCTACGCGCAGGCGCGCGGCAAGCTGCGTTATGACGCGGCGCTCGCCGCGCTCGTGCCCTCGACGCCCGTCGAAGGCGTGACGATCGCCGGCGCCGCCAACGGCGCCTTCACGCTCGACGAGGCGCTGCGCCAGGGCCATGCCGCGGGCGGGGGGACAAACCCGGCGCCGAATGCGCCCGCCGGCCAGTATCGCATCGCCGCCGCATGGCCGAAGCCCGATGCCCCGGGGCGGCGTTGGATCGATTTCCAGAGCGACGTGACGCTCAAGGACGTCGCGCTCGCGGCCCGCGAGGGCTACGTCTCGGTCGAGCACCTGAAGCGCTACACGACGCTCGGCATGGCGACGGATCAGGGCAAGACGTCCAACGTCAACGGCCTCGCCGCCATGGCCGCGCTGACCGGCCGCTCCATCGACGAGACGGGGACGACGACCTATCGCCCGCCCTTCGTCCCTGTGCCCATGGGCGTCATTGCCGGACGGCGGCGCGGCGCGCTCATCAATCCGCTGAAGCGGTTGGCGCTTGAGCGCGAGCATCGGGCCGACGGCGCGCAGATGCGCGAGTACGGCGGCTGGCTGAGGCCCGCGTGGTACGGTCCCGACGATCCCGAGCGCGCCATCCAGCGGGAGGCGGCCCGCGCCAGAGATGCGGTCGCGCTGTTCGACGGGTCATCGCTCGGCAAGATCGAGATCATCGGGCCCGACGCCGCGGGGCTCGCCGATTTCAACAGCTACAATCGCCTGTCAAACTTAAGGCCGGGCAGGATCCGCTACGGCTTTCTCCTGTCGGAGACCGGCGTCGTGTTCGACGACGGCGTGACCTTGCGCCTCGCAGACGATCGCCTTCTCGTCTCGTGTTCGTCCGGCCACGCCGACGCCGTCGTGATGCGGCTCGAACTCTGGCGGCAGGATCGGTTCGATCGGCGCCGCGTCGTCATTCATGATGCGACCGCGCAATGGGCGACACTGACCGTCACCGGCCCCCGCTCGCGCGACCTCGTCAGCGCGCTCGATCTCGGCGTCGGGCTCGACGAGGAGAGCCTGCCGCACATGGCCTTCGCCCGGGCTGAGTTCGAGGGCGCGCCGATGCGCGTGGCCCGCGTGAGCTTCACCGGCGACCGTTCCTACGAGCTCTCCGTTCCGGCCGGAAAAGCATGGCGCTTGCGCGCCCGCATCATCGAAAAGCTGCCGGCCTTCGGCGGCGGATTGCTCGGCCTCGAGGGGCTGATGATCCTGCGGGCGGAGAAGGGTTACGTCATCGTCGGCAAGGACACCGATGGAACGACGATGCCGCACGATCTCGGGGTCACGAGTCCGCGCGACCAGCGCAAGGACGAATATATCGGCAAGCGGTCGCTGTTCACGCCCGCAGCCAAAGACAAGGGCCGGAAGCAATTCGTCGGCCTGGCCGTGGCGAGCGGCGACCCGCCGTTGCCGACCGGCGCGCATGTGGTCGAAGGCGCGGGCCAAGCGCGCCGCTCGCTCGGCTACGTGACCTCGAGCTATATGAGCCCGGCGCTGCAGAGGCCCGTGGCGCTCGGGCTTGTCGAGGACGGCCTCTCACGCATGGGCGAGTGGGTTGCGATCTTTCATCTCGGCGCGGAGCGGCGGGCCTCGATCGCGCCCGCCGTCGCGCTCGATCCGGAGGGCAAGCGGCTCCATGCGTGAGATGAACTGGGCGCCCGCGCGGCAAGTGGAAGGATCGCTCATCGACCGGCCGAGGCTCACGGCGCGCGCGCTTGGACCCCTCGGACAGACGCTCGTCTCCGGCGACCTCGAAGCGGCGATCGCGGCGCTGGCGCCCGGCGCGCCCCTGCTCGGCCTCTACGCACTTGCGCCCGAGGGCGCGCACGCGCTATGCATCGCGCGCGACCGCGCGCTCATCGTCACGGCCGCGCCGCTACGCGCGGCGGACGGGTGGCGCGACGGCTGGTGCGCGACGAGCGTCGACGACGGCTGGGCCGCGGTCGAGGTTTCGGGGTCGGACGCGGCGCTTGCGCTCGCGCAAGGGACCTCTGCCGACCTTGCCGCCAGTTCGTCCTCCGCGGCGGTGCGCTTCGCGGGCCTCCTCTGCCTCCTCGTCCGAACGAATGCGGGCTTCAGCCTGCATGTCGAGGCGCCGTTCTTGGAAGCGCTCCTGACCTGGCTCGACGGGGCGTGACGCCCAATTGACGGGGCGCCGGCTGTCCCGGCTCGCGGAGAGGCAAGTCGAGAATCCGACGGGCGGAAGCCCGAAAAAGTCGAGGTCGCCGCATCATGTCGCCGCATATGGAGACCATGGTTGTTTCGCGGCTCCATCCGCCCGAACTCGCGGGGGCCGCCAGAACATCCGCGTGAAACGAACGCCAGGCAATAGAGCTACGTCTTGCGAGGACCCCAATGGTTGTCGTTCGCCGGCTCAGGTCAGTTTGCGTTCGGGGCCTTTCCGCCGAGGCGGGACGCCTGCGGCCTTGGGCGATCGCGGCGCTGGGCTTTGTTTTTCTCGCCCTCGCCCTCGCAGGCGGCGAGGTGCTGGCGCAGAGCGGCGGATGCGCTCGATGCGGCGGCGCGCCGGCTGTGAGCCCGAGCGCTTTCCCTTTCTTCGTCCCCGCTGTCAGACCCGCGAGGCGGCGCGAGAGATGGACCCTTAAGCTGTCGCTGCGACGAGAGCCCGAACGAAGGGCGAATTACACGGTCTGCGTGCGGACGTGCGACGGCGCTTTCTTTCCCGTGTCCTATTTCGGCCCAGGCAGCCGCTCCGACACCCTCGAACAGGTCTGCAGGTCGCTTTGTCCCAACGCGGACGTGGCCCTCTATTCGTTTCCGTTTGGCGGCACGATTGATGAGGCCGTGTCGTCGTTTGGCGAACCGTACTCC
This sequence comes from uncultured Alphaproteobacteria bacterium, assembly GCA_963782255.1. Lineage (GTDB taxonomy): Bacteria > Pseudomonadota > Alphaproteobacteria > Rhizobiales > Beijerinckiaceae > Roseiarcus. The sequence goes on along the minus strand of CAWAIS010000002.1, from coordinate 1,523,987 downwards.
CGGCTGCCGAACGCGCATAAATTTGAACAATCGTACACGCCGGCCTGCTCCTGCCGCGCCCCGGGACAAAGCTGGGCCGAGGCGCTCGCCCCGGCGGAGGCGAAATACGGGCGCCATTCGCGCGGCGTCCTGGTTTCCGTCGAGGCCGCGGAGCGCATGTCACGGCCGCTTCAGGACCCGAAGGCGAACGTAGGCGCTGCCGATCCCTCGCAAACAGGCGCCGCGGCTCCGGACGAACTCGACGTCAACGGCGTCGATACGAAACTCAGCGCTAAGGCCGCGTCGATCAGCCGCGAGACTTCGGGCATTCATGACGAGGACGGCCAGCATGCCGCAAGCTACGGCTTGAATCAGGGGAAGACGGTGGAGGAGGCCGGCCCCGACGGACGGACCCGACGCGTGCGCATCCTGCCTGCGTATTGATGGGGCCCCGAGAAGGGAGACGCGCCGACCGCCTGCATCGGCCGCCGCCAGGCAAGCGGCTACTGATCGCGGGCCGGGGCGCTGCGCCTAATAAATAGGCGACCTGAGGCAAACGACGCCAAGCCAAACCAAGCCAAACCAAGCCAAACCAAGCTGAATCCAAGCCAGACCAAACCAAATGCAAGGGAAATGCAAGGAATTGTATTTCCTTGCATTTCCTTTGGCGAATCGGGACTTTTCAATGGGTTACGGGCGACTCAGGCCGAGGGGTTACGAGCGACTCAGGCCGAAAAAATTTTCTCGCTTCCGTCTGCCTGGAAATTGGGCAAAAAGAACCGCCGGCAGCATGCTCAGCGATGGGCGCCACTTGCCCAGAGGCGACGCCTTTGCCGCTCCGCCGGCCGATTTTTCCAACTCCTCCGTCATGTGCAGAACCTAGCACGGATTCTGCGAAATGAAAAGAAAATGTCGTTGCGTACTGAAAAAGCTCAAGCCAACGGCCAGTCGAGACAACCAGCCGGCGCGTGAGCGACGCCAGGATCAAAAGTTGTAGAAAACCCGGTTCATCTCGGCGCCGGCCTGCGCGCCCGGCGACATGACGGTCATCGGCGCCGAGAGCCCATGCGCGCGGTCGTGGTCGAGCGGGCTGTAAATCCGGTATTTGCCCGGCGGGAGGGCAAATATCAGGCGCGTCGATTGTCCGGGCGACAGCGGCGCCGTCCGCTCGATCGGCGTCCCGCCGGGCGACGAGGCGGGCGCGATCGCCAGCGCATGCGGCCGGTCGCCGTGGTTGACGATCGTCAGCGTCACCTGCTTCGACCGGAAGCCGATGTCGCGAAAGTCGAAGCCTCCGTCATTGAGGACGATAGTCGCCGGCAGCGGCTTCGCGACGGCTAGAGGCGCGCCAAGCACGGCCGCGGGGAGGGCTACGAGGACCACGACGCGCATTTTCGTCATTTGCTCGCCTGCCGCACCGGGCAGGTTCCGGTGCTCTGATTCTTGTCCGCAGCGTTCACAGGCTGAAGCTTTGCGTTGGTGATGGCGCTGGTCGCCTGGATCGGAAACTTGTCCGGGCCCGCCGCATAGCAGTTCTCGCCCAAGAGATAGGCGATGACCGCGGCGTATTGATCGGGCGAGAGCGACCCGGGATTGTCGCGCGGCATCGTCGTGACGATGAGATTGCGCAAGTCCGCCGCCGACCATCCGAGCAGGTTCGCCTTGTTCAGGAAGCCGTCCCCGCGATCGCCGGGGCGGATTTCCCCTGAAGCTGATCGCCGTGGCAGGCCGCACAATGCTGAGCATAGAGCTGCTTGCCCTGTTCGGCTTGCGCCTCGGTATAGAGCTTTGCCGGACCCGGGCTCTTCTGATCGCCGCTCTGCTGCGACGCGTTGGACGCGCCGGCTGCAGAGCTCGCGGGCGCGCTGTTGGCGGCAGAACTCTTTTCGTCGCCGGCCGATCCCGAGGGTTGAGCCGCGTCGGGGCACAAAGTTTTGACCTCATCGGTCGCGGCCGTGTAGAGGATGACGACTCCATTCGTCACGGCAATGTCTCTTGACCCGATCGACTCGGGTAAGCGCGTGTTTTGCTCGCGATCGCGAACTGCGACAAAGATGAGATGGCCGTTCGTGACCCCGTACGCCGGCGTCTCGCCAGGCGTGAGCTTCGGCGTGTCGCAGCCTGAGACCATCATGGCGTCCTCGGGAACGCCGAGCGAGGTCGTTGCGAGCGCGCCTTGCAGACCGCCCATCGGCCCGGCGTCGGAATCGCGGCCGACCGCGGCCAGGAGCGCCTCCAGCGCCGATGAGGCGGACACTTGGAAGTGCTCCAGGTCGCCGGCGTCGATCGCCTCGCTGAGCTGCGACTGCGCCACCGACGCGTGCACCTCCGCGCCCTGCACCGCCGCTTTCCAGGGGGCGGAGCCGGCGTGGGCGTTGAGCTGCTTGAGATGACCAATCGCACCCTCCTTGTCGGCGGAAGCGCCCGCCGGCTGGGATCCTTTCGCCCCGGTGAGCGCGTCGAGCGCGCGCTGGGCGGCGGCCTTGTAAGGGTCGGGCGCATGTTCCATGAGCCTCGAGGCCGAATCCAGTTCGCCGATCGCCGCCTCGAGATCGCCAAGCGCCCCGAGCGCCTGGGCATGGGGACTCTCGGCCGCGGGCGCAGCGCTCGCCGCGCCGAGCCCGAGGAAGCCAACGGCTGCTGCAGTCAAGAGAGGATGCAGCAGCCGTCCGATGAGCTTTGAGCCCTTCATCGCCCCGTCACTGCGTTGAAGCCTTTTGCTCGCCCGATACGAACGCCGTGAGATGGGCGGGACCGATGGCCGACCCGAGCTCGGGCACCTTGAGGAAGCCCGGGTCGCCGGAACAGACGAGGACGTAGCGCTTGTTGTCCATCGTGAAAGTCGCCGGCGGCGCGATGATGCTGGCGCCGGTGTTGTATTGCCAGAGGATTTTGCCCGTCTCCGCGCTGTAGGCGTTGAACTTGCCGTCCAGCATGCCGCTGAAGACGAACGATTGCTTCGCCTCCGGCATGCGGCCCCCGACGTAGTCCATGACCAGCGCGCCGCCGTTCGCCGGCAGCTTGAGATGATCGCGCCAAGCCGGCGCGCCGGTCGAGACGTCGATTGCGTTGAACCAGCCGCTGTTCTGTCCGACGAGACTCGGGAAGGCCCCGCCGAGATAGAATTGGCCGGCGACATAGACAGCCTTGTTCTCGGCGCTCCACTTGCCGCACTGGTTCGTGCTCGGCACAAAGAAGATGTTGGTCGCCGGATCGTAGGCGCCGCCGTTAAACTCGACGCCGCCATTGGTGTTCGGGCAGGCGTAGTTCGTGCCGTTGATCGCGGGCTGCGTGTCCTGGTTGAACTGGAAGCTGACCGGCGTGCGGCTGACGACGTCGCCGTTCTCCGCATTCAGGATCCAGAAGTTGCCGGCCTTGTCGCCAGCCGCGACCAGTTGCGTCTCCTTGCCGTCGATCTTGCCTTTGAACAGCACCGGCGGCGTCGACGGATCCCAGTCATGCGTGTCGTGCGGGATGAACTGACGGTACCACTTCATCTGCGGCTTGGCGCCGGAGATGTCCACCGCGATCATCGAATTGGTGAAGAGGTTGTCGCCCTTGCGCTCTGCGCCGAGAAAATCCGGCAGCGGGTTGCCGGTGTCGACGTAAAGCGTGTCGGAATTCGGATCGATCGCGACGCCCTGCCAGAGGGCGCCGCCGCCGCGCTTCCACGAATCGCCTTCCCACGAATCGTGGCCCTTCTCGCCGGGACCAGGGATGGTGTCGAACTGCCAGATCCGGTCGCCGTTGTTCGGGTCGAAGGCGGCGATGTTGCCGTTGCCGCCCCAGTCGCCGTTGGATACGCCGAGCAGGATCTTGCCCTTATAGGGAACCGGCTGCATCGTATAAAAGCTGTCCTTGGGGTCGGCGACCGTCTGCTTGTTCCAGAGCTCCTTGCCCGTCGCAGCATCGAGCGCCGCGAGATGGCCGTTCAGCATGGCGATGAAGACCTTGCCGTCATAGACCGCGACGCCGCGATTGCGGGGAAAGCCGACGATCTGCTCCGGCTTGGGGTTGTACTGCCACTTCATGGCGCCGGTCTTTGCGTCGATGGCGTAAACGTCATCCCGGTTGGACGTGACGTAGATCGTGCCGTTCCACACGATCGGCGCAGCCTCGATCGGACCGTTCTCGGGGATGTTGAAAGTCCAGGCGACCTGCATCTGGTCGAGGTCCTGCGGGCCGATCTCCTTTTCCTTGATCTGGCGATTGCCGCTGTAGTCGCCGGCGGGGAGAATCCAGTTCGCGGCTTCGTCAGCGGGCTTGGTGAAATCCTGCGCGGACGGCCCCGACGTTTGGCTGTTGGCCGACATCTGGTCGGACGCCGCGAATGCGGGCGCCGACAGAGCCAGCGCCGATGCGGTTCCGAGGACCGCGGTCAGGGTGAGCGAATTGCAGAGAAAATTGCGAAAGGCCGCTTGGGGTCGCGCGTCACGCTTCATTCAAACCTCCCTCTCTCAGCTCTCGTCCAGACCGGCGCGGCCGAAACGCCACGCCGCCGTTCCGCGAGGATCGTCGTTGGATGCGAAACCGGGGTTCAGCCGGTTTTGTTCCAACGTTTTTCTTGGAGGCGCAAGTTTTCCTGAAAAACTTACGCCGGCGGGAAGGCGACGGCGCAGTAATGCTCGCGTTCAATTCCAAAGTCGGCAAGTTCAATAGGCGATACGCTTCGACGTTGCGCGGAATTCGGACTTCGGCTGCCGGCAAGCCGAAGGCGTCGCCCGATCCGCTTGACGACAGTCGAAGAGAAGGGCCCCGACGGGTCGACGCGCCGGATGCGCGTCCCTCCACCACGCTCTGACCGGAAGGGGAGGATGCCCTCCTACGAGGGCGCGGCCTCTGCTGCGTCCGGGCTCTTAGAGTCTGTCCGGAAACATCATGTGGGATTGCATAGTTTTCGCAGCATGAGGCGGATGGAAGCGAGGCGGAGGAACGCGAGCGCCTTGCGGTTGAGGCATTCCCAGTCCTTGGCCAGCCGTCGGCAGCGGCCGAGCCAGGCAAAGGTGCGTTCGCCGATCCAGCGCTTGGGCAGGACGACGAAGGCCTTGGCCTGATCCGATCGCTTGACGATCTCGACCTTCACGCGCGCCAGAGTTCGTCCGATGGCGGTCTGAAATTGCGGCCCTCGATAGCCGCCGTCGGCAAAGAGCCTGGTCAGGAACGGAAAGGCGCCGAACAAGGTCGCCATCAGCGCGGCGCCGCCGTCGCGGTCCTGGATGTCGGCGGCGTGGACGATCGCATGCATCAACAGGCCCTGCGTATCGACGAGGATGTGGCGCTTTTTGCCCATGATTTTCTTGCCGGCGTCGTAACCCGCCGGATCGATGCAGGTCCCCCTTTTTCCGCGCTCTTGACGCTCTGGCTGTCGATGATCGCGGCGGTCGGGCTCGCCTCGCGAGCGGCCGCTTCGCGACACTTCACGTAGAGCGCGTCGTGGATGCGATCGAGCGTGCCGTCCCAACTCCAGCGATCGAAGTAATCGTAAAGCGTCGAACGCGGCGGCAGGTCCTTCGGCACGGCGCGCCATTGGCAGCCGGTGCTCAGGACATACATCAGGCCGTTGACGACCTCGCGCTCATCGACATGACGTCGGTTGCCGCCGCGCTTGGCCGGTGGAATGAACGGCTCGACATGCGCCCATTCCGCGTCGGTCAGATCGCTCGGATAGCGCAGCCGACTGCGGTCGTAGCGAGCGCGATTTTCGTTGGTCCACATCAGCGACCCCCCAAGCGATTCGGGCCGCCTTCCTTAAATCATAAGCGATTCCAACAATTCGTTAAGTTCCCGGACGGGCTCTTAGGGATGCGACGGTTAAACCTGTCTCAAAACCGGGATGGCCGCCATGAAAGGGCGATCGCGGGGATCGACTCCGATGCGCGACCCGGTTTGGTCAAAGCGATAGAGCCGACCGGTCACGGCGCCTGTCACGGTCAGTCCCGTCTGGCCGATGTACTCAAAGGTCGCGCCAGGGGTGCGCGCCATGGGTCGTTGTGAGCCCGCAACCGTTGGCGCAAGCCTAGGAGGCGGGAAATTGGTCGTCGTTGCGCGAAATTGCGCCCTGTTCCTGCCGCAACACATGGCCTTCCTCCTGATCCTCAGTATAGACCGCAGGTCGATGTTGGTCCTCGCGGAATGTCAATCGTTCTAACAGAATCGCTCCGCCCGAAAGCGCCGGCCAGAGTAAGAGCTGGTTCTTCCATCCCTCGCCGAGAAAGACCGCGAACGGCGCCGCAATCCAAACGCTCAAGCAGTAAAAGCAATCGAGCAGTTCCCCCCAGAATCCGTTCCCTGCCAGCCGCCTCAGCTTGACGACCGATTGCCACGGACCGTCCTCAGCGTTGAGCAGATGAACAATGCGCCAGACGCCGAGAATCCCGAGCACGAGCCAGTAGAAGGGCATTTCAATCTCGCGTCGGGCCATCAATCAGGCTCCCCGAAAGGGCGCAAATCGTCTCGATTCGCGCCCCCTCGGCGGCTGGCCTGCCTTAACTAGAGAATTTCAGACCGATGGTCTGGAAGTCCCCGTCATAAAATGACTGAGTCGTGTAGCCGTTCGTAACCCGCTTCCGCAACCGGAGGCGGAACTCATAGCAACAGTCTGGGGGCAGATTGTTCGGTCCAAACGGTTGATGGTTCGTCGGCGAAGTGGTCGGACTCGATCCTCCATTAGCCCAGGGGAAGTAGGCCGTGTCCGAGCCGCCGACCCATCCCTTGCACGTGTAGTCGGGATCTCCGGCGTGGCAAACTCCGGCAGGCGCGGCGCTAATCAGCGGGTTAATCCTGTAGCCTCTCTGCCCGGGGTCGGCCACCGTCGCTTCGTTGTCATGCCCGTATTGCGCGTCGATATAGTATTCGCAGAGGTGGCCATTGATATCCGAAACCGTCGTTGTGATCTGGACAAAGCCGCCTGGACCGACGTCAAAGGCAGGGCATTCCCCCGTTCCCGACGATGGCGGGGTGCCGAAGCCTGCGGTATAGGCATTGAGGGTCAACAGCCCATTCCCCAAGGGCACGTTGTCGATTGTGAGCGTCAATATTGCACTCGTATCCGGCGCTGGCGACCCCGCTGGCGGCGGCGGCAGCGTTACCGAGTGGAAAGCGTTGTCGAAGGCATTCAAAGTCAAATCGACGGCTCCAACGCTGCCCCCGCCGATCAAGGCGGAAGCTCCGGAAGAGATCAGCAGCTGAGGGCTAGCCCAGATGATGGTATCCGTGGGCGCGTGCGACGGAAAGGCGGGTAGCCCCGGAATCGTCTGGCTCGCGCGCGCCTGCGGGGTCGCGTAAAGGCTTGTCAGCCCGCCCTGGGTGAACGGGCCCATCGCGATGGACCCAGAGTAGCTCGGGGTGGAGCTGCCGCTGGGTATAATGAACACGTAGTTGTTCAAGGTCGCGGTGAGCAAGGTGGACGTCGTCGGCGGCGTCCCACCGCGCGATGGGTCGCCGCTCCACAGCGCCGTGTTGACCTGGTAATAGGCGACGGTAGGGTCGCCGAAGCCGCCATAGATATTCAGCACGTTCCCCGCGTCGTAGAAGGCCAGATCGCTGTCATCCGAACCGGGCGTCCCCACCGCATACCCGCCGCTGATGTGGGCCGAGTTGGCCGGAATGAGGCCGACAAGAGTCCAGATAAAGGGATCGGTTACTGTCGTCGGGGGGCAGGCGCTGATGGTCTGGGAATTTCCGACCAGCGTCACCGTGCTCCCGTCGGCAAAGCACCAGCGGGTATCGGTGGCTGGATTTTCACTGAGAATGACTGTACCGCCCTGCGTGACGTCAAAGACGATGTTGGGATTGTCGCAGCACCACCACCAATAGGGGAAGATCGCACGAAGCGCAGAGTTTGAAAGCTTCCTCTTGATCAGGGCCGTGCGGGCAGGATCGGGCTTAAATTCTTCCATCTGCTTCCGGAAGCTGGCAAATCCTTGCCCGCGAACCAAGTCGACGCCTTCCGGACGGGTCAATATGTTTCCGCTCTGCAAGCCCGCGAAAGGGCGACTGGCCTGTGATTGATTGCGTTCGAGCGCCTCGATCACGTAGAGAATGTCCCACTCCCACCACCAGGGCCAGCACTCCCACCAGACCGGCCAGCACGGCCAGCAGGGGAAGACGTAAGGACTCTGGCACCAGCAGAAGCACGCCGTGAAGTGCCCGGTTAGGTCGGCGCTGACCGTGACTTGTGGGGTCTCGGTAAATCCCCATACGTCGAATCCGACCGAGTTGACGGTCACCTGTGCGCCGGGCACCGGGCAGCCGGTTGGCCCGACGATGTACCCGCTAACGCAATACCAGCGACACCAGGTCCACCAAAGATTCAGAACGTTTTCGGAGAGATCCAGTCCCTTGGTCGAAATCGTTACTTCGTCGGCTTTCTCCACGTCTTTCAGACTAACCGGGACCCGCTGAAGGTTGGGAAGCTGCGTCAGATGTTTTCCCATGCCGGCCGGGCCGACAACGGCCTGCAGTCCTTGGCCGCCCGCAAGAGCGACATTGCGCGGGATGGTGACCTGGAATTTGCCGTCCTCCCCCACATCGACGCTGGCAAGAACGTCTGAGCCCCGGACCAAGTATATAAAAATACACCTGAGAAAATCCGGGTTAATCTTCGGGAGTGTGCCATTAAGTTTGATGTACGTGGACGCCATGACGTACCTCCTTTGTAAATTAAGTAAACCATATACCGTCGCCTCGAACGGTCAGTAAAACCATTCGAGGGCAATAAAGTAAGTTGACCCGTATCCGACAGAGTTCTATCACTGCTTAAAAGACCCGTTCCGGCCAGCAGAGATCAGACCTTGCATAGGTTTGAGACGCCGTCTTCTTACGCCATTCTCTCGGTATCAAAAAACGATACAGGCCTGCACCACAGGAGGCCGTTGCAAAAGTGCAACCAACACACTTGACTTCACAACCATCTGAAAATTTGTTTACCATATTCCAATGATGATGACAAGCAGAATCTGTTGTGAGAGATTGTCGATCATGTCGAAAAAGGCATTCTGCCGAAGTATTTAAAGTTCATACGGCTGGTGGCAATCGAACTCTCGAAGCCACGTGCAGTCGCGCCAGGTCGCACCGGACTATTCTTTATCCGCCCTTATCCGCGCGCCTTGTGAATGCGTTGCAGGAGGCCGTCGAGGCAGCCCTTGAAGACGACGTAGCAGGCGAGCGCGAGATAGCCCCACGCCGTCAGTTCGAGAAACTGAATGAGGCCGCCGTCGAAGGCGGCCATCGCGCCATAGGTCGCAATCAGATTGAAGTTGGCCTGGAAGAGAGAGAGAGCAGGTTGAAGGAGCAGAGCGCGAGGCCGCCGGCGGCCAGCCCCATGACGAGGAAGGTCAGCCAGGCGGGCGCGTGAAACAGGCGGTTGAGGACTTTGAGCAGCGCCATGGGTCTATGACGGTCTCCTCCGGACCGCTTCGCTCGCGATGGCGACTTGTTACGGTTTCCGCAAGCGATCCGTCACCCGCTGTTGCGCAAGCCCGCGGACACGCCATTGATAGTCAATTGTATGCCCGTCAGGACCTTTTCGCTCGCCGCGCGCGACCGGTTGAGCTTCAAGAGTTCGACCTGCACGTGGTTCAGGGGATCGAGGTAGGGAAAGCGGTTGCGGATCGAGCGGTCGAGCAGCGGGTTGCTCTCGAGGAGTTTTGACTGCTCCATGATCGCGTTCAAGGCCTCGACCGAGCTGCGCCATTCAGCCGAGATGCGGGCGAAGATCTTCTCCCTGAGCGGCACGTCCTCGACGAGGCGCGCGTAGCGCGAGGCGATGGCGAGGCTCGACTTCGACATCACCATGTCCATGTTGGAGAGCAGCGTGCGGAAGAACGGCCAGCGTTTGTGCATCGCTTTCAGGGCGTCGAGGCCGTCTTTCGGATGCGCCTCGACATAGGCCTTCACCGCCGAGCCGAAGCCGAACCACCCGGGCAGCATGAGCCGGCACTGCGCCCAGGAGAACACCCAGGGAATGGCGCGCAGGTCCGAGATCGCGGTCGTCTTCTTGCGCGAGGCGGGGCGCGAGCCGATGTTGAGGCTGGCGATCTCGGTGATGACGGTCGAGGACCAGAAATAGCGCTCGAACCCTTCCGTCTCATAGACGAGGCCGCGATAGGCGGCATAGGCTCCTTGTGACAATTCCTCCATCGTTTCCAGGAACGCCGGATCGGGCGCCGGGCTTTCGTCCTGCAACAGCGTCGCCTCGAGCGTCGCGGAGGCCAGCGTCTCGAGATTGCGGCGGCCGACGTCGGGGTTCGAGTATTTGCTCGAGATGATTTCGCCCTGCTCGGTGATGCGGATCTGGCTCTGGACCGCGCCGCCGGGCTGGGCGAGGATCGCGTCGTAGCTCGGGCCGCCGCCCCGCCCGACCGAGCCGCCGCGGCCGTGGAACAGCCGGATGCGCACCCCGTGCTTGCGGAACACTTCTACGAGGCCGATCTCGGCCTTGTAAAGCTCCCAGCCGGAGGTGACGAAGCCGCCGTCTTTGTTGGAGTCGGAATAGCCGAGCATGACCTCCTGCTCGCCGCCCTGCGAGTCGACGAGCTTGCGGTATTCGGGAATTGCCAGCAGCGCGTCCATGACGCCGACGCAGGCGCGCAGGTCCTCGATCGTCTCGAACAGCGGCGCGACGGAGAGCGAAGCCGAGCCGTCGGCGCCGATCAGGCCCACCTCCTTGAGCAGGAGCGCAAGCTCGAGCATGTCGGAGACGCTGTCGGTCTTGGAGATGATCGAGGTGCGAATGGCGCCGGGGCCGTAGGTCTTGCGGATCTTATCGGCGGCCTTGAACAGCGCGAGCTCGCCCGACGTCTCCTCGCTGTAGGCGATGAAGGGCGAGACGAGCGGCCGCGGAGACACGAGTTCGCGCCGCAGGAGCGCGATCCGATCGGTTTCGCTCAACGCGCGGTAGTCGAGGCCTGGCGAGGCGGCGGCGAGGATTTCGGCGACGGTGCGCTCGTGCACGTCGGAATTCTGCCTGAGGTCGATCGGCGCGAGATGGAAGCCGAACACATCGACCGCCCGCCTCAACTGACGCAGGCGCCCGCGCGCGACGATCGCCCCGCCGTTCGCCTTGAGCGAGAGCGCGATCGTATCGAGGTCGGCGACGAACTCGTCGACCGTCGCGTAAGGCGGCGCGTCGGCGATCGGCTGGCGCAGCGCCACCACATGATCGAGTTCGCGCGCGGTCTTGGCGAGGCGCGAGTACATGCCGGTCAGCGCCCGGCGGTAGGGTTCGTCGCTGCGGGCGAGGGCGGAATCGGCGGCGCGGTCCGCGAGCGCGTTGAGTTCCGCGCTGACCCGAACGAGATTCGAGGCGAGCGACAGTTCGCCGCCGAGTTGATGCAGTTCGTCGAGATAGTGGGCGAGCGCGCGAGCGCTCTGCTGCCGCATCGCCTCCTTGAGCACGTCCGCCGTCACGAACGGATTGCCGTCGCGGTCGCCGCCGATCCAGGAGCCGACCCGCAGGAACGAGGGGATCGGCTTCTCTGGACGCTTGCCGCCGATCGCGTCAAGCTCGTCCTCGATCGCGCCATAGAGCTTCGGCAGCTCGTGGAAGAAGGTGTAGTCGTAATAGGAGAGGCCGTTCGCGACCTCGTCGATCACCTTGAGGCGCGCGCGGCGCAGCATGTTGGTTCGCCAGAGGATGAGGATCGCGCGCCTCAGCTTTTCCTCGTTGGACGCAAGCTCGGTCGGGTCGCCCGCGCGATCGCGCTCGTCGAGCAGGTCGGCGATCTCGAGTTCGCGCGTCAGCGTGCTCTTGCGCCGCACTTCCGTCGGATGAGCGGTCAGGACGGGGCTCACGAGCGCGTGCTCGAAAAAGGCGCCGAGCGCGGCGGGCGCGACGCCCATCTCGCGCGTGCGATGGAAAGCGAAGGCGAGCGAGCCCGGACGCGGCGCGGACGCCGCGATTCGATGCGCGCGATTGCGGCGGATGTGATGCTGATCCTCGGCGATATTGGCGAGATGCGAGAAATAGCTGAAGGCCGTGACGATCGCGAGCGTCTGGTCGGCGCTGAGACTGTCGAGGGTCGCCTCCAGCTCCCGCCTGGCGCCGGGCTCGTTGTTGCGATGGAAGCGGATCGAGGCCTGCCGGATCTGTTCGACCAGCTCGAAGGTCTCCTCGCCCTCCTGCTCGCGCACGGTGTCGCCGAGAATGCGGCCGAGGAGCCGAATGTCGTCGCGAAGGGGGCGGTCCTTGTCCGCGTCGTCGTCGTCATGGAGTTGCTGCGCGAAGGCCATGATACGCATCCGTCGGCGGGGGCAGCGATGTTGCACTGCAGCAGGGGCTGAAGCAAGCAAAGCAAGCCGCGGGCCATCTGTCAGCCGCGGTCGTTCTTGCGGCGGTCGGCGACCGCGCCTTACAGCCCGCCTCTGTGGCCGGACCCCTGTAGCCGCGCTCGCTGAACGCGGAGGCGCCGTCACCCAGCGCATCGATGTATCGGCAGGTTGACGCGACGACGCGAAATTTAGGCGGCCGGCGCCTCTTCAAGCCGCACGTCGTAGCCCCAGAGGCGGCGAATGTGCCGAAGCGTCGCCTCGCGTCCCTCGTCAGCGAGCCCCACGCCCCGGCGGGGCGTATGGCGCAGAACGAGCCGGCGGTCGCCGAGGAGATCGACGTCGACGACCTGAATGTCCGGCTCGTTGGCGCTGGCGTCGTAGTTGTCAGCCAAAGCCGAACGGACGCGGCGATAGCCATCCGCATCGTGAATCGCCTCGACGCGAACGGTCGGCTCCGCGGCCTTGTCGGAGATGCAGAACAAGCGGAACTTGCGCATGAGATGCGGGGAGAGGAACTGCCGCACGAACGATTCGTCGCGGTAGTTGGCCCAGGCGTCGCGCAGCACCGCCGCCCAATCCGGCCGCCCGGCGATCTCGGGGAACCATTCGCGGTCCTCGTCGGTCGGGGCGACGCAGATGCGCTGGATGTCCTGCATCATGGCGAAGCCGAGGGCGTATGGATTGATGCCGCCGTATCGCTTGTCGTCGAAATCGTATTGCGCGACGACATTCACGTGGCTGTGCAGGATTTCGAGCAGCGCGCCTTCCGAGATCAGCCCCTCGTCGTGCAGCCGGTTGGCGATCGTGTAGTGGACGAAGGTCGCGCAGCCCTCGTTGATCAGCTTGGTCTGGCGCTGCGGATAGAAATATTGCGCGAGATTGCGCACGATGCGCAGGAGCTCGCGCTGCCAGTCTCGCATGTTCGGGCTGTGTTTCTCAAGGAAATAGAGCAGGTTCTCTTCCGGGAGGCGCAGGGCGCGCTTGCGCTCGCGCGCCTCCTCCTCGGTGATGTTGCGCTCGCGCGACGTGGATGTCCCCGGCACCGTGCGCCAGAGATCGCAATAGTCCTGCGCCTCGCGCTCGAGCCGCTCGCGCCGCCGGCGCTCGTACTCGGCCAGATTGACCTTCGCGGCGCGGCGATAGCGGAACACGCCCTGGCCCATCAGCGCGTGCGCGGCGTCGAGCGTCGATTCGACGGCTTCGAGGCCGTGACGCTCCTCGCAGGTCGCGACATAGCGCTTGGCGAAGTCGAGATAGTCGAGAATGCCGCTCGGGTCGGTCCACTGCTGGAAGAGCGCGTTGTTCTTGAAGAAGTGGTTGTGACCGAAGGCGGCGTGGGCGATGACGAGCGTCTGCATCGCCATCGTGTTCTCCTCCATGCAATAGCTGATGCAGGGGTTCGAATTGATGACGATTTCGTAGGCGAGCGCCTGGTATCCCTTGCGGTAGAGCGCCTCATCGCGCGCGAAACGCTTGCCGTAGGACCAGTGCGAATACATCAGCGGCATGCCGACGGAGCTGTAGGCGTCCAGCATCTGCTCGGCCGAGATGATCTCGATCTGGTTGGGGAAGACGTCGAGGCCGAGCTCTTTGCAAGCGATCCGTTCGATCGCATCGTAGACGCGCCGAACGGTCGCGAAGTCCCATTCGGCGCCTTCGAACAGAAGCCGCGTTTGGCCTGGCTCGGCGCGCGTTTCGAGCTCGCCCGCGGTCATGTCGCAACCCCGCGTCGCTTTTGTCTGGCGAACAATTCCCGGAACACAGGGTAGATGTCGGCGCGCGAGGCGACCCGCGTCATGGCGAAATTCGCGGCAGTCCCCGCCAGCCCCGCGTAGCCGCGCCAAAGATCCTTTGCGGCGCCGTCCCAGGCCGTCGCGTTCGCGTCGGCGATCTCGATGTAGGCGTAATATTGCGTCAGCGGCAGAATCGCCGCGGTCAGGAGCGCGGCGCAATTGCGCGAGTCGCTCGACGAATTGTCGCCATCGGAGGCCTGCGCGCAATAGACATTCCAGTCCGCCGGAGGATAGCGCTTGTCGCGCACCTCGATCATCGTCTTCAACGCCGAACTGACCACGGTGCCGCCCGTCTCGCGGCCGTAGAAGAACTCCTGCTCGTCCACCTCCGCCGCCTTGTCCGTGTGACGGATGAAGACGATGTCGACGCGTTCGTATTTTCGCTTCAGGAACAAGTGGAGCAAGATGAAGAAGCGCTTGGCGAGGTCCTTCTCGCGCTCTCCCATCGAAGCGGAGACGTCCATCAGGCAGAACATGACGGCCTTGGCGCGCGGCACGACCGTCGGATCGAAGCGCCGATAGCGGACGTCGATCGGATCGATGAACGGAATGGCCCGTTGCAGACGCTTCAGCCGCGCGACTTCGGGATAGAGCTCGGAGATGCGCAGCCGGTCGGCGACTTCGGGCTCCTCCTTGGCGAGCAGCGTCATTAGATCGGCCTCGAGGCGTTGGATCTCGGACGAGGACGGGCGCCGCAACGCGAGACGGCGGCTGAGGCTGGCGCGCATCGTTCGCAGCACCGCGAGATTCGGCGTCGTGCCGTCGCTCGTATAGCCGGCGCGGCGGAATTCGTGGGCGGTCGTGTCCTTCAACGAGGTTTTCAGGAGGTCGGGGAGCTCGAGGTCTTCGAACAGGATGTCGAGGAATTCGGACTCGCTCAAGGCGAAGGTGAAGGGGTCCTCGCCGGAGCCGGAGCCGGCGTCCGAGCCCTGCCCGCCCGAGCCGCCGCCGCCTTGGGGTTTTTCGATGCGGTCGCCGGCGACGAACTCTTTGTTGCCGGGAAGCACGTGTTCGTGTTCCCCCGTCTCGCGCGAGAGATGGAACTGCGGCTCGCCGATGCCGTCGGTCGGGATCGAGACCGACCCGCCCTTGCCGGCGTCGGCGATGGATCGCTCGGCGACCGCCTTGTCGACGGCGCGCTTGACCTCCGCCCGAGTGCGGCGGAGGAAGCGCTGGCGATTGCCCAGGCTCTTATCGCGGGGATTGAGGCGGCGATCGACAAACTGGGCCATGTATCCGCTTTCTCAGCCCGCCTTGTTCACACGCATGTACCACTCGACGAGCCGCCGGACCTGGCGCTCGGTGTAGCCGCGGCTCTTCATCCGCTCAAGGAAGTCGGCGTGCTGCCGCTCCGTCTTCGAGTCCTGCTTCGTTCCGAAGCTGATGATCGGCAGGAGGTCCTCCACCTGGCTGAACATGCGCTTCTCGATCACCTCGCGGATTTTCTCGTAAGACGTCCAGGACGGATTCTTGCCGGCGTTGGCGGCCCGGGCGCGAAGCGCGAACTTGACGATCTCGTTGCGGAAGTCCTTGGGATTGGCGATCCCGGCCGGCTTCTCGGTCTTCGAGAGTTCGGCGTCGAGCACCTGCCGGTCGAACACCTGGCCCGTGTCGGGGTCCTTGAAGTCCTGCTCCTCGATCCATGCGTCGGCGTAGGCGATGTAGCGGTCGAACAGATTCTGGCCGTACTCGCTGTAGGATTCAATATAGGCCTTCTGGATCTCGCGGCCGATGAACTCGGCGTAGCGCGGCGCGAGGATCGACTTGATGAAGTCGAGATACCGCTCCTCGGTCTCCTTTGGATATTGCTCGCGCTTGATCGCCTGTTCGAGCACGTAGATCAGATGGACCGGATCGGCGGCGATCTCCCCGCTGTCATGGTTGAAGGTCTCCGACAAGACCTTGAAGGCGAAGCGGGTCGAGACGCCCGTCATGCCCTCGCCGACGCCGGCGGCCTCGCGATATTCCTGCACCGACTTCGCCTTTGGATCGGCGTCTTTGAGGCTGTCGCCGTTGTAGACGCGAAGTTTCGAATAGAGCGGCGAATTCTGATGTTCTCGCAGGCGCGTGAGAATGCAGAAGCGCGCGAGCAGGTCGAGCACCTCGGGCGCGCAGGGCGCCTCGGACAATTCGCTGCCCTCGAGCAGCTTGCCGTAGATCATCGCCTCTTCGGTCGAGCGCAGGCAATAGGGCACCTTCACGACGCAGATGCGGTCGAGGAAGGCTTCGTTGTTCTTGTTGCTCTTGAACTGCTCCCACTCGGATTCGTTCGAGTGGGCGAGCACAACCCCCTGGAAAGGCAGGGCCCCGATGTTTTCGGTGCCGGCGTAGTTGCCCTCCTGCGTTGCGGTCAGGAGCGGGTGGAGCACCTTGATCGGCGCCTTGAACATCTCGACGAATTCGAGGAGCCCCTGCGTCGTGCGGTTGAGGCCGCCCGAGTAGCTGTAGGCGTCCGGGTCGTGCTGCGAGAAATGCTCGAGCTTGCGGATGTCGACCTTGCCGACCAGGGTCGAGATGTCCTGGTTGTTCTCATCGCCGGGCTCGGTCTTGCAGACGGCGATCTGCCGCAACTTGGACGGATGGAGCTTGACGACAGAGAATTGCGAGAGGTCGCCTTCGAAGGCCTCGAGCCGCTTGGCTGCCCACGGCGAGCAGATGCCGGTCAGGCGGCGCGGGGGGATATGGTAGCGGGTCTCGAGCGCTTCGCCCATCGACTCCGGGCGGAAGAGGCCGAGCGGCGACTCGAACACCGGGCTCAGTTCGTCGCCCGCGGCCAGCACATAGATCGGCTGGGTCTCGATTAGGGCCTTCAGGCGCTCGGCGAGCGAGGACTTGCCGCCGCCGACCGGGCCCAGAAGATAGAGGATCTGCTTTCTCTCCTCGAGCCCTTGCGCGGCGTGCTGGAAATAGCTCACGACCCGCTGGATCGTGTCCTCCATGCCGAAGAAGCCTTCCATCGAGGGATAGAGCTTGATCGTACGGTTGAGGAAGATGCGGCCGAGCCGCGGGTCCTTGGACGTGTCGACGATGATCGGCTCGCCGATCGCCGTTATCATGCGCTCGGCCGCGCTCGCCAGCATGGTGGGATCGTTGCGGCAGCCTTCGAGATATTCCGGAAGGCTCATCGCCTCCCGCCGCTCGCGCGCATAGGCCGAGGAGAACAGGCTGAGGATATCGGAGCCTCTGCCGGCCGCAGCGAGCGGCGTCTCCATCGAACCCGATTGAGCGAACGCATACGCGGCCTTGGCATTCATGGCGGATCTCCAGCGCGGGATAAGGCTCCTATCGAGTACTCAAGAACTGTGCCGAGAATTGGTTAACAGAGGCTTTCACACTGTCTCGGAATGACACGCCGGACCTGCCGCCTATGCGCTCGACAACGCAATTATGCGCTGATTCTCACGCGCCCGGACACGGAAAACGCAACATTTTGGGTGAAATTGCACAGAATTCCGCGCGCGGAGCCGCCGGCGTCTTTGCACAGCGACAATCTGGCCTTGCGAAAAAGTGGGCCGACAATGGCAATAACACCTCCGACCATACCTTGCCGAGCGTCGCAATCGCGCCTCCGATACCTTTTGAATATCCGAAACGAGAGGTCCCATTGCTGGTCCTCCTTTGCCATGTGCGTTCCGTTTCCAGCGCGGGTTCGCGCCACCTGACCGCCATCTCGACGACGATCGGCCAATTCCATCGTCCCCGATGGCAACATTTTCACACGAAAGCACAAAACGCCGCAAAAGGATGTGATGCGGCTCACGGTTCTGTAGAGTCGCCACGGCGTGCTCTCCCCGCCGCCAATGAATCATTTTGCGGGCTGCGCCCGCAATGGCCAAGAGAAGTCCGACCGGCGGTCGCGTCGAGGCCGGCGTCGTGAGAACGTGCGGCGGCATCCGGGCCGAGGGTCGCTATAAGGAGGCGGCTTTTGGGCTTGCGCGCGCAATCCGGGTGGCGCAAAAATCACGGCCGAGCAAAAGGCGATGGTCCACGCCTTGCGATGCTCCTCGCCAGAGGATTGAGCCGATGCCGAGCAAAGCCCTTGACCCAGTAGAATGGGAATTAGTTCGCGCCGACATCGCAATGGAGAAAGCGCGTCTCAAGGCAAACGGCGATTGGGCCAAATGGGAAGAATTCCAGACCGAGACGAACGCGCAACTGGCCGCCTATTCTGCGCCCTTTGATTGGCGGCCGCGGGAACGCATCTTATTGTGGTGGGGGGGCCGATCCCCCGAGCTATCGGGCCTGATGGGGCCGCCTCGGATGCGACGCCGGCCCGGTTGGCCGCTTCGCTGACCCCGATCTGGATTGAACTGGCCCAAGGGAATAGCAATAGGCGTCGTTCGCCTGTTAGGTCGCCTCCGCGCTCAAGCGACGTCCGTTCACAAAGGCGCGTCTCGCCGGCGCGCGGCGCCTTGGCGAATGATCCATCCCGGATCGAACCTGACGGAGCCTGCTCAAGCGCCAAAGCCGCGCGTCAGACTTGTAGCTCGAAATAGTTCTCGCCGATGACGACGTTGGCCGGAGGGTTGGCCGGTTTCCGATCCGTCCGCATGACCATCCCCGGCGCCTTCGTCTCCAAGGCCGCGATGAGATCGGGAAGCGGCATTCGGCCCCAGCGCTTTTTCTTCGCTTCCTCCTCGTCCACGGGAATGATCGCGGCCTTCAAGGCCACCATCTCATCGACGCCGTGCTCCTTCAGGGTCGCGTTGTGGCTGCCGTGGTGTCCGACCTTGTAGAAGACCGTTCGCTTGAGGAGGTCGGGGCCGGTCACCGGCGCCTGCGCCGAGCATCGCCAGGTCTGCCAGGACTCCCAATTGCCGACCTGCGCGTCGGCCGCGAACAGGAGCACGTCGCCTTTCCCCGGATCGCCGAGTTCGACGGCGAGCACGAGGCTCGTGTTGTTGGTGTAGCTCTGCAACGCGAGCGCCAGTTCCGTGGCCGAGCCTAGCCAGTCGCCGTCGATGCGCCGCCAGTCGTCGTTCTCGCTCCCGGAATAGTGTTCTTTGAGGAAAGCGTCGATCTCGCTCCAGTGGACGTCCGTGACCGAACGGTCGTCGAACGGCAAGGGCCGGCCATTGGGAGCGAGCGGGATCGACACTCTCGGATGGAACGGCGCGGCCGGGTCGTCCTGAAGCGGGGCGGATTGGCCGTCCGCCGCCGCCCAGTGGGCAAGCCCGGCGACCACTCCAATAGGCAAGGCGCCGCCGCCGGTCATCGCGAGCCCGTAGGTTTCGGGACTGCTCGTCGACGGATTGATCTTGCGGATGAGGGTCGGATCGTGGGGAGGCCCGAGCACGTAGATGCGCGCATTCGCGTTCGGGATCTCGAACGGCTGGTCGGTCGGCCAGCATAGCCTGACCTTGGCCTTCGCCTTGGCTGCGTCGAAGGCTGCTTTCGTGCTCGTGCTGGATGAAGCCGCGGCGCCGATCGGGGTCAGGGCGATGTCCGACAGCGCGTCGGGAGTCGCTCCGTCTCCGGCAGCGCGAAGCGCGCTGGCGCAGGCCGCGAGCGCCGTTTCGGCCTTGCCCAGTTCGCTCTTCAACTGCTTGGCGAGGTCGTCGTCCGGGTCTTCCGTCCATGCGACCCAGACCGAACCGACCACGAGTTTGGCGAAGGAATCAGCGGCCTGGATGAGGCCGGAAAGATGGTCCCAGTGTTCGTGCGTGATCGCGAGGACGTCGATTTTGCCATTCGTGTCCTTGACGATGTTGTCCACGACGCCCGTCATCGTCGAAGCCGCGTTGTCCGTGCCGAGGACGACTCCGCAATCGATCATGAGCTTGAAATCGTCTGCGTCCTTTCGTTTCAGCCGCACCAGGATGCAGTCGCCGAGCCCCTGACAATAGACTCGGACCGAAGCGCGCGCCGCCCCGTCGCCGCCAGTCGCCTCATGCACGCCGCCTGCTGCTGCGGCGCCCGAACCTTGCGGTGGTTGCGCGGCCGGTTGCGCAGGGGTCCGCGCCGGCGGCTTCGTCCGGCCGCGAGGCGTTCGGGCCGCCTTCGCATGTCCGGATCTTTTTGGGGCCGACGTCAATGCTGCCTCCCGTAGCGATGCATGATCGCGAATGCCTTTCCCCTCGCCAACGGATCGTCCGGCGGATAATAGACCTGCCCTTGAACCGCAGCGCTGGTCATGGCGGTCAATTGCACGCCGGCCTGGTTCTTCATGGACCACGGCGAGAGCAGCCGCTTGCGCACGAGATACATCAAGGGAACGCGAGGGTCGTTGAGGTCGAACAAGAGCGTGCATCCGCCGCGATAGTTGTCCTGGTTGGCTCTGAATGTCTGCGTCAGCTCGATCACGAGCGTCGCCTTCGACGAGCCGTCGGGCGCGCTGCGCCTGCAGACGCGGACGGAATGCGCTTCGATCGGGTGGATCTCGCCTGAGAACGATTGGTCGCCGATCATGCCCGTCCATTGTTTCGCGGGCTCCTCGAATCCGAGGATTTGCCGCAAAAGCCGACGCTTCGGATCGTTCGGCTCCGTCAGCCACGTGTGCAAGATGACGCCGTTGCTGCGCGAATAGTCGAAAGCGCTCTTCCGCTCGATCGTGAGTCCCCAGGTGAGGTCCAGCTTCTGCTTCGGGTCATTGCTTTGAAGCAGATCGGTGAACAGGCCCAGCATTTCGTCGTCCATGGGAGGCGGCTCCCAGAGGAGGCTGTCCTCCGCGAGCCGTCGGATATCGTAGGGAACGATGCCGCGCTCGCGAAACGCGTCGATGAATGCGACGCGATAACCGCGGTCGTCGTCCCGGACGAGATCGCGGTCCGCAGTGATGATCGCGCGCAGGAAGTCGCCGAATTCGAGATTGACCGGCGGACAATAATCGAGCGCGCGGATGCACATGTTGAGGACATGCTCGGCCGTCTTCGACGCCTCGCTCGCGAGGCGGTTCGCGAGATCGACCGAGATCTCGCCGTTCGGCAGAATGCCCGAGCCGTTCGTCGCCAGACGGATGAGGTCCGCGCACCGCAGCTCGTAGATGGTCAGGAAGGCCGCGAAGACCGCCGAGACGAGAACCGCCCCACGCTCGTGAGGCTCCGTCATGTCGGCGTTCAGCACCGGCATCGCGGCTCCGACCTCGCCCACGAACCGGCGCAAGGCGCCGTGCATTCCGGTCGCCTCGCCGAACTGTTGCGCGAGTTGCCCGAGCTTTCTTCCGATATCACCCGTCGAGCCTTCCGCCTGTCGGATCTGTCGCGTGAGCGACTCGGGCATGGCGAAATGCTGGAACAGGGCGACGATATCGGCGAAGGCTTCGTGAAACGCCGCCATATCGACATTGGTGCGTTCCGAATAGCGCGGATGCAGTCCGTCGAGCAGGGCATGCGTCGTTTCGTGCGCCACGATATCGTGCGAGACGACGCCGAAAATGCCGGAGCCGCGCGTGACGGAGCCGCTCGAGTCCGCCGCCTGGAAATAGCCGAACAGGAGGGCGATCTTGTCGGGATCGTAATAGGCGTTCGCCTCCCGCAGCGCGTGAGGGTAAATCCTCAATCTCCGCACGAAGCCGTTGTCGGGCACGACCTCGCCTTCCTTCCTCGGCCGCCGGCGAGTCCACAGCGCCTTCCGGCCGAGCGCCCGCTCGAAGCGCTCGATCGTGCGCATCGCGACGGCGTAAGCCATCTGCTGGTGGAACTGCGGATTGGCTTCCGATGGCGTGAGACCGCTCTCGGCGAGGATGCTGGGATTATTGAGGTCGACCGGCGCGTAGAACGCCTTGCTCGCGGGATCGACGTCGACGACCTCGAGATATTCGCCGATCGGGCCCGGCTTGAGATCGCGCTCCCAACGCGTCGTGACCGTCGCGACGCTGACGTCGAACAGCGTGGGGTCCGTTTGCTGGCCAGGGTCGTACGCGTAGATTCGCAAGCGGCGGTATGGCGGCTCGGGAACTGGCGGCTTCAGAGCCAGTCCGAGGAAGTGCTTCCGCATCGCCTCCTCAGCCGGCGTGGCGGGCGCAGGTGCAGGTTTGTCGGTTTTCGTCTTCGGCGAAGGCGGCGGCGGTGAAACGCCGGCTTTCTCGAGCGCGGCGCGCAAAGGCTTCGAGAGGTCTTGCCTCGCCAGCATGGCCTCGGCCAGCTCACGCCGCGAGGCCCCCGTCAGCGACTCCGTGCCGGTCTCGAGCCCGGACCTGGCCGCGACCTGCGCGGCCTCGAGTTCGAGCATCGACAATTTCGTCCCGGAGGCGGCGGCCATCGCCGGGGCCACGTCGCCGAGCAAGAGGTTCAGGAACGCAAAATCGGCGGAGGCCGGCGGCGAAGCGGTGAGCTGCGCAGCGGGCGCAGCCTTCTCAGAGAGCGCATCGGCCGCCCGCAGCATGCCGTCGCCGAGTTCATCCGCATAAGGGGCGGCGCCTTTGGCCGCGCTGTCGAACAGCGCCTTGCGCACCGCCTCGACGCGCATCCAGTTTTCCGGATAGGCGTCGAGCTCGGCGCGATGCTTGTCGATCCAGAGCGCCGCCGCCGCGGCGACCTGAGGGGTCGCGGCCGAAGTCCCGTTGCCGTCGAAGTCGACGATGGCCGGCGCGCCGAAGCGGGCCCACGGCACGTTCGGCGTGTAGGCGGCGATCGCCGTCCCCATCTTGCTGTCGGGACCATAATTGCCGGCCATCCGGTTGATCGGAAGGTTGGCGTAGGGACTGCCGTCGGCCATCACTCCGCAGGCCGCGATCACCCGGCCGAAGCGCGCAGGATAGACGACGAAACGCGTGGGCTTGTTGGCGTAGTTATTTCCGGCCGCCGTGACCACGACGACGCCCGCCTCGTAAAGCGCATTGATCGCGTCGGCCCAGGCGGCCGAGGGCAGGCCTCCCATGCTCATGGTGACGACATGCACGCGCGTCGCCTCGGACGCTGAGAGCTCATGGACGTAATCGAGCCCCTGCGCGATCGAGCCGTTGCTGAAGAGGACGACGCTGTTGGCGACGCGAACAGGGACGATCTCGGCGTTCGGCGCGCAGCCGAACGGCTTGAAACCCGGAACGGCGGAGCCCGCGAGGATGCTCAGCGTGCCGCAGCCGTGGCCGAGATTGTTGAACGCGCCCTCGGACCGGTCCGTGGCGTCCTTCGGCCTCGCCGCATCGACGAAATTGCGCGCAAGATCCTTGCGGAGATATTTCGGGACCGATTTGTGGCCCGGGTCATAGCCGGTGTCGAGATGCGCGATCCTGACCCGCCGGGCGGAGCCGGCTGAGGCCGACAGCGCCGCGTCGAACTGGCCGTGCTTTAAGTTGCGGAACCAGTAGTTGTCGCTTCTGTCGCCGGCGTAGCCGTCGCCGATGTCCTGCGGTTGAGGCCCTCCGGACCGCATTCCGAGCGTGCGGGCGGGCGCCGCTCGCTCGCCATAGGTCCATTGCTGCTCGAGGTCCGGCTCGACGAGAGCGACGCCGTCGTTCTGCGCCAGAATGGCGTGACAGTGATCCCAGGCGTCGGCGTCGTCGAGCTTGGCGGCGGCGGTCGCGAGCCGCCAAGCGCCGCCCGTCGCCGCGATGCCCCGTCCGCGCCGGACGCCCACGCTTTTGAAGAGCGGCTCGGAATTGAGCGCGACCGCGGTTTGAGCCAGCCCCAGGCGCGCAGAGAGACGCAAGGGGCCGGGCGCCCCGGGTCGCGAAACTTGATGAGGAAGCGGCTGGTTTCCGAAGTCGTCATCGGCGTCGCGCCCCTAGAGAAGCGCCGCGAGTGAGGCAATGAAAGCTGATGCGGATTGCGCCGGCCGCCAATTGCGGTCCCCCTCGCGCCTCCTCCTTCAACACCAGTTTTTCGTTGGCCTCAAAGAAAAGTCAAGATCGTCAACCGCGGTCAATTGTGACGGCAGGGCCAATCCAGGATGGACAACAGGAAGAGATTCAAGGATCGCGCCAGGTTTCAGCCTCACCCTGTCGATTCTTAATAGTCCATTTTGATGCAGTTTGGAATTTGTCCAATGATTTCAAACTTGACGTAGGACACTTACCAGCGGGCCCAGGGTTCGAGCCCTTGTGCGGCTTCGTGTCGAACAACGAAAACATTAACGTCATTTAACTTTTTTTCGGCCGGAATTCGTCTCAAAGTTGGTTGGTCGTAGGCTGAGTTGGAGCTTTTTGGCGGCATGATTCGTGAGTTGCGGTTGGTCTTGAATTTCACCTCTGGTGCTCTCCTATCGACCAAGGTGACTCGATCGTTCAGGCAACAAGAGGGCAGTTGTGACCAAAATAAGAGCCGGTGTGAGGGCTACGCGAGCGCGGTACTTCAGGAGGATCGCTCGGATGGCTGGAGGCCGGAAGGAACGCCCCTAGCCCGTCCTAGTATATCGCTGTTTAGTTGCATCCATTGGTAATACTTTTGCTTATGGTTCACGAGCGCTTGAAAGGAGGTATTTTCATGAAAACGGGAACGGTAAAATGGTTTAATTCGCGGAAAGGCTACGGTTTCATCAAACCAGTTGACGGAGCATTTGACGTTTACGTCCACATCAACGCGGTCGAGCGTGCCGGACTAGCGGAATTGAAGGAAGGACAGAAGATCAATTTTGACATTGCCACGGATGATCGCACGGGCGAGATTTTTGCCGAGAATTTGAGCGTTCCGGTGAACGGGCAAGAGGACACACATGGCGACGCCCGTCAGCCGCCTCGTGCACTGACCACCGCGCGAATTGTCGGGCAATTGACGCGAAGCAGATAGCTAAGCTCCCGCACTGGAATGAGCCCGGCGGGGGACCGTGAGCGCCCTGATGCAGACTCCGCTAGCGCTTACACGCTGCAGAAATCGGAGTTCTGCCGTTCAAAGACTGTGCAACCGTCGTGGTCAACCACACGGATGCCGGTTGCCTCAGCAGGGAGCGGAGCGTCACTAGCCATGCGGACCGCAGTCGGCTCGTCAGGGGCCCAAATGCTGGTTTCATGCACAGTCGGACCAGCGTCGGCCACGCCTAAGAATTGAAGCCGGAACTGCTGAGGTTTCGCGGAAAGAATGCGCAGAATCTCGGCAATCTGCTCCCTTACTTCGCGGGGATAGCGCTCCATTATGTTGCTGGCCTTCATTGCCAACGCGGCCGGTAGGTCTACTCTTTTGCGAGCGGAAGGAGCGACGCGCTTGATCCGACTCTCGTCTGAAGAGGCTCTAGTCTTAAGGCCCGGCATGTCAATTCCCCCGGAGACCATGTCACGAACTATCCCAAATGAGGCCTGCTCCGACTCGTCGAGCGGCCCTCATGAAGATAAGCGAGCTTCGGTGAACGCGATGTGAACCCGTCGCCTCCCGCGCCATCTCTAACTAGCGCACTCTCTGTGCGGATGCGGTGACCCACATCACAAAACGGCGACAGGCGACCTCAGGAATCTTGTTCAGGTGGCTGGCGTGATTGGCGCTCCCAAGGGGACTCGAACCCCTGTTTTCGCCGTGAGAGGGCGACGTCCTGGGCCGCTAGACGATGGGAGCTTCCTTAAGTTGCCGCGGCTGGGCGGTCCTCTATATCGGCCAGGGGCGGCGAGCGCAAGGCAAGCGCGCGGCCTCGATTTCATGCGTCCCTTGCAGCTTAGGTTCACGCGCCATTAACCTTTCGGCGCGGAAGTTGCATCGCTATATTCGAAGCGGCCCCACGGCGACGCATAGGCCGCACGGGCCAAGCATTGAGGGTGAGACATGGCGAGCGTGGCTCGTCGGCCGACCGTTCTGATCGTCCTGCACCAGGAGCACTCGACTCCCGGGCGCGTCGGCCTCGCCTTGCGCGCGATGGACGTCCGCCTCGACATCCGACGGCCGGCTCTCGGCGAGCCGCTGCCCGAGACGCTCGCGGCCCATGAGGGCGTCATCGTGTTCGGCGGGCCGATGTGCGCCAACGATTCGTGCGACTGGATCCAGCGCGAGATCGACTGGCTCGATGTGCCGCTCGCCGAGGAAAAGCCGATGCTCGGGATCTGCCTCGGCGCGCAGATGCTCGCCCGCAAGCTCGGCGCCCGCGTCTTCAGCTTCGAGGACAAGCGCAGCGAGATCGGCTATTTCCCCATGACCCCCACCGCCGCTGGAGACCGGCTGTGCGCCGAGCCGTTCCCGCGCTGCGCCTACCAGTGGCATTCGGACGGCTTCGATTTGCCGAAGGGCGCCGAGTTGCTCGCCACCGGCGGCGCGGATTTCCCCAATCAAGCCTATCGATACGGCAAAGGCGCAGTCGGCATCCAGTTCCACCCCGAGGTCACGTATCACATGATGTGCCGGTGGACCATCCGCGCATCGGAGCGCCTGACCCGGCCCGGCGCCCAGAACCGCCCCCGCCATCTCGGCGGCTGGTTCCAGCACGACGGGCGAGTCGCGGCCTGGCTCGAGGCGTTTCTGCCCGCCTGGATGGAAGGACGGCTCGGAGAGGCGCCGCCGCGCCGAGTCGAGGCGACGGCGCCGGCCCGCCGGCTGACAGCGGCCGATTGGGAGCTACTTGACGAGCCGGCAGCCGCCTTCGGCGAGCGGCCGGAAAGCCTCACCGGCGGGGATCGACTCGACGAGCTCGTAGTCGTCCCAGCGTCCCTTTGAGGCCTCGGGCGCCTTCACTCTAAAAACATACATCGCATGGGTCGCGCGCCCGTCCGCGCGCACGACGACCCGGCCGAACAAGGCGTCGTCGATCGGCGCCTTGCGCATCTCCGCGACGACCTTGTCGCCCTCGATCGTATCGGCGGCCTTGACGGCGCGCAGATAGGCGAGCGTCTCCGAATAGACGCCGGCCTGATCCTCCGTCGGCATGCGCCCGCCCATCCGCTCCGCGAATTGTTTGGCGAACGCGCGCGTCGCCTCGTTCAGGTCCCAGTAGAACGCCTCCGACAGCATGAGTCCCTTGGCGCGGTCGAGGCCGAGCGCATCGATGTCGGTGATCTGCAGGAAGAGCGCGGCGAGGCGCGCATCGCCGCTCAAGACGTGAAAATCGGCCGCCTGACGGATGGCGTTGATCGCGTCGGCGCCCGTGTCGGCAAGCGCGATCACCTTCGCGCCCGAGGCCTGCGCCTGCAAGAGGTAGGAGCCGAAGTCGGTCACGCCGAGCGGATGGGACACGGAGCCGACGACGGTCCCGCCCGCCTTGACGATCGCTTCGGTCGCGTCTCGCTGCAGGGCTTTGCCGAGCGCATATTCGAAACTGATGAAGAACCACGAGGTCCCGCCCATGCGCGTGATCGCGCCGCCGATCGCCGAGCCCAAGGCCCAGGTGTCGAGCGTCCATTGAACGGTGGTGGGCTGGCAGAGCCTGCCGGTGAGATCCGAGGTCGCCGTGGAGGAGGCGAGCATCGTGCGGTTCTTGTCGTTGAGGTAGCCGTTTACCGCGAGGCCGACGCCGGAATTGGCGAGATCGGCGATCGCGTCGACGCCTTCCTCCTCGATCCAGCGGCGGGCGATCGCAAGCCCGACGTCCGGCTTGTTCTGGTGGTCGGCCGAAACGACCTCGACCTTGAGGTCGCCCGCTTCCTTGGCGAAATCCTCCGCCGCCATCTGAGCGCCGACGAGCGAGCCCTTGCCGACCTGGTCGGCGAAGGGACCGGAAAAGTCGCTGAGCACGCCGATCCTGACCGTGCGGTCAGGGATCTCGGCGAAGGCGGCGCCGGCGCTGGCGACCGCCGCCGTCCCAACGAGGAAGAGACGACAGAGGTTTGATGCGATGCGCGCGGTCAAATTGCGCCTCCTCCCGGCGATCTCTGCGCGGCGCGCTTTTGCGGCCCGCGGGGCTCATCGATAGGGGCGATCGGGATTCACGGCAAGGCGCGAGGCCGCCATGAGCCTTGTTGTACGGCTCTCGGCGCGAGCGCTATCCAGCCAAGCCCTGAACCGCGATCCCGGCAAACAGCAACAATCCGGCGTCGCGGTTCGAACGGAAGAGTTTCAGCGCGGTCGCTGCGTCCGCGCCGTCCACTTTGGCGACCTGGCAGGCGAGGTGCGTCGCATAGCAGAACCAGCCGAGGAGCGCGATCCAGTCGCCCCCGACCATGAGGATCGCGGCCAGGGCGAGCGCGGCCGCCGCGGCGTAGAAGAGGCCGACCCCCGCCCTTGCGTTCGCGCCGAAGAGCCGCGCGGTCGAGCGGATGCCGACGATCGCGTCGTCGCGCGTGTCCTGCATGGCGTAGATCGTGTCGTAGCCGATCGTCCATGAGAAGGCGGAGGCGTAGAGGAGCACGGCCGGAAGGGCGAGGCTCCCGAACGTCGCGCTCCAGCCCACGAGCGCCCCCCACGAGAAAGCAAGGCCCAGCACCGCCTGCGGCCACGACGTGACCCGCTTCATCAAGGGATAGATCGCGACGACCGCGAGCGAGCCGACGCTGAGCCAGATCGTAAACAGGTTGAAGTTGAGGAGCACGGCGAGGCCGACGAGCGACTGGGCGACGAGAAACGCCGCCGCGGCCCTGACGCTGACCCGGCCCGAGGGGAGCGGGCGCCCGCGCGTGCGCTCGACGCCCGCGTCGAGCTTGCGGTCGAGGATGTCGTTATAGGTGCAGCCCGCGCCGCGCATCGCAATCGCGCCGACGAAAAAGAGCGCGAGATGCCAGAGGTTGGGCCCGCGGTCGAGCGCAAGGCCCGCCAGCGCCGTCGCCTGCCAGCATGGGGCGAGCAGCAATTGCCAGCCGGCAGGCCGGTCGAGGCGGGCGAGCTGGACGAAGGGAAGCGCGAAATCGGGCGTGAGCCGCATGACAAGGCTTGCCGGACGCGCGTCCGGCAAGACGCCGATGCTTTCGTGCCCGGAGGTCAAAGCGGCCCGGCCGGCAGCGGCTGAGCCTGCGGTCCGCTCTGCGCCGCCTGCTCCTTCATTTTCTTGATCTTCTCGGCGACCTGGCAGGCCTTGGCGTTGAAGCCGGCGTTCTTGGCGTGGCTCGTCTTGAGGGCCGTGATCGCCTCGTCCGGGAACGAGCACCAGTCCTTGTTCTTCTCCATATACGCGATCAGCGCAGCCTCGGCGTGCAGGAGGCCCGCCGACTTTATGCAGAACGCGCCTGGATCCAGGGGCTTGCCGTGCGCCGCCTGGGCGAACGCGTTCACCTTCTGCATCTCGACGTTGCGCGCCTGCGCAAGCTTCTGCATGTCCTGGCCGCAATCGGCGAACGCCGGCGCGATCATCGTGAAAATCCCAGCCGCGATCGCCAAGGCTGGGACCACCCCATGTCTTTGCGTCACTTTCGCCAAACTCCGTCGAATCCCCTTTAAGCGAACCCCGTCGAAGCGTTCGATTACTCGGCAGAAGCCCTAAGATAAAGGCGAAAGCGCGGCCGGCGGCCGAATTCCACCGAAGGCGCGGGGCATGCGCTAGACCCAGGCTCGTGAGGCGTAGTCGATGCCGTAGCGTTCGGGGTTGGCGGCAATGGCCGCCATCCCTGCGAGCACCGCGTCCGACTGGGTGATCAGCCGCGTCGGGATGCGCTTGGCCAACGCATCGACCGGCGCCTTGTCCTCGAACGCCCGGCGGAACGCGGCCTCATCGAGAAAGTCGATCACTCGTGGCAAAACACCGCCCGACAGCGTGACCCCGCCCGTCGCCACGAACGTCACCGCCATGTCGCCGGCGAAGCGCGCGACGATCCGCCAATAGAGCCTGAGACTCGCCGCCGCCTCGCCCTCGCGGTCGGCGAGCGCGGCCGCTGCGACTGCGGGCGGACCGAGATGCGGGTCGGGACGGCCAAGCGACATCGTTCGCGCCCGGTGCACGCGCGCGAGACCCTCGCCGCTGATGACGCTCTCGCCGGTCACGCGGCCGTGCGCGCGCTCGAGATGCGGCCAGAGCGCGACTTCCTCCGGCCAGACCGGGCCGAAGTCGATGTGGCCGCCTTCCGACGAAACCGGCGCGAACCGCCCCTCCGTCTCGACCAGCGCGGCGACGCCGAGACCGGTGCCAGGCCCGAGGATCAACTGCGGCCCTTGGCCGGCGAACGGAAGCGGGCCGATCTGCCGCGCCCAGTCGGGCGGAAGCGCCGGCAGCGACAGCGCCTGCGCCTCGAAGTCGTTGAGCAGGAGCCCCTGGTCGAGGCCGGCGCGGCGTGCCGTCTCTACCCCGTCCATCACCCACGGCGCATTGGTGAGCTTGAGGGTCCGCGCCACGACCGGCCCGGCGCCGCAGGCGATCATCGAGCGCGGCCGCGCGCCGAGTTTGGGCCGCGCCGCCTCGATCGCCTCGGGCAGGCCGGGATAATCGTCGGTCACGAGATGGACGATTTCGCCCAGCGGGGCGCCCGGCTTGTCCGACAGCGCAAACCGCACATTCGTGCCGCCAGTGTCGCAGACGAGGACCGGGAAGGGGAAGACGATATCGCTCATGCCTCGCCAATAGGGAGGGATCGCGGGCGAACGGTCAAGCGGCGAAAGCCAGACTTGCAAACGGCCCTGACGAGCGATAGGGAACAAACAGGAAACATATGACCGCATGGACCGAACCCGGCTCGGCTTGGCGGCGCATGAAACCCGCTTCATGACGGCCGGAGGCCGTCCACAGGAGAGTTGTCGCCGGGGTTGGCTTACGGGCGCCGCGCGGCATAGTTTGGTTTATCGGAATTGGTCGGGGGCCATGACCAGGCATACGTACCTCGAATTCTTTGCCGGCGGTGGCATGGCGCGCGCCGGACTTGGGGCATCATGGCGGTGCCTGTTCGCCAATGACTTCGACGCGATGAAGGTTGCGACCTACGAGGCGAATTGGGGCGCCGGCGATATCAAGCTCGGCGATGTCGGGAGCCTCACGTTCGTCGATTTGCCTCCCGCGACGGTCGACCTCGCCTGGGCGTCATTCCCATGCCAGGACCTTTCGCTGGCCGGCGGCTATCGCGGCCTCGGCCGCGAGCACGACAACGCGCGGACCCGCTCGGGAACCTTTTGGCCGTTCTGGAAGCTCATGCGCAGCCTCGTGCAAGCTGAGCGCGCTCCGCGCACGATCGTGCTCGAGAACGTGCAGGGCTGTCTGACGTCCCACGGGGGCAGGGATTTCGCCGCAATCGCCTCGGCCTTCGCCGATTCGGAGTACAGATTCGGCGCTGCGGTCATCAACGCGTCGCACTTTGTGCCGCAGTCGCGGCCTCGCGTTTTTTTCATCGCCGTCCGCAAGGGCGAGACGATCCCAGGTCCTCTCTTGGCGGGCGGACCACAGCCGGAATGGCATTCTCATGCGCTGATTGCGGCTCATGCAGGCATGAACCCAGGGGCCAGGAAAAGCTGGATCTGGTGGGCCCTGCCAAGGCCCGCCTCGCGAACCTTTACCTTCTCCGACATCCTCGAAGACACTCCTACGGGCGTGAACTGGCACACGGCGGCTCACACACAATACCTCATCGAATTGATGGCCCCCCTGCATCGGCAAAAGGTCGCGGAGGCCATGAGCTCTGGCCGCCGGAGCGTAGGATCTGTCTACCGACGAACACGCCCTGGCGAAAATGGCAGGAAGCAGCAGCGGGCCGAAGTCCGGTTTGACGATATTGCGGGGTGTCTGCGGACTCCCGCGGGCGGTTCGTCACGCCAGACTATTCTCATTGTGGAAGGTAAGAAGGTTCGCTCACGGTTGCTGTCCCCCCGCGAAGCCGCGAGGCTCATGGGGCTGAGCGACAGTTATCGACTACCCGACCGCTACAACGACGCGTACCATGTATGCGGAGATGGCGTATGCGTGCCCGTCGTGCGGCACATTGCGGCGCATGTTCTCGAACCGCTGCTTCACGCGAACGCAAGTTCGAAGCCGATCGCAGCGGAGTAGGACGTGGCGATTGATCTTGATTTCCGTCGGAGCGCGGTCCGCACCCTCACCACCAAGATTGGCTGCTATGTTCTTTGCGACCTCGACCAAGTGCCAATCTACGTGGGACAGTCAGTCGACGGTATTCGTGCCCGCGTCCGTCGCCATCTCACTTCGGCACGAAGTGACATTATCGCCAATCGGCAGATCGACGTTTGGGAGATAGCCTGGGTCTGGACCTATCCGGTCGAGAATCGCGCCGACATCGGTGTCATCGAGGACGCGCTTTTCCACGAGTTCCATCCCAAATCCGCGCTCATGAATGGCAAGGCGCCTAAGTTGCGAGCACATAGAACCAGGGCGCCAAAGCCATTCCAGCAGATTCAGGTTATGGCCGACGCAGAAATTGAGGAGAAAAGGGATCCCGCGCTCCGCCTTCCACGCCAAGCGGAGCATTACAGCCAGATCGTTGGGCATTTCCTCGCAGTGAAGAACTCCAAAGAGATTGCGGTCGCAATCCAAGCTCACTTTCAACGGCTTGAGAAGTATCATAGAGAGCTTTTGAACCTTGCGACGGAAGTCGAGGGCGATAGCGGTGGGGATTGACGCAGAGGTTGCGCTGGGCGCTGCGACCAACCCGTCAGCCCTGTTGGTCCTGAGAAGGGGTTCGCGGAGGCGCCGGAGGGACTCGCCATGATCTACGCTGCCGGACTTCTGGATCCCCGCTTTCGCGGGGATGAAAACGAGCAGCCAGGCAGCTCGGTTGCCGGGACCGGGTCGCCCTTCAGCGCGTCGCGGACGCTCCCGCAGCGGGCCGCGAATCGGCTGCGCGAGTGGCCCACTTGCTCCAGTCGAGGGCGGCCGCCTCTTGCCTGAGCCATGCGCGGAAGGCCCGCACATTCGCCGAGTCTCGCCGCCTCTTCGGGCAAACGAATGCGTATGAGCGGCCCGAAGGCAGGGTCAGGTCGAAAGGCATGACGAGACGCCCCGTGCGCAGATCGTCGTAGGCGAGCGCATCAAGGGCGAGCAGCACGCCGGCGCCTTCGACCGTCGCGTCGAGCGCGTGATCGGCGCTGTTGAATCGAAGGCCGCGACTGACGTCGGCGTCCCTCACGCCGGCCGCCGCAAACCAATCGGCCCAGGTCGGCATGGCGGCGCGACCGCTGAGGCTGTCGTCATGGATCAGCGGCGCGCGCTTGAGCATGTCCGGCGACGTGAAGGGCCCGTGCTTTTCGACAAAGGCCGGGCTGCAGACCGGCGCGAGGGATTGGTCGAACAGCTTCTCGACCTCGAGGGCGTCATCGTGCGCCGCATCGACGGCAAGGTTGCGGATCGCAGCGTCGACGCCGTCGGTGGTGAAATTGGCGTTGTTGATCGACGAGGACACGCGCACGTCGATTTCGGGATGGGCGATCGAAAAGCGGTAGAGCCGCGGCGCCAGCCATTTCGAGGTGAAGCCGGGCGGTGTGCTGACTACCAGCACGCGCGCGTCGCTGAGCCTATTGAGGCTCGCCAGCGCGTCCCGGATATGAAGGAAGCCCGCCTGCAGGCCGGGGTGGAGCGCCTTGCCTGCCGCCGTCAGCGCGATCCTCCGCACGCTGCGGTCGAAGAGTTTGAGGCCCAGATGATCTTCCAACCCGCGAATTTGGTGGCTGAGCGCGCCGGGAGTGACGTTCAGCTCCACCGCCGCCTTGGTCAGGCTGAGATGCCGGGCGGCGGCCTCGAAAGCGCGAAGCGCGTTCAACGGGGGAGGAGCGTTATGCATGAGGGGTTCTCATCCATGAGCTGAGGCAAAATCCTTTGTCAGGCACGTGTTTCTCGCCTATGTGCGGGTAACTTCGAGCATGGCGGATGAGCATATCTCATATCGAGCCCATATCAAGCCATGGTCGATCGTGAGGTCCGTCCTATGGAACACATCACGCACTGCGGAGATTTCGGCCTATGCGGCGACCGCACGCCGCCAGTCGCAAACGGCTTCGGCGCCAAGCTCAAGAAACTGGCTCGCCGACTGACCGACGCCCTCGAGGCGCAGCGCCGCAGCGAGGTCGACCGGGAGATCGCCCGCCTCCTGGCGAACTCCGGCGGACACTTCACGGACAGCATGGAGCGCGAAATCATGCGCAAGGTTTTCGCGTCTGACTGGACCCTGCCGCAGTAGCCGCTTCGTTTCCCTTCTCCCGCATAGCCCGTCGAGAGACGGGCGTCTTTCGACGCCCTTTGCCGGAGAAGGTGCCGGGCGAAGCTTGGCCGGAGAGGGGCCCACGGGCCGTTGCCCGCCGCTCCGCGGCGACCCTCCCGCAAGCGGGAGAGGGCAGTCTCATTGCGAGTCACCGATGGTCCCCACACC
The DNA here is from genome assembly GCA_963782255.1 of uncultured Alphaproteobacteria bacterium. Taxonomy (GTDB): domain Bacteria; phylum Pseudomonadota; class Alphaproteobacteria; order Rhizobiales; family Beijerinckiaceae; genus Roseiarcus. The sequence goes on along the minus strand of CAWAIS010000002.1, from coordinate 1,489,934 downwards.
TCTGCACGACCCATTCGTTGAGCCTGCGCTTCACGCAGAGCTCAATGAAAGCGCCCTCGACTCAGGTCGCTTGGAGGCCCGCACGCTGCGGGCAAAGCGCCGACCGGACATTCGGCTCGCTCTTCGTCCGGCCCGCTTGAGCGACGGCGACGCCTTGCAGACCTATGTCCGAGGACTCTCTCCGCAATCGCGCTACAATCGGTTCCTGGGCGGGGTAAGCGAACTCCCGCCGTTGGAACTGGCGCTCGCATTGGCCGCCAATGGTCGCGACACGCTGACCCTGCTCCTCGCCTCGACGGTGGAGAACCGTGAAACAATCGTCGGCGAGGCTAGGGTCGCGCTTTCATGCGCGGAACGCGCCGGCGAATTTTCCATGTCGATTGCAGATGACTGGCGGCGTCTTGGCTTCGGCTCAGCCTTGCTCGAGGAAATCGAACGCAAGGCGGCTGCCGACGGCATCGAATGGCTGTTCGGCGATACGTTGCGCACCAACGAGGGGATGATCGCGCTGGCGCGCGGCCGCGGCTTCCGGCTTGGGCCAGGGCTCGAAGGGCGTCTCGTGCGGATCGAGAAGCGGCTGGACGCCGCTCCTGACCTGCCGTGCCGGAAGTGGAGCGAAATCGCCGGCGTCGCGGAGCGACGCACGGCCTGATCGGCGCCTAAGCCAAAATTGCAAGCGCAGCGGCGGATGTGATGTTTGGGCGGCGCGCCCGAAGCGTCTCCGTCAGCAGCTCCCGCCGCGCTGTCCGCAGGCCGACATCGTCTGTGGTCGGTGGCCCGATGCAAGTCGCAGTCGCTGCGAGGGGCGCTCCGTCTGAACTCGCGACGATCACGCCGCCGCGGAAAAGTCGAAATCCGCATAGCGCAGCGCGGCCGAGGCGCCGACAAGAATGATCGTCTCTCCCTGTTCCTTCACGCGGATCCGGCACCCGGGAACATTGAGGGTCTTCGCCAGCTTGATGATCCTCGGCCAGGCCGCCTTCGGACTGTAGAGCGGGACCGACCGCTCGGCCGCGATGACCTCCTCGCCCCGCAGGACTTCAAAGTCATACAATTCCACCAATGGCTCCTTCTTATTCACGCGTGTTAAGTAAATGCGGCGCCTTCCTGTCTTTCGGATAGTTAAACTCGCCGGAAGAATGGCAGCCTGCTACAAGTTTACAAGTGAACATGAAGTCCTTCACGCTGCCGCTTCAAAGGACTTCTAGAGCAATCGGTCCGACGCCCATATCCGGGAAACTACGTAGTGCAGTGCACCCGCGTGTACGATCCGTGAAATCTTTGACCATGATCCTTCCATCGGAGAGCCGTCCGCATTGCTGCGAACGCCACTGGCCGTCCCGTGCTATGCCGTCCCGGTGAAGCGCCGAACCAGCTCGAGCCCGCGGTCGGATGCCGGCGCGACCGGCCAGGCCTACGACCGCTCCGCCGTCATGCGCGCGGTGAAATCGCGCGACACCGGGCCGGAGCGGGCGGTGAGGGCGATGCTCTGGAGCCTCGCGCCGGGCTACCGGCTCTGCCGCCACGATCTGCCGGGCAAGCCGGACATCGTCTATGCGGGGCGAAAGCTCGTCATTTTCGTGCACGGCTGCTTCTGGCATGGGCACGGCTGCCCGCGCGGCGCGCGCAGCCCCAAGGCGAACGCAGACTACTGGCGCACCAAGATCACCCGCAACCGGGCGCGGGACGAGAAGACCCTCGCCGCCTACGCGGACATGGGCTGGCGGGCGCTGGTCGTCTACGAGTGCGAACTGAAGGACCGCGCCGCGCTCGCCGCGCGCCTTAAGGAGGCGGTGGCGCGATTGTAGGGCGCGCGTAGCTGACCGCGTCGCCGCGGGGCGCCCAACCTTGCCCAACGAATGTGCTGTCGCGCCGCCGGACGGGGGCGGGGCCTTGTTTGCCTGCATTTGTTGCAGCACTGCCTAATTTAGCGCCAGCGTCGCGGACGCACCCCGCATTTCTCTTGCGCCTCCGGACATGCGATATCGGATCGAACGCCGCATGCGGCCACCCTTTGGCCGAAAAATGATTGGGCTGGGAACCACGATATGCGACTGGGCCTGTTTGGCGGAGAGAGGGGCGCCCGCAAGTCGGATGCGAACGACCCTCGCCGGGCGGGGGACCGGGCGCGCGACATGCGCGACTGGAGCGAGGCGGCGCAATGCTACGCCCGGCATCTTAAGGCGAAGCCGGAGGATTTCGCGATCTGGGTGCAATTCGGCAATTGCCGGAAGGAGCTTGGCGATTACCGGAGCGCGCTCGAGGCGTATGAAGCCGCGATCCGGCTCGACGAAAACGACGCCGACGTGCATCTGCAGAAGGGCCATGCCTTGAAGCTCGCCGGCCGGCTCCCCGACGCGATTGCGGCCTACCGCCGCTCGCTGGAATGCCGGGGTGAGAAAAATCCGGCGCTCATCGAACTGGCCGCGCTCGCGCCGGACGAGGTTGCCGATCTTGCCCCTCGTGATGCGGTCATCGAGGCGGGCGCGCGCACGATCTATCTCGATGTGACCGATCTCGCCGATTACCTCCGCGTGAACACGACTCTCAGCGGAATTCAGAGGGTCGTCTCGAACCTCGCGATCCATTCGCGCGATTGCGGCCGGTCGACCGGAGCTGCGGTCAACTTCGTCATCCCGGATTACCGCGCCGGGGATTTTTTCGTCGTCGGCGCTTCTCTCGTCGAAGCCGCCATCGCGACGGTTACGGCGGGCAACTCTGATCGATCGACGCTGGATAAACTCATTGCCGCGCTCGACCGATCAAAGCGAGCGGCTGAGCCGAAGGCGGGGGATGTCGTCGTCATCGCGGGCGCGTTCTGGATTCACCGCCATTATGAACTCATCAATAAACTCAGGGCGCGCGGGGTCTCGATCGTGGTTTTCATTCACGATCTAATTCAGGCGCGCAATCCGGAATATGTCCACAAGCAGGCAAGAGACCTGTTCCGGCATTGCTTCAACGACATCGCCGTCGTCGCAGACAAAATCGTGACGAGCTCGAATTTCGTCGCCGGCGAGGTGCGGCGCTATATCGAGGAGAAGCTCAACTTCGAGGTCGAGGTCGACGTCGTCCCGCTCGCCACGGAGTTCACGCGCGCGCGCCAAAGCGCAGTCGACGAATTCGCCCACCTGCGCCACGACGGCTTCGTTTTATGCGTCGGGACAATCGAGGTCCGCAAGAACCACCTCTATCTCATCCGTATCTGGGAAAGGCTCATCCGCGAGTTCAACGGCCGGATTCCGAATTTGGTCTTCGTCGGCAAGCGGGGCTGGGACATCGAGGACCTTCGGGAATATCTCGAAAACTCCGACTATTTGGGCGCGCGGCTGTTCATCTACGACGAACTGCCAGATTCAGGCCTCGCCTGGCTCTACGAGAATTGCCTCATCACGATCTACCCGAGCTTCGCCGAGGGGTGGGGCCTGCCGGTTAGCGAAAGCCTCGCCTTCGGCAAGCCGTGCGTCGCCTCGAACACGACCTCGCTACCCGAAATCGGCGGGCCGTTGTGCAAGTACGTCGATCCTCATGACGTCGAAGACGGCTATAAAGTCGTGAGCGCTGTTCTCGCCGATCCAAAGGCTTTGGCGGACTGGGCCGCGACGATCCGGAAAACATTCAAGCCGAAGACCTGGCGCGCGTTCTCGGAAGAGCTGTACGGCGCGGCCGTCGCAGGCGCCAAGAAACTCAAGCTCGAAGATCGCCAGAACAACTGCCTGATCGAGACTGGAATCGTCGCGCCGTTCGGTGCGGCTGCGCTGGCGGAACTCGACGCAAAGGAGGCCAAGCTCATTTCCGCGCGCATGAGCCGCGTCTCCGGATGGCATGAACTTGAAACGTGGGGCTCCTGGGCTTCTGAACGACGCGCGGTCTTGCGGTTCCGGACGCGGCTCATGCCCGGCGCGCAATGCATCGCATATCTGCATCTCAGGACGCCGGAGGAATCGAACCTTGCCGACTGCGTCGTCAAATCGGGCGAACTGACGACGCGGCTCGAGCATGTCGGGAGCACGCCCGGCTGGCGCGCGGCGCGCTGCATGGTCGGCGAGCGAGGCGTCGTGGAAATGACGCTCTTGAGCGGCAAGGGGTTCAAAGGCCGCGGCGAGCGCGAGACGGGCGGCGGCGACCAAAGGGAGCGCTATATCGGCGTCATCGCCCTGGCGATCGCGCCGGCGGACGATCCGGACGCAAGGCGCAGAATTGTCAATGCGATCGTTCCCGAAGGCTGAAGTTTCGCGACCCACGGGAAATTTATTGGCCGCCGAGGGTCGACCGGTTGGGCTGGCGGGGCTAGAATCCACGTTGCGACAAGGAACGCGAGGCCGCTGCTCATGGCCGACCCGTTTGAACTGTGGCGCGTGGCGTGGTTGACCGCCATTGAGCGCGGAATGGAGCAGATTTCCGAAGCCATGCCCGGAACCGCCGCGCTCGATCCGCGCCGGGAAGCCGACACGTTCGATCTCTCATGCGTGCCCGTGTTCGACCGCATCCGGATCGAACTGGCGACTATGCTCATGCTCGAGCATCGAGCGCGGCCACGAGCGCATCTTGCGCCGCTGCTGATCGTCGCGCCCTACGCGGTGCACGAGGCTTCGATCGCCGATTTTGCCGAAGGGCACAGTCTCGCGCAGGTTCTGGCGGAAAGCGGCTCAGGCGGTCTGGCTCTGACCTACTGGAAGTCGGCGACCGCCGAGATGCGCAATTACGGCGTCGACGCCTATCTCAGCGATCTCAACGTCGCGGTCGACGAACTCGGAGGACGCGCGCGTCTCGTCGGCCTCTGCCAGGGCGGTTGGCTCGCCGCCACATACGCCGCGCGCTTCCCGGCCAAGGTCGCAAAGCTTGTTCTCGCGGGCGCGCCGATCGATCTTGGCGCGGCCGAGTCGCGCATCACGCAGACGCTGGCGAACGTGTCGCCGGCGATGATCGCGCAGGGCATGTCTTTGACTGGCGGCCGTGTGTCGGGACCGATGTCGCTCGTCCTCGGCTCGGACGATCTCTCGCTCGAGTTCAACGCCGAAGCGGCGCTGCAATGCGTGGACGATCCGGCGATGGCGCGAAAATTCGACGCCTGGAACGCGCGCACGGTCGATCTGCCGGGCGCCTACTTTCTCCAGGTCTGCGAATGGCTGTTCCGCGAGAATCGTCTGGCGCAAGGCCGTTTTCCCGCGCTTGGGCCGCAGGTCGGGCTCGGCGATATCGAAGCGCCGATCTTCGTTCTCGCGGCGGCGGACGACGGGGTCGTATCGCCGCCGCAGGCGCTCGCCGTCAAAGCCTTATGCCGTGAGACGCGGGTCGAGACCCGCGTCGCGCCCGGCCGTCATCTTTCGCTCTTCATGGGAAGTCACACGCTTCGCTCGGCCTGGAAGGACATTGCTCGCTGGCTCAACGCCTGCGACGCCGCGCCGCCTCGCGCTCACCGCGCAGGTCTGTCCGCAACGACAGGCACGCCGTAGGCCGCAAGCGTCGCCGCGATCTCCGGCGCGAGACGCGACCCAGAGCGCGAGCGCGGGCGCCCAGTTACATCGCCTCCTTCACGCCGGTTCGCACCAGCATCCAGTTCACCGGAGAGGAGGTCACGAAGCCGCACAGCATCGCGATCTGCATCATGAACAGTACTCGAAACTGTTGACGACGAACGGCAGGTCGAAGACGCGCCGGAACATGAGGGACGCGACGGCCATGAAGCCGTACATGCCGATCTGCCAGGCGGTGAGCGCCAGCGCGTCGGCCTTGACCGCCTGCTTCAGTCCGTCCGCGAGCGTGAGGCGCCGCATCGGCGCGATCGTCAGATACTGAAAGACGACGCCGATCGCGAAGGCGAAGACAAAGTCGAGGATCCAGACGGCGAACATTTTCTCGGAGAACAGCGAGCGCCATCCGAACCAGACGGCGACCGTCGGAACTGCGAAAGCAAGCCACTCGGCGCATATGTCTCCAATCGTGCAGCCGCTGCCGCAATGGAGGCAGGCTTTCACCACTTGCGCCGCGAAGGGCGTCGAGCGCGCTGCGGCCGGCGAAGCGGCCATGGCCGCTTTGGTCGAAAGCACGCCCCATTTGAAGTAAGCGCGAAGAACCATGAGGCCGCCGAACAGCGCAACGGTCGGCCAGACGACGTTCATGATCGCCATCATCTGCGGGCGCCGGGCTTCGTCGACGGCGATCGCGATCGCTGACGCCGCGCCAAGAATGAGGGCCGCGATCGAAACAACGTGAAGCAGAGTCATGTGCGCCGCTCGGGGCTCGGCGTCGCAGCAAAAAGTCTGCGACCGGCTCCAGAAACGCCGCGCGGCGCCGTTTGATCCCCGGGACCTTTACAGTTAAGGCCTCAGCCGATCTTCATCATGATGCGCCCGCCCTCGACCTTGACCGGATAGGTCGCGAGATTGACGCAAGCGGGAGCGCCCTTCGCTTCGCCGGTCGTGAAGTCGAAGCGGCCGTTGTGCATCGGGCATTCGATGATCGTGCCCGAGACGAAGCCGTCGGCGAGTTCGGCGTCCTCGTGGGTGCAGAATCCATCGGTGGCGTAGTAGCGGTCGTCGGCGGTCCGGAAGAGCGCGTATTGACGCCCCCCGTGCTCGAACGGCGCAACGTCTTCGCGCTCAATCCGGTCGGCCGCGCCGGCGTCGATCCAGGCATCCGTCATGGGTCAGCTCCTTCTAAAGGCCGCTCACGGGGCAGCTCCCGCCTCTTCGGCGCCTCGCGCCGCACATAATACGCCGGATCCTTCAGCTGGCGCGCGAGGGTCGGGATGATCTCGCGATAGGCGGCGATCGTGCTCGGGTAGGGCGGCGGGCAATCGGCCTTGATCTTCTCGTGCAGCTTCGGCAGCGCATGATACGGGATCAAGGGGAAGAGATGATGCTCGACGTGGTAGTTCATGTTCCAGTACAGGAACCGGAAGATCGGATTCATGTAGATCGTGCGCGAATTGAGCCGGTGGTCGAGCACGTCCTCGGCGAGGCCGAGATGCTGCGTGCAGCCGAAATAAAGCTGGAGCCAGCCACCGTAGAGCGACGGCAGGCCGACATACATCGCCGGCAGGATCGAGCGGAAAGCGACGCAGGCGGCGATGACGAGCGCATAGATCGCAAGATAGATGCGCGCCGTCCGGTGCACGCTTTCGCGCTCGCTCTCCGGCACGAATGTCGCCTCCTCGGCGCTCAGGCGCCCGCTCGCATGCAGCAACACTTTCTCGAAGAAGAGGACGGCGTTCTTGAGCGAGAAGATGTTGAGGGCGAGCGACAGGATGTCCGGCGGACGCGGCGTGATGATCTCGGGATCGCGCCCGACGATGACCGTGTCGGTGTGGTGGCGCGTATGGCTCCAGCGCCAGATCTCCGGCTCGCGCAGGATCATGAATGAGGCGATCTGATAGACCGCGTCGTTCATCCATTTCGTCTTGAAGGCGGTGCGGTGGCCGCATTCGTGCCAGCGGCTGTCGGAGGCCGAGCCGTAGAGGACGCCGTAGATCGCGAAGAAGGGGACTGCGGCCCAGCTTCCCCAGAAATAATAGCCCAAGGCCCCGGAGACTATCAGGGCTGCGAACCAGATCAGCGTGTCGCGGATCGCCGGACCGTCGTTCCGGCGCATCAGCTCCTTGAGCTCAGCGCGAGGGATCGGCGGCGAATACCATTTCGCCGAGGCGAGGCCGGCGGCGACCGCCTTCTCGGCTTCGGGGCCCATGAGGCTGTAATCGCGTGCGTCGATCGCGGCGGACATTCCGTTTCCTCCTCGCTCGCAATCGGCCAAACGGCGTTCGAGCGGACGATGCGGTCAACGGCTAACCGCAAGCCTCCTGCGACTCAACGTCTCGCTTTCATTTTCTCTCAAAATCCATCATTCTTGCCGCGGACGACCTTGCAATTCCATCAGGCCGTCTGGAGCCGAAGCTGAGCCGCCCGACCATCGCCGATCTCGCGCGCGGCGCATGTCAGCGTCGCGACCGTCGACCGCGTCCTGAACGGGCGCCATAGCGTGCGTGAGCAGACCGCCGAGCGCGTGCTCGGCGCGGCCGAGGCGATCGGCTACCACGCGACGCCGCTCATCAAGAGCCGGCTGCGCCCGGGCGCGCCGGAGAAAACCTTCGCCTTTCTTCTGCAGCGCCCAGACGCCTTCTACACGCAGTTCGGCGCCGATCTCGCCGCCGCGACGCGGGCCCTGACCCAATTCCGGGCCAAGCCGGTCGTCGACTTTGCGCCGGACCTCTCGGCCGCCGTCATTGCCGAGCGCCTCAAGCGGCTCGGCGACAGCGCGCATGCTCTGGCCGTCGTCTCCGTCGACCATCCGCGCGTCAGCGACGCGATCGCGAGCCTCAAGGCGCGCGGCGCGCCGACCTTCGCGATCCTGACCGAGCTCGGCGCAGAAGCGGGCGCGCCCTATGTCGGGCGCGACAACCGCAAGGAGGGACGCACCGCCGCCTGGCTTATCGCGAAGGCGGCCAGGCGTCCGGGCAAGGTTGGCATCATCGTCGGCAGCCATCGGTTTCTGTGTCAAGAGACGGCGGAGATTTCGTTCCGCGCCTACCTGCGCGAGAACGCGCCGGAGTTCGCGCCGCTCGAGCCGCTCGTCAATCTCGAGGAGCCGCGCATCGCCAATGCGGCGATCCAGGACATGATCGCGACCCATCCCGACCTCGTCGGCCTCTACATCTGCGGCGGCGGACAAGAGGGGGTGATCGCCGGTGCGCGCGACGAGCCCCGCTCCCGCGGGCTTGCGATCGTCCGCAACGAGCTGACCGCCGAGGCCCGCGCCGGCCTGATCGACGGCGTGCTCACCGCCGTCATGTCGACGCCGACGGCGCTCCTCGCCGAGCGCGCCGTTTCCGCGATGGCGGCCGCAATCGCGACGCCCGACAAGGCTGTCGCCAGTCCGATCTACGTGCCGTTCGAGCTTTATCTGCCGACCAACATCTAGTTTCCAAACATCTGGAAGGAGGCCAGAGCCGGACCTAGATTTCACGGACGACTCGCGCCCAAAGGCCGCAAAAATCTTTTTGGAATGAATATTCCGCTCTTGATTTTTTTTGGAATATTTGTTACACGAATATCCGTCGTCGGAAAACCGGCGGCAAAATCCGGGTTGCGGCCGCCGAGGCCGAGCAATCACGCGAGTGAAAGCTTCCGCGCGCGGGCGTCGTCAAGGACGCGACAGCGCAGGACCGGGGAGGAGGACATGGCCCAAGCTGTGGCGACGCAGGCCGTCGTCGTCGCGTCCTTAATCTCATCTCGCGCAGCCGTTGGGGTTCGGCCCGGCGGCGGGGCGCGCGCTCCCGCCACGCGACGTCACGGCCATGATCAGCCTCTCGCTCGCCCGGACGCCGAGCCTTCGCGCGTCTCGCGCGGGGCCCGCGGGCGCAAAAACACCATCGGATCAGGATATCAACCCGCAACGCTCCTCCCGACACGGGCGGCGCGGCCAGCGTTTGGGGCAATGTCGCCCATGAAGGAGGAAACGGCATGAAAGGCATCATCAAACTGACCATCGCCGCGGCGGCCGCGATCGCCGCCGTGGCAAGCGCCGCCCCGGCGGCTTCGGCCAAGACCCCGCACATCATTGTCGTGACCCACGGGCAGGCCAACGATCCCTTCTGGTCCGTCGTCAAGAACGGTGTGGTCGCCGCTGGCAAGGAGACCGGCGTCGACGTCGAGTACCGCGCGCCCGAGACCTTCGACATGGTCGCCATGGCTCAATTGATCGACGCGGCCGTGAACCAGAACCCGGACGGACTCGTCGTCTCCATTCCGGATGCGTCGGCGCTCGGCCCATCGATCAAGAAGGCGGTCGCCGCGGGCATACCGGTCATCTCGATGAATTCGGGATCGGACGTGTCGAAGTCGCTCGGCGCGCTCCTCCACGTCGGTCAGGACGAAGAGACGGCCGGCAAGGCGGCGGGCGAGAAACTCAAGCAAATGGGCGGCAAGATCGCCCTTTGCGTCAACCAGGAAGTGGGCAACGTCGCGCTCGACTTGCGCTGCAAGGGCTTCACCGAGGGCTTCGGCGGCAAGGTCACCGTTCTGCCGGTGTCGAACGAACCGGCGGAAGCGCGCGCCAAGGTCAAGGCGGCGCTCCAGTCCAACCCCGACGTCGATACGATTCTTGCTCTCGGCGCCGGCACCGCCGGCGAGCCGTCGCTCGCGGCGGTCAAGGACTCCGGCAAGATCGGCAAGATCAACGTCGGGACCTTCGATCTCTCCGCCGGTTTTCTGAAGGCGGTCGCCGCCGGAGAAGCCGCCTTCTGCATCGACCAGCAGCAGTACCTGCAAGGCTACCTGCCGGTGGTGTTCCTGGCGAACTACGCCAAGTATGGACTGATCCCCGCCAGCAACGTCGCTTCGGGCCCCAACCTGATCACCAAGGACAAGGCGGCAAAGGTCGTCCAACTGTCGGCGGAGGGAATTCGCTGAGCAAGGCGAAACCTTAAGCCGCCGGAGGTTCCAAGTCGAAGTGGACGGGGACGTTGCGCTCGCAACCTCCCCGCCCGGAACCGGTCAATCGGCTGGCGACAGCCACTTTCAGGGATGGAAGCGCTATGAGTTGTGCGCAGAAAACACAAACCGACGCCATCGCCCCCGCCGCGCCGGCCGCCCCCGTGGACGAACGTCTGCGGAAGACGTCGATCGTCACCGAGGCGATGCGCAGGCCGGAACTCGGGGCGGTCGCCGGGCTGATCGTCGTCCTCATCTTCTTTCTCTTCACCGCCAGCCCGACCATGTTCACGCTCAGCGGCGCGATGACGATCCTCGCGCCCGCTTCGCAGCTTGGCATTCTGGCGATCGCCGCAGCCCTGCTCATGATCGGCGGGGAATTCGATCTCTCGATCGGATCCATGATCGCCTTCGCCGGTCTCGCGTTCGCGGCCGCCCTGGTTGACATGCATTGGCCCCTTCCGCTCGCCATCCTCGCGACGCTGGTGTTCGCCGCCATGGTTGGAGCGGTCAACGGACAGCTCGTCATCCAGACGAGACTGCCGTCGTTCATCGTGACCTTGGCGTTCCTCTTCATCTTGCGCGGCCTGACGCTGGTTGGCCTCAAGCTCGCCACCGGCGGCTCGACCCAATTGCGCGGGGTTGACGACGTCGTCCACGCCGGCCTGGTCAAGAGCTTGTTTGCCGGCACCGCCTTCCAGGGAGCGTTCTCGTGGCTGGCTGCTCACAATCTCATTGACAAGTTCGACAACGGGCTTCCCAAGGTCTCCGGCGTTCCGGTCTCGATCCTGTGGTTCATCGGATTTGCGATCGTCGCGACCTGGATTCTGTTGCGGACGCGGGTCGGAAACTGGATCTACGCCTCCGGCGGAGATCCGAACGCGGCCCGCAATTCCGGCGTTCCCGTCAGTCGCGTGAAGACGGGCCTTTTCATGGTGACGGCAATGGCCGCGGCTGTGGTGGCGATCCTCACTGTTCTCGACGCCGGCTCGACCGACGCGCGCCGCGGCGTAGGAAAAGAATTCGAGGCGATTATCGCCGCGGTCATCGGAGGATGCCTGCTGACGGGCGGCTACGGCTCGGCGATCGGCGCGTTCGTCGGCGCAATCATCTTCGGCGTCGTCTCGATCGGGCTGACCTACACCTCGTTCGACAGCGACTGGTTCCAGGTCTTCCTCGGGGCGATGCTCCTCATGGCGGTTCTGTTCAACAACTACATTCGCCGCAAAGTCACCGGCGAGCGCTAAAAGAGGGAGCGAGAATCATGAGCAATGCAAGCGCGAAGGGGTCGGCGCCCCTGATCGAGGTCCGGAACATCGTCAAGCATTTCGGGTCGGTGATCGCCCTTTCCGGCGTCTCGCTGTCGGTCGCGGCGGCCGAGGTTCACTGTCTCCTGGGAGACAACGGCGCGGGAAAGTCGACTCTCATCAAGACGCTGGCGGGCGTGCACCGTCCGACCAACGGAGAGTATCTGGTCGAAGGCAAGCCGGTCACGTTCGCCAATCCGCGCGACGCGCTCGACGCCGGCATCGCTACGGTCTACCAGGACCTCGCGATGATCCCGCTCATGTCGGTCACGCGCAATTTCTTCATGGGTCGGGAGCCGCTGGTCGGAATGGCCCCATTCCGGCGAATTGACTTCGACTTCGCCAATACGGTCACGCGCGAGGAAATGCACAGGATCGGGATCGACGTGCGCGACCCGCACCAGGCGGTCGGCACCCTGTCGGGCGGCGAGCGTCAATGCGTCGCGATCGCGCGCGCCGTCTACTTCGGAGCCAAGGTGCTCATCCTGGACGAGCCGACGTCGGCGTTGGGCGTCGCCCAGACATCGATGGTCCTCAAATACATTCATCTGGTCCGCCAGAAGGGGTTGGGGGTGATTTTCATCACCCACAATGTGCGGCACGCCTATGCAGTGGGAGATCAATTCACGGTGCTGAACCGCGGCAAGACGCTCGGCACCTACGTGAAAGCGGAAATCCCGATGGATAATCTGCAAAACCTGATGGCGGGCGGAAAGGAGCTGCAGCAACTCTCGACCGAGCTCGGCGGCACGGTCTGACGCGCGATCGCTTCGTTAACGTCGCCGTGACTCTTGCGAAAGGCCGGCATACGGCATTGCGGTATTTCGACTTGAATGTTGTCAGCCGGCGCGGTTGCAATGCTGCAAGACCCACAGGGCCGGAGCGGCGCTCTAATATCACTTCGAGAAACTCAGCCATCGCGCGCGTTCTGACCACCCTTCCCAGGCGGCCGGCGTTAGCGCTTCAATAAATTTTTTAGAATGAATATTCCGCTCTTGATTTTTTTTGGAACGTTTGTTACACGAATGAGGTCGCCCCGCTCCACAGCGCGGGTTTACGTAAAAACCGAACGCCGCGCTTACGCCGTCCTTGGGAGGATATTCGAAGATGAAACGCATTCTCATTGCGCTCGCCGCCGCGACCGTGCTCTCGAGCCCCGCCTTCGCCACAAAAATCGGCGTTTCGATGGACAAGTTCGACGACAATTTCCTGACCGTCCTGCGCAACGGCATGGCCGATTACGCCAAGACGAAGCCGGGGGTATCGGTTCAGATCGAGGACGCGAAGGACGACGTCTCCAAGCAATTGAGCCAGGTGCAGAACTTCATCGCCAACGGCGTCGACGCGATCATCGTCAATCCCGTCGACACCTCGGCGACCGCCGCAATCACCAGGGCCGCCGCCGACGCCGGCGTGTCGCTCGTCTACGTCAACCGCGAGCCGGCCGACGTCGAGAAACTCGGGCCCAAGGCCGCCTTCGTCGCCTCGAACGAGGCCGAGTCGGGCACGCTCGAGACCAAGCAGATCTGCAAGCTTCTCGGCGGCAAGGGAAATATCCTCGTCATCGAAGGCCAGCTTTCCAACCAGGCCGCCGTGCAGCGGACCAAGGACATCCACGAGGTCATCTCGACCCCGGACTGCAAGGGCATGAAGATTGTCGCCGAGCAGACCGCGACCTGGGATCGCACGCAGGCGCAGAACCTCATGACCAACTGGCTGTCGAAGGGGCTCAAGTTCGACGCGGTCGTCTCCAACAACGACGAGATGGCGATCGGCGCGCTCCAGGCGATGAAGGCCGCCGGTATCGACACCAAGACGGCGATCGTCGGCGGCGTCGACGCGACGCAGGATGCGCTCGCCTCGATGAAGGGGGGCGACCTCAAGGTCACCGTGTTCCAGGACGCGGCCGGCCAGGGCAAGGCCGCGGTCGACGCCGCGCTCGCGCTCGCCGCCGGCAAGCCGGTCGAGAAGAAGGTCTACATTCCGTTCCAGCTCGTGACGCCGGCCAACATGGACCAGTTCTTGAAGAAGAACTGAACGGGCTCGGAACGCCTCCCCTCCGTTCGCCCGGGCGGGACGGCGAACAACGCCGGAGGCGAGCGGGCGCCCCGTGCGCCTCCGGCCCCAGCGACTTTCATGGGTATTCCGACGCTGGCCTCCGCGAGAGGGCGCGCCGAATCCGGGACGAAACGCCATGGCGACCCTCAGTCCGTCGACCGCCCAAATCGTTCGCCAGAGCGGTGCCGTTCCGGGCGCCGAATACCTGCTTGAAGTCGAGGGCGTCCGCAAAGCCTTTCCCGGCGTCTTGGCGCTCGACGACGTCCAGTTCCGGCTGAAGCGGGGCCACGTCCATGCGCTGATGGGCGAGAACGGCGCCGGCAAGTCGACGCTGATGAAGATCATCGCCGGCATCTACACGCCCGACTCCGGCTCCTTCAGGCTCAAGGGGCAGGAGATCAAGCTGACGTCGCCGCTCGATGCGCTGCGCTATGGCGTCGCGATGATCCATCAGGAGCTCAACCTGATGAACTTCATGACGGTGGCCGAGAACATCTGGATCCGGCGCGAGCCCCTGAATCCGCTCGGCTTCGTGCGTCACGAGGAAATGCGCCGGCGGACGAAGGCGCTGTTCGAGCGCCTCGACATCCCGATCGACCCAGAAGCGGAGGTGCGCGACCTTTCCGTCGCCAGCCGCCAGATGGTCGAGATCGCCAAGGCCGTCTCCTACAACTCCGACGTCCTCATCATGGACGAGCCGACCTCCGCCTTGACCGACCGCGAGGTCGAGCACCTGTTCAGGATCATCCGCACGCTCAAAGCCCAGGGCAAGGGCATCGTCTACATCACCCACAAGATGAATGAACTGTTCGAGATCGCCGACGAAGTTTCGGTGTTTCGCGACGGCCGCTTCGTCGGCGAGCATGCGGCCGCCGACGTGACGCGCGACGACATCATTCGCCTGATGGTCGGGCGCGAGATCACGCAGATGTTTCCGAAGGAGACCGTGCCGATCGGCGAGGTCGCGCTTTCGGTGCGCAATCTCACGCTCGAGGGCCGCTTCCGCGACATTTCCTTCGATCTCAGAAAAGGCGAGATCCTCGGCTTCGCCGGCCTCGTCGGCTCGGGCCGCAGCAATGTCGCCGAGACCCTGTTCGGCGTGACGCCCGCGACCTCGGGCGCGATCGCGATCGACGGCCGCGAGATCGCGATCAGGAACCCGGGCGTGGCGATGGACGCGGGCATGGCGTTCCTGACCGAGGACCGCAAGGAGAGCGGCTGCTTTCTCCTCCTCGACATCATGGCCAACATGCAGATCGCGCTGCTGCGCCACGGCCACGCGCGCGCAGGCTTCGTCAAGGAGCGCGAGATCGAGGCGCTCTGCCAAGAGCAGAAGCAGCGCTTGCGCGTGCGCACGCCCGACCTCGAGGAGCCGGTGATCAACCTTTCCGGCGGCAACCAGCAGAAGGTCCTGATCGCCCGGTGGCTCATGACCCGACCGCGCATCCTCATCCTCGACGAGCCGACGCGCGGCATCGACGTCGGCGCCAAGGCCGAGATCCACAAGCTCATCACCGAGCTCGCCGGGCAGGGCGTCGCGGTCATGATGATCTCGTCCGAACTGCCCGAGGTGCTCGGCATGAGCGACCGCATTCTCGTCATGCACGAGGGGCGCATGACCGGCATCGTCGACCGCAAGGACGCAACCCAGGTCAAAATCATGGAGCTCGCGTCGCAGTAGCGCCGCGCCAGAACTGAGGAACCGCCGTGGCCACCGACATCTCGACCGCCGCCCCGACCGCCGAAGCTCCCCGCGCCGGACGCCGCCGTCTGCCGCCGGAGCTCAGCATTCTCGGCGTCATGATCGGCATGATGCTCCTGTTCGAGGCTCTCGGCTGGATCTTCGTCGGCCAGAGCTTCATCGCCAATCCGCTGCGGCTCAAGATCATGATCCTGCAGGAGGCGGAGATCGGCATCATCGCCGTCGGCGTCACGCAGGTCATCATCATGGGCGGCATCGACCTGTCGTCCGGCTCGCTCGTCGGCATGACCGCGATGGTCGCGGCGAGCCTCGCCCAGGTCGCGGGCTACTCCCACGCCATCTATCCGAGCCTGACCGGCCTCAGTCCGATCTTTCCCGTCGCGGCGGGCCTCGCTTGCGGGCTCGCCGCCGGACTGATCAACGGCTCGCTCATTGCCTACACGAAGATTCCGGCCTTCATCGCGACGCTCGGCATGATGGTGTCGGCGCGCGGCGTCGCCGACTGGTACACGAACGGCCAGCCGATCGGCAATCTCGAGGATTCTTTCGCAGCCATCGGCGCCGGCTGGTGGCCGGTGATCATCTTCCTCGGGGTCGCCTTCATCTTCCACATCGCGCTGCGCTACACCCGCTACGGCAAGTTCACTTACGCGATCGGCGCGAACCCGCTCGCCGCGCGCGTCTCGGGCATCAACGTCGAGCGTCACATCGTGCTCGTCTACATGGTGGCGGGGCTGCTCTCCGGCCTATCCGGCATCGTCCACACGGCGCGCGCGATCAGCGGCCAGGCGGGCGTCGGCGTCGGCTTCGAACTCGACGCGATCGCGGCGGCGGTCATCGGCGGCACGTCGCTTTCGGGCGGCGTCGGCCGCATGACCGGCACGGTGATCGGCGCGGTCATCCTCGGCATTCTGACGTCCGGCTTCACCTTCCTCAACGTCGACGCGCACTATCAGGAAATCATCAAGGGCGGCGTCATCGTCGCCGCGGTCGTCGCCGACCAGTACCGGCAGCGGCGGCGGAAGGGGGCGTGAGTTCTCTCCCTTCTCCCATTTGGGAGAAGGGCCGGGGATGAGGGCTGTGGTTTGTCACCCCCCCGCTTTCGCGGAGGTGACATGCAGCGTCAGTCCGTCTCATCCGCCCACGAACCTCATCCAATTGTGCGCCGTCCGAGCCGTGCTACTGTTTTCAAAACAGAGCCTGGAGGGAACCATGCGCCGACGCGAAGCCCTCGCCCTTCTCGCCGCCGCGGCCTGCCCATGGCCGTGGGCCGCGCGGGCGGGGCAGGCGATGCTCGACGAGGCGGTCGGCTTCGCGGGGCAGATCCTGTTCCTGGCGGCGAAGCCGCCCGCCCTCGTCATCGGCGCCGTGAAGGACGGGCAGACCTCGATCCAGGGTTTTGGACGCCGCGGCGACGGCTCGGAGGCGGCGCCCGACGGCGCGACGCTCTTTCGCATCGGCTCCGTCACCAAGGCCTTCACCGGCCAGGTTCTCGCGAGCCTTGCGGCAGACGGGGTCGTGAGCCTCGCCGACCCGCTCACGAAATACGCGCCCGAGTTCATCGCGCCGCTGAGTGAGGGCGGGCGGCCGATCCGGCTCGTCGATCTTGCGACCCACTCGGCCGGCCTGCCGCGCGAGGTCCCGCACGAGCCCGGGCCCATCGACAATCCGTTCGTCAACATCACGCCCGCCGCGTTCTCGGCCTGGCTCAAGCACAATCCGCTCCTGTTCACGCCCGGAACGGCCGTGTCCTACTCCAATTTCGGCTTCGACCTGCTCGCCGCCGCGCTCTCGGCCGCCGCGCATGAGGCCTATCCCGACCTGCTCGCCGAGCGCGTGCTGAAGCCGCTCGGGCTGGCCGACACGACTTTCGTCCCCTCCGCCGACCAGGCCGGCCGCCGCATGCAGGGTCACTGGGTGGACGGCTCGCCGATGCCGTTTGCGCCGACCGGCTCGGTGATCGTCGGTTCCGGCGGCCTCTATTCGAGCGCGCGCGATCTCCTGCGCTGGCTCGCATGGCATCTCGACCGTTTTTCCAACGAGCGCGCCGCCGAGCGGCTGATCGACCACGCCGCCTATCTCTGGCGCGACGGGCTCAATTCGGTCGTCGGCATGGACGAGTCGGGGCGCATGGACGCGATGGGCCTCGCCTGGGTCATCATGGCGCCGGAGGGCGACCGTCCGCTGATCCTGCAGAAGGCGGGGGGCTTGCAGGGGATTTTCACCTATGTCGCCTTCGCGCCGTCCCGCAACATCGGCCTCGTCGCCGCGATCAACGCGTTCGACTTCAACGCCGGCTACGCCATGGGCAAGGTCGTCAACGACCTCATCGCCGAGCTTGCGCCCCGGTAGGCGCTGGAGCGGCCCGGTCAATGACATCATACGGACGCGTTTGAGGCGCCAAATAGACTTCTCTCTGCGAGTGTTCCCGCTCAATCCCGAGGTCGCGGTCCGCTGGTCTCGATCCGACCTCCTAAAGCCCTGTTTTGGAGGAAGTGAAGCGATGATCCTCAACATTGCGTCAGCGTCCCGCAGCGCCTTCGCCCTCGTCGCATTGCTCGGCGTGGCTGACATGAGCCCCGCCCGGGCCACCGCTGAAAACGTTCATGTTCGCGGCACGATTGCGAGCCTCGAAGGCTCGATGCTTACGGTCAAGACCCGCGAAGGACCGGAGAGCGCGGTGACCCTCGAGCCCGGATGGAAGGTGACCGGCGTCTCCACCGCTTCGATCAACGACATCGAGCCGGGAGATTTTGTCGGCATCGCGTCCCTGCCGACGGAGGCGGGAGGAAACGGCGCGGTCGAAGTGCTGATTTTCCCTCCCTCCATGAAAGGGACCGGCGAGGGGAGCTACCCCTGGGACTTGAAACCCAAAAGCACGATGACCAATGCGACCGTTTCGAACGCCGTCAAGGACGTCAACGGACGCACTGTGACCCTCAGCTATCCCGGCGGGGAGAAGAAGATATCGATCCCCGACGGCACGCCCATCGTCACCTTCGCGCCCGCGACCCCGGCCGACCTCAAGCCCGGCGCAACCGTGTTCGTTCCCGCAAAACGCGGTGACAACGGCGCTCTCTCGACCGGGTTCGTCGTGGTTGGGACGAATGGCGTCGTCCCGCCGATGTAAGGCGGCTACCCGGACCGGCTTCGTTTTGCTAGGACCTCGAAGGTGATTCGAGCGACCTTGCGCGCTTTGCAAAGAGCGTGAGGCCGTCGCCTCTTGGGCACAAATTTGCGAGGAAGCCGGCGCCGCATGCGAGGAAGTAATTTGAGAGCCTTGGCCTTCGCCGCCGCAATCGCCGTCCTTGGCGCGGGTTACGCGCGCGCCGCGGACTGCGGCACGAGCGCGGAAGGGTTCAGCGGGTGGCTGAACGGCTTCCGGCAAGTCGCGACGGCCGACGGCCTCTCGGCCGAGGTCGTCGACGCCGCCTTGACCGGCGTCGCCTACGACGCCTCCGTGAAGTCCCACGATCACGGGGTCGCTGCGTTTGGGCACAACTTCGCCGGATTCGCGGCCAGTCACGTCACCCCGGGCATGGTCGCGCGCGGCAGGGCGATGCTCAGGACCTATGCTGGGGCCCTCACGAGGATCGAGGAGCGCTTCGGCGTCCCCGCCGCGCCGCTTGTCGCGATCTGGGGCCTGGAAACGAGTTTCGGCGCCGACAACGGTTCGTATCCGACCTTCACCGCGCTCGCGACGCTCGCCTGGGATTGCCGCCGCCCGGACCGGTTCCGCGCCGAATTGATCGACGCCATGATGCTGGTCCAGCGCGGCGTCGTGCAGCATCCCAGACAATTGCGCGGCGCGTGGGCGGGCGAGATCGGCCAGACGCAGTTGATGCCCTCGGCGGTGCTGATGTTCGCAACCACCCCCGATGGCGAGGGCGCCCCGGACCTCATCCACAATTCCGCGGACGCGCTCGCTTCGACCGGCAAGTTTCTGCAGGCGCATGGCTGGCAGCGCGGCGCCGGCTGGGACGAAGGCGAGCCGAACTTCGCCGCGATCCTCGAATGGAACCGCGCGCCGATCTACGCCAAGACCGTGGCCTTGTTCGCCGACCGGCTTGCTGGGCGATAGCAGGCCGTCAGACCAGCCGAATCGGCCCCGGATATTTCGCAAGCGCCTGGTCGGATGTCGCGAGCGTGAGGCCTTCGACCGCGGCCTGCGCGACGAGCATGCGATCGAACGGATCCTTGTGAATGGCGGGCAAGCCCGCCAGCGCCGCAGCATGGGCGCCCGTTATGGCAAGTTCAGCGTAGCCGTTGTCGAACAGGCGCCGGCGAAACAAGCCCGCATCGATGCGGAAGTCATGCCCACCGCGACCGCTCTTGATGGCGATTTCCCAGAGGCTGACTGCGCTGAACACGAGTTCGTTGTTCGCGTCCTCGAACAGAGCGCGCGCCGCCTCGCTCAGTTTCTCCGGCTCGCTTGCGGCCCAAAGCAGAATGTGGGTGTCGAGCATGAGCCTCATTCGTCGGCGCCGAACAGGCGTTCGATCTCGTCCTGAAGCATCGTGTCGAAATCGTCCGGCGCGGTGAACTCGCCGCGCATGAAGCCCAATCGCCGGGGAGCCGCCGGCGCGTCGATCGGCACGACCTTGACCATGGGCTTGCCAGCCTTGGCGATGATGAACGGCTCGCCCTTCGCGGCGGCGTCCACCAGCCGGGAGAGATGGGTCTTGGCGTCGTGGATATTGACGGTGCGCATCGGCCGACTCTCGAACTAAGTTTGATTAGTCTAGGCTACGGCTCCGCGCTGGTCAAGGCTTGCCGAAGCGAGACGGGGCTTGGTCGATCCCGGCGATCCGCATAAGACTTGGGCGTCGAACAGCCATCGGAAAGGGCAAGACCTCATGCTCAAGTTCATCGGATCGATCGTCCTCATTGCGGCGCTCGCCTTTTCGCCTCTCTCTGCCGTCGCGCAGACGACGCAATCGGGCGCCTCCGCCATGCATCACGCGCAGACCCATAAGCCCACACGCTCCTACAAGAACGAGATGCGCCACCGGAGCAACATGAGCAAGGAGCGGGCGCGGGCCGGCGCTGAGCACGTGCGGACGATGCACAAGCAATAGCGCCTAAAGCCGCACCTCGAGACGCGACGCCGGTCAGCCCACCTGGCCGAATTGCGGAAAGGTCTCGATCAGCCAGAGCGACAGGGTCTGGAAGCCGCCGGTGAGGAAGGCTACCCCGGTCGCGACGAGCAGCACGCCGACCGCCTTCTCAATTCTCCCGAACTGCTTGCGGACGTGGGCGGACGCGCGCATGAACGGGCCCATGGCCGCGGCGGCGGCGATGAACGGAAGCCCGAGCCCGAGGCTGTAGACGGCGAGGAGGCCGGCGCCGGCGCCGACGGTCTGCCGGCTGCCCGCGACCGCGAGAATGGTCGCAAGGATCGGCCCGATGCAGGGCGTCCAGCCCAGGGCGAACGCCATGCCCATGGGATAGGCGCTCCACACGCCGGCCGGCCGCTCGATCTCGACCCGCGCCTCGCGCAGCATCGCCGTGATCCGGAACACGCCCAAAAAATGCAGGCCCATGAGAATGACGCCGACCCCGGCCGCGATCGAGAGCCAATGGCTCCATTGCCTGAAAAGCGCGCCGAAGGCGGACGCGGTCGCGCCGAAGGCGACGAACACGGTCGTGAAGCCGGCCACGAACAGAACGGCGGTTACGAGAATGTCGCGCCGCGCTCTGGCCTCGCCCTCGTCGATGAGCGCCTCGACGCTCGCCCCCGCCAGATAGCAGAGATAGGGCGCCGCCAGCGGCAGCACGCAAGGGCTTACGAACGAGATGAGGCCGGCGCCGAAGGCGGCGGGGATCGAGACGTCGGTCATGGAGGTCATGACATGGCCCTTCGGCCGCGCGGCGTCAAACGTTACCAAGGGAGGTTAGCGGCTCGACAGGCGGAACCCGGCCGGCGCCATGGGCTGCCGCCTCTCGACGACAAACGCTTGCGGAAAAACAGAAGATTTGCTATGCTCTGGCTCATGAGACGTTCGCCAGGATTCGCGCGCTCGAGGACCCTCGCGCCAGGGGATGAGCCTGCGCGCCGTCCTCACTTGGGCAGACTGGCGGGCGATAAAAATTATTTCGCGGAAATCCGTTGTAACCCCTTGAAAAGGCTCGATTCGGACGAGAGAATCCAAGGAAATCCAAGCTTTTCCAAGCGCAATTCGGGCTGGTTTTAGAGGCAAAACCGCGACGATCCAAAAGATTCCAAACGCGCGGACAGAATAGCTGATACGTTATGTGGTTAGTGGCTTCCGGCGTCGGCGTTGCGCCCCTTGCGCCCGGCCGCCCGATGGTCCACATAGGCAGCGGGAGGTTGGCGAAGGACGTACCGCTCGCCAACCGGGTCAGGTCCGGAAGGAAGCAGCCCTAACGAGACAGGGCGGGTCTTTGTCCAACCTCCCGCCTGCGCCCTGATCTTAAAAAAACCTCGATCGCCGAACGGACTGAATTGCACTCGTCATTGCGAGCCATAAGGCGTCGAAGGGCGCCCGTCTCTCTCGGCGGGCTTTGGCGGCGGAAGCAATCGAGGCGAACGTCCGGCGCGCTCAGCCCGCTGGCTTCATCCTTCGCGCATTACTGGATGCTTTCTGACTTCGATCCGAGCGGGCGATGACTGACTCCCTGTTCCCCGCCGAGAGCGCGCCCGTAAAGTCCGCTTCGCCGACCCCGGCGGCCTCGCCCTACCGGGTGCTCGCGCGCAAATACCGTCCGCAGCGCTTCGAGGACCTGATCGGGCAGGACCCGATGGTCAGGACGCTCGCCAATTCGTTCAAGATCAACCGCATCCATCAGGCCTATATTCTCACCGGCGTGCGCGGTGTCGGCAAGACCACGACCGCGCGCATTCTCGCCCGCGCCTTCAACTACTCGCTTCCCGGCAAGATCGATGGTCCGAGCGTCGACATGCCCGAGCTTGGCGTCCACTGCCAGGCGATCATGGATTCGCGCCATGTCGACGTGATCGAGATGGACGCGGCTTCGCACACCGGCATCGACGACGTGCGCGAGATCATCGAGAACTCCCGCTACCGGCCCGTCTCGGCGCGCACCAAGGTCTACATCATCGACGAAGTGCATATGCTGTCGAAGCAGGCCTTCAACGGCCTCCTGAAGACGCTGGAGGAGCCGCCGCCGCACGTCAAATTCATCTTCGCGACGACCGAGATCGAGAAGGTGCCGATCACGGTGCGCTCGCGCTGCATCCGCTTCGACCTCAAGCGCATCGATTCGAAGCTGATGATCGCGCATCTTTCGAAGATCTGCGCGACCGAAGGGGTCGCGGTCGAACCGGACGCGCTTGCAGTGATCGCCCGCGTCGCCGAAGGCTCGGTGCGCGACGCGCTGTCGCTTCTCGATCAGGCGATTGCGCATGGCGGTCCGGACGGCGTGACGGGTCTCGCCGTTCGCGGCATGCTGGGCCTTTCCGACCGGGGCGAGATCGTCGCCCTGTTCGAGCGGACGATGCGGGGCGAGATCGCCGAAGCGATTGCGCTCGTGCGCGCGCTGCACCATGCCGGCGCGGACGCGGCCGACATTCTCGTCGAATTGGCGGAATTCTCCCATCTGGTCACGCTCCTCAAGATCGCGCCCGACATTCCGGAGGATCCGGCGATCGGCCAGGAGGAGCGCGCGCGCGCCCGCGAATTCTCCACGAAGCTCAGCCTCGGCGTGCTAACCCGAGGCTGGCAGATCCTCTTGAAGGGCTTCGAGGATGTGAAGGATTCGCCGCGGCCGCTGGCCTCCGCCGAAATGGCGGTGATCCGTCTCGCCTACGCATCCGACCTGCCGACGCCTGAGGACGCGCTCAAGAAGCTCACCGAGACGACCGACGGCGCGCCCCGGCACGCTCCGCCGCTCCCGCCTCTCGGCGGCCCGCGGGCGAGCCTCAACGTCGCTAGTTCCGCCGCGGCGCCCGCGATGCGGGCTGCGGCCCACGCCGCGCCGACGCAGGGCCAAGAGCCGCGCGCCGCCGCGACGTCGGTTCGGCTCGCGCGTTTCGAGGACGTCGTGGCGCTGGCGCGGACGAAGCGCGACATCAAGCTCGTTCAGGCGCTCGAGCAGGACGTGCGGCTCGACCGGTTCGAGCAAGGCAGCATCGCGTTTTCGTTGGCCGAAGGCGCCTCTCCCGAGCTTGCGCAGGCGCTAGCCAGACGGTTGCAGGAATGGACCGGCGAGCGCTGGATGGTGGCGCTGACCCAGGGGTCGACCGCGCCGACTTTGCGCGAGAGCGCCGAGGCGCGCTCGGCAGAGCGCGCGACCGACGCCGCGGCCCATCCCGTGGTGCGCAAGGTCCTGGAGCATTTCAAGGGCGCGCGCATTGTCGACGTGCGGACGCCCGATATCGCTGCGGTCAGTCCGCCGCAAGCTGACGACGACGTCCGCTACGACAACTCCGAACCCGCCGCCGGCGACGAACTTTGATTGAGGAGAAGCCCGACATGGACATTATGGGCATGATGAAGCAGGCGCAGGCCATGCAGGCCAAGCTGCAGGAGGCGCAGGAAGAACTCGGCCGCCTCGAAGTCGAGGGCGCGTCGGGCGGCGGCATGGTCGGCGTCACTTTGAACGCCAAGGGTGAGCTCAAGGGCGTGCGCATCGATCCTTCGCTGCTGACGCCGTCCGACAAGGAGATGCTGGAGGACCTCATCATGGCGGCTTTCGCCGACGCCAAAGCCAAGGCGGATCGCGCCGCGGCCGAGAAGATGCAGTCGCTGACCGAGGGGCTGTCCCTGCCGCCAGGCATGAAGCTGCCCTTTTAGGCGATGTCTTCGGCCGTCGCGGGACCGGAAATCGAACGGCTCGTCCAGCTTCTGGCGCGGCTGCCGGGGCTCGGTCCGCGTTCGGCCCGCAGAGCGGCGCTGCACCTCATCCGCAAGCGCGAAACCCTGCTTCAGCCGCTCGCCGAGGCGATGCGGGTCGCAGAGGAGCGCATCGTCGTGTGCTCGGTCTGCGGCAATGTCGATTCGCGCGATCCCTGCACGATTTGCTGCGATGAGGGCCGTGACGCGGCGACGATCGTCGTCGTCGAATCGGTCGGCGATCTTTGGGCTTTGGAGCGCGCCGGCGCAATCCGGGCGCGCTATCACGTGCTCGGCGGCGTCCTGTCGCCGCTCGATGGCGTCGGCCCCGCCGATCTCAATCTGCCGGCCCTTGTCGGGCGCGTCGCCAAAGGCGGCGTGAGCGAGGTGATCCTCGCGGTGAACGCGACCGTCGACGGGCAGACCACCGCCCATTACATCATCGACCTGCTCGCAGGCCAGACCGTCAAGGTCACTCGCCTTGCGCACGGCGTGCCGGTCGGCGGCGAACTCGACTATCTCGACGACGGCACGCTCGCCGCCGCCATGCGCCAGCGGACGCCTTTTTAGCGCTCTCCGCATAGTCGCCCCCCTGTTGCGCCGGGGCTTATCGACCTAGATTCGGGGCAACGCGTCCCTGAAAAAAGGCGGCTTCGATGTCGGTGGCAGTCACAACCTCAAGGCTCTTCGTTCCTCCCTATCCCCCCCGATCCGACAAGCCGCGCGGGGCGCTGTCGACCATCCTCACCTTGCGCCGCAACCCGATCGAGATCTGGGGACGCTCGGATTTCGAGCGGCCGTTCTCGATTGGCCGATCCATCCTCGGCCTCCGTGGGGCGGCGCACGAACCCGCCGCGGTCCGCCGCGTCTTCCTCGACAACGCGAGCAATTACCGCAAGGACGCACTTCAACTCAGGGTGCTGAGCCCAGGCCTCGGCGACGGCCTGCTGACCGCCGACGGCGACGCTTGGCGGCTTCAGCGCCGCTCGCTGGCGCCGCTCTTTTCGCCGCGCCAGGTGGGCGAATTCGCGCCCGCCATGCAGAGGGTGGCGACGGCGACGGTCGAGCGGCTCGGCCATCGCCGCGACGGCGCCGTGCTCGACGTCGGCGAACTCATGTCCCGGACGACGCTCGAAGTCTTGGAGCAGACGCTGTTCTCACAAGGGCTCGGGGCGGAGCCACGGGCGTTTCAGCGCGCGGTGACGAGTTACTTCGACGCATTCGGACGCCTCGATCCGCTGGATCTTCTCGGCGCGCCCGCTTTCGTCCCGCGCCTGGGCCGCCTGCGCGGCCGCAAGTCGCTTGCGTTTTTCGACGAGGCGGTCAATGCGATCATCGACAGCCGACGGGCGCTCCTCGACAAGGGCGGGGAGGCGCCGCGCGACCTCCTGACGCTGCTCCTCGCAGCCAGGGATCCCGAAACGGGGGTCGGCATGCGGGAGGCTGACATTCGCGCCAACATCGTCACCTTCATCGGCGCCGGGCACGAGACCACGGCGAACGGCCTCACCTGGACGCTTTATCTGCTTTCCCAGTCGCCCGAGTGGCGTGAGCGCGCCGAACGGGAGGTCGACCGTGTTTACGATCCCAAGCGCCCCGCCTCGCTCGAGGCTTGCGAAGCGCTGCGCGCGGTGTTCGAGGAGGCGCTTCGGCTTTATCCGCCGGCGGCGATCCTGAGCCGCGAAGCGATCGCCGAGGATGAAATCCTGGGAGTTCGGGTTCCGGCCGGAACGGTCATCGTGGTTTCGCCTTACGTTCTGCATCGTCGGCGAGGCCTGTGGGAGCATCCGGACGCCTTCGACCCTGGCCGCTTCCTTGGCGAGCGGCGCGAGCGCATCGACAGGTTCGCGTACATTCCGTTTGGGGCCGGGCCCCGGACCTGCATCGGCATGACCTTTGCGACGCAGGAAGCGATCATCCTGCTGGCGAATCTTCTGCGCGCCTATCGCTTCGAGCTTGTCGAGGGGCCGCCGGTCATGCCCCGGCAGCGGGTCACTCTGCGCCCGCGCGGAGGCCTGAAGATGCACGTCAAGAAGCGCGAATCTTCGCGGAAATCCACAGAAGAAAATTTCTTTGTGAAAGTGCGTTGACAGAAAAAGGGCAGGGGCCTATATCCCGCATCTCCCGACGGTATGGCGCTTCGTCAAGCGGCCTGAGCGGCGGGCTTCGAGACTTCTCAAAGCGTACTTCTCCCTGCTGAGAGGTGGGGCGGAGAAGTTTCGGCTGTTTTGCCGAGCGAAGGCGCGGCGAGACGCGAATTTCGGCTCGGGAATCGGATTCGGGGCGCGATCGCTTCGGATGCGATTTTGGGTCTGGGGTTGGGTCGCCGCTGGCGTCCTGTCTCCTTTGCTGTTTGACAATTTCATCGGAAGGAAGAGAGACGTGGGCGGCGTTGTCCTTGCGTTTCGAGGGCTTTCGGTTTGGGGTCGGTTTGCTTTTGCTTTCGGGCGATTTGCGGGCGGTTCTCGGGCTCGAGGGTTTTCGAAGAGGAGAGAGCAACTGACGGTCACGTTTCAAGAATTCATCGCGCTTTGGGAAAGTGCGGGCTGGAACGCCGTGAGGCGGTCTGGCGTCGCTTAATGCTTTTTCGAGCGGATGTGTTTGGAACTCGTCAAGAATACAATGGGGCCCGCGAGGCTCCGTTGAAGTGACCAGTCGGGCATCAGATCTCAATTGAACTTGAGAGTTTGATCCTGGCTCAGAACGAACGCTGGCGGCAGGCTTAACACATGCAAGTCGAACGGACGTGAGCGATCACGTCAGTGGCAGACGGGTGAGTAACGCGTGGGAACATACCCTCCGGTTCGGAATAGCTCAGGGAAACTTGGATTAATACCGGATACGGCCGGGAGGCGAAAGATTTATCGCCGGAGGATTGGCCCGCGTTCGATTAGCTTGTTGGTGAGGTAACGGCTCACCAAGGCGATGATCGATAGCTGGTCTGAGAGGATGATCAGCCACATTGGGACTGAGACACGGCCCAAACTCCTACGGGAGGCAGCAGTGGGGAATATTGGACAATGGGCGCAAGCCTGATCCAGCCATGCCGCGTGAGTGATGACGGCCTTAGGGTTGTAAAGCTCTTTCGCTCGGGACGATAATGACGGTACCGAGACAAGAAGCCCCGGCTAACTTCGTGCCAGCAGCCGCGGTAATACGAAGGGGGCTAGCGTTGTTCGGAATTACTGGGCGTAAAGCGCGTGTAGGCGGGTCTTTAAGTCAGGGGTGAAATGCCAAGGCTCAACCTTGGAACTGCCTTTGATACTGGAGATCTTGAGTCCGGGAGAGGTGAGTGGAACTGCGAGTGTAGAGGTGAAATTCGTAGATATTCGCAAGAACACCAGTGGCGAAGGCGGCTCACTGGCCCGGAACTGACGCTGAGACGCGAAAGCGTGGGGAGCAAACAGGATTAGATACCCTGGTAGTCCACGCTGTAAACGATGGATGCTAGCCGTTGGGGAGCTTGCTCTTCAGTGGCGCAGCTAACGCTTTAAGCATCCCGCCTGGGGAGTACGGTCGCAAGATTAAAACTCAAAGGAATTGACGGGGGCCCGCACAAGCGGTGGAGCATGTGGTTTAATTCGAAGCAACGCGCAGAACCTTACCAGCTTTTGACATGTCCTGGACGGATTGCAGAGATGCGATCTTCCCTTCGGGGCCGGGAACACAGGTGCTGCATGGCTGTCGTCAGCTCGTGTCGTGAGATGTTGGGTTAAGTCCCGCAACGAGCGCAACCCTCGCCCTTAGTTGCCATCATTCAGTTGGGCACTCCAGGGGGACTGCCGGTGATAAGCCGGAGGAAGGTGGGGATGACGTCAAGTCCTCATGGCCCTTACAGGCTGGGCTACACACGTGCTACAATGGCGGTGACAGCGGGAGGCGAAGGCGCGAGCCTTAGCAAATCTCGAAAAGCCGTCTCAGTTCGGATTGCACTCTGCAACTCGAGTGCATGAAGTTGGAATCGCTAGTAATCGCGGATCAGCACGCCGCGGTGAATACGTTCCCGGGCCTTGTACACACCGCCCGTCACACCATGGGAGTTGGTTTTACCCGAAGACGGCGTGCTAACCCGAAAGGGAGGCAGCCGGCCACGGTAGGGTCAGCGACTGGGGTGAAGTCGTAACAAGGTAGCCGTAGGGGAACCTGCGGCTGGATCACCTCCTTTCTGGATTCGGAGGACAGAGGACAGAGGACGGAGGACGGAGGGCTTGAGGCCTTTTGTCTGTTGATGTCGGCATGTCCTGTCGTCCGGCAGAAACAAAGCGGCTTTGTCAAAGCCGCGTTTTGCGGGACCGCGCCGCCTTCGTCTCTCTTCTTCGGACATCGGAGGACAGAGGGCAGAGAACGGAAGTCGAAAGACTGTCCGTCGTCTGTCCTCCGCCCTCCGTCCTCCGCCAAGGGCTTGTAGCTCAGTTGGTTAGAGCGCGCGCTTGATAAGCGTGAGGTCGGAGGTTCAAGTCCTCCCAGGCCCACCAATCGGTGACCCCGTGATCAGTAAACAGTGACCGGATCGGTTTGCCGTCTCTTCTGATTACGGATGACCCGGTCGCTGATCACTTAGCCGCTTCGCGGCGACGGGGCCATAGCTCAGTTGGGAGAGCGCGTGCTTTGCAAGCATGAGGTCGTCGGTTCGATCCCGTCTGGCTCCACCATTTACGGGCGGACGGACGATGGGAGAACGGACGGAAGCGCCGTTCGATTATCCTTCCGATGAAGACTTATCAGTTTCGCCTTAAGCGCCGTGAGCGCTCAAGGCGTTGGGAAGGCTGGCCGAGCAGGGGGATTCCTCTGGCGTCCTTAAGTCTTCCGATTATCTGACATTGTGAAGAGGAAGCGCATTCGGTTATCGGACGTCGGATGACGGAAATCGGAGGACGGGTCAATCTGTCCTCTGTTGTCTGTCCTCTCCTAGTCCGGCAAGCAACCAGTCGTGAGCTTGGAGCCTGACCGCTCGAGCTCCCGGATGCGTTTGAAGCAAAACTGGTCTTTTCAACGCCAAGGGCGGAATCAGACAGCGGATGACGGACATCGGACGATAGGAAGCTCGCGCTTTCTCCTCCTCGGGTCGTCTGTCCTCGGTCGTCCGACACGCGCTTTGGCGATGAGAGCAATCAAGTGTCTTAAGGGTATCTGGTGGATGCCTTGGCGCTGAGAGGCGATGAAGGACGTGGTACGCTGCGATAAGTCATGGGGAGCCGCGAACAGGCTTTGATCCGTGAATCTCCGAATGGGGAAACCCACCTTCAGTGATCGGTGATCTGTGAACAGTCATCAGAAGCGATTCTGGTCACTGATCACTGGTTACCGATCACTCTCGAAGGGACTTGTTCTCTGAATCTATAGGAGAATAAGAGCGAACCCGGGGAACTGAAACATCTCAGTACCCGGAGGAAAGGACATCAACGAGACTCCGTCAGTAGTGGCGAGCGAACGCGGATCAGGCCAATGCTTTTGTCTGGATTTATCAGAACCGGCTGGAAAGCCGGGCCGCAGCGGGTGACAGCCCCGTATGAATAGGATCCGGACGAGAGATTCGAGTAGGGCGGGACACGTGCAATCCTGCCTGAACATGGGGGGACCACCCTCCAAGCCTAAGTACTCCTCAGCGACCGATAGCGAACAAG
>CAWAIS010000002.1:0-1457500 GCA_963782255.1 uncultured Alphaproteobacteria bacterium | reverse complement strand
CCCTAGTACGAGAGGACCGGGGTGAACGTATCTCTGGTGGACCTGTCGTCGCGCCAGCGGCGGTGCAGGGTAGCTATATACGGAATGGATAACCGCTGAAGGCATCTAAGCGGGAAACCAGCCTCAAAACAAGTTCTCCCTGAAGAGCCGTGGAAGACCACCACGTCGATAGGCCGGATGTGGACGCGCGGCAACGCGTGCAGCTGACCGGTACTAATCGCTCGTTCGACTTGATTGCTCTTATCGCCAAGGCGCGAGAACGGTGACCGGCGACCAGTGATCGGAGATGAATTCCGGTCACTGATCAACCGATCGCCGAATCCAGTTTTGCTTCATCTGTGGCCGATCCCGCGGGGGATCGAGATTCGGAGTCTTTTTCTGGTGTCCGATCACCGTCGACCGGTCGCCGATCTCCGTCCTTTGCCGGCCTGGTGGCTCTTGCAAGGCGATCAGACCCGATCCCATCCCGAACTCGGCCGTCAAACGCCTTAGCGCCGATGGTACTCTGTCTCAAGACATGGGAGAGTAGGTCGTCGCCAGGCCTGCAAAGAACGGAAAACCAGACCACAGGCGTCAGACGACGGAGACGGACAACCGCCCCGGGCGTCCGCGTCCTTCCTCTTCATCAACAAAAGCAAACGACGGAGAACAGCCCTCTTCCGTCGTCCGACTTCCGTTCTCCGATTGCCGCGGGGTGGAGCAGCCCGGTAGCTCGTCAGGCTCATAACCTGAAGGCCGCAGGTTCAAATCCTGCCCCCGCAACCAAATTAAGCCCTTGAAACCGTTTGCGTTTCGAGGGTTTTTTGTGCCCACATTAGGATAGAGATTTCGCCGTGGAAGCGCGGTGGAAGCGGTGGGAAGGAAGCTGCAGCGTAGCTTTGGCAGAGACAAAATGCCGCAGCCCGGGCAATGCACGTCCCAGACCGTCGCCGCTCATGTCGCGCCCTGCGAAAGGATGCGTTTCTCGCCATCAGACCCACACGCGGTCGTGCTTCAACATATGGTCAAGCACGGCGGCGGGCGCGCGCCGGGCGGCCAACGAGGCGCGGGTGCAGGCCAACCCGACATCAGCGCGGGGGTTGCACCGCGGAGCGGACGTCGGCGATGCCTTAACAGTCTCCTATCGCGCTTGGCGAGGGGCTTGTTAGGTACGAGCCTGTAGGGCACTGCCGGCGCGCCGAGGCTTCGCGCGCGTCTTGAACGACCTCTCGTGTCGCGGGCGTAACCCCGCACCCGAGCGACCCGCCCACGCGCTGTAACCGCACGCGCCGGCACGGGCGTCCAACCAAATTCCACCATCGCGGCTTCCGGAGTGCGCTTCACGCCGGGAACTTCAAGAAAGTCAAAGACCAGTAATTCTCTCGTTGCCGTCGCGGCCGATCATACCTTTGAGAGTAACGACTAGGTTGGTCTTACGCTCCGACGGCTGACCGCACGGCCGACATCCAATCGTCCCAATCCTCGAAACACGGTTCGCAGATGGGGATGACCGTAAGCGGCCTTTGGACCCCACCTTCCAGGCCGAGCGCTGATCGGCGAATGTCGGGCTCGCTGAATTGAGCGGGTTGGACACGTGTCGGACACTGAGCTTTTGAAATGGACCCGCGCAGCGGGACCGCTTGAGGCGGTTTGTTCGTTGGAAGCGCGACCGCTTGAGATTCCTTTTATCACGCAGCGAGAGGCTGCGTCTGCTGTTGCGGCTGTGGGCATGTGGGCAACGCGGATGCGTTGTCCATCATGTCCACAGCCCTGGCGCCGGTGATTGCCTCGCGCCAGACCGCCATTGGCGTGCGGTCCGCCAACGCTTGGTGCGGGCGTCGATGATTGTAGAATGCGACCCACTCGGCGATACCGCGCGCGGCTTCGCGGCCATCGGCGTAGCCCTTGAGATAGGCGTCCTCGTACTTGAGCGACCGCCACAGCCGCTCGATGAACACGTTGTCCATCCAGCGTCCGCGGCCGTCCATGGAGATCGCGACGCCCGCTTGGGCGAGTGCGCCGGTGAAGGCGGCCGAGGTGAACTGCGAGCCCTGGTCGGTGTTGAAAATCTCCGGCTTGCCGAACTTCGCCAGCGCCTCCTCGAGCGCAGCCAGGCAGAACGAAACGTCCATTGTGTTCGAGAGCCGCCACGCGAGCACCGCGCGCAACGCCCAGTCGATGATCGCCACCAGATAGAGAAAGCCGCGCCCGATCGGAATGTAGGGGTGAGTAGGCCGAAGGGGTTTCACCCTCGGCCCCTCTCAGAACCGGACATGAACCTCGCGGCTCATCCGGCTCCCATCATCCATCCTACGACAGATAGCCCATCGACCAATGGACCAATGCGCCGGGCTGACGTTGCGCCAGCCGTTTGAGCGTCTCGGCGGCCCGCGTTTTGTGGCCCGCCAGCTTCTTGTGCTTCCGCATCAACCATCCGATCAAGGATCGGTTCACACGCCGCCAGACCGACTTGAGCGCCGAGCCGTGGAAATGGCCGTAATTTGGTATCCCCTTCATTGCCCCGTTGTCCGGGAGTCGCTGGAACCCGGTGGCTTGACGATGGCGTTGTAGGGCGCGGGTCCAACGGCGAGGGCTTGTTGGGCGAGGCGATGAAAGAGCAGCCCGCGGGCCTTTGATCTGCGGCGATTGAAGCGGAAGGTGAATTCGTCGAGGTAGTAGTCGAGATGTTGATGCTGGACGCCACCTTGGTGAGTACCGATCAGCCATCGCTTGAGCAGCGAGGCGACGAGGTGGACGCGCGGCATGACTTCGTGCGCCGGGTCGGAGCCGCCGCTGAGGACCGTGACCTGATGCTGGTAACCGGCCGCCGCCAGTCCGGCACAACCCCTCCAGCCGTCGGTGTGAACCATCGCCCCGCGCTTCACAGCGCCTTGGACGAAGGGAAGCAGGCTGTCTGTCGAGACATCTCCGATCTGCTGAAGGCGGATGCGGCCAAGCCCCCGGCCGTTCTTCTCGACTGCTATGGCGACGATGGCCTTGCTCTCGGTTTCTCGGCCTCGCGTACCCTGTTCCGGGCCACCAACATAGGTTTCATCAACCTCGATCGCACCAGACAGCAGGTCCCGGCCCGGCCGGACCATGGCGCGGCGCAGTTTGTGCAGCCAGGTCCAGGCAGTTTCGTAGCTGCCAAGCCCCAATTCCCTCTGGAGGCCGAGCGCACTGACCCCATTCTTCTGGCTGGTGACGAACCACATCGCCAGAAACCACATCCGCAACGGCTTACGGGCACCCTCGAAGATCGTCCCGGCGGTCAGCGATGTCTGTTTGCGGCAGGCCCGACACCGCAGCCATCCCCCTGCCATCACCCATGGCTCCCCCGCCTCTCCGCAATGGAGGCAGGTGAATCCCTGAGGCCAGCGCAAACGACGGATGTACTCGCGGCAGGCCGCGTCGTCACGGAAGCGTTCGTCCATCGCCTGAAACGTGCGCGGGTAATCAAGTCCAGCGACCGGGTGTCGAGTGGTGTCCACCAGACAGGCGTACCACGTCCCTCAGGGGCAGTGAAGGGGATACCCATTTACCTGATAAATCCCCGGATCAAGTCCAGGATCAAGTCCGGGGACGGCCATGACGAGAAATCGAAAGGAATGCCAAACCCACAGCCAGCGCCATAAGAGTTCGACATTTGCTTCCGAAAAATCGAAAGTCGCGCTATGGTTTCTGCATGGCTCGTGAAACGTCCCCTCCGGACATGAAGGCTCAGGGCAGGCTTGTCCCAGGGGCGGACGCGGCGCCGCGTCGCGTTTTCAGGGCGAGGGGGCAGGTCGCCCAAGTCGCTCGTAATACCAAAGGTCCCGCTGGCTGACTCACGGGGGATTCTCGAATCGCGAGCATGATGATTCAAGGTGGCATGGAGGGTTTGGCCATGCCGTCAGCAGTGAAGTTGCGAGAGGACTATTCGGCTGAGGAGCTTCGGGCGCTGGCCCGCCGCACGAAGGACGTGAACCAGAGCCGTCGGTTGTTGTCGCTGGCTGCGGTGCGGGAGGGGATGGACCGGGGTTCGGCGGCGAGGATCGGCGGCATGGACCGGCAGACGCTGCGCGACTGGGTCCATCGGTTCAACGCCGCCGGCCCCGAGGGCCTGATCGACCATTGGACCGAGGGCCCCAAGCCGCGCCTGTCGGCTGCGCAGCTGGCCGAGTTCGCCGCCATCGTCGAGGCCGGGCCGGATCGCGAGACGGACGGCGTCGTGCGCTGGCGACGGGCCGACCTCAAGCACGCCATCGCCGCCCGGTTCGGCGTCGATTTCCACGAGCGCTACGTCGGAAAGCTTCTGAAGAAGCTGGGCTTCTCCCACATGAGCGCCCGCCCGCGCCATCCGGCCCAAGACGAGCGGATCGTCGAAGCGTTTAAAAAACGGGCACGCTGAGCGCCCATCTCGAGGGCGTGCCGGAGACGGCGCCGATCGAAATCTGGTTCCAGGACGAGGCGCGCATCGGCCAGAAGAACGGCCAGGTCCGGCAATGGGCCAGACGCGGGACGCGGCCTCGCCAGCCGGCCGACCAGCGCTACGACAACGCCTACCTGTTCGGCGCCATCTGCCCGGCCCGCGGCGTCGGCGCCGCGCTCGCCTTGCCCTACGCCGACACCGAGGCCATGCAGCTCCACCTCGACGAGATCTCGCGCCACGTCGCCGAAGGCGCCCATGCCGTCTTGCTGCTCGACCGGGCCGGATGGCACACGACCGGCGCCCTCGACGTGCCCGAGAACATCACGCCGATCTTCCTGCCCTCGCGCGCCCCCGAACTCAACCCGGTCGAGAACGTCTGGCAGTACCTTCGCCCGAACTGGCTCTCCAACCGCGTGTTCGAGACCTACGACGCCATCATCGACGCCGCCTGCGAGGCTTGGCAGAAGCTCATGGCCTTGCCCGACGCCATCACCTCAATCGGGATCCGCGATTGGGCCCACGTCGGTCAGGAGCCATGACCGTTGGTTATAATGCGTCTGTCGGCCTCGCAACTCGCCGCGCTCGTCGACGGGCTGGACGGGTCGCGTCTTCACGCGCGCGACGTGCCGCGCCCGGAGGCTGCGTCGTGAAGCTGTGACCAATTGACTCAGCTCGCCATTTTCCATGTTACGATGGCGCGCAGATCTGTTTTCCTCCGGGGCGTGAGCGAGAGCGCGAATCAGCCGCCGATCGAAGTCGCGGAGTTGCAGGCGCGGCTCGCGGTCGCGCTCGCCGAGCGCGACGCGGCGTGTGCGGCGCGCGATGAGGCCCTGACGCAAGTCAATCGCCTGAAGCATCTCCTGCATCAATTGCAGCGCATGCAGTTCGGCCGTCGGTCCGAGAAGCTCGATCCGGACCAGTTCGCCCTGGCGTTCGAGGATGTCGAGCAGGCGGTCGCCGCGAGCGAGGCGGCCGACGACAAGCAGAACGAGGGGCGCGCTCGCGCCCGCGCAGAAAAGCGCCGGGCCAATCGCGGCTCGCTTCCCGCCCATCTTCCACGCATCCATGTGACGATCGAGCCCAAGGACGAGACCTGCCCGTGCTGCCGCTCGCCCATGCATGTGATCGTCGAGGAAACCTCCGAGCGACTCGACGTCATCCCGGCGCAGTTCCGGGCGATCGTGACGCACCGTCCCAAATACGCTTGCCGCGCCTGCGAGCAGGCGGTGGTTCAGGCGCCGGCCCCCGAGCGGCTGATCAAGGGCGGGCTTCCGACTGAGGCGATGGTGGCCTCGGTGCTGGTCGCCAAATACGCCTGGCATCTGCCGCTCTACCGGCAGTCCCAGATGCTGGCCGCGCAGGGCCTCGACATCAAACGATCGGTCCTGGCGTTCTGGGTGGGATACGTCGCGGCCGAACTCGAGCCCCTCTACCTGCGGCTGCGTGAACTGATCCTCGGCTCCGGCAAGATCGCGGTCGACGAGACGAAGGCGCCGGTGCTCGACCCCGGCCGCGGCCGGGTCAAGAACGGCTACTTCTGGGCGATCGCCCCGAGACGACCGGCCCTGGGGCGGGACCGACCCGCCGGCCATCGCTTTCACCTACGCGCCCGGCCGCGGCGCGGTGCATGCGCTGAAGCCGCTCGACGGCTATCGCGGCGTCGTGCAATGCGACGGCTACTCAGCCTACAAGAATCTCGCCGCCGAGGCGCCGGGCGATGCTGTCACGCTCGCCTTCTGCTGGTCGCACCTGCGCCGCCGATTCTACGACCACGCCAAGAGCGGCAATGCCCCGATCGCCAGCGAAGCGCTCGAACGCATCGCCGCGCTCTATGCGATCGAGAAGACGATCCGCGGTGCGAGTGCCGAGGAGCGGCGGATGGTGCGCCGGGAGAGGAGCAAGCCGCTGGTCGCGGCGATCAAGATCTGGCTCGAGCGGCAGCTCGCCCGCGTCTCCGCCAAGGCGACAATCGCCGAGGACATTCGTTACGGCCTGAACCATTGGGACGGGCTTATCCGTTTCCTCGACGGCCGCATCGAGCTCGACACCAATATCGTCGAACGCGGAATCAGGCCGATCGTGCTCAATCGCAAGAACGCTCTCTTCGCCGGCCATGACGAGGGAGCTACGAACTGGGCTTGGATCGCCTCGCTGATCGAGTGCTGCAAGCTCAACGACGTCGATCCGCAGGCCTATCTGGCCGACGTGCTTGGCAAGCTCGTCAATCTCTGGCCCGCCTCCCGCATCGACGATCTCATGCCCTGGGCCTGGGGCGCCGAGCATCCGATGGCGGAACCAAGGGAGGCCGCGGCGTGACGATCGATCCGATTGCGGTCTGGTCGAACTTCCTGGCTTCGCCGCAGGCGCCGAAGACGGCGATGTCTCCGCTCGAACTCGACGGCTACCTGACCGGCGTCGTGGTCACGCCGCAAGCCGCCCCGATCCTGCCGAGCGTCTGGATGGCTCGGCTCTGGGGCGACGACGGCCCGATCTTCGGGGACGACGCGCAGATCAACGCCGTCCTCGGCGCTGTGGTCGCCCATTACAATCTCCTCATCCGCGACATCGACCGCAGCCTCAAGCGCATGGAGGCCGACCGCACCATCGATTATCGGCCCCTGTTCGTCGCGGGAGACGAAAAGCCGAGCCACGACGCCGTGCGCGCATGGGCGCGCGGATTCTGGAAGGCGATGACGCTCGCCCCAGCGACCTGGAGCGGGCTGGTCGAGGACGAACGGACCAAAGTCGTTCTCGAGCCGTTCATCGGCTTCTTCGATCTCGGCGGCCTTCATCCGGACGAAGGCCGATCCGACTTGGATGCCTTGCTCGACGCAGAAGCCGCCTTGATCCCGCGCATGATCCTGATCCTGTGCAAGCTCGCTCGCATCCGAGAAGCCGCACGCCAGTCGGCGCCCGTCTCCCAACGCCAAAAGGTCGGCCGCAACGACCCATGCCCCTGCGGTTCAGGGAAGAAATACAAACGTTGTTGCGCTCGCGCGTGAACCTTGGCCATAGCCTGACGTGTGGCCCAAGGGCCGCTTACGGATGACCCTCCGCTTTGATCCTGGGCTCCGCGGGAAGGCCCGCCGTCAATTCGTCGTTCACATCGGACGCCCCGCCAAGCCCCATAGAAGCCCGCTGAGCGGGGAAAGGGATTATATTGCGGGCTGCTGCGCTACGTGACTGGGGCCCGCCCTTCGCAAGCTTCTGCGCCATCTTCGCCAGAAGCACAGGCGGAGGCTCAGGCAGCGTTCCCACGGCATCGACCATCTCGTCCAACGAGTAGCGCCGGTCCCCCCACGCCCCGAGAAGCCTAGTGGCTCGCTTCAACGATTTCGAAAGGAATTGACGATTCCTTATCGATCGCGATTGGAGCGATGGAGGAAATTATGGCGGCGAAGACGCCTTCGGTGAAGCGGTATGTCGTACGGCTGAGCGCCGAAGAACGTCAGCAGCTTGAGGCGATGATCCGCAAGGGTAAGAGCGCGGCGCAGCGGCTTCTGAAGGCGCGCATCCTGTTGAAGGCCGACGTCTCGGACGACGGCGAAGGCTGGAGCGACAGCCGGATCATCGAGGCTCTGGAGACCAGCGTTTCCATGGTCTATCGGGTTCGCAAGCAATTGGTGGAAGAAGGGCTCGATGCCGTCTTGAGCCGCAAGACCGCGGCTGCGCCAGCCGTGCCGCGGATTTTCGATGGCGAAAAGGAGGCCCGGCTGATCGCTCTGGCCTGCTCCAAGCCGCCAGAGGGCTATGCGCGTTGGAGCTTGCGACTACTGGAGAGCAAGGTGGTGGAGTTCGGCATCGTCGAGGCCGCCAGCGACTCAACGATCCAGCGCGTGCTCAAAAAAACGCTCTTAAGCCGCACCGCCGCAAATACTGGGTCATCCCGCCCAAGGCCAGCGGCGCGTTCGTAGCGGCGATGGAAGACGTACTGTCGGTTTACACGCGGGCGCGCGACCCGGACCGCCCGGTGGTTTGTCTGGACGAGACCTCCAAGCAACCCTCCAAGCAACTCATCGCCGAAACGCGCGCGCCAGTCGCGTTGCGCCCGGGGCTTCCGGCCCGGGTCGACTACGAATACGCGCGCAACGGAGTGGCCAACCTCTTCATGATGTTCGCGCCGCTCGAAGGCTGGCGCCACGTCAAGGTCACCGACCGCCGAACAGCCGTCGATTACGCCCATGTTCTGAAAGACCTGGCCGACGTCCACTTCGCACAAGCCGAAACGATCGTCCTCATCCAGGACAATCTCAACACGCACGCCGCTGCCTCGCTCTACGAAGCTTTCCTGCCGCCGAGGCCCGGCGTCTGG
Organism: uncultured Alphaproteobacteria bacterium; assembly: GCA_963782255.1. GTDB lineage: Bacteria > Pseudomonadota > Alphaproteobacteria > Rhizobiales > Beijerinckiaceae > Roseiarcus. Next base: position 1,448,798 of record CAWAIS010000002.1, on the reverse strand, counting down.
TCGAACGCTTCGAATGGCATTACACGCCCAAACACGGCTCATGGCTCGACTTGGCCGAATCCGAACTCGGCGTCCTCGCCTCGCAATGCCTCGACCGCCGCATCCCCAATAAACAGGCCGTCATCGACGAGGTCGCCGCCTGGGTCTGCGAGCGAAACAAAACTCACGCCATCGCCGAGTGGCACCTCACAACGAATGATGCCCGGATCAAGCTGAAAAGCTTGCACCCTTCGCTATGATCGAATCGCGCCACTAGTCTGTTGCGTCTCGCCCTTTAGGACACCCCGCACAATAAGTGCTACGGTTCAGGGTGGCCTGGGCTTGATCGTGTAGTTCCATTCAGGATGGAACTGATCGCCGGTGATGTCGAGGCGCTTCATCGCGGCATTGCTGACTTTGATGCCCTTTTGATAGCGGCGCGTGTCGAGCGCGCTTTCGACCTTGAGCCCGGCGTTGGTAGTGGTTGCGCCGATCAACTCGACCACGGCAAGACGATCCGTGAGCGGTCGGCCGCGCCAGTTCTGCGTGATGTGGCAGAACAGGCGGTGCTCGATCTTGTTCCACTTCGATGTGCCTGGCGGATAGTGGTGGACGTGGATCGCAAGCCCGGTCTCGTCGGCGAGCTTTTGCAGTTCGAGTTTCCAGAGCCGCACGCGCGCCCCATTCGAGCCGCCGCAGTCCGCCGTGATCGTCAGTTCTCGCGCCTGCGGATAGCGCTGTCGTCCCATGCGTTCGAGCCAGCAGCGGATCGACGCCACGGCAAACTCGGCGGTGTCGCTGGTGATCCCGACGCTGACGAAACCGGCATTGGCGGTCACATCATACACCCCATAAGGCACGACCTTGCCGAGCTTCTTGTCCTCGAAGTCGTGCACGTTCACGCGCCGCGGATCACCTTTCGGACGATAGTCGGTTCCGCCGTTCTTGAAGTTGCCGAGCAACTCCTTCTTCTTCGTATCGACGGAGATGACGGGCTGTTGGCGGGCCTGCGCCGCAACGACTTTCGCGTTGATGTGTTCGAACTGGGCGTTGCGGTCGGGATGGTGCGAACCTTCATCCGCCTTGCGATTGGACTGGCGCGAGAACCCGAGCTTCGCCAACTCCGCGCCGACCGTATCGGCGCTGATCGGATGTCCCATCTCGGTCAGCGCTGCCGCGAGCTTCGCCATGCTTTTCGACACCCAGATCAGGGACCGCGTGGGATCGCCCAATGTCGCCGGTTCGACCAGCCGCTTGAGCGCGGGGACGAGCCCGGGTCGGCTCGCGATACCGACCGACGCCCGCCTCCGGCACGGCGAACCCGCCCCTTCGCAAGCGGCTCGCCGTCGAGGTCGTCTTCGCCGCGATTGATCGTCGAACGAGCAAGCCCGGTAACCTTCGAGACCAGCGCGAGACCGCCGCGACCGGCGCTCCGGACCTCCGCCGCCGCAAACAACCGCCGACCACGCTCGTCAAGCCGCGCCCCGACCGTCTCCCATCGCAGCCGAATCGCCGCCTCGTCGATCATGCGATCGAACTACGCCTCTTCGCCACATCCCGGAATCCCCGACACCTGAGTCATTCCGACGCACGACGACCCGTCGCGATTTAGTTATTGTCCGAAGTGACCTTAGATGCAAGGTCCCGGCGATGCGCAGCACTCGCGCGAGGTCCGCGGCTTTCGGGTCCGCCGCGAGCTTCCGCACAAGCTCTTTCAGCCGCTGCACGTCCGACGAAGGGCCGACGTGGCCTTTTAGGAACCAATGGAGATGCAGCTTGTGGGGACTGTTCTCTACGATCCTCGACGGTTTTGGGAAGCCTGTCGTCTTGATGGTCTGGGTGGCGTACACAGCACACTCTGTGCCGTCGAATCCGGCGTAGAGCGCGCGTACGCGAACGATCTGTTTCCGATCCCCGTTCAAGGTCTCGTTCACGGTCACATAGGCCGCATAATTCCTCTCGGGGTCGTCGAGAGCGCCAGGCTGTTATGCCGCCGGATCAGCGCCCATACCCTTTCGAGGGTCGTGTGCGACGGGCGCGGGACGTTGAGCTTGATCCCGGCAGCTCGCTTCTCGTCGCGCTTGTCGTCGAACAGTGCGAACGTGAACTTGGTCGCGGTCGGGTCCAGCACCGTTCGAAAACGCTTCGCCTGGGCATTGTCCTGCGCGGACGAAGGAGGAGCGGCGTCTTCTTGCACGCTCATTGCGAGGTCTCGCGACATTCGGGCGGGGTCGAGAGGCGCAGAGCCTTTTCAAACGCCCGTCTCCGGCCCGAACAACTGCGGAGGCGGCCTTTCTCGAGACCGTGCTCCAGGACAAAGGAGCGGCAAGCATGCGTCGTAGACGCGCCGATTGACCCCCGGCGCGGCACATGCGGGCTCGCTGATCTGGGGACCCCGCTTACAGCGCATTTCGCGTCGGCCGAATGGCCAGCTGCTCGCGCTCCGCGCCCGTGCCCGCCTCCCATGACCTGGACGGACGCCTTTTCACGACCAACCCTCAACCCAATACGTGATAGCCGGCATCCACGTAAGCGATATTGCCTGTGATGGCTTTTGCCCCGTCGCTTACCAAGAACGCAGCGAACGCACCAACGTCATCGGACGTTATGAGTTGATGTTCGGGCGCCTGCTTTGCCGCTCTAGCGAGCAATTCGTCGATATGATCGATTCCTGACGCCGAACGCGTGGCGACTGGCCCTGGAGAAAGGGCGTTCACACGAATGCGTTTGGCGCCCAACTCGAAAGCCATGTAGCGAACCGCGGCTTCGAGCGCAGCCTTGACAGGCCCCATGATACTGTAATGTGGAATGACTTTCTCCGAGCCATAAAAGCTCATCGTCAGCAGGGAGCCGCCGGAAGCCATCAAAGGCTCGGCGAGTTTCGCTATCCGCAGGAAGGAATGCACCGACACCTGCATCGCAAATGCAAAGCCGTCGGCCGAACAATCAATGAGCCTTCCGTGCAAGTCTTCGGCGCGCGCGTAGCCGATAGAATGAAGCACGAAATCGAGGCGTCCCCATTTGGCGCCGATTTCATCAAATACCGCTTCGAGCTCCCCAGGGACCGAAACGTTGCAGGCGCGAGTGATCTGGCTACCCATTTCCGATGCAAGCGGGCGCACATACCGTTCCGTTTTCGCGTCTAGTTCATCGATTCGATGAAACCGATCTTTTGTGAGGGATTCATTTGGTCTTTGCCGGCCTGTAGGCTGATCTTTTGATTCGCGAGACGAGATTCGAAGATCATGACGGCACGGCGACGAGCGATTGAGTTGTCGATCGAAGAAGAGGATTTGGCGAGGCTTGTTTCGATAGCACGCTCGCGAACGGAGCCGGCGAGCCGGGTCGAGCGAGCGCGAATGCTGTTGGCTTACCGGAAAGACCCCTCGTTCTTTGCGGTGGGTCAAGCTTTGGGGGTGCATCATCAGACGGTCCAGCGCTGCGTTGAGCGGGCGCTGGCCTATGGTCCAATGGCGGCGCTCGACGATCGTCCCCGGCCGGGCAAGGAGCCGACGATCACTGCCGAGGCCAGGACGTGGCTGGTCTCTCTGGCCTGCCGCAAGGCGAAGGACTTGGGCTATCCGCACGAATTGTGGACGACGCGGCTTCTGGCTCGTCACGCGCGCGAGCACGGACCAGCCGAAGGGCACGCCTGCCTTGGCAAGCTGGTTCAGGGCACTTTGTGCAAGATACTCAATGAGCAAGAGGTCAAGCCGCACAAGGTGCGCTACTACCTGGAACGCCGCGACCCCGAGTTCAAAGCCAAGATGGCGGAAGTTCTGTGCGTCTACCGCGAGGTCAAGATCATTAAAGAGACCGCGGCCGCATCGAAGAAGAAGCCGAGCGACGCGGTGGCGATCGTCTCCTATGACGAAAAACCCGGCATCCAGGCGATCGCCACGACCGCCCCGGATCTGCCGCCCGAGCCCGGCGCGCACGCGACCTTCGCGCGCGATCATGAATATAAACGCCACGGCACGGTCAGCTTGCTGGCCGGCATCGACCTGCTCACCGGCGCGGTTCACGCTCTGGTCAAGGATCGCCACCGCAGCCGCGAATTCATCGAATTTCTCCAGCTTCTCGACGCCGCCTATCCAGCCCACACGGCGATCAAGCTGATCCTCGACAATCATTCCGCGCACATTTCCAGGGAAACCAAAGCTTGGCTCGCCGAGCAGCCCGCCGGCCGCTTCGAATTCACTTTCACGCCCAAGCACGGCTCCTGGCTCAATCTCGTCGAGGGCTTCTTTTCCAAGCTTGCCCGCTCCGTCCTGCGCCACATCCGAGTCGCATCGAAACAGGAACTCAAGGAGCGCATCATCGCCGCAATGGACGAGTTCAACCGACACCCTGTCGTCCATACTTGGTCCTATAAACTCGACAACGCCGCTTGATATGATTCGAACTTTGGAAACGACGAACTAGATAGGTGAGCGCTAGATCGGCGCCTGCGCTGCGGAAACAGCGAGCGCAACCATAGGCAAGGCTGTGCTCATTTGCCACGCCAACGACCAGCCCCTTCTTTCCCTTCAACATTGTCGCGCCTTGATCTTGTCGATCGATGTCAGGCTCGCTGGCGTCGAACGGGCTCGCGAAAAATCCGCTCGACGGTTTCACATGAAGATATCGCCTCTGTCGCGCGCAAATCCAGCATGCGCTCGGCGACGAATGGCGCTTCAAAGTTCGGCCGCTCATGAGCAGTACGAAATGACGGCGCGGCACGGTCGCGCAAGAAGGGCTGATTTGCTGGTTCAGGAACTCTGCGATCTCTCAGGCACGAGCTTGAGTTTATCGGCCGTTCGGCCGAGCTCGGGAAGCGAACGCGCGTTCATCTTCCGCATCGCCCTGCTGCGGTGGACCTTCACCGTGGCTTCGGCGATGCCGATATCCCCGGCAATCTGTTTGCTCATCCGGCCTCGCGCAACCTGAATCACGATCTCGCGCTCTCTGGGGCTGAGCGACCCGAAACGCTGTCTGAGGTCAACCAAGGCTTTCTCATTCTCGCGTCGAGCCCGATCGCGAGCGAGGCCGAGCTGAATGCCGTCGAGGAGCTCCTGATCGCGGAAAGGCTTAGTCAGGAACTCAATGGCGCCGCCCTTCATTGCTTGCACCGACATCGGGATGTCGCCGTGCCCCGTGATGAAGATGATCGGGAGCTCCCTGTTCGTCGCGGCAAGCTCGCGCTGAAGATCAAGACCGCTCTGCTCCGGCAATCTTACGTCGAGGACCAGGCAGGTGGGGCCGTCCGGCGGATGAGACTTGAGAAAGTCGGAAATGGACGCGAAAAGTTGGGCTTCCAGGCCGACCGATCGTAAGAGACGCCCAACCGAGGCTAGAAGGTCGGGATCGTCGTCGATGACCAAGACGATGGGCTTTGCGTCAGGCATTGCTGCTGCTCAGGGCAAAATGGTCACGGAAATGAGCCTATTGTTTCGGTTGCAGGTTCCGCGCGGCTGCTCGGCTTGTACGTTAGTCCCAATATGTAGACGAGAACAGCGCCTTCTCGCCCATGAACACCCGCGGCACAAACCAAAGCATAGACGCACGGACGTTGGTTCGGCGGCATCTTTGCGCGCAGCTTGCGGAATTGGCGGCCGGCATAAGCCAAAATTTACGGGGCAGTGGCACCGCTCCGGGAGCACTCTCCAGCGCGAGCTACGAGATTCGTGCACGGGCGCGCCGGGCATTTTGCGCGCCCGCATCGCGACTCTGAGCGAACGGTCGGAGGCCGTATGCCGAAAGCGTCATTGGTCTCGGTCGTCGAAGACGATCAGTTCTTTCGCGAGTCCATGAGAAGGCTCATCAGGTCGCTGGGCTATAGCGTCGAGGCTTTCCCGTCGGGGGCCGATTTCCTCGCATCCCCTCGCCTAATCGAAACCGACTGCTTGATCGCCGACGTCCAGATGCCCGCGATGACCGGACTTGAGCTCCACGGACACCTCATCGATGCGGGGTATCCGATTCCGACGATCCTCGTGACGGCCTACCCCGGATGACGGAATCCGGGCCCGCGCCTTGAGCGATGGGGTCATTTGTTACCTTCGCAAGCCCGTTGATGAGAAGCATCTCGTGCGGTGTCTTCGTGCGGCTCTCGATTCTGGGAAGCCGCCCACAGAGAACTCATGAGCTCCTTTCCGGGCCCGGCAAGGTGAACTGAAATACAGCACCTCTAGGTTGGTTTGCGACTGCCCACAGCCGGCCGCCGTGGGCTTCGATAATCGACCGGCAAATCGATAGCCCCATCCCCATTCCGTTGGATTTCGTTGTGTAGAAAGCGTCGAAAATACGCTCGATCCGTTCCGGATCAATGCCCGGCCCAGAATCGCGCACTGCCACAAGGACGCCATTTGTCCGGCTTTGCTCCGTGCTGATCAACAACTCTCGCACTGCCTCGTCGACCGAGCTCAGTGCTTCCACGGCGTTCAGGACCAAATTCATAATGACTTGCTGCAATTGAACACAATCTCCCTCAACGGGAGCTAGCCCCGCCGTCAGGCGGGTCTGGGCCGAAACTCCATTCTCGGCGATTGCGCTTCGCGCCAACACAATCACCTCATTGATCGCCTCATTGAGATCAAAACGATGCTTTCGCGGCGGCGCTTTCTTGATGTGATCCCGAATCCGGTCGACGATGAGTCCCGCGCGGTCGGCGTCGCCTACGACATAGCCGAGGGCTTCCCCGACCTCGCCGAGGTCTGGCTGCTGCTGGTCTAGAAAATTGAGGGCCGCACGAGCGTTGTTGCGCGCGGCTGCGATCGGCTGCGTGATTTCGTGAGCAAGCGAAGCGGCGAGCTCTCCCATCGTGCTCAAGCGGTTCATGTGGGCGAGATCCAACTCGAGTTGGCGCAGCCTCTCGTGCTCCTCCTCAGCGCGCTTGCGTTCCGTCACATCAATGCCCGAGGCGATAATCTCTACGAGCTCTCCGCTTGTTGAGAACACAGGATGATAAATTTTTTCGACGTCTTTGACCGTTCCATCGGGAAGTACGATTCTGAACTCGATCGAGCAGTCTCGCTTTTCGCGCAGTGCGTCCTTGGTCTGCTTGTGATACCTATCTCGGTCGTCGGGATGGATTCGTTGCAACATCGCTTCCCGGCTCGGAAGGCCCTGCTGCGGATCAAACCCCCAAATGCGGAAAGCCTCCTCCGACCAATAGAGAATTGCGGTCTCGCTGTAGACCGAGGAACCGGTGCGGCTCAGCCTCTGTGCTTCCGCCAGATGGGCCTCGCTGCGGCGCAGCCGGTCTTCGGCCCTCTTGCCTTCATAAATGTCAACAGACAGGCCATACCATTGGATGATGCGTCCCTCGCGGTCACGGAGCGGCTCAATGCGACCGTGGTGCCAACGATATTCGCCGTTCGACCGACGTAGGCGGTGTACAGACTCGAAGAATGTTCCAGTCTCAATTGCGTGATCGACGGCCTTTGCAAATTCTGGCACGTCGTCCGGATGCAGGAATCGCTCCCATTTCCGATTCTTGAAATCCTCAAGTCGCGTGCCGGTGTAGTCCAAAAGGCGCTGGTTGACATAGTTCGGTTCGCCGTCGGGCCCGGTTGACCAGACGAGGCCTGGCACCGCTTCGATGATTTGGCGGAGCTTATACTCGCTCTCCTGCAATGCTGCCTCGGCGCGCATGGCTGCTGTCACATCGGCGCCGGTGCCCCTATAGCCGAGAAAGGCGCCTTTTGCGTCATAGATCGGCTTGCCGCTGGTTTTGTAAAAAGCCAGAGATCCGTCGCTTCGTGCGGCCCGATAGACGAAATCGCGGAACGGCTGACGCGCCTCGAGCAGAAACCGATGAAGCTCCCACTTTTCCGGCTCCGATTCGACGTCCGTCGCGTAATCCCATCGCGTCAACCCAATGCGGCGCACAGGCGCGAAGCCGAGAGCGAGAAGTCGTTCGTAATCCGTGATACGTGTGAATTTGTGATCAGGATCGGTTTCCCAGTACCAATCGGAGGCCGCCTCTGCGTAGTCGCGAAACCGCTGTTCGCTCTCGCGCAACGCTTCCTCGGCGCGCTTGCGTTCTGTCACATCGAGATGTGTAACGACAATCTCGACAAGCTCCCCGCTTGCGGAGAACCTAGGTCGGCCGATTGATTCGAGGTGTTTGGCCGTTCCATCGGGCAGTACGATTCTGTACCCGATCGAGTAGTCTCTTTTCTCGCCTACCGCGCGCTGAACCTCAGCGAGCACCCGGTCCCGATCGTCCGGGTGGATCCGTTGGTTCACAGCTTCGCGGCCCGGTATACCCTGCGCCGGATCAAACCCCCAGATGCGGTGAGTCTCCACCGACCCATAGAGAATCGTCGTCTCGTTGTAGGCCGCCACACCACTGTGACTCAGCCTCTGTGCTTCGGCCAGACGCGTTTCGCTAAGACGTAGGCGTTCTTCGGCGTTCTTCCTTTCATCGATGTCAACAGACAGGCCATACCACTGAATGATGCGTCCCTGTCGATCGCGCAAAGGCTCACAACGAGCATGGTGCCAACGAAATTCGCCGTCCGCCCGACGCAGGCGGAGCACACCCTGGTACGAAGTTCCGGTGTGAATTGCGTGATCGTAAGTCTTGGCGGTTTCAGGAAAGTCGTTCGGGTGGACGAATGTCTCCCAACCAACACGCTTGAACTCCTCAAATCGCATGCCGCCGTAGTCCAAAAGGCGCTGACTGATATGAGTTGGTTCACCGTCGGGACCCGTTGACCAGATGAGGCCCGGTACGGTGTCGATGATTTGACGGAGCTTGTATTCGCTTTCCCGAAGGGCGTCGTCCGCTTTTCTTCGGTCATCAATATCGATCAGAACGCCGGACCAACCTAACACCGCGCCATCGCCGGCTCGTAATGGTTCTCCGCGGACCTCGAACCACCGATATCGACCGTCCGCTCCTCGAAATCTGCACACTACATCGTGAGGATTCCCGGATTCGAGATTTTTGAGCCAGGTCCTTACCTTGAATGCGACGTCGTCCGGATGAACTTTGTCCATCCATCCCCAGCCGATGACTTCGCTCAGTGGCGCTCCAAGATAATCGAGCACACGCTTGTTGACGTAATCGATATTGCCCTCTGGCGCAGCCCTCCACACGAGCGTCGGAATCGCCTCCACCAGCAGTCGAAGTTCTTGCTCGCTGCTCGTTAGCGCCTCTTCAGCTCTGTTGCCCTCCTTTAACATAGATCGCTCCATAGCCGATCCTCAGATACACCTTCGATGCCGAAGGCGCCGAGTCCCAGAGGATCGTTGACAGTCCGCTGCATCCTACCGAGTGGCCACCCAGAGACGGACGACAGCCCTTCGTTACGTCAATTGGACGACCTTTCCGGAGTGGCAATTCAGCATTCTAAGGTTGTCTACTTGGGTAGTTCAAGACAAGGCGCAAGACCTCAAACCCCGGCTAGTAGCTCACGTCATTGCGTTTGACGGCATTGTCTGAATCTGTGCTGTCGCGATCTGAGCGATGGAGATGATTCGTGGCGAGCAAAGAGATTGCCGTCAAGAAATACGTGGTCAGGCTGAGCGAGGAGGAACGTGCTCGGCTCGATGAGTTTATCCGCAAGGGCAAGCGCGCCGGGCATTTGTTGACGAAAGCGCGCATTCTGTTGAAAGCGGACGTGTCGGAGGCTGGCGGCGGATGGAGCGACAGCCGAATCGCCGAGGCGCTGGACACCAGCATCGCGACGGTCGAGCGGACGCGGCGGCAACTCGTCGAGGAAGGCTTCGAAGCCGTCCTGACCCGCAAGGACAATCCCAATTCCGCCCCGCGGCGGATTTTCGACGGCGCCGCGGAAGCCAAGCTGATCGCTTTGGCTTGCGGGCCGGCCCCGGCGGGCCGCGCCAGATGGACCCTGCGTCTTTTGGAGGAGAAGGTCGTCGAACTGCAGATCGTCGAGAGCGCCAGCGACAACACGATCGGGCGGACGCTCAAAAAAACATTCTCAAGCCCCATCTCAAGCAGCAATGGGTGATCGCGCCCGAGGCCAGCGCGGCCTTTGTCGCCAACATGGAGGACGTGCTGGAAGTCTACCAGAGGCCGCATGATCCCATGCGCCCCCTCGTATGCCTCGACGAAACGTCGAAGCAGCTCATCATCGAGACGCGCGCGCCGGTCGCCGCCAAGCCGGGACAACCGGCGCGGCGCGAATCCGCCGGGCCCGCGCGGTGCGGACAGTCCTGGCTTTCCACACACTCATAACCCTTGCTTCCGAGCGCGTCCTCGCGAGGGCCTCGGTTCGCCGGATTCCTCGGCGCCGCCTCCGACGGCCCCGAGCGCGCCTCTCCCCGCCCCGCCGCTCCAGCGCCTGCAAGGCCTCGCGCTGCTGCGCCGCGCTCAATCCGCCAATCGCAGCCAGCCATGCCGAAAAGTCCTGAGCCTTCAGCGAATCAGTCCCCAATTCGAAGCGAGACTAAACCGGACCAACAGCTACCGCTATGAGAGCCTCGACGCCGGTTTCGGCTGCGATCACGGAGTCACGCGCGGCGCGCTTCACGGTCGGCGCCCGCGTCAAAACCCAAGAGCTCGTACCCTTCATCATGATCAAATCGCGCCACTAGCTCCGCGCCTCTCGCATCCGCTGCCTGACCCGCGCCAGGAGCCGCGCCGCCTCGCCTTCGGCCAGCGCGCGCGCCGGCACCACGATCGGCGGGCCCGAGCGCGGCCAGAGATAGATGAGGCCGCCCGCGTCCTCGGCCTCGGCGATGTCCCCGTAAGCCAGTTTGCGCAGGCGGCTGCCGCTCGCGACCGTGACGCTGTCCTTGCCGAGGACCACGAACAGCCCGCCCCACGCCTGGACCTGCGCCATCGCCGTCCTGCCCGCCGTGCGGGCGCGCCAGACGCGCCAGTGCGTCGACAGGCGCTGGATCATGAAGGCCGCGGCCGCGACGATGAGCGTCGCTTCCCCGGCGCGCCGGCTGATGAAGCCGGTCAACGCCAGGATCGAGGCGAACAGGAGGACGAGCCCGAAGACCGCGAGCGGCGCGAGATGCCTGACGAGGAGGCCGCCTCTCAGCGCGACGCGCAGTCCGAAGCGGGCGGCGGCGGCCTCGGCTTCCGCGGGGGCAAGCGTGTAGGCGTAAGGGCCGAACGGACCGGCTCCGTCTTCGGAGGTCATGGCTCGCCGGGCGCCTTGGCGTCGAGGGCGAGCGCGTGGAGCCCATCGGCGAACTCGGCCGGCAACAGCCCGTAGACGAGGCGGTGGCGCTCGACGCGGTTGAGACCCGCGAATCGCGCCGAAACAATTCGCACCCGATAATGCGTTCCCCCGCCAGCGCGCGCGCCGGCGTGGCCGGCATGCCGGTCGGATTCATCCAGGATGTCGAGACGGGCCGGTTCGAGCCCGTCCGTCAAACGCGCGACAATTCTCTCCTGCATGGTCATGGGTTCAGCCTCCCGTTGAGGGTCCGTCGACACTAAATAGCCTATACGCGGGTTCTCAACTGAACGCGTCCTTTGCGGGGCGCCAATTCGCGCGGGGCGCGTTTGGGCTTGCCCGGCGGCGGCGGCGCTCATAAAGGTCAGGGCATGGATTTGAATTCTCGTCTCTTCGATCGCATCCGGGTGAAGCCGGCGTCGCGCACGCCGGAGAAGACCGCGCCCGTGACGCCTTGCAGCCATCCGGGCTGTCAGGCGGAGGGCGTTTTCCGCGCCCCCAAGGGCCGCGAGCGCGAGGGCGAGTATTTCACTTTCTGCAAGGACCACGTGCGCGAATACAACGCGACCTACGACTATTTCCGCGGCATGGACGACGAGTCGCTGGCGAAGTTCCGCCAGGCCGACGCGATCGGCCACCGCCCGACCTGGAAGCTCGGCGCGCGGGCGGCGGCAAGCCACGTGGACGAGTCGGTGTTCGCCGAGGCCCGGGCGGCGCGCCGGCGCGGCGTTCGCGGCAAGGCCCAGACCGAAGCGCCCCCGCGCTACAACGCGCTCGCGCTCAAGGCGCTGATGACGCTGGACCTCGACGGCAAGGCGACACAGGCGAAGATCAAGGCGCGGTACAAGGACTTGGTGAAGCGCCATCACCCCGACGCCAACGGCGGCGACCGCTCGTCGGAAGACAAATTGCGCGAGATCATCCAGGCTTATAATTATCTTCGCGCCAACAAACTGGTCTGAAGCGTGAACCCGGTCTGTCGTAGGTTGACAGGCTGGCTTTCGCCTCGGATTGGATTTCGAGTACGTTAGAAAGCCGCCCTTTTCCGCAAAGGAGATGGGCGTGGAGGAGTAATGAATACGAGAGAGACCCCTATAGCGGCCGAAGCCACGCCCGGTCTGCCGGATACGCGCATTTCGGTGCGTAAGGTCTTCGGCGTCGATTCCGATATGGAGGCGCCGGCCTATTCGCGGGCGGAAGAGCACGTTCCGGATTTCGACCCGGACTATCTGTTCGACCGCGAGACAACGCTCGCGATTCTCGCCGGTTTTGCCTTCAATCGCAGGGTGATGATCACCGGTTATCACGGCACCGGCAAGTCGACCCACATCGAGCAGGTGGCCGCGCGCCTGAATTGGCCCTGCGTGCGCATCAACCTCGACAGCCACGTCTCGCGCATCGACCTCGTCGGCAAGGACGCGATCGTGCTCAAGGACGGCAAGCAGGTGACGGAATTCCGCGACGGCATGTTGCCCTGGGCGCTGCAGAACAATATCGCCCTGTGCTTCGACGAATACGACGCCGGCCGGCCGGACGTGATGTTCGTGATCCAGCGCGTGCTCGAAGTCTCTGGACGGCTGACCCTCCTCGATCAGCGGCGCGTCATCCGCCCCCATCCGGCGTTCCGTCTGTTTGCGACCGCGAATACGGTCGGTCTCGGCGACACATCCGGGCTCTACCACGGCACGCAGCAGATCAATCAGGGTCAGATGGACCGCTGGTCGATCGTCGCGACCCTCAACTATCTGCCGCATGACAAGGAAGTCGACATCGTGCTCGCGAAGTCGCCGCCCCATCGCTTGCGCAAGGACGGACGCGACATCATCAACAAGATGGTGCGGGTCGCTGACCTCACGCGCAACGCCTTCATCAACGGCGACCTCTCGACGGTCATGAGCCCCCGCACCGTCATCACCTGGGCCGAGAACGCGGAGATCTTCAAGGACATCGGCTTCGCCTTCCGCCTGACCTTCCTCAACAAGTGCGACGAGCTCGAGCGGACGCTGGTGGCCGAATTCTATCAGCGCTGCTTCGGGCAGGAGCTGCCGGAAAGCGCCCTCAACGTCGCGTTGAGCTGAAGCGCGCGGGGTCGAGACCCATGGGTCGGAACGTGGTTCGCGAAAAAGTCGGGGCGCCCGCCACGAAAGAGGCCGATCTCTATTCCTGGGCGATCCGCCAGGCGGATCTCCTGCGCGCCGGACGGCTCACCGAAATCGATCCCGTCGCGATCGCCGAGGAGATCGATGACGTGGGCGAGGAGCAATATGACAAGCTCGAACGCGCGCTCAGGGTGCTGATGCTTCATCTGCTCAAGTGGGAGCATCAACCCGACATCCGCAGCCGGTCGTGGACTGCTTCCGTTCGCGAGCAATGCCGGCGAGTCCTGAGACAACTGCGGACGAACCCCGGGCTGAAGACTCGTCTCGACGAGGCTCTTCTTGAAGCTTATGAGGACGCGCGCGACGAGGCGTCGATCGAAACCGGCCTTCCATTGCACGTCTTTCCCGCAAATCGCCCATTCGACTACGCGGACGTCATGGAGCGGCTGGTCGTCTGGCCGGGCGATGAAGCGTAGCGGGCCCGCGAAGACGGATCGCTCAAAAATAAGCGGAGCCGTGCCGACCTCATGAACGAGACCGCTTTTCCCGGAAAGTCTCCCGTGAGCGTGCTGGCGATTTCTGGCAGCCTGCGCAAGGCCTCGACCAACACGGCTGCGCTCGAAGCGCTGGCCAGGCTCGCGCCTAACGGCGTGCGGGTGCTCGTCTATCGCGACGTCGCGACGCTGCCGCCGTTCAATCCCGACGACGACGTCGAGGAGAGACGCAAGCCGCAAGCCGTCGAAACCTTGCGCGAGCTCGTCGGGGCTAGCGACGCCATCGTCATCGCTACACCAGAATATGCGCACGGGCTTCCTGGGGTTCTCAAGAACGCGCTCGACTGGCTGGTCGCGAGCGAAACTTTCGCCGGCAAGCGCGTCGTCCTCATCAACACGTCGCCGCGCGCGTTCCATGCGCAGGCCGATTTGCGCGAAATCCTCATGACGATGGCGGCTCGTTTCGTGCCCGAAGCCTTCGCGAGCCTTTCGCTGACTGGCAAGGCGGTGGCGGCAGACGACATTCTCGCCGATCCGAAATGCGTGCGGCGGCTCAAAGAGTCGCTCGACGCGCTCATCGGCGCGCTGCAGGAGGGGTGAGGCTCGCGCGATCGGCCTTGTCGCCGGTCGCAACGGGAGTTGAACCATGCATTCCGATGATGCCGAGTTCTTTCGTCCAATTCGACTCGGCGAAAAATTCGAGCGCCTGGCGCAGACCTGGCAACCCAGAGTGGTTGCGGAGATGAACGATTACCAATTCAAGATCGTTCGTCTCGAAGGAGATATTGTCTGGCACAGTCATCCCGACACCGACGAGACGTTTTTCGTTCTCGACGGCGAACTGCGAATCGACTTCAGGGCCGGCTCGGTGACGATCGGCGCCGGAGAAATGTTCGTGGTTCCGAAGGGAATGGAGCACAAGCCTTTCGCCGAACGAGAGGTCAAGCTCATGTTGATCGAACCGCGCGGACTCCCCAATACGGGCGACGCCGGCGGAGACCGCACCGCGCAAAACGATCTCTGGATTTGAGGCGAACCCCGGCGATCTGTCAGCGCGAGGTGAACGCAGTTTGCGATAGCGAACGCTGTTCCCCAGCGCCTGAGACGAGGCGATTGGCCTCCGCGAATTGAACAGTTTCGCCGTCCGCTCGTTTTTAAGTTGTCCCGTCGGAACGAGGGGACAATCAAAATCTGGAGCATGACATGAAACGCATCCTTCTCGCCTCGGCCGCCTGCCTCGCCCTGTCATCATTTCCGGCGCTGGCTCAAAACAGCGGCAGCCAATCCAACGCGTCTTCCATGAAGAGCCAAACTCAACAGAGCCGGGCCGTAAACGAGCCGTCCAAATCGACTGGTCAACAGCAAGCGCAGATGATCCAGCCCTCGTCCCTCAGCAAAGAGCAAGTTCGCGAAATCCAGACGAACCTCGACAAGGACGGATTCTCTGCGAAACGCGTCAATGGATCTGGGGTCCGGAGACCAGAGACGCGCTTATGAACTTCCAAAAGACAAAAAATCTGCCTGGAAACGGCGAACTCAATCAGCAGACGCTCGCCGCACTCGGGGTCAACCTGAACAACCAAGCGCGGATGACCGGCTCAATGTCCAATCAGAGCCAGGCCAAGGTGTCGCACCCCAAGCCTGCTAATCAGGCAGGCTCGAAGATGAAATCGCCTTAAGAAGTCCTCGGCCGCAAACTCGATTTGAACTCGGTTTAAAAGGGCCGGCACAATCGCCGGCCCAAAATTTGACTGCATGCGAGCTTGTCGCCGGCGTGGGCCGTGCGGCCATTGCGCGCCCCTGCGCTTTCCGCCAAACGAGACGCATGCAGCACGACCTCGTCCTCATCGTCGATTTCGGCTCCCAGGTCACGCAGCTGATCGCGCGGCGCGTGCGCGAAGCGGGCGCCTATTGCGAAATCCACCCCTTCTCGAAAGCGGCCGAAGCCTTCGCGCTGCTGAACCCGAAGGCGGTGATTTTTTCCGGCGGCCCGGCGTCGGTCCCGGAGACGGGAAGCCCGCGCGCGCCGGCGGCGAT
The DNA here is from genome assembly GCA_963782255.1 of uncultured Alphaproteobacteria bacterium. Classification (GTDB taxonomy): domain Bacteria; phylum Pseudomonadota; class Alphaproteobacteria; order Rhizobiales; family Beijerinckiaceae; genus Roseiarcus. The sequence goes on along the minus strand of CAWAIS010000002.1, from coordinate 1,433,042 downwards.
CTTCGAGAGCGGTGTCCCAATTCTCGCCATCTGTTACGGCCAGCAGACGCTCTGTGAGCAACTCGGCGGCAAGGTCGAGAGCGGGCACGCGGCGGAGTTCGGCCGCGCCGACGTCGAAATCCTCGACGCCTGCGCATTGTTCGAGGGCGTGTGGGAGAAGGGCGGGCGCTATCCGGTGTGGATGAGCCATGGCGACCGCGTCACGCGTATGCCCGAAGGCTTCCGCGTCTATGCGGTGTCGGAGAACGCCCCGTTCGCGGTCGCCGCGGACGAAAAGCGCCGCTACTATACGACGATGTTCCACCCCGAGGTGGTCCATACGCCCGACGGCGCGAAGCTTATCGCAAATTTCCTGCACAAGGTCGCGGGGTTCAAGGGCGATTGGACGATGGCGGCTTTTCGCGCGGAGGAGACCGCCCGCATCCGCGCGCAAGTCGGCAGGGCGCGCGTCATCTGCGGGCTCTCGGGCGGCGTCGACTCGGCGGTCGCGGCGGTGCTGATCCACGAGGCGGTCCGCGATCAGCTGACCTGCGTCTTCGTCGATCACGGCCTCCTGCGCGAGGGCGAAGCCGATGAGGTCGTGAGCCTCTTCCGCGGCCATTTCAACATGCCCCTCGTCCATGTCGACGCGTCGGACGCCTTCTTGAGCGCGCTTAAGGGCCTCGGCGATCCGGAGGCGAAGCGGAAGGCGATCGGAAAACTGTTCATCGAGGCGTTCGAGGCGGAGGCGCGGCGCATCGCCTGTGACGGCAAGGGGCCGGTCGAGTTCCTCGCGCAAGGCACGCTCTATCCGGACGTGATCGAGAGCGTGTCGTTCACCGGCGGACCGTCGGTCACGATCAAGAGCCACCACAATGTCGGCGGCCTGCCGGAGCGGATGCGCATGAAGCTCGTCGAGCCCTTGCGCGAATTGTTCAAGGACGAGGTGCGCGCGCTCGGGCGCGAACTGGGCCTTCCACAAAGCTTCGTCGGACGCCATCCGTTTCCGGGCCCCGGCCTCGCCATCCGCATCCCCGGCGCGGTCACGCGCGAGAAGCTTACGATTCTGCGCAAGGCCGACACGATCTATCTCGACGAGATCCGCAAGGCCGGCCTTTACGACAAGATCTGGCAGGCCTTCGCCGTGCTGTTGCCGGTGCGCACGGTGGGCGTCATGGGCGATGGGCGGACGTATGACAGCGTCGTCGCGCTCCGCGCCGCAACTTCCGTCGACGGCATGACCGCCGACTTCTATCCCTACGACATGAGCTTCCTCGGACGAACCGCGACCCGCATCATCAACGAGGTCAAGGGGGTGAACCGGGTTGTGTACGACGTGACGTCGAAGCCGCCGGGGACGATCGAGTGGGAATGATTCAAACCCATCCGAGGATTGAAATGGACCCGCGCAGCGGGACCGCTTGAGGCGGTTTGTTCGTTGGAAGCGCGACCGCTTGAGATTCCTTTTATCACGCAGCGAGAGGCTGCGTCTGCTGTTGCGGCTGTGGGCATGTCGGCAACGCGGATGCGTTGTCCATCATGTCCACAGCCCTGGCGCCGGTGATTGCCTCGCGCCAGACCGCCATTGGCGTGCGGTCCGCCAACGCTTGGTGCGGGCGTCGATGATTGTAGAATGCGACCCACTCGGCGATACCGCGCGCGGCTTCGCGGCCATCGGCGTAGCCCTTGAGATAGGCGTCCTCGTACTTGAGCGACCGCCACAGCCGCTCGATGAACACGTTGTCCATCCAGCGTCCGCGGCCGTCCATGGAGATCGCGACGCCCGCTTGGGCGAGTGCGCCGGTGAAGGCGGCCGAGGTGAACTGCGAGCCCTGGTCGGTGTTGAAAATCTCCGGCTTGCCGAACTTCGCCAGCGCCTCCTCGAGCCCCGCCAGGCAGAACGAAACGTCCATTGTGTTCGAGAGCCGCCACGCGAGCACCGCGCGCGACGCCCAGTCGATGATCGCCACCAGATAGAGAAAGCCGCGCCCGATCGGAATGTAGGGGTGATACGTTTTCCGGGTAATTAGCTCGGGTTGGCGATTTTGGGCCACCAGTGGAAGCCGGCCTGGCTCTTGATCTTTTCGCGCTCGGTGGCGAGAGCGGCGCATCGCATCGAGATGATTTGGTCGAGAGCCTCGAGGGTAGGGATGTGCTTGTTGACGACGGGTTCGTCGACCAGCGTCCATAACGTTTCGGCCGGCTGCACTTCCGGGGTGTAGGCGGGCTGGAAGACGAGGCGGACGCCCTCCGGCACGACGAGCCCCGCCTCGCCGTGCCAACCGGCGTTGTCGAGCACAAGAACGATGATCCGCTCGCGGCCTGCGCCAGCTTCTTCGGCAAACAGGCGCAGCAACGCCTCGAAGAACGGCTTGGATACGCCGTTCGAGACGTACCAGAAGCTCTCACCGGTTGCCGGAGAAACGAACGCCGTCACGTAGAGCCATTCGAAGCGATGGTGGCCGTGCGCGATCGGCCGCTCGCCGACCGCCGCCCAGACGCGGCGGGTCACCGGCTTCAGGCCGAGCCGGTGCTCGTCGGTCGCGAACGTCTCGATCGGCGTATCGGGGTGGCGCGCCGCCTCCTCGACGACGATGTCGGCCACTTTTTTTTGAAGATGTCTTGCTCCTCGGGAGTCGCCGCCTTCGGGTTGCGCGGCCGAGGCTTCTGAATCGACCAATCGATCGCCCGCAACGCCTCCCAGCCGCGTTGCGGCGCCAGCGAGGCCAAGCCCAGTTCGCCCGCCATCCAGTGCGCCACCTTGCCGCTCGTCCATACGCCCCCGCCAGGCGGGGGATCGGCAAGACGAACCCGCAAACGCTCCAGCACCTCCGGCTTCAAGACCGTCGCCGCCGCTCCGTTGCCCCGACGCAGGTCCCCCAACGCCGGAGGCCCAAACGCGTTGTAGCGCTCCAGAAGTTGTTCAATCCAGCGCTGACCGAACGAGGTCATCGCCGCCACTTGGCCGACCGTGTGGCCTTTCGCCAAAAGCCAGATCGTCTGAAAATGCCGCGACGACGTCACATCCCCACACGCTTCGTAACGCGCCTCCAACGCCGCAACGCTCAGATGATCGGCAACGTGAACCATGCCCGCCTCCCGCGAATCATGGCCGTTCCATCTACCAGCACTTAACCGCGACGGGAATCCAACCCACGCCGAGTCAATCAGGCGGAAACCGTATGAGTAGGCCGAAGGGGTTTCACCTTCGGCCCCTCTCAGAACCGGACATGAACCTCGCGGCTCATCCGGCTCCCATCATCCATCCTACGACAGATAGCCCATCGACCAATGGACCAATGCGCCGGGCTGACGTTGCGCCAGCCGTTTGAGCGTCTCGGCGGCCCGCGTTTTGTGGCCCGCCAGCTTCTTGTGCTTCCGCATCAACCATCCGATCAAGGATCGGTTCACACGCCGCCAGACCGACTTGAGCGCCGAGCCGTGGCAATGGCCGTAATATTGTTGCCATCCCCTCAGGATCGGTCCGAGCATGGCCGAAAGATCGGCCAGGCTCTTGTCGTTCTTCAGTTGGACCCGCCATCCCCGGATTGTCTGCCGCATGGCCTTGGGGGCGTCGCGGCTGACGGCCGGCGAGAAGTTCACATAGACGCGGCCATACTTGTCCACCGCCTTGCGGGGTCGGAACGTGTAGCCGAGAAAGGTGAACTGGATGTCGGGATTCTCCTCGGTCCGATTGATGTCCTTGCAGTACACGATCCGTGTCTTGCCCGGATGCAGTTCGAGATTGCAGGCCTGAAACCGTCCTCGGGTGCGCTCAAGCACGTATTCCGCCTGTCGTCGGCTCTTGCAGTGAAGCACGGCGTCGTCGGCGTACCGGGCGAACCGGACGCCGGGCAGATGCCGCGTCACCCAGAGATCGAACGCGTAATGCAGGAACAGATTGGCCAGGATCGGCGACACGACGCCACCTTGCGGCGTGCCCTTGTCGCGCGCCTGAAGCTGCCCCTCCGCGCTTTGCATCGGCGCTCTCAGCCAACGCTCGACGTAGAGCAGGATCCAGGGTTCCTGACAATGCTTGCGCAGGGCAGTCATCAGGAGGCCGTGATCGAGATTGTCGAACAGCCCTCGGATGTCGAACTCCACCACCCAGTCTTGGTCCCAGCAACGGCGTCTGGTGACGGCAATCGCCTCCAGCGCCGATTTTCCCGGCCGATAACCATAGGAGTTGCGATGGAAGATCGGATCAAGCCGTGGCTCGAGCCACATCTTGACCGCCGTCTGCGCGATCCTGTCGGATACCGTCGGTATGCCCAACACACGCACGCCCCCGGACTTCTTCGGGATCGGCACTGCCTTTACCGGCGGTGGAAAGTAGCTGCCGGAACTCATCCGATTCCAAAGCTTGTACAGGTTGGCGGCGAGCTTCGTCTCGAACCGCTCGATCGTCTCCGCGTCGATCCCTGCGGCTCCCTGATTGGCTTTCACATGCAACCAGGCTTCCCAGATCAGCGTCTTGGGAATGTCGTACGATTTGCAGGTCGTGCGGGATTCCTCCCGGTCGCCCGGTTGATCTCCCATGCCTGCCAGATGACGCCGTCCCTTCGCTCCCCCGCCATTACAGCGGTCTCGACGCTACTACGGACGGCTCCGTCCCTTGGCGGCGCTTCGCTACTGTCGGCCTCGCTTTTCAGGCTTGAGCCTTTCGCTTGGCATCGCCGCCGAAGGTTCCCGCAGTTCAACGCAAGAGCCTGAAACAGGATCGCGCCGCCTCGATGCCGGACGCCGTCTGGCCCGTAGCAGGCATCGTCCAGACTGATCCCGGCGCAACATCACTCACCGGTTTCGACGTCGTCTGAGTACTTTCGACACGTGAACGGCGGTTCACGGGTGTTCGCCTTCCTGTCTCCTACCTGACGCCTTTCCGCGCCTTTTCCGTAACGCTCACGACCCTGGCTTTTGACCAGCGCCGCCTACGGTGGTTTGCGACCCGCTCCTGCAAGCCGATCGCGGGGGACCCACCCCCATCTCTCACGCCGCTTCCTGCGGCCCACTGATGTCGGCCGCCCACACGTGGTTTGCGCGCTCGATCGTCAGATTGCGCAAGAGATAGGGATAGATCCTGTGGCCGGGCGCGGCCTTGGTCATTCTCGGCTTCGGCCCGAGCGCCGCGATCCCCATCAGGCGCATCAGCCGCTGCACCCGCTTGCGGTTCACGAACACACCCTCGGCGCGCAGCATCGCCGTCATCCGGCGCGAGCCGAGAAAGGCCAGGCGGTGAACAGTTCGTCGATCCGGCGCGTCAGCGCCACGTCGTTGTCGTTGGCCGGCTTGCGCGGCCGGTAGACGCCCGAGCGTGCCACGCCGACAAGCGCGCATTGCCGCCGCAGCGACAGCGCCCTGTCGGCGCGGTCGAGCATCGCTCTACGGTCCGGCGCGCTCATCTTCCGGACCTCCTGGCTAAAAAATCGCGCTCCACCGTGAGCTGCCCGATCTTCGCGTGCAGCCGCTCGATCTCCCGCTCATGCGTCGCTTCCGCGTCCCGCCCGACGCCCGCCGGGTCGAAGGCGCGCGCCGCCTGATCCTGAAGCTGCTTCTTCCAGGCGTAAATCTGGTTGGGATGGACCTCGTAGCGCTGAGCAAGGTCCACGACCGTGGCCTGCTCCCGCAGCGCCTCCAGCGCGATCTTCGCCTTCAGCCCGGCATCAATCCGCCGTCTCGCCTTCTTCGTCATCGTTCGCTCCGTCTATCAAACGAAGCGGCCGTTCTCCAACTTAACCCCCGGTCCCAAAATCAGGGTCCACTTCAGGCTGGATCACGTGGACCTCGATGCCGCGTCGGGCAAGGAAACGCGCCAGCCAAAATCCATCGCGCCCGCTTCATGGGGCGATCTTGCGACCCGCCGCCGCGCACCTGGCCTTTAGAGTTTGACTCGAAAGTTCATGCGGGATTGCAGAGCCTGCGCAACATGAGGCGAATGGAGGCGAAACGAAGGAAAATGAGGGCTGTGACGTTGAGGTCGCTCGGGTATCGCAAATGATCCCGCTTGTATTTCGCTCGGTTCTCGCTCGTCCACATCGGCGGCCCCCGAATCAGTCTGCCTTCTATGGAATCACAACCGATTCATGCGACTCAACAACTTTCGGACCAGACACTTATAATGCCGGCTAACTCCAGGCAGTTGAACTGCGAGCACCCATTTCTTCTCGCTCAATTCCAGTGCGCCAATGATGGTCGAGTTGTAGTCGACAGCAGCCTGCGTGGATCCCGGAGAATTGGTACATCTACCTTCTCCTTGAGGTCGTTCGACAGACCAAGGATACCCGCCTTGGCCGCTAACCGCCCTCATAGGATCTTCGATATGCATCTTCACAATTACGACCGGCACAGGCTCCCGACTCGGTCGAGAAGAAGCTGGGCCTTGCTTGGCATCCCGACGTCGAGGACACGGTCAGGGTCTGCGATGTCGTGACAATCAACGCGACGCTTCCTCCTGAAACGGAGAACCTCTTCGACGACAAGCTGCTCTCGAAAATGAAGCGTGGGGCGTATCTCGTAAACACCGCACGCGGCAAGATTTGCGATCGTGACGGCCGGCTCGCAGGTTATGCAGGCGACGTATGGTTCCCGCAGCCGCCGCCCAAGGATCATCCCTGGCGGACCATGCCGCATCACGGAATGACGCCTCATGTTTCAGGGACATCGCTGTGGCGCAGGCCCGATACGCCGCCGGAACAAGGGAAATCCTCGAGCGCTGCTTCGACGGGCGGCCGATCCGCAACGAATATCTAATTGTTGATGGCGGCAAGCTCGTCGGCGCGGGGGCGGTTTCAGACACCGCCGGAGACGCAACCGGCGGATCCGAGGAGGCTGCAAAATTCAAGAACGCCAAACTGACGCTGCGCATCAGCCGACGACGCTCGCGGAACGTCGCCGGGCTCGCATCCGGATCAATTGCAAAAGAAATCCTGATTACGCGGCAACGTCAGCCAGTTTTAGCAAGCGGTAAGGCATCGGGAGGGTCCTCAGCGCAACGAATGCGAGGCGGGGGATCATGGTTTCGAGCTCGTATCGGCGATTGAATCGATATTCGAACTCCGCGAGATATCGAGGGACGTGTTTTTCTCCTACGGCTCGGTAGGTCCCGACGAGGGCGGCTTTGATATTGCCCAATGCGGTATTGACCCATTTGAAAGCAGGGGTGCGAACCGCTTGCTTGCCGCTTCCGGTCTTTATTGAGGTGTGCAGGCATCCGGCTTGGGTGACGGCGGCGAAGCACGCCAGGCCGTCGGAGACGATATTGGCGCCGGGCCTGAGCGCGGTGCTTGCGAGTTTTCGGATCGCAAAGCTGCTGAAGGCTTTGACAGGCCGAAGGATGATTTGATCTGGCTTGCCGTCGTCGGTTGTCGCGACCGCAGCGACGAACGGCGTCTTGCCTGTTGCGCCGCGCCCGCGGCGGCCGGACCGGGCGCCGCCGATATAGGCGTCGTCCATCTGGACGTTGCCTTTCAAGCGTTTGCTCGCGTTACGCTCCAACATGACTTGAGCGAGCTTGTGCTTCATCATCCAAGCAGCCGTCTGGGTGACGCCAAGGCGTCGACCGAGTTCGATACTGGAAATGCCCTTCTTTGATTGCGTGACCAGGTAGATCGTCTTGAACCAGATGCGCAGCGGCAGCTTGCTCGAAGCGAAGATCGTTCCCGCTTTGACAGAGGTCTGCTTGCGACACGCGTTACACTGGAATAAACGCCGCGCGCCGCGCGTGACGACGCAGTGATCAGCGCCCTTGCACCCGGGACATTCGAACCCGTTCGGCCACCGCCATTTGACGAGCGCCGCATGACATTGCTCTTCGGTTCCGTAAATCTCCGCGAAACGAGCCTCGCTGAGGCCTTTCTGAAACTGAACCTGATTGCGCGCCATCAGAGAACCCCTGCGAAAACAACATGTTCATGTTCCGTTCTACTGAACGTCTGAAGCTGACGCAAGCGCGTAATCAGGAAAGAAATTGTGGCGCTCGGTCGAGTCACGGTCCGGCGGCGGCGCAAGCTCAGGCGTCTCGCCGTCGTCCGCGTCTGGCGCGACCGTGAAGGAAACAATCGGGCGCGGAGCGGATCAGAACGGCTGCGACCGGCAAATACGATGTAATCGATCATGAAACGCGAGCAGCTTGTCGAGAAGATATTCGACGTCAAGCGCGAGAGAGGTTGGACCGGGAAACACATCACCGAAGAGATCGGGGGCATGTCGCCCATTCTCCTGGTGGACGCGCTGTTTGGTCAGATGAAGCTCACGAAGTCCCTTGCCGAGAAGGCTGGGAGTCTGCTTGGGCTATCCGAGGTCGAAAAGCGGATGCTCGGTGAAATTCCAGCTCGCGGCGCGACGATGCCGCCGCCCGCTCCTCTATCGCTTGTCTGAGCTGGTGATGGTGAACGGTCCGGCTCTGAAAGCGCTAATAGAGGAGGAATTCGGCGGCGGCATCATGTCCGCGATCGACTTGATCTTAAACTCGACCGCCTCCACCACCCGAAGGGAGACCGCGTACAGTTTGTCATGTCGTGCAAATTCCTTCCCTATAGATATCATACGTTTTCCGGGTGATTAGCTCGGGTTGGCGATTTTGGGCCACCAGTGGAAGCCGGCCTGGCTCTTGATCTTTTCGCGCTCGGTGGCGAGCGCGGCGCATCGCATCGAGATGATTTGGTCGAGAGCCTCGAGGGTGGGGATGTGCTTTTTGACGACGGGCTCGTCGACCAGCCTCCACAGCGTTTCGGCCGGCTGCACTTCCGGGGTGTAGGCGGGTTGGAAAACGAGGCGCAGGCCGTCCGGCACGGCGAGCCCGGCCTCGCCGTGCCAACCGGCGTTGTCGAGCACAAGAACGATGATCCGCTCGCGGCCTGCGCCAGCTTCTTCGGCAAACAGGCGCAGCAACGCCTCGAAGAACGGCTTGGATACGCCGTTCGAGACGTACCAGAAGCTCTCACCGGTTGCCGGAGAAACGAACGCCGTCACGTAGAGCCATTCGAAGCGATGGTGGCCGTGCGCGATCGGCCGCTCGCCGACCGCCGCCCAGACGCGGCGGGTCACCGGCTTCAGGCCGAGCCGGTGCTCGTCGGTCGCGAACGTCTCGATCGGCGTATCGGGGTGGCGCGCCGCCTCCTCGACGACGATGTCGGCCACTTTCCTAAGAAACATCCGCCCGGGCGGTATCGAGCCCCGCCTCACGCAGGACAAATCCCAGCGACTTCGCGCGACGTTGAAGATTTTTCAAAACACGCTGTTTGTAGCGATCTTCGTAGTATGTGGCGCCGGGATCGGCGTAGGCCATGCCGTGCCGAAGCGTGTTGTAGAACAGAACCGCGATCTTGCGCGCGGTGGCGGTGATCGCCTTCGCCTTGCCCACCCGCGCCGATAACCGGCGGTAGAACGCGCCCAGCGCAGTGTCGGTTCGCCCCACCGTGCCGGCGGCAAGGCGCAACAACGACGCGGCCCGATTGCTGGTGCGTCGCGTTTTCGACGACAGCACCTTGCCTCCGGAAATCTTGTTGTGCGGCGCGAGCGCCAGCCATGACGTGAAGTGCTTCGCTGTCGGCCAGGCCGCCAGGTTGGTCCCACACTCTCCGACCAGCTTCAGCGCCAGATACGGCCCCAGGCCATTGATCTGGGTCAGGTCCACGCCGAGGATCGCATGGAGCGCGCCGCGAGCGTCGAAGGCCGGCGCATTGGGCTGGTGTGTCCTTTGCCTGACGGGCAGAAGCTTGCTCGCGGGTGGTGGAGCGTTCTTCTTCAGCCGCTTCAGGATCGCTTCGATCTGCTCGTCGCAGGCCGTCACCTTGGTCTGATAAACTTCGTACAGTTCCAGCGCCTGGGTCAGGGCGAAGATGTGCTCCTCACGGTAGTTGCCAACCAGCGCCTGACAAACCATCTCCACCGACGCATGACACCGCCGATCACGATGGGAGGCCAGAACATTCGGATCGCGCTCACCGGCCACCATCGCCCTGATGATGGTCATGCCAGTTACGCCGGTGATATCGGACACGACATGGTGCAGCTGAAGGTTCATCTGCATCAGCGCCTTCTGCATGTGCTGAATATGCGCCGCCGCGTAATCGAGCAGCCGCTCCCTCTGCCGGAGGTAGGTGCGCAGCCCGGCAATTTCAGCCTGGGGCCGGAAGCTGGCGCGCAGCAGTCCGTATTCGTGCAGGCGTTGCAGCCATTGCGCGTCGCTGACGTCGGTCTTCCGCCCAGGCACATGCTTCGCGTCCCGCGCGTTGACCACCATCACCTCGAACCCGCGCTGTTCCAGGATTTCGAAGACCGGGATCCAGTAAACTCCGGTCGATTCCATCACGACCGTCCTGATGCCGCACTGGGCGAACCAGTCGGACAGCCGGTGAAGGTCATCGGTGAAGGTCTGGAACGTTCGGACCGGTTCCTTGTCGCGATCCGGGCCGACAGCCGCGACATGCATGGCGGCGCCGATATCGATCGCGGCCGCCGCCGGATGAACCGGGGATAGACCCCGCGACTTGCGGGACCGCTTCGTTTGAGACATGCCGTGAACCCTCCTGCCTGAGGAAGCCAAAGAGGGCTGGGCCACGGAGAAACATCAATTTCCTAATCGGGATCGCCTGAAGACGTCACCACTCGCAAGTCCGCAACAGCCCATGGGCCACGTTTTTTTACGGGGTCTGGTCCACCAAAAACTTTCCGGCCGCTCCCCTCCGGTTCACGATAGCGCAACTCGTTTCCACCGCCACAGGCGGGCCGCCGACCCGAGCCCGTTTTTTTGAAGATGTCTTGCTCCTCGGGAGTCGCCGCCTTCGGGTTGCGCGGCCGAGGCTTCTGAATCGACCAATCGATCGCCCGCAACGCCTCCCAGCCGCGTTGCGGCGCCAGCGAGGCCAAGCCCAGTTCGCCCGCCATCCAGTGCGCCACCTTGCCGCTCGTCCATACGCCCCCGCCAGGCGGGGGATCGGCAAGACGAACCCGCAGACGCTCCAGCACCTCCGGCTTCAAGACCGTCGCCGCCGCTCCGTTGCCCCGACGCAGGTCCCCCAACGCCGGAGGCCCAAACGCGTTGTAGCGCTCCAGAAGTTGTTCAATCCAGCGCTGACCGAACGAGGTCATCGCCGCCACTTGGCCGACCGTGTGGCCTTTCGCCAAAAGCCAGATCGTCTGAAAATGCCGCGACGACGTCACATCCCCACACGCTTCGTAACGCGCCTCCAACGCCGCAACGCTCAGATGATCGGCAACGTGAACCATGCCCGCCTCCCGCAAATCATGGCCGTTCCATCTACCAGCACTTAACCGCGACGGGAAGCCAACCCACGCCGAGTCAATCAGGCGGAAACCGTATTACGGGCAACGAGCAAGGCGTGCCGGACTACGGATTCAAGGAGGAATGATCGGCGTGTTGTCACACCGTCTTGGCAATACACTCGTTTGGCCCGCTCGATCGCCAAGCCAATGACCAAAGTCCTCTACGACGGCGATCGGTTCCCGCCTCAGCAGGCGGATTTGGCTCTATCTCAGGTTCACGCTGAAGTTCCGCAACGCCGAAGTTTTGTTGGCGGAGCGAGGCATCGCGGTGTCGTATGAGACTATTCGACGCTGATGAATCATTTTGGGCCAAGCCGCACTCAGGAGGACGCCCTACTTCGTCGTTTCCAAAGTTCGAATCATATCAAGCGGCGTTGTCGAGTTTATAGGACCAAGTATGGACGACAGGGTGTCGGTTGAACTCGTCCATTGCGGCGATGATGCGCTCCTTGAGTTCCTGTTTCGATGCGACTCGGATGTGGCGCAGGACGGAGCGGGCAAGCTTGGAAAAGAAGCCCTCGACGAGATTGAGCCAGGAGCCGTGCTTGGGCGTGAAAGTGAATTCGAAGCGGCCGGCGGGCTGCTCGGCGAGCCAAGCTTTGGTTTCCCTGGAAATGTGCGCGGAATGATTGTCGAGGATCAGCTTGATCGCCGTGTGGGCTGGATAGGCGGCGTCGAGAAGCTGGAGAAATTCGATGAATTCGCGGCTGCGGTGGCGATCCTTGATCAGAGCGTGAACCGCGCCGGTGAGCAGGTCGATGCCGGCCAGCAAGCTGACCGTGCCGTGGCGTTTATATTCATGATCGCGCGCGAAGGTCGCGTGCGCGCCGGGCTCGGGCGGCAGATCCGGGGCGGTCGTGGCGATCGCCTGGATGCCGGGTTTTTCGTCATAGGTGCAGTAGTTAAGACTTAATCTGACAGTTGGTGTCATAGCTGAGGCGGAAGCCGAGGCCGGGCGCGGAGTGGTCGGGGTTCGTAGCGCCTGGCCTCGGCGTTTCGAGAGGACACCTACGATGACCAAGGAACAGAAGATTATCCGCGCCAAGGTTGGGTTGCTGGAGTTGGCCAAGCAGCTCGGCAACGTCAGCCAGGCCTGCAAAATGATGGGCTATAGCCGCGACAGCTTTTATCGTTTCAAGGAACTTTACGACGCCGGGGGCGAATTGGCGCTGCAGGAACTGACGCGGCGAAAGCCGATCCTGAAGAACCGCACGCCGCCCGAGGTCGAGGCGATCATCGTCGAGCTTTCGCTGGACCAGCCGGCTTATGGCCAAATCCGTATCGCCAACGAGCTTCGCAAACTCGGCCACTCTATTTCTCCGGCCGGCGTTCGCGGCGTCTGGCAGCGTCATGATCTTGAAACCATGAAGAAACGGCTCAAGGCGCTCGAAGCCAAGGTCGCCCAGGAAGGCCTGGTTCTGACCGAAAGCCAGCTGGCCGCGCTGGAGAAGGCCAAGAGCGAAAAGGAGGCGCATGGCGAGTTCGAGAGCGAATGTCCGGGCTATTGCGGCGCCCAGGATACGTTCTACGTCGGCAACATGAAGGGGGTTGGCCGCATCTACCAGCAGACCTTCATCGACACCTACGCCAAGGTCGCCTTCGCCAAGCTCTATGATCGCAAGACGCCCATCACCGCGGCCGATCTCGTCAACGATCGCTGACAGGCAGAGCCGACCCATCTCCCGACGCTGACCGTCAGATCAAGTGCCAGCTACTACATTTTTTGAGCGTCCGCCCGATCGTGTTGTCGCTGGCGCTCTCGACGATCTGCAGTTCGACGACCTTCTCCTCCAAAAGACGCAGGGTCCATCTGGCGCGGCCCGCCGGGGCCGGCCCGCAAGCCAAAGCGATCAGCTTGGCTTCCGCGGCGCCGTCGAAAATCCGCCGCGGGGCGGAATTGGGATTGTACTTGCGGGTCAGGACGGCTTCGAAGCCTTCCTCGACGAGTTGCCGCCGCGTCCGCTCGACCGTCGCGATGCTGGTGTCCAGCGCCTCGGCGATTCGGCTGTCGCTCCATCCGCCGCCAGCCTCCGACACGTCCGCTTTCAACAGAATGCGCGCTTTCGTCAACAAATGCCCGGCGCGCTTGCCCTTGCGGATAAACTCATCGAGCCGAGCACGTTCCTCCTCGCTCAGCCTGACCACGTATTTCTTGACGGCAATCTCTTTGCTCGCCACGAATCATCTCCATCGCTCAGATCGCGACAGCACAGATTCAGACAATGCCACCAAACGCAATGACGTGAGCCATTAGATCAGCACTGGCGGCGCGCCTGCGGCCTCATGCGCGGCGTCCTGGTCCGCCCGTTCCTGCAAGATGCCCAGCATCAGCACGCTGCGTTGCGCCGCATCCGTCACATAGGCTTTTGCGACATCACGAGCCGCCGGTCTTTCGCCGATGCCGCCATACGATCATACGCATCGACCGCGTCGGCCCAAAACCGTTGCAACCGCTTGCCATGGTCTCGGGCAAGCCGTTCCGCCCGCCGGCTGAAAGCGAGAACCAAATTCTCATCCGAGTTGCGTCCCTTGTGCAACCGGATTGATCGTTGACATTTTGGACCGGATACATGGTTGACACTTTCGGCCACTTACGTGGTCGGTTGCTGTTGCTGCTGCCTCGCCTGTGGACCCTGTCGGGAACGCGCGGCGTTGTCCACAAGTCCACAGGCGCGCCGCGGCTTCGACAATTTCCGCCGGCGCAGCCGGGCGTTGGCATCGATGAATGCGAGTTCGACGTGGGCGTAGCAGACAAGCCATTCGCCCCGTTCGTTCTCCTCGGTCGCCACCGGCTCGCCAATCAGCGCCTCGCTGACGAAAATCAGGTCGCCGCCCCATTTGATCACGCCGTTCGACCGCGCGCGGCGCACGGCGGCACCGACGAAGTGATGGCTTGAGCGACCCAGCGGATCGCGCTCGAAACCGCGACACGAAAATGCGCCGCAGCGCGGCGGCGCGACACCCCGCCCTTGACCGCCTCAACGACCGGTTCCCGAAGATCCAAAGAAAGAGGTCCAGCCATCCCGCCGGCCTCCTTCGCCGGTCGGCGGCTGCCAGACCGCTGAAAAATGAAGCCTTTTGTCGCGACGCCGCCTGCATTTGCAATGTCAGCGCGGCCCGCCTATCTAGCCCGCGAACGCCGGAGCGCCGGCCGATAGGGATTGCCGCCTTAATGGCCCGCGACGTCGTCGATGGAGAAGTTGTCGAATCTCGCGATCAGCTCGCGGCCTGGTTCGAGGCGGGATGCAAGCCGTCCGGGCCGCTCCGCGTCGGCACGGAGCACGAGAAGATTCCCTTCTACCGCGCCCAGCTCTCTCCCGTGCCCTATGCGGGCGCGAAGGGTGTCGCCGCTCTCATCGAGGGCATGAACACCGAGCTTGGGTGGGAGCGAATCGAGGACGGCGGAAACCTGATCGGCCTCTTTGACGCAAAGGGCGGCGGGGCGATCTCGCTTGAGCCGGGCGGCCAATTTGAATTGTCGGGCGCGCCCCTCGAGACGGCGCACGAAACGGCCGCCGAGCTCGGCCGCCACCTCGCTGTCTGCCGCGCCGTCGCCGAGCCCATCGGGATCGGCTTCCTCACGCTCGGCATGAGCCCCAAATGGACGCTGGCGGAGACCCCGTCGATGCCGAAGGGCCGTTACGGCATCATGAAGCGCTACATGCCGACGGTCGGGACGCGAGGCCTCGACATGATGTTTCGCACCGCGACCGTTCAAGCCAATCTCGACTATCGCGACGAAGCCGACATGGTCGCCAAGATGCGCGTGGGGCTCGCGCTGCAACCTGCGATCACGGCGCTCTTCGCCAATTCGCCCTTCACCGACGGCAAGCTCAACGGCTTCCTGTCCGCGCGTTCGGAAATCTGGCGCCATACCGACCCCGATCGCACCGGCATGCTGCCGTTCGTCTTCGAGCCCGGCATGGGGTTCGAGCGCTATGTCGATTACGCGCTCGACGTGCCGCTCTATTTCCTGAAGCGCGGCTCGGCCTACATCGACTTGGCGGGCGCGAGCTTTCGCGATCTGGTTGCGGGCAAGCTCGCCGCGGCGCCGGGCGAACGCGCGACGATCGCCGACTGGGAGAACCATCTGTCGACGATTTTCCCAGAGGTGCGGCTCAAGCGGTATCTCGAGATGCGCGGCGCCGACGTCGGCCCGCCCGAGCGGATCGTGGCCATGTCGGCGTTGATGATCGGCCTCTACTACGATCGCGAGGCGCTCCGGGCGGCCCTGGTTCTGATCAAGGACTGGAGCGCGGAGGATCGCCAGCGGCTGCGCGACGAAGCGCCGCGTCTTGGGCTCGCGGCCAAAATCCGCGGCCGCGATTTGCGCTCGGCGGCGCTCGACATGCTTGCGATCTCACGCGGCGGCCTCGCGCGCCGAGCGCGTCTCAACGCCAAGGGCGAGGACGAGACGATCTTTCTGCGTCCGTTGGAGGCCACTACTGAAACGGGCCGCTCGCCGGCGCACGTTTGGATCGACCGTTATGAGGGGCCGTGGGAACGCTCCGTCGACCCGGCCTTCGTCGAGGCGGCATTCTAGCTTCCGCTCACTTTCCCATTCCTGCTTTCATGTGCTGGAGCGCTTTCGCGCAGCCGACGCTCATCTCCATCTTGTGCGCCTTGAGGCACGCGACGATGCGGCCGCCGCCCGGTTCGACGCCGGGGCAGAGCCGCGCGACATCGGCCTTGCACAGAGCCATGGGATCGGCTTGGGCCAGCGCCAGACCCGGAAGCGCAAGCAGGCCGAGCGTCAAGAGTCCTGTGACGCGAAGTTGTCGAACGAGCATTTCGATCCCCATGGCTAGCCCTCCACTTGCGTCAGGCGAAGTCGGGAGGCTAAGGCCGGCCGCGCGTCATCGTCAACCGCAGGCCGCGAGACCGCCGTGCAAAGTCCGGTGGACAATGTTGCGCCAATCGATCCAGCAGCTCCCGAACCGCCTCAGCGCGCGACGTCGGAGTCGTGGCTCACATGCAGGAAGAAGGGATCACGCCCCGACCCGCCTACCGGCGGCTCACGGAGAGGCTCGCCGCCCAGAAGCGGGGACGGCTCGAACAGCGTTGTCCGCCCGCCGACTGGGTCGCGCGCGAGGGCGTCGCCGCCTGCGGCGACGTAACCGCTGATGCGCGCGCAACCCTCTTCCTGATCCGGCGCAAGCGTCTGTTCCGCGGCCTGGCAGCGCCGTAGGCCGGGTTGGTTCTGATTCGCCAGCGAACCTGCGGTCGCGTGACCGATTAGAATTGCCGCGAACACCGAGGCCAGCAGCGCTGCCGCGCTCGTCGTCGACCCTTCGTACACACGCCCCATGCGCGACTCGTCCCGCCTCAACGGAAGCCGAAGTGGAACCACATCATGGCGGCAACATGGCGGTCCGCGACCCGGCGGCGTATCGGCTATCTCTGATTTCTGATGGATTTTGGCCAGTCTCCAAGTGTGGCTTGTATAAGTGCGAGCGCGGCGACGGAAGCCGTGTCCGCGCGCAAGACCCGCGGGCCAAGGCTCAGGCGCACCACGTGCGGCAGCGCGAGGATTTCGGCCCGCTCCCGTTCATCGAAGCCGCCCTCCGGCCCGATCAAGAGACTGACGCCGCCGCTTGTCCTCGCGGCCGTCAGTTCATCGAGCGGGCTTTCTTGCGGCGCGTCCTCGTCGCAGAAGACGAGCAGGCGTTCGGCGGGCCATAGGGCGAGCGCCTTGTCGAGGGGCTCGAGCGGCATCACCTCCGGCGTCCAGATCACGCCGCACTGTTCGCAGGCTTCAAGCGCGTTGGCCCTGAGGCGCTCGAGATTGAGGCGCGCGACCTGGGTGCGCCGCGTCGCGACCGGGATCAGGCGCCGGGCGCCCATCTCGACCGCTTTCTGCGCCATATAGTCGAGCCGCGCGTGTTTGAGCGGGGCGAACAGATAATCGACGTCGGGCGGCGTTTCCTGCGGCCGGGTCTGCGCGCAAACGCTAAGCGTCGCCACCTTGCGGGCGACCGTCGCGAGCGAGGCTGCGAATTCGCCGTCGCGTCCGTTGAAGACGAGCACGCGCGCGCCCGGACCCAGTCGCAGGACATTGACGAGATAGTTGGTCTGCTCGAACGAAAGCGCGAGCGCCCCGCCTTCGGCGAGCGGCGCGGATACGTAGAGCCGGGGCGTATGAAAGTCGGTGCGGGCCATGCGCGGTTTTGGGGAGGAGGAAGCGCCGACCTATAGCATCGCTTCGCGCGACGGTAACAATTGCTGCATCCGAGGCGAACCTCTGCTCGACCAGCGCCAGCCAAGGGCGCGCTTCGACCGGAGACGCAGCAAAATGACGATCTGGCTGAAACTGGGCGTGGGGCTCGCGGCCCTGACGACGCTCGCGGCGCTGCCGCAACCGTGTTTCGCAGGCGATGCGGGGCGCCCGACCGTCGTCGAGCTCTTCCAGAGCCAGGGCTGCTCCTCGTGCCCGCCGGCCGCCGCCAATGTCGCCGCGATCAGCGATCGGGCCGACGTGCTCGCGCTCGCCTTCGCCGTCGACTACTGGGACCGGCTCGGCTGGAAGGACACGTTCTCGAAGCCGGCCTGGACGGCGCGCCAGTACGCCTATGCGCGGGCGATGGGGCGCGACGGCGTCTATACTCCCCAGGTCGTCGTCAACGGCCGCGTAGAGGGCGACGGGCTCGACGCGAACGGGCTCGCGGACCTGATTCGTCGCGGCGATCGCGGCGCCGGCGGCCCGAGCCTCAGTTTCGCCGGCGGTTCAGTCCGTGTGGGCGCCGGAGCCGCGCCCGCCGGCGGGGCGGATGTCTGGCTCGCCCGCTACATCCCGCGCTCGGTCGAAGTTACGGTCCTGCGCGGCGAGAACGCCGGCCATACGCTGTCCTACAGGGACGTCGTGCGCGAGATGGTCCTCATCGGCCATTGGCGCGGCGACGCGGCGACATTCCCGCTGCCCGACGGGAGCGCCGCCGGACTGGCCGAGGCCGCGATCGTGCAGGCCGCGGGCGCGGGGCCAATCCTGGCCGCGGCGAAGAGATAACGATCGTCAACTTCCCCCTTGCGCTCCGGCGTGCGTTCTGCAAATGTTCCCGTTGGGCAGGCCCACGAGGGAGCGGGGATGGTTTCGCGGGTTTCGACGGTGGCGTTCGAGGGCGTCGAGGCCCGCCCGGTGGACGTTCAGGTGCAGATCGCTTCCGGCACAGTCGCTTTCACCATCGTGGGCTTGGGCGACAAGGCGGTCGGCGAATTGCGCGAGCGAGTGCGGTCGGCGCTGATCGCCTCCGGCCTCGCGCTGCCCGCCAAGCGCATCACCGTCAATCTCGCCCCCGCCGACATGCCGAAGGAGGGGAGCCACTACGACCTGCCGATCGCGCTCGGAGTGATGGCGGCGATCGGCGCGATCCCGGCCGACGCGCTGGAGGGCTATGCGGTCATCGGCGAACTCGCGCTCGACGGGACGATCAGCGCGGTCGCAGGGGTCCTGCCGGTGGCGATCGCCGCCAATGGGGCGGGCAAGGGGCTGATCTGCCCGGCGGCTTGCGGCCCCGAGGCCGCCTGGGCCTCGGCCGATCTCGACATTCTCGCGCCACGCTCGCTGATCCAGCTCGCAAATCACTTCAAGGGGTCCCAAGTTCTGTCGCGGCCGCAGCCCGCGCTCAGGGCTACTGCCGGCCCGCAGCCGGACCTGCGCGACATCAAGGGCCAGGAGAGCGCCAAACGCGCGCTCGAGGTTGCGGCGGCCGGCGGCCACAACCTCCTCATGAACGGCGCGCCGGGGGCGGGCAAATCGATGCTCGCCCAGCGCCTGCCGTCGATCCTGCCGCCGCTCACCCCGCGCGAACTCCTCGAAGTGTCGATGATCCATTCGGTCGCCGGCGCGCTCGCAGGCGGCGCGCTAACCGACCGGCGCCCGTTCCGCAGCCCCCATCATTCGGCCTCGATGCCGGCCTTGGTCGGCGGAGGGGTCCACGCCAAGCCCGGCGAGATTTCGCTTGCCCACAACGGCGTGCTCTTTCTCGACGAATTGCCCGAGTTCCAGGCGCAGGTCCTCGACAGCCTCCGCCAGCCGATCGAGACGGGCGAGGTCGCGATCGCGCGCGCCAACCACCGCGTCGTCTATCCGGCGCGCTTCCAGCTCGTGGCGGCGATGAACCCCTGCCGCTGCGGCTCGGCCAACGAGCCGGGGTACGCCTGCAAGCGCGCGCCAAACGAGCGTTGCGTCGCGCAATATCTCGGCCGCTTGTCCGGGCCGCTCCTCGACCGCTTCGACCTAGTCATCGACGTGCCCTCGGTGTCGGCCGCCGATCTAATGACGCCGCCGCCTACGGAAGGGTCCGCCGAAGTCGCCGCACGCGTCGCCGCCGCGCGTCAGATTCAGTTGGCGCGATTCTCCGAGCTCGGCCTCGAGGGCGTCTCCTGCAACGCGGCCGCGCCGGCCAATGTCATCGAGGAGATCGCGGAGGCGGACGATGCTGGCCTGCGCCTCTTGCGCGACGCCGCCGAGCGGCTGCGGCTCTCGGCCCGCGGCTATCACCGCGTCCTGAAGCTCGCGCGCACGCTGGCCGATCTCGACGGCGGCGGACCTGTCAAGCGCGCGCACCTCGCCGAGGCTTTGTCGTATCGCGGCGCTCCGGACCGCGCGGCTGCGGCGGCTTGAGAAAGCCTTCGCGGCCTGCTCCCGCTTTTTGTCCTCTGGGAGGAGTGCGCGATCCCCGCGCCGTGATATCCCGGTCCGGAACGAAGAGCATCGTCGTTGCGCGACCGGCGAAAACGCGCGCAATCTGGCGGTTCGCGCGGGCGCGACGAGGTCGAGCGGAATCGACGCTGGGTGCGATAAAGCCAATTCGATTTGTCGCGGCGAGAGACGAGACGCCTCTGCGTGGCCAAGCGACATCCGCTTGCGACGACGGGGGAATCAGAGGGTCATGTCGTACGTCATGCCTCAAGGACATAAGCGCGCGAGCCTTCTTCTGGTCGCGGGCGTCACGTGCATACTCGCAGCTCTCGTCTGTGGCGCCAGCGCCACCGCCGCGGCGGATTGCGCTCACCTGGCCGCGCGGACCTTCGGCCACGCTCTGATCGCGACGGCGGCAAACGCGGCGCCGCCGTTCAGCGTCGCGGGCAAGGACCCGCCGACGCCAGTGTCGGTAAGCGCGCCGTTCTGCCGCGTTCAAGGCGTGATCAAGCCCTCCGCCGACTCCGACATCAAATTCGAGGTCTGGTTGCCAAGCCGATCGGCCTGGAACGGCAAGTATGAGGGCGTCGGCAACGGCGGCTTCGCGGGGTCTCTGATCTACGCTGCGATGAACTCGGCGTCGGGCGCGGGATACGCGACGTCGGGAACTGACACGGGTCATTCCGGCGGGTCGCTCGAATTACGCTGGGCGCTCGGGCATCCCGAGAAGATCGTCGATTTCGGTTGGCGCGCGATCCACGAAACGGCTCAAGCGTCGAAGGCGATCATCGAAGCGTATTATGGGTCGGCGCCGACCCGCGCCTATTTCACCGGGTGCTCGGACGGCGGCCGGGAGGCGTTGATGGAGGCCGAGCGCTTTCCGGCCGATTACGATGGAATTGTCGCAGGCGCGCCGGCGAACTTCTGGACGAGATTGATGGCCAACGCGGTCTGGACCGAGCAGGCGCTCGATGAGCCGGACAGCTGGCTCTCGCCCGAAAAGCTGTCGCTCGTGACGAAAGCCGCGCTGGCGGCCTGCCATGGCGAGGACGGCTATCTCGACGATCCGGGCCAATGCCGTTTCGATCCCTCGAGCCTCGTCTGCAACGTGGGGCAGACGGAGGCATGCCTGTCGGCTCCGCAACTCGTCGCGTTGCGGAAGGTCTATTCGGGCGCCGTGAACGCCAGCGGAAAGTCGATCCTTCCGGGATATGCGCCCGGAGGGGAGGCCGACCCTGGCGCTTGGGTCTTGTGGATCACCGGAAACGAACGGAAGCGCACGGCCGGAACGCTCATGTACGGCTTCGGGACCGGCTACTTCGCGGATATGGTGTTCGACAAGCCGGACTGGCGCATCGACGGCCAGAACGTCGACGACGACCTCGCCGCGGCGGTCAAGAAGACGGGGGAGGCGGTCGACTCGTCGGATCCGGATCTCAGCGCATTCAGAGCGGCGGGGCGCAAACTCATCCAGTATCACGGCTGGAGCGACGCGGCGATCCCGGCGCGAAGCTCCATCGACTACTACGAGTCGGCAGCCCGCAAGATGGGCGGGATCGAAAGCATCCAATCTTTCTATCGCCTGTTCATGGCGCCGGGGATGGATCATTGCGGCGGCGGACCCGGTCCGAACGCGGTCGGCGGCGTTTTCGGCCTGCCTTCTCCTACTCACGATCCCGCGCATGACGTGGTCGCGGCTCTCGCGCATTGGGTCGAGGACGGCGTTGCGCCCGAGAAGATCGTCGCCACACGCTATCGGGCCGACGATCCGGTCAAGGGAATCGAGGCGCAGCGGCCGTGGTGCCCGTATCCAGCGACGGCCCGATACTCCGGCCAGGGCGATCGCGAGGACGCGGCCAGTTTCGTCTGCACGGCGCCGGCCAAGTGAGCGCGGACAAGTGACCGGCGCAGACGCGTAACCTCCGCGAAGCCTGGAGCGGCAGGGCGTTCGAAGCCCGCGCATGGCGATCACGTCGCCTGGCGCCCTAACGGCAGGCGCGACAGGCAAAAAGCCGCGTTTTCTCTCAAGAAAATCTCAACTGCGATCTGAAACTGTGCTTCCGCATCTCTGCGGGGGAGCGGGACTTATGGACATTGACGCGGTCTTCGCGGCGCACGCGTTGAGCCTGCACGCCGGCGCGATGGTCGCTCTATCCATCGCCATCGTCGCGGCGATCGCGCGCGCCAAGGCGCAGTCCGAAGCGCGCGCCCAGTCGCTAGCCGCCGAGAACGAGGCGTTGCGCGACGACCTCTGGCGGCTGAACGAGGCCGTAGCGGCGCGCGACCGCGCCGAGGCCGCAAGCGAAGCCAAATCGCGCTTTCTCGCGACGATGAGCCACGAAATTCGCACCCCCATCAACGGCATTCTCGGCCTCGCGGATTTATTGCGCCAGGCCTCGCTCAGCCTCGAGAACGCGAGCTATGTCGATGCTATCCGCAGCTCCGGACTTTCGCTGATTGCGCTCGTCGACGAGATTCTCGAGCTCTCGCGGATCGAGGCCGGTCATTTCGGCTTGATCGTCGAGCGGGTCGACGTGAGCGGGCTCGTCGAAAGCGTCGTCGAACTGCTCGCGCCGCGAGCGCAAGGCAAGGGGCTGGAGATCGCCGCCTCGATCAGCGCGGGAGCGCCGCGCTTCATTCGGGCGGATGCGACGCGCCTCAGGCAGGTCCTCACCAATCTCGCCGGCAACGCCGTCAAGTTCACGAGCCGGGGAGGCGTCTGCGTCTCGGTCGAGCGGGCGGGCGGCGCTCTGCGGTTCGCGGTGACCGACACGGGGCCCGGCGTGCCGCCGGAAAGGCGTTCCGCCGTCTTCGAGGACTTCGAACAGGGAAACGGCTCGGACGCGCGTCCGTTCGAGGGCGTGGGGCTAGGGCTTGCGATCTCCCGCAGGCTCGTCGTCCTGATGGGCGGCGTGCTTTCTCTTGACGACAATCCCGGCGGCGGATCGATTTTCAGCTTTGCCGTTCCCTTCAAGGAATCTTCGGCGGATCCCGACGAGCCGCCCAGCGCCATGCCGGTGGCGCTCTCCGGGGCGCGCGCGCTCATCGTCGCCAATTCGCCGTTCGAGGCGCCGGCGATCGCGGCGCGCCTCGAGGAGGCCGGCGCGAAGGTTTTGCGCGCGCATGGGCTCGAGTTCGGGCTTGGCCGCCCTCCGGCAGTCCGCTCGGCCCGACCTTGTCATTGTCGATTGCGCGCTCGGGCCAGAGGCGACCGACCGCCTCGCTCGCGCGGCGCGCGCGGCCGGCGCGCCGCGGAGCCTCGTCCTGTTCTCGCCGTTCGAGCGCCGCGCCTTCGGGCAGAATTCGCTTTCCGGCTTCGACGGCTGGCTTGTGAAGCCAGTGCGCGTGCGCTCGCTGTTCGAGCGGCTCGCCGCGGAGTTCCCGCAAGTTCCCCGCGAAGCGGCGAAGCCGGCGCAGATCCCGAGTTCGGGCCCGCGCCGAGCGCTTCTCGCGGAGGACAACGCCATCAACGCCCTCATCGCGCAAAAGTCCTTGCGGCGTCTTGGCTTCGACGTCGTGCGGTCGGAGGACGGCGCCGAGGCGCTGAAGCTCGCCATCGGGTCCCTCGGCGCGTCGCGTCCATTCGACCTGATCCTCATGGACCTCGAGATGCCCGGGCTTGACGGCTATGAGGCGACGCGACGCCTGCGCGAGCGCGAGCGGGCGGAAGACCTGCCGCATACGCCGGTGATCGCCCTGACCGCCAACGGCTACGAAGACGACCGCCGCAAGTGCCTCGAGGCCGGTTGCGACGCCTTTCTCGTGAAGCCGTTCGAATTCTCCGATCTGGCCCGCGCCGTCGAACGTCTGCGCCAAACAGAAGACCTCGAGGTCGGCGCGATCCCGCGAGCGTCATAAAAGCTTCCGCCGAGCGTGCTTCTGCTGCTTCCTGCGGGAACTTAAGATTTGCGGGGGCGGGTTTGGCGCTGACATTCGCAACGAGGCCGGAGGCCGGAGCGCGCGCGCTGCTTCAACACTTCGTGCGAAAGCGCGACCTCGCGGGTCTCTCGCCGGTGCTCGCGCAATCGGGCCATCTCGAGGCGCGGCTCGCGGTCACGAAAAAGGACGTCAGGCGCGCGCAGAAGCTGCGCTATCGCGTGTTTTTCGAGGAAGGCGGCGCGATCGCCGATCCGACGGCCCGTCTCATTCGCCGCGACGTCTGTCGCTTCGACAGCGTTTGCGACCATCTGATTGTCGTCGACAAGACGCTGCGCGGCGCCGGCGGCTCGCCGAAGGTTGTCGGCGTCTATCGCCTTTTGCGGCAAGAGGTCGCCGAGCGCAATTTCGGCTTCTACAGCGCAAGCGAATTCGAGGTCGACGCGCTGATCGCGCGGCGGCCCGGGGTGCGGCTTCTGGAAGTGGGCCGGGCGTGCATCGCCTCCTCCCATCGGGGCAAGCATGTTCTTGACCTGCTCTGGCGTGGAATCTGGGCCTATGCGCGCCACCACGGCGTCGACGCGCTGATCGGCTGCGCGAGCCTGCCCGGGGCCGACCCTGCCGCGCATCGCGTCGCGATTCGCGCGCTTGCGGATGACGGCGAGGCGACCTTCGCCGACGCGCGTTCGCTCGCACGCGCGCTGCCGCCGCTCGTCAAAGGTTACTTCCGCCTCGGCGCGACGTTCAGCCCGGCGCCGGCGGTGGACCGCGCTTTCGGCCGACGGATCTATTCGTCGTACATGCCGCTCTGCGACATCGAGGAGCGCTATCTGCAGCGCTTCGGGGGCGAGACGCGCCCGATGGCCGCCTGACGCGATTCGCGGCGACTCGAGGGGGTTTCCCTTCCGCTCCGAATTCGTTTATGGAAGGCGGGCGGCCCTCGCAGGCCCCCACTCGATGCGCCCGTAGCTCAGCTGGATAGAGCGTTGCCCTCCGAAGGCAGAGGCCACAG
Organism: uncultured Alphaproteobacteria bacterium; assembly: GCA_963782255.1. GTDB lineage: Bacteria > Pseudomonadota > Alphaproteobacteria > Rhizobiales > Beijerinckiaceae > Roseiarcus. The sequence goes on along the minus strand of CAWAIS010000002.1, from coordinate 1,408,251 downwards.
GTTCGAATCCTGTCGGGCGCGCCAATCATTTCAAAGGCTGAGCCGGCCCCTCGCAGGCCGCTCGACGACGCGGCCTTCGGAGCAGGCCAAGCGCCAGGTGATCGAGACGATCCTCGGCGGCGTCGCGCCGGGGGCGTAGATTTCATACATTTCCAATTTGCTGAATTTCAGGCCGGGCGCCGCCAAGGAAAACCAAGCCAATCCAAGCTAGAATTAACCTTGTATTTCCTTTGGCGAATCTGGACTTTTCAATGGGTTACGAGCGACTCGGGCAAAAAAAAATTTTCAAGCCTCCATTTTTGCGCCGCGCCTCCCGCCTCGGCCCGAGGGAGCCGCGCCAAACGGGCGTTGCGAACGCCTGCTCCCCGTGAGCTTCACGAACGGGGCGCCTCCTGACTCGAAGCCCGCTTCGCGGCCTTGGATGCGCGAGGTTCCTGGCCGGCGGACCTTGCCGCGGGCCGAAAGACGGCCGGAGGAATAGATGGCGAGAGCGCATGGGCTTGATTCCCAAAAAACAAAATATCAATGCCACAATATCCGTAAAAAGGGAAGACCTTATTGGGCGCGTACGCCTCTCCGACCGCATCGCGGCGGCTGCGGTCATCGACCACGGCTACAGTTTCTTTCACGCCTCGACCCGTTCCTTGTACGACCGCCAGCGGATCGCGCCTGCGTCCGCTGCGGCCTCGGCCGCGGCCATGGCTTCGATCCGGGCGTGGTGCGAGGATTTCCAGCAGGCCGGGTCCGTGGCTGAAGCATCTCCGACGAGCGCCAGGGCCTGGCAGCGGCAACCGCCCCAGTCGATCTCGCGCCTCTCGCACGAGCGGCAGGGCTCCTGCATCCAGTCCGTGCCGCGGAAGGCTTTGAAGGCCGGGCTGTCGCGCCAGATCTCGTCGAGCGCATGCTCGCTGACGTTCCAGAATTCGAGGCCCGGAATCGACTCGGCCGCGTGGCAGGGCAAGGCCTTGCCGGACGGCGAGACGTTGATCGCCACGCGGCCCCAGCCGCCCGCGCAGGGTTTGGGATAGCGCGCATAATAGTCGGGCACGACCATGTCGATGACAAGCCTGCCTTTGAGCGTCGGCCGCGCCGCCTCGACGAGCGCGATCGCGTCCATGACCTCGGCCTTCGGCGGCATCAGCGCGGCGCGGTTCGCGAGCGCCCAGCCGTAATATTGCGTGTGCGCCACCTCGAGCCGGCGCGCGCCGAGCGCAAGCGCGAGCTCGATGAACTGGCCGACCTGATGGATATTGGGACGGCTGATGACCGCGTTGACGGTCAGCGGCAGGCCCGCTTTCGTCACCATCGCGGCGAAGTCGAGCTTCTTCTCCCATGCGCCGTTATAGTGGCCGAGCCGGTCGTTCGTCGCCTTGTCGGCGCCCTGGAAGGAAAGCTGCGCATGGTCGAGCCCGGCGTCGACGAGGTCGGCCCAGAGCTTCTCGCCGACCCCGATCCCCGAGGTGATGAGGTTGGTGTAGAGCCCGGCCTCGGCCGCGCCCCGGGTGATGTCGGCGATGTCACGCCGCGCGGTCGGCTCGCCGCCGGAGAGATGCACGTGCAGGGCGCCGAGCGCGGCCGCCTCGCGGAAGACGCGCGTCCAGGTTTGCCCATCGAGCTCGGCGGCGGGCCGGTCGAGCGCGAGCGGATTCGAGCAATGCGCGCAGCCGAGCGGACAGCGATGGGTCAGCTCGACCAGGACGCCGATCGGCGGGGCGGGCGGAGGCGGGGCATCAGCGGTCATGTTTCCAGCACTCTTTTGGCCTCGAGGTCGCCGAGCATGGCGGCGACGTCCTTTGCGATCACCACCTCCGGCGCATTATAGCGCCGGGCGAGCACGGCGACGATCGATGTGAGATCGCGTTCGCCGTCGCAGAGTTCGAGCACGGCCGCGGCGATGTCGTCGACCTCGAAGATTCTTTCAGGCGCAAGCAGGGTCCATCGTCCGCGCGCCTCGTCGCGCTTAAGCTTGACGCCGCGCGGCAGACGCGGGCGGGAGGCGGGCTCGATCGCCATCAGGGTGCCTCGTTGCGGCGGCGCGGTCCGCCGTCGCGCGAGACCTCGGCCGGACGCGAGATCAGCATGAGCGCGCGCTCCTCGACCAGCGAGGCCATCGCCTGCCCGAGCCGGGCGTAGGCCGCGCCGATCCGGTTGTAGCCGATCGAGGCCGGGATCGCCGCCGCAAGGCCGTAAGCGGTCGCTGCGAGCGACTCCGCGATGCCCGGCGCGACCGTCGCAAGGCTCGTGTCCTGCGCCTGCGCGATCGCCGCGAAGCTCGACATGATGCCCCACACCGTGCCGAACAGGCCGATGAACGGCGCCACCGACGAAATGACCGCGAGATTGGGCAGCCCGCCCTCGGAGCGCGTCAAGAGCTCGCGCGCCGCGCGCGCCATCGCGTCCGCAATGCGGGCCCTGAGCTCGCTCACCGTCTCGCCGGGAATGCGCCGGCGCGCCTCCTCGTCGCCCGCGACCGTCACGCTCAGAAGCGCCTTCGCGACGGCGCCCTCACGCGCGGCGCGGACCGCGCGGCGGAGGCGCACAACCGAAATCACGCCCTCGACGATCAAGACCCAGCACCAGAGCGAAGCCACGAACAGGACGGCCATGACCGCCTTGCCGACGACGCCCGCCGCGACAAAAAGCCCGACCGGAGATAGGTCCAATCCCTGCATGCCTTCCGCCTCGCTTCCGCCCTCGTTTTGCTCTTCGCTCTTCGCTCTTCGCGCTTCGCTCTTGGCGCTTCTCAACCACGTCACATCGTGTACTTCAACCCGGCGTAGATTGCGAACGGCGCCGCCGCCCCAAGGCTGCGCGGCCGCCGCCGGTTTCAAGAATGGCGCTGGATAATGTTCCGGGCGAGGCCATACCCATCCCGCACGCGAAACTCATGGCAAAAGACGCCGCGAGCGGACCAGACGGGAGGAATGAGACTGCGCAAAAGTCTTGGACGCCCGCCCGGCTCGAAGAATAACGCCTCCGGCTGCCGGGCGCGCATTCCAATCATTCGGAAATTTCCGGGCTTCAATTCCTCGAACGCCCGGGAGGTTTTCCCTTAAGCCCGCAAAAGTCGCCGGGCTGCCGTCAAGCCGCGCCGGCCGAACCTCGTCAGGCTCCGAGCGACGCATTCTTCAGCGGCAGCGAACGGATGCGTATTCCGGTCGCCGCGATCGGCGGGGTCCCCGGCTCGCCGACGCCGCCCCACTTGTCGCCGCCCGACAGCCTGTCGACTTTGCGCGTTGCCCGGGCGGGCGCGACCGCGTCGACTGATCCGCGACGCGCCCCATCGCTGCGAGCGCTTGCCGCGAGCCTCGCAGCCAGGCCGGCGGCTCGCGCGGGGTCCGCCCGGCGCATGCGGCCTCGACGCAGGCCGCAAGGCCGCCGAAGCGCACGCCGCGGCCGACGAGCGCAGGCGCGTAATGCGCGTATTTGCCCGAATTGGTCATGAGCGTGCGGGCGGCGGGGGGGACCATTGGCTCGCGAGCCATGCACCAGCACGTGTCGGTCACGAATTCGACCCCGAATGCTTCCGCCGCCGCCACATGTCCAGCGCACGACGCCGCCTCGTGCACGGCGCGGCCGCAGGTCACGACGACGGCGACGTCCGGCGAGCGCCGCCTGCCGCTGACGAGCGCGGCGAGCCGGGCGCATTCGTCGAGCGAGAGATGCGGACTGCCGAGGGCGACAAGCCCGACCTCCTCTGGGTCGCCGGAATTCAGCGCGTCCCACGCTTCGCGCAGTTCGGCCGCGCCGATGCGGGCGCGGCGCAGCGGGCTCTGCCCTTGCGCTTCCGGCGTCACGCCGCCGATGTGGAACATCGGCGCGGCCGCCATCGTGGCGAAAGCCGCGCCGAACGCCTTGAGGTCATCGGGTCCTGGCCCGCTCGCCTCGAGCCCGCGGATCAACGGGATCTCGCCGCCTGAGATCGAGCCGCAGCAATAGCCGGCCAGCGGCCAGAAAGCATCATCCGCGCCATCCGGCCAGGCGACGTCGAGCGCGAGCGCGGCCCTCCGCCCGGCGTCGAGATGGCATCCAGCCGACGGGGCGCGGCCGGTGAGCGCGATGCAGACGTCGAGGAAGTCCGGATACTTCATCGTCCGCGCGCCGATCACGCTGTTGGCGTAAACGACCGCGTTCGACTCCGCCCAGCCGATCTGATCGCCGATGCGGGGAGCGCCGTCGAGGAGATAGGGCGCGCAGGTGAAGGTCGGGCGCGCGCCCATCGCGAGATAAGCGTCGGCCAGCGCGGCAGCCGGGAGGCCGAGCGCCTCGCCTACGCCTTGCGCGCGCCACCGGCGGCGATCGACCGAGATGGCGTTGAGCGTCGTCGGCACGCGCACGCGGGCGCCCCATTGCGCCAGCAGTTCGGCGAAGCGGAGGCTCGCGGGCCCGGTATAGATGCAGCCGTCGATGTGGACCTGCGACACGTCGATCAGCGTGTCCGCGCCTTGCAAGTCCGCCATCCTCAGAAGAAGCCGCATGGCGACCTGCGCCGCTTTCCCCTGCGCGCCCGCGAGCAGGGCGCGGTCCTCCGCTGTGAGCCTTATTCCCGTCGCGTCGTCTTCCGCCTTGCGCGTCCAAGAATCCGGCCGCCAGCCGTCGCAAGGGCTCTTGTCGAAGAGCCGCAGTCGGCCCCCTTCAACGCGCGCATGGGCGTACGCGCCGAGGCGCTGGAACGCTTGGAGGCCGATTTGCAGAACCGGAATGGACCTCCCGAACACGAGCTCGGCGACCAGCGCGCCAAGGGTCAGGATTTCCTCGCGCTCGCCGACCACGATCGCCGCAGGCGCATGCCCGTTCAGGATCAGCTCCAAAAGGACGGCGCTGCCCGAACACGAGCCGCGCCCGCCGGGGATGGCGAGCACGCGCCCGGCAAGGCGCTCGCCGCTCAGGGGATGATGCCGGTCGACGATCGCGCCCGCGACAGGATCGACGCCGCCCCAGAAGCTCAAGCCGACGTCAGTGCAAATGAACTCGCCTTCGCCGCGCCCCGCGGCCAGCGACCGGCCGTCGATCGTCAGGTCCACTTTGATGTTCAGGCCGGCTTCGTCTTTGGCACGATCCGCTCGACCGGGCCTCCGGCGGCTTTCCAAGCGCTGAAGCCGCCCGCGATGTGGCAAACGTCGTCGAGCCCCATCTCCTGCACTGTCTTGGTCGCCAAAGCCGAACGCCAGCCGCCCGCGCAGAAGAAAACGAAGCGCTTCGGCTCGGAGAAGACCGGCTTCGCATATGGGCTCTCGGGATCGACCCAGAACTCCAGCATTCCCCTCGGGCAGCGATGCGCCCGGGGGATGACGCCCTCGCGCTCCCGTTCGCCCGGCTCGCGCAGGTCGACGAAAACCGCGCCGTCGCCCGCATGGATCGTGATCGCCTCGGCGGCGTCCACCGCCTTGATCTCAGCGTCCGCCTCGCGCAGAAGCTCCTTGTACCCCTTCTTCACGGGATCTCTCCTTCGCCTTGGGCGAGTTGAGTTCAGGGACTACGCTTACCACGAACGTCTGCGAAGGGCGCGAACTGGAGCGAGATCGATCTTGCGGTTCAGGACGACCTTTGATTGATGCCGAACATGTCCCAACGCCTCTCGCTCCTGCGCGTGCGCCCGCTTGCCGCAACACGCGCGCGCGGCTGGCTGACGGCGGGACCATTGCGGATCCAATGCGCGCTCGGGCCCGCTGGCGTCGTCCGGATCAAGCGCGAGGGCGATGGCGGAACGCCCGCCGGACGCTTCGCGCTGCTGTGGGGCTATTACCGTCCGGACCGCACGCGTCCGCGCGCCGCCGGCATTTCGCTGAAACCGATGCGGCGCGACCAGGGTTGGTGCGAGGACCCCATGAGCCCGCGCTACAACCGGCCCGTCCGCCTGCCCGCCGTCGACTGCACGGACCGCATGTGGCGCAACGATCACCTTTATGACCTGACGTTCGTGCTGGACCAGAATTTCTCGCGCCGCGCGAAGGGACGCGGCAGCGCGATCTTCTTCCATCTCGCGCGGCCGGGCTTGACGCCTACCGCAGGCTGCGTCGCGATTTCGCCATCCGACATGCGTAGGCTTGCGCCTCGGCTCGCGCGCGGCGCGGTGATGGAGATCGGGTAGTCTCCGCGCGGGCGCTGATGACGTCGTCGCGGTCCCGAGACAATCACTTTGTTGGTTCGTTATTCGCCGCGGATTTCATGGTCGACCATCTCACAGGCGGACACGTGAAATAGAAACTTCTGCGTTCGGGCCCGCAGTCGCGGAACGTTCTCGCGCCACCATAACGCGGCGTCTGGGGCTGCCTTTTCGAGAATGGCTAATGCTTCTTGCGCATCGACGGCGTATCCGGATTGTCGCTGAAATCGGTCAAGCAAACTCCACCAGGCGGCAATGAGCCGATTGCGAGGACCCGATAACACCCCGGATGTGTATGCGTCTCGTGGCCCTTGATCATTATTTGCAAGTGGCAATTCAAGCCCAACCCATTTCTCACGGACCCAGGACGGCGCCTCACCCGGAGGTATCCGGGCGATACGAATATATTGAGCTCTCGGGTTCAATTGGTCACGTCATCTTCAGCGCTCGATACCGCCGCGAGCGCCAGCGCGGCGCTATCGTCGTAGCGCTTCGCAACCGTTTGAACGTCTTCTTCGGAGTGGACGAAGAACCGCATACGTGGCGCCTATCACGTCAACCGGCCATTATGACGGCCGCCAATTGCGGCATGAACATGCGAGGGTCAATAGTCTTTCTCGCGATGCTGCTGGGGTCCTCTGTCTGGGCCGACAGCCTGGACATTTCAGGGCGCCGGCTGACGTCGGGAGGGCTTCGGTGCCTCCCTCAAAGGAGACCCATCTGTTGAGACCCTTCCGCCTCTGCGCCTTCGCCCTTCTCCTCCTCGTTCCCGCGGTCGCCAGCGCCGATCCGCAGCCGATCATCTCGAATTTCGCGACCGCGCTTCCGGTCGAGGCGCGGCACGGCATGGTCGTCACGCAGGAGGCGGCCGCGTCGCGCGTCGGCCTCGACGTCTTGAGGCTCGGCGGCAACGCCGTCGACGCGGCGGTCGCGGTCGGATTTGCGCTCGCAGTCACCTTGCCGCGCGCGGGAAACATCGGTGGCGGCGGCTTCATGTTGGTCCATCGCGCCGACCTCAACAAGACGGTCGCGATCGACTATCGCGAGACCGCGCCCGCCGCGACGACCAAGGACGTGTTTCTCGACGCCAACGGCGAGGCCGATCCGTTCAAGTCGCGCTTTTCCGGGCTGGCAATCGGCGTGCCGGGGACGGTCGCGGGGCTCGAGCTCGCCTGGCGCAAATACGGCTCGGGCAAATTCTCCTTCGCCGAGCTCGTCGCGCCCGCGGCGGCGCTCGCGCGTCAGGGCCTCAACGTCGACCAGGATCTCGCCGACTCGCTTCCCCCTGCGGTCCCCGTGCTCGCCCGCCATCCGGCGGCGGCGCGCATTTATCTCAAGCCCGACGGAAGCCCGCCGCCGGTCGGAGACCACATCGCGCTGAACGATCTCGCCGCGACGCTCGAGACGATCGCCGCTGAAGGCGCGGCCGGCTTCTACAAAGGGCCGGTCGCGCAGGCGATCGCCGCTTCGGTGCAGGTGGCGGGCGGACGCATGACGACGGAGGATCTGGCGAATTACCGCGCGATCGAGCGCGAGCCGGTCGCCGGGACCTATCGGGGACACACGATCGTCTCGATGCCGCCGCCCTCGTCCGGCGGCGCGCACGTGATCGAGATCCTCAACATTCTCGAAGGCTATCCGCTGCAAGAGCAGGGCCTCAACTCGGCCGCGTCGCTGCATGAGATGGCGGAGGCGGAGAAGCTCGCCTACGCCGATCGCGCGGCCTGGCTCGGCGATCCGGACTTTGTGAAGATCCCCCTTGGCGGTCTTGTCTCGAAGGCCTACGCGGAGAAGCTGCGCGCGCTCATATCCCCAACCCGCGCCCGCCCCGCGGACGAGATTCGCCCCGGCGAGCCGCAGGCTTACGAGAGCGACCAGACGACGCATTTCTCGATCGTGGACGCGGACGGCAACGCCGTCTCCAACACCTATACCCTGAACCTCTCCTACGGCTCGGGCCTCGTCGCCGACGGCACGGGCGTGCTCCTCAACAACGAGCTCGACGACTTCGCCGCCAAGCCCGGCGTCGGCAACGCCTACGGCCTTATGGGCGGCGACGCCAACGCGCCAGGCCCATCGAAGCGCCCGCTGTCGTCGATGAGCCCGACGATCGTCATCGGCAAGGACGGCAAGGTGGAGCTCGTCACCGGCAGCCCAGGCGGCTCGCGCATCATCACGACGGTTCTGCAGATCATCGTCAACGTGATCGACCACGGCCTCAACGTCGCCGAGGCGGAGAACGCGCCGCGCGCGCACGACCAGCTCTATCCGGATGAGCTCAGGATCGAGCGCGGCATTTCGGAGGATACGATCCGGCTCCTCGAGGCGATGGGGCACAAGGTCGTCGTGCGCGAGGCGATGGGCTCGGCCAATACGATCGCGCGCTCGCCCGACGGGACACTGACAGGCGCCTCGGACCTGCGGCAGCGGGGCACGCTGGCGGTGGGGTTTTAAAGCGGCTTCCCGTTCTCCAGCGCTTTGGCGAGGTCTTCGTAGTATTCGCAGGTTTTCGATCCGCACAATTTCTCGATCGTCGCCAGCTGCTCCTTGGCGAGATCGTATTTGCCTTGGATCACATAGGCTTCGCCGAGATATTCGCGCACCTGCGGGTAGGCCGGGTCGAGGGCGACGGATTTCAGATAGTAGACGATCCCCTCGTCCGTGCGGCCGAGCTTGCGCGTGGCGTAGCCGCGGTAATTGAGCGCTCGCGGGGTGTTCGGGTTGTCGAGCGTGTCGAGCACGTCGAGCGCTTCCTGGTACCGCCCGGCTTTGGCCAGCGCATAGGCGTATTCGGTGAGCTCTGGATCCGGCAGGACGCCGCTGCGCTTCACCAGGCACTTGTGATGCCTTGCGTCCCAGACCTTGCCGGGCTGGCAGGTAGTCAAGTCCGTTTGGTTGGCTGAGCCTTTCTTGTTCCCGTCGGATTTGGCGCCGCAATCGGCGCCGGCGCAGCCGCCCGCAGCGTCGCCGCCTCCCCCTCCCCCGCCGCCTCCGCCGGCGGCATATGCGGCGGGCGCCGCGAGCGCGAGGCCGATTGCGAGAAGTCCGGACAGAAGCGGGGCAGTCAGCGTGGGCGATGGGGACGTGCGCATCGTGAAAGCCTTTCCTTGGAACGGGAGGTCGCCGGCAAGACGCGTCTCTTTCGGGAATCTACTCGAAGGCTCTTCGGGACCGCTCCGCTTGCGTGCTGTAATGCCTTCCATGAGCGAAGCGAGCCGGCGGGCTCGAGCCTTGCTTGGGCGCCGACTTTGGCGAAAGGCGGCGATTTTGTCGAGAGCAAACGCAGCCGACGATTCCGTGCGGGAGACCCTGGCCGCACGCCGCCGAGCAAAGTGGACCATTGCGTTCCGGGTAACGAATAGAAGCGCCGTCTCGTATGTTTGAATGCGCGAGACGTTTTGCGGAGGCTTGAGATTATGCGCGACTGGGTTTCGCGACCAGTCAGGATTGCGGGCGCTTTCGTCGCGCTCGCCGCGACGGCGGCGGCCCTTCCCGCAAATGCGGGCTCGGTCTGGAGGATCGATCCGGTCCGCACGCGGATCGAGTTTGCGGTCGACGCGGTGGGCTATCCGCGCACTGAAGGCCGCTTCCAGCGTTTCGACGGCCGCATTTCGGTCGACTTCGATCATCCCGACAGGAGCAGCGTCGCCTTTCACGTCCAGTCCGGCTCGGTCGACGTCGGCTCGGCGTGGTTCAGCGACTACATCCGGTCGGTGGCGTTTCTCGACGCGGATCATCATCCGTCCATTGATTTCGTCTCGAGTTCGGTTGAACGGGTGAACGACCACGCCGTTCGGATCACCGGAGATCTGACGCTGCTCGGCGTGACCAAGCCGTTGACCATCGAGGTCGCTGTCACGCGCGAGCCAGGAACGGCAAGACATCGGCTTGGTTTTCACGCAGAAACGCGCATCGACCGGCTCGAATTCGGCATGAACTCCGGCTTTCCGCTGGTCTCTCGCGAGGTGCAACTGATGATTTCGAGCGAGGCAGCCGAGCCTTGACCGAGCGGCCGGCGCGCTGGAATCCGGTCTCGATCGCGCTCCACTGGCTCGCAGGCGCGCTCATTCTGGAGCTCATCGCGCATGGCTGGGTCATGGTTCACGGCGGCCTCAGCGCCGCCGCGACCTTCGACCTCTTTCAGTCGCACAAGTCGCTCGGCTTCCTCGCGCTGGCGCTGACCGCGCTTCGGCTCATCGCCCGGATGCGTTTCCGGGCGCCGGCCCCGCTTGACGCTCCCGCATGGGAGCAGCGGCTCGCAAGCCTGGTTCAGCCGGCGCTTTATCTGTTGCCGATCGCGGCGATTTTCTCGGGCTGGCTCGTCGTCTCGACGTCGCCGCTGCCGATCCCGACCCGCTTCTTTAATCTTATCGTCATCCCCGACATCGCCCGCCCGGACGCCGCGCTATTCGTCGCCGCAAAACTTGCGCACGAAGTCGCCGCCTGGTCGATTGCGGCTCTCGTCGCGCTGCATGTCGCGGGCGCGCTCAAGCATCACTTCGTCGATCGGGACGACGCGCTCATGCGTATGCTGCCGCGGTCGAAGCGGGGCGAGCCCCGGTCGCCTCGCGCATGACGCGTGGCAGCCCGGCCGAACGCGCCGTCTCGCGGCATTGGTCGCGCCTTCAAGCCTCATAATTGTGGACGAAATCCTCGGGCGGATTGGGACCCCAGACGTAGAACGAATCCTCCGGCTCGTTGTCGGCCGCGCTCCAGTCGCAATCGGCGGGAACATAGTCGATGCCCGCCGAATATTCGCTGTAGCTGCCCCACGGGTCGCGGACATAGTGGAAGTAGTTCGAGCCCAGGACATGCCGCCCGAGGCCCCAGCCCCCTCCATGGCCCTTGCCCAGCATGTGCGTCGCGCCGACGCCGATTTCATCGACGCTGCCGACGTCCCAGCTCAGGTGATGGAGCCCGGGCGCGTTCGATTTCGCAAAGGCGATCAGGTGATGGTCGCTGCCGTGGACGCCATGCAGGAAGGCGATGCCGTCGCCGGAATGGTCGGAAAGGCGAAGCCCGAGAACGCGGGTGTAGAACTCCATCGCTCTCGTCACGTCTCGGGTGAACATGAGGATATGGGCCAGCCGGCGCGGATGGGTGCGCTTGACCGTGCGGCGGAACGGCGCCGCGCGCACGCCCGGCCCGGCGGGAACGAAGCCGAACTCGCTCTTGTCGTTCGGCGAGGTCTTCGGCGCAACCGCGATCTCGATGAGATTGCCGTCGTGATCATGGAACCAGAGTCCGTTCGAACTCGACGCCCGCGGGCGGATCGAGGCGAGCGATCCCCATGTCCTGCAAGCGCCTCGCGAACCGGTCGATGTCGTCCTCGAAGGCGCCGAAGGACATGTATTGGTGCTTCTTGCGCGCGCCTTCGCCGATCGTGCCCCAGGTGTGAGGTTGGCCATGCGTGCCGAGCGCAAGCTGTTGGCCGTTCGGCGTCACCGCGAGGCCGAACTCGGAATAGAAGCTCTCCGCCGCCGACAGGTCCGGCACGACGAAATGAAAGTGGTCCAGCGAATGGACGCCGAGTTCGCCTGGCCGGCGCTCGGATTTGATGTGTCCTTGAATTGCAGTCATCGCTTGTCCTCCCAGTTCCCGTTGTCGCGCCGACGTGGCCGGGACGCTTTCGGTTCAGCATAGCGAAGAATTGCCCGCTTTGGCGCCGGCAAAGTTTATTTTCGCCGAACCGTCCAGCACGCACTCGCGACAGCGCGCTGGTCATATGCGTCAAACCTTTGCGTCGAGCCCGATGTCCAGAATAGGCGCGCTGTGGGTCAGCCAGCCGACCGAGATCAGATCGACCCCCGTTGAGGCGATTGCCGGCGCGGTCTCCAAGGTGACCCGTCCTGACGCCTCGCTGACCGCGCGCCCGCCGATCATCGCGACGGCGCGACGCAAATCGTCGAGCGACATATTGTCGAGCAGCACCGCGTCGACCTTCTCGCCGAGCGCCTCTTCGAGTTGCGCAAGCGTGTCGACCTCGACCTCGATCTTGACGAGATGCCCGACATGGCCGCGCACAAGGCCGATCGCCTCGGCGACGCCGCCGGCGATGGCGATATGATTATCCTTGATCAGCGCCGCGTCGTCGAGGCCAAAGCGATGGTTCGCGCCGCCGCCCGCCCTGACCGCGTATTTCTCAAGCGAGCGCATGAGCGGCGTGGTCTTCCGTGTGCAGACGATGCGGGCCTTGGTGTGCGCGACGGACGCGACGAGCGCCGCGGTCGCGCTCGCTACTCCGCTGAGTCGGCTGATGAAGTTGAGCGCCACCCGTTCGGCCGACAATATGCCTCGCGCCGGCCCTTCGATCGTCGCTACGGTCGCGCCCGGCTTGACGCGCGCGCCGTCAGGCAGAGCCGCGGTGAAGCGGATCGCCGGATCGATGAGGCGAAAGGCGAGCGCCGCCACGTCGAGGCCGGCGACGACGCCCTCCTGGCGCGATCGCATAGCGGCGAGCGCGATGCGATCGGGCGGCGCAATCGCGTCGGTCGTGATGTCGCCCGCGCGGCCGAGGTCTTCGACGAGCGCCTGCCGGACGATCGGCTCGACGATGAGATTGGGCAGAGGCGTCAGAGGCATCGTTCAGGCTCGTCTGGCGAGATTGTCAGGCGCAATCGCGGCGGCCTCGGCGAGCGCGTTGGCGAGCGTGATCCGCGATCGGCGCGACTCGGCCGGGCGATCCGGAAAATCGAGGCGGCAGTGCGCGCCAATGCTGTGTTCGCTGCGCAACGCCGCGACGACGATTAAGAGCGCAATCGCCGCGGGATCGGCCGCGGGGCCAGCCGAGCGCGCAAGCGCGGCCAACGGGCCGACCGCCGCGCGCAAAGTCTCCGCCTCGCGCATCACGCCCGCGGCGAGCGACAGGATCGGTCGGACGGCGGCAGGATCGGGCGCTGGAGGCGGCGGAACGCTGCGCGGCGGCGCTGGCGGCGTGGGCGCGCCATCTATCGATCGGGCGACGATCGCGCCGAATGCGGCTGCCTCACTCAACGAGTTGCTCGCGAGCCGATTGGCGCCATGCAAGCCGGTGCAGGCGGCTTCGCCGCAGGCCCAGAGCCCCGTCACGGAGCTTCGGCCTTCCGCGTCCACCGCGACGCCGCCCATGTGATAGTGCTGCGCGGGCTTGACCGGGATCGGTTCGCGCGCCGGGTCGACGCCGGCGGCGCGGCAGGCCGCCGCGATGACCGGAAAGCGCGTCGCGAAACGCGCGCCGAGCGCCGCGCGCGCGTCGAGGAAGACGCGATGGCCTTCCGCCCGCCGCCGCCAGATCGCCCGAGCCACGACATCGCGCGGCGCCAGTTCCGCGCCGGGCGTACTGGCCATGAACCGCTCGCCAGTTTCGTCGATCAGCGTCGCGCCTTCGCCGCGCACGGCTTCGCTGACGAGCGGCGTCGGCCGCGATGCGAGGTCGAGCGCGGTCGGATGGAACTGCACGAACTGCATGTCGGCGAGCGCTGCGCCGGCCCGCGCCGCGAGCGTGACCCCCTGCCCGAAGCTGCCGCGCGGATTTGTGCTCTCCTCGTAAAGCCCGCCGATCCCGCCGGTCGCGATCACGATCTTATTCGTTGCAAACAGCGCCGGCCCCGCCGGTCCGACGGCGAGAAGGCCGCGAACGGCATTGTCTTCAACCATGAGGCGGCGCGCCTCGAAGCCTTCAAGAACTTTGATCGAGGGCGTCGCCCGGACCGCGGCGATGAGAGCGCGCATCAATTCGCGTCCCGTCCCGTCGCCCCCCGCATGCACGATGCGCGCGCGGCTATGCGCGGCCTCAAGCCCGAACGCGAAGCCGCCGTCCTTCACCCGATCGAAGCGCACGCCGAGTCGCGCGAGCTTCTCGATCGCGGGCGGCGCGCTCAGCGCAAAAAGGTTGACGATCGCGGCGTCGCTCAAGCCGTCGCCCGCGGCGAGCGTGTCGGCGGCGTGCAGAGCGGGGCTGTCGTCCGCGCCCATCGCGGCGGCCAAGCCGCCCTGCGCCCATAGGGTCGAGCCCTCGACGCCAAGCGGCCCCTTCGACATGACGACGACCGGCCGAGGCGCGAGTTCGAGCGCTGTCATGAGCCCGGCGACGCCGGCGCCGACGATGACGACGCGACCTCGCAGCGACAGAACTTCGGCGCTCACAGCGCGAGCATCCGCTCGACGGCGCGCCGCGCGGGCGCCGCGATGGCCGGATCTATCGTCACCTCGCCTTCCAGCGTCTCGAGCGCATGGCGAATCTTGGCGAGCGTGATCCGCTTCATGTGCGGGCACAGCGCGCAGGGACGCACGAACTCGATGTCCGGGTAATTGACCGCGACATTGTCGCTCATCGAACATTCCGTCACGAGCGCGACCCGCGCTGGACGCTTGGCGTCGACGTAACCGATCATGTCAGCGGTCGAGCCGGCGAAATCGGATTCGGCCAGCACCTCCGGCGGGCATTCGGGATGGGCGAGCACGACCGCGCCCGGATACGCCTCGCGCAGCTCGAGGATGTCCGCCGCGGTGAACTGCTCATGAACCTCGCAGCGCCCGCGCCAGACGATAATCTCGACCCTGGTCTGCGCCGCGACGTTCCTGGCGAGGTATTCGTCCGGGATCATGATCACGCGCGGCGCGCCGAGCGACTCGACGACCTTCACCGCATTGGCCGAGGTGCAGCAGATGTCGGACGCCGCCTTCACCGCTGCCGAGGTGTTGACATAAGTGACGACCGGAACGCCGGGATAGCGCTCGCGCAGGAGGCGCACATCGTCGGCGTCGATCGACTCGGCGAGCGAGCAGCCGGCTCGCGCATCGGGAATGAGCACCGTCTTCGTCGGATTGAGGAGCTTGGCGGTTTCGGCCATGAAGTGCACGCCCGCCATCACGATCACGCGCGCATCGCCCTTGGCCGCCTCGCGCGCCAGCTTCAGACTGTCCCCCACGACGTCGGCGACGCAATGGAAGATCTCCGGCGTCTGGTAGTTGTGCGCCAGGATGATCGCATCGCGCTGTCGCTTCAGCCTGAGGATCGCCTCGATGTCGCCCTCGAAGGCGGGCCACTCGATCGGCGGGATGACGCGGCGCACCCGCTCGTAGAGAAGGCTCGTGGGCTTCGGAGAGTCGAGAACAGCCATGATGTTATACTCATATTGAGCATTTCTCGGATATTCTTAGCACGAGAATAAGAGATGTCAAGTGCGAGTCAGCGGCAGCTTGGTCCCGGCCGCGGCGCGCTCCTCCCGCACGGCCGACCGGAATCGGAAAGCCTTGGCCGGACGCCCTCCCGTATCCGAGACGGTCTCGCCGGTCTCCTCGACGAGCTTCTGCTGCTCGATCAGCCGGCGGAAATTGGGCTTGTGCACGGAAAGCCCGGAGATCGCCTCGACGCAGCGCTGCAGTTGCAGCAGCGTGAAGACTGGCGGCATCAGCTCGAACACGACGGGGTTGTATTTGATCTTCGCCCGCACGCGCGCGATGCCGGTCGCGAGGATGCGGCGGTGATCGCCGATCATCGGCAGGCCGAGCGCCAAGCCATCGGGGCCCTTCCCTGGTCGGCGCGCTTCGGGAATGAGCCCCGCCTCGTACAGAAGCTCGTAGCGCTGCAGAACGAGCTCCTCGTTCCAGCTTCGTCCGTCGAGCCCGAAGGCGATTGCGGCGCGCGCCCTGCGTGCGGGTTGGTCGGTCCCGTTCTCGATCCAGCGCTCGAGCGCCGGAGCGATCGTTTGTGCAATCAGCGCCGGCGCGCAGCTGCGATGATCCTCCCACGGGAAGTATTCGTACCACGGCCGCCAGGCGGCGTTCGGCGCCGCGGCAGGCTCCTCCCGGGTGAGGCCGAGATAGCTGATCGAGATCGTCCGCGCGCCATCCGCCCCGTCGTGGCGATCCGAATCGGCGAACGTGTAGAGTTGCTCGACGTAGCCGAGCGGATGGCGCGTCTGTCGTTCGACCCAGGCGCGCAACCCCGATTGCAGCGACCGGTGTCCGACCGCGAAAGGCCCCGAAGGCAGGGCGCGCCCGCCGTCGATCGTCATTGCCAGCGGCCGTCCGTCGGCGACCGCGACCAGCACGGCGATCAGTTCGACCGCGATCGAAGGCGCGGCTGCCTCGCTTGCGCCGATCTCCGCCCGTCCAGCCATGCCCCGCCCGCCGATCGCCCCATGCGCATGTTCGTTTAGCGGAGAATGATCCGAGATGACGCTCTTGCTTGAAGGGATTGTGGACCTGCGCATGAACTGAGCAAATTTCCGCTTTTGTTTGTAGATTTCGCTGAGCGACGCTCAGCCGCGCTCGGCGCGTGACGCGCGCTCATGACGTGATAACCGCTTGGATTTGGCCAAGCTATATCAAACACAAATTGCCGTTGCCCTGACAATGCCGGCGAGGGTTTCCCCTCGATCCTCACTCACAGTCTCGCCGGCACGTTCGATCGTTCAGACGGCGGGCGGGTTGCAAATGTCCTTCACGGATTGCATGACCGCCGCCAGCGAGAAAACGCGGTCGATCCACCCTTCCCGGAATATGACGGGCTTCGCCTTGGCGATCGCCTGCAAGGCTCCATCCGAGAACCGACCTTCCGGGAAGATTCCAAAGGCGATTGCGAGTTCGATGTTCAGGTGGCCGATGATGAAGTCGACCGCAGCCTGTCTCGGAACGCCGCGCCTGACCGCCTCGTCCGTCGCCTCCCGCAGGGCGAGCGCGAAGGTCGCGCCGACCGTTTCCGACAAAACAGGCTCGAGAATCGCGAGCTGCTCGACGGTGCACCGGTGCGCGCGCATGACCGGCTTATAGATTTCGCGCGCAATCTCCTCGCACTGGCATAGTGCGATTCCGGTCCCTGCATCAGGGCGCACACGATGTGTTGTTTGGCATAGATCCCGCCAAAATAGTCCGTCTTCGCCTTGGGATCTGATTCGTCGTTGACGATCGGCGGGTGGCAGGGATGGGTGACGAAGTAGGTGATGTCGTCGCGCTCGGGCAGTTCGCCTGCGTGCGGCGCTGCGGCGTCTAGCATGACAACCTTTGCTCCTGAACGCAGGTCGCCGACGAAAGACTTCAGCACCCTGCCGATAAGGCGATCCGGCACCGCCATGACAACGGCGTCTGCGGACGAAACCGCCGGACCTTGCTCCATGCATTCGACGCCGAGCGTCTTTTTCAAGCGAACGCGTCCTTGTTCGGAAACCTCGACGTGATCCACATCGAGCCGCGTTCCTCTAAGATTGGCCGATAGGCGCATGCCCATCTTTCCGCCTGCCCCAAGCAGTGCGATCTTCGTCACGTCATTCCTCCACTAGCTGTCGCGCGACCCGATCCGAAAAAATCCGCCTTGCCCATTTGCCCGCCCTTCAGCGCGATCTCGAACCCTTCCATTTCGGCGTCAGTCGAGAAAACGCGGCAGAGCGGAGCGCCCGGCGCGATCGGGGCGATCGCCTCCAGCGCGTATGCGCCGAGCGCGCGCATGGCGAAGCCGGAACTGTCGCCGCCCGAGACGGCGCCGCGCTTCACCCCGGCGCTACGGACCAGACGCCTGAGGATCTCGCCCAGTGCGCTGCCGATGCGCGCGTTGACGGCCACTGAATCGAGACCGCAAGATGACAGCTTGTCGCGGAATTTCGTGACAGCGGGATCGTTCGGACCGCAAGCGGTGCCGATAAGGGGCGATCGCCCGCGCGAGAGCACATGCGCGCGCGCTCCAGCGCTTCGTCGACTTTGGCGCCCCACATACGCTCATCGAGGCTTGCTTCCGCCTCGAGCGCGATCAAGTCGAAGCCGTTCGCCTCCGCCCATTCAATCTGCGCAGCGGTGACAGCCGAAATCGAACCCGACACAACGACGATCTGCGACTGCTTGATAACAAATTCGCGTTCGACCGTGGCCGGCAGTATCCCCGTCGCGCGCCGGTGCGCGACGAGCGCGTATTCGACTCCCTGCGACCCGATCGCAAAGATCCCTTCGCTGCGGTTGTTCCAGATCAGCCTTCCGACCCAGCGCAAAGTCTCGTCGTCGACGACATCCGGCGACAGGATTGATCGTCCCTGCCGCAACTCGGCTTCGAACTGTTCGAGACCCGCGCCAGATTTCATGGCGACGAAGTCGACGAGACCGATGGCGCGCTTGGTCTGCCGCGCAACGTGCAACTGCACGTCCGCTTCATCCATCGGCGTGACCGGATGCCGCTGCATGACCGGATGCCGATCGAGCCGGTGAATTGAGCCTTGGTGAGCCGCAAAGAGATTACCGAAAACCTGGTGCCGGCCGATGGTGGGCGCAGCCGCGACAAGCGGCTGCCAATTCCCGGCACCGGGGTTTTTCGTGAAGATCGGGACGCCGATGTCAATGGCGCAGCCGATTGAGCCGACGGTCGGCGACGAGTTCAGCGTTGAACAGACCTTGTAGTGCGTCACGGGCGCCTTGAGCGCCGCGAGCGCCTGGAAGGCTGCGGGCAAGCGCAGGTCCATCCAGTTCGGCGTCTGCGCGCGGGCAACGCTCGGACGCCGATAGGCTCGCCAAGACGCACGTGCCCCCGAGGCGCTCGACGAGATCGTGCCTGCGGCGCATCTCGTCGATTTCGCCAGTCAGGTTGAAAGCGAACATCACTTTCCGGCCGCTGCGCTCGGCCTGCCGGTCGATCACGCGCATCACCGCACGCGCGCGTTCGTCGAACGGACAGCCAGGTCCATCCGATTGCTGTTCATCGTCCTTGATAAAGTCGATGCCGGCCTCGCACAGCGTGTCGACCAATTCCGCGGTCTGCAGCGGCGTGAAACCAATCGAAGGTTTGACGATGGTGTCGATGAGCGGCCGTTCCCGAACGCCGGCGAGTTGGCGCGTTCCATCGACGCCGAATCTTGGTCTACGGTAGGCGTTGGCGAAGCATCCGGCAATCGGACGTCGAGGATGCGAAGACCCGAAAATTGCTTCTGCTCGAACAGATTCCCTGCAACCGTCGCGATGAGATTCGGCAGCGATGGCCCGATATTCTCAAGCGGCCAGGAGAGCGTCGTGCGCGCTGTGACGCGCTGCGCGCCGCCGCCGGGAGCCCCGGAGCCCGGAAGGCTTGGGGGGTCCACCGCGCCCAGCACCTTCAATCTTTCCACCCTGGCCGCCGACCTTGCCTAGAGTTCGGGAGTTTCGCCGGGCACCGGCACGAAAGTCCCGGACGACTGTTCGCCGGCCATGGCCACGACGGCCCTTCCCGGGTCATAGGCCGTTTCGATGAGATAGTCGGCTTCGATGCGTTCGACTCTCATGACGATCATCGAAGGGGGCGGAGGCACTGACTTCGTCAAATGGTGGGCCGAGGAAAACAAGAAGAACGGCTACCAGACGATTTCAATGAACACGACGCAGGGCATCGGCGGCGCGGCGCTTTGGCTCGGCGTCTCCCTGCTCGAGGGCGCCAAGGCGCCGAAATTGATGATCATGCCGGTTGCGACCGTCGATGCGAGCAATCAATCTGGCGGAATACGCGAAACTGCCCGGCGGCCGGATCATCAGCCCGACGTATTCGCTCGACTGGGTCAAGCAGCACCTGCTGTCGAAGTGAGCCCGGTCCGGTTGCCTAAAAGTTCCGGGCGCTTCCTTAAAGACGGCGCCCGGCCCTCTCGCCGGGGTCGTCTTTGTCGAATCCCAGCATTGTCGCGCCGGTGCCCAGCGAGGCGAACGAGGTCGAACGCCGGACCCATCTGGTTGAACTGAACCACGTCACCAAGGCGTTCGGGCCGACGCTTGCGAATGCGGGCATCGACTTCGCGGTCGGCCGCTCGGACGTTGTCGGCCTCGTCGGCGGCAATGGGGCCGGCAAATCGACGCTGATGCGGATATTGTGCGGGATGACGCCTCCGTCGCTCGGTCGCATCTCGTTTGAGGGCGTCGAGGACTCGTTCGTGAGCTATGACGCCAGCGCGGCGCAACGACGCAGCATCCGTATGGTGCACCAGGAATTATCCCTCTGCGCCACGCTCTCGGTCGCAGAGAACTTCTTCATCGAGGCTCCCGAGCATGCGCGCGCTCGGCCGGGCTGGCGCGGCTTCTACCGCCACGCGGCCCGGAGCGCGCTGGACGCCGTTTTCCCCGGGAATGCAGCCGACGTCGATTCGCGGATCGATCGCCTGTCAATCGGCGAAAGGCAGATGGTCGAGATCGCTCGCGCGACAGCGACTCCGGAAGTTCGCTTGATCGTTCTCGACGAACCCATGTCGTCGCTCGATCTCGAGCGCTCACAACAATTGCGCAACTACGTTCGGGAGCGAGCGCGGTCCGGGCTTGCCTTCATCTTTATCAGCCACAAGCTGCATGAGATAGTGGATGTCGCCTCCCGGATCGTCGTGCTGCGCAACGGACGCGTCGCCTGGCAAGGCGCCGTCTCGGAGTCCTCGGTGGACAGGCTCGTCGAGCTGATGGGAGGCGACGCTACGGCGGTCCATCA
Source organism: uncultured Alphaproteobacteria bacterium (assembly GCA_963782255.1). GTDB lineage: Bacteria > Pseudomonadota > Alphaproteobacteria > Rhizobiales > Beijerinckiaceae > Roseiarcus. Next base: position 1,387,750 of record CAWAIS010000002.1, on the reverse strand, counting down.
CAAAGTCGAGCGCGCCGCGAGCGCCAAGCATGAAGTGGTGCGCGTCGGCGGTGCATTCGTCGGCGACAGTCCAGTTTTGGGCCTGCGTCGCGGTGAAATCATAGGTCTTGCCGGCCTCGAGGGTCACGGACAAAAGGATCTCCTCCGCGCCAATCTAGGAGGGAGGAGGCGGGTCCCGGGCTGGCGTTGCCCGCGTGCTGCCGGCGAGCTTCGTGTCGGGCGACAGGCAGAGAGAGCGCATATTTCCACTCTGGAACGTCCTCGCGAACATCGCAATCGGCCGCGTGGCCGCGCGCTCGCCGCTGAGTCTCGTGTCCGATCGAGCGGAGCGCGTCGCTGCAGCGCCCGCGGCCGAACGGCTTCGACTCGATACGAGCCGCTTCGCGTCCCGCATCGTCGTGCTCAGCGGGGGCAACCAGCAGAAGGCGCTCGTGTCGCGTGCGGTCGCGGCGATGACCCAGATCGTTCTTTTGGACGATCCCACCCGCGGAGTCGATACCGCCACCAAGCAGGGCTTCTATCGCCTCTGCGGCGAGCTGGCGCGCGAAGGCCGCACGCTCATCTGGCACACGACGGAAGACGCGGAACTGCTGGCGTGCGACCGGGTGCTCGTACTCGCAGATGGCCGCATCGTTCGCCAGCTGAGTGGGCCTGCGTTGTCGGAAGAGGCGATCGTGGCCGCCTCCTTCTCCCATCTGGGCGGCGTCGGGGCCAGGCGAACGCGACCGGCGACTCCGACAGCGGTTCCCGCTCGTCCGCAGTCTCGTGGACACCGCGCCCTTCCTGGGCCTTGCGCTCGTTCTGGCGGTCATGATCGCCGCCAATCCCACCGTCGCCTCCGTTTTTGGCGTCGACCTCCTGCTCATGCCGGCGCTGTCGCTTGTTCTGGTCGCGGAAGCGCAGATGTTTGTGGTCGGGGGTAGTGAAATCGACCTCGGCGTCGGCGCTTTCGCCGGGCTTGTCAGCGTGCTGAGCGCCACCTGGCTCTACGATCGGCCCCTATTAGGGGCCCTCGCGATCGCCCTCGCGCTGGCCGCCTACGCCCTGATTGGAGCGATCATTCAAAGCCGCAGGATTCCGGCCATCGTCGTGACCCTCGGCGCATCTTTCATCTGGTCAGGCGTCGGCTATTCGATCCAGCCGACCCCGGGAGGAGCCAGTCCTGACTGGCTGACGGCGCTGACTGGCTGGTCGATCAGCCCGTATGTGCCGACATCCATCGTCCTGATCGCTGCGGTCGCGACGATCGGCGCGCTCCTGGATCGCGCGCCGCTAGGCGTCGCCTTGCGCGGATTCGGCGCAAACCCGGCCGCGATGATCGCCTCGGGCTGGCCGCCGATCCGGTTCGCGGTCGTGCGCTATCTCATCGCCGGCGCGTTTTCCGCGGCGGCAGGTCTGTCGCTCACGGCGATCAATTCCTCAAGCGACATCAATTCCGGCAATCCTACACGTTGCTGAGCGTCGCTGCGGTCGTGATGGGGGGATGCGCGCTGACGGGTGGAATTGTGGCGCCCATCGGCGCGGTGCTGGGGGCCGTTACGCTCGCCCTGATCGGCGCGCTGCTCGGCGCCTTGGGCGTCAGCAGCGATTTCAACGCCGCGGCCCAGGGCGCGGTGTTGATTGCGCTTCTGGGGATGAGACATTTGGCGGATCGGAGCGACTCAGATTGAACGCGCTTCACAGATACTTCGAGTTTGCGCATTCCCACCGTTGGATCTGGTCGGCGCTGGCGGTGCTGATCTTCTGGGGCGCTCTCTCCGCCATCACCGACCGGTTCAGCGTGGCCAGTCTGTCGGGAATTCTCCTATCCGCATCCTTCCTGTCAGTCGTCGGGATCGGCCAGATGTTCCTCGTGACCACCGGCCGGGGCAACATCGATCTCTCGATAGCCTCGGTCATCACGCTCAGCGCTTATGTCGCTCTGTTGACCGTGCGGGGCCAGGACGCGAACCTCGCCTGGGGCGTTATCGCTGCACTGGGCCTCGGACTGTTCGTAGGCCTCTGCAACGCCGCACTGGTCGTCCGCCTCAGAGTGCCGGCGATCATCGCGACGCTGGCGACCGGTTACGTACTCGCGACAGCAACGCTGTTGAGCAACCGATCCATTCACGGATTCGCCGTGAGCCCCGCTTTGAAGGTCGTAGCCGCCGGACGGATATTCGGAGCCCCCATCATGTTGCTTGTCTGCGTCGGGTTGATTGTCCTGGCGGAGTTCGTTCTGCAGCGTTCGGCATACGGTCGAATTCTGAGCGCGGTCGGCCAGAACCGGGTCGCAGCGCGGCTGGCGGGGATCCGAGTCGATCAGGTGGTTGCGACTGCCTTTGTCATCTCCGGCGTCTTGGCCTCGCTGTTGGGACTGGTCCTGGGCGCCTATGTCGGCGGCGCGTTTCTCGACATGGGCCAGCCTTATCTGCTTCAGTCGATCGCCGCCGTCGTCGTCGGGGGCACCCTGATCTTTGGCGGGTCGGCCTCGGCGATCGGCGTCTTCTGCGCAAGCGTTCTCTTGATCTTGATGGTTACGCTCATGCAGATCATGCAACTGCCGCCGGGTTCGCAGGACATGGTGCAGGGCGTCGTCGTCATCCTTGTGCTGGCGCTGGCCGGGCGCGAGGCGATCCGAACGACGATCACGCGGAGGGCAGGCGAGGCGCGATAAACTCATCGGGGTGCGAAAGGCGTCTGCTCCGTAGAGATCCTAAACAGAGAGCGGATGCCGTCCAGGAGGCCCCGCCCTGGCGAACCGTCCACGAGCGCCGCCAAATACGCTCGAGCCCACTTCTTGATGTCGTTCTTCAGGAGATGCGCGAGCATCGGCGCATGTCGCTCGCGCCGCTCCTCGAGCGGCATTTCGAGGGCGCGTTTCAGTGCAGCGGCGACTGCGTCGGTTTCATGGGGATTGACGATGAGGGCGCGATCGAGTTCCTTCGCTGCGCCCGCGAATTGCGACAGGAGCAGAACGCCCGGATCTTCCGGATCCTGCGCCGCAAGGAACTCCTTGGCGACGAGATTCATGCCGTCCCGAAGCGGCGTCACCATCGCGATGTCGGCGGCGCGGTAAATTCCGGCGAGAACGGTACGCGAATATGAGCGGTTGACGTAGCGGATCGGCGTCCATGCCGCGTCTCCGAACCTTCCATTGACCTTGCCTATGAGACCGGTCACCTCGGACTCGATGTCGCCGTACTGCTTGACGTCAGAGCGACTCTTCGGCGTGAGCTGCAGCAACGTTACCCGGCCGTGCCACTCGGGATTCATTTCGAGGAATCGCTCGAACCCCTTGATGCGGTCTGGAATGCCTTTTGAGTAATCGAGCCGGTCGACGCCCAGCACCAGCCGACTCCCGCCAAGGCTCTCCCGGATAAGCGCCACCATTGCCGAACGGCCAGCATTGCGCGCGAGCCGCATGTAGGCCTTGGTCTCGATGCTGACAGGAAAGGCGCCGAGTCGGACAAACCGCCCGTCGATTTCGTAGCCGCCCCGCGTTTGGCTAGCGCCCTGCGAGACGAGATAGTGGGCGAAATTATCGCGGTCGTTCTCGGTCTGGAAGCCGATGAGATCGCAGTAGGTCAAGCCCCCGAGAATCTCGCGATGGTGAGGAAGCGTCTGAAGGATGTCGGGCGGAGCGCACGGGGTGTGGAGAAAGAAGCCGATCTTGTTGCGATGGCCGCGCGACCTCAATTCGCGCGCAAGCAGCATCAGGTGATAATCGTGAATCCAAATGACATCGTCTTCGTTGACGAGGCCGCTCAGGCGATCGGCGAACATTCGGTTCACGCGCATGTACCCGCCCGCGTCGGCGCGCGAATATTCCTGAAGATCGACCCGGTAGTGAAGAATCGGCCACAGCACGCTGTTGGCGAGGCCGTTGTAATATTCCTGGATATCGTTGCTCGACAAATCGATCAGGACATACGTGACCTTGTTGACGTCGACCGTCCGCGGGGTGAGGGCGGGCTCGTCGCTCACCTTGCCGCTCCAGCCGAACCAAACTCCGTCGCGATTTTTGAGCGCGGCCTTCACCGCCACCGCCATGCCGCCGGCGAGCGGGGTCCGAGGCGAATCGGGAACCGCCACCCGGTTCGAAACGATAATCAGCCGCGCTCCCATGCGTCCTCCCAACTCGACGACAATCTCGTCGCAGTGTTGATGATGCCCGCCATGGAGTAGGTTTGCGGCAGATTGCCCCAAAGCTCGCCTGTCTCCGGGTGAATGTCCTCCGAGAGAAGGCCGTAGGCGTTCCGGCTCGCGAGTATCGATTCGAACAGAGCGCGCGCCTCCGCCGAACGCCCGATGTGATGCAGAGCATCCATGTACCAAAAACTGCACGCCAGAAACGCCGTCTCCGGCTCGCCGAAATCGTCCGGCGCGACGTATCTCATGATCCGGCCCTTGCGCATCAGGTCGCGCCCGATCGCCTCGCATGTGCGGACGAAGCGTTTGTCGTTGGGCGGCAGAAGGCCGAGCTCCGAAATCAGGAGCACGCTCGCGTCAAGGGCCGGTTCGCCGAATGCGCCCGTCAAAGCTCCCTGCTTTTCGTCCCAAGCTCCATTGAGGATTTGCTCGCGCATCTTTTGCGCATGCGTATGCCAGTATTTGGCGCGGTCGGGAATGCCGATCCGTCGTGCAATCCGACCGAGTTGATCGCAGGCCGCCCAGCAGAGCGTTGCAGAATACGTATGAGCTCGCGAGAATCCACGGTACTCCCACAGTCCTGCGTCAGGCTCGAACGCGACAGCGCGTGCTCTTTCGCCGAGCGTTTCGAGCAGCCGGAAGAGCGATTCGTCTCCCATCTTCGGCAGACGTTCGTCGACGAACATCTGAGTGGCGGCGAGCACCACGCTGCCATAGACGTCATTTTGCGTCTGCAGCGCGGCCTGATTGCCGATCCGGACGGGCCCATGACCAAGAAAGCCCTTTAGATCGGGCGCGATCGTTTCCTCCAGCGAGGAGAACGGCACGATGCCATGCACGGGCTGAATTCTCTGCGGATCGGTCGCGATGGTCGTGATGTAATGAATGTACGATTCCATGATTTGCGTTGCGCCCAGCCGATTCAGCGCATCGACGACGAAGTAGGCGTCCCGGAGCCAACAGAAGCGATAGTCCCAGTTTCGGGCGGACCTCGGCGCCTCGGGGAGAGAAGTCGTGTGCGCGGCAATAATCGCGCCCGTCTCGATGAAGGTCGTCAGCTTCAGCGTGATCGCCGAACGGATGACAGCGGACTGCCATTCGAACGGCACCGCCAGATTGCGCGACCACTCGAGCCAATGGTCGCGCGTGCGATCGAGAAATTCACGGCTCGTCGCGTCGATTGCGCTTAAGAAAGGATCGTCTTGGCCAAAAATCAGCGTTACCGGACGCGTCAGCGGAAACGTTATCTCGCCGACGATGTACGAAAGCGGCGCGTCGGTCGTGAGCCGCATGACCTGGGCGCCGCCGATGTAGCGAATGTGGTTGGAGCCGACGACGACGTTTGTGGTTGGCCGCCCGTAGTTGTGTGTCGGCCGGACGCGAATGGTGACGCGCGGCAACCCCGCGACCGGCTCGATGCGACGCATGATCTGCGGCGGCCGATACGCGCGTTCGAAGCGCTCGAACCGGGGCGCGAAATCGGTCACGCGCACTTTCCCGCCCTGCGAGTCCGTGAGGATCGTCTCGACGATTGCCGTGTTGCGCACGTAGCGCGAGTTTGTCTCGGCGAGCCCAGCAAGAAGAACGTCGCAAAAGCCTTTCTCTTCGTCCCCTGCCAGGAGCCGGGAGAAAACAGGATCCGAATCGAAGTACGGAAAGCACCACCACACGATGCGAGCGTCGCGATCAACGAACGCGGCGGCGCAACTGTTGCCAATCAGGGCAAGGTCGAGATTCTGTTTGCGCGTCTGACGCTCCGCAGTCATCCGGCGTCGCCTTCCCGTGCGAGAAATGATGCTGTCGCGTCGACCGCTCCGCAAGCCAGCGAGCCGCACTCGAAGACGTGTTGCCCGTTAACGGCGTTTCCCTTCTCCCAAATAACGCCGGTTTCAGCCCGCCCGGTCGCGAGACTTGCCAAGGTCACAGCGCGACTCCTAACGCCCAATTCTTGAGCTAGGCGAATTTTGAGGCGATTGCGTGATTTGATCTTTCTCGACCATGCTGGAGACCAGAATTCTGGCGGAGAAACGACGGCCAGAATGCGCGTCGAAAATGATGCTCGGATCAACTTTGTTCCATGCGGTTCCCTGGCGGGATCTGGACGGGACGGAGGATGCGTCCCATATGTGCGTCAGTTTTCGTTGTGATTTCAATCGCCATGCCGACGGCGATGTCGGCTACGGCCGGAGCCTCAAGTGTCCCTCGGCGTCCTGATCACGATCGTCGACGTGCTCCTCGTTGTTCACGCGATCAGGACCGGTAAATTCATGCCTTGGGGGCTGGTGATCCTGTTTCTTCCGGGGGTCGGCGCGCTTGTCTACGTGGCTTTCGAACTCGCTCCGGAATGGTTTCGTTCGCACGGCGCGCAAACGGCGCGCCGCACGGTCGTTGCAGCGCTCGATCCGACCGCTCGCTACCGAGCGCTCAAGGATGAACTCGACGTCGTAGACACGATCGCCAACCGAAGCGCGCTTGCCGACGAATGCTTGGCGATCGGCCGGCCGCAAGAGGCGCTCGAGCATTATCAGGCCATATTGAAGCAGCCGCTGGGCGACGAGCCGGCCTATCTCATCGGCAAGGCGCGTGCGCAGCTCGATCTCGGCTGCGGAAGTGAAGCGGTTGCGACGCTCGAGGAGCTGAGACGGCGCGCCCCAGACCTTCATTCGCCTGATGGTCGACTTCTCTATGCCCGCGCGCTGGATATGGCCGGGCGGACTGACGAGGCGCTCGACCAGTATGCCAGCGCTGCGAGAACCTATCCCGGCCCAGAGCCCAGAGTCCGCCAAGCGCAGCTTCTGCAAAGGCTTGGCCGGCGAGAGCAGGCGCGCTCGATTGCCGACGGCGTCGTGCGCTCGTTGGCGCGCGCCCCGGCGCATGTGCGCGCGAACGAGCGCGAATGGATCTCGCTCGCTAGGCAACTTGCGCGGTGACGGCTCGGCCTTGCGCCCCTTGCGCTGCTGGAAAGGAAGGCTAGATCGAGCCTGGCTCGCCCCGAGGTTATCCGGCCCATGCGCAGCGACATCGCAATCGTAGTCAATCCCGATCTCACCCGGCCCCAGACCTTCGAGGTCATCGTACGCGATTTGCGCGGCGAGAGCCGGCATCGCGTTACGATCGCAGCTGAGGACGCAGCTCGTTTCGCCGCATCGGGCCTCACGCCGGCGCGCTGTGTCGAAGCCGCGATGACGTTCCTGCTGGACCGCGAATTGAAGGAATTGATTCTGCGAGCGTTCGACATCAGCGTCATTCGTCGCTATTTTCCCGAGTTCGACGACGCCTTTCCCGGTTATCTGGCGCGCTTTAAGAGCGATCCGGGGAAAGATCGCTGACGCTGGAGGATATCCCGATGAATGTCGCGCTCACGAGGACGGACGCGGTTCTGGAAGACCGCTGGTCCGCTCGCGAGGGATGGTTCTACATGACCGGCATGCAGGCGCTGGTGCGCCTGCCGATCCAGCAGCGATTACGCGATGCGGCCGCCGGCCTCAACACCGGCGGCTATATTTCCGGCTATCGGGGCTCGCCCTTGGGCCGCTACGACATCGAATTGTGGCGCGCCGACACGATCCTCAAACAGCACAACATCGTGTTTCGTCCGGGCCTGAACGAGGACCTGGCCGCGACTGCAATCTGGGGCGCGCAGCAGCTGCCGAACTTTCCCGGGGCCACGGTCGATGGCGTGTTCGGCGTCTGGTACGGCAAGGGACCGGGCGTGGACCGGTCGGGGGATGCATTTCGCCACGCAAACTTTACCGGAGTTTCGCCGCTCGGCGGGGCGCTCGCGCTCGCGGGCGACGATCACGGCGCCAAGTCCTCGACCGCCGTCAATTTCTCCGACACGTCGTTCATTGCCGTCGGCATGCCCGTGCTTTATCCGTCGAACACCCAGGAGCTGATCGACTTCGGCCTGCACGGAATCGCCATGTCGCGCTTTTCCGGCTGCTGGGTGGGCATGAAGGTCGTAACCGACGTCGCAGAGGGTGGAAGCACGGTCTATGCGGCGTCCGACTCGCCCGCAATCGTGACGCCGGAGCACCCGAGCAATCCCGCGGGCGGCTTCGGCGCGCGCGTGACCGACATGCCCGTTCCACAGGAGGAGCGGCTCTACAATCACAAGCTTCCCGCGGCGCTGGCCTATGCGCGCGCCAATGGCCTGAACCGTATTGTCCGCGACGGCGTAGACGCGAAGGTCGGGGTCGTCGCCGCCGGCAAGGCATGGCAGGATCTTTTGCAGGCGCTTGGCGATCCGGCGCTTTCCGGCAGTGGGACGGCGATCGGATTGCGCCTGCTCAAAGTCGGCATGGTGTGGCCCCTCGACCCGGTGGTTGTCCGCGATTTCGCGCGCGGGCTCGACCTCATCGTCGTCATCGAGGAGAAACGACCGCTCATCGAGGATCAGATCCGCTCGATACTCTACGGCGGAAGAGACACGCCCGGAATTGTCGGCAAGTATTTCGATGGCGGGACCTTCGATCCCTCCCACGGTTCGTCGGCAATCCCCAATTTCGGCGAGACGACGCCCGAACTCGTGGCCGACGTGCTCGTCCGCGCGCTGCGGCGCCACGATCCGCTTTTCGCGCCGGCCGCGCCCGAACGGCCGACGGGCGCGCTCCGCAATCGCCCGGCGCCGATGCGCATGCCCGGCTTTTGCTCCGGCTGCCCGCACAACCGGTCGACGCAAGTGCCTGAGGGGAGCCGTGCGCTCGCCGGCATCGGCTGCCACTGGATGGCGACGCTGGTGAATCCGCAGCAGACCGCGACTGCGTCGCATATGGGCGGCGAAGGAACCATGTGGCTCGGCCAGCAGCCGTTTACTCGCCAGGAACACGTCTTCGCAAACATGGGCGACGGCACCTACGCGCATTCCGGTTCGCTGGCGATTCGGCAGGCGATCGCCGCGGACGCGTCGATCACCTACAAGATTCTCTACAACGGCTTCGTGTCGATGACCGGCGGCCAGCCGATCGAAGGCGGTATGACTCCAGTCCAGGTCCTGGGCGAGCTCGCAGCCGAGGGCGTAAAGAGAATGGCCCTCGTCGTGGACGATCCCGATCGCTATCTCGGCGTTTCGCTGCCGCCGGGTGTGAGCCTTCGCCATCGCGATGCGATGGACGAGACGCAGCGCGAGTTCCGCGAATACAAGGGCGTTTCGGTCATCCTCTACGATCAACCATGCGCGACGGAGCGCCGGCGACTGCGCAAGCGAGGAAAATGGCCGGACCCGGCGATTCGTACCTTCATTCACGCGGAGGTGTGCGAGGGTTGCGGCGATTGCGGGCGCGTCTCAAACTGCATGGCTATCGAGCCGCTCGAGACCGAATTCGGCCGCAAGCGGCGCATCAACCAGTCGAGCTGCAACAAGGATTTCTCGTGCGTCGAGGGATTCTGTCCGAGCTTCGTCACCGTCCACGGCGGATCTTTGCGCAAGCCCGATGCCGCCGCGCCACGCGAACTGCCGCCGATTCCCGATCCAGTTCTGCCGAAGATTGCCGAGCGCTACAATGTGCTGGTGGCAGGGATTGGCGGCTCGGGCGTCGTTACGATCAGCCAGACGCTCGCGGTCGCCGCCTACCTCGACGGGCTCTTCAGCTCCAACCTCGATCTGACCGGCCTGAGCCAGAAGTACGGCGCGGTGACGGCGCATGTGCGCATGGCGTACGAGCCCGACGCGCTGCACGCGACGCGCATCGCTTCCGGCGAAGCGGACGCGTTGATCGGCTGCGACCTCATCGTTGCTGCCGGAGACGAATGCCTGTCCAAGCTCAATGCTGGCTCGCGCGCGATAATCTCCGCCGACCTGACGCCGACAGCAGAGTTCGCGCGCAATCCCGACTGGAGCGTCGATACGGACGCGCTGATCGATCGTCTTACCTCTGCGCTCGGCGGCGGCGCCTTCTTTATGGATGCGCAGCGGCTTGCGAAGGATCTGCTCGGCGACGTGATCGCCTCGAACATGTTCATGCTCGGCGCCGCGTGGCAGCGCGGCCTTATCCCGCTGCGGCGAGCGGCAATTGAACGGGCGATCGAACTCAATGCCGTTGCGGTCCCCGCCAACAAGCAGGCGTTCGAATGGGGACGGCGCGCCGCGCATGATCTCGCGAGCGTCGAAAGGCTCGTCGCCAGAGAGGACCTGCACCCCGCGGCGACGCCAACTCTTGACGCGCTGATCGAACGGCGGGCCGAGCACTTGAGAGCCTCGCGTGGAGATGCGGATGCAAAGCGCTATCGCGCGCTTGTGCAGCGGGTGCGAGCGGCCGAGCGAGCGGCCGGTCTCGGCGAAGAATTCACCGCCGCAGTCGCGTCCGCGTACCACAAGCTGATCGCAGTCAAGGACGAGTGGGAGGTCGCGCGCCTGTTCGCGGCGCCCGAGTTCGAAGATGCGCTGCGCCGCGAATTCGAAGGCCCCTACAGGCTGCATTTCCACGTCGGCGCCTGGCCCTTCGCCCGTCCCGATCCACGCACCGGCGTCATGGCCAAGAGCGAGGTCGGACCCTGGGCGATGACCGCTTTCCGCATCATGGCGAGGTTCCGCTTTCTTCGAGGCAGCCTCATCGATCCCTTCCGCAATTCCAGCGAGCGCAGGCTTGAGCGGCGGCTCATAACCGAGTTCGAGTCCGATATCGACGATCTTTTGCAGCGCCTGACCTTCGAAAACCATTCGATCGCTGTTCGCATCGCGAAGTTGCCCGAAACCATTCGCGGCTATGGTCATGTGAAGGAAGCGAACGCGGCGAAGGCCGCGAGCGCTCGCGCCGAGGCGCTTCAGCAACTTCGGGCTCTGCGGGCGCAGATGGAGCTAGCGGCATGATCCTGCAAGGCAAGACAGTCGTCGTCACCGGCGGCTTCGGATCGTTGGGGCGCGTGATCGCCGAAGTCGCTGCGAAACGAGGCGCTTCCGTCGCGGTGATCGATCATGCGCCGTCGCCCCCCGGCGGACTCGCCGAGCGCCTTGGCGCAGATGCGATGCTCCTGGGTGGCGTCGACCTGTCAGCGCCACAGGAGGCGGAGAAAGCCATGGCGGCAGTCAAGGCGAGATTCGGGCGCATCGACGCGCTCCTCAACATCGCGGGCGGCTTCCGCTGGCAAAGGGTGATGGAAGCCGGCGGGGCGGAAGCGTGGGACCAACTCTTCGCCGTCAATCTGAAGACTGCGCTGAACGCCTCGCATGCCGCCGTTCCCTATCTTCTCGAGACCGGAGCGGGCCGGATCGTCAACGTTGGCGCCGAGGCGGCCACACGCGCGGTTGAGGGCACGGGTCCCTATGGCGCCAGCAAGTCCGCCGTGCATCGGCTGACCGAAAGCCTGGCCGACGAATTGAAGCTCAAGGGCGTGACGGTCAACGCGGTCTTGCCATCGATCATCGATACCCCTGCGAACCGCGCAGACATGCCAAACGCGGAGTTCGACCGTTGGGTCGCGCCAGCCGATCTCGCCGCGGTCATCCTGTTTCTTGTGTCCGAGGAAGCGAAAGCGGTCACCGGCGCCTTGATTCAGGTCAGCGGGAGAACCTGAGCTTTCTGGATCTTCGGCCCCGCCAAGATACGCTAAGCCTTGGCCTCGCGCATTCCGAGGCGGCTCGAATTGCCGACAGACGAGGATAAGCGAGTGGGCGATCTATTGCAGGGAACATGGCGCGAAGACGGCGATTTTCCGCACGACCGGACGGGTCGTTTCGTGCGGCCCGACTCGCCATTCCGCAACTGGGTGACCGTGGACGGTTCGCCAGGACCGACCGGCGTCGGCGGATTCAAGGCGGAGCCTGGCCGCTATCATCTGATCGTGTCGCTTGCGTGCCCCTGGGCGCACCGCACGCTGATCTTTCGGCGGTTGAAGGGGCTTAAGAGCATGATCTCGCTCTCGGTCGTCCATTGGCTGCTCGGCGATCGGGGCTGGACCTTCCACGAAGCACCGGGCGTCATCCCGGATCCAATCTTCGGCGCGGAGCGGCTCAGCGAGTTTTATGTGAAGGCGCGGTCCGAGTTCAGCGGGCGAGTCACGGTGCCGGTGCTCTGGGACAAGCAAAGCAACACGATCGTTAACAATGAGTTGTCCGAGATCATCCGCATGTTCAACAGCGCCTTCGACCGCATCGGCGCGGCGGAGGGCGACTATTATCCGCAAGAGTTGCGGGGGGAGATCGACGCGCTAAATGCGCGCATCTATGCGACCGTCAACAATGGCGTCTACCGCGCCGGATTTGCAACGACGCAGGAAGCCTACGAGGAGGCGTTTCGCGCCCTGTTCGAGACGCTCGATTGGCTCGAGATGCGGCTTGGCGGACAGCGGTTTCTCTGCGGCGAGCGCCTGACCGAGGCCGATTGGCGTCTGTTCACGACCCTCATCCGGTTCGATCCGGTCTATTTCGGCCATTTCAAATGCAACCTGAGGGAGATCAAGGATTACCCGGCGCTCCAGCGCTATCTGCGCGAACTCTACCACTGGCCGGGAGTCGCCGATACCGTCGACTTCTTCCACATCAAGCATCACTATTATGCGAGCCATCTCAGGATCAACCCGACCGGCATCGTGCCGCTCGGGCCGGAGATGGAGCTCTGACAGGCGCGGCGGGGCTGACCGGGACATGAGGCGGCCGAGTGGGCGCGCTGGCCCCATGACCGCCTCACGGGCGGTCGTTAAAAGGGGATTTGGATTCTCTTGGCGGGCGTCCGTTTCAGAGCGGAAAGGGGCCAAAAGTGGGGTTTGAAAAGCTTGGATTTCCTTGGATTCTCTCGTCCGAATCTAGCATTTTCAATGGGTTACGGGCGATTTTTCGAAAAATTTTTCCTGATTACGCGCTTGCGTCAGCTTCAGACGTTCAGTAGAACGGAACATGAACATGTTGTTTTCGCAGGGGTTCTCTGATGGCGCGCAATCAGGTTCAGTTTCAGAAAGGCCTCAGCGAGGCTCGTTTCGCGGAGATTTACGGAACCGAAGAGCAATGTCATGCGGCGCTGGTCAAATGGCGGTGGCCGAACGGGTTCGAATGTCCCGGGTGCAAGGGCGCTGATCACTGCGTCGTCACGCGCGGCGCGCGGCGTTTATTCCAGTGTAACGCGTGTCGCAAGCAGACCTCTGTCAAAGCGGGAACGATCTTCGCTTCGAGCAAGCTGCCGCTGCGCATCTGGTTCAAGACGATCTACCTGGTCACGCAATCAAAGAAGGGCATTTCCAGTATCGAACTCGGTCGACGCCTTGGCGTCACCCAGACGGCTGCTTGGATGATGAAGCACAAGCTCGCTCAAGTCATGTTGGAGCGTAACGCGAGCAAACGCTTGAAAGGCAACGTCCAGATGGACGACGCCTATATCGGCGGCGCCCGGTCCGGCCGCCGCGGGCGCGGCGCAACAGGCAAGACGCCGTTCGTCGCTGCGGTCGCGACAACCGACGACGGCAAGCCAGATCAAATCATCCTTCGGCCTGTCAAAGCCTTCAGCAGCTTTGCGATCCGAAAACTCGCAAGCACCGCGCTCAGGCCCGGCGCCAATATCGTCTCCGACGGCCTGGCGTGCTTCGCCGCCGTCACCCAAGCCGGATGCCTACACACCTCAAAAAAGACCGGAAGCGGCAAGCAAGCGGTTCGCACCCCTGCTTTCAAATGGGTCAATACCGCATTGGGCAATATCAAAGCCGCCCTCGTCGGGACCTACCGAGCCGTAGGAGAAAAACACGTCCCTCGATATCTCGCGGAGTTCGAATATCGATTCAATCGCCGATACGAGCTCGAAACCATGATCCCCCGCCTCGCATTCGTTGCGCTGAGGACCCTCCCGATGCCTTACCGCTTGCTAAAACTGGCTGACGTTGCCGCGTAATCAGGAAATTTTTTTCTCTCAGCCTTTTCCCGGCCATGAGGGCCCGCCGCCGATCCTCCGGGCGTCTTCGCTCTCCGCCGGCCGCCTCGCAAGCGGCGGCAGCCCGGGATCCCTCGGCGCCATGCAGAACCACTCCTTCGATCGAGCCGGGCAGTTCGCCTGTTCCGAAGTCTTGTCCATTATGAGGCCGCCTCGCCGGTTCTGCAAGAAAATGTCGATAAATCGCGCACGACCCCTGCAAGGCGAAAGATTTTCGCGCTCCCCGATGTCTTTTCGCATGTCCCGTTCCAAATCGAACGCCCTCCCCGGTGGGAACCGCACTTAAAACAAATAGCCAACTCTCAATTGAGTTTTGAAGGTGTACACCGGAAAATCCTTGATGATCGGAATGCCGAACTCGGCAGAAACTACAATATGCTCGGTCGGCTTCCAGCCGACCATGAAGTTGAGCGGCAGAAACAACCGGCCCGTCTGGTTCCACACCGGCGTTCCATAATTCCATCGAATGTCCGGGCTCGGGTAGAGCGTGAAGAACAGGCTGTGCGGCAGGTTGATGTTGAGGGTCGGCGCGAGGCGCAACTGCCGCAACATGCGGCCATCGTCGTTGCCTTCGAAATCGATGCCGTAGCGCACCTGCGGCGCGAAATAGCTGCCCGGACTGATCTCCGGAAGCATCGCGCGGACGACGAACCCCGTGACCTGTTCCCAGGCGTCCGTCGCCACTCCGTTTGTCGAGGTCGGCGTGATCAGCTGCCCGCCGAGCGCAACCGCCCAGCGTTGATCGAAGTCATGCGCGATCCACGCCTGAGTGAGCACGTTGCCGAAGCCGGACACGGTCGCGCCCGTCGGGTTCTCGGGCGTCACTGCGTTTGTCCACACGACCGGAATTTCAGTCCGGAAGTTCAACTCCCATTGCGGCGCGAGCCTGAACGGCGCCTCGACCCGGGCGAACGGCGTGTTCGTTTCGACTCGTTTGGTCGTGCCCTCCTCGACGCCTGGACCGGGGGCTTCGGTATAGCGGTCAAGCAGCTCGATCTTGCCCAACGGCTGAGTTGGATCGTCGCCGGTCCCGTTCGCGAGGTCGGGAGGGTCCGAGCCTGCAAGAACGGGGCCCCCCAAGCTCAAAGCGCCGGCGACAGAAGCGCAACGTGCAAGGGCGAGAAGCGACTGTCGGTTTTGCGCGTACCAAACGCGCGCGAGCCTCAAGACCATAACACGCCACTTATGCGGCGAAGACGACAGGCGTCATTCCTTGAAGAATTCGATACACGGATCGGGATTCCCACAATGTTTACCTGCCCCGAATTTAAGGTATGAACTGCCTGCGGGAATTGTGTCTGACATTCCCCTTAATTTCAGGCCAACAAACAAGGGGGCTATGTCAATACGATTGACCTTAACCTGGTAATTGTTTCCTGCGTATGAACAGATGCTCATCAAGCCACTGATCCAGATGCTTCCATCGGGCTTCTTGCCAACAAATTGTAGCTCGTTCCCTTGCCCCGCACTTATAGTCAGGAAGAGGGGCTGGTTGTCTTTTTGACGTAACTCCTTCCACCTGTCGCCCACCTTCTTTTCTACTAGCTGTTGCGGGGTCGTCAGGCATTCCTCAGCGGAGACAGAATCAAAAGCGAACGGCCCAAGCGCCATCGAGAACGTAAGAATGGCTGTTTTAAAAGTGAACATCTTCAACTCACTACGGTCAAGCGCCCCATCGCCACGAACTCCGCTCATCTCATCGCCGCGAGATTCCTCCAGAAGGTCTCAAGACTCTGCGTGCCGCCAAAGAGTGTGGTGAAATTGGTGGAATTGACCAGAACGATGTCTCCGGCCCTCTCATCGTTCGGCGGCATCCACAAGAGGCAGTTGAACTCCCTGGCGCCCGCCTCTGTGAAAGGATGCGGGCGTTCGAGGTCGATCGGCTGCCGTGCGAGCACCTGAACGGAGTCCGCGCCTCCTGTCAGTGCATAATGCGGCAGATGCGGGTGGAAGTTGAGGGTCGGGACGTTCCGCAGGAGGCCAAGGCTGTCGAGGTCGTGGAAGGGCGTGAGCGGAGCGATTTCGTTTGTGCCTCTCACGAGCGCCGGCCGAAGGCCGTAGGTGTTGTGTACGGGAACGCCAAGCCCCTTCATCAATGAGCGCGTATACTGCCCAAACCGCTGCTGGCGAGGCACGAGCGGGTCGCCGTGGTGCAGATATTCCACCTGGCGTTGCTTCATGTCGCTTGTGAAGCCAACGTCATGATGGGGCGCAAGCAGGAGACAGGCGCCGTCCCGCTTCAACCATTCGCGGATCGCGGCGATCTCCTCCGGCGCCGCCTCCTGTTCGGCGACAATATGATCGAGTCCGAACACCATCAGCGTGTCGGCGTCAGCGAGAATGCGTTCATCGATCGGCAGCTTGTATCCGGCCTGGTCGATGCGCTGGAAGACGGCGACCGGATGGTCCGTCGTTTCGCCGGCGATCTTCTGGAAACTGAGCGTCGAGCGGTGAAACAGCTCGAGTGTTCCCGCGATGCCCTGAAGGAACTGCGCGGCGCTCCATTCCTCTGTCTCGTAGGCCGGCCAGGCGACGCGGCGAACTTCCGTCATCGTCGAGAATCGATTGTCCATCTCCGCAAGGTCGCGCTGCGACTCCCACGGGTAGCTCCATGTCCAGTAGATGCTCACGCGCCGCTTGCCCGGCGTATATTTGCGCGCAATGTGATCCTGATTGTACGTCCGGGCGGAAGCTTGCGCTGACATGGAATTCTCCCCTTTGTTGCGCTCGCGGCTCAGGCCCGGCCTTGTTCGTTCAGCGAGGCGAGAAAGCCAAGCGCCTTGAGGCCCGGGAGAAAGAAATACGCGCCGCCTCTCAGCGTAGTGAAAGCCGGCAAGCCGACGATTTTCCTGCGAATGGGGCGCTTGGGAATCTTGTACTCCAGCGTCCCGTCGTGGGCGCCGATGATCGGGTCGCGTTCGTTGCCAAGCTCGTTGAAGTTCCGGTCGTTGATCCAGACGTTCTGCGCGAACTCGAACTGGCGGATGAGGCTCGCGCAGATGACGAAGGCGGCGATCCCGCGCTCGGTCCCGTCGTCTGGCGCGCCTTCCGGCAGAGGAGGCCCGTACGGCGCCCCGCGCCGAATCATCCGGCGCCGGTTCATGTTGTGGCCCGTGTCGCGAGGATTCATCCGGCGAATGTGCGAGCCAAGCGGGACCGCGTAGCCGTGCGGGTCCATCTCCTTGTAGGTGAAATCGTTGTTGCGTTGCGCGTCTGCGCCGAGCGCCGGATCGTCTTTTTCCGGCGCGAGCACGAGCGGCGCGCCGCTGCGCCAGCGCCCCATCAACTTGGCCGCGATCAGTTCCTGCTCCTCCGCAGTGTCGCCGTGCTGCCGGAGAAACTCGCGAAACTTCCCCACGTGCTCCTCGAGCCGCCGGTAGGCCATGTAGCTGCCGTTCCGCGCCAGAATTTCGGGCTGCGGGCTGTCAGCTATGACGCTGTATTCGTCGGGATAGCCCAGGATGAACTCGCCCGGCTTTAGCGGCTCGCCGGTTCCGGGCGTCGGTTCGACGCCGTTTCCCTCGATGGCCGGCTCCGACAACCTGTCGCGATAGCCGAAATGCTCATGCGCGTAGCCGAACGGCGGAATGGCCTCGAGGTCGAGGACCGAGAGGACCTCGACGCCGGGGCAGCCGGCGATGAGCTTCTCGTGCTCCGCGACGCACCGCTCCTGCTCCGCCTTATCCCGCGCAAAGAGAATGACGAGCGCATGCAAGTCAGTGCTCGCGAGCCCGCCGACCCAATGTTCGGGGGCGTTCAAGCCGTCATCGCCGAGCATCTCCGCCCGCGCCGCCATGCCCTGCCTGAACTCCTCCGGAAACGACGCAAGCGAAGCTTCGTCCAGTCCGAGCGCGCTGAAGCCGTTCCAGGTGAAAGCCGCCGTCACCCAGCGCTTGTCCCCGTCGACGCCGGCGCGCATCGACGCCGCCGAATGAATCGTCTCTTTGATCGCCGCTGTCCAGGCACGGCCGCCGGCTCGGTCGCGAAACGACAGAAATTCGTATCGAGCCGTGAGCGCCGGAGCGCGCGTCAGCAGGATGTGCTGGATGTCGTCGAATTCAAGCATCGCGACGTTCCTTTGTCCCTCGTTGGCGCTTGCACGCTTTACGACGTCCGCCCCCACGCCTGTGCGTCGATCTTCCACTCATCGCCGTGCTTTGAAAACGTATATGCGAGGGTGCCGGTCCGCGCCACGGTTTGGCCCTTGATCGTTACCGCAAGGGTCCCCGCGACGACCGCGTACGCATAGGAGTCCTCCATGTTCCAGAACCCCATCTCATACGACAGGTGCTCGTGCGAGACCCCGAGGTTCTGACGCCACTTTTCTACGTCAGCAAGCCAATTGGCCGGAGCATTCGGGTTCAACCAGCGATAAGGTGCGATGCCATCAATGATGATGGCGGTGTCTCCAAAAACACTGAGGAAAAGCTCAATCTTCTGGGTGTTGAAAGCGTTGATGTGATTGTCGATAAGGGTCTGGATTTCTTTCGGGGGGTTTGCCAGCCACGATCATCCTCCAGTCGCGCCAGGGCCGCCGCCCGGGTCCGCGACCGAAACAAAACTCACGCCGTCACCGAGTGATAACCCGCGACCGACAACTCCCGGGCGGAAGCAAGCAAATGTCGGATTGCCCCTAAGAATCATTGCATCTGGTCGAGCATGGTCGAGAACGCGGCCTTCAGTTTGAGGGCCTTTTTGACTTCGGTGGCGCTCACAAACGGATATTCAGCATATTCGAGGAAGCTCGGGCATTGGTGATCGCGGACAAACTTGACGAAAGCGGCGGGGTTTGTCTGCCAGTCCATCGGGAAACCCTCGAGATTCTCGAACACCGTCCTGAGGCCGGTGATGCCGAACAGCGTCACCGCGTCTTCGGTATACTTGTCGAAATCGGTGTCGAAAATGCCCTGGTACATGAAGTAGGTGTCCCCTTTGATGGGAAAGAGCACCCAGCGCAGGTAATGCAGCTGCAAAACAGCCAGGGCGTCCGGTTGCGCCGCGATCGTATTTTCGATGTCTTTGGCGTATTTGTAGAAGACGTCCTCACGGCCTGGGATTATTTTCGCCAGAATCGAGAAGCCGTAGCAAGCCGGGGTCTTGGGAAAGATGGGCCCGTAACGCCCCTGCTCCACCTTGTCCTCAAAGTACCCTCCCTTGGGGATCGCCATCGCCGCCGGCTTCGACCAGTCCTGTGTCTTGGATTCGCTCGACATTTAAGTTGGCCCTTCCTTGATGTGTTTCCTCAGGAAATGCTTCTGTCGTTGGCTGGTCCGACCGGCGGCGGCCGAGCGGCCGGCAAGAACAGGCGCGCGAGGCGATTGAAGGTTCCTCGCAACAAGGCGTAGGGGACGAGCGCCAGCAAAGTCGCCGTAAACACGAGCTCCAGCGGGTAGACAAACTTGGCTGTGATGAGCTGATAGACGAGGTCGAGCACGATCGCCAGGAGGAACGGCGTCATCGCTCCCCGCCAGCCCTCGTGGAGCAACTGCAGACGCCTATCCGGGCGTGTAAGCATCGCCCACAGATAGCCCTGCCGTCCCTCCCTCGCATCCTGAATGCCGGCGCGCAGCGCCAACAGCCCCGCCATCGTCGGCTGGACGTAGAATCGCAAACTCAAAGAACCATTTGGCCGCGCGAGAAAATTATCCCAACCACGGCCGATCATATCCAAAAGAACGCTCATAACGCGACGCTGTTAGCGGCGGAAAATACGCTGTGCCCGATTGAAGGATTAGTCAACCGCAAAGGGTAGCCAACGAATGGACTTCGTTCGCGTCAGAAACGCTTGAGCCCGGTATACGGGGTGATGAATCAGACTTTTTACCGCGACGATTTGGGGCCGATTTGACCCGTTCGCCAAGCCGTCGGCGGATGGCAGCGATTTGCGCAAACGCGACGTTGTCCCCAACCAATCTGGTTGACCGCAACAGGATCGGTCCCTTGCCGTCGCTGAGAGATCGTGGCAATCGGATCCAAATGTCCAACCTCCCGACCCCGGACGGGCGCCGCCCCGCGCCGCGCATCTCGTTCGTCTCGCTCGGCTGCCCGAAGGCGCTGGTCGACAGCGAGCGAATCCTGACGCAGCTGCGCGCCGAAGGCTACGAGCTCTCGCGCAGCCACGCCGGCGCCGATGCGGTGATCGTCAACACCTGCGGCTTTCTCGACAGCGCCAAGGCGGAGTTGTTGCAGGCGATCGGCGCGGCGATGGCCGAGAATGGCCGCGTCATCGTCACAGGCTGCATGGGCGCCGAGCCCGACGCGATCCGCGGCGCTTTCCCGCACGTGTCGGCGATCACCGGCCCGCAGGCGTTCGAGAGCGTGATGGCGGCGGTGCATCACGCCGCGCCCGCGCCGCACGATCCGTTCGTCGACCTCGTTCCGGAGCACGGTGTGAAGTTGACGCCGCGGCACTACGCGTATCTCAAAATCTCGGAGGGATGCGACAATCGCTGCACGTTCTGCATCATTCCGAAGCTGCGCGGCGACCTGATCTCTCGCCCGGCTGGCGATGTGTTGCGGGAGGCAGAGAAGCTGGTGAAGGCCGGCGTCAAGGAACTGCTCGTCATTTCGCAGGACACGAGCGCCTTCGGCCGCGATCTCAAATACGCCGCGAGCCGATGGCGCGATCGCGAGGTCGCCGCCCGCTTCGTCGACATCGCCCGTGAACTCGGCGCCCTCGGGGCGTGGGTGCGGCTGCACTACGTCTACCCCTATCCGCACGTCGACGAGGTGATCGCATTGATGAAAGGCGGCGCCGTGCTGCCCTATATCGACACGCCCTTCCAGCACGCCTCTCCGAAAGTCTTGAAAGCGATGCGCCGGCCGGGCAATCAGGAAAAGACGCTCGAGCGAATCCGGTCCTGGCGCGCGATCTGTCCCGACATAACCGTTCGATCGACCTTCATCGTCGGCTTCCCGGGCGAGACGGAGGACGATTTCCAGCTCCTCATCGACTGGCTTGATGAAGCCAGACTCGACCGCGTCGGCGCCTTTCAATACGAGCCGGTCGCGGGCGCCGCGGCGAACGATCTCGGCCTCGCTCCCGTGCCGGACGAAATTAAGGCTGGCCGCTACAAGCGCTTGATGGCGCGGCAACAGGCCATCAGTGCAAAGAAATTGTCGGCCAAGGTCGGCAAGCGCTTCGAGGTCATTGTGGATGAAGGGGGCGCGCGCGCCGCTAAGGGCCGCACGAAGGGCGACGCCCCGCAGATTGACGGAGCTGTCCACATCGCGACCCGCCGCCCCTTGCGCGCCGGCGATATCGTGACCGTCAAGATCGACCGCGCCGACGCGTACGACTTGTGGGGAACGGCGACATAGCGCTCCGCGCCGTACGGCGAATAGCGGCCGGCGAGCGCTAATCTTTCGATAGGACAATATGCTTGCGTAACATGAGTGTGACGATCGTCACAGCGGACTTGCACCGATTATGCTTGTCTTTGCGACAGTGAGGAAGCGCTGCGTGATACGAAAGTCTGTCGTCGCGCAGTTCGTGGGCAGGAGGGGAACTCCAAATCAAGGATGCGTCATAGGGCGAGGTAAGCGGCGTTCCTAGAACGTGCTACAGACGCACCGCCACGGGCGGCGGTCCTTTTCGGGTCGTCCTTGATTTGGAATTTCCCTCCTCGCGGATGAGAGCGTCAGCACGGCGGGAGTCCGCGCGCCTTTGGTCTACTGCAGCTTCGGCCGCCTGAGGAAGGAAGCCCGGTCGGCCGAGTGAATGCGCAGACCAAGCGCCCGACCGTCGCGAATGATCTCGATAGGGACTTCAACGCCGGCTGCACCGCAATTCCAGACCTTGCGGTAGAAATCGCCAAGGTCCCCGATTTCCGCCCCACGCACGCTGGCGATGATATCGCCGCGGCGCAAGCCCGCTGTCGCCGCCGGGCCCCGATCGGCCACTGCGGCGACCACAATTTCGCCGCCGCTTTCCGCCGAGTAGATTCCGAGCCAAGGCCGCGTTGGCTTGCCGACTCTTCCATGAGCCAAAAGGTCGCCGAGAATGGGCGGCAAAAGGTCGATCGGCACAATCATGTTCGTGTCGTGCGGGCCGCTCTGCGGGGTCAATCGCTCGACATGAAGGGACCCGATCCCGATAAGCCTGCCCTCGCTGTCGATAGCCCCGGCGCCGCCCCAAAACGGGTGAGCGGGCGCGGTAAAGAGCGCCTCGGCCAAATAATATTCCCAGTAACCAGCGAATTCCTGTTTCCCGACAATCGACGCGTGCACGGTCTTGGCGCCGCCGGCGACGATGGCGACCGGATCGCCAACATTCGCTTCGGCCGAGCGCCCAAGTTCAAGGGTGGGACAGGAGAGTTGATCGAGCGCCTGAACGAGCCCGAAGCCGCTCTCCGGATCGACGGCGAGGGCGTGGCCGGGGATGACGCGCCCATCATGTCTCGCGATCCAAATGGTCTCCGCCTCGGTGATGATATAGCCGATTGTCAGGATGAGGCCGCTCTCGCCGATGACCACTCCACTGCCCGCTCGCTGCTCCCCCAAGGTCTGCGCCGTATAAGCATCTTCGGGAATCGAGGCCTGGATTGTGACGACCGATTTGCGCACGCGATCGAGGTCGAATCCGATGCCGCCAGCGAGCTTCTGCGAACCTCGGCGCGGCGCATCCGGGCTGGACTTTTCGGCCATCGCCTTTTCCTTCCTATCCAGGAAACGTCAATTTTACCGCCGGGCCGCGCTCGCCGCAAATTCGGCCGATCGTGGGCTCGCGACGGCGGCGAGGGAGGCGGCGGAAACCTCGTTCGGCGCATCGCCTTCGCGACCTCAATTCATCGCGCCGTCCGCGGGACGTCTGGCTGTTCCGCCTCAGTATCTACGCGCCGCCTGCCGATGGTCGTCGAGCACCGATCGGAGGTAGTGGCCGTAGCTGCTCTTGCCGAATCTCCTGATGATCGCCTCGAACTGGGCCTCGTCAATCAGGCCCTGTTCGAAAGCGATTTCCTCCGGGCAGCTGATTTTGAACCCCTGGCGAGCTTCGAGCGTGCGCACGAAGCTCGCCGCGTCGACCAGGGAATCGGGCGTGCCCGTGTCGAGCCAGGCGTAGCCGCGGCCCATGCGCTCCACGTTCAAGGCGCCGCCCTCGAGATAGATGCGGTTGACGTCGGTGATTTCGTACTCGCCGCGAGCGGAGGGCTTGAGCGCCTTGGCGACTTCGACCACCCTCGAATCATAGAAGTAGAGGCCCGTGACCGCCCAGTTGGACTTCGGCTTCGCGGGCTTCTCTTCGATCGAGATCGCGCGCCCGTCGTGATCGAATTCCACCACGCCGTAACGCTCGGGATCGGGCACGTGGTAGGCGAAGACAGTTGCGCCGCGCTCCCGGTTGCGGGCGCGGCGAAGCTGCTCGCCGAGGCCTGCGCCATAAAAAATGTTGTCGCCGAGAACGAGCATCGCCTGATCGCCGTCGATGAAGGACTCGCCGATGACGAACGCCTGAGCCAGTCCGTTCGGCACCGCCTGCTCGGCATATTGGAACCGCATCCCCCATTCCGCGCCGTCGCCGAGCAGGCGGCGAAACAGCGGAAGATCGTGCGGGGTCGAAATGATGAGCACGTCGCGAATCCCTGCGAGCATCACGACCGACAGCGGGTAATAAATCATCGGCTTGTCGTAGACGGGGACAAGCTGCTTCGAGACCGCGAGCGTAATCGGATGGAGGCGAGTGCCGGCGCCGCCGGCCAGAATGATGCCCTTCATGTCAGCCCCCGCTCGCGGCCGGCGCCCCGGCTTCCGCAAGAACGCCCAGGCGCTCGCCTGCGTAGACCTTGTCGCGCAGCGGGCGCCACCACCATTCGTTGTCGAGGTACCAGCGGACCGTCTTCTCGATCCCGCTGTCGAAAGTTTCGAGCGCGCGCCAGCCGAGCTCGCATTCGAGCTTGGTCGCGTCGATTGCATAGCGCAGATCGTGGCCGGGCCGGTCGGCGACGAACGTGATGAGCGATTCATGAGGCCGCCCAATCGGGCGCATCGCATCAAGAATCGCGCATATTCGCCGCACCACGTCGACGTTGCGCCGCTCATTGCGGCCGCCGACATTATACTTCTCGCCCACTCGGCCGCGTTGCACGATGAGGTCGAGCGCGCGCGCATGGTCCTCCACGTAAAGCCAGTCGCGCACATTGGCGCCCGCGCCGTAAACCGGCAGCGGCTTCCCGTGGATCGCATTGAGAATGATGAGGGGGATCAGCTTCTCGGGAAAGTGATAGGGCCCGTAGTTGTTGGAACAGTTGGAGATGACCGCGGGAAAGCCATAAGTTCGCGCCCACGCCGAGACGAGATGATCGGACGCCGCCTTCGACGCGGAATAGGGCGAACTGGGATCATAGGGCGTCGTCTCGACGAACATGCCGTCATCGCCGAGCGAGCCGTAAACTTCGTCGGTCGACACATGGAGGAAGCGAAAGGCTTCGCGTTTCGACAAGGGCAGCTGAAGCCAGTAGGCCCGGGCCGCCTCGAGCATGGAAAACGTGCCGACGATGTTCGTCTGAACGAAAGCGTCGCTGCCGGTGATCGACCGATCGACGTGGCTCTCGGCGGCCAGGTGGATCACGTGATCGGGGGCGAATGCGTCTATGGCCTCGGCGATTGCCCGGCGGTCGCAGACGTTGATCCTGGCGAACCGATAGTTCGGGGCGTTGTCGATGATCGCCAGCGACTCGAGGTTGCCGGCGTAGGTCAGAGCGTCCACGTTGAGGACGTTGACGTCAGCGCCGACGAGATGCCGGCATACGGCGGAGCCGATGAAACCGGCCCCGCCGGTCACAAGCACGTTGCGCATGGGCGAAGTCTCCATTGGTCAGGCGATGAGCCGGTCGCAGCACGTCGCCAGCGACTCGCGCCAGTCCGGCAAGGCGACGCAATAGGCGCGGTTGAGCTTGCCGTTGTCGAGGCGTGAGTTGGCCGGGCGCCGAGCAGGCGTCGGGTAATCCGCGGTCGTGATCGGTTTGACGCGAGTAAGCTTCCGTCCGCGCGCGTGCGCGTTCCTGAAAATCGCTTCGGCGAAATCCGCCCAGGTCGCTTCGCCCGATCCGGTCATATGGAAGATTCCGCGCAAAGTCGGGGAGGAGTCCTCGCGGATCCGCTCGGCGACGGCGAGGAGCGCGTCGGCAATGTCGAGCGCGGAGGTCGGATTGCCGCGCTGATCCGCGACGACGCCGACCTCGTCGCGCGCCTCGTTCAGCCGCAGCATCGTGCGGACGAAATTCGCGCCGAACGGGCTGTAGACCCAAGCGGTGCGCAGGATGACGCTGTCTTTGCAGCGTTCGGCCACGAGCCGTTCGCCCATGAGCTTCGAACGACCGTAGGCGCCGGTCGGGCCAGTCGGGTCGTCCTCGCGGTAGGGGCGGTCGAGAGCCCCGTCGAACACATAGTCGGTCGAGAGATGCAGGACCGGCGCCCCGGCCTTTGCGGCGGCTTCCGCCACGTGGCCGGCTCCTTCGCCGTTGACGCGCATCGCCAGATCTTCCTCCGATTCGGCTTTGTCGACGGCCGTGTAGGCTGCGGCGTTGATGACGACGTCTGGCCGCGCCGCTTCAATTCCGGCGAGGACGGAGGCGCGGTCTTCGAGCGCAAAGGCGGGGCGGCTCAAAGTCACGATTTCGACTTTTCCGCCGCCGCGTTCCGCGAGCGCCGTCGCCACCTGACCCTTCGAACCTGTGACGGCGATCCGCGTCATTCGAACAGATCCGGCGCGTCTTTAAGGCGCGGCCAGCGCCGATCCCTGTCCGACAGAATTGCGCCGCCAGCGGGAAGCTGCCACTTCACGCCAATGTCGGGATCATCCCAGGCCAGCCCGCGATCGTGGGCCGGCGAGTAGACCGCGGTCGTCTTGTAGAGAACCTCGGTGTCGGGCTCGAGCGTGACAAACCCATGGGCGAAGCCGATCGGAATCAGGAGCTGGCGCCAGTTCTCCGCCGACAATTCGACTGCGACATAACGTCCGAAGGTGGGCGACGAACGGCGTATGTCCGCTGCGACATCGAGAATGCGACCACGCGCGACACGGATGAGCTTATCCTGGGCGAAAGGCGGCGTTTGAAAATGCAATCCGCGCAGCGTGCCGACCGCGGCGGAAAAAGAGTGGTTGTCCTGTACGAAGGTAAGGTCGAGACCTGCGTGGTCAAAGGCGGCTTTGCTATAAACTTCCGAAAAGAAGCCCCGGGCGTCGCCATGCTTCTTTGGCGTCAAAATCTTGACCGCTGGTATCTCGGTCGCCTCGACCTGCATCGCTGATCCTCAGGTCCGTTAAACATACCGGCTGTCGCGTCTCGGCCGGCCGCGCCTCCTTGCCAGAACCGGCCGTCCGCCGCCACCCCCAGTTTTGAAATTCGGCGGCAACCGCTTTCGACCGGATGGGCGCGCCCAGCCGGCCGCACCTCAGGCGCGATTTTGAAGGGGCCCGCGCGGCTTCACACGATATGAAACCACTGACGTTGCTGAGGCTCCGGGGCGACCCCACGCGGAAAGGGTTTCGACAGTATATCTGAGCACCGCCGCGCCAGCCCCGTCAACGCGACCTCGGTCGCGCCGGCGGCGAGCGGTCCCAGCGCCTCGTCGATCGCCGTCTGCCATTGATCCTGTGGAACGGCCTTCGCAGCGTCCTCGGCCGGGACAATGCGGACATAGTGCTCCGCCAGCGAGACATAGACGAGCACTCCGCATTGCGAGCGGTCGAGCCCGCGCGCAACGAATTGCGCCAGCGCCGCCCGGTGTGCCGCAGAGCGTTGCGCGCGCTTCGGGACGATCAGGCGCCGCACCCATGGCGCCGATCCCACCGCGCCTGTGAGGATGGCGACGAGCAACTGGGCAATATAGATGCGCTGCACCGACATCTCGGTGAACAGCAACAGCGGCAGGGGCGTAGCCAGCGCGAGGATGCAGGCGCCGAGCAGGAATTCCGCGTCGCGGGAAGCCGAGGAACCCGCCAGCACGCAAATGATCGGCGCGCGCGTCCTGATCTGCGCCTCGTCGAAAGCGGCCTCGATGCGCGCCGCCTCGGCGGGGTCGAGCGCCATCACCAGCCCCCCGACGCGCCGCCGCCGCCGGACGATCCGCCGCCGCCGGAAAAGCCGCCGCCTCCGCCAGAAAAGCCGCCGCCACCGAAGCCGCCGCCGCCAAAGCCCCCGCGGCCGCCGCCCATGCCCATCGGGATGAAGATCACGTTGCCGCCGCCCCGGCGGGTGATGCGGCTCAGGACGAACATGATGAACAGAAATATGAGGAACGGCGCGATGGCGTCGAGAAACGTTGCATCATGCTCCGCCCGCACGTCGGTCGGTTTCGGCTTCCACTCCGCAGAATTGGTCGTGAGCGCCGTGATGATGTCGTCGACGCCACGGGTGACGCCGCCGTTGAAATCGCCCGCCTTGAACCGCGGCGCGATTGCGTTGGCGATGATGATGCTCGAAACGGCGTCGGTCAGCGTGCCCTCGAGGCCGTAGCCGACCTCGATCCGCATTCGCCTTTGCTTTGGCGCGATGAGGAGCAGAACCCCATTGTCCTTCTTTGTCTCGCCGAGCTTCCAGGTGCGGAAGAGTTCGTTGGCGTAAGGCTCGATCTCCTCCCCATTGAGCGAGGAAACGGTCGCGACAACGAGCTGGATGCCGGACTTCTGCTCGAGATCGGCGAGCTTGCGCTCGAGGTCCGCTATCGTGACGGGCGAGAGAATGTGCGCCTGATCGACGACGCGGCCAGTCAGCTGAGGGAAATTCGTTGCGGCGAGCGCCGCTCCGGTCAGCAGCGCGACGAGAACGGTCGCGACCAGCGCGCGCGGCCAGAAGCGAAGCATCGGGGCGGCTCCCTGTCAGCTCAGAATTTCACCTTCGGCGCCGCCTGAGCCTCCGTATTTGCGGTAAATGGAACCAATGGTTTGGTCGAGCGGAACACCGTCTGGGCCCAGATGACGGTTGGGAAGGTCCTTAGCGTAGTGTTAAAGTCCTGAGCCGCCGCGATATAATCCCTGCGAGCAACGGCGATGCGGTTCTCCGTGCCTTCGAGTTGCGCCTGCAACGCAAGAAAGTTCTGGTTGGACTTGAGGTCGGGATAATTTTCGCTGACTGCTAGGAGCCGGCCGAGCGCGCCGCTGAGCGCGTTCTGCGCGTCCTGAAGCTGCTTGACCTTCTCCGGATCGGTAAGATCGTTGGCGTCGAGATGGATCGAGGTCGCCTTCGCCCGCGCCTCGGTCACCGCAGTCAGCACATCTTTTTCCTGCTTGGCGTAGCCTTGGACCGTCGAAACCAGATTGGGCACCAGATCGGCGCGCCGCTGATATTGGTTCTGGACTTCCGCCCAGGCCGCCTTGGCGGCCTCCTCCTTAGTCGGGATGACATTGTAGCCACAGGCCGAAACCGAAAAGGCGATGACGACAAGCGCCGCCAGTGCACGCAAACGGGAAAGAAACTTCACGGATCGACCCCTTCTGGCCGGCGCGGGAATGCGGCCAGCGCCAGCGATCATACAAGTCCCTGGTCGCTTGCGCCAAGGTCGCGGGCCTGCAAACTGTTCATTTTTGCGGGCGAAGCGCCCGCGCCGCCGATCTCACCCGCCTGGCCGTCTCAATGGCTCGACCGCAAAAAGCTCATGCTTGATCAGGCCTTCCGGTTTCACTAAGAACGCCGACTGCCTGCGACTTGACCCCTGACCTTCCCTCCCGCAGCAGCGTTCTGAACTCCAAAATCAAGGAACTGCGATGCGCGTATATTATGACCGCGACTCCGATCTCAACCTTATCAAGGTCAAGAAGGTGGCCATCGTCGGCTACGGAAGTCAGGGACACGCCCATCTCTTGAACATGCGCGACAGCGGGGTGAAGGACATCGCGGTCGCGCTTCGCCCCGGTTCAAGTTCCGCCAAGAAGGCGGAGGCCGAGAACATCAAAGTGATGGACGTCGTCAGCGCGGCCAAATGGGCCGACGTCGTGATGATGCTGACGCCGGACGAGCTTCAGGCCGACATCTACCGCGACGAACTCGCGCCAAATTTGAGAAAGGGCGCCGCGCTGATGTTCGCCCACGGTCTCAACGTCCATTTCAACCTGATCGAACCGCGCGCCGACCTCGACGTGCTGATGGTCGCGCCGAAAGGGCCGGGCCATACAGTGCGCTCGGAATACAAACGTGGCGGCGGGGTGCCCTGTCTGCTCGCCATCCATCAGGACGCCAGCGGCAACGCGCATGATCTTGGGCTTTCTTACGCCTCCGCAATCGGCGGCGGGCGAGCCGGGGTCATCGAAACCACCTTCCGTGAGGAATGCGAGACTGACCTTTTCGGTGAGCAGGTTGTCCTATGCGGCGGCCTCGTCGAACTGATCCGCTCGGGGTACGAAACGCTGGTCGAGGCAGGCTACGCGCCGGAAATGGCCTATTTCGAGTGCCTGCACGAGGTCAAGCTGATCGTCGACCTCATCTACGAGGGGGGGATCGCGAACATGAACTATTCGATCTCCAACACCGCGGAGTATGGCGAGTACGTGAGCGGACCCCGCATCATCACGCCAGCGGCAAGGGCGGAGATGAAGCGCGTGCTCGAGGACATTCAGTCCGGCAAATTCACGCGCGACTGGATGCTCGAGAACAAGGTCAATCAGACGTCTTTCAAAGCGATGCGGGCGCGCGCCAACGCTCACCCGATCGAGGATGTCGGCGCGAAGCTGCGCGCCATGATGCCCTGGATCGGCAAGGATAAGCTCGTCGACAAGGCGAAGAACTAGCAGGCTGCTGAAGAAGGCGTCCCGTCGCTTCACAACAGGCCGCGGCGTTTGCGCTCCAGATCGTCCCAGGCGGTCAAGGGCTGGAACTCGGCGACGAACCCGAGGCCCTTGGTGGCGTCCGACGACACGACCGTCTGCGACGTGACCACGTCGATGAGTGCGGGCGCATTGGCAAGGGCGCGTCCGATCGCGGCGGGGAGATCATCGGGCTTCTCCACCCGCTCTCCATGGGCGCCAAGCGCGCGGGCCATGGCCGCGTAGTCGGAATGGGCGAGCAGGGTGCCGACGACCCGCCCGCCATAGTTCGACTCCTGGTCGAGCCGCTCGATGTTCCAGGCCGCGTTGTTGGAGACGATCACCACAATCTTCGCGCCATGGCGGGCTGCCGTGTCGATCTCCATGGCGTTGAGCCCGAAGGCGCCGTCGCCCGTGACGCACACGACCTGCCGGTCGGGAAAGGCGAGGGCCGCCGCGACCGCATAGGGCGTGCCGACGCCAAGGCATCCGAAAGCGCCTGCGTCCATGTAGGTTCGAGCCTCGAGGCCGACGCGAGCGAAGCTCAGAAGATCGCCGCCATCCGCGATGGCGATGTAGTCGGGCCTCGTCTTCTCGCGCAGAGCCTGAAAGATGGCGCGCGGATCCACCGCGCCGTCCGAACCGGTCGTGTAGCGCGGTCCGGCCTTCGCGCTCCGATCGCGATGGCGCTTCTTGAGTCCCTCCGTCCACGCCTTGTCGACCGATGGGTTTCGATTTCCTGCCGCGGCCAGAATGGCCTCGAGCGCAAGGGCGGGCGTGGCGCAAATCTCGGGCTCGCCGCGGCGATTGTCGACGAGCTCGCCGGGCGTGTCGGCGAGCCGGATGAACCTGGCGTTCGGGAACACGGCGGGCGAGCCGTACCCGAGCTGGTAGTCGAGCTTGCGGCCGATCACCAGCACCGTGTCGGCTTCCGTCATCGCCGCCGCACGCATGGCGCCGACCGCCGCGGGGTGATCGCTCGGAACGAGGCCGCGGCTCTCCTGCGTATCCAGATAGACAGCGCCAAGCGCATCGAGCAGGCGGACGATCTGCGGGCCAGCCTGACGAGCGCCACGCCCCGTCACCACGAGAGGCCGCTTCGCGGACCAGAGCGCGTCCACCGCCCGGGCGATGGTCGATGCGTCGGGAGGAATGACCCGCGGCCTCTTGGGCGCCATCCACTCGTCGAGCACAAGCGCGGGCGGCACATGGGCGCGCAGCACGTCGGTCGGCGTCTCGAGGTAGACGGGGCCCGGCTCGCCCAAGTCTCCGAAAGCTCGGCTGACCGCCTCGTCGAACTCGCGGATCACCTGGTCGGCGACGCGCAGCGTGCGCGCCTGCCGCGTCACGGGCCTCAGGATCTCGACATGCGGAATGTCCTGCAGGGGCCCGAGATTGGCCTGCGCGCGCGAGGTGCAGCCGCCGATCACCAAGACCGGCGCACGCGCCAGCGAGGCGTTGGCGACGCCGGTGACCGTGTTGGTCACGCCGGGGCCTGCCGTCACCATGGCGACGCCGAGTTCGCCGGTGAGCTCGGCATGGGCATGCGCCATATGGACCGCGGCAACCTCGTGGCGCACGTCGATGATGCGAATGCCGAGCTGCGCGGCATGATCCCAGATCGGTTGGATATGGCCGCCCTGCAATCCGAAAATGCGGTCAGCGCCGCGGGCCTTGAGGAAGCGCGCGATCCAGGCTGCGCAGGAACTCATGGTCGGCATTCAGGTCGTTGGCGCTCGTCGCCATGGGGTCCTCCCTTGGATATACTCGGGTCGTCGCGCCGGCGCATTTCAGCCCAGGATCATCGCCTTCAGCTTCCGATGGAGGGTCTTGCCGGTCGCGGTGCGAGGCATCTCCTCATCGCGCAAGAAGGAGAACGAGCGGGGGCGTTTGTAGCCGGCCATGCGCTCCTTGCACCATGCGCGCAAGACCGCCTCGTCCTCAGCTGCGCCGTCCCGCAAGACGATGACCGCATGGACCCGTTCGCCCCATTTGTCGTCAGGCAGCCCCACCACGGCTACGTCGTGCACGGAGGGATGACCGCTGATCACCGCCTCCACTTCGGAGGGATATACATTCTCGCCGCCGGTAATGATCATGTTGCTCTTGCGATCGACGAGATGGATGAAACCGTCGGCGTCGCGGCGAGCCATGTCGCCGACCGTGCAATAGTCTCCGCGGAACGCCTCGCGGGTCTTTTCCGGCAGTTTCCAGTAACCGTCGAAGATATAAGGATTGTTTGCATAAAGCTCGCCCACCGCGCCGTCCGGCGCTTCGTCGCCGTTCGCGTCCAGAAGTCTGATCGGCGCGGAGCCGACGCATTCGCGTCCGACCGATCCGAGCTTGTCGAACTGTTCGTGCGGATGAAGCATCGTCACCCAGCCGGTCTCGGTCGAACCATACAACTCGAAGAGACCGGCGTTGGGGAACATCTCCATAATGGCGCGCTTCGTGTCGGGCCGCGCAGGCGCCGAGGAGATCATGAGTTTCGCGATTCGATCGAGATTGAGCTCTTTGCGGATCCGTTGAGGCAACGCCAGCATCGTGGCGTAGTGCGTCGGAACCATCGAGGTGAACGTGGCGACGCCGTCCCCAAGAACACGCACGCAGTGCTCGGGGTCGAAGCTTTTGCGATTGTAGACGGTGGTCGTCGCTCCGCAGTAAGCGAAGGCGCCAAAGAAGTAGAGCGAATTCGCGTGACACATTGGCATGACCAGGAGCGCTCCATCGTCCCGGTGCATGCGGAGCTCGATCTCGGTAATGAGAGACAGCATCGCCGCGGCCCGGTGATTGCGGATCGCGCCTTTCGGATTCCCGGTCGTGCCCGACGTGTACATGAGCATCCACGGGTCCCCCGGGTGCACAGGCACAGCCGGCTCGGTGTCCCGCGCGGCTGCGATCAGATCTTCGTAAGCAACATAGCCGGCCGGGCTCTGACCCGTTCCGAACCAGATCCGCCGCGCGGGCGGAACGGTCAAATCGGATCCCACGTCCTCGATTGCCTCCAAGAGCTCATCCTGGACGATCAGCGCGGACGCTTCCGCATCCTCCATGATGTAGCGGATTTCCTTGCCTACGAGGCGGAAGTTGAGCGGCACCGCGACGAGCCCGGCCTTGGCGGCGGCGACGTAGATCTCCACCCACTCGACCGCGTTGTAGGCCAGAACCGCGACACGGTCCCCTTGCGACAGACCAAGTCCCAAAAGGCCGTTTGCAAGCCTAGAGGCGCGCGCATTCCATTGAGAAAAAGTCATGCTGCGGTCAAGATCGCGCGCGCCCACGCGGTCGGGACATAGCCGGGCATGAACGGACAGCATCTGGCCAAGGGTGAGAACGGTCTTCACAGGTCACGCGCCCGACGGCGTTTTGCCGATCGAGACGGGCGCGCGCCGGCCTGACGCCCTCGGGACAAAAGCGGGGAGCCGGATCCCGCAATCAAATCGGACAGAACCCCATCGCAAGCGCGGCGGGTGGAACGAGTCGCCCATCGCTTCCTCCGGTCATGGAGCGCTTGTTGGGCGCGCCCACATGCAGTGCATGAATTCAAAACTCTACGTTGCATATTGGCCCATTTCGGGCAACAGACTTGTCCTTTTCACGCTTATGTCGCTTCGCTGATCCCCGCCCTCCGACAAACTTCGCCAATCGCCGTTCCTCCGTGGGCGTGCCGCAGAACGAACGCGATCAGCTGCTCGCCGGACCCGTGACCCCCTTCATGAAAATCCTTTGTCCGGTCAGGACGGCGAAAATTAGGATTTTCCAGCTGCCAAGCAGTCCAGAAGGGTAGATCCCCCGACATTTGGGGCTGGACTTCCCGTTCAGATTGTGTTAACAGTGATTACTAGCGCGAGAGTTGCGCTCCTCTCTGCCAGCCCGCACCACTCTCAGGGCCGACGCGTGGCGCGTGGCTTTTGATGGAAAAGGCGCCGACTACGCCTTGAGTCCTTAGGTTATGTCAAGACGTCGAGAAATGTTGAAACAGTTCAAGCTTGGTCTGCTTGGTCTGCTTGCTATTTGGCCGATTGTGCTATGCGCCGCGAGCAGCCACGAAATCCAGATAGCGGAGAGGTACCGTTTCTCGGACGACTTGTGGGTAGGCGGCGAGCCAGCTGCGTCCCAGAGCCCGCCGCTGCGGCTCTCGGAGGAGTGGGCCCGGTTATCCAAACTCGGTCAATGGCCCTCCGCGGTAATATACCGCACGGAATTGCTGACCTCGACTGCAGCGGACGCTTCGGCCCATAGGGTTATTGACATAAACGGACACGCGATGAGCGTGAGCGGAATGATCATTACGGAACACGCCGACAGCGTCGGGATGACCTTTGGCGCGACAGAATGGTCGGTCGTCGGCGAAAGAGTCTTCGACGAGGGCGGAGCCCGAGGTTGGTCGGTCCTCCCGCAGGACGCGTCGCCATACGCGGGTTGGCTTCCGATCCGGGTCTACAGCTTCGACTATGAGGGACCCGCAGTGAGTTATGCAGGAGCCGAGCCGTCCGCGAGCGCTTTTCCGGAGCCCGCGACTTGGGCGATGATGCTTCTGGGATTTGCGGGTCTAGGCTTCGCCGGCTACCGGGCCTCGCCGCACAAGGCGAATAGGCCCGCCGCGGCGGACGGAACTCCGCGAAATCGACCGTGAAAAATGCGACAACCCGCCGCCAACCTCATAGATGCCCCGAGATGTGCCCGCTGCGGCTCGCGCCTCATCGCGTTCGCTTGGACCCTGCGCCAGTGTTGAGCAGGAAGAAAGCGTCGGCGCCGTAGGTCGCCCTCGCAAGGCCCGGCGAAAAGCACGCCTGTTCGATGAGGCCGCCTGCCGATCGCCAACCGGGTCAAAATCGGCGTCTCCTTGCAAAACTCCCGCTGCGCGACGGCGACCCGGCCCGTCGCGATCGAATACGATCGCGAGAGTCGACGCGGTCCCCCGATCAATGACGACATGTGGCGCTTATTCGCGTCGTCCCAGAGTTTCCGAACAAGGCTCTGTCCCTGGCGTCGCCGAGCATGATTCGAGCGCGCGTGCCGCAGCTGCGCGCGAGTCGCCACGCCTCGGCTTCGCCCAGCCATCGACAGCGCCTGACGAGTTCGTCGGCCAGCGCCGACAGTCCGAACACCGGAAAGTCGCCGCCGGGGAGCGGGACGCGCCCGGTCCAACTACCGACGGCGCGCGCATCCGCCATCAAGTGCGGGGCAATCTTGTCGAGCGCATGTTCGGCCAGACGCCTGTAAGTCGTGATCTTTCCGCCGAAGATCGACAGCAGGGGGCGTGCCCGTTTTGTCGTCGAGTTCGAGGATGTAGTCGCGGGTGACCGACTGCGAGGCGTTCGGCATCAATCACAGCTTTGAGGTCGAACATTACGTTCGGCCTTCGCTCCCGAAAGCTTCGGATCGCATCGGGGCAGCGCGCCGGCTGCGATCGACGGCACGGCCGCCAGACGCACGACGCCGCGCGCCTGGGTCGCGATCTCGCGCGCGCTGCCGAGCGCGGCGTCGAAGTCCTGCACCGTCCGCTCGAACGCGGGGAGGAGATCACGTCGTCGACCGGGGGCCAGGTGCGATAGCAGCCCTCGCGCAAGCGACCACGGCGCTACCGGGGCCAGTTCGACGAGATCGTCTCGCAAATGCGGCCCGAAGTTCGCATCCCCAAACTGTTTCACAATTGCCGCTATCATGAGACCAAAGCCGAAATTCGTCTCATGATTTCGCGCAATAAAATGGAATTCGCCCGAATCTCACGGTTAAGTGCAACGCGACACGCGGAGCGCGCAATGGCTGACGAATGTGTTCACGGATATGAAGACGCAGAGGGCCAGCGCCTGCGCGATCAGGCCGGCGCGCTTGCCGACTGGCTGCACGCCGACGCGCGCTACGGCGCCGGGGAGCGCGTGCTCGAAATCGGCTGCGGCGTCGGCGCCCAAACTCTGCGCCTTGCGCGCAATAATCCCGGCACGCGCTTCGTCGCGGTCGACATCAGCGAGAGCTCGCTCTCCGAAGCCGAGGCGGCGGCGCGCCGCGCCGGGCTCGACAATGTGGAGTTCCGGCTGGCCAACATATTCGCGCCGCCGTTCGAAGCCGGCGCGTTCGATCACGTGTTCCTGTGCTTCGTGCTCGAACATCTCGTCGATCCCGTCGCCGCGCTTGTCGCGGCGCGACGAATGTTGAAGGCGGGGGGATCGGCGATCGTCACCGAGGGCGATCACGGCTCGACCCTGTTTCATCCAGACAGCGCGCTTGCGCGGCGCGCCATCCAATGTCAGGTCGACCTGCAGGCTCAGGCGGGCGGCGACGCCAATATCGGGCGGCGGCTTTATCCATTGCTCGTCGAAGCCGGCTTTGAGGCGATCACGGTCGCCCCGCGCATCGTTTATGTCGACGGCTCACGCCCTGATCTCGCCGAAGGATTCACGCGGCGCACCTATTCGGCGATGATCGCCGGGGTGCGCGAGCGCGCAATGGCCGCGGGGTTCATGACAGGCCCCGATTTCGACCTCGGCATCGAAGATCTGCGCCGGGCCGCCCAAGCCGATGGCGTGTTCGTCTACACGTTCTTTCAGGCGCGAGCGCGCGCCGTCCAGTCGCGGGAGGAACAGCATCTTGTTGCGCTTCACGCGATCCACGTGGCTGAGTGATGTCGTCAGAAGCGCGAGTGATGTCGTCGGAGGTCATTGTCGCGCTCGCGCGACGCGATCGAGCTCGGTCCGCCGCATCGAGCGGAAAACCTGAAATGGACGACCGAGCTTGCGAGTTGCCGCGGCCTCAGCGTGGGTCTCGAACCAATCCGAGCCTTTGCCTGGCATGCTGGTTAACGACCCAGAGTTAAGGTCCGCTCAACGCAGCGCTTCGATCTCGGCGACTTGCCTGCCAGCGACCCAAACGCCTGCAATATCCAGCGGGTCCGTCAGATGCACGAGGTCGGCGTGGCGGCCCGGAGCGAGGCGGCCGACCCTGTCGTCGACGCCGAGCAGGCGCGCGGGCGTCAGCGTCGCCATGGTCAATGCGTCGGCGAGCGGCAGGCCGAGCGTCTGCGTCACATAACGCACGGCGTCTCGCATCGTGATCGCCGCGCCCGCGAGCGTGCCGCTCTCGTCGACGAGCTTATGGCCCTTGCGCATGATCTTGCGTCCCTGCAATTCGAACAGGTCGGGGCCTCCCGCTGCCGGAGGCATGGCGTCGGAAATCAGCGCAATGCCGCGTACGCCCTTGGCCGCGATGGCCGTGCGGCATGCCAAAGCATGCGCGTGCTCTCCGTCGGCGATCAGGCCGCAAATGACGCGCGGATCGGCGAGAACGGTGCCGACGACGCCCGGCGCGCGAGACGAAAGCTGGCTCATGGCGTTGTAGAGATGCGTCGCCGCGCGGGCCCCCGCGTCGAAGACCGCCTGCGCCTCCTCTGCGGTCGCGTCCGAGTGACCGAGACTCACGACGATCCCGGCCTCAGCGAGGCGCGCGATCAGCTCCAGCGAAACGGAGGCGGGCGCGAGCGTGACGACCATCACCCCGGCGCGCATCGCGACAAGCGCCTCCGCGTCCTTATCGCGCATGGGGCGAATCCATTCCGGCGGATGCACACCCTTGCGGCGCGGATCGATGAACGGCCCCTCCACATGCACCCCGAGCGCGCCGGGCACGCGCACATGCGCCTTGCGCGCCGCCGTCAACGCCGCCGCCAAGACGTCAGGCGCATCGGTGACGACAGTCGGCAGAAACCCGGTGACGCCTTCACGGCGGTGCGCGGCGGCGATTTTCGCGATGGCCTCGACGGTGGGCTCCGCGTTGAACAGCACGCCGCCGCCGCCGTTGATCTGCCAATCGATGAAGCCAGGCGAGAGCACGCCGCCGCCGAGATCGATCTCCTCGCCTCCACGCGGACGATCCTCGAGATCGACGATCGCGCGGATCGACCCGCCTTCGACGACGAGCGCGTGATCGTCCAGGAACCGCTCCCCATCGAACAGACGGGCGCCGTAAAGCACTATCATTGCACGGCTTCCTTTTGCGCTGCGACGGTCCCGCCGACAAATAGGATGGCGCCGTCGGTCGCATCGAAGATCGGGGACGTGAGCCGCGCGGCGATGTCGGGATCGAGATAGGGCCGCAGCGCGTTTCCGACGCCTCCGACCAGCGCGACCTTGCCCGCCCCGAGCACGATGACGCGGCGGGTCAGCGCGCCGACGCTGTCCGCCGCCGAGCCGACGATCGCGAGCGCCGCGGGATCGCCTTCTGCGGCACGAGCAAAGACTTTGGGCGCGAACGCGCCATAGTCACCAGGCTTTGCGGTTCGCGCCCAGCGCAACATGCCAATCACGTCGCCTGCGAATTCGGAAAGGATTTCCCGCGTGAGCGGCGTCGCCGCGGCGAGCCCGTCGTAAGCGCGCGTCGCGGCCCGCAGGGCGTCGAGGCCGATATGCGCGCCCGAGCCATCGTCGCCGAGCGCGAAGCCGCGTCCGCCGACAATGGTCTCTCTGCCGTCGACCCGGGCGATCGCGGCCGACCCGGTGCCGGCGATGACGAGGCCGCCGTCCGCGCCGGCGTGCGCGCCGACGCAGGCGGTCGTGGCGTCGTTCGCGGCGCGGACAAGCGCGTAGCCGGGAAAAGCGTCGACGACCCGCGCGGCGTCGTCCGCGTCATTGAGGCCGGCAAGACCGAAGCCGAGCGCGATCACTCCACGGTCGCCGTCGCTAAGGCCCGCCTTTTCCATGACCTCCGCGACCGAGCGACGCAAGACCTCGGTCGCGGCCGCGAACTCGACATGGATGTTGGCGGCGGCGCCAACCGCTTCGGCGAGAATGACGCCGCTCCTGTCACGCAAGCGCGCTCGGCATCGCGTCGCTCCGCCGTCAACGCCAATCGCGTAATTTCGCGCGCCACTCACATGTCGACTCCGTTCGCCTCTCGCGCGTGTGGCGGAAAGAACCGCGGCTCGCAAGGTTCGTCCCTTGCTCATGGGCTCGCGTCGAAGGCGAGGCCTCAATCCGATATCCTCGCCGAGTTGGCGAGTTGCTTTCCTGTCATGCTTGCCTCCGCCATCGCCGCGGCCGCCGCTCGCAGCGCGCGCGCCGCGTTCGCGGTCGCAAGTCGGCGCGCGTTCGCCCGAGGCGTCGTCTGATCCGGCGTCGCGGGCAGATGGAGAAACACAGCGGGCGATGCGTTCGGCGCCTTCATAAGATATTTCAGGACCCCGTAGTAAAGATGATTGCAGACGTAATCGCCTGCGTTCGTCGACACGCGGGCGGGAAGCCCGACATTGCGGATCGCGCGTGCAATCCCGGCGGCCGGCGCTGTCGTTTCGAGCCACTCTGGGCCGGCGTCGGGCGGCCTCGCCCCGCCCACGACGCCGAGATTGTCGGGCCTGGTCGCGCTCGCCTCGTTGCGTGCGATCCGTTCGACGCAAATGACGGCGCGGCTCGCCGCCTGCCCGGTCAGGATCACCGCGTCGGGACGCAACGCTTCGAAGGCATCGACGAATTCGTCGATGCAAGCGTGATAAGCGCAATGCAGCAATCGCGCGTTCGCGACATAATGGCCGCAGCGCCAGCCGTCGAGCTCGCGCGCAGCTTCCCAGGAGGCATTGACGGTCTCGCCGCCAAACGGCTCAAAGCCGGTGACCAGGATGTTTCGCCCGAACATAACGTCACGCAAAGAGCGAGCCCTGATCGGCGAGCTTGCGGACATGCAGGTCCGCGTCGCCGTAGGCGGCGTCGATCATCGTCAGGCGCTTGAACAGATGCCCGACCTTGTACTCGTAGGTCATTCCGATGCCGCCATGGATCTGCACCGCCTGCTGGCCGATGAACTTGGCCGAGCGGCCGATCTGGGCCTTGGCGGCGGAGATTGACTTGGCGCGCTCGCTCGCGTCCTCCTCGCTCGCGCTCATCGTCGCGAGATACATCATGCTGCGCGCCTGCTCAAGTGCGACAACCATGTCCGACGCGCGATGCTGAAGCGCCTGGAACGTCCCGATCGTGACGCCGAACTGCTTGCGGGTCTTCATATATTCGATCGTCATCGCGAGCGCTTCGCTCATCGCGCCGACCGCCTCGGCCGAAAGCGCTGCGATCGTCTCGTCGACGGCGCGCTCGATCGCGGCAAGCCCCGCTCCCGGATCGCCGAGCACGCCCTCGCGCTCCACCCGCACATTGGCGAGCGTCACCTCCGCCGCGCGCTGCCCATCCTGCGTGGGGTAGCCGCGCCGCGACACGCCGGGAGCGCCCGCATCGACGAGGAAGAGGCCGATTCCGTCGCGGTCGCGCCGATCGCCCGCCACGCGCGCCGATACGATCAGCTTGTCGGCGCTGTCGCCCTGTCCGACGAGGCCCTTCTCTCCATTGAGTACGTAGGCGCCGCCGTCTTTACGTGCGCTTGAACCCACGTCGCTGAGATCGTAGCCGGACTGCTTCTCCATATGCGCGAAGCTGAGCCTGAGGTCGCCCGCGGCGATCTTGCCGATGAGTTCGGCGCGTTGCTCGGGGCTCGCCGCATGCTTCAACAGCGCACCGCAAAGGACCGCCGTCTGGAGATAAGGCTCGAGCGCGAGGGCCTTGCCGAACTCCTCCATCACGATCATCGTTTCGACCGGGCCGCCGCCATAGCCGCCGTCGGCTTCGGAGAACGGCGCGCCGATAAGGCCCATCTCGGCGTATTCGCGCCACAGCGCTTCGCTCCAGCCGTGCGGACTCGCCTGATAGGTCTTGCGCGCCTCGAAACTGTACCGGTCCCTCATGAGGCGCGCGACATTGTCGCGCAGCAACTGCTGCTCCGAGTTGAGTTCGAAATCCATTGTTCAGAGTCCCAAAATGGCCTTGGCGATGATGCTGCGCTGGATCTCGTTCGAACCGCCGTAGATAGTGACCTTGCGCGTGTTGAAATAGGCCGGCGCCAGCGGCGCGGCCCAGTCGAAGCCGACAGGCGGCTCGTTGGTGCGGTCGTCCGGCGCCTCGTAGGGCGCCGCATAGGGGCCGACCACCTCCATGAGCAATTCCGTTGTCGCCTGCTGGATCTCCGAGCCCTTGATCTTGAGCACTGACGAGGCCGGATCGGGCTTCCCGTCGTTGCGACGATTGGAGATGACGCGCATCTGCGTCATCTCGAGCGCCTTGAGCTCCACCTCGATCCCGGCGAGCTTGGCGCGGAAGAAGGGGTCGCTCATCTTCGGCCCGGAGCCGTACACGGGCATCGCCGCGAGTTGCCGCACCCGGTCGAGCCGCGCCTTGGAGATGCCGACCCGGGCGATGCCGTTGCGCTCGTTCGCAAGCAGGAACTTGGCGTAGTCCCAACCCTTGTTCTCCTCGCCCACGAGCGAATCGAGCGGCGCGCGCACGTCGTCGAAGAAGACTTCATTGACTTCATGCCCCCCGTCGATCGTCTGAATCGGCCGCACCGTCACGCCCGGCGTCTTCATGTCGATGAGGAAGAACGAGATGCCCTCCTGCTTCTTCGCCTGCGGATTGGTGCGGGCGAGAACGAAAATCCAGTCGGCGTATTGTGCATAGGTGGTCCAGGTCTTCTGGCCCGAGATCACCCAGGAATCGCCGTCGCGCCGCGCGCTCGTGCGCAGGCTTGCAAGGTCGGAGCCGGCGCCGGGCTCCGAGAAGCCCTGGCACCACCAGTCGCGCAGGTCGACGATGCGCGGCAGGAACCGCTCCTTCTGCGCCTCGGACCCGAAGGTGTAGATGACGGGGCCGACCATATTGACGCCGAAGGCGATCGCCTCCGGCGCGGCGCCGCGCTGGGTCTCGTCGAGAAAGATCGCCTGCTTGACCGGGCTCCAGCCTGTCCCGCCCCATTTCTTCGGCCAGTGCGGCACGGCCCAGCCTTTGTCGGCCAGGATGCGCGTCCAGCGGACGTGATCGTCCTTGGC
Organism: uncultured Alphaproteobacteria bacterium; assembly: GCA_963782255.1. Classification (GTDB taxonomy): domain Bacteria; phylum Pseudomonadota; class Alphaproteobacteria; order Rhizobiales; family Beijerinckiaceae; genus Roseiarcus. The sequence goes on along the minus strand of CAWAIS010000002.1, from coordinate 1,346,175 downwards.
GAGCTTTCGTCCCGCGACGCTCTTTTCGCGGATCGAGGCCGGAAGGTTGTCGCGTACGAAGCTCCGAACGTCCTCGCGAAACGCGAGTTCGTCCTCGGTCAATCGAAGGTCCATGGGTCGCCTCCCGGATGATCCGCGCCCTCACGCGCCCGATCGAGCGACACTGTCGGACCTTGGCGGCTCTGCGTCAACACGCACATGGCAGGCGTTCGCAGCGGGCTAGGCCCTTTTTAGGCAGCCCCGCGCAAGATTCGCGGCAGAGCCTCGCCTGCGCCGTTTCATTTGCCGGGCAGAGCTTCCGATGCCGCGATCGCGAAATTCCCGCTGCTCTTCGTTGGCCTTGCGCGCATTGTTCGTCGCGGCCGTGACGGCGGTTGGCGCGACGCTCGCCGGCTGTCACGATTTCGGCGACGTCACCGGATCGATCCCCGTCTCGCGGTCGATGCCGACCGACGAGGCCCGGATGCGCGCCTACGCGGACGATTGCCGCGGGCGCTACGAACGCAACCCCGGCGAGAAGGCGGCGTCGGTCGAATATGCGCGCATCCTTCGCGCGTTGACCCGCTACAACGAAGCCGTCGCCGTGATGGAGACTGCGGCGGTCAAGTCGCCGAAGGACGAAGACGTGCTCGGCGAGTATGGCAAGGCGCTGGCCGACGCCGGCCAGCTTACGCAGGCCAAGGACGTGCTGACCCGCGCCTATACCCCCGACAATCCGAGGTGGGACGTCATGTCGGTGCAGGGTGCGGTCGCCGACCGGCTCGGCGATCACGCGAGCGCGATGCAGTTCTACCGCGACGCGCTCAAGATCGCGCCCGGAGAGCCGAGTGTCCTCACCAACATGGGCCTTTCCTACGCGCTCGCCAAGAAATTGCCCGAGGCCGAGCAGACGCTGCGACAGGCGGTCGCGAGCCCGAAAGCCGACGCCCGCATGCGTGGCGACCTCGCTCTGGTGCTGGCGCTCGAAGGAAAAGACGCCGAGGCCGAGGAGGTCAGCCTCACGGATCTTCCGCCCGAGGCGGCCCGCGCGAACGTTCAGACTATCCGTGCGATGATTGCCGACAACGGCTCTTTGCGCGATCTGCGCAAGCGCCCTGGAGGGAAGCCGGCGGCTTCGGCTCCGGGGCCCGCGGACGCGGGCTGATCGCCTCAGTCGTCCCGGTCGCCGATTGAGGACGTCGGCTCGGCGTCGAGGCTCGTCCCCGCGCCGGCCGGCAGGATTGGCGGCGCCGGGTCCGTTTCGCCGATCGGGGCGGGCGGCAGCGCGCCGTCGGGACCGCTGTCCGGCCCGCTAAGCGACGCTGGCGCGAGCGCGACCGCATGCGGGTTCCCGAGATGGGCGATGTCGAGCGGCTCCTCGATCTCCGGCGCCGGCGGTAGCCCGTCCGGCGCGGCCGGCGGCGGCAGGAGGTTGGGCGCCGGCCTCGGCTTGCAGATGCGGCGCGGTCCGGTGTTGGTCGCGCCGTGGTTGGCGAGATCGAGATGGATGTGGTTGTAATGGAAAACGTCCGCTCCCGGCCCGAGGACCGTGTTGAAATACTGGCAGGCCCCCGCGTGGACCTCGTGCAGGAAGGCCGCCTCCTGCGTGCCCTCCTGCTTCCAGTCGCGCACGAATTCGAGCTTGCGGCCGTCGGCGAGCGTGAAGCCCGCGACGTCGACCGCGTTGCCGAAGGCGTGCTCGGAGAGCCGCGCGCCCGGCTCGTTGTCGATCGAGCGGCAGCTGTAGGCGCCGAACACATTGAGAACCGCGACCTTCTGTCCGAACCGGCTCTCAGCGTCCGGCTGCACGATGTCGTTGAGCCAGGCTTCCAGCGCCGGGATCATCGGGCAGTCGATCGTGAGCGTCTTGTCGATCCCGACCTTACCGTCCGCGAGCGCGGAGACCTTGAGCGGGCGCGTCATCCCACAGACGCCCGGGCCGTCGATCTCTTCCGTAGGCACGATGTAGGCGGAGGGCGTCACAAGCTTTCGAGCGAAGCAGGCGTTCTCAGCCTGGGTTCGCCAGACCGGGCGCTCGGGACGACTGAAAAAGCCACATCCCGCAAGCGATGAAGCGGCAATAAACCCAAGGATGAATGGCCAAACGCGACGCGCCATCGCCTCTATTTGCGCCTTTTCTTTTAAGAACTTCTTTACGAACCTTGCATTTTCGCGCAGGCCGACAGTAAGAGCGGCGCCATCTCGGCGCCGCACTTTGCCCTCAAGACGCGGCGGCGGCAGTTTGGCGGGTAGGGGATTTGTTGATCGGCGATCGAGGCAGATGGAAAGCGGTTCTCTTGCTCGCGCTCGTTCCTGCGGCGCCGCAGATTGCGAGCGCCCATCCGCACGTGTGGATCACCGTGAAGAGCCAGCTTGATTTCGCGCCGGACGGCAAGCTCTCGGCCATCGTGCACGATTGGGTGTTTGACGAAATGTATTCGTCTTTCGCGACGCAGGGGCTCGCCAAGCCGGGGGAACTCGTCAAGCGCGAGCAGTTCGCGCCGCTCGCCAAGGAGAACGCCGGGAGCCTTGCCGAGATCGGCTATTTCACGACCTTGAAGATTGGCGGCAAGGCGGTCGATTTCGGGTCGGTCACGGATTACTGGATGCAGGAGCGGCCCGACCATCTGGTCGAGTTTCACGTCACCTTGCCGTTAAAGACCCCGGAGGCGGTACGGAAGTTCGCCACGCTCCGCGTCGCCGATCCGGAATATTTCATTGACTTCGAGTTTGACGACAAGGATCCGGTGACCCTCGTCTCGCCGCCCTCCGGCTGCTCGGCCTCGGTCGCGCGGCCGAAGCCGCTCGAGGCCGCCGACAAGACGAAACTCACCGAATCGTTCTTCACCAATCTCTCGCCCGGGACCAATTTCGGCTTCAAAATGGCGAGCAGCGCCATCATCGCGTGCCCATGACGAAGCCGCTCGCGAACAGGCTCGTCTTTGCTTCGGCCCTCTGGCTCGGGTCCGTTGCGGCCGCGTTCGCTGAAGGGATGCGGCGCCCGTTCGCCGTCGCCGGGGGCGAAGGCGGCGGCGGGGCCGAGGGCGGGATCACCGGTTGGCTCCTCGCCGAACAGTCGCGGCTCACGCACCTGATGGCGGCCAACGTCCATGCGCTGCATGGCCGCCCCAGCGCGGCCTGGGGGCTGATTGCGCTCGGCCTCGCCTATGGCGTCTTTCATGCCGCCGGTCCCGGACACGGCAAGGCCGTCATCGCCTCCTACATGCTGGCGAACGAACGCTCGCTCAGGCGCGGCGCTGTGCTCGCGCTGTTGGCGGCTCTCCTTCAGGCGGCGGTGGCGATTGCGCTCGTCGGCGCGGCGGGGTTCATTTTCAACGCGACGGCGTCCGAGATGAACCATGCTGCGGATTGGATCGTGCTCACGAGCTACGGCGGCATCGTCGCCGTCGGGCTCTGGCTGGTGTGGCGCAAGGGCGGCGCGCTGATCGCGGCGTCGCGGCGCTATTTCGCGCGCCATCGGGCGCTCGCCGCCGCGCCGGCCTATGCCGGGGTCGCATGGGGCGCGCCGGCCCGCAATCTGTCGGCGGCGGCGTTTCGCGCCGCGGACCCGGACGCCTCGGCGTTCTTGGCCGAGTGCGGGCACATGCACGCCCTGGACCCGTCGCTGCTCGACGGCCCCTTCTCGTGGCGCGCCGCCGTCGGAACAGTGATCGCCGCGGGCATTCGCCCCTGTTCGGGGGCGATCCTGATTTTGGTGTTCGCGCTGTCGCAGGGGCTGTTCGCCGCCGGGGTCGCCGCGACCTTCGCGATGTCCCTCGGCACGGCGGTGACGACCGGCGCGCTCGCCTCGATGGCCGTGTTCGCCAAGTCGATCGCAGTGCGCTTTGCGGCGGGCGAGGACTCGCGCGCCGCGCTCATTGCGCGCGGATTCGAATTCGCCGCGGCGCTCGGCGTGCTCGCCTTCGGCGTCGCGCTCATGTTCGCGGCGGGCGGCGGGGTTTGATGGCCCACGACGGCGCCTTTCCGGCGCCGTCGCTCGGCTTCGAGCGCGCGCGAACGGCCCTGCGTCGCGAAGGCACCTCATGGCCCCGCCAGCGCATGGCGGCCGCGCCAGAGGGCGAGAGTCCGCGCTTGCCGTTGAGACTGTCGATGACCCTGCCGGACGGCCTTGCGCAACGCCAGCGCGGGCGCGCCGCCGCGCTCGCGAGGCTCGCGTCAGAAGTTGCACAATTTGGCGCCCAAGCCGTTGAAATCGCTCGCGCGCCTATTGACTCTGCGCGTCGCCCGAAACGGCGACGCCTGATCAGCGGCGCGCCCCGTCACTGAGAGCGAAGCGAAGCTCTGGTGCGACGGCGCGAGCCGCGACGAGCGTCGCTCCATTTGCAAGATGGGCGCTTCACGCCGCTTCGAGCAGCGGCGAGGGCGCAGTTCGGATAGAGCCGATTGCAATGATCGATTTGATCGATCAAAACGCCGCAATGAGAGTGCTGCCGACGCTGAGACAATTGAGATTCCTGGTCGCTCTCGCCGAGCGCCGCCACTTCGGCCAAGCGGCCGAGGCCTGTCTCGTTAGCCAGTCGACCTTGAGCGCCGCGATCCAGGAGCTGGAAGCCGGGCTTGGGGTTACGCTGTTCGAGCGGACGCGCCGGTCGGTCGCGCCGACGACGATCGGCCTTGCGATCGTCGAGCGGGCGCGGGCGATTTTGACGGACACGGAGGACCTGGTCGACGTCGCTCTCGCGTCGCACGACCCCTTGTCCGGGCGGATGCATCTCGGCCTGATCCCGACGATCGGCCCGTTTCTCTTGCCCCGCGTGATGACGCGCCTGCGCGAGGCGGCGCCGCGGCTGCAAATCTACCTGCGCGAGGAGCAGACCGCGCCGCTGCTCGAGCGTCTCGACGCAGGCCTCGTCGACGCCGTCATCCTCGCCATGCCGGTTCCACTCGGGAACGTGGAGACCGAGGACATCGCGCTCGACCGGTTTGTCGTCGTCTGCCCGCCCGGGCATCGGCTGGCGCGGCTCAAGGCCGTCCGCCCGGAGGATATGGCGACGGAGGACCTGCTGCTCCTGGAGGACGGCCATTGCCTGCGCGGCCATGCGCTCGCCGCCTGCAAACTCGAGGGCGCGCGCCGGAACGCCGCCTTTCAGGGCACGAGCCTCGCGACGCTCGTGCAGATGGCCGCGAACGGCCTCGGGGTGACGCTCGTGCCGGAGATGGCGGTCGAGTCCGGGATCCTGCGCGGCCTCGATCTGCACGTCGCGCCGCTCGTGGGCGACGCGCCGCATCGCCGCATCGCGCTCGCCTGGCGCCGAACGACGGGACGCGGCGAGACTTTCCGCCGCCTTGCGTCGCTCCTGCGGGAGGCGACGGCGTTAGCCGCTCACGGCTCCGGATAATTGGAGGGGAACATCGCGCGGCGCGTCTCCTCGTCCACCTCCTTCTTGAAGGCGTGCCCCTTGCCGACAGCGCGGGCGCGCGCCGCGGCGGGCCGCGCGTCGATGGCGGCGAACCAGCGCTGCAGATTGGGGAAGGCGGCGAGCGGATGAGCTTCGCCCGGAAGCACGCGGCCCGCGCGATCAAGCCAGCCCCAGGCGGACATGTCGACGATCGAATAGTCGCGCCCGACAATGAACTCGCGGCCGGAGAGATGCCGGTCGAGCACCCTGTAGTGACGTTCGGCTTCGCGCCGGTAGCGGTTGATCGCGTACGGAATCTTTTCCGGCGCGGCGTGCTGGAAATGCACAGCCTGCCCCGAGAAGGGACCCAATCCCGAGGCGATGAAGAAGAGCCAGGACAGGAGTTCGGGCCGGTCGCCAGGCGATGCGATGAAGCGCTGAGTCTTGTCGCCAAGGTAGAGCAGGATTGCGCTCGAATCGAAGACGCGAGCCTCGGTTCCCCCAAGTCCCTCGGTGTCGACGATGGCGGGAACCTTGCCGTTCGGATTGATCGCGCGAAAGGCGGGCGCATGCTGCTCGCCCTTCGCGGTGTCGACGGGCGCGACCTCATACGGAAGGCCTGACTCCTCCAGAAACAGCGCCACTTTGGCGGGATTTGGCGTCGGGTGGAAGTAGAAGCGGATCATGGTCAGGCTCGCGATTTATGCCGAAGGTCCCTCATCGGGGCCGCGCTTTCGCGCCTCCACCTTCTCCCGCAAGCCGGAGAAGGGAAAGCCCCTCGCCCGCATAGGGGTAAGGGTCTGCCGCGCCCGCCAAGGCGACTTTCACGCCGCGGCGCCAACCTTGAGGCGGCGAAGAACCGGCAACAATTCGCTCCGATCGGGACGCCGCGCGCCGCCTTGTTGCCTTCGAAATCCGCCTTGAAAGCGAGCTTGTCCTGAAGCGACATGTGGACCTCCGAAATCTACAACCGAGTCGTGCGAACGTTCATCCATTTGGCGGAACGGCGCTAGACGTTGACGCCAAATAACGTCTATTTGTTCAGCAAATGACTGATCGACTTCTGGCTTTGCGAGCGTTCGTGCGGACCGCGCATTCCGGCAGCCTTTCGCGCGCGGGCCGGGAGCTCGGTCTATCGCAGCCGTCGATTTCGCGAATTCTCGCGCAATTGGAGAAGGAGGTTGGCGCGCGGCTCCTCATCAGAACGACCCGGGCGGTGACGTTGACCGACACCGGGGGCGACTATCTCGCGCGCGTCGAACCCCTGTTGTCGGCGCTCGAGGAAGCGGATCATGCGGCGCGCGGGACCGGGGAATTGCGCGGACTGCTTCGGATCGCCGTTTCCTCCAGCTTCGGCGTTCGCGAAGTGATCCCGCGTCTGCCGAAGTTTCTCGACGCCCATCCAGCGCTCCGCATCGACTTGAGCATCAACGATCAGCGACAGGATCTCGTCGCCGACGGCGTTGACGTGGCGCTCCGGCTTGGCTCTTTGCCGGATTCGAGCGCGATCGCCCGCAAGCTCGCCGAAGCGCCTCGGATCGTCGCGGCCTCGCCCGCTTACTTGAAGCGTCGCGGCCGGCCTCGCGTTCCTGAGGACCTCGCGTCTCATTCGGTAATCATCGGGCCGGGCGGAGCCGGTCCGAACGCCTGGACCTTCATGAAGGAGGGCCGGCGCATGTCCGTCCGAGTCGAGGGTCGATTGCTCACGGCGGCGAACGAAGGCGCGACCGCCGGGGCGGTCGCGGGCCTCGGCGTTACGCTCACTTCGCTGTGGGGATGCCGGGCCGAAATCGAACGCGGCGATCTCGTGCGGGTCCTGGAAGACTGGGACATGGAGCCCGTGGAAGCGCACGCGCTCTTTTCGGCGGGGCGAGCCGCTTCGCCCGCGGCGCGCGCCTTCATCGACTATCTGGCGCCGCAGTTGTCGGCGGCCTCGGAGGCTACGGCGCCGAAGTAGGGCCGGCGTTCAAGCCTCCTGCGGCAAACGCGCTTTTGACAAGGCCGGCTGACGCCATGAGCGCAGACTCACGAGGCCGGCCGGCCGAGCGCTTTCAGGATCTGCGGCTTGACTTCGCGCTCCAGCGCTTCGGCCGAGATCGGGCCGACGACCTTGTAGGCGATCGTGCCGTCGCCCCTGACGATGAAGGTCTCGGGGACGCCGTAGACGCCCCAGTCGATGCCGGCGCGGCCGTCCGGGTCGAGCCCGACCTTGGCGTACGGGTCGCCCTTGGCGCCGAGGAAGCGGCGCACGTTCTCGGACGAATCTTTCTGCGCCACCCCGTAGACGACCACGCCCTTCTGCTTGAGGTCTTCGTCGGCCGCCAGCGCCATCAGGAACGGGTGCTCGTAATGACAGGGCACGCACCAGGTGCCGAACACATTGACCACGCTGACATGGCCCTGGCGCAGGTCCGCGTCCATGAGTCCAGGCGAGCCGTCGAGGCCGGGAAGCGTCAGCGGCGGGGCGCTCTCGCCGATCAGCGCGGAGGGCAGTCTTGAGGGATCGCCGGCATAGAGGCGCAGGAACAGGAGCGCTGCAAGCAGGGCGAAAGCCACAATCGGCAGGAAGGCCAGCCAGCGGCGCGGGCGACGCTCCGTTTCGGCTTCCACGCTCATGAACGGCGATCCTTGGCGCTGCCGCGTGCGGCTTCCAGCGCGCGCGTCGCAGAATTGAGGTCGGCGCTCAACCGGCGATAGTCGAAAAGGACCGAGCCGATCATCGCGGCGATGACGACGGCAGCGACGCAATAGGCGGCGATGACGAAACCGATGTGCGGATCGGACATCACGCGCCTCCTGTCACGAAGGTCGGCGCCAGCCGGTCGCCCTCGGACGCCGCAAGCATCGTCACCCGTGCGATGCGCCGGCGCAGGATTTCGTTGCGGATCGTCATGAGATGCAGGGTCAGGAACAGGAAGGTGAAGGCGAGCGACATCGCGATCAGGGGCCAAAGCAGCGAGGGGGCGATCGTCGGGCCGCCGAGGCGGAATACGGACGCGGGCTGATGCAGCGTGTTCCACCAGTCGACCGAGAACTTGATGATCGGCAGATTGACGCAGCCGACCAGGGTCAGGATCGCCGCCGCCCGCGCCGCGCGGCCAGGATCCTCGATCGCCCGCCAGAGCGCGATCAGGCCGAGATAGAGGATGAACAGCACCAGGACCGACGTCAGGCGCGCGTCCCACACCCAGTAGGTTCCCCACATCGGCTTGCCCCACAATGAGCCGGTCGCAAGGCAGATGAAGGTGAAGCCGGCGCCGAGCGGCGCCGCGGCCTTCTGCGCGGCGTCCGCGAGCGGATGGCGCCAGACGAGCGTGCCGAGCGCCGCGACCGCCATCACGCCGTAGACGAAGGTCGCCATCCATGCCGCCGGCACGTGCAGATACATGATCTTGACTGTCTCGCCCTGCTGGTAGTCGGGTGGGGCCATGAAGGAGAGCGTAAGGCCGACGGCGAACAGCGCCGCGGTCGCGGTCGCGAGCCACGGCAACGTCCGGCGCGTCAGGTCGACGAAAACTGTCGGGTTGGCGAAATTGGGCATGAGCGCCGCCTTTTAGCGCCGCCGGCGCTGAGGAGCAATTGCGGTTGATGGACGCAGGCTCGCTCGCGAGTGCAGCCCGCGCGTTTCGGCCGCGGGCATGACGCACCGCGACGGAAATCGGAATTAGCGATCATAGGTTTCGAAACTATCGATTGGACCGATTGGGTCGGGCGCGTTAGTTTGCGCGACGGGAGTTGACGATCTTTCCACACCAAGCGGAACACAGTCGGAGGGAACATGACAAGCGAAAGCAAGTGCCCGGTCGCGGGCGTCCATGCGTACACGAACCGTGACTGGTGGCCGAACCAGCTGAACCTTCGGGTTCTCCACCAGCACTCCGCCAAGCCCGATCCGATGGGCGAGGCGTTCGACTATGCCAAGGAATTCAAGAGCCTCGATCTGAACGCGGTGGTCAAGGACCTGCACGCCTTGATGACGGATTCGCAGGAGTGGTGGCCGGCCGACTTTGGTCACTACGGCGGGCTGTTCATTCGGATGGCCTGGCACAGCGCAGGCACCTACCGCATCGGCGACGGCCGGGGCGGCGGCGGACGCGGGCAGCAGCGCTTCGCGCCGCTCAACAGCTGGCCGGACAACGCGAACCTCGACAAGGCGCGCCGGCTGTTGTGGCCGATCAAGCAGAAATACGGCCGGAAGATTTCCTGGGCCGATCTCATGATCCTCGCCGGCAACGTCGCCCTCGAGTTGATGGGCTTCAAGACGTTCGGTTTCGGCGGCGGGCGTGAGGACACCTGGGAGCCCGACGAGGACATCTACTGGGGCCCCGAAGGCAAGTGGCTGGAGGACGAGCGCTACTCGGGCGAGCGCGATCTTCAGAATCCTCTCAGCGCCGTGCAGATGGGCCTGATCTACGTCAATCCGGAGGGGCCGAACGGCAAGCCGGACCCGGTCGCGGCGGCCATCGATATCCGCGAGACGTTCAAGCGCATGGCGATGAATGACGAAGAGACCGTCGCGCTCATCGCGGGCGGCCACACCTTCGGCAAGACCCACGGCGCCGCCAAGGACAAGGAATGGGTCGGCCCCGAACCCGAAGGCGCTCCGATCGAGGAGCTGGGCCTCGGCTGGAAGAACCGGTTCGGCACGGGCAAGGGGGATGACGCGACCACCAGCAACCTGGAGGTCATCTGGAGCAAGACGCCGACGAGGTGGAGCAACGAATACTTCTCGAACCTGTTCGGTTACGAATGGGAGCTGACGACGAGCCCCGCCGGCGCCTATCAGTGGACGCCAAAGAATGGCGCAGGCGCCGGCACGGTGCCGGATGCGCACGACAAGTCGAAGCGTCACGCGCCATCCATGCTGACGACCGACCTCTCCCTGCGGGTCGACCCGGCTTACGAAAAGATCTCGAGGCGCTTCTACGAACATCCAGATCAGTTCGCCGAAGCGTTCGCCCGGGCGTGGTTCAAGCTGACGCACCGCGACATGGGCCCGAAAGTGCGATACCTAGGACCCCTTGTGCCGAAGGAGACGCTGATCTGGCAGGACCCGCTCCCCGCTGTGGATCATCCGGTGATCGGGGATCAGGACATTGCCGCTCTGAAAGCGAAAATCCTGGGCTCGGGCCTCTCCGTTTCCGAACTGGTCTCGACGGCCTGGGCGTCGGCCTCGACGTTCCGCGGCGGCGACAAGCGCGGCGGAGCGAACGGCGCGCGCATTCGCCTTGAGCCGCAAAAGGACTGGGACGTCAATGAGCCGGCTCAGTTGGCGAAGGTGATTGAGAAACTCGAAGCAATCCAGAAGGAGTTCAACGCTTCGCAGTCGGGCGGGAAAAAGGTCTCGCTCGCCGACCTGATCGTTCTCGGCGGCGGCGCGGCGATCGAGAAAGCCGCGAAGGACGCTGGGCAGGACGTGAAGGTCCCCTTCACGCCGGGGCGCATGGACGCGTCGCAGGATGAGACCGATGTCGAGTTTTTCGAGCCGATCGAGCCGATCGCCGACGGGTTCCGCAACTATATCCGCGGCAAGCAGCGCCTTTCGCCTGAGGAGCTCCTGGTGGACCGGGCGCAACTCTTGACGCTGACGGCGCCTGAGATGACAGTTCTCGTCGGCGGCCTACGCGTGCTCGGCGCAAACGCCGGCAAGTCGGCGCATGGCGTCTTCACCAAGCGGCCAGGGACGCTCAGCAACGACTTCTTCGTCAACCTGCTCGACATGAGCACGGAATGGCGACCCGCGGCTGGCGCCGAAGGCGTATATGAGGGGCGCGACCGGAAAACGAACGAGGTCAAGTGGACCGGCACGCGTGTCGACCTGATCTTCGGTTCGCACTCGCAGCTGCGGGCGCTTGCGGAGGTCTATGCGAGCGCGGACGCGAAGGAGAAGTTCGTGAAAGACTTCGCGGCGGCGTGGAGCAAGGTGATGGACCTCGACCGCTTCGACCTGGCGTCCCGCGAGAAGCCGGTGGCAACGGCGGCCGAGTAGCGCGTAGCGGTTCCTCCGACGGGAAAAATGAGCCGCGCGGGAGAAATTCCGCGCGGCTTTTTTTTGCAGCTGAAGGGAGACAATGGCCAGCCCGGGCCTCATCCCCGAACTGGACGTGCGCGATCTCGACCGATCGCTCGCGTTCTACGTCGGGATACTCGGTTTCCGGGTCTGGTTCGACCGGCCGGAGGAGCGTTTCGCCTATCTCGTCCTCGATGACGCGCATGTCATGCTTGAGGAAGCCGCCGGACCCGGCCGGCGGTTTCGAACCGCGCCGCTCGAGCATCCTTACGGTCGCGGCGTGAATCTCATGATCAGAGCAGCCGACGCCGCGGCGCTCCATGACCGCATCCTCGCCGCCGGCCTCGTCCCCTATCTTCAGCTCGAAGAGCGCTGGTATATCGGCAGCACACAGTCGAGAATGGCGCCCTGCAATTCGTCGTCGCCGATCCGGACGGCTATCTCCTGCAATTCTTCACCGACGTCGGGCAGCGGCCGCGACCGGCCTGAGCGCCGCCCTCACGTCTGCGAAGCGCCTTGGGGCGAAAGCTCCCCGAGGTAGCTAAGGATTTCGGCGAGGTCTTGCTCGGCGCGCCGCGTAAAGCGGACGATCATACTCCTACCCGTTTCCAAATCTCGGCGATGCGGGCATCACTTGCGAAATCGCCGCGCTCGGCTTGGGCCAACCCTTCGGCAACTGCTGCCTCTTCAGCTGGCGACATCGTGTAGACGCCGGTGCGGAGCGCCTCGATCTCGCGCGCAGCCTCCGCAAGAGCTGGTCCTCCTCCGGCCAACGCTCGATGGCCGGCAACAGCTTCAGCAGAGTTGAATTCATGTCCCCTCGTTATCACTCGCGAACATCGAGAGCCAACACGCGTGTCCGAACCCTGCGCTCCTCAGCGCGCGATCTTCTCGAGCGCCAGATTGGTCGTGCGCGGTCCGAAAATCCCGATCGTCGCCATCACGACGCCCATCGCAACGGCGATGAAGACGAAGACGCCGAAGGCGCCGAACGCCTCCAGGATGAAGGCGATGATGAACGAGCTGAAGATGACGGAAAGCCGGCTCCAGGAATAGACGAAGCCGGCCGCGCGCGCCCGAATGCCGGTCGGGAACAGCTCCTGCTGATAGGCGTGGAAGCTGAAGGACAAGGTGTTGTTGGCGAGGGTCAAGCCCACCCCCATGGCGATGATGAGCGCCGCCTCCCGAGCCTGCCCGAAGATCAGGCCGAAGCCGACGATGAGGCCCGCCGCCGCGACGATGATCCATTTTCGTTCGAGCCGGTCTCCCAAGAAAAAGCCGATCAGCGGCCCGACCGGGGCGGCGAGCGCGATGATCGTCGTGTAGCCGAGGCTGGTCGAGACCGTGATTCCCTGCTTGACCAGGAGCGAGGGAACCCAGTTTGCGAAGCCGTAGAAGCCGATCGTCTGAAAGATATTGAAGACGCTCATCAGGACCACCCGGCCGCGTATGCCCGGAATCCAAAGGTCCATGAAGCCGCTCGCCGGCGCGATTCTCTCCTCCGGGCCGGGCGCGGGAAGCGGCCAGCCGTATTCGGCCGCGACCTTCCCCTCAATCCCCTTGAGCACGCGGTCGGCCTCGGCGAGCCTTCCATGCTTGGCGAGCCAGCGCGGACTTTCCGGCAGGCCGCGCCTCAAGAACACGACGACCGGCGCGGCGAGCGCGCCGATCATGACCACCCAGCGCCAGCCCTCGATCCCCAACGGCGCCTTCGGCACAAGCATATAGGCGAGAAAGGAAATGACCGGCACGCAGACGAAGCCGATCGCCTGGTTGACCGCAAACGCCCGCCCGCGCAGGCCCTTCGGCGCGAGCTCGCTCAGATAGGCGCCGATCGTCACCATCTCGAGGCCGAGCCCGACGCCGGCGACGAGCCGCCAGGCGTTGAGGCCGAAGGCGTCGCTCTGCAGCGCCACCATGACGTTGGCGGCCGAATACCAGAGGAGCGACCAGGTGAAGATCGCCCGGCGGCCGTAGCGGTCGGCAAGGAAGCCGCACAGGATCGTACCGATGAAGAGGCCGGTGAACAGAGCCGCGATGAAGCTGGCGACGCCGGTCGCGCCAAACAGTCCGCGAGTCTGCGCGGTGAGCACGCCCGACCTGACGAGGCTCGGCGCGACGTAAGCCGTGAACAAGAGGTCGTAGAGCTCGAAGAACATGCCGAAGCCGAGCAGCGCGATCATGGTCCAGATCGTGCGCGTCGCCGGCAGCCGGTCGATCCGCGCCGAAATGGCGCCGGCGGTCAGGGGCGCTCCTCCGCTGTCGTTCATGTTTCCTCGTCGTGCGAACTGGCGGCGTCAGGGGCCGCTCTTGGGCGCGCGATTAGGCGCGTGCGGGCGAGGACCTGTCAAACGCGAAATCGCGCAACCCATTGGCGAGCGCGGCGCACCCCGTTGCCCCTATTCCCTCACATGCCTCAGCGCCGCCGCGGCGGCGAAGGGCGCGGCGGCGACAGAAAAGAGCGACATCGCGCAGAGCATGAGGAAGGGCGTCAGGAAAGGCGCCGCGCCGCCGCTCGCGGCGGAGGCCGCCGAAACGCCGAAGATCAAAACAGGGATCGTCAGCGGCAGGACCAAGACCGCCATGAGAAGCCCTCCGCGTCGCAGCGAGACGGTCAGCGCCGCGCCGATCGCCCCGATCATGGTCAAGGCCGGCGTGCCGGCGGCGAGCGTCGCGGCGACGAGCGCGAGCGGCTTCGCCGCCATCGCGAGCATGAGGCCGAAGATGGGCGAGACGACGATGAGCGGCAGTGCGCTCGCTGTCCAGTGCGCCGCGCATTTGACGAGCACCACGAGTTCCAGCGGAAGGCGCCCGTTGATCATCACGTCGAGCGAGCCGTCATCGTGGTCGGCCTGAAACAGCCGGTCGAGCCCGAGAAGCGTCGCGAGCAAGGCCGCGATCCAGAGAATCGCCGGCCCGAGGCGCGCAAGCAGATCGAGGTCCGGCCCGAGCGCGAACGGCATGATCGCGACGAGGATGAGGAAGAAGACGGCGCCGACCGACGCGCCGCCGCCGATGCGCCGCGCAATCCGCCATTCGCGAACGAACAGGGCGAGGGCGGGGGTCATGCCCGGGCCCTCATCCGACGCTTCGCGCCACGTTCTCCCAGAAGGAGAAGGGATCGCGTCCCCCCTCTCCCTTTGGGAGAGGGATTGGGGTGAGGGCGAGCGCCTCCCTCACGCCGCCATCCCCTCGCCCGCGCCGAGCCGGAGCTCGCGCGCGCCCGCGAGCCCGAGCGAGGCATGGGTCGCGGCGACGATGATCCCGTCCTCGTCGAGGTAGGTCCGCATGATCGCCGCGAATGCGGCTTGCGAGGTGGCGTCGAGCGCGGTCGTAGGCTCGTCGAGAAGCCACAGCGGCCGGTGCGCGACAAGAAGACGGGCGAGCGCGACTCGCCGCTTCTGTCCGGCCGAGAGCGCGCGCGCGGGAAAGTCGATCACATGCGAAAGCCCAACCCGGGCGAGGGCGTCGCGGCTCACTTCGCGCGAGGCTTCGCCTCCGAGCGCGCCCGCCCAGAAGGCGAGGTTCTCTCCCGCGGTCAGCGCGCCTTTGAGCGCGTCCAAATGGCCGAGATAATGGGCCTGCTCGCCAACGGTGCGCTCGGGGTCGCCGCCCTCGAGCGCGAAGCCGCCGGCCTCAACGGGAAGGAAGCCGCAGAGCGCGCGCAAGAGAGTCGATTTGCCGGCGCCGTTGGGGCCGGTCACCACCAAGGCCGAACCCTGATCCACCTCGAAAGAAAGGCCGGCGACGAGGCGCCGTCCGCCGCGTTCGATCCCCAGGTCCCACGCGCGAAGGCGCATTGCATCCCCAAAAAAGCGCGCCGACGCGGGCCCGGTTAAGACGATAGTTTGTGTAGCCTGCCTCCGTGATTTTATCTATAACCCGCCACTCCCCGCCAACTTTTCGGAGCGCCCGCATGGCCAGCCTCGACAGCTTCAAGTGCCGCAAATCGCTGACCGTCGGGGCGAAGACCTACGAGATCTACTCGCTCAAGACGGCCGAGAAGAATGGCCTCGCCGGCGTCTCACAGTTGCCGTTCTCGCTCAAGATCGTGCTCGAGAATCTCTTGCGCAACGAGGACGGGCGCAGCGTCACCAAGGAAGACATCGAGGCGGTGGCGGCCTGGACCAAGAACCGCGGCAAGGCCGAGCATGAGATCGCCTTCCGCCCAGCGCGCGTCCTCATGCAGGACTTCACCGGCGTGCCGGCCGTCGTCGACCTCGCTGCGATGCGCGACGCGATGGCGGCGCTCGGCGGCGACCCGAACAAGATCAATCCGCTCGTGCCCGTCGATCTCGTCATCGACCACTCGGTCGTCGTCGACTACTTCGGCAGCGCGAAGTCGCTGGGGCAGAATGTCGCGCGCGAATACGAGCAGAACCAGGAGCGCTACCGCTTTTTGAAATGGGGCCAGCAGGCCTTCTCGAATTTCTCGGTAGTGCCGCCGGGCACCGGCATCTGTCATCAGGTCAATCTGGAATATTTAGCCCAGACCGTCTGGACCGCGAAGGAGAAGCGCGACGGCAAGACGGTCGAGGTCGCCTATCCCGACACGCTCGTCGGCACCGACAGCCACACCACCATGGTCAACGGCCTCGCTGTGCTCGGCTGGGGCGTCGGGGGCATCGAAGCGGAGGCGGCGATGCTCGGCCAGCCCCTGTCGATGCTGCTGCCCGAGGTGATCGGCTTCAGGCTCTCCGGCGCATTGCGTGAGGGCGTGACGGCGACGGACCTTGTGCTGACGGTCACGCAGATGCTGCGCAAGAAGGGCGTGGTCGGCAAGTTCGTCGAGTTCTTTGGCGCCGGCCTCAACGAGATGACGGTCGCCGACCGCGCGACGCTCGCCAACATGGCGCCGGAATACGGCGCGACCTGCGGCCTCTTCCCGATCGACGCGCAGGCGCTCGGCTACCTCAAGACCTCTGGCCGCAAGCCCTCGCGCATCGCCCTCGTCGAGGCCTACGCCAAGGCGCAGGGAACCTATCGCACGAGGCTCGCGCCCGATCCCTTGTTCACCGACACGCTCGAACTCGACCTCGGCGAAGTCACGCCCTCGCTCGCCGGACCGAAGCGTCCGCAGGATCGCGTCGCCCTCTCGGAGGCGAAGACAGGCTTCGCTAGCGCGATGACGAACGAGTTCAAACAGGGCGACGCCATCGCCGCGCGCTTTACGGTCGAAGGGACGAACTACGATCTTGGGCATGGCGACGTCGTCATCGCGGCGATCACCTCCTGCACCAACACCTCGAACCCGACCGTGATGATCGCGGCCGGGCTTCTGGCGCGCAACGCCGTCGCCAAGGGGCTCTCGGTCAAGCCGTGGGTGAAGACCTCGCTCGCGCCGGGCAGCCAGGTCGTGCAGGATTACCTCAAGGAAGCCGACCTGCAGAAGTCGCTTGACAAACTCGGCTTCAACATTGTCGGCTTCGGCTGCACGACCTGCATCGGCAATTCGGGTCCGCTCGCGCCGGAGATTTCCGCGGCGATTTCGAAGCACAATCTTGTCGCCGCCGCGGTGCTCTCGGGCAATCGCAACTTCGAGGGCCGCGTCAACCCGGACGTCCGCGCGAACTATCTCGCCTCGCCTCCGCTTGTCGTGGCTTACGCGCTCGCGGGCTCGATGCAGGTCGACTTGCCGCGCGATCCGATCGGCAAGGACAAGCAGGGCAAGCCCGTTTATCTCGCCGACATCTGGCCGAAAGCGGCGGAGGTCAACGACTTCATCGAGACGACCATCACCGCCAAGATGTTCAAGACGAAATACGCGAGCGTGTTCGACGGCGACTCCAACTGGCGCAAGGTCAAGGTTCCCGCCGGCCTCACCTACGCCTGGGACATGGGCTCGACCTACGTGCAGAACCCGCCCTATTTCGAGGGCCTGACGAAAGAGCCGACGCCGGTCGCCGACATCGAGAACGCGCGCATTCTCGCGCTTTTCCTCGATTCGATCACCACCGACCACATCTCGCCCGCGGGCTCGATCAAGGCCGCCAGCCCCGCGGGGCAATATCTGATCGAGCATCAGGTGCGCCCGGTCGACTTCAACCAGTACGGCACGCGGCGCGGCAATCATCAGGTGATGATGCGCGGCACGTTCGCCAACATTCGCATCAAGAACCAGATGGTGAAGGACGAGACGGGCGCCGTCGTCGAGGGCGGCTACACGATCCATGAGCCCTCGGGCGAGCGCATGGCGATCTATGACGCGGCGATGCGCTATCAGGCGGAAAAGATTCCGCTCGTCGTGTTCGCGGGGCGCGAATACGGCACCGGCTCCTCGCGCGACTGGGCGGCCAAGGGCACGAAGCTTTTGGGCGTGCGCGCCGTCATCGCGCAGAGCTTCGAGCGCATCCACCGCTCGAACCTCGTCGGCATGGGCGTCCTGCCGCTCGTGTTCGAGGAGGGAACGAACTGGCAGACACTGGGCCTCAATGGCGACGAGACGGTGACGATCCACGGCCTCGGCGAAAGCTTGAAGCCGCGCCAGACGCTGCATGCGGAGATCAAGCACGCCGACGGCAAGGTTGTAAACGTGCCACTGACCTGCCGCATCGACACGCTGGACGAGCTCGAATATTTCCACAACGGCGGGATTCTCTCATACGTGCTGAGGCAGTTGGCGGCGTGACCGGCGAGCGTTCTCTTGCTGTAGCCGCGCTCCAAGAGCCCTCTTCCAGACGTCCTATGGCGTGGACGCGTTCAGCCAACCGCGTCTACATTTTCTAGGCGACACCCCCCCCTTAAACCCGCACTCGCCCCGTCATCGCGTGCAGGAACCAGACCCAGCCGAGCGCGAAGGGAACGAGGAAGCTCAGCGCGATGACTTCCATCAGGCTTCGCTCGGCGGCAAGGTTGAGCGTCAGTCCGCGGCCGCGCCTGACCGCCATCGGATCCTCCGCGCCCGGCGCGTCGGCGGAGGCCCGATGATCGGCGTCGCGCACCCAGTCGTCGGGGTGAGCCGCGGTCGCGATCTCGCGGCTGTCCTTGTCAGCGTCGGCGAGCCTCTCGTCGCGAGCGCGCGGGGTTCGCGCTGGCACGGAGAACGAGACCGTCTTCTTGCTCACGCCGCTTCCCTTTTCCTGGCGCCGAGAACCTCGCGGGCGAGCGCGTCGATTTCGCGCGCGGCCTCGCTCGACGGCGCCGCCTCGACCACCGACAGACCCTTGGCCGCGCTCTCAGCGTAGATGACGCGTTGGTAAAGCGCCGAGGCGAGGACGGGGACGTTCTCAAATTGCGCCAAAGCCTCGGCCGCGTCGCGGCCGATCGCGGTCCTCGCGATGCGGCGGTTGACGACGAAGGCCGCCTTGAGGTCTTCCTTCAAGATCTGCGCCTCACGGATGAGCTGGACCGTATCGGCCGCGGCCCATACGTCGTAGGGCGACGGCTGGACGGGGATCAGGACGGTGTCGCTCGCCAGAATGGCCGAGCGCCCGAGATCGTTGACCCGCGGCGCGCCGTCGATCAAGACGACGTCGTAGTCTTTAGCGAGACGCGGCAGATCACGATGCAGCGTCGGCTTGGCCAGGCCGACGACGGCGAAGGGCGGCTCGCTCTCGCGCGTGCTCGACCAGGCCATGGCGCTGCCCTGCGGGTCGGCGTCGATCAGCAGAACCCGCGAGCCCATCCCGGAAAAACTCGCCGCCAGGTTGATGGCGACAGTCGTCTTCCCCACGCCCCCTTTTTGGTTGAGAACGCCGATGATCATCACGGGGCGCGCCTTCCTTCAGAGAGAGTGGCGGTGCAGAGCCTCGCTTGTTGCACTGCACAATGTCTCATAACGGCACGATTCGGGCAAGGGCTAACGCCGGTTGCGCACGGTCCTTTTGACGCAGCGCCCGCTGGGGTCAACTCCAGAGCTTCGTTGTGTCGAGCCAGATGGTCCGCCCGCCTCGATCACGGACCTTCTGCATCATGTGTTGCGCGCCGCCCGGACCATCGCCGCTCTGGCCGTTCCAGAGGCAGACGAGATCGACTTTTCCAGGGCCAAATCGCATGGCCGCATCGAGCATGGAAACGTTGTTGCGCTCGTAAGGGTCCTCGCCCGGAGGCGTCGGGCCCCGCTCGATGGGGAGAACGTGCAGCGTCGCGCGTGCCTTCGCCGCGAAAAAGCGTGCGCGCCAGTCGTTGCCGGCGAAATCGACGGATTCTTGGAGAAACGTCGCCTCATCGAACGGAATGTAGAGTTCGAGGCGCGCGGACCGGGCGAGCGAAGCCTCGGCGAACAGGAGGTCGCCGCCGCAGGCGCCGCCGCAAATGCAGAGGTCGGCCGACCCGACGCCGAGGTCTGCAAGCGCCGCCGTTATCGCTTTTGCCGCAATCGGCTCCTTGTCCGCCGGGAAGCGCGGCTTTTCGCGGCCCGGCGCGTCGATCATATGGCCGCTGAACAGAACGACCCTGCGGGGCGGCGCCTCGTTCGAGTTTTCCATGCGCCACGCGCTCCTTTCGTCGCCCGCGAAACCGCTTGGCCTGCCTCGTCAGGCGAGGTCGAAGGCGGCCGGCAGGTGCTCGGTCTTCACCTGAGCCTTTGCGGCTGTCTGTCCGAGCGCGGCGAGCTCGCCCATGTTCGCCGGATTGTCCATTTGCGCGATCTGCGTCACCTTCGCCGGCGTGAGATCAACTTGAAGCTCGGACTTCAGCCACGCCGCGTCGAGCATCACGTTGTAGCGCGCGTATGTCGCGAGTTGCGGTCCGTTCTCACTGTCCAGCTTCATGTCGCCGACCGCGCGGTCGATGATCGAGGGCGTCAGGCAATCCGTCAACCATTGCAGCGAGGTTCGATTGACCCGCTCGCAGTCGTTCATGAGTGATTGCAATGCCATGAGGCCCTGCTTCGCCGCCGGCGCGGTAAGGAGGTCCTGCGTCGCGTAGGTCTGTTGGGTGAACCCCGTGCCCACGGAAATGAGAAGCAATCGATCCTGCCCCGTGCGCCAGCGGAAGCCGTGGCCCTGCAGGGCGGCCAGCATCAAGAGCTGCAACGCCGGGTCGTTGAACGGCGTGACTCCGCCGTCGACGAAGGCGGCGTTGAGAACCGTTCCGTCGCGCGAGGAGATCGCGATCTCCTCCGGTTCGAAATAGGTCGGCGCGGCCGTGCTCGCGCGCACGATCTGGGTCAGACGCAGTTTCCCGTCCTCCGCCGCGTAGCGTGCGCCCGGGTTGTTGTGTAGCGGCCAGGGACTGCCGGTGTCGAGCCGCTTCGTCATGATCATGAGGCCTGTGCGGATCTTGTCGCTGTCGAGCGTCGTGTCCGCGCCCAGTTGCTCGTCCAGCGCCTTCTGCAGCGGCTCGGCCGGGAACTTCGGCGCGAGAATCCCCGGCAACTTGAGGCCGGACCAGAAGTCGGACTGAAACACCGTCGCTCCGATGCCGGTGTAAATCTGCTTCAACTGCGCGACCGACAAACCGCAGGCGAGCCCGGCCGCGATGATCGACCCGGTCGACGTGCCGCCGATGAGATCGAAGTAGTCGCACAGCAGGAAATTCTCGTTTCTGTAGCGCTGGCGAAGCGCGCTCTCGATCACCGCGAGATATTCGAGCGTAAGCACGCCGCGAATGCCCCCGCCGTCGAGCGATAGAATGCGCTTTGGGGCAAGGGCGGGATCGAGATGCTGTTGCTTGGTGTGAGGCAAGCGCTGGTCTCCCTGAAAATCGTTGCAATGAAAATCCGCGCAGGCGGTCCCCCGCACCCGAAAGGCGACAGAAGGCGATCCTCTTGCGGGCCCGCGCGAGTGTCAACCCGGACACGCGCCATCGCCCGCCACGCAGGCTTAGAACTGCACGCAAAGGCCGGCATCCGCTGGCCTCGCCTCTGGTCACGTTGGGACCGCCGCCATAGAGCCTCGCCTCGCCTGCATGCCGTCGGACGAACCTTCTTACGCGTGGATCGCGTCGAGCTCCGGCAGCATCACGACGCTCTCTTGCTCGTTGGGGTCGGTGCGCGCGACGACGGCCATCGCCGGTTCCGTCTGACTCATGTTGTAGGGCAGGTGGGGCGTGTCGGCGGGGATATAGACGAAGTCACCGGCGCGCGTGGCCATGTGGTTCTCGAGCCGCTCTCCGTACCACATGCCGACCTCGCCGCTGAGGGTGTAGATCGCCGTCTCGTGCGACGCGTGCTTGTGCGCCTTGGCCCGCGCTCCGGGCGGGACCGTCAGGAGCTGCATATGGATCGCCGAAGCGCCGACGGTTTCGGCCGAGATCGCCGGCGCATAGGAAAATCCCTGCTTGCCGACAAACGGTTCGCCCGCGCGAACGCACGCGCATTTTGCACGTTCCACGGTCTCGTTCGTATTCGACATGGGCCACCTCCGATTTTCGCAGCATGCACGCTTCATTAAGGCCGCGGGAAGCCAGCCGCAATTCCTGCTCGGAATGGCCTCGTGCGGGGGGCGGTTCCGCTTTCGCTCGAACTCGGGCAGGATTGCGATCGATCGAGACGATGCGGCGACGCCAAGAGGGGGATCGCAATGAGGTTGTCAAATGTCGCAACAGGCGCGCTGGCGATCGCGCTCTTGGCGCCCGCGTCTATGCAGGCCAGGGCCATGGAGATCGTCGGCGGACCGGACGCCGCGGTCCTCATGAACGGCGAGGCGATCGCGGCCGCCTACGTTCATCGGGGACCTGCGGGGGGAGCCCAAGTTCATCGCCATCTGGGCGTTCATCCCGGCGTTCATCCCGGCGTTCATCCCGGCCACCATCCGGGCGTTCACCCCGGTTACCGCCCCGGCGTTCATCCCGGCGTCCACCCCAGCCATCGCCCTAGCGTTCACCCAGGTGCTCGTCCCGGCGTTCATCCCGCCTCTCGCCCGGTCTATCACGCCCCGGTCGTTGCCGGCCCCTGGACCCGTCCGGGCTGGTATCGCTGGGCGCCGGGCGGCGCGGTCGCCGCCGGCGTGGCGATCGGCTTCGCTAGCGCTGCGGCCGTCCCCGCCTCGGCGCCGCCTCCGCCCCAACCGGGCCTCTGCTGGTATTACAAGGACCCGAGCCAGCGCAGCGGCTTCTGGGACGCCTGCCCGTAAAGGGCGCAGGCCGCCGCTACCGCATCTTGCCCGCGTCGAGAAGGCGCAGCACGAGCCACACCGGCACGACCACCATCGCGCCGGTCAGGAGCATGCGGCCGATCTGGCGCACGTCGGTGAGGCCGTATTCGAGGATGTGCCGGACGCCGCGAACGACCTCGTGGATGAGGGTCATCGGATCGAAGCCGAAGGTTTCGAGCAGGAACCCGACCACGAACGACACGACGACCAGCCGCAAGACGACGGCCATCGGAGATCCGCCGACAAAGCGCGCCAACACGCCATTGGTCATCGATGAAACGCCTTCTTTCAGCCGATTGCGTCGGAAGTCTATACGATTCGCCCGGCCGCCGTCCCCGGCTTTAAGCGGGGGACGGCGAAACCATGGGTTCATCCCTTCGGGAACGGCACGATCGTCGGCTTCGCCCGCGCCTCGTCTTCCTCGCCGCCGCCGACTTCCTTGCCGTTGACCGTCAGGTGGCCACGCGCGGCGCTGATCTTGACGGTCGAGCCGTCGGGGATCGCGCCCGAGAGCAATTCCTGCGCGATCGGGTCCTGCACGTATTTCTGGATGACGCGCTTCAAAGGCCGCGCGCCATAGGCCGGATCGTAGCCCTTGTCCGCCAGCCACTTCCGGCCCTTGTCGTCGAGCGCGAGCTTGATCTTGCGCTCGTCGAGCAGGCGCTGGAGCCGGCGGAATTGGATGTCGACGATCTCGCCCATGTCCTCGCGCCGGAGGCGATGGAAGAGGATGATCTCATCGACGCGGTTCAGGAACTCGGGCCGGAAATGCCCGCGCACAACCGCCATCACTTCCCGCTCGACCGCCTTCGTGTCCTCGTTCTCGCCGAGGTTCACGAGGTACTCCGAGCCGAGGTTCGACGTCATCACGATCAAGACGTTGCGGAAGTCGACCGTGCGGCCCTGGCCGTCGGTCAGCCTGCCGTCGTCGAGCACTTGTAGAAGGACGTTAAACACGTCCGGATGCGCCTTCTCGATCTCGTCGAACAGCACGACCTGGTAGGGCCGGCGGCGGACGGCTTCCGTTAGCGACCCGCCTTCTTCGTAGCCGACATAGCCGGGAGGCGCGCCGATCAGGCGGGCGACCGAGTGCTTCTCCATGTATTCCGACATGTCGATGCGCACCATCGCGCTCTCGTCGTCGAACAGGAAGGCGGCCAAGGCCTTGGTGAGCTCGGTCTTGCCGACGCCGGTTGGGCCTAAGAACATGAACGAGCCGATCGGCCGGTTCGGGTCCTGCAGGCCGGCGCGGGCGCGCCGGACCGCGGTCGAGACAGCGATCACCGCCTCCCGCTGGCCGACCACCCGGCGCGCGATCTCCTCCTCCATCTTGAGGAGCTTCTCGCGCTCGCCCTCGAGCATCTTGTCGACCGGCACCCCGGTCCAGCGCGAGACGACCTGCGCCACGTGGTTTGCGGTCACCGCTTCGTCCACGAGGACGCTGTCGCCCTGTTTCTCGGCTTCGGCGAGCTTCTTCTCGAGCTCGGGGATCGTGCCGTAAGCCAGCCTACCGGCCTCCGCGAAATCGCCCTTGCGCTGCGCCTGGGCGAGCGCGTTGCGCGCGGCGTCCAGCTCTTCCTTAAGCTTCTGCGCCTGCCCGATCTTGTCCTTCTCCGCTTTCCATCGGGCGGTCAGCGCATCGGATTTCTCCTGCAGATCGGCAAGCTCGGCCTGGAGCTTCTTCAGGCGGTCCTTGGAGGCGGCGTCGGTCTCCTTCTTCAAGGCCTCCTGTTCGATCTTGAGCTGCATGATGCGCCGGTCGAGTTCGTCGAGCTCCTCGGGCTTCGAGTTCGACCTGCATGCGCTGCCGCGAGCCCGCCTCGTCGATGAGGTCGATCGCCTTGTCCGGCAGGAAGCGGTCGGAGATGTAGCGGTCGGACAGCGTGGCCGCCGCGATGATCGCAGAGTCCGTGATGTGGACGCCGTGATGGACTTCGTACTTCTCCTTCAGGCCGCGCAGGATCGAGATCGTGTCCTCGATGGAGGGCTGGGAGACGAACACCGGCTGGAAGCGCCGCGCGAGCGCCGCGTCTTTCTCGACATGCTTGCGATATTCATCGAGGGTCGTTGCGCCGACGCAATGCAGTTCGCCCCGCGCCAAGGCAGGCTTGAGCAGGTTCGAGGCGTCCATCGCGCCTTCCGCCTTGCCGGCGCCGACGAGCGTATGCATCTCGTCGATGAACAGGATGATGCCGCCCTGCGCCGCCGTCACTTCGTTCAGCACCGCCTTGAGGCGCTCCTCGAACTCGCCGCGGTATTTCGCCCCGGCGATGAGCGCGCCCATGTCGAGCGCGAGCAGCTTCTTGTCGCGGATCGATTCCGGCACGTCGCCGTTGACGATGCGGAGCGCCAGTCCCTCGACGATCGCCGTCTTGCCGACGCCGGGCTCGCCGATCAGCACCGGATTGTTCTTGGTGCGGCGGGACAGGACCTGGATCGTGCGGCGGATCTCCTCATCGCGGCCGATGACCGGGTCGAGCTTGCCGGTGCGCGCGGCCTCGGTCAGGTCGCGGGTGTATTTCTTGAGCGCGTCATAGGCGTTCTCGGCGCTCGCTGAATCCGCCGTGCGGCCCTTGCGCAGATCGTTGATGGCGGCGTTCAGCGTCTGCGGAGTGACGCCGGAGTTCGCGAGGATCTTGCTCGCCTCCGATCCCTTCTCCATCGCCACCGCCAAAAGCAGGCGCTCCACGGTGACGAACGAATCGCCGGCCTTCTGGGCGAGCTTCTCCGCGTTGTCGAAGATGCGGGCGGTCGTGGGCGCCATATAGAGCTGGCCCGCGCCGGAACCCTGGACCTTCGGCAGCTTTGCGAGCGCGAGCTCGACCAGCCTAAGCGCCTCGCGCGAATTGCCGCCCGCCCGGTCGATCAGGCCGGCGCAAAGACCCTCCTCGTCGTCGAGCAGCACTTTAAGGATGTGCTCGGGCGTGAACTGCTGATGGCCTTCGCGAAGTGCCAGCGACTGCGCAGCCTGCACGAAACCGTGCGCCCGTTCAGTATATTTCTCGAGATTCATGCGTTTATCCCTGTGGCGCCACTTCCCCGCCCCGTAGCGACGGCAATAGGCCCAATTGTTGGAATGGCCGCCCCTCGCGGCCTGGCAAAACTCATGTGGGGGCGGCCTCCTCCGCCCGGAAGGGCTTCTCGACGCCGAGCAGACGAGAAAATCGCGACGGCCTCGGAGACGCTCAGGAAGCGGCCCGTTTCAAGAACTCCTGAAACCACTCGGCGTTCATGCCCGCGATCGGCAGCCAGGCCTTGAACAGGGAATCGGGCGAATAGCGTTCGAGCTCGACCATCATGCGCTTTTCGATCTCCGCCATAGCGGCCTTTTGCATGGGCTCGACGTCGGGCAGTCCCATGAATTGACGGGCCTCGAGCGCGGTACAGTCGACGTTCACCGTGATCTTCATGGGACAAACACTCCGCTACGGCGGCCGGCTGGAAAGCCGGAGCGGCCGATTATAGCGCAAGTTTGTTGCGTATTCGATTGCGGCCACGCCCCATCAACGCGCCATCCCGCGTCCGTTCAAGGGCTTAGGGCGACCGGACACGGGCGGGCGGGCGCCGACGCGCTTCACTCCGCCTCGTCGTCGTCCGGCGCCGCTTCACCGCCCGGCTCGGCGCCCGGAACGACGTAACCGCCTTTCAGCCAGCGATGCAGGTCGACGTCGGCGCAGCGCTTGGAGCAGAACGGGTCGTAGCGCTCATGACGCGGCTTGCCGCAGATTGGACAGACGCGGCTCTTGGCGTTGGCGCGCCGCTCAGGCGGCAGGTTGTCGTTGGCGCTCATGTCAAAAGGTTCGCAACCCACTGCTTATGGGGATGATAGCCTTCGCCCGCAAGCAGCGCGCAGGTCTCGGCGAGCGGCAGGCCGACGACGTTGCTGTAGGAGCCGATAAGCCGCACGACGAAGGCGCCCGCGAGTCCCTGGACGGCGTAGCCGCCGGCCTTGCCGCGCCACTCGCCGCTGCTGAGATAGGCGTCGATCTCCTCGCGCGACAGGCGCTTGAACCGGACGCGCGTCTCGACCACCCGCCGCCGCACGGCGCCGTTCGGCGCGGCGAGAGCAAGCCCGGTATAGACCCGGTGGGCTCGACCCGACAGCAATCTCAGGCATGCCTCGGCCTCGTCGAGGATTTCGCATTTCGGCAGCACCCGCCGGCCGACGCAGACGACGGTGTCGGCCGCAAGGGTGAGGCAGGGCGCGAGATCGGCCGCTTTGAGCGCGAGCGCCGCCGACTTGCCAGCCTTTTCGGCGGCGAGGCGCTGCGCGAGGCCGCGTGGCGATTCGCCCCGTCGCGGCGTCTCGTCGATCTCGGACGGCAGGACCGAATCCGGGTCGACGCCGATCTGCGCCAAGAGCGAGAGGCGGCGTGGAGAGCCCGAGGCCAGGACGAGGCGCGGGCGGGTTTGCGTGGGGCTCACTTCGGCCGGCCGCCAGCGGAGGGCGAACTCACTTGAAGCGATAGGTGATGCGGCCCTTGGTCAGATCGTAGGGGGTCATCTCGACAAGGACCTTGTCGCCGGCGAGCACGCGGATGCGGTTCTTGCGCATCTTGCCGGCGGTGTGGGCGATGATCTCGTGGTCGTTCTCCAGTTTGACGCGGAACGTCGCATTCGGCAGCAGTTCGACCACGAATCCAGGAAATTCGAGCAGTTCTTCTTTCGACATAGGGCTCCTTGTCGGCATCGCCGTGCGGGCAGAGCACCAAGCGCCGGACGGACTCCAGCCGATCCGCGCTCATTGGAGCGAATCAACCCCCAAAGCCCGCGCGGAAAGCGGCGTCCTTCATCGATCGCCGCCGGCCAAAGAACCGCCGGCGCTTGCGCCGCCCAATCCAGCCGCGGAACCTACCCCATATCGCCGCAAAAGGAAAAGCGTCCCCGCCGGTTCGGGGTCAGATCAACCGGTTGACGATGCCGACAAGCGGTCTCCAGGGCACTAGGCGCCGTCCAATCCCGCCAAGCGTGGATCGGATCGTTACGCGCGAGCGCAATCTCCGGCTTGAGACCCGGTATCTGTTTTTCGAAAGTCCTGCCTAACGAGCGATCCGGGCTTGCTCCGTCGCGCGCGCCGGCCGCGGGCTCAATTCAGCGCGTTGCCGATTTCGGTGAAGACGGTGCTGAGCTGAGTTCCGGTCAACTGGACCCCCGCGACGATCACCATCGCGATCATGCTCGCTATGAGCGCGTATTCGATTGCGGTCGCGCCGGCTTCGTCCCTGACAAACTGGTGGATGGAGGACATCCGATTCGCTCCAAAGTGGCTTGTCTGCCTGCCTATCCGGCCGAGTGCATCGAGGCTGAGGCAAGCCGCAGCGTCCCGAGCTTCAGGATCGCTCAACGCCCGCTAACAATTGGTTGTCCGGCCGCGATAGCTTGATCCGGAATGTGAGATAAGGTTGACAAACCCGAAACTCGCCGGACCAATTGCGTCCGATTCCGGCGCGGCTTCAGGCAAACGTGACCACCTGGCGGACCCCGACCCCTTCGCGCAGCCGGTCGAAGCCCTCGTTGATCTCGTCGAGCCTGAGCCGGTGCGTCAACAGCGCATCGACCGGCAGCTTGCCTGCCTTGAAGAGCGCGATATAGCGCGGCACGTCGCGCAACGGGGCGGCCGAGCCGATGTAGGACCCTTTCAGCGTGCGCTCCTCGGCGACCAGCGTCACCGGCGCGAGCGCCATGCGTTTGTCCGGATGCGGCAGGCCGGCGGTGACGGTCACGCCGCCGCGCGCGGTCGCGGCATAGGCGAGCTCCAGCGCCGGCACGGCCCCGGCCATGTCGAAAGCAATCTCGACGCCGCCGCCCGAGAGCTTGCGGATCGCGTCGAGCGCATCTTTGGCGCCGGCGTTGACGACGTCGGTCGCGCCGAGCGCGCGGGCGAAGGCGAGCTTTTCGTCCATCATGTCGACGGCGACGATCTGGCGCGCGCCGGCGAGCTTCGCGCCAAGGACCGCGCTCAGGCCCACGCCGCCGAGGCCGACGACTGCGACCGAGGCGCCGGGCGCGATCCGCGCCGTGTTCACGACCGCGCCGACTCCGGTCAGCACCGCGCAGCCGAACAGCGCGGCGATTTCGAACGGGAGCTCGGGATCGACTTTGACGCAGGATTCGCGCGCAACGACCGCATGGGTCGCGAAGGCCGAGACGCCGAGATGATGGTTGACCGGCTCGGCGTGGAGGGAGAGGCGGCGTGCGCCGGACAAGAGCGTCCCGGCGCCGTTCGCCTTCGCGCCCGGCTCGCAAAGCGCCGGCCGGCCAGCGGCGCAAGGTCCGCAGCGGCCGCAGCTCGGCACGAAGACGAGGACGACGTGGTCGCCGGCCTCAAGATCGCTCACGCCCTCGCCAAGCGCCTCGACGACGCCCGCCGCCTCGTGGCCGAGCGCCATCGGCACGGGCCGCGGCCGCGAGCCGTCGATGACCGAAAGATCGGAATGGCAGAGCCCCGCGGCCTTGACCCGGACCAACGCCTCCCCTCGGCCCGGGGGCGCGAGGTCGAGGTCTGCGATCTCAAGCGGGCGGGACTGAGCGTAAGGCGGGGGGAGGCCGGTTTTCCTGAGGACGGCGGCTTTGACGCGCATGGCAATCTGCTTTTCGCAAGGGACTTGCCGCGATGCTAGCAACGCAGGCGCAGAGCGCAAAGACCGATGAACTGTCATGCAAGTCAAAACGGGCATCAGGAGCGCGACGGCGCTGATGGGACTGATAGTCATGAGTCATGGGGGCCTGAGCAACGTTCAGCCCATCTGCGCATTGCGATGGAAATTACGGTCACAGCCTGGGCTATGCGGGCGGCGTCGAGAGGATGCCGTCCGGTTCGAAGACAAGGTTCAGGGCCGGCGTCCCGATGCGGGCCGCGCTGGTTTTGGATTCCGTAGGAATCTCTAGTATTTTTTTGGATTGTCTTGGATTTCCTTGCCCACGCGGGGTTGGAAAAGCTTGGATTTCCTTGGATTCTCTCGTCCGAATCGAGCTTTTTCAATGGGTTACACGGCATTCTCGCGAAAAATTTTTTCTTCTTCCCCTCCTCGTCCTTCAAGCCGCGCCTCGCGGCTTCGCAAAGGGGGCGAGCCTGCCCTCGAGCTTTCAGGTCCGACCGAAGACGTCTCGCGAGCCACGCAGAAACCATAGCACGACCTTCGACTTTTCAGAATCAAATGTCGGGCGCTTATAGCGTTGGCTGTGGGTAGGGCGTTCCTTTCGGTTTTTCGTCAGGACGGTTCCCCCGGTAAAGCCCGGTCCTGAGGGATCGCCACCGACCGCCTTCACCGAAGCGGACCTTCGCCTTTGATCCCTGAACGGTGAGAAAGCTCACCATCGCATGCGAATGGTGGCTTTGCCGCCGGCACCGAAGACGCCCTGACCGCCGTAGACATCGCCCTCAACGGACGCCGATAGGCCGCGCCCGAGGTCGAAATTGACTGAGGCGATCGCCTCGCCCTGCACTTTGCCTTGATCGCTCAGAATGTTGCCGCTCGGCCCAAAGCTGCCGGCCTGAATGTTGTTGCCATGCACGACCACGTCGTCAAAAATACGACCTGTCAGAAGCGTCGTCATGCGGGTGTCCCCAAGCATCGAGTCCACCCGGAGTCTCGCGCCCCCTTGAACTCTGAAAATATAACCATCCGACAACCCCAGCGCCGCCGCGCTCGACGAATAGCTCGAATTCACATATAGTAGACCGCCGGTAGGCTCGATCGCGATGCGTTCATATAATGGTATTTTGTAGTTCACGTTGTCGTAAATCGTGAGTTGATTTAGATTTGTGCTCCCGGAGCCCAAATTCGGATTTGCATACGCGGTTGCTGCGGAAAAATTCGGTGGAGCACCATTGCAAATAGCGGCATTGCAGGTTCCGAACCCCAAAATCCCCGACCAGCTTTCGTCCAATGATAAGAAATCGTTCTTGATCAAGAAATCGTTCGAGAATGGCCCATTGAAATAGGTTGCGTAGAGACCCAAGCTCGGACCATCGATATGCGCGGTCGTCCGGTTCGATCCATTGGCGAGTTTGGTCGGATCCGAGGAAAACGCGGATGTGTTGACGGTAATATTGTTCCAGATATAACCGCCGAGCAGTCCGGCGACGAATCCGTCTTGCGGCCCCGACAGCCTCCGCTTGGTAATATCGACGCCTCCCACAAAGCCTCCCGACGAAGTCGTGCTGGATGCGTCAAGCGTCATCGGAATGATCGTATTGCCAGGTACACTTGTGCAACAATTAAACAAGATGCTTTGGCTTCCGGTCCGATGTTCGTAATCGCCGAAGCCCTGAGCCCAGGAGCCGATGCGAAACGACTGGTCGTAAATCGGCGGCGGGGCCTGGGCGACCGCTTTGCTGAACGACAAGTCGACGGTTGGCGTATGGCTCACCCTCTCCGGAGCGGGGGCCGCGGGCGGCGCCAGAGCGGGCGCATTGCTGACCGCGCGGGGAGGGGCGATTTCACGGACCCGAGCGGGCCGGCAGATCCCGTCGACGAGGGCTTCGCCGGGCTGACAGGTCAGCGGCGCATTTTGACGTTCCTCGATGGCTTGACCGGCCGTCACAGTCTCCGTGAGCGTTGACGAGCCCGCCAGGTCACCGATCGCCTGTGAGTCCAGTGCGGCCCCCGAAAAAGCGCCCGCTAGGCTTGGATTGGTGCATTTGCCTGAAATCTGCTGAATTTGGTTAACGGTAAACTGCTGACCATTACTGATCCCGGTGGACGTGGTCGGGCAAAACTTGGACTGAGCCCAGGCCGATCCCCCGAACACCACCACGGAACCTGCAACGACGACCAGCGCTAGAGACGCGCTCCCTATTTTTTTGGGCATGAAACGCCGCCTTCCCTTATGAACCCTTATGTAGGAGAAACAGAAAATAAACGCACTTTAGCAAATACTAGCAGATCTCGCTGCTTTTCGTCTGTGTCCTGGACGACACATTCACCACAAAAATGCCTGTAATCGGCCAGAATTCCGTTTGGCGGGTGGGCGGTCGCTACGTCAATTCGGGAGGTGTCCCAACCCGGACATCGCAAGCGCAAGCTTCACTTCCAAGCAGGCCGGACGTTTGTTTACGGTCGACTAATTATTACTCATTTTATTGTGGGCGCAAAATCGGTGGGTTGCCCGCTTGGATCGACGTCTGGAGGGCGGGATTTCGCCACAGGGCCCCAATAAGCGCAGAGGTAAGACTCAAGGGCTAAGCGTCCGAGCGACCCTGAAGCCTAGTACAATGAGCCGCATTCCTGTGCTGTCCCCGCCGCGGGTCGCCGATCGGATGACGCCTGGGCCGCCATTCCAGGAACCGCCGCGGACGACGCGTAAAATACATTGACCGCCCCTTGCCGAGCCCTCGGCCGGCGCTCCTTCGTGGCTGCTATTCCAGCAATCCTCGGTCCACTCCCAGACATTGCCGACCATGTCGTAGAGGCCGAAACGGTTAGCGGGGAACGAGCCGACCGGCGCTGTTTGTTTCCCATTCCACTCTCCGCCGCAGCCTGCGCAATTGGCCATTGTGTTGCCGTTCAACTTAGCTTTGTCACCCCAGGGATAGACGGTGTCCGTCCCGGCGCGCGCCGCATATTCGTACTCGGCCTCCGAGAGCAGCCGATAGGCCTTGCCGGTGATCCGGGAGAGCCACTTCACATAGGTCTGCGCGTCATCCCAGCTCACGTTGATCACGGGACGGCGGCCACGCTTCCATCCGCCGTCGCTGACATGCTTGTCGCAATCGCCGTGCGCCGCGCAGGCGTCCCACTCCGCGAAGGTCAGCTCGAACTTCGCGACGGCAAAGGGCCTTACGATCGTCACCTCATGTTGCGGGCGCTCTTCGTCACGTCCCTCGCCCGCGTGCGAGCCCATCAGGAAACGGCCTGTCGGCGCGACGAGCATTTCCGGACAATCGCGGCATTCCTTGAAGGAGTTGCCAGCCTTCAGGACGCGCTCCTGCGCCGGTTGGAGGGAGGTGACGTTGAGGAGCGCGTAAGCCTTCTCCTTCAGCCAATCCTGCGTCCACCAAGCCGTGCCGCCAAAGGCCATCGCCGCGACCAGAACGCTGACGACCGCCTGCGCCCGGCGCTTACGCCGCTGCGCGGCCTTGCGGCTGCGCAGGATGAAAGTCCGATCGGCTTCCGGAAGGTCCTCGAAACGCTTCACGAGCCAGCTTTGCGCCTGCGTCAGCGCGAAGCCCATGAGCAGGGCGTCGACCTTGTCCCGATCCGCCGTTTTCTCCCAAGCGCGGCGGTCCGCCTCCAAGCCGCTACGCCACGCCAGGAACTCTCGCTCAGCGGCGGTCCATTGTCTGAGCTTGTCCCAGCGATGGAAAATCATCTCATGCGCCACCTCGGCGTAGGTCTCGCCCGCCTCGGTCGCGGCGATGACGAGAAGGCGGTTGGGATAGTCGGAAAGCTTGGAGACGAGCCGCCACTCGTCGTCTGTGAACTCAGAACGAGACGCGCGGCGCCGCGTCGGTCTTCCGTCATCGCGTATCGTCGCGAGCTTGAGCGTCAGCACGCGTTTAAGCGTATCCTCCGCGCCGGGGCGCTCGGCGAGAAACCGGTTGGCGCGATCGACCAGAACGCCGCCAAGCTCGAAGGATTGCGGCGGAAGCCGAAGCACGCCGTCGCCGGCCTTCAGCATCTCGCTCCACATGTCGTCGAGCGTGTAGGAGAGGAGCGGCAGCGCGCCGCAGTCCCTGACCGAATCCTCGGCGGCGCGGCGGGCGACGATGTCGGCGAGCTTTTCGGTCTCGAAGCGGGCCCCAAGCAGTTGCGCCGGACGCCTCACCACCTCGAGCAGTTCGTCCTCGCCGAGCGGCGGCACGTCGATCTGCCGGCGAGCCTTGAAGAGTGGCGTATCACATTGCAGGGACCCGAGGAAATCGGAGCGCATGCTCATCATCACGCGCAGGCGCGGGTCCTGCAGCGCCTGCACAAGCAGTTCGGAGAAGCGCCGCCGCTCGCGCTCCTCCGCATGCACGTAAAGCTCCTCTCCCTGATCGACATAGAGACAGAAGGCCGGGAATCTCGGTTGATCAAGCTCAGCGCGGCGGCGCTCCGTGGCGTCGATAAGGTCGGACAGCTTCGCCGTGCGCTGCAAAAGCTCAACCCAGCCGTCCCGCCGCCTCACCCGCTCGGAATCGGTCGCCTCGAACCGCCAGGAGTCGAGGAAGCAATCGACCAGAGCCTTGATCGGCTCGGCGCCAGGCTTCAGCGTCACAAAGCACCACTGCCGGCTGTTCTGAAACGCCGCCGGCCAGGCGCCGGAAAGGCGCGCCTTGTCGGGCCAGGCCTGACGCTTGAGCGCCGCCAGGACGCCGGCTTGCGCGAGCGAAGATTTGCCCACGCCCGAATTGCCAATGATGACCGGAAGCCGGCCGGGGCCGGCCAAAGCCTCGAGGGCTTCGATGGTCTCCCGGCTCCGGCCAAAGAAATAGTCGCTGTCCTTCTCCTCCATCGCTTCGAGGCCGCGATAGGGAGACGTGTAGCGCCAGAGTTCGGACGGGGGAGCGCCGCTGCCGGAGGCTGCGTCAAGAATCCGCGCGGTATCCTGCTCCGACGCCGGATCGGGCGTGACGATCCAATGCAGCTGACGCAGAAACGGCAGCCCTGGCGCGGTCTGCCCCTCGAGCAGGACGACGACGAGCGGGAACATCCGCTCGGACTTCACCCAGCGGTCGAGCGCCTCGTGGTATTCGGGAACCTGCCATTTGCCGACGCCGGCCGCGCCGACGAGCAGAATGAAACCAGTGGATTTGGCGATTTGCTCGGCAAGTTGCGCCGTCCAGGAGCCGCCAGCGCGCAGGTTCGAGGGGGCGAAGAAGACGCGGGTCCCCGGATCCTTGCGCTCAATGGCGGCCTTGAGCCGCTCGGCCAGCGTCTGGTCCGGCGTGTGATAGCTGAGAAACCAACGCGGCATGCGTTCGACCTCACCGAGGTCTAGCATATCGAATTACTGCGGATTAATCACGGTTGACCGGAGGAGAGCGAGCAGCGAGGCCGAGGGGGTTCAATTCGAGCCGGAGCCGTCAGGGGCGATGTTGCCGCCGCCCTTGATGGCAATTGCAATGACCGCTCCGCGTCGAGGGCCGCAAGTCAAGAGGTGTGTTGGAACGCCCGCTCCGGGCGGACAAGAGACCTTGGCGCCAAGCCGCCCGATGTCTCCTGTCCGCCCTTTCGCGACATTCCCATTCGGGCGCCAGTGTTAGATTAGACTTTGACCAACCCTGCCAACGGCCAACGCGATGAGAGCCAAATGTCGACGCCAAGCGACAGCCGATGCCCGTTCGGCGCGGACCTTGCGCCGCATGCGCCTCTGCGCCACATACCGTTCGCGCCGCCAAGGCCCGAGCGGCTTGGAGCGCGAACCGGAGCGCTTCCCATGCCGCAGACCAGCAGCCGTTTCTTCGACGATCTTTCCCGCCTCATGACCGACGCGGCCGGGCTTGCCGAGGGGGCGCGGCGGGAGGCGCAGACCTTCGCCAAGAGTTCAGCTCGAGAGGATGATGGCGGGCATGGATGTCGTGAGCCGCGAGGAGTTCGAAGCGGTGCGCGAGATGGCGGCGCGGGCGCGCGAGGAGAACGAAAAGCTGGCGGCGCGGATCGCCGCGCTCGAGGCGCGGATCGCCGAGCCAAAGCCTTGATGAGACTCTGAACTTCCACTGCGACGGCGATTGAGGTACTCTGTCAGAGGCTTGATTCGGCTCGCGGATTCTGTGGACGACTGAGGCGGCTCGGTTTACGTTCCGGCACGAATCAACGAGGTTGCGACGGGTCCGCTGCGATGGGAAGAACCGGAGCGGACGGCTGGGCGCTCGGCTTCCGTCGAGGCTGCGATGTTGCGTGCGTCCTGGACTCTCTGCCCGCGTCCCCGTTCCCGCGCTGAAAGACATGCGATGACCTTGCTCGAGACTGTCTCGGACGACCGACCCGAACACCCCGTCGACGTCGTGGAGCGGCTGGCCGCGGTCAACGACTGGGCCTTCGACCGCGCTGATAACGATGAAATCTCGATCCTCGTCTCGGGCTCGTGCGCGAACTACGACGTGGCCTTCACCTGGATTCCGGATATGGAATCGCTTCACGTCGCCTGCTCGTTCGATCTGAAGGCACCGGCGCGAAAGCGGCCGGCGATCGGCGAATTGACGCAACTCATCAACGAGCAATTGTGGCTCGGCCATTTCGATCTGTGGCCCGGGCGGGACCTTGTGATGTTCCGCCATTCGCTCTGCCTTGCGGGCGGCGCGATCGCGACCGACGCGCAATGCGGCGCGGTGGTCAAGGCGGCGGTCGGCGCCTGCGAAACCTATTATCAGGCCTTCCAGTACGTGCTGTGGGCCGACCGGCAGCCGCGCGAGGCGCTCGCTTTCGCCGCGTTCGAAACGAGAGGCTCGGCCTGACTTCGCGACGCGAGGCGTAGGGCTGGCGCTGGCGCGCGATTGCGTGTATGAGCCGCGCTTCCTTTTTCCCGCGCGAGGCTTAAACGCTGCCGCGCGCCCAGACGGAGTCGCAACAATGGCTGTTCCCCGACGCAAGACGTCGCCCTCGCGCCGCGGCATGCGCCGCTCGGCCGACGCTCTCAAGGCGCCGACCTATGTCGAGGACAAGGATTCGGGCGAATTGCGCCGCCCCCACCATATCGACCTGAAAACCGGCATGTATCGCGGCCGCCAGGTCCTGAAGCCGAAGACGACGGTCAGCGAGTAGGCTCGCGTGATTTCCGTCTCGCAGCAGGCCGGCCTCCGCGCCGGCCTTTTTGTCGCCGCGCGCTTTAGCGTCCGCGCGAGGCGACGACGGCCCCGCCGACGATGAGCGCGCAGGCGAGCGCGAGCGCGGGCGTTGCGGGCGCGACCCCGGCCGCGACCAGAATCAGCGTCGACAGGACCGGGGCCGCATAGGCCGCGACTCCGAGCAGGCGGATGTCGCCGTGCTTGACGCCGTAATCCCATATGTAGAAGGCCAGTCCGACCGGCCCGAGGCCGAGGCCGAGGATGGCGAGCCACTGTTGAGCGTTCGCGGGGACGACTGTCGTCTCGAAAGCCGCGTGGCAAAGGGCCGCCAGCGCCGCTGTTGCGAGGCAGAAGCCGGCGACGGCCTCGGTGGGCGCGTGGCTTAGGCTGCGGGACAGGACGGAGTAGCCCGACCAGACGAATGCGCAGCCGAGCGCCAGGCCATAGCCGACGAGCGCCGAGCCCTCCGCCGAAGCGAAGCCCGCGCCTTTGGAAAGCGCGCCTTTGGAAAGAAAGAGAGCCGCCGCGCCGGCAAAGCCGAGCGCCGCCCCGACGACGTGGCGCGCCTTGAGGCTCTCCCCCGGCAGGGCCGCCGAAAAGAGAACGATCAGGAGCGGCCAGAGATAGGCGATGAGGCTCGCATCCGCCGGCGGCGCCCGGCGAAGCGCCGCGAAATAGAGCGCATGGTAGCCGAAGAGCCCGCCGATCCCGACGAGCCAGACCCGCCACGGCTGCGCCAGCGCCCCGAGACGGCCGCGCGCTGCGGCGTATGCGAGCCCGCAGGCCCCGCCGATCGCAAACGTCAGCGCGGCGAGTTCGAACGGCGGCGCCGCGCCGGAGAGCGCGGTCAGGAGCGCCAGCGCCGACCAAAGCAGGATCGCGCCGAAGCCGATCAGTGTGGCGGAAACAGGCCTCAAGCGAGCGGATGACGCGGCCATGCTCGACCCTGCGGGACCGCGCATAAAAGCCGAAGCCGCCGGTTGACGCCAACAGCGCCTGGAACAAATCGTCCGAAACCTGGAACAAATGGTCCGAGGGCGTCGTTGAAGGCTGTGGAAAAGTGGGTTCCTTCACGAAACATTACAAACCTTTCATGTTCGGGCCATCGCGAGGTTAGGCCGGCAGGCGCATGATCACAGCGTCGGCCCAAGCCGGCGGGGAACTCCTGACTTTTCCGAGGTGTTTCGAATGTCGTTCTGGGGCGGCTCTTCTCGGTCCCTTCGCACGGCCCTCTTGGGCGCCGCAGCGATTATCGCGCTTGGCGGCGCGGGGTTCGAGAGCACGTTGCTTCCAGTCCACGCCGTAGCCGCAAATGAGGCGACCAATGCCTCGTCGCCGTCCGCCCCTTCGGCCATTTCTCCCCAGCCCGCGGCCGGCCCCGCTTCGTTCGCCGATATCGTCGACCGGGTGAAGCCCGCGGTCGTCTCCGTCAAGGTCAAGCTGGACGATGCCGAGCAATCGTCCGACGACGATGCGACGCCGGGGATGCCCGATTTCCCGCCGGACAGCCCGTTCTACCATTTCTTCCGCCATTTCGGGCTGCCGGGCCACGGCGACGACGGCCTGCCGCATCACCACAGCACGATGGCGCAGGGCTCGGGATTCTTCATCTCAGCCGACGGTTATATCGTCACCAACAATCACGTCGTCGACCACGCCACCGAGGTGACGATCACGACTTCGGACGGCAAGACCATGCCGGCCAAAGTGATCGGCGCCGACAGCAAGACCGACCTCGCGCTCTTGAAGGCCCAGGGGTCCGATTTCCCGTTCGTGACGTTTGCGACGAAGGCGCCGCGGGTCGGCGACTGGGTGATTGCGGTCGGCAATCCTTTCGGTCTCGGCGGCACGGTGACGGCGGGAATAGTCTCGGCGCGCGGACGCGACATTGGCTCTGGTCCGTATGACGACTTCCTGCAGATCGACGCTCCGGTCAATCACGGCAACTCCGGCGGACCGACGTTCAACGCGGAAGGCCAGGTGGTCGGCGTCAATACCGCGATCTTTTCTCCTTCTGGCGGCAGCGTCGGCATCGGCTTCGCCATCGCGAGCGACGTGGTCAAGAACGTCGTCCAGCAGCTTAAGGAAAACGGCTCTGTGACGCGCGGCTGGATCGGCGTGCAGATCCAGTCGGTGACGCCCGACATCGCCGACGACCTCGGCCTCAAGGGCACAGGCGGCGCCTTGGTCGCGCAGACTGAAAAGAATTCTCCCGCGGCTGAGGCGGGCGTCAAGAGCGGCGACGTGATCACCGCGGTCGACAATCAGCCCGTGACCGATCCGCACGAGCTTGCGCGGCGGATCGCGGCGCTCGGCCCGAAGAAGACCGCGACGCTCGCGATCATCCGCAACGGCGCGCCGATGACGCTCGACGTGACCTTGGGAACGATGCCCACGGACAAGACGGCGAACGCGGAAACGACGGCCCCGAGCGGCCAAAGCGAGCAGAACGCGGCCGGGCTTGCCAAGCTTGGGCTCACCTTGGGCGCCAATCACGGCCAGGAAGGCGTGGTGGTGACCGACGTCGACCCGGACAGCGCCGCGGCAGACAAAGGCTTGAAGCAGGGCGACGTCATTCTCGAAGTCGCTGGCAAGACGGTCAATCGCCCATCCGAGGTCGCGAGCGCAATCGACTCGGCCAGGAACGACGGCAAGAAGAGCGTGCTTATTCGCGTGAAGTCCGACAACGGCGAGCATTTCCTCGCCCTGCCGACTCGCGCATCTTGATCAAAGCGGCGCCGGGAGGACGCCGCTAGGAAACGGACGGAAGGGTTTATGGGCTTGTCCCCGGCCCTGCGCAAAGCGCGCTCTTCCGTCCAGTCGGCGGTCGCACATTCCCCGCCCGCGCGACCCCGGCAAGGTGGCGGCAGGTCCTTATAAGCCCCCCGAGGACCTGCCGCCATTCCTTTGGGTTTGCGCGCAGAATCGCTATATATCGCTCATGCGCATCCTCATCATCGAAGACGACCGCGACGCTGGAGCCTATCTTATGAAGGCTTTCCGGGAAGCGGGGCACGTCGTCGATCTCGCTCAGGATGGGGTGACCGGATACGACATGGCGATCGAGGGCGCATACGACGTCGCCATCGTGGACCGCATGCTGCCGAAGATGGATGGGCTGACGCTGGTCGGGGCGCTCAGGAACCAGCAAAACGAAACGCCGGTGCTGATCCTCTCCGCGCTAGGGCAGGTGGACGACCGGGTCAAAGGCCTGCGCGCCGGCGGCGACGACTATCTCTCGAAGCCTTACGCATTCTCGGAACTCCTGGCGCGCGTCGAAGCGCTCGCCCGCCGGCGGCCGCAAGGCGCGCCGGAAGAGACGGTGTTCCGGGTGGCGGATCTGACCCTCGATCGCCTGTCGCACAAGGTGATGCGCCGGGGCGAGGAAATCGTACTTCAGCCGCGCGAGTTCCGCTTGCTCGAATATCTGATGCAGAATGCGGGCAAGGTGGTCACGCGCACGATGCTGCTCGAGCACGTCTGGGACTATCACTTCGATCCGCAGACCAACGTGATCGATGTGCATGTATCGCGCCTGCGCGCCAAAATCGACCGTGACTTCGACGCGCCGCTCCTGAGCACCGTTCGCGGGGCTGGATACATGATTCGTGACGGCGCTCGGTAAGCTCTTTCGGGCGACCGCCTTTCGCCTGGCGCTGGCGATTCTGGTCTTGAGCTCAGTCGGCGCCGGCATTGTCCTTACCGTGATCGCCTGGCAGGTCGTGACCGTCGTCGACGGAGAAATGGCGCAGACGATCGAGGCCGAGGCAAAGGGCCTCGCCGATCAATATTCGCAAGGCGGCTTGCGCCGGCTCGGCCTCGTCATCGAGGCGCGCGCGCGGCAGCCGGGCTCCTCGCTCTATCTTCTGACCGACGCGGCGGGAGAGAAGCTCGCCGGCAATGTCGAGCAGATTCCGCCCGGAGTGCTCGATCACCCGGGCTTCGTCGACACGCCCTATCACACCGTCGCGGGCGGAGACCGCGTCCATCGGGCGCTTGCGAGAATTTATGTGCTGCCGGGCGGCTTTCGTCTCCTGATCGGTCACGATCTCGGCGACAGGGCGCGCATCGGCGGCGTGATGGTGCGGGCGCTTGCGATTTCGCTGATCTTCTTCGCGGCGCTGGCGGCGCTCGGCGCGCTCTTCGTCGCAAGGCGGGTGCTCGGCCGCATCGACGCCATCAGCACCTCGGCCCACAGCATCATGGAGGGGGACCTCACCCAGCGTCTGCCCGTGTCGGGCTCCGGGGACGAACTCGACCGGTTGGCGGAAGGGCTGAACGAGATGCTGACCCGCATCAGCGAGCTCATGCAGGGCTTGCGCGAGGTGTCCGACAACATCGCCCACGATCTGCGCACGCCGCTGACCCGGCTGCGCAATCACGCCGAGGCGGCGCTCGCTTTCGGCGGCGACGCGGCTTCCTACCGCGCCGCGCTCGAAAAGACGATCGAGGAATCCGACAGCCTCATCAAGGTCTTCGACGCGCTTCTGTTGATCGCGCGGGCGGAGGCGAGGGCCGACCTGGAGGGGCTCCATGCGTTCGACCTCGGCGAGGCGGCGCGAACGGTCGCGGAGCTCTATGAGCCGATCGCGGAGGAAGAGGGCGTCGTCCTGAAGGTCGAGACCCAGGGCGCGCTCATGGTCAAGGGAAACCGGGAGCTGATCGGGCAGACGATCGCCAATCTCCTCGACAACGCGCTGAAGTACGGCGCGCCGAAGGAGGGGATCGAAGTCAAGCCGGGCGTGATCGTCTCCGTGCGCCGCGAGGGACGTTCGGCGGCGCTGATCGTCAGCGACAGGGGCCCCGGCATCGCGCCGGCCGACCGGGCGCGGGTTCTCGATCGCTTCGTCAGGCTCGAAGGCTCGCGCTCGAGGCCGGGTTCCGGGCTCGGGCTTTCGCTCGCGGTCGCGGTCGCGCGCATGCATGGCGGGAGCGTCGAACTCCAGGACAACAATCCGGGCTTGCGCGTCCGTTTGATGCTGCCCGCCGCACAGGATCCGCTGCCCTTGCCGGCGCCTGTCAACGGGGGCGTCAATGAGCGGGTCGCTGGCTGAGGGGCTGGTCGCGGCGCCGCGTCTCGCGTCTCCAGCCGCCGCCCGGCGCCGCCTTGCTTCGCTCACTCAAGCTCCGGAGGCGGCGGCGCTCGCGCCCTTGCTGGCGAACGAGCGGGTGCGCGACCTCCTTCTCGGCCTCGCCGATCACTCGCCCTATCTTTGGTCGCTGGCCAGTGACGAGCCCGCGCGTCTCGCCCGCCTGCTCTCCCGCCCGCCCGACGAGTCGCTTCGCGCCTTGATCGCCGCGCTCGCAGCGAGGCGCGACGAGAGCGAAGCCGAGCTCATGCGCGCGTTGCGTCTCGCCAAACGCTACTCCGCGCTCCTGATCGCGCTCGCCGATCTCGGCGGCGTCTGGGACGTCGTCGCGACGACCGAAGCCTTGACCCGCTTCGCCGACGCCGCGGTTGCGGCGGCGCTCGCCTTCCTCCTGCGCGAGGGCGCGCGCGCCGGACGGCTGGCGCTGGATCCCGAGGCCGCCGACCCTCAGGCCGGCTGCGGCATGGTCGTTCTCGCGCTCGGCAAGCACGGCGCGCGCGAGCTCAATTATTCGAGCGACATCGACCTCATCGTGCTCTACGACGCGGCCGCCCCCTCCATTCCCGAGGGCGCAGAGGCTGCGCCTCTCTTCGTACGCATCACCAAGGCGCTCGCGCGCATCCTTCAGGAGCGCACCAGCGACGGCTACGTCCTCAGGGTCGACTTGCGGCTCAGGCCCGACCCTGCGTCGACCCCGGTCGCATTGTCGACGCTCAGCGCCTACGCCTATTACGAGACGCTCGGCCAAAACTGGGAACGCGCGGCCATGATCAAGGCGCGGCCGGCCGCGGGCGATCTTGAGCTCGGCAGGCGCTTCCTCGCCGACCTCGCGCCGTTCATCTGGCGCAAGTATTTCGACTATGCGGCGATCGCCGACATCCACGCGATGAAGCGCCAGATCCATGCCGTGCGCGGCCATGACCGCGTCGTCGTGCCCGGTCACGACGTGAAGCTCGGGCGCGGGGGCATCCGCGAGGTCGAGTTTTTCGTCCAGACGCAGCAGCTCATCTTCGGCGGACGGCGGCCGCAAATGCGCGGCTCGCGCACGCTCGACATGCTGCGCCAGCTCCACGCGGACAAGTGGGTCACGGCCGAAGCGGTCAACGACCTGAGCGAGGCCTATGTCTTTCTGCGCCGCGTCGAACATCGCTTGCAGATGATCGGCGACGAGCAGACGCAACGCCTGCCTTTCGAGCGCTCCGAGCTTGCGCGCTTCGCGAAATTCTGCGGCTACGCCCGGTTGGAATCCTTCGCGCGTGACCTGACCGATCGCCTGACCCTCGTCGAGCGCCATTATGCGCGCCTGTTCGAGGACGCCCCGACCCTGAGCGCCGCGGCCGGCAGTCTCGTCTTTACCGGCGTCGCCGTCGATCCCGAGACGCTCGCGACCTTGCGCAGCCTCGGGTTCCATGATCCCGAGGCCGCCGCCGAGACGATCCGAGGCTGGCACTTTGGCCGCCGCCCCGCCGTGCGCAGCCCTCGCGCGCGCGAGGTCATGACGGAGCTGACCCCCGCGCTGCTCGAGGCCTTCGCCGGCTCGGGCGACGGGGACGCCGCGCTGGCAGCTTTCGACGGAGCGCTTGCGCGGATGCCGGCGTCGGTCGAGCTCCTCTCGATCCTTCGCTCGAACGCGAGCTTGCGCGAACTGTTCGGCGACATGCTCGGCTCCGCGCCGCGGCTCGCGCAAGTGATAGCCACGCGTCCACACGTACTGGACGCGGCGATCGATCCGTCGCGGGCGACCGATTTCGAGCAGAGCCTTGATGAGGACGAGACGCGGGCGCGCGCGGAAAGGTTCGTCGCACAGGGGCAAAGTTACGAGGACGCGCTCAATCGCGCGCGCGACTTCGCCGCGGAGGAGATGTTCGTGATCGGCCTCCACCTCTTGTCCGGCCGTCTCGATCCCGATCGCGCCGGACGCGCCTACAGCGCGCTCGCGCAAGCGCTCGTCGCGGCGATGCTCGAGCGCGTCGAAGACGCTTTCGCGGCGGAGCATGGGCGCGTGCGCGGGGGGCGGGTCGCCGTCGTCGCGCTCGGCAAGCTCGGCTCGCGCGAGATGACGGCGGCCTCCGATCTCGATCTGATCGTGATCTACGATTTCCCTCCCGACGCCGAAGAGTCCGGCGGCGCCAGGCCGCTCGGCGCCGGACTCTATTATTCCCGCCTCACCCAGCGCCTGCTCGCGGCGCTCACTGCGCCGACCAAGGCGGGCAAGCTCTACGAGGTCGATCTGCGGCTTCGTCCCTCGGGCCGCAAGGGGCCGCTCGCGACCCAGTTCTCGGCGTTCACTCTCTACCAAGAGAACGAGGCGGAGACCTGGGAGCACATGGCGCTCATGCGTGCGCGCGTCGTCGCCGGAGACATGAGCCTCGCCGCCGAGATCGCGAAGGCGGTGCGCCAGACGCTCGTCCGCAAGCGCGACGCGGCGAAGGTCGCCCATGACGTGCGCTCGATGCGGGCGCTGATCGCCAAGGAGAAGGGCGACAGGGACCGCTGGGACTTGAAGCTCGTCAAGGGCGGCCTCATGGACATCGAATTCGTCGCCCAATATCTCGGTCTCGCTTATGGCTATGCGCACGCCGATATTCTCGACGTGTCGACCCGCAAGGTGATCGACAAGGCGGGCGCGGCGGGGCTCCTCACCGCAGAGCAAGTCGAGACCCTGATCGGCGCGCACCGCCTCTATACCGACGCGACGCAGTTCATG
Source organism: uncultured Alphaproteobacteria bacterium (assembly GCA_963782255.1). Taxonomy (GTDB): domain Bacteria; phylum Pseudomonadota; class Alphaproteobacteria; order Rhizobiales; family Beijerinckiaceae; genus Roseiarcus. The sequence continues at coordinate 1,302,282 of CAWAIS010000002.1, read as the reverse complement.
CGGCTTTCGATCGCCGGCCCGTTCGATCCCTTGAAGGCCGCGTCCGGCGTCAAGCGCCGCATCGCCGCCGCGACCGGCTTCCCCGACTTCGAGGCGTTCGTCGCGGCGCTCAGCGAGGCGAGAAAGCGCGTGCGAGAGACGTACGAGGCGATCCTTGAAACGTGAGGGAGCGACCTTCGCGACGGAAACCCGCCGTTACTCCAGCCCCTCGATCAGCGCCTTCAAGGTCGCGACTGTCGATGCGTCCGCCTCGCCGTCGACGCGCTCGGGGCGGAAGTGGCGCTGGAAGGCCGCGACCACCGCGCTTGTGTGGCGGTCGTAGACGCCGGTCAGCTCGAGGCCGTAGCCGTAGAGGGCCAGCATCGCCTGCAGCGCCCGCACCGGCGGCCCTTCTTCCCCGTGGGCGAAGAGCGCCCCGCCGGAGATTGGCGCCGGCTCGACCCAATGGCCGACGCCGCTGGCCTTGAGCCGCCGCCAGGGGAAAGCTTCGCCCGGATCGCGCTTGCGCGATGGGGCGACGTCGGAATGGGCGAGCACGCGCTCCGGCGGTATTCGCCAGCGCGAGCAAAGATCGCGCGCGAGAGCGATGGCCGCTTCGATCTGCCGGTCGGGATAGGGCGGCATGCCGCTGTCGTGGCCCGGATTGACGATCTCGACGCCGATCGAGGCGGAATTCACGTCGCTCTCGCCCTTCCAGAAGGCTTTGCCCGCGTGCCAGGCGCGTTCGCTCTCATGGACGAGCTGGTCGATGCGCCCGTCCTCCCAGATGAAATAATGCGCCGAGACTTCCGACGCGGGATCGCACAAGAGGTTCAGCGCGGCCTCGCCCGTCGGCGTGCCGGTGTAATGCAAGATGAGGCTGTTGGGCGCCCCATGCCCCCGCCGCGGACCATGATTGGGCGAGGCGACGAAGCGGGAGGCGAGTGCGCTGTCAGGGTCAGGCGTCATCGCGCGGCCTCGGCGCGCGGTTGCTCGGAATCAAGACGCGCCGGCCGCAGAGATGGGCCGGCGCGTCTCTGCCGCCATCGCGGCGCTCAATAATAGGCGATGCAGACGCGGTTGCCGTTGTAATCGTAGCCGAAGCGCGCGCATTGGCCCTGGTAGCTCGGCGTCGCCGCCGAGCCGATCATCGCGCCCGACGCCGCGCCGATCGCCGCGCCCGCCAGCGTGCCGCCCGCGCTGCCGTTGGAAACCGCGGAGCCGATCAGGGCGCCCGTCCCGCCGCCCAGCGCCCCTCCGACGAGGGCGTTCTGCTGCTGCGGGGTCTGGCAAGCCGAAACCGACACGGCGGCCGCAAGCGCCGCCGCAAGAGCCAGCATCTTCTTCATGGAACCGATTCTCCCGTCCGTTTGCACATGGGGCGCGCGCTATATCAACGACCCCGCAAAACCGCGGGCGGGCGCCCCGAGCAGGCCAGCCGCCTGCTTCGGGTCTTTCATCCCACAAACGCGATGAAGCTTCAATGAATGGGGTGAAACGTAAGCCGAAGGGTTGGCCCGTCTTACCGGCGCCATCGGCCGTTACGCGAAACTCACTTGAGCGCCGTGGCGCCCGTCTCCGACAAGAAGCCGAGGATTTCGTGGAAAAACTGCATCCGGTTCTTTTCGAGCATGACCGTGTGCGTGCCTTCGCCCAGTTCCACGAACCGCTTGTAGGGCGTCGCCGTCAACTTGGTGAAATAGGCCTCGGCCATGGCGCTGGGAAGATCGGCGTCCCATTCCGCGTGGATGATGAGCGTCGGCACGGTGATCTTGCCCGGATCGTAGAACGGCTTTCCGGCGAGCCAGAAATTGTCGAACTCCGCCATGACGCCGTTGGCGGCGCGAAGCATAGGCGGGTTCATCTTGCCGCCAACCGGATCGGTCGCGAGCGTTGCTTCCCACCATTGGTCAAACGCCCCGGGCGGGATCAGCGCCGCCTGTTTGTCCGCCGGAACGCCCCTGTACCAACGCGCTCTCGCGGTCTCCTTCGAAACCAGGCGATACGCGGGGATCGCAGTCGTTGGCGGCTCTTTCGCTGGCTGGAATGTCCAAGCCGGCGCGTATAGCACCAGCCGGTTAATCTTATCGTTATGCTGACTGGTATAATTGCCCGCGATCGAGGTTCCCCATGACCAGCCGATCAGATCCAGTTTCGGAATGCCTCGCAAGTTCAAGATGTAATCGACCGCCGTACCAAGATCGCGGCCCGCTTCTTCAGAGGTTGCGATCGGTTTGTTGGCGTCGGCTGGCTGATCCATCTCCTTCGGCCGGGTTGAACGTCCGTAACTCCGTACGTCAACCAGGTAAACATCGAATCCGTTCTGAGCAAACAGATCCATCATGGAAACCCCTTCGATCGGCAAGTCGAAACTGGTTTCGGCTGGATACGTCGCGCCGTGAATGAACAGCAGCGTCCTGTCTGCAGAGAAAGACGACATGCCTTCCGCATGCTTGTTCTTGACGTAGATTTCGATTCCGGGGTCGGAGGATTTCACCATCGCTTCCTCGACCGCGATTTTCGGCGGCTGAGCAGAAGCGGCGGCTGAAAACAGCAACATCGCGAAGCAGACGAGTCGAAGGTTCATGAGCGGCCTCCCCACGGAATGCGCTTTTTCTTCAAGGAAATCAGAGCCGAACAGGCCGACATCCGCGGTTGCGGCGACGGATCGCAATCCTTAATCTGCGGCATCCCGCCATTTCCGACAAGCCAGGTTGCGCGGCGGGGTCGCGTTGCCGAGGCCGCCCATTGCGTGCAGGCTGACGAAGCCCATGCGCCCCGAGGTCAGCGCCCAGCCGCCGGAATCAAGGTGACGCCTTAATCGACCGCTGTTCCGACCCGATCCGTTCGATCGATGCATTCGCTTCTTTGACGATGACGCCCTGTGTGGCGGACGTCGCCCGTCTCGAGACGCTTGCGCTTTGCAGGGAATAGATGCTAGTCACAATCCAAATGATCCTGGCTGACAAATTCTCGCAACCCGCCAAGGAGACCGACTATGGTCAATTCCCAAGAAACGATTCTTTCGGGCTTCTCTGAACATCGGGTTGCACGCGATCGCGGAAGCCTGTACGTCCGCGATTTCCCTGGCAGCGGACCGGCGTTCGTTGTGCTGCATGGATTCCCGGACAACTCGCACATTTATGACGACCTTATTCCGCATTTGGTGTCAGCGGGTCGGAGAACAGTCGCGAAAGATTTTCTGGGCTTTGGCGCATCCGATAAGCCGACAGGTATGAACTACAGCTTCGAGCAACAGCTCGGCGATCTGGAAGCGGTCGTTGAGGCTTTGAAGCTGGATAAAATCACTCCTGTCGGACACGACGCGGGCGGCCCAACTGCGGTCAACTTCACTCTGAGGCATCCTGATCGAGCGGCGGCCGTGATCTTGATCAACGCCTTCTACGGCGATGCCCCCGGACTACGGGTCCCCGAGCTCATCGAGCTTTTTTCGCAAAAGGGGTTGAAAGCGCTCCAGCAGCATTTCCTGATGAGCCCGCAGCAATTCGCCTGGTTACTCGACTTTCAGCGTGAGCGGCTGAAAACCATTCTGACGGAGACGCAAAAGCGCCGCTATATCGAGTTTCTCGGGCCGATCATCGACAATAACTTTAGGCAACAGCCCAGCGCCGGTCCCGCTTTCGCACAGATGACCTTCCAGTTGACCGACGAGCTCGTTGTCAATACCGCCCGTTTGGCTGACTTCAGGCGTTCCGATGTCCCGCTTTTGCTTATTTGGGGGAAGGCAGATCCCTACCTCCATGTCACCGTCGCCGAATACCTGCGGTCCCAGGCTCGGAATGCGGCTCTCCATGTTCTCGAAGCGGGCCATTGGCCGCAGATCGATGAAGCCGCGGAGGTCGCTCGTATCATGCTGAAAAGCAACTGACAGCAAACAAGCACTCGGAGCTTATCGATATGATTTCCGGTCGACCGGGACGACGCGCTCCTGCTCTGCGGTGTCGAAAACGATGACGCCTTGAGTCGGCGCCGCAAGCCTCTGGAATCGCTCGAAACGCGCCCGGAAGCCTCGGCCGTCCGGTCGTTGTTATTTTGGCTGAGGGTAAGCGACGATCTCTTCGCCAGGCGCGGGCGTGGTGAACCGATTGACGGGGCTTTCCACCCCGTCGCTCTCACCATCGGCCCCCATCGAGGTCACCATGTAGTAATAGGTCGTCTGCGGCGTCAGACCGTCGACACGCACCCGGAACATCGTCTCCGCATGAGTGCGGTTGAGCCTGATGTGGGATTTCGCCGTTTCGCTTAAGTCTTTGGGATCCGTCCCATAGTGCATGACGGCGAAATGCTCGTCGTCGCCGCCCGGGTTGGTGCTGGTCCATCTGATTATGGCCAAGTCGCTGCGAGCGAATTCGAGCTCCGGTCCTTTGATGATTTCGACGTGCGACGCCTTGCTTACGGGAGAAAGAGACTGAGCGACCGTTGGACTTGCGGCGAGCAAGCTCCCGGCCGCGCCGGCGATGACAAATTTTGCGAGCAGCCCATTCATGGGACAAATCCTCGACCACCGTTCCTGGGGTGATGGGCGCATGAGGGTCGGGTGGACCCCCCATGCGCCGCTCGGCGGGCCGCTTCTAAATGAAGCCTCCTGCCCTAGCGTATCACCCGGTTCTTCACAGGAGCGTTAGCCCTCGTCCTGGCCAGGGGCGGGGCACCGCAGATCGCCGCAGCGCAAGGCGGGAGTGGCGGGGTGGGGATGAGGAAGTCGTTCCCCTGGGTAGCAGCCGTACCACCGGTCATGCACACACCCGTAAAGGTGTTGATGTCCTGATACGGTGTTGTGTAGCCATCCGTGAGTGTTCGCAGGAAGGCCACAATCTGGTTTTCCTCCTGATCCGTCAAGCCGAGGCTGCCGACCGTCATATCGAGGTTGTTGGTGACCTCGGGCATCGGCCAGCAGTTGACCTTTTCAATTTTCCCACTTGGGCAGTGTCCCGACGTGACATTGACCGGATACACATCGCGCGTATTGTAGAAATGGACGAGTTGCTTCAGGCTCTTGATGTAGCCATTGTGGAAGAACTCCTTCTGGAAGTAGGGCCCGGGCGCATCGGTGCTGGGGCATTGCGGCGGGGTCATCGCCACATCGCGCGCCGTCGCGGTTTGGAACTGGCCGTCACTGGTTGGCGCGTATTGCACCCAATCCCCGTTTGGATTGGGGCCAGAGCCGAAGCCGCTCCTGAGGAACGTGCCCAGTCCCAAATCTCTGTAACCAAAGCCGTACGGATTGGGCGTGTACCCAAGGGCATCCGGCTTGGTCTCATAAAACAGCGCAATCCTGGGATTGAGCGGCAGGCCGAGATTGGAATAGCCGAAGCAGGTGAACAGAGGCCTCGTATCGGCCGGCGTGCCGGTGTCGGTTTGCGTCGACTTGAGCGTGGTCGATAAGCCGTCGAGATGGCAAGAATTGCAGTTTCCTTTACCGTTGAAGAGATTGAAACCGGCCATCTCATTTGACGTTAAGGTAACCGACCCCTTCAGGAAGGCGTCGAATTTCGAGGTGAAGGGGCTCATACGATTCGAGCGTTCGTATTTGGAAATGGACTGCCCCCAATGGTCGTAGATATTGTTTGCCTTGGTGCGGTCTTGCGGGGTCAGCTTAACTGGGGTGGTGCTAGTGCCGAACACCGCCGCGCCTCCCGGGGTATCGCAAATCTTCTCGGTGGCGAAGGGCCAACTGATGTTGAAATCCACGCCCCAGATCTGCTCAAAGAGAGGCCGGTACACCGCCGGGGATAGCCGAAACGCGATGCAAGCCGTATCGGGGAAGGCCATTTCCAGAGGATCGACCGGGGGATGCTGTGCCTGCTCGGCGTCAGGACTCTGCAGTTCGTAGCCAGTCGCGCGCCCGTCCCAGAAGGTTCCGCCAAAGAACGCCGCCTGCGTTGTGTTGTATTCCATTACGGGGAAATCTGGTGAATAGGTGTACCGCGGCGCGGTCCGCTTGGCGGCTCGATAGTGATACGATCCGGGATAGGCGACCATCGTCAGATTGACGGAGGGGATCGGTCCGCTAAAGGCGGCGTACGGCATGTGGCAGAAACCGCAGCCCACGTTCTTGAAGGGCGATATGTCCAAGTCGAAATTCATCAGCTTGCCGAGTATTTCCACCGCATTGTATCCGTTGTACTGCAATATGGGCGGATTACCTGTATAAGTCAGGGGCGGCAGTGCTTTCCATTCGCCAAGCGCCTCATTGAAGATGCCCGTCATTTCGCGCTGAATCCTCGCGATCTCCGAGTCCAAATCGGACGGCAGAATGCCAGGCGGATACGGGTTATATGCCGGGATCGTGATGCCTGGGGCAGTCGTGCTGCCCTGGGCAGACGCAGCGTGGGGAATGCTCGAAATTCCGAGCGCCGCTGCTAAGCCTCCTAGCCCCACAAAGCGACCTATCGACAGGGCCTTCTGAAGTGTCTGGCGTTGCATGATATCCTCCCATTTCTAGGCTTCGAAGCTTGAATCTGAGAAGGCGTAACGCGATTGCAGCGTTGCCCGGCCTGGGCAACGTGACGTCATGGCCGCCCCCGGACTTGATCCGGGGATTGACCTGGCCATCCGGGCGGCGCGGCACCGCTAATGTCCGCGTTCAGTGCCTGACGCTGTTTCAGCGTCTTATTCGGAGAGTTCGACGTTCTTGTCGGTAGCCGGGATCAACTCCGGGGACGGCCATGACAGGAAAACCAGAAGGGTCGAACCTACGGCCCACCCCTGCCAACAGGTAACGCTATCGGAGCGGAAGTTAAAATCAGGCTTTTGCCGAACATCTTCGCTCTCCTCCCAATCGTCGCACACTCAAGCATCGCGAACTCATAAGCTCGCGACGCAACTGGAGTGCTCTCGTCCGAACGCGGATTCGACTACAAATGTGTTCTAAAGGCCCCCAATTTTGCGCACAAATCCTCACTCTTGGCAACATAAATTTGATTTGCAGACTTGTTATCGACTGTGGACTTACAGTGAAGCCTTAGAGTTGATCCGGTAAAGACATGATTCATATGCCGATTACTCCACGACTCGGCAAAAGCGTATGCGGGATAGCCGCCCGCACGGTTCTATGCGGGGGGCGCTCCTTGAGTTTAGATTGCCCTCGCGCATAATCGCCTCCAAGCAATGTAAAACCAAGGTATCGGGCTCCGCAAACCAATGCGGCATTGGAGTCAACGTCCGTAGACTATTGCGGCTGCCGAGCCGCAACTATGTTCGAGCGCAACCCACTTTGAAACGGCGGTCTTGAGGCCACGGCTGAGACGTCGGCGGGACAGAATGACACAGGTAAGGAGAATCGAGATGACTTCCGGCATTCCGTCAGAGCGTACGCTTGTCTCTCTCCTCGATGCCGATGTTGACGCTTGCTCCAGTCGTCGAGAATTCCTGGCTGCCTCGCTACTCGCCGCCCTGCCGCTCGCCTTGCGGGCAACCCCAGCGAGAGCTGGTCAAATCAATCCAGCCGAGACGGCGATTACGCTGCCTGACGCGATCAAGTGGAGCGATTGGAGCGGTGGCCCGCCACATAGCGGGGAAATGGCGACGCTCTATGGCGGCTTGAACAGCCCCGGCCCCTATCTTGTGCTGGGTGAGATGGAATCCCGGCTACATGAGCGCTCCGCATTCTTATGCCACCGACCGGCTCTCGCTGGTTCTGTCGGGCACATGGTGCGTGAATAGCGGGGCGGACTTCGATCCGGACAATACCGTCCCGGTGCCCGCGGGCGGCTTCGTGCGCCGCGTCACCCGCACCCCTCACTACGACGGGGTAAAGCGGGATGCGAAGGAACCGGCCGTGATCGCCCTGTTTGGAATTGCGCCGGTCCAGTTTGAACTGGTCGATCCAGGCAGGCCAGGCTGGCGCCAAGTCTGAGCCAGTCGGGAATTCCGGGGAATTACTTCTGGGACGTCTCGCCGCCTCGGCGGGCCGCGATGTGCGCCCCCAAACAGCGTGGGCTAAGACCGCGAGTTTGGCTATTGAGCAAAGTCTCACCGTAATCCCAAATCTTGGCCACCTAATAAATCCTCGCGCCTCCGGGTGGATCGTCGAATCCATATTTCAGAAACTCGTCGAATGTTTTTGGCTGAACGACATCGGTAAATAGCGCAAGAACATCCGAGATTTTGGTGGCAAAGTCCTCCATATAACGATAGCGCCTCAGAACTTCCTGACCCGCATTTGGCCACCCTACCTGATCGATTTTGAGCTTAAGCCTATCGCGCTCCACGACCCAATATGCGGTATAGTCCAACCATTCGTCTGGCGTTCCGATCCTTGTCCCGTCGATAGTGAATACTCGAATTTTACCTGCGAAAACCGTTTTGTTCTGTCTGCTGTTTCGCCACAATTCAAACAATTCAAACATACAGTACGGCGAATGTAGATATTTATTACTTAGAAATACAAAAACTCGATCACCCTCTCCAATCTGCTGCATAAAATCGTAAATGAAATCCCCGATTTTCAGCGTCGACTTGTCCCGAACAATTAATGCGCCGCGCTTTTCAGCTTCTTCGCAAAGCCGATCGACATCCGTCTCCCGTTTAGGATCTGCTGGATCAGCCCATGCATATGAAACGTAAAGGTGTTGTTTCTTCGTCTTATTTGCCGGCACTTCACTCGACTGTGACGAGCGGCCTTCCGCAAGCAGCGTGAGGACCCTGCTAAGTTGAAGTTGCGTACTCTGCGCCATCCACGCAGTGGGCGCGCTCGCGAGGGCTTTCTGCATTAGCTCCTCGCCGGATTTGTCGCCGAGCGCGATCAGGGATTCCGCGCGAGTGGCTGCAAGCCAGTAATTCTCGTCTCGGAGCGTCGTCGTCTCCCCGCCCGCGGATTTTTTCACATTCAGCATCTCCAGACCACGAGCTGTGATGTCCACAACCTCCCGGCGAGCGCGGTCTGCGAGAATGTTGTCGGTGATTCTCTCGTCGCCCGATGACTTCGACGCCCTCAAATTCAAGAGGTAGGCGAGGTTCGTTCCGTTGTAATAGTCCCGCTTAATGATGAAGCCGCGCTCGGCGGCTCGGATCGCCTCGGTGATATCCTGCTTTTGCTCGTCAGGCGATCGCGTCGTGATTTCGGCTCTTCGCTTGTGGATCGCGCTCCACAAGCCGAGCGTCTCGGGATCGGTGGTCGTCTCGACGTCCAGTTGCCGGAGCAACGCCTCCGCTTCGGCGTAGCCAGCCAACGCCTGCTCCGCGCCGTCGGTCTTCGCCTTGTCCTCGCCAGTCTTGTAGGTCGCGAGGGCGAGTTGTTGGAGCACGAACGGCCGGGCGGGTGTCGGCCTGCCGTCCGCTCCCGGGGCGGCTTGGTCTTGATAGATGCCCTGGAGAATCCTTTGCGCGCTCGCGAATGCGCCGGAGTCCATCGCTACACGCGCCGTTTGGAGCTTCACCGCATAACTGTCTCCGTCTGAGGGCGGCGGAGCCGCCTCGGGGCCGAGGCCCATGGCCTGCCGGGCGGCGGTGGGGAGGGTGGGCATCTGGAGACCGGGCATTGCCGTGTACACAGGACTGTCGACGGCGCTGCCGGCCTTAAGAGCGTTGGCCAGCGACGTCAGCACTGTCCGCATACGCATGACTTCATCGAAGCCGATGTCCGGCCCGAGATGTTCATAATGGCGGACAACAATATGATTGGCGTCGAACGGGATGGTGAACTTGCTCTCCGCCATGATGATGGTCCCCCGCGGCTTCAGCGCGTGCCGGACACCGAGTTCGAAGATGGAGTTCAGGTTCGCCGTCGACAGGTCGGCGATGACCAGGTCGGCCGCGAAAAGCATTTCGTACATCGGGACGTCGATGACGCCCGAATGCTGGATTTCGTCGGCCCTGATGCATTCGTAGCCGGCAGCCGTGACAGCGGGCTTGATGATGTGCCTGTAGCTCATGTCGAGATCGAGCACCCGGCCGGTCGCCAAGTCGGTCTTTAGCCCAAAGCCCATGATGACGAAACAGACTGGCATGGCGCTCAACTCCCTCAGTAAATGAGTTCGTTCTCCAGATGGCGTATGCGATAGTTCCAATTGTTGGGCCTACGGCACTCGGTGCGCCCCGTGCACCTCCCCAGACTAGCGAAAGGGCCCAAACGCCGCCAGTCTTCGCCTCGGCCCGCCGTCCTTGGCATGTGGCGAGACCCGGCGACTGAACGACGCTTGGCGTGGCTGGCGAGGCCGCTGGGATTACGGGGATTATGGTGACAGTTTACTCAATTCCCCTATGGTGGGCTGGAGACACACAGATCGCGACAATTTCTTCCGAAAATCCAAACCTCATGCTACTCTTCGCCAATGAGGATGATCAAGCGCGTCGCCTGCGAAGACCGAGAACCCGTGACAGGGCCGTCGGTGCCCAGAATTTTAGGCCTTCCGCCGCAAGCCGGATTGTCCGCTTTGCTTCCGGAAGCCCCTTCGCATTTTTTTTCATCCGCTGAAGCGTCATAACCCATTAAAAACGCTCGATTCTGACGAGAGAATCCAAGGAAATCCAAGCTTTTCCAACCCGCTTTTTGGCCGGCTTTCGCCGCTTGAACGACCTCAAAACAAGAAAAGCCAAATCCGACCCGGCCGCTTATAACGTTATGCTATTGTTATAGCCATCACCTGACGCGGCTACTCTTCCTCCTCCCCTTCCGTCTCGCCGATCCGGTCGACCGAGACCACCCGCTCCCCCTCGCCCGTGTCGAACACGATGACGCCCTGCGTCGCGCGGCCGGCGATGCGGATGCCGGAGACCGGCACGCGGATGAGCTGGCCGCCGTCGGTCACGAGCATGATCTCGTCGCTCTCCTCCACCGGGAAGGAGGCGACGAGCGCGCCGTTGCGGGCGTTGACCGCCATCGCGACGATGCCTTTGCCGCCGCGGCCGGTCACGCGGTATTCGTAGGAGATGGTGCGCTTGCCGTAGCCGTTCTCGGACACGGTCAGGATCACCTGCTCGGCGTCCTGCATCGCCTTAAAGCGCTCGGACGAAAGCAAGGCCGAGCCGTTCGCCTGTCCGTTCTCCGCGTCGGCTTCGGCTTCGCCCGCGTCGCCCGCCTCCTCCGCCGCTTCGCCCGCGAGCGCGCGGCGTTGCTTTAGATAGGCGGCGCGCTCGTCGCCGCTCACGTTAAGCGCGTTGAGGATCGAGAGCGAAATGACGACGTCGCCCTCGGCGAGCGCGATGCCGCGCACGCCCATGGAATCGCGGCCCTTGAACACGCGCACGTCGCTCACGGCGAAGCGGATGCACTGGCCGCGCGCGGTCGTGAGCAAGACGTCCTGCTTCTCCGAGCAGATCTGCACGTCGACGATCCGCTCGCCCTCGTCGAGCCGCATGGCGAGCTTGCCGGACCGGTTGACCTGGGCGAAGTCGGAGAGCTTGTTGCGCCTGACCGTGCCGCGGGTGGTGGCGAACATGACATCGAGCGATTCCCACGTCGCCTCGTCCTCCGGCAGCGGCATGATGGTGGTGATGCGCTCGCCGGCTTCGAGCGGAAGCAGGTTGATGAGCGCCTTGCCGCGCGCCTGGGGCGCCGCGAGCGGCAGGCGCCAGACCTTCTCCTTGTAGACCTGACCGGCGGACGAGAAGAACAGCACCGGCTGATGGGTCGAGGCGACGAACAGGCGCGCGACGAAATCCTCGTCGCGCGTCGCCATCCCCGCGCGACCCTTGCCGCCGCGTCTCTGCGCGCGATAGGTCGATAAGGGGGCGCGCTTGATGTAGCCGCCGTGGCTGACGAGCACCACCATGTCCTCGCGCTGGATGAGGTCCTCGTCGTCCATGTCGGCGTCGCTGTCGAGGATCTCGGTGCGGCGCGGCGAGGGGAAATCGGTCTTCACCGTGACGAGCTCGTCACGGATGATCCCCATGAGCCGCGCGCGCGAGCTCAGGATGTCGAGATAGTCGGCGATCTCGGCCGAGAGCCGGTTCAAGGCCTCGGCGATCTCATCGCGCCCGAGCGCGGTCAGGCGGGCAAGGCGCAGTTCGAGGATCGCGCGCGCCTGCGCGTCCGACAGCCGGATCGCGCCATCGGCGTCGAGCGTGTGGCGCGGATCGGCGATCAGCGTGATCAGGGGCGCCATGTCGCGCGCGGGCCACGAACGCTCCATCAGCGCCGCGCGGGCCGTCCCCGAATCGGCGGAGGTGCGAATGAGACGGATCACCTCGTCGATGTTGGCGACCGCGATCGCGAGGCCGACCTGGATGTGGGCGTTGTCGCGCGCCTTCGTGAGCAGGAACTTGGTGCGCCGCGTGACGACGTCCTCGCGGAAGTCGAGAAACGCGCGCAGCATGTCGCTGAGCGTCAGCATCTCCGGCCGGCCGCCGTTCAGCGCGATCATGTTGGCGCCGAAGCTCGATTGCATCGCGGTGAAGCGCCAGAGCTGATTCAGGACCACGTCGGCCACCGCGTCGCGCTTGAGTTCGATGACGATGCGCATGCCGTCGCGATCGGATTCGTCGCGGAGGTCGGAAATACCTTCGATGCGCTTCTCGCGCACGAGCTCGGCGATCTTCTCGATCAGCGTCGCCTTGTTGACCTGGTAGGGGATCTCGCTGACGATCAAGGCCTCGCGGTCCTTGCGCAGCTCCTCGATCGAAACCTTGGACCGCATGATGATCGAGCCGCGCCCCGAGGCATAGGCCGCGCGGACGCCAGCGCGTCCGAGGATCGAGGCGCCGGTCGGGAAGTCCGGTCCCGGAATATGCTCCATGAGCTCGTCGAGCGTGATGTCGGGCTTGTCCATCATCGCGAGCAGCGCGTCGATCGTCTCGCCGAGATTGTGCGGCGGAATGTTGGTCGCCATGCCGACGGCGATGCCGCCCGCGCCGTTGACGAGCAGATTGGGGAAGCGCGCCGGCAGGACGACCGGCTCCTCCTCCTTCTCGTCGTAGTTGGGCTTGAAGTCGACGGTGTCCTTGTCGAGGTCGTCGAGCAGCGCCAGTGCAAGGCGGTCGAGCCGCGCCTCGGTGTAGCGGGAGGCCGCGGGCGGGTCGCCGTCGACCGAGCCGAAATTGCCCTGCCCGTCGATGAGCGGCGCGCGCATGGAGAAGTCCTGCGCCATGCGCACGAGCGCGTCGTAGATCGCAAGGTCGCCGTGCGGATGGTACTTGCCCATCGTCTCGCCGACGGTGCGCGCGGACTTGTTGTACGGCCGATCCGGCGTGAAATTCAGTTCGCGCATCGCATAGAGGATGCGCCGGTGGACCGGCTTCAGGCCGTCGCGGACGTCGGGCAGCGCGCGGCTCACGATCACGCTCATCGCGTAATCGAGGTAGCTGCGCTTCATTTCGTCGAGGATCGAGACAGGCTTGATGTCGGCCGGCCCCTCGGGTTCGGGCCGGTCGTCGCGGGTGTCGCTCAAATTGTTACCTCAGGTCACGCTTGGGCTCAGGGTCTAACTGATTTTGGCGCCCCGCGCCAGCGTTGCGGCCTCGCCAGGCGTGATTATGTTCCCTAGTGATCTCAGATGGTTACGCCGCTTTCGGCGGGGCGCTGCCGCGATCGGCAAGCGACTTGTTGACAGGGCCTTGCGATTGACGCGACCTTAAGCTCCCGTGCCGCGCGACGGAAGCGGCAGGAGGGCGTCCGCATGACCGTCGCCATCTGGTGCATCCTGATCGCCGCGACTTTGCCCTATGTCGCCTTCAGCTTCGTCAAGGGCCTCGATGCGAACCAGCCGCGCTATCACGTAGGCGACCTCGCGGGACAGTCGCTGCGCGCCTACGGCGCCCACCTCAACGGGCTCGAGACCTTTCCGGGGTTCGCCGCGGCCGTGATCGTGGCCCACGTGGTGGGCGGCCCGAGCCGGATCGCCGACATCCTTGCGGTCGTCTATATCCTCCTGCGCATCGGCCACATGGCGGCCTATATCGCCGGCCGCCAGCCGTTGCGGTCCGCAGCCTTCGCCATCGCCCAACTGGTCGCAGTCGCCATCTTCGTCACGCCCTTGTTCCGGTGACGCGAAAGGGGCGCGATGGATACTCGTCCTGGCTTACGCCGCCTTGGGCTCGGGGGCCAGCACGATGATGACCGACTTGGGGCGGCGGTCGGATTGCCTTCCGGGGCCTCCGTTCCATTCGGACGCCGGACCCCGTTCGATGCTGTAGATGATCGGACGGTAGAGCCGATCGTGGACGGAGTTCATCTGACCGGGATTCATACGGCCGGGAGACGGCGCAAAAAGCGCCTCATCAAGGGCTCGACGGAACTGCTCGTCGAGTTCGTAACGCCAAGGCGCATCGGTCCCTCGCACGGCCTTGAGCAGGTCGCCCCACGTTCGCCTGCCGGACCCGCCCGCGAAATCGAACAGCGCCATCGTGTAGGCCGAGGTGTCGTTCGGCCCTTCGATGACCCGCGCGCTCTCCGGGATGCCTTTCGCGATGGGGTCGCGATCCGATAGCGACAGAACTACGCGATGGCACGGATAGTGCGCCGAAGTCGACCCCGAGCGGCTGAATTCCTTCTCGATGGCTTCAGCAACCTCCTTCAGCTTTTCGACCCTGATGTCCGGGGCGAGCGCGCCCCGGCGCCAGTCATCGGATACGGTCCAGGTCTTGCGGCAGAGGGCGTCGAGGAAGGCCCCGATCTTGTCTGCCTTGGCGGGCACGCCCTGCAGGTCGGCGAGCGGGCTTGGCGCCGCCTGGCCGGGATTGAATAGGGAGACGACCGCTCGGATCTCGGACTTATCGAAACGGGTGAACAGGCCGGTCTCGAAGAGGCACCAGTCCCAGTTCTTCGACGGCGTCGTGAAGAGCAGCAGGAGCACGTGGCTCCGGGCGAGGCCGCCGCGGACCTCGCGCCGCCAGTCCGTCCCCGCAGTGATGTCGTGCCCGGATACGAAGCAGGTGATCAGCTTCTTGTTCAGACTTTCGAGCAAGGCCTTCACGCGCATCGCCAGCACGTGATCGTCGTGCTTGTGGCTGATGAACACCATGAACTTTTCGTCGCTGACGTCCATCGAATCGTCCTCCCATTAGGGACTCGCCGAGCCCGTATAATGACTACCGACTCCGCCCGTGCAAGTGCGACGAGGGGCGCGTGGCCGCGATGATGAGCATGAGTGCGGGGCTGACTGGGGCCGCGGGCGCGCGGATCGGAGCGGCGGCCGAAAGGTCAGACTGGGCGGTCTCGAGAATTCTTCGTACAGAGCCCTAACAGGCAGCCCAGAATGATTGCGCTGGATCAAAGCGGATCTGGGCGCCTGTGCGTACATAATATTGGTCGTGGTCGCGAATGCGACGGCGCGGTCCGGGAGTCTCCACCGTTCCCCTTGGCTTCTGGACCGCCGCATTTTGCCGGGGAAAGCATCGATCCGCTCGCGTGGCTTCCAAGGCGGCTACCGCCCGCCGGCGACGTCGAGGATCGCGCCGGTGACGTAAGAGGCGGCGTCGCTGAGGAGCCAGATCGCTGCCTCCGCGATCTCGTCCGCCGTGCCGGGGCGCCCCAGCGGGGCGGAGCGGCCGAGGGTCAGAGCGCGGTCGGGTTCGCCGCCGCTCTTGTGGATGTCGGTGTCGATCAGGCCGGGCCGGATCGCATTGACCCGAACGCCCTCCGGCCCCAGCTCCTTTGCGAGGCCAAGCGCGAGCGTGTCGACGGCGCCCTTGGAGCCGGCGTAGTCGACATAAAGGTTGGGCGAGCCCAGACGGGCCGCGGCCGAGGAGATCATGACGATCGAGCCGCCGACGCCTCCCAAAAACTCCGACATCCGACGCGCCGCCTCGCGCGCGGTGAGGTAGGCGCCGAGCACGTTGACCTCGAACACGCGCCGCATGCGCTCCGCACTCATGTCGACGAGCCGGGCGCTGGGCGCGACGATCCCTGCATTGGCGATGACGCCGGTCAGGCGCCCGAGCGCATTGGTCGCCTGGTCGAACATCGTCACGACGTCGGCCTCGACCGCAACGTCCCCCTTGAGCGCGACCGCGCGTCCGCCCTTCTTGGCGATCGTGTCGACGACGGCCGCCGCCGAGCCCATGTCCTCGCGATAGTTGACCCCGACCGACCAGCCGTGCTTCGCAGCCAGAAGCGCCGAGGCGCGTCCGATGCCGCGCGAACCGCCGGTGATCAGGAGGACCTTGTCGGGCATGGCGATCTCACTCCGCGACGATCAACGCCGCTTGGCTAAGCCGGAAAACAGGCCCGTCTTCTGACCCGCGCCCTTTGTCCGGCCAGGCCTAGCCCCGCGAAGCCGATCAGCATCAGCGCCCAGGTTGCCAACTCCGGGACCTCCGTATGGAAAGTGAAGTCGTTCATTGCGAAAAAGCCGTCAGTGCCAAGCGTCAGATCAACAACGATTCGGTTGAACGGCGTCGAGTCCGCCACTCCGTAGAAGGATACGTCGCCGCTAACGCCGGGCAGCTTGTAGCGTCCGATGAAGTTGGCACCGTTGTATTCGGTGATGGTGACGTTGTCGCTTGTCTCCTCGTAAAAGCCCACCTGATTGATGAGCGAGGAGAACGTGGCTGAAAAGCTCAGTCCGACGTAGTTTCCAATGATGTCGCCCCCCTGGTTTTGAGCGTCGTAATTCCAGTTCGACGCAATAGCGCTCGGATTCCCGGGAAACAGTCTGGTATCGCCGATACTTGTCAATCCTATAAGAGCGCCCGCGAAAGTCACCCCTTGAGCGGCATACTGGTTTGTGATCGGATATTCGTTATAGGAACCGGCGAAATCGATCACCCTCGACGGGGCGCTGACAGACGTGATGAGTGTCGGCGCGGCGAATACAGGCGCAGAGAACGCGATCACCAACATAACTAAGGCGCCAAGCGTCGCCGCAGCCCGCAAGACTACTCTTGTCATCTCTTGTCTCCCATTACGAACCCCTTAAGCGGCTGCCGCTTTCCGCCAAGCGTCGTTCCAGATCCTCCCAGCCGCCCTCACAGCACCGCCTCGATATCGAGCGCCAGCGATTCCGGCTTGTCGGTCGGCGCGTAGCGCCGGACCACGCGATGCGTCTTGTCCAGAAGGAACTTGGTGAAGTTCCACTTGATCGCCTGGGTGCCGAGCAGTCCCGGCGCTTCCTTCTTGAGCGCCTTGTAAAGCGGGTGGGCGTCGACGCCGTTGACCTTGATCTTCGCGAACATCGGAAAGCTGACGTCGTAGGTCGTCGAGCAGAAGGTTCGGATTTCGGCCTCGTCGCCCGGCTCCTGATGGCCGAACTGGTCGCAGGGAAATCCGAGCACGGCGAAGCCCCGTCCGCGAAATCGCCGATGCAGCTCTTCGAGCCCCTCGTATTGCGGGGTGAAGCCGCATTTGCTTGCGACATTGACGATGAGGAGCGCCTTGCCGTCGAACGCGCCCAAGGTCTCATCCTCGCCGTCGATCGTCTTGAGCGGAATGTCAGGGGGGAGCGGCATCAAGCGTTGCCCTTTCAGCAGCGCCTTTTTCCGCTGCGTGGATTAGAAATGCCCGAACCCGAGCAGCCCGAAGCCGTCGCCGCTATGTACCATGTTGGAGGCGAGGCATGGAACAAGCGGATAAGGGGTACTCCCGTTCGAGCTCGGCCATGAAAGCTGGGGACGGCTCGCACGCGACGGACCGGCGCCCGCAAACCTCGTCTAAACTTCAAGGCGAAAGATCAGGAGCTCGCCCGATGTCGAACGTCCACGTCGTCAACCATCCGCTGGTGCAGCACAAGCTCACGCTGATGCGCGACAAGACCGTTTCGACCAAGGGTTTCCGGCAACTCCTCAACGAGATCGGCATGCTTCTGGCGTACGAGGTGACGCGCGACCTGCCGCTCGAACTCGTCGAGGTCGAAACGCCGCTCGCCAAGACGATGGCGCCGACGATCGCCGGCAAGAAGCTTGTCTTCGCGCCGATCCTGCGCGCGGGCGTCGGGTTTTTGGACGGGATGCTCAGCCTGGTGCCCAGCGCGCGCGTCGCCCATATCGGTCTCTATCGGGATCCGCAGACGCTCGAGGCGGTGGAATATTATTTCAAGGCGCCGGCGGACGTCGCCGACCGGCTGGTGATCGTGATGGACCCGATGCTTGCGACCGCCAATTCCGCCGTCGCGGCGATCGACCGGCTGAAGCAACGGGGGGCGAAGGAAATCCGCTTTGTCTGTCTTCTCGCCGCGCCCGAAGGCATCGAGCGTTTGACGAACGCCCATCCCGATGTCGCGGTCTGGACCGCGTCCATCGACGAAAGGCTCAACGACCACGGATACATTGTCCCGGGCCTCGGCGACGCCGGAGATCGATTGTTCGGAACCAAGTAAGGCGCATTGCGTCGAGAGCGCGGCCGTATTGCCGGCCGCGTTGGCGTCCCCGATCTCGATCAGAAACAGCCCGTAACCGCCGCCCGCCCGGCCGCTCGGCTGTCCATCTCGAATTGCCAGCCGATTACTTGCGCCGGCGACGCTGCTGACCAAGGCCCATCTGCTTGGCCAAAGCGGAACGCGCCTTGGCGTAGGCGGGCGCAACCATCGGATAGTCCGAGGGAAGACCCCACTTCTCCCGATACTCCTCGGGCGACAGATTGTACTGGGTCCGCAAATGCCGCTTCAAAGACTTGAACTTGCGGCCGTCTTCGAGGCAGACGATGTAATCGCTTGTGATCGACTTCTTCGGCGGGACGGCTGGTTTCGCCGCCTCGACCACGACCGGCTGGGCGCCGGAAGCGACGCGAACGATTGCGGCGTGAACGTCGCTCAGCAGCGCGGGCAACTCGCTCGAGGGCACGGAGTTGTTCGACACATAAGCCGAAACAATCTCCGCGGCGAGTTCAACGTGGTTTGTGGATTCGCTCATTTCTTTTGTTACTCCAATCGTGAGCCTAAGTGGACGCCGGATTGCGTTCACAACAACGGCCCATCTGTCCTCCCGGCCCTATCAAGCGTCATGTTTCTTCGGCGCAGGACGGCGATTTGGACGAAAACCGCTATAGCCCAACCGAAAACATGAGACAAGATAATCTTTGATCCTTTCAACTAAGCCTGAACCCGCGCGGACCGAATACTCAAGCCGAGCGACGTCAGCGATGCTGGGTTTACACAAAAAAGAGCTTGTAACTCTTGACAATTTGAAGAACGCGTGAGTGCAGCGCGCATTCGAATCGACACGGTTTGAGCCCTTTGACCTCGCAGGACAATTCACGCGATTGTGGCCTAGCTTCACTCACCCCGTTGAAGCCGGGCCCGCCGTAATTCCGCGCTCCAGATCGTCTACGCCAAAACCGCCGTGAGATGCACAACCTCATAAGCGATGATGATGGCGGCTATGAGGATGTTACGAACCTATGAGAACGATTATATGTGCGCCTTAAACGCTAAAACCGGTACATGAGTTTCCATGCAACATCATAGAACGTCGTCTTTCGTCCCCGAGCGGAAGGCGGCCGCCAATCGAGCGACGCTTACGGGAACCGTCCAGCTTCTGTGGCCCTACATTTGGCCGTCGGACCGCGGCGATCTGAAGCTGCGCGTCTTTCTGGCGGTCGCGCTTATGCTGCTTTCCAAGCTCATCACGGTCGTCATTCCCTATTCCTTCAAATGGGTGACCGACGCGCTCGCGGGAAAACTGTCGCTGGACGCCGTTCCCCTGCCGCATGCTTTGATCGGCGCCGTGACGTTGACTGTCGTTTACGGCGCTTTACGCGTTCTCATGGCGTTCACCCAGCAGGGCCGCGACGCTCTGTTCGCCGCGGTCGCGATGAACGCAGTCCGCCGCCTCGCGATCGAGGTCTTCGAACATCTGCATCGCCTCTCGCTGCGCTTTCATCTGGAGCGCAAGACCGGCGGACTGACGCGCGTACTCGAGCGCGGCCGCAACGCGATCGAAACCATCATCCGCACGTCGATGCTGACCGCCGTGCCGACGGTCGTCGAATTTGCGCTGATCGTTGGAGCGATGCTGATCTCGTTTGACTGGCGCTATGTCGCGGCGATCAGCGCGACCGTCGCCGCCTATCTGACTTACACGACGCTCGCCACCAATTGGCGTATCGGCATTCGCCGTTCGATGAACGAAAGCGACACCGACGCCAACACCAAGGCGATCGACAGCTTGCTCAACTTCGAAACCGTCAAGTATTTCGGCGCCGAGGAACGCGAAGCCAAGCGCTACGACAAGGCGATGGCGCGCTACGAGCGCTTGAGCGTGCGCACCTACGTGTCGCTCGCCGTGCTCAACGCCGGTCAGGCCTTCTTCTTCACGCTCGGCCTGATTGCGGTCCTCGTCATGTGCGTCATCGAAATCAAGGACGGGCGGAAGACGGTCGGCGACTTCGTCCTTCTGAACCTGATGATGCTGCAGCTCTACCAGCCGCTCAATTTCATGGGCATGGTCTACCGCGAGATCAAGCAGGCGATCGTCGACATCGAAGCGATGTTCGCGATCCTCGATCAGAACCCCGAAGTGGAGGACGCGCCCGGCGCGAAGCCCCTCACCGTGACCGCCGGCGCGGTCAGGTTCGACAACGTCGAATTCGCATACGATCCGGCCCGGCCGATCTTGCGCGGCGTTTCCTTCGAAGTTCCCGCCGGCCATACGATCGCGATCGTCGGACCTTCCGGCGCGGGAAAGTCGACGATCTCGCGCCTCTTGTTCCGCTTCTACGAGCCGGCCGCGGGGCGCATTCTGATCGACGGGCAGGACATCAAGTCCGTGACCCAGACTTCGTTGCGCGCGGCGATCGGCATGGTGCCGCAGGACACGGTGCTGTTCAACGACTCGATCGTCTACAACATCCGCTACGGCCGCGACGGGGCGAGCGAATCCGAGGTCGAGGCGGCGGCCGACAATGCTCAGATCGAGGGCTTAATCCGCGCGCTGCCGCAAGGGTACAAGGCTCTGGTCGGCGAGCGCGGCTTAAAACTTTCGGGAGGCGAGAAACAGCGGGTCGCGATCGCAAGAACGATGCTGAAGGCGCCCCCAATTCTCGTGCTCGACGAAGCGACCTCCGCGCTCGACAGCTTCACCGAGAGGGAAATCCAGTCGGCGCTCGAGCGCGCGTCGCGCGGGCGCACGACGATCGTCATCGCGCATCGGCTTTCGACCGTGGTCGAGGCCGACGAAATCCTCGTGCTCGACAAGGGCGTCATCGCGGAGCGGGGCGCGCACGATGAGCTTCTGGCGCGGGGCGGGATCTACGCCGCGCTCTGGAACCGACAGCGCGAGGTCGACGCGGCGGAGGAGACGCTGCGGCGCGCGGGCGAAGAGGCGGAGCTTGACTTAGACGACGACGCGGAGGCGCTGCCGACCGCGCCGTGACATTCGGCGCGTTTGGCGCCATGAGTGCGCCCCTTCCGCACTCGGGTTCCCGTTTTCCATGAGCGTCGTCAATTCGCTTCGCCGCAGCCTGGCGCCGATCCACCCCGAGGGGTACATGTTCCTCGCCGGGTTCATCGTCGCGACCTTGATCCTGTGGTGGCTGTGGTCGCCGCTCGGCTGGCTCGGCCTCGCCGCGACAATCTGGTGCGGCTATTTCTTTCGCGATCCGGCGCGCGTGACGCCGCAGCGCGCGGACCTCGTCATCGCCCCCGCCGACGGTCTCGTCAGCTACGCGGGGCCGGCCGCGCCGCCGCCCGAACTCGGGCTCGGCATGGCGCCGTTGCAGCGGGTGTCGATCTTCATGTCGGTGTTCGACTGCCACGTGAATCGCGCGCCGATCGAAGGCCGGGTCGAGCGGATCGTCTATCATCCCGGCCTCTTCCTCAACGCCGATCTCGACAAGGCGAGCGAGGACAACGAGCGCAACAGCATCCTCATCCGCGCGCCGTCAGGCCAGTTCGGCCTCGTGCAGATCGCCGGACTGATTGCGCGGCGGATCGTCTGCTTCACCCAGGAGGGCGCACAGTTGAGCGCGGGCGAGCGGATCGGCCTCATCCGCTTCGGTTCGCGCGTCGACGTCTACCTGCCGCCGGGCGCTGAGATCGTCGTCGGCCTCAATTCGCGCGCCGTCGCCGGCGAGACCGTCATCGCCCAGATGTGCGTGGGCCACGAAGCGCGCCCCTTTCAGCGGAGCTGAGGCCCCGTGAACGACGCCAGTCCCCCGCCTGACGCATTGGCTCCGGAAGCGCGGCGCAGGCGCGGATTCCGCCGAGTGCCGATGCGCCTGCTCCTGCCCAACATCGTGACGCTGCTCGCGCTCTGCCTCGGCCTCACCGCCATTCGTCTCGCGACCGAAGGCTCGATCGACTGGGCGGTCAGCGCGATTGTGGGCGCGGCCGTGCTCGACGGGCTTGACGGACGGATCGCGCGGGCGCTGAAAGGCACGTCGCGCTTCGGCGCCGAACTCAACTCGCTCGCCGACTTCGTCGATTTCGGCGTCGCGCCCGCCTTTGTGCTGTTCATCGCCGACCTGCACGCGGTGAAGAACTTCGGCTGGGTCGCGGCGCTCCTCTTCGCCATGGCCTGCGCTTTGCGTCTGGCGCGCTTCAACGTCATGCTCGACGATCCCGATCAGCCGGCATGGCGGAAGAACTTCTTTGTCGGCATGCCCGCGCCGGCCGGAGCGATCGTCGGGCTCCTGCCGATCTACCTGCGCTTCGCCTTCGACCTCGGCGCGCCGAGCGCGCGCGTCGCGTTCTTCGAGAGCTTTTACGTGCTGGCGATTGCGCTTCTGATGGCGAGCCGCGTGCCGCACTTTTCCGGCAAGTCGATCGGACGCGTGCCGCGCGAGCACCTCTCCTTCGTGCTCGTGGGCGTTGCAGCGGCGCTCTTGCTCGTGTTCAACTTTCCGATGCAGAGCCTGGTCGCGATCACGCTCGCCTATCTCGCCTCGGTCCCGCTCGCAATTCGCCGCTATCGGGAATTTGAACGCGGGGTCTCTTAGCGATTATCGTTTTGTCTGACGCGGGCGGATCGCCCGCCCACCGAACTGGAGCGAACTCATGGCTCAAGCGCAACAGCGCGTGGCGATCGTAACCGGAGCGTCACGGGGCATTGGCGCGGCGATCGCCGAACGTCTGGCGCGCGACGGCCTCGCCGTCGTCGTCAATTATTCGGGCGACGCCAAGTCCGCGGAGGCGCTCGTCAAGCGGATCGGCGCGGGCGGCGGCAAGGCGCGCCCGTTCCGGGCAAGCGTCGCCGATCCCGCCGCGGTCAAGGCGATGTTCGACGAAGCGGAGCGGGCGTTCGGGGGCGTGGACGTCCTCGTCAACAACGCAGGCGTCATGGGGCTCGCCCCGCTCGCCGAGACCGACGACGAGATGTTCGACCGCACCGTCGCGGTCAACCTGAAAGGCGTGTTCAACGGCTTGCGCGAGGCGGGGCGGCGCCTCCGCGACGGCGGGCGGGTGATCAACCTCTCGACCAGCGTGGTCGGAACCTACTTTCCAACTTACGGCGCCTATGCCGCGAGCAAAGCGGGCGTCGAGGCGCTGACCCGCGTCTTCTCCAAAGAGCTCGGCGCTCGCGGCGTGACCGTCA
This sequence comes from uncultured Alphaproteobacteria bacterium, assembly GCA_963782255.1. Taxonomy (GTDB): domain Bacteria; phylum Pseudomonadota; class Alphaproteobacteria; order Rhizobiales; family Beijerinckiaceae; genus Roseiarcus. The sequence continues at coordinate 1,278,939 of CAWAIS010000002.1, read as the reverse complement.
ACGCCGTCGCGCCGGGGCCGGTCGAGACGCAGCTCTTCATGACCGGCAAGACCGAGGCGCAGCTCGAGGCGGCCAGGCAGCGGAGCCCGCTCGGCCGGCTCGGCCAGCCGGAAGACATCGCGAGCGTGGTGTCCTTCCTCGTCGGGCCGGATGGCGGCTGGATCAACGGACAGGTGATCCGGGCGAACGGCGGCGCGATCTAAACGAGCCGCCGAGCCGCCGCCCGAACACGAGGGCGGCTCACAGCAATCCCGGCACGGAAAAGGCTTCGCCGCCGTAACCCGCCTCGGCCGGGATTTTCAGGCCCGGCCCGCCGTCGACTTCGACCCTCTCGGGCATGACGGTCACGACCGGCTCGGCCTTCGCCGCCGCGATCGCGGAGGCGGCGTCGGCGTGGCGCGCGAGCTTCCAGAGGTTTCGCTCGGTCGGGAACAGGAGCTTGAACCGCTTGCCGCGCTGCTCGATCGCCTCGCGCGGCGTGATCCAGATGGAATCGACCGCCTCCCGCCCGTCGTGCGCCAGCGCCTGATCCTCGGGCGCGAGCGCAAGGAAGAAATGCGTGTCGAACCGTTTCGTCACGAAAGCCGGCGTGATCCAGTGGGCGAAGGACACGAGCTCATCGATCGCCGGGACGAGGCTTTCGCGCACCATCAGTTCCGCGAACGGCGCGGCGCGGTCAAGGTTTCGCATCCGCTCCGCCGAAACGAGCTGATCGGAGCCCTTCCGCCGCGCGATGAGCACGCCGCACTCCTCGAACGCCTCGCGGATCGCCGCGACCTTGAAGCCCGTCGGCGGATCAGGTCGCGCTGGAGCCGAGCGTGGGCGAGCGTCCGCCTCGAGTCCGGCGGCGAGTTGGCCGTCCGACGCCTCGACCCGCCCGCCCGGAAAGACCAGCGCGCCCGAGGCGAAGTCGATCTCGTGATGCCGCACGACCATGAAGACTTCCAGGCCGACCGGCCCGTCGCGCAGAAGCACGATGGTCGCGGCCGGGCGCGGGATGGCTTCAGTCTTATCGGCGGTCGTCAAGGATCGCTTTGAAGCGGTTGTGAACGTGTCGAAGGCGGTCACGTGATGCGGAAGGATGACTCGGCTGGCTCATGATGGGTCCGCGTGCTTCGTCCCAATCCGTCGCGCTCGCATTGGCGCGGCCCGCCGAGCGGGCTTCGAAGCCTTTGCCCTTGGATTTCATCACTATTAGTAGTTATGGACATGAGTGACATGAACTAACTGCGGCACTTCTGCTGTCACGTGGTGAATCAGATATTGATGATTAACGTACCCGACATGTCCAGCCCAAGCCATGTAGCACCAAGTGTGCCCGCAACTTTCGATATCGATCGCCGCTCCCGCTGGAATGATCGCCTGGACCTTATGATGCGTACCGGGTCCCGCTCGCAGGTTTAGGTTCGAGGTGGTGTGAGTGATGGCCGCTTTGGCTGGCAGTGCGGAAACCACCAGACCCGCTACCAGGCAGCTTGCCAAAATTGCGAAACGGAACTGCATGATGTTTCCCCCGAATGTTCCCCGTTATCCCGGGGCCGCGAGGAATCTCGCTCATTTTCGTTCCTCCTGCAAGCGGGTAGATCCTCTCGCGTGATGTCGCTTTCGCTGCGACCACGACGATTTCCGGCCGGCCCCTAGCTTAACGAGGCGTCAAAACTCCAACGGCGCCTCCTTCCACGAAGGCCGAGGGCGCGCGTCGGCGCGACCCTTCAGAGCGGGCATTTCATAAGAGTGGTGGCGAGCACTGGATCGCCGGTTGGACTATAAAACATCTCGCTATCGGATCTGAGTTTGACGTGAACAGTCCGTGACGTGTAGCTGATGGAGTCCTGACATTCGGCGTTCAGTTTGAGCGCGCCGCCTTCTTTGGACGCGCTCTCCACTTGACAAACGGCGGAAGGCAGCCGGATCCGCTGCAACTCGACGATCGCGGCTTGCGCAAACTTATCGATGGGCTGCCGATACGCCAACGCCTTACCACGTCGTTGGAAGAGCCTGGCGCAGTCGTCCTCAGAAGGAGCCCAAGCTCCAATCAACTTCGTGAGGCTCTCGGGAGCGAACTCGGGCGCGGACTCCTGCTCCGTGGACGCGGACGTGGTCCTCTCCGCCGCGGGCGAAGGTGCGGGCGCCTCTGCAATTGACGGCGGAGCGGGCGCTTCTGTGGCGGGCGGAGGGGCAGGAGCTGGCATAGGCGCCTGCGCGATCGGCGCAGGAGCGGGCGTCGAGGCCACGACCGCGAGCGCGGCGGTGGTCGTCTGCGCGACGGCAGGAGCGGACGCAGGCGTCTGTGCGATCGGCGCAGGAGCGGGCGCTGGGGTAGGCGTCTGGGTGGCGGGAACGGGAGCGGGCGCTGGCGTCTGCGCGGCGGGCGTAGGAGCGGGCGCTTCCGCGATCGGTGGGGACCCTGGTTCAGGGGGAAGCTTGACTTCCAGTTGGGCCGGCCATTTCGCATCCGGCTTCGTGCGCACGAATCCTGAGCCGCGCAACCCAGTCTCCACCCTGCCGTAGTATCTCTGCAGAACCTCCCGATCGATCCTGAGCTGGACGCGGAACATCAGCTTTCCACGCTCGGTCTCGGTCTCGACACTCTTGGGTGTGAATTGCGCGTCGGACGCGACAAAGCTGACTTCTGCGGGAATGACATAGTCGGGGACCGCATCGAGGATGACGCGGGCTTCGTCCCCTATTCCAAGCCTGCCGGCGTCAGCCGCGTTAAGGAAAATGACCATGTATACGTCCGTGAGATCGAGAATCGTCACGATCGGTTCGCCGGCCGCGACGGTCTCGCCTTTTCGCGCCAACTGATACTGAACCTGTCCGTTACGCGGGGATACGAGTGTGAGATCGTGGATCATCGCCTCGATTTGCTGGACTTTGGCTTCCGCAAACTTGATGGCGCTCTGCGCCTGATCCCTTCGGGCGGTCATGTTTATGACCGCTGCATCGGCCAACTCGTAATTACGCTGCCGTTCTTCGAAGGACTGCTTCGTAATGAAGCCAGACTTAATCAGCGCCTGTCCGCGCTCGAAATCGGACTTGGCGAATTCGAGCGCGCTACGTCGCGAGGTGATCTCAAACTCGGCCGCCGCCAGTGCGTCGTTCGCGCCTTGCAGGTCCGATTGCGCAGCCCGCAATTGGGCCTCGAATTCCGGCGACGACACTCTGCCGATCGTCTGACCTATGGTGACCTTGGTTCCCTCCTCCACGGGAATTTCCGCGAGTTGGCCCGGATATTTCGACGAAACATCGTCCTGAGTCGCCTCGATGCGACCCTCAGCCTTGGCGATTCCGTCAGGTAGCGTCTGGCCGCGCAACCGCGCGATCAATTTGCGGAGAGGCTGGGCGTGCGCGGAGGAAATAAATCCGTCATAGTTACGTTTTCCGGCATCCTCGATGGTCGAGGCGAGCAAGCCCGCCGCGCCCAAGAGCAGGGCGACCGCCGAGACGCGCCAATGACAATTTTTCATGTAGGGCTCCCACGTATGACACGCCTACCTGGCGTCGCGCCGGTGGATTTCCCAAACCAACCTACCGCCGCCTCACGACGCGGCGGTCAACCGACGCCGCCACCCTCTGTTCAGGGCGCATTCCTTGATGCTTCACCATGATAGGCCCTTTGTGCCGTAAAGACGAGGAGGCGATGGGAGGCCCCGGTTCGGTCGATGAGGCTTGGCGCGCCTAGTGCCGGTTTTAGCCCGAGGTGCTTCGCGCGCAGAATCAACGCTCTTTGCTGCTGGAGCATCCATTCTCGACACAGGAGGCATCGAATGAAGATCGGGATCGTCGGCGCCGGACAAGTCGGCGCGACCGCCGCCTACGCCATGATGATGCGCAGCGTCGGTTCGGAGATCGTCCTCGTCGACCGCAATGCGGACCTGGCGGTCGCCCAGGCGCGCGACATTCTTGACGCTACGCCTCTTGCGGATCCCGTCCGGGTGCGTGCAGGGGAGTCAGCCGATCTCGACGGCGCGCGGGTCGTCGTGCTTGCAGCCGGGGCCAACCAGAGGCCGGGGGAGAGTCGGCTGGACCTGCTTTCGCGGAACGCCGAAATCATTGCAGAGATCGTGCCGGCGGTATTGGCGGCGGTGACGGACCCCATCTTTCTGGTGGCGACGAATCCGCTCGACGTCATGACCCAGATTGTCACTGTCCTCGCTGGCCGGAACGGCGTTGCGTCGGAACGGGTGATCGGGTCCGGCACGATCCTCGACTCGGCGCGATTCCGAACGCTGCTCGCCGCACATCTCGGGATCAGCCCAACATACATCGATGCCCGAGTGCTGGGCGAACATGGCGACAGTGCGGTATTGCACTGGTCGGGCGCTGTCACCGGCAATCTACCGGTGGCGGAGGCGGCCCGCCAGATGGGGCGGGCACTGACGGACGCCGATCGCAACCGCATTGATACCGCAGTGCGCCGCGCCGCCAACGCTATCATCCAGGGCAAAGGAGCCACCTGGTTCGGCGTCGGCGCCGGCCTTGCCCGAATAGCTGAGGCCATTCAGCGCGATGAGCGGGCGCTGATCACCTTCTCCACGTTGACGCCAGAGTGCCAGGGAGTGCGTGATGTGGCCCTTTCCCTGCCGCGCGTGCTTGGCGCAGGCGGCGTCGTGAAGACGTTCACGCCAGATCTCGACGCTGGAGAGCGCGCCGCACTGAAGCGGAGCGCCGAGATACTGAAGGAGGCGGCAGAAGGGGTGCCCTTATAAAATCTCGACGACAAAATTTGGGAGCGCTATATCGAAGGCCTGTCGTGCCGGAATAATGACCGAGCCTACCCCTTGTACCGCAACGTCCGGCGTCTCGATTTTTGAGTGGCCGCTTTACGTCGAGTCCGGTCCGTCGGTGGGAACCAAGTCGTCAGATTTTGACCACAGCGGCTCTATCGCCTCACGAAGTCCATTGAGCTCCGCGTCGCCGACCTCGGCGCCTGGTCTCACGTCACCACGTCCGGCCCCTTGCGCCCGGTGAGCGTCTCGATCTCAGCCAGCTCGCGCGACAGCCGGATCAGGTCGGCGAGCGCTGCTTGCGTCTCTTGCGCAAGATCGCCGGCGGACGACTCGTAGCGCTCGACATAGACGCGCAGCGTCGCCCCGACCGTGCCCGTCCCCGACAGGCGGTAGACGATGCGCGAGCCACCTTCGAACATCACCCGCACGCCCTGATGATCCGAGTGCGAGCCGTCCACGGGGTCGTGGTATTCGAAGTCGTCCGCCGCCTCCACCTTGAGCGCGCCGAACGTCTTGCCGGCCAAGGTCTTCGCAGCCTCGCGCAGCGCCGTCATCAGGCCCTGCGCGGCGCTAAGGTCGATCTCGTCATAGTCGTGGCGGGTGTAGTAGTTGCGGCCGTAGGTCGCCCAGTGGCCGCGCACGAGGTCGGCGACCGGCATGCGGCGGCTGGCGAGAATGTTGAGCCAGAACAAGACCGCCCAGACGCCGTCTTTCTCGCGAATATGGTTCGAGCCGGTGCCGAAGCTCTCTTCGCCGCAGAGCGTCGCGAGCCCCGCGTCGAGGAGATTGCCGAAGAACTTCCACCCCGTCGGCGTCTCGAAGGCGCGAATGCCGAGCTTCTCGGCGACCCGGTCGGCCGCTGCGCTCGTCGGCATCGAGCGCGCGACCCCCGCGAGGCCCTTGGCGTAACCCGGCGCAAGCTGGGCGTTGGCGGCGAGGATCGCCAGCGAGTCGGAGGGCGTGACGTACATGTCCCGCCCGACGATCATGTTGCGGTCGCCGTCGCCGTCCGAGGCCGCGCCGAAATCGGGAGCGCCCGGCGACATCATCATATCGTAGAGGTCCTTCGCGTAGGTCGGATTGGGATCGGGATGATGGCCGCCGAAGTCGGGCAGCGGCGTTCCGTTGACGACCGAGCCCGCCGCCGCGCCGAGTTCGCCCTCGAAGATCCTCAGCGCGTAAGGTCCGGTGACCGCGTGGAGAGCGTCGAAGCGGATGCGAAAGCCGGAGGTGAAGAGCGCGCGGATCGCCTCGAAGTCGAACAGCGTCTTCATGAGCTCCAGATATTGGGTCACCGGATCGACGATCTCCACGGTTGCGCTCTCGATCCGGACGGCACCGAGCTGGTCGATGTCGATGTCCGGCGCGTCGGAGATGTCGTAGGCGTCGATCTCCTTGGTGCGGGCGAAAATCGCGTCGGTGACCTTCTCCGGCGCCGGCCCGCCCGCGCCGATGTTGTACTTGACGCCGAAATCGCCGTCCGGTCCGCCCGGATTGTGGCTCGCGGACAGGATGATGCCGCCGAACGCGCCGAGATGGCGGATCAGCGCGGAGGCGGCAGGCGTCGACAAAATGCCGCCCTTGCCGACCACGACCCGGCCGAAGCCGTTGGCGGCCGCCATTTTCACGACGACCTGGATCGCCTCGCGATTGTAGAAGCGGCCGTCGCCGCCAAGCACCAGCGTCTGGCCCGCAAATCCCTCGAGCGAATCGAAGATCGACTGGATGAAGTTTTCGAGGTATCCAGGCTGCCGGAAGACCGGAACCTTCTTGCGCAATCCCGAGGTGCCGGGCTTCTGATCGGGGAAGGGCCTCGTGGCGACGGTTCGGATCATGGACGGCGTCTCCCCTCTCTCACGCGCTTTAAGGAAACATGGGCGCGTGAGGGACCAGTCTAGGCGCCGCCATGCGGCTCGGCAACGCCGTATCGGGCGGGATCAAAAGATGAATGTCTTTACACGATTTGTGAAACTTGCGTCGCCGATAATCAGCTAATGATAACGTTCATCCATGGGGATTGCGGTTCGGGGAGCCACGCTGATGGGTCGCAAATATTTCGGCACCGACGGCATTCGCGGGCGGGCCAACGCCAAGATCACGGCGGAGATCGCGATGAAGGTCGGGCAGGCGGCGGCCCTCGCCTTCCAGCGCGGCGACCACCGCCACCGCGTGGTCATCGGCAAGGACACGCGCCTTTCGAGCTACATGATCGAATACGCGCTCGTCGCCGGCTTCACCTCCGTCGGCGCCGACGTGCTTCTGCTCGGGCCGGTTCCGACGCCGGCGGTCGCCATGCTGACGCGTTCAATGCGTTGCGATCTGGGCGTGATGATCTCGGCCTCACACAATCTCTATGAGGACAACGGCATCAAACTGTTCGGGCCGGACGGCTTCAAGCTCTCCGACGAGGTCGAGACGCGAATCGAGGCCCTGATGGACGGCGACGTCGCGGCGATGCTTGCCCGCTCGCCCGACCTCGGCCGCGCCAAGCGCATCGAGGACGTCCAGGCCCGCTACATCGAATACGCCAAACGGACGCTGAACCGCGACGTGTCGCTCGACGGCCTGCGGGTCGTCATCGATTGCGCCAACGGCGCCGCCTACAAGGTCGCGCCCGAGGCGCTGTGGGAGCTTGGGGCGGAGGTGATCAAGATCGGCGTCGAGCCGAACGGCCTCAACATCAATCTGGAGGTCGGCTCGACTTCGCCCGAAGCGCTTTCGCACAAGGTGCGCGAGATGCGCGCCGACGTCGGGATCGCCCTCGACGGCGACGCCGACCGCATGATCATCGTGGACGAAAAGGGCCGGGTGATCGACGGCGATCAGGTAATGGCGGTGATCGCCCAAAGCTGGCGCGACGATAGCCGCCTGGCCAAGCCGGGCATTGTCGCGACCGTCATGTCCAACCTCGGTCTCGAGCGGCATCTGGCCTCGCTCGGCCTGGCGCTCGAGCGCACCGCCGTCGGCGACCGCTACGTGATCGAGCGGATGCGCGAGAAGGGCTACAACGTTGGCGGCGAGCAATCGGGGCACATCATCTTTTCCGACTATTCGACGACCGGCGACGGCCTCGTGTCGGCGCTCCAGGTGCTGGCGGTGGTGCAGAAGCTCGGGAGACCCGTCAGCGAAGTCTGCCATCGGTTCGACCCGCTGCCGCAGGTCTTGCGCAACGTGCGCTTCAACGGCGGCAAGCCGCTCGAGCACCCGGACGTCGCCAAAGCGATCGCCGAGGCCAACGCCCGGCTCGAAGGCCGCGGGCGGCTGCTCGTCCGTCCGTCCGGCACCGAGCCCGTCATTCGCGTCATGGGCGAGGCCGACGACAAGGCGCTGGTCGATACGCTGGTAGGCGACGTGTGCGAGGCGGTGGCCGGCGCGGCGTAAGCGGCGGCGCCGTCTCCTCAGGGTCCCGCCGCTCCGACGTCCGCGGCGATCCAATGAGCGTGGTTGGATTGCTCGATCGTCGTCTGGTCGGCCGGCGACGCCCGTATGACCCGTCGTCGCGGTCATCCGGACGATGGGCGAAGCGGAGCACAAAGTCGTCGACTCGCGGGCCGGTGACGTCTGCGAAGCGGGCGCCGGCGACGCCCGGGACGCCGGATCAGTAGCCCCTGGCGACCCAGGACGCGAACGCCTGGGACAGCTGGTAGACACGGTCGTAGTTCGACTGCGCGATCATCGTATTGTCGGAGGGCATGGGATAGTAATACGTGGTCGCGCGCAGCGGGCTCGTCACACCGCCGACCGTCACCGTGCCGATCATCTGGTCGGGCGACGAGCCGGCCGGACCGACGCCGCCGCTGTTCGGCCCGAGAATGACGTATTCGATGGTCACGGCGACGCTTGCCCCGCCGCGTCCGACGGAGGCGAGGGCCTGGATGATCGCCGGGGGAAGCGTCTGCTGCACCCATCCCGCCGTCGGTTCGCCCGAGTGCTCCAAGAGGGGAGCGACGTTGACCCGGATGCCGCCGAAAGGCCCCGGCGTCGCGAGCGCTCTGCGGGCTGCGACCGCCGGTGAGCCTGCTAGAGCGACGAATGTGACGAGAGCGGCCCGTCGGGTCAGTTCGAATGCGGACATTTGTCAATCTCCTCGCGGGACGCGGGGCCGGGTCGCGCCCCAAAGCCTCGCCCTTTGACATATACGGCTACGGTTCGGGGTCGATTGAGACGAAACGCGCAAAAACAATGCAGCGCCAATGCGGCCGTTCCAAGGGCGGCGCCCCGGCGATTAACAAGTGCTTAACTTCGCGAAGAAATTTCCCGCTGTCAAAATCCGCGAATCACCGTAACATGCCCCCTGTCGTCAACCAGCCGAAAGGAGGTGATCCAGTGTCTCATTGTCTTCAGCCCCGCGTGATCGACAAGGCCTGGGTTATTGTCCCTGCGAAGGAATTTCGCGCATAGCGGTCGCTAGGCAAAAACTCTAAGGCCCGGGCGAACCAGCGTGGGCGCGACAATGGAAGAGCCGCTTCGCCGAGGAGCGGCTCTTCTCATTGGCGCCGAAAGCAGCGACAAAAACCCATGGCCGAATCCGAGGGTCGCTTTTCCAAGGCTCGCCTCGAGGCGTTTTCCGACGGCGTCATCGCCGTCATCATCACGATCATGGTGCTGGACCTCAAGGCGCCGGAGACGGCTGAGCCGGTCGACCTTTTCAAGCTCTGGCGCGGCTTCGCAATCTATCTCGTCAGCTTCGTCTTCGTGGCGATCTACTGGATCAACCACCACAATCTTCTGACCCAGGCGCGGCACGTGTCGGCAAGGCTCATCTGGGCCAACAACGCGCTCCTGTTCTGCCTGTCGCTGATCCCGTTCGCGACGGTGTATGTGGCCGCGACGCAGATGGCGCCGTTCCCGATGCTGGTTTATGGCGCGCTGCAATTCGCCTGCGGACTGACCTTTTTCTCAATCTTTTCGGTCATCGTCGCCGAACGGCGGGATGACGCGGAGTTTGTCGCCGCATCGAAGTCGCATCGGGCGCAAAACCTTGCCTCGCTCGCTTGCTATGCGATTGCGACCGGCGTCGCCGCCTTCAGTCCCGTCGGCGCGCTCACGCTTTTCGTCGTGGTCGCGCTGGTCTATGTCGTGCCAGGATTGTTCGAGCAAATATCCCACCACCGCCGGCCAGAATGATCCTCAGTGTTGTCGTCTCAGGATCGAGGAGGGCGGTCGGGAAACGTACGCCAGGCGGGGAATGCGTCATCCGAGCCCCGCTGCTTGAGCGATCAGAAACAAACCTGCCGCGACGGCGACGACGCCGGTGGCCCGGGCGATGGGCTCACCGGCCGGCGCCAGTCGCTCCACGGTGATGGCCGCCGTCACGACAGCCATCGCCCGAAGGTCCATGACACCGATGACAAGGAGGATCGCCGTCAGGCCAGCGCAGCAGGAGCAGCAGTTGAGGCCGAGGATGAGGCCGTGTCGCCAGGCCGCGCCGGCGTTCGCCGGCAGCGTACGCCCGCGCCCCGGCGCCTCCCGGCAGCAGGCGAGGCAGCGCGCCTTCCACTGGGTGAACTGGAGCGCGCCGGCGATCAAGACGACCACGCCGACCGCGATCGGAACGCCGCGCGCCAGCGCTGGCTCCCGCATTTCGACCGCCGCCAGCGCGACGCCGAAGGGAAACAAGACCATTCCGAACACGGTCCAGACAAAGAAGTAACCCGCGCTCACGACCGCAGTCAGCCGACCGAGCCGCGTCTCGCCCGACATGCCGACGGCGCGGCGGTAGCGCCACAGCATCGGAACCAGGGACGGCAGCATCATCGCCGCCATCATCACGACCCACATGCCGAGGAACGACGCCGCGGCGCCGGGCCACGTCTGTCCGGGCATCCGCATCCACGCCATCGACATCGTCCAGCCGCCGGGCATCGGCATACCGCCCATCGCCGACATGGACGCGCTCCAGGCGATCGTCAGCGCCGCGCTGGCGGCGAAGAGGAGCGCCGAGACGCAAAAGAAGGCCTGCTCGGAAGCTCGCTCGGAAACCATGGGTCGTGAGGTCTGCATCGCGAAAAGTCGCTCAGCGCTTGTCGTACGCGTCGTGATGGCGCCACCAGACACCGCTCTCGTTGCGTCCCTTGGGCGCGCGGTCCAGCCACTGATACATGCCCCAGAGGCCGTCCAGCCCGCGCGCGCAAGTTGAATAGGCGTGGTAGACGACGCCGTCCTCGAGCGCGAACGCGCTCATCCCCGGCCTCTCCCGTACGTAGACGGCGGCGTCGGCGCCGGCCATGGCCGCGTTCTGGAGGACGGGCTCTGGAAGCGTTGTCGCGGTCAGCGCGTGGCCGCTGCGCTCGTAGTTGTATTCGACGCCGCCCGCCCGCTGTTGTTGCTCGGTGATCGAGACGTTGAAGTCGAAGTTGAAGTCGCCGCCATGCGAGGAGGCCCAGGGAAAGGTCCACCCCATCCGCCGCTTGAACGCGTCGAGCTTGGCAAGCGGCGCTCGCGACACCGCCCACAGCATCACGTCGTGGTTGGCCAGGTGCGTCGCGATCCCGTTGAAGCCGTCTGCGATCGCCGAGCAGGATGCGCATCCCGCCGCGTAGTCGGGTCCGAACATGAAGTGGTAGACGAGGAGCTGCGAGCGCCCTCTAAAAAGGTCGGCCAGCGAGGCGCTCCCGTCATCGGTCTCGAATCGGTAGTCCTTGTCGACCCGCACCCATGGCAGCTCCTGACGTCGCTGCGCCAGCTCGTCACTGCGTCGCGTCAGCTCCTTCTCCGCCTGGAGCAGCTCGAGCCGCGCCGCCAGCTGCTCATCGCGGGCGCCTGTCAGGTGCGTCGTCATCGTTCTTCTCTCCTTTGGGTGTCCTTCGTCGTTCGTTGCGTTCTCGATACGACGGCTGGTTGGTGGTCCTGAGATAGATTAGGACCGGGCAATCGAACGGTGGGAGTGACAAGTGTGGCGGGATTCCGTTGAATTCGCTGATCACGCGCCGCGCGCGCTGTCACCCGCGCCGCGGCGATGGGCCGTCGGCCGATCTGTCCCGGCCCCGACCGCAGCGCGCAAACGATCCAATGAGGCCGCGTTCGACGCACCTTGCGAGCTGGCGTGCGCCATGAAACTGCAGGAGGCTGCAGCGCGGAGACATCGAGCGCGGAAAGTGGTCACTCCCCGCCCGTGCGGCCATGCCAGGGGTCCGGGCCCGGGTCGCGCCCGGCTGCAACCTCCGCCAGCCGGCTGAGGTAATGGGCCCAGCCTTCCGCATGGCCGGCGCATTGCTCGGCATTGGGCAGGCCGGTGTGGGTCAGACGCAGCAGCGTTCCGTCCGGCTGCTCGACCAGGTCGATCTCGATCAGGCTCGACCCCGGCGGGACCACCTCGCTGCCGTCCCAGCCGAAGCTATAGGCCAGGCGGTGCACCGGCACCACCTCGCGAAAGGAGCCGCGCGCAAAGCGAGCTCCGGTGACATTTACGAGATAGAGCCCGCCTGGCTTCGGCTCGACCTGCGCCTCGGTTCCCATCCAGCGCAGGATTTTCTCCGGATCGGTCAGGAAGGCGAACACCACGGCTTGGGACGCCGGGATGTGCGTTTCGCGGCGGACGACGAGGGCTTCTTGCATCGGTCTCCTCCATGGTTGCGACAGTTGGAGCCGTCGGGAACCAGGCTAATAGACTTAGCGCCGGGGGGCCAACGGTGGGAGTGACAAGTGTGGCGGGATTCCGATGGACTCGCTAATCACGGCCGCGGCGCGTGCGCTCGCGGGGGGTGATCCGCTCGGCGCGCTGAACCGGGTCGCCCTGCGCGACGACGCGCCGGCGCTTGCGCTTCGAGGAATCGCAATGGCGCAACTCGGCGATCTCGTTCGGGCGAAGGCTCTCCTGCGAAGCGCTGCGCGCGCCTTCGGTCCCAAGGAGGCGCTGGCCCGCGCGCGGTGCGTCGTCGCCGAGGGCGAGATCGCGCTGGTCTCGCGCGACCTGGGCTGGCCCGCGAAGGCGCTCGAGGCAGCGCGGGCGACGCTCGAACAGCACGGCGACCGGGTAAACGCCGCGCATGCGCGGCGCCTCGAGGTCCGGCGCCTCCTCCTGATCGGGCGCCTCGACGAGGCCGAGCGCATGCTCGCCGAGATCGACCCAGCGGGCTTGCCGCCGGCGTCGAGGGCCGCCCACGAGCTTATCGTTGCCGGGATCGCGATGCGACGCCTGCGAACGAAGACGGCGCGCGCTGCACTCGCTCGCGCCGAGGGCGCCGCGCTTGACGCCCGCATCCCTGCGCTGACGGCGGAGGTCGAAAGCGCATCTCTCGCGCTGAACACGCCCGCGGCGCGTCTGATCGCGGGCGGCGAGGAGCGCCTCCTCCTGCTCGAGGAGGTCGAGGCGTTGCAAGCGTCGAAAGCGCTCGTCGTAGACGCATGCCGCCACGTCCTGCGCGACCCGCAAACAACCGTCTCGCTCGCAAGGCGTCCGGTCTTGTTTGCGCTCGCGCGCGCTCTGGCCGAGGCCTGGCCTAAAGACGCGCCGAGGGACACGCTCGTTCAGCGGGCGTTCGGGGCAAAGCGCGCCGATGAATCGCATCGCGCGCGGTTGCGGGTCGAGGTCGGGCGGCTTCGCGCGGCGCTGCGGCCGCTCATGGGCGTGAGCGCGACGAAGCGAGGGTTTGCGTTGGCGCCGCGCGGCGCGCGCGAGGTCGTCGTGCTGGCGCGGCCCGTCGAAGACGAGCATGCGGCGGTGCTCGCCTTCCTTGCCGACGGCGAGGCCTGGTCGAGTTCGGCCCTGGCGCTTGCGCTTGGCTTGAGCCAGCGCACCGTGCAGCGGGCGCTCGACTCGCTCGCGGCGGCTGGCAAGGCGCAGTCGTTCGGTCGCGGGCGAGCGCGTCGCTGGATAACCCCGCCCATGCCGGGATTCACGACGACCTTGTTACTCCCCTCTTCGCTGCCGAGCGACTAGGATGGGGGCATGAAGCGATCGGCGGCCGAAATCCTCAGTGAGTATGGACCGTATCCGGACGTCGACCACGTGCATGGGGTCACGTTTGACGGCCGGTGCGTCTGGTTTGCGTCCGGAAACAAGCTGAGCGCTTTCGACCCTGCGAGCGGGAAGATCGTGCGCTCGCTCGACGTCGCCGCGCATGCCGGAACGGCCTTCGACGGCCGACACTTGTTTCAGCTCGCCGAGGATCGCATCCAGAAGATCGATCCGAAGACGGGCCAGGTGCTCGCGACGATTCCGGCGCCCGGCGGGGGTGGCGACTCGGGGCTCGCATGGGCCGAAGGGACGCTCTGGGTGGGGCAGTACCGGGACCGGAGGATCCACCAAATCGATCCGCAAACAGGGGCGATTCTTCGCACCTTCGAGTCCAACCGCTTCGTCACCGGGGTCACCTGGATCGACGGCGCGCTTTGGCATGGAACTTTGGAAGGCGACGAGAGCGAATTGAGGCGCGTCGATGCTCAAACGGGAGAGGTTCTGGAGAGGCTCCAGATGCCGCCCGGAGCAGCCGTGTCGGGGCTCGAGTCCGATGGCGGCGATCGGTTCTTCTGCGGAGGAGCCAGAAGCGGCAAGCTGAGGGCTGTCCGCCGCCCAAAGCAAGCCTCCGCAGCTGGCAGCGGCTCCCAGACCGGATGAGCAGGTCGTCGAACGGGACGTCGGGGGCGGCAAGCCGCCGGGATTGGTCATCGCCTGGATCAATAGCCACCGTCTCCGTGGGGCCTGGTCCGGGCTTGGCCCGCCGCCAAAGACCGTCGGGTCGAGTGTCGCCTTTGAAGCCCTGCTAATGCGCCTTCTCGTGCTCCGCCATGCCGACGGACTTGAAGTCGTAGGTCGGGTAAAACTCCGTGTGATAAGCGCCCCAGGCGGTGTCTTCGAGGACGCGATTGACTTCTCTCAACCGCGACGCCGGGAGGCGAAGCGTGACGACCTGGCCGATGCCCATCATTACATACCAGCTCACAACCTCTATGCCAGGCGGCGGAAACGCCTTGTAGAATCCTTGTTTGGCCAATTGGGCGTCCAACTCGCCGAGCGGACGGGACTGGTCGTGCTTCAGAAAGACCGTCAGAAGGACGGCATTATCGGCCGTCGCCGTCGCGCTGCCGACGGGCGGAGGCGCGGTCGTCTGCGCGGATGCGCCGGCGGCGGTGAGGATGAGCATAATCGCGACAGCGCCTGATTTCGCCGCCCGGTGCGTCTTCGCTGCAATGAACATGGCCATCTCCTCTCGGAATCCGCGGGTCGTCTTCGCGGGCTTCATGACAACTCCAATTTCAGCACGGGGGCGCGCCGACCCAAACAACCCAACCGGCTTCCGCACCCACGAGGCCGATTGCCCCAAAATATTCTCCTCGCCGTGTCACAATGCGTCCGCCCATCTCGTCATGTCCTGCGAAACATGCCCTGCAAATAAGGAGATGATGATGACGCCGAGACTGAACCCGTTCGCCGCAGCGCCGGTGGCCATGAAAGCGTGGCTCGATTTCAGCCGGGGGCTGTCGCAGTGCGGCTTGGAAGAGAGCCTGATGGAGCTCGTGAAAATCCGCGCCTCGCAGATCAATGGCTGCGCCTTCTGCCTCGACATGCACACGGCCGACGCGCGCAAGCAGGGGGAGACGAAGCAGCGGCTCTACCTGCTCGACGCCTGGCGAGAATCGCCGCTCTACAACGAGCGCGAGCGCGCGGCGCTGACCTGGACCGAGGCCCTCACCTTGCTGCCTCAGACGCGCGCGCCCGATGACGCGTACCGCGCGCTACAGGCGCAGTTTTCCGATGAGGAGCAGGTGGCGCTTACGTTGCTGATCGTCGCCATCAACGGCTGGAACCGGATCCAGGTCGGCTTCCGCGCCGTCCATCCGGTCGAGGAGCGGCGGGCGGCCTGATGGCGGCGATGTCGGGCGAGGACGCCGCAGCCAGCTTCGATCCGCTGCGTCCGCGACTGATCCGCATCGCCTACCGCATGCTGGGATCGGTCGTGGACGCGGAGGACGTGGTGCAGGACGCGTTCCTGCGCTGGTTCGATGCTGATCGCGAGGCGGTAGTTGAACCGGAAGCCTACCTTCGCCGCGTCGTCACCCGCCTCTGCCTCGACCAGTTGAAGTCGGCCCGGCGCCGGCGCGAGACCTATATCGGGCCCTGGCTGCCAGAACCGGTCGTGGAATCGGCGGAGGATGAGATCGACGACGTGACCCTGCCATTGATGATCGCGCTCGACCGCCTGTCGCCGCTGGAGCGCGCCGCCTTTCTCCTGCATGACGTCTTCGGAATCGGCTTCGAGAAGATCGGCGAGACGATCGGCCGCGAGCCAGCGGCCTGCCGTCAGCTCGCCAGTCGTGCGCGAGCCCACGTCCGTGCGGCGCGCGCCCGGTTCCCCATGGCCAAGGAACGCGGCCTCGAGATCGCCGCCGCATTCTTCTCGTCCTCGCGCAGCGGCGACATGGGGCGGCTGCGCTCGCTCCTGGCGGAGGACGTCTCGTCCTTTTCCGATGGCGGCGGCAAGCGGCCTGCGGCGAAGCGGCCGCTGGTCGGCCTCGATGACGTGATGCAATTCCACGCGGCGCTCGCCCGCCTCCTCGCCAAAAATCCGTCGCGGATCGCACGCTACGGCTTCATCAACGGCCTTCCCGGCTTCGTGTCGATCGAGCAGGACGGCCCGCAGACGACCGCGCCCGAGATCGAGGACGGCAAAATCGCGGCCATCTATGTGATGCGCAATCCGGACAAGCTGCGCCATATCGGCGGTGAGGCCGTTCACTGAAAGAGCGAAGCGCCACCCCCGATCATCGACCGAGCCGACCGAGCGCGTCGAGGAGCGCCGCGTTGAACTTTTCCGGCTCCTGAATTTGCGGCGCGTGCCCAGCGTCGGGGAATTCGATCAATGTTGAGCCGGGGATGGCCGCTTTCGCCTTCTGCGCCAGTTCCGGATAGTGGCCGAGGCGCGCGCGTACGTCCAGCGGCGCAAAGTCCTTGCCGATGGCGGTCGTGTCCTTGTCGCCGATCATGAGCAGCGTCGGGACACGGATCAACGGGAACTCGTAGACGACCGGCTGGGTGTAGATCATGTCGTCGATCAGCCCCATGTTGCGGGTCGCGACCTCGCGCCCTGGTCCTTGCATGAGCCCTGCGAACATCTGAACCCAGCGGTCGTATTCGGGCCGCCATTGGCCGTCGTAGTAGGTCGACTGCTCGTAGGCGCGGAGGCGATCGGCGGTCGTCTTCTTCTCCCGTTCGATCCACTGGTCGACGGAGAGCGCGGGAACGCCGAGCGCTTTCCAGTCCTCGAGCCCGATCGGATCGACGAGGACGAGCGTCGAAACCTCGGCCGGGTACATGAGCGCGTAGCGCGCCGCCAGCATGCCGCCGGTCGAATGGCCGATCAGGACGACTTTGCCGACGCCGAGCGAGCGCAGGAGCGCGTGCGTGTTCTCGGCCAGCGCCTGGAAGCTATACTGGTAGCGCTCGGGCTTGGTCGACTTGCAGAAGCCGATCTGGTCCGGCGCGATGACGCGATAGCCGCCGCCGATCAGCGCGCGAATCGTTTTCTCCCAGGTCGCGGCGCAGAAATTCTTGCCGTGCAGCACGACGGCGGTCTGGCCGTTTGCCGCCGCGGCGGGGGCCACGTCCATATAGCGCATCGTCATGCCCTCGCCCTGGGATTCGAAGGCAAAGTCTCGTACTGGCCAGGGATAGTCGAAGCCCTGCAATTCGGGGCCGAACGTCGGCTCGTCGGCGCGCGCTGGCGTTCCGGACGCGCACAAGGCTGCGGCGATCAATGCGCTCAAAGCCGCTCGGCCGATCGTCCGCCCCGGCGCGGGCCTCGTTAGGTTTCCGATCATTGGACAGCGCGGCGTCGCTTCGGGCATGATTGCGATTTGCGACGAAGAATTGGACCGAAGCATGGAAATCGTAACGCCGGGCGCCGCCAATCTTGGGCTCTTTGTCGGCGCGGCCCTCGTGCTGCTGGCGATCCCGGGTCCGGCGGTGCTCTATATCGTCGGGCGCGCGATCGAACATGGCCGGCGGGCCGGAACTCGTGTCCGTACTTGGCATCCATGCCGCAACATTGGTTCACGTCTTCGCCGCCGTCGTCGGGCTTTCGGCAGTGTTGGCTTCATCGGCCGTGGCGTTCAGCGCCGTCAAATATGCGGGCGCGGCCTATCTGATCTGGCTTGGCTTGCGGAAGCTCTTTGCAAAGGCCGAAGCCGTTCATGAAACGACAGCGGCCGCGTCCCGCCGTGGCGGGCGGCTGTTCCGCGACGGTTTCGTCGTCAATCTGCTCAATCCCAAGACGGCGATCTTCTTTCTGGCGTTCCTGCCCCAATTCGCAGACCTGAGCCGCGGTCATGTCGCGATGCAGATTGCCTTTTTGGGCCTCCTGTTCGTGCTGCTCGGGTTAATCTCCGACGGTTGCTATGCGCTCGCCGCCGGCGCGGCCGGCGATTGGCTGAAGCAAAGCCGCGCTTGGCTCGTCGTCGAACGCTATGTCAGCGGCGTGCTCATGATCGGGCTCGGAATGACGGCGGCGTTCGGCGGCGGCGAGAAGAAATAGCGCCGGCTGGAACACCGGCGGCAGGCTTCCCGAAGTGGCGCTCGCGGAACTTTCGAGCCCGTGACAGGGCGAAGTGGGACGCCATGTCCCACGCCGCTCCGCGTTCAGAGGCTCTTCGTGTTGAACGTTATGAGTTCGACGCCGCCGTCGGCGAAATTCGCCAGGTCGCCGGCGGTGGCCTGGCCTTCCGGCGACCCGAGCCCCGTCTGGATCGCCTCCACGCTGTCGAACTCGAGGATCGCCACGAGGTGAATCCCGCCCGCCTCCATCGGCAGTCCGACCGGGCCGTCGCTCACCTGATAGGATCGCAGGCCAGTAATTTTCTTCGCCAGCGGCGCGTGCTTGGCGAAGTAATATTCGTTGAACGCGGCGACGTTCTTTGGCGTCTTGTAGACGGCGATCAGCTTGGCCATGAGCGTGTTCCCTCCCCGCGTGAGC
The DNA here is from genome assembly GCA_963782255.1 of uncultured Alphaproteobacteria bacterium. Taxonomy (GTDB): domain Bacteria; phylum Pseudomonadota; class Alphaproteobacteria; order Rhizobiales; family Beijerinckiaceae; genus Roseiarcus. Next base: position 1,260,296 of record CAWAIS010000002.1, on the reverse strand, counting down.
CCGTCGAGGCCTTCATGCTCTCGTCCCGCCGACGCGTGAACGAACTCGTAGCACGTCGGCGCGAGGAAACAACGCAAGGGCCGCCGCCTTCACATGAAGAGCGGCTCCTTCTCGAGGCCCTTGTAGAGCGAGGCCACCTGCGCGCCATAGCCGTTATAGATGAGCGTCGGACGCAACTGGCCGTCGTTGAGGAATGTCTCCTTGGCCTGGCTCCAGCGCGGATGCGGCACGTCCGGGTTGACGTTCGCCCAGAACCCGTATTCGTCCGGTCCGAGCGTCTCCCAGAAGGTCTCCGGACGCTTGTCGACGAAGGAGACCCTGACAATCGACTTGATCGACTTAAAGCCGTATTTCCACGGCGTCGCGAGCCGGATCGGCGCGCCCTGAACGTTCGCGAGTGGCTTGCCGTAAGCACCGGTCGCGATGAAGGCCAGATCGTTCGTCGCCTCGGCCATCGTCAGCCCCTCGACATAGGGCCAGGGCATGAACGAACGCTGCCCCGGCGCCATTTTCTTGTCGAGGAAGGTCTCGAACCGGACGTATCCCGCCGACGACAGCGGCTTTGCGAAGGCGACGAGCCTGGCGAGCGGGAAGCCGGTCCACGGGATCGCCATCGACCAGGCTTCGACGCACCGGTGGCGGTAGAGCCGCTCTTCGAGCCCCATCGCCTTGATCAGCGAGTCGATGTCGACGGTCTGCTCCTTCTCGACGAGGCCGTCGAGCTTGACCGTCCACGGACGCGTCTTCAGTCCGCTCGCGTCGATGTGCTTGCTGGTGCTGAATTCATAGAAATTGTTGTAGTTGAGGTTGTACTTCTCGGGCGTGATATCGCGGTCGAGTGTGTAGGTCGTATTGCGCTTCGCCGGATAAAGCGCGGCGGACGGATCGGGCGCTTCGGCGCGAGCGGAGGCGGACCATGAGCCGAGCGCGCCAGCGGCGCCCAAACCGGCCAGAAATGCGCGCCGATCGACGAAGGCGGCCTCCGGCGTCACGAAACTCGCGGGGATTTCCCAATCTTTTCGCCGAATGACGTGCATGGCCGTTTCCTCGCGTTCCCCATGACGCCGACGGAGACCGTCAGCGCTCCCTTTTCGGCGCGAGCGAGGCGAATGTTACCGGCGGGAACGACAATTCGTCCAAGGGCGCCGGGTTGATCAGACCTTCTCGACCTGGCCGAACTCCAGATCGACCGGGGTCGCGCGGCCGAAGATCGACACCGCGACCTTGACGCGCGAGCGGAACTCATCGACCTCCTCGACGACGCCGTTGAAGGAGGCGAAGGGCCCATCGGCCACCCTGACGTTCTCGCCGATCTCGAACCGGATCGCCGCCTTCGGCCGCTCGACGCCGTCCGCGACCTGCCCCTTGATCCGCTCGGCCTCATGCTCGGGGATCGGCATCGGCTTCTTCTCGGCCCCGAGGAAGCCGGTCACCTTCGGCGTGTTCTTGATCAGGTGATAGACCTCATCGGTGAGGTCGCATTTCACCAGCACGTAGCCAGGGAAGAACTTCCGCTCGGAATTGATCTTCCGCCCGCGGCGAACCTCGACGACGTGCTCGGTCGGCACGAGGATTTCCTCGAACTTGGCCTCAAGCCCGCGCTGATGCGCCTGCTCGCGGATCGATTCAGCGACCTTCTTCTCGAAGTTGGAGTAAGCGTGGACGATGTACCAGCGCATGGTCATGTTGTTGTGGTTCCAGATTTGCTCGGCGGCGCCCATCGGATGGCTCCTCAGCCGCCGCGGCCGAAGCCGAGCGCCAGCCCGACGAGTTCGCGCAACACCTGATCGACGACGACGAAAAATATGCTCGTGAACACGACGAGGAGCAGCACCAGCCCCGTGGTGACGAGAGTCTCGCGCCGGGTCGGCCAGATGACCTTGGCGGCCTCAGCGCGCACCTGCTGGATGAATTCGAACGGATTGGTCATTGGACTCGGTTTCGTTGGGGATGCGGCGGACGGCCGCCCGCCAGAAAAATTCGCGGCGCGGGGCCTCTCGGCGCCGCGCCTCGCCAACGTCATATAGGAAAACCTGCCCTCCCGCCAAGCGAAATATGACAATTCGGTCTCGAAACGTCATCGAGGGCGGCGCACCCCCGCGCCCGCGACAAAACGACCGTCCAGCCCGGGTCAAGGTCGATCCTGCAAATTCCCGCCTGGGCCGCGTTGCGCGACCGCGCGTCGCCTCGGCGCGAGAGCGAATGGCGGGAGACCGATGGGCTTGCTGTTCGATCGGATCGAGGCCGTCGCCGCCGTCGCCATCGCCGTATGGAGCGTCGCAACGTTCTACATCATCGCAAGGATGCTCTTCAGCCGCGATGAATGAGGGCTTCTTGGACTACCCGCGAAAATGCTTCGACAGCCGCAAGCCCTGGTGCTGGTAGCTCGAAGTCGCGCCGCGGCCGTACAGCTCATCGGCCGCGTCGGCGAGCCGCTCGTAGACGAGCCGGCCGACCGGCTGCCCGTCCTCGATCAGGAAGGGAACGTCGCGGCTGCGCACTTCCAGGACCGCCCGCGCCGCGGGCCGTCCGTCATGCCCCTGCCCGAAGCCGGGATCGAAGAACCCGGCGTAATGCACGCGAAATTCCCCGATCGCCGGGTCGATCGGCGTCATTTCGGCGGCCAGGTCGGCGGGGATCTGCATCTTCTCGCGCGACGCGAGAATGTAGAACTCGTCCGGGTCCAGCACCAGGCGCTTGTCGGCTCTCGCGTGGATCGGCTCCCAGAAGTCCTGCGCGGCGTAGCCGCCGACCCGGTCGACGTCGATGACGTCGCTGTTCTTGATCGCACGATAGCCGACGACTTCGCTTGCCCGCCCCGCGAGCCCCACATGCACGATGAGGCCCTCGCGCAAGGAGAGCGGATGGTCGACGAGGGGCGAGGCCTCGTGCCGCGCGCGCAGCGCGTCCGCCCCGAGAATCGCCGGCGCGCCGCCGTCGCGGAAGCGCAACTGGTTCAGCCGCGTCCCCGCGCGCACGCGGACGCTGAAGCTGCGCGGAGAGATCTCGGCGAAGAGCGGACCGGCGTAACCGGCCGGGACATGATCGAACGCGTCCGAGCCGTCGACGATCAGGCGGGTGAAGATGTCGAGGCGGCCGGTCGAGCTCTTCGGGTTGGCGGCGCCGGAAACCGTCGCCGGCAGCGCCAGGCTCTCCATCAAGGGCGCCAAGTATACGATGCCCTTCTCGAGCACCGCGCCCTCGCCCGTGAGCGCCACGCGCTCGGGGTTCAGCGTCTTCAGCCGCTCGGTCACGCCGACGCCTTTTCCCGGCAGGAAGCTCGCGCGCACACGATAGGCCTCCGCGCCGAGCCGAAGGTCGAGACTCGCCGGCTGGATCTGGGACGGCTCGATCGGCGCGGTCGCCGCGACGACGCCCGATCCGACGAGCGCCGAGATGCGCTGACGCGCCAAGAGGCCGGGCGCGGTTTTGGAGCTTCGGGACGTCATTCGCGGTCTCGCCGGGAGCGTTTCGACGTGGCAATACAGAGAATTGCGCCGCCGCGAAAGCCGGGGCCTGCCTTGTCTTCGACGCAGTCTGTGCTACCGTTCGCTGCTTTTTGCAGGCAACGGCGGACGCGGGAGATGGCGAACGTTCTTCTCGTCGAGGACGAGCCGCTGATCAGCGCGATTACGGAGGAATGGCTCAACGAGCTTGGGCATGTCGTCGTCGGCCCGGCGTCCGATCTCGCATCGGCGTTGAGGCTCGCGGAGACGCCGATCGATGGGGCGATCGTCGACATCTCGCTCGGCCGCCAGAGCGGCTACCCGCTCGCCGACGTCCTCACCGCGCGTGGCGTGCCGTTCCTCTTCGCTACGGGCTATGGCCAGGAGGGTATCGAGCCGGCCTGGCGCGGACGGCCCACCCTCTCGAAACCCTTCGAATTCGAGACTTTCCGACGCGCGGTCGAGGTCATGCTCGACCGGCGCTGAGCGCTCTCCGACCGCTCCCTCAAACCCCGGCTAGCCGGGGTCTTGGGAGGTTGAAGAACACACGAGGGGCGTCGGCGAGGGTTCTGGCGAGGTCGGTGGCGAAGCGCAGCAGGGTCTGGCGGGCGTGGCGGACGACCTTTCCCACCGAGTTGAGGACGAGGAAGCGCAGTCGCTTGGGTCTGGCCTCGCGCAAATCCTCGGGTAAGCCGACGCGCTTGAACGCGGATAGAAGATTGTACAGGAGCGCGTTGAGCCGCAGCCAGGCGGCGTTGGCGCCGAACTTCTGGCTCGGCAGCGCCCACCCGGCGAGTTCGTTCATCAGCACGTCGTGGGCGTGCTCGATCGTTCCCGCTTTGCCGCGATGCCAGCTGATGATGTCGAGGCCGCTGCCGCCCTTGGGATCGGAGCGATTGGTGACGATGCAGAAGTGTCTGACGCCTTCCTCCGAGCCCAGCAAATCGCCTTGGGCGGGACGAACGCGAAGCGCCAGATAGCGGCGCGGCGTGACCTGGTCCTTCTTGTACACGCCGTCGTCGGGAAGGTAGTTGACCTCCGCCCATTCGCGCACGCGGCCCGCTTCCACGTCCGCAGGCTTCCAATGATCGTTCGGCAGCGCCAGGATCGCCTGCTTCAACGGAGCGCTCATGTCGGCGCTGATGGCGTAGGCGATGGCGCGCTCGTCCATGAAGGTCATGGCTTCGTGCTCATAAACAGCGCTGTCGCCGCGAACATAGATTTTGTCGGAGGTTCCCGGCAGCGCCGCCACCGCCTTCTCGATCATCCGCGCATTGCCGCAGCCCGCCGGCGCGTTGCCGTCGCGGAACTCGTCGGCGACGATGACGTCCTGCTCCGCCCACAAGGCCAGAACCGGCTGGTAGCCGCGTTCGCCTTCGAACGTGTGTTTGGCGCTGCGCTTGCTCGAAGCGATCACCGTCGCGTCGATGTCGAGCGTCGCCGACCGCACCGGCTTGCGGCATTGCAGATCGAGGATCAGCTCGCGATTGGCGGCGGCCAAGCCCAGGAGCGGCGCGCTTTCCGAAGGCACGGTCGACTTGCCCTCATGCAAAAGCGGCAGATCGTCCTCATGAAAGCCGGTCAAAAAGTCGCGCGCCGTTTGGGCCGCCGGCAGCTCGTAGCCAAGCAGCCCAGCCAGCGCCGCGTCCTGTCGGAGACGATCGAGGTCCTCGCAGCACTCGCCCCCGGCCGCCCACAGCGCCAGCAGGCTCTCCACCATCTGCGACGACGACAGTCCGCGCTTGCGCGTCTTCACCTTCACCCAATTGTCGATCATCGCCGCCGCTCCGGTCTGGCGGAACGCCTCAATCAGGCTTGGAACGCCAGCCCGCGGCGTGACCAAACTCGTCTCCAGCGCATCGTCAATCTCGAAACCCAGCCGCTCCCCAGCCATCACGCGTCCCTTCCACCCATTGGGTGAAAGCTACCTGAGTCGCGCCAAATCTCAGAACAAAAACAGAATCAGACACTTCTCTTCCTCATCACAGCGCCCCATCCATCAGCAGCCGGCGTTTGAGGCGCTCGCCGCGCTGTTGACGACGCTGTCGCGGCGCGTTAAGGCTCGCGCTTCCCCGTGGTCATTTGAGCCGGTCGGCTTGCCGCCACGTTAAACAAAAGGGCTAAAAGATCGGGGCGCCGCATGAGTTCGGCCTTCGTCCTCAAGCCCGTAAACGACCGCGCCGGAGAGGATGAGGCCCATGACGAATCCGCGCAAGTCCCGCGACCCGAAGACCCTGCGGCCTGCGACGCAACTGATCCACGGCGGGTCGCTGCGCTCGCGCTTCGAGGAGACGTCGGAGGCGCTGTTCCTCACGCAAGGGTACCTTTACGACACGATGGAGCTTGCGGAGGCGCGCTTCAAGGGCGACGACCCCGGCTTCATCTATTCGCGCTTCGCCAACCCGACGGTGTCGATGTTCGAACGGCGCATGGCGCTGATCGAAGAGGCCGAGGCCGCACGCGCGACCGCGAGCGGCATGGCCGCGGTCACGGCCGCGCTCATGGGCCAGCTCAAGGCCGGCGACCATGTCGTCGCGGCGCGGGCGCTGTTCGGCTCCTGTCTCTATGTCGTCGAGGAGCTGTTGCCGCGGTTCGGCGTCGCCTCGACCCTGGTCGAGGGACACGATCTCGACGCGTGGCGCGCCGCGGTCAGGCCCAACACCAGGACCGCGTTCCTCGAATCGCCGACCAACCCGACGCTCGAGCTCGTCGACATCGCCGCGGTCGCCGACATCATGCACGCGAACGGCGCGAGGCTCGTCGTCGACAACGTCTTTGCGACGCCGCTCCTGCAGCACCCCTTGAAGCTCGGCGCAGACTGCGTCGTCTATTCGGCGACGAAGCACATCGACGGACAGGGCCGCGTGCTCGGCGGGATCATCCTCGCAAGCGAAAGCTTCATCGCGGACAACATCCATAACTTCCTGCGCCAGACGGGCCCCTGCCTCTCGCCATTCAACGCCTGGACGCTTCTGAAGTCGCTGGAGACCCTGCCGGTCAGGGTCGCAGCGCAAGTTCGCTCGGCGGAGCGGATCGCCGATTTTCTGGCAGAGCATCCCGCCGTCGTGCGCACGCTCTACCCCGGCCGGGCCGATCACCCGCAGGCGGCGCTCGCGCGCCGGCAGATGAGCGGCGGCGGCACCATGCTCGCGCTCGAGGTCGGCGGCGGCAAGGCGGCGGCGTTCCGGGTCGCCAACGCGCTTTCGATCATCGGCATTTCGAACAACCTGGGCGACGCCAAGAGCCTCATCACCCATCCGGCGACGACGACCCATCAGCGCCTGAAGCCCGAGCAGCGCGAGGCGCTCGGCATCGGGCCCGGCCTCTTGCGGTTGTCGGTCGGTCTGGAAGACGTCGAGGATCTGATCGAAGATCTGGCGCAGGCGCTCGACAAGGCCGCGCCGCGCCGGCATGCCGCGGAATGACAGCTGAGCGCGCCGCCGCGCACATCGAGCGCGGCAGCAGTCGCGTAGCCGTTATTTCTCGAAATCGCCCAAGGTCGGCATGCGACCGTTCGGAGTCATGCGATTGATGAGCTGCGGCAGCACCGCGGCGAGTTGGTTCAGGAGTTCCTGCTGAACTCATGCCGGTGCGCTGCGAGAGTTCGTTCAGCGTGTTCTGGCCGAGCGCCGAGCCGAGCTGTCCCGGCTGGACCGGCTGGTTTTCGCCGGGCCCGACCCAGGAATTGACCTGCGGCGCGACCCCGCCTGCGGTCAGCCTTCCGATGAGGTCGCTGAGGCCGCCGAGCACGCTCCCGGCGGGGACGTTCGTAGGCACGGGTTGAGCGGGCGCGGGGCTGGCGGGCGCCGAGGCTGGCGCGGAGCTTCCGCCGAATAGCTTGCCCAGGATCAACGCTCCGACGGCGACCGCGATCGGCGTCGCCAGATTGCCGCCCGGAACCGAATTCTTCATTGCATCGTCGAACATACCCATGATTTCCTCCTGGCCTTGCGAAGTCAGCCGCGCCGACGCGCGCGAGTTAACCGCTGCGGCGCAGCGTGACGAAGCTCAGACAGCGCAGACTACCGGCTTGCGTTTTCCCCGTCCATCCCGCAACAATCAAGGCCAACCCTGCTCTCGACCGCCTTGCGCCACCGGACAGGGCGACCGGGAAGCGGGCGCCAAAGGAGGCCTTGAGATGGGCATTTTGAGCTGGATCATTCTGGGGCTGATCGCGGGTTGGATCGCGAGCAAGATCGTCAACAAGACGGGCGCGGGCATGACCATGGACATCGCGCTCGGCGTCGTCGGCGCGATCGTCGGCGGCTTTATCGCCTCCGGAATCTTTGGGATGCAGGGAGTCACGGGGCTCAACATCTGGAGCATCATCGTCGCGGTGATCGGCGCGGTCGTCGTTCTTTGGATCTACCACGCGGTCGTCGCAAGGACCTGAGCCGTCAGTCAGCGGCGCGCCAACGCGCCGCTGACGTCTCGTCCTCGCTTTTGGCTTCGACCCACCCTTCGGCGACGCCGTCGGCGCGGATCGCCCGCTTCCAGAACGGTGCGCGCGTTTTCAGATAGTCCATCAACATTTCGGCCGCCGCGAAGGCTTCGCCGCGATGGGCGGCGGCGACGGCGACGCAAACGATCTGCTCGCCCGGCGCGATGCGCCCGTAACGGTGGATGGCGGTGACCCCCAGCAGCGTCCAGCGCGCCTCGGCCTCGCGCGCGACGCGCGCGATCTCGTCTTCCGCCATGCCCGAATAGTGCTCAAGCTCGAGCGTGGCGAGCCGGCCGCCCTCGTCGCGGCAAAGCCCGACAAAGCTCACGACTGCGCCGACATCCTTGCGTCCGCGCGCCAGCGCCGCCGCTTCCGCGCCGGCGTCGAAATCCTCGCGCTGGACGCGGATCGTCGCCATGCTCTCACCCGCCCGTCATCGGCGGGAAGAAGGCGATCTCGCGCGCCATGCCGATCGGCGCCTCGTGGCGGGCGTGGACCCGGTCGAGCGCCGCGCGGATGGTCGAGGGCTTCTCGAACGCATGCGCATAACCCTCGCCCTGGGCCGAGAGCCAGGCGATCAGTTCGCCGACCGTCGTCACGCTTGCGGGCGGGTCGAGCTCTTCCTCGGTTTTTCCGACGCGTTCGCGCACCCAGGCGAAATAGACGGCTTTCATCAGGCCTCAATCGTTGCCGACGTTGTCGTAGCTCGCCTTCATATAGTCCCAGCCGGTGTAGAGAGTGAGGATCGCGGCGATCCACAGGAGCGCAATTCCCGTGACGATCGATCCGGGCAGAACGGCTTCGGCCGACGGTCCCGCGATCAGAAAGCCGAGCGCGATCATCTGCACCGTCGTCTTCCATTTGGCGACCGCCGTAACCGGCACCGGCACTCTCAGCTCGGCCAGGTATTCGCGCAAGCCCGAAACGAGGATCTCGCGGCACAGAATGATGATCCCGGCCCATAAGTTCAGGCCGGCGAGCGTGTGGTCGGCCGTCAGCATCAGGATGACGGCCGAGACCAGCAGCTTGTCGGCGATCGGGTCGAGCATGCGCCCGAGCGAGGACTGCTGCGACCACGCGCGCGCAAGGTAGCCGTCGAAGAAATCGGTGATCGCGGCCGCGATGAAGATGGCCAGCGCCGTCCAGCGGGCCCAGGGCTCGCGCGGCCAGAACAGGAGGCCCGCGACGAGAGGGACCGCCGCGACCCGCGCGTAGGTCAGAATGATCGGCAGCGACCAGTTGCGGCTGATCGAACCCGCAGTCGAGGAAGCCATGTGCAGCGCACCAGACATCGCCGTCCCGCCCGCGTCAAGCGCTATGGCGGAGGCTCGCGAAGGGTCTGGTTCAGCGGGAGCGGGACGCCTAAAGCCGACGCACGACCTTGAAGAGATCGCTTCACGAGGCAGCGCGCTCCGATCCCGCGTTCGTGCGGGGCCACGAGGCTTCTCCGGATTTGGATTTTCTTGGCGGAGCCGCATTTGAGGGCGTTTAAGGCCCGAAAGGCCTATTGGAAAAGCTTGGATTTCCTTGGATTCTCTCGTCCGAAACTAGCCTTTTCAACGGGCTACCAGGGATTTCCGCAAAAATGTTTTTTCTCATCCCCTCCCGTCCTCGACGGCCTTCCCGTGTCGAGGGGCGACGTCTCGGATCGCAAGGCGCGCAAGGGCGGGAGAGCGCTTCATCGACGTCAGAAACCCATATCATACAATTCTGTTTTTCGGAAGCAATTGTTTGGCTCTTATAGCGTTAGTTGTTGGTTTGGGTCAGATTGGCGCGGCGTGGGTGAGGGTTTGATTCGATGAGGGCGGAGGATTTCTCGGTCTGGCTTTGCGGCGTCGCGCGCTTGAGCGCGGACCAGCGCCGGAAAGCGCTTGCGGCGCTGGCGAACCTGGACGGCGGTCGGCACGGCTCGGCGCCGAAAGCGGCGTCGGAGACGGCGGCGAACGGCGGGACGGGCAAAGGCGCCGAAGGCGCAAAGCGTCGTCGCCCGGACGCTTTGGGAACGAGCGGCCATAAGCGGGTGGAAAGCCAGGGGTGTCCGCATTGCGCGGGGCGCGAGGTCATCGCCTGGGGCCGCTCCGGTGGACTTTCGCGGTTCCGCTGCAAGGGTTGCGGACGCACCTTCAACGCGCTGACCAAAACGCCGATGGCGCATCTGCGCAAAAGAGAGCGCTGGCTCGACCACGCCCGGGCGATGATCGACGGCAAAAGCCTGTCCAAGACCGCAGAGCTTTGCGGCGTGCATCCGACGACGGCCTTTCGCTGGCGTCACCGGTTTCTGGCTTCGCCTGCGGCCGACAAGCCCCGAACGCTGACCGGAATCGTCGAGGCGGACGAGACCTTCATCCTCGAATCCTGCAAGGGCCGGTGGTCCGCTCTGTCGCGTTAAGGCGCAAGCGCGGCGGGTCGGCCCGGCGTCCGGGAACCTATCAGGACAACATTCCCGTTCTGGTGGCCCGCGACCGGAAGGGGGCGACTTTCGACGCCGTCTTGCCTTAAGGCCGACAGCGCTTCGATCGGCGCGGCGCTGGCTGGCGTTGTCACATGCGAAAACCTCGGCGACGGAGGCCGGGCGATCGCCGCCTTCGCCCGCAAGGCCAAAATACCTTTTCATGCCGCGCCCTCGCCGGGAAAACCGACCCCGGAGGCGCCCCACCTGCACATCAACAACGTCAACGCCTACCACAGCCGCCTCAAGCAATGGCTCAGCCGTTTCAACGGCGTCGCCACCAAGAACCTGCCAAACGATCTCGGCTGGCGACGCGCGCTCGAAGCCTGGGCCGACCAAACCACTCCACAAAACTGGATCAAAAAGCGCCATCGGAAATGGGCCATACCAACAACTAACGCTATAAGAGCCTTTTTTGAAGATGTCTTGCTCCTCGGGAGTCGCCGCCTTCGGGTTGCGCGGCCGAGGCTTCTGAATCGACCAATCGATCGCCCGCAACGCCTCCCAGCCGCGTTGCGGCGCCAGCGGGGCCAAGCCCAGTTCGCCCGCCATCCAGTGCGCCACCTTGCCGCTCGTCCATACGCCCCCGCCAGGCGGGGGATCGGCAAGACGAACCCGCAAACGCTCCAGCACCTCCGGCTTCAAGACCGTCGCCGCCGCTCCGTTGCCCCGACGCAGGTCCCCCAACGCCGAAGGCCCAAACGCGTTGTAGCGCTCCAGAAGTTGTTCAATCCAGCGCTGACCGAACGAGGTCATCGCCGCCACTTGGCCGACCGTGTGGCCTTTCGCCAAAAGCCAGATCGTCTGAAAATGCCGCGACGACCTCACATCCCCACACGCTTCGTAACGCGCCTCCAACGCCGCAACGCTCAGATGATCGGCAACGTGAACCATGCCCGCCTCCCGCGAATCATGGCCGTTCCATCTACCAGCACTTAACCGCGACGGGAATCCAACCCACGCCGAGTCAATCAGGCGGAAACCGTATGACGGCTATTTGCGCCGACCCGACATTGGCCGTCTCGCAGTCGATTCGGCCGGATCGCAAGCGTCAAATTCTGGCCACGAAAACCGCGGACGCGTAAGGCGGGAGCCCGCGCCTGCCGTCGGCTTTGGAAGTCCAAGGATTTGAGACGCCCGCCGGCCTCAGAACGGGATGTCGTCGTCGATCGGGCTGGCGCCGCCTGCGCCTGAGGAGCCGCTGGAGAGCGCGGGTTTGCGGTCGGCGCCGCCCGAGGCGCGGCCGAAGCTGCGCGAGCCGCCCTCGTCGGGGAAGCTGTCGCGAGCTTCCCCGCCGCCGCGTGAGTCGAGCAGGGTCAGTTCGCCGCGGAAGCGCTGCAGCACGATCTCGGTCGTGTAGCGGTCGGCGCCGCTCTGGTCCTGCCACTTGCGCGTCTGGATCTGACCCTCGAGATAGACCTTCGATCCCTTCTTGCAGTACTGCTCGGCGATCTTTCCGATGTTCTCGTTGAAGATCACGATGTTGTGCCACTCGGTGCGCTCTTTGCGCTCGCCGCTCGTCTTGTCGCGCCAGGTTTCGCTGGTGGCGAGCGTGAAGTTGACGACCTGATCGCCGGAATTGAGCCGACGGACCTCAGGGTCCTTGCCCAGGTTGCCGATGAGGATCACCTTGTTGACGCTGCCGGCCATGATACGCTCCTTGCCGATGTAATAAGATGCGGCCGACGACCGCTTCCCCCGCTCTTGTCGGCGCGGTCGATTGGCCGCGTCCGCCGCCCTCTCGCGAGCGCGGGCTACAATCCGCCCTCTTCCCCGCAGCGGCAATGACCGCGTCCTCTACGCTCCGACGAGCGCGGCCACAATCGCGCGCCCTCATGCATAGCCGAAAGCGGCGTGCGCAAGGCGCCCAATCGCGCATCGGCCGCGCGTTGTCCACAAACGCTGCATGAGCCGCTTGGGAAGCAGCGCCGCAGCGCCTACATTACGCAGCGCGGGCGCGGGCTCACACCCCTTTGCCGCGTTCTTTATTTGTTCTAGCATCGGGCCTCACGGCGCGCAAGCGCGAATCGCTGAAACGAGAGCCTGTCGTCGAGGACCCGCATGGCCAGCGCCACGTCTCATCCATCGCCGCAACCGCGCGAGCCGCGACAGGAAGGCTCGGCCGTCGAGGCCTTGTTCGGCGGGCGCGCGATCGTGGTCAGGGGCGCGCGCGAGCACAATCTGAAGAACGTCGATCTCGTCATCCCGCGCGACAAGCTCGTCGTGTTCACCGGGCTCTCGGGCTCCGGAAAATCGTCGCTCGCCTTCGACACGATCTATGCCGAGGGGCAGCGGCGCTATGTCGAGTCGCTCTCGGCCTATGCGCGCCAGTTCCTCGAGATGATGCAGAAGCCGGACGTCGATCAGATCGACGGCCTTTCGCCCGCAATCGCCATCGAGCAGAAGACGACGTCGAAGAACCCGCGCTCGACGGTCGGCACGGTCACCGAAATTCACGACTACATGCGTCTCCTCTGGGCGCGCGTCGGCATCCCCTATTCGCCCGCGACCGGCCTGCCGATCGAGAGCCAGACCGTGAGCCAGATGGTCGATAGGGTGCTGGCTCTGCCTGAGCGCACGCGCCTCTATCTGATGGCGCCGGTCGTGCGCGGACGCAAAGGCGAGTACCGCAAGGAGATCGCCGAATACATGAAGCGCGGCTTCCAGCGGCTCAAAGTCGATGGGCAGTTCTACGAGATCGCCGACGCGCCCGCGCTCGACAAGAAGCTCAAGCACGACATCGAGGTGGTGGTCGACCGCATCGTCGTTCGGGCCGACATGGCGAGCCGGATCGCCGAGAGTTTCGAGACGGCGCTGGAGCTCGCAGACGGGCTCGCGGTGGTGGAGTTTGCGGACCCTCACCCCGACCCTCTCCCGCAAGCGGGAGAGGGAGACAAGGCGCCGCGGCGCATCCTGTTCTCCTCCAAATTCGCTTGCCCAGTTTCGGGCTTCACCGTCGCGGAGATCGAGCCGAGGCTCTTCTCGTTCAATAGCCCGCACGGCGCCTGTCCGGTCTGCGGCGGCTTAGGCTCGGAGCTCCGGGTCGATCGGTCGCTCGTCGTTCCCGACCCGAAGCTGACCTTGAAGCGGGGCGCGATCGCGCCCTGGGCGAAGTCGAGCTCGCCCTATTACCTGCAGACGCTCGAGGCGCTGGCGAAGCACTACAAGTTCCGGCTCGACAAGCCCTGGAGCGAATTGCCGGAGGCGGCGCGCAACAGTATCCTTTATGGCTCGGGCGAGGAAGAAATCCGCTTCGCCTACGACGACGGGCTGCGCGCCTATGAAGTGAGGAAGCCGTTCGAGGGCGTCGTCTCCAATCTCGAGCGGCGCTACCGCGAGACGGAGAGCGAATGGTCGCGCGAGGAGATCCAGCGCTATATGAGCGCGACGCCCTGCGAGGCCTGCCACGGCTTTCGCCTCAAACCCGAGGCGCTGGCAGTCAAGATCGACGGCCAGCACATCGGCGAGGTCAGTCTCCTGTCGGTGAAAGCGGCGATCGAATGGGCGCAAAACCTGCCGCAAAGGCTCGACGCCAAGCGCAACGAGATCGCGCACCGAATTCTGAAGGAGATCGTCGACCGGCTCGCCTTCCTGCGCGACGTCGGGCTCGACTATCTGACGCTGGCGCGATCGAGCGGAACGCTGTCAGGCGGCGAGAGCCAGCGCATAAGGCTCGCCTCGCAGATCGGCTCGGGCCTGACCGGCGTGCTCTATGTGCTCGACGAGCCGTCGATCGGCCTGCACCAGCGCGACAACGCGCGGCTCCTCGACACGCTGAGGCGCTTGAGGAACCTCGGCAACACGGTGATCGTGGTCGAGCACGACGAGGACGCGATCTGGGCGGCGGATTATGTGGTCGACGTCGGCCCGGGCGCAGGCGTGCATGGGGGGCAGATCGTCGCCAAGGGAACGCCGGCCGAGGTCGCCGCCAGCCCCAATTCGCTGACCGGCCACTATCTTTCCGGCGAACGGACGGTCGCGATCCCGGCGCGGCGCCGCGCGCCGACGCCGGGCAAGGAGCTCAAAATCGTCGGCGCGCGCGGCAACAACCTGAAGAGCGTCATGGCGGCGATCCCGCTCGGCCTCTTCACCTGCGTCACCGGCGTCTCGGGCGGGGGCAAATCGACCCTCGTCATCGACACGCTCTACAAGGCGGCGGCGCGGCATCTCAACGGCGCGAGCGAGCCGCCGGCGCCGCACGAGCGGATCGACGGCCTCGACGAGCTCGACAAGGTGATCGACATCGACCAGTCGCCGATCGGCCGCACGCCGCGCTCGAACCCCGCGACCTACACGGGCGCCTTCACCCCCATCCGCGACTGGTTCGCAGGGCTGCCGGAGGCGAAGGCGCGCGGCTATCTGCCGGGGCGCTTCTCGTTCAACGTCAAGGGCGGGCGCTGCGAAGCCTGCCAGGGCGACGGCGTCATCAAGATCGAGATGCACTTTCTGCCCGACGTCTACGTTACCTGCGACGTCTGCAAGGGCAAGCGCTACGACCGCGAGACCCTGGAAGTGCGCTACAAGGACAGGTCGATCGCCGACGTGCTCGATATGACGGTCGAGGAGGCGGCGGACCTCTTCAAGGCGGTGCCGTCGATCCGCGACAAGATGGAGACCCTGAAACGCGTCGGCTTGGGTTACGTGAAGGTCGGCCAGCAGGCGACGACGCTCTCGGGCGGCGAAGCGCAAAGGGTCAAGCTCGCCAAGGAGCTGTCGCGCCGCTCGACCGGGCGCACGCTCTACATCCTCGACGAGCCGACCACCGGCCTGCACTTCCACGACGTGGCGCAACTGCTCGACGTGCTGCACGAACTCGTCGACCAGGGCAATACGATGATCGTGATCGAGCACAATCTCGAGGTCGTGAAGACCGCCGACTGGATCATCGACATGGGGCCGGAGGGCGGCGACGCCGGGGGCGAGGTGGTCGCGGCCGGAACGCCCGAGCAGATCGCGCGCAACCCGAAGAGCTACACGGGGCAGTATTTGAAGCCGGTTCTGGCGCGCAAAGGGGCCAAGCGCAGCGCGGCGGAGTAGGCGCGTAATTGAAGAAATGATCGCTGTTTGAAAGAGAGTGGAACGAATTCAGGATGTCGATTTACGAGACCATTGATGAAAAGGGCCCCGTTTCACAGGGCGACGTCATAAAATGGTGCGATAGGCACTTTATTCGGCCATGGCAAACTTACGGGATCATTGTGACAGCGGACTGCGACCTCGAATGGAACAAATATGGAGGTAGAATCTCTTTCGTTCCATCCCTGCTGACCGAGGACTACATTTTGCATCAGTGGCGACTTTCGGAATTTCAATCATCTTGTTCGTCTCACGTTTCGAAAGCGACAACACGATTGAACACGTGGAGGGAAAAACAGGATGCTGCCTCTCTAGATCTGTCGGTTGAGGCCGTCGCAAACTGGCTGAGCCGTGTGGGTTGCGGGGGCCTCTTGGACGAACTGGGAATTGTTGGCTTAAACGACCGCAACACATTCCTGCCGGTTCTTGAAGCGGCTCTGGCGCATCTCAAATTGCTGAATTGCAGTCAGCCGGATTTATCTTTATTGCGGGCCTGTCGGAATGATGCAGATGTCATCAAGTCATTCAAAAGACACATTTCCGGATTGCCTGGCGACGTCTTCCACCTTCCAGATCATCCGGAGGACAAGAATGATGGTCTATTTGTCATGCTGAGACATATAACGCAGTGCGACATTGGAGATATTGCGCGCACGCCGGAAGATTTACGCTTCGGGTCAGCAAGATCAATGCGGATTGCGCGCGTAGGTCCGCCATATAGGTACTCTATCACGCAGAATCTCGCGCGTGTCTTTGCTGATATCGGCCTGCCGCGCGAATATAGCGATTTGCGTAACGACTGCGTCGATCGCTTCTTTGGGTCGAGGCTCTAAATGAAACCATTGGTCATTCCTGAATCGGCGCTCACCGCGCTGGCCGCGACAGATTTCGACTCGGCGATCCTTTCCACAGATGTCTCCCTACAAACTGCGGGCCCGATAACAATCCGCTCCGGTCAACACGCTGTATTCTTCTTAGTTGAATTTAGCGGCCCCAGAGAAAAGTTACTAGTAATTCGCCGTTGGTTCGGTGGATTATTCGATCGCGTTCCTCCCGAAGAGCGACGGGAAGTCTTCGATAGATGCATGCGTATTGCACTTCGCAGCTTCCGTCATTCAATCGCTCTGAACCCACGGTGGATGCCGTATCACGATGGCAGTCGAGTCTCTATCTTCGCCTACGGAGTAGGCACCACAGATCGCTTGGTGGCTGAAGTTAACGCGCTTGATACATCATGTACATATGTATTTGATATAGGTGATAGTCCAGAGGTACAAAACCTGCAGCAACTCAACCCGGACTATATGGTTTTCAGGTCTGCGATCGAGGAATATGAATCGTTGACCCCTTATTTGAGCGTTAACACCAATAAACCGGTGGCAGCTCAGATTGAATTAGACGAACTGGACCCGAGGAACATTACGAAAGGATTTACTTTTGATGATTGGTATCCTAGGCTTTCAGCTAAGCAGAAGGAATTCGTTGATTACAAATTGATAGGGCCTCTTCGTTTAAGAGGTGCCGCAGGAACTGGCAAAACGCTCGCAATGGTTCTAAAGGCCTTGAAGATTGCGTATGACGCGCACTTGAAGGGTCAGAGTTTGCGCATACTTTTCATCACTCATAGCTGGCCGGTCGCTGAGCAAATAAATTCGCTAATCGAGCAAATAGATGGTGGAAAGGGAGGAGCGTCCTCCATTACGGTATTCCCGCTGCTGGAGATTGCGATGACGAGAGACTACCCAGCAATTGGAAGGCAACCTTTAGGACTCGACAGCGAAGATGGAAAACGAAAGGCTTTGCGCGAAATTGATGAAGTCCTTCGAACTTTCGTCTCCTCGGATTGGGTAGCGTTTCGCAGCGGGTGTTCTGATGACTTCGGGACCAAAATGGAATCCCCAGATGACTCAAAACTTAGACAAGGATTTATGTGGGACTTGCTTGTAGAATTTGGTTGTGTTCTCGCTGCGCAGGGTATTCTTGGACACTCAGGTGACCGGGATCGCTACCTCAGGCTAAAAAGATTTAGATGGATGATGCCTCTCCAGAACGCTGTTGAAAAGGATGTTGTATTCTCGCTTTGGCGTAATTTCTTGGGTCAGCTAGCGTCGAAAAAGCTTATTTCAACCGACCAAATTATTAGCGACGTTCTCAACGACCTGTCGACTTTCTATTGGGAGGCCGCTCGTGGGGAGCGAGGTTACGACATGATTTTTGTTGACGAGATGCATTTATTCAATGCGCAAGAGCGCCTCACATTCCACTATTTGCTTTCAAGCGCAGAGATCCCGCCCTTAGTAGTAATGGCTCTTGACCCAAGGCAGTCCCCTCGAGAAGTGTTTACACAAGTGGTCGAAGAGCGTGACCAGCAGCCTGCTGACATTTACGACAGAGCGCGCCTAGGCAATCCGACAAAAATCGACCTTGTTCAGGCTTATCGCTATACGCCTGAAATAGCTCATTTAGTTCGGACTGTTATGAATTCTGCACCAGGGCTAGACTTAGCGGACGATTGGGATATTCCAATGGCGTATAGCACCACCCAGAGTGGGCCGATACCGAAGTACAAAGTGTTTGACACTATGCTTAACGCGTTTCGGTTTGCCGTCGAAACCGCGACAAAATTAGCTCGGGAGGTACGCATACGAAAAGGCAGGATAGCAATTTTATGCATGGATGACGATCGGTTTGACAGATACAGACCAGCCGCCAAGGCTCAATACGCACAGACGGTATTCGTAATCTCATCCCGAGACGATGTGGAAAAATTACGATATTCAGGCCGTAAGGTTATTTTCAGTACTCCAGAATATGTCGCGGGGCTGCAATTCGATACGGTTATAATACTTGACGCGAATCGCGATCTAATACCACAATCTAAATTTAACGGCCACCAGATTAGACGGTTTCTGGCCGAACTTTATCTTGGGGTAAGTCGAGCAGAATATGACCTTATCATTGTTGCAACCAAGGATGGGGGAGGGCTATCTCCATATTTGGAGAGGGCGGAGGCGGAAGGAGTCTTGGTGGAATCCGAGTGAAGGGGTCGGCATGGAGCCGGGGCGCTTGGTACGCACCCTCTACATCCTCGACGAGCCGACCACCGGCCTGCACTTCCACGACGTCGCCCAGCTTCTCGATGTGCTGCACGAACTGGTCGACCAGGGCAACACGATGATCGTGATCGAGCACAATCTCGAGGTCGTGAAGACCGCCGATTGGATCATCGACATGGGGCCGGAGGGCGGCGACGCCGGCGGCGAGGTGGTCGCGGCCGGAACCCCCGAGCAGATCGCCCGCAACCCGAAGAGCTACACGGGGCAGTATTTGAAACCGGTGCTGGCGAGGAAGGGGACGAAAGCGCGCCAAAGCGCGGCGGAGTAGGCGGCGGGCCGCGCCGGAGGTCGCGACGACGATGCTACCGACACCGTCGATTTTTCGCCCTTGCGCGACGCCCCGATCTGTTGAATGCTGACATGCTACAGGATCGAGGAAACGCGGCCGGCGTCCCGCGGATGCCGCCAGTGGAGACTTGCGTGAGCCAAGCGACGGCGCCGATTCTTGAATTGCGCTCGGTGTCCAAGCACTTCGGCGCCATTCATGCGCTCAACGAAGTCGACATGGATCTTCAGGAGGGGGAAGTCCTCGGCCTCATGGGCGACAACGGGGCCGGCAAGTCCACGTTGGTCAAAGTCATCGCCGGCAATTTCCCCCCGACTCACGGCGAGATCCGACTCGGGGGCGAGCGGGTGCACTTCCATCGGCCGGTGGAGGCGCGAGAGAAGGGGATCGAAGTCGTCTATCAAGACCTGGCGTTGTGCAACAATCTGTCCGCCGCGGCCAACGTCTTTCTTGGGAGGGAGGTCAAGCGGCGCGTCGGCCCTTTTCGCCTGCTCGATCACAAGGCGATGGCGCGCCATGCGGGCGACCTTTTCAAGGAACTGAAATCGGAGACAAGGCCCCGCGACCTTGTGCGTCAAATGTCGGGCGGACAGAGGCAGGCGGTCGCGATCGCCCGGACGCGCCTCTCTAAGGCGCGGATCGTCTTGATGGATGAGCCGACCGCCGCGATCTCCGTCCGGCAGGTGGCGGAAGTCCTCGACCTCATCCGGCGCCTGAAAGATTCGGGCATGGCGATCATCCTCATCAGCCACCGCATGCCGGACGTCTTCAGCGTGGCGGACCGCGTAATGGTGATGCGGCGCGGACGCAAGGTCGCGGACAAGGCGATCAAGCAGACGACCCCTGAAGAAGTGACCGGACTGATCACCGGGGCCATTCACGCCGCTTGAGGGATCCGATGTCGACCGACGCCGCCAATCCGCCGCCGCCGCAAGCGAACGTCTCGATCGAATCGGTTCTCGGCGTCCAGCAGCACTCGCTCTGGCAACGCATTGTCGGCGCCCAGTCGTTCTGGGTCACGGTCGCGCTCATCCTCATCTGCCTCGTGATGAGCTGGCTGCAGCCGGCGTCGTTTGCGACGCCCGAGAATTTCTTCAACATCACGCGCAACTTCTCGTTCATCGGCATCATGGCGCTCGGCATGACCGTCGTCATCGCGACCGGCGGCATCGATCTGTCGGTCGGCTCGATCATGGGGCTGACGGCGGTCGCGAGCGGCCTCACCCTCGAAGCGGGCTATCCGGCCTGGGTGGCTGTCGGCGTGGGTCTGGCCGCGGGCGCGATCACGGGCCTGATCAATGGCGTGATCATCGCCTACGCGGGCATCTCGCCCTTCGTCACGACTTTGGGCATGCTGTCGATCGCGCGATCCGCCGCCGTTGTGCTGTCGGGCAACCGGATGATCTATAATTTCGGTCCCGGCGGGCCTGGCTTCAAAGCGCTCGGAAGCGGGGCTCTGAACATTACGTCGACCTTTCAGCTGAGCTATCCGCTGCTCTTCCTCATCGTGCTGACCGCCATTCTCGCGGTCGTCTACAAGATGACGGCATGGGGCCGGCATGTTCTGGCGGTCGGCGGCAACGAGCAGGCGGCGCTGCTGACCGGCGTTCCCGTCAACCGCATCAAGGTGCAGGCCTATATCGTCTCGGGCCTCGCGGCGTCCTTCGCGGCGATCCTGGCCGTCGGCTGGGAGGGCTCGGCGATCAACGCGCTTGGCGTCACTTACGAGCTCCTGGCGATATCCGCCGCCGTCATCGGCGGCGCCAATCTTATGGGGGGCGAGGCGAGCGCCTACGGCGCTTTCATCGGCGCGGCGCTGATCTTTGTCATTCGAAATTCGCTTTTGATGGCGGGCGTCGATTCGAATTGGCAGGGCACGTTCGTCGGCCTCTTCCTTATTGCCGCCGTCTATCTCGGTAAGGTCCGAGGAGCCAGGCGCGAGTGACCCAAAGGGCTCCGCGTCAATCAGGGAGGAAAGTGAGCATGTTGAAACTGTTGTTGGCCGGAGCAGCGGCGGCGGGGACCTTGGTCGCGGTCGCGGTCTCGGCGCAGGCCGCCGACCCTTACACCTTTGCGCTTGTGCCAAAAAACACGAACAATCCGTTCTTCGATCAGGCTCTCGCCGGCTGCAAGAAAGCCGAGGCGGAGCTCAGGGGCGCGATCAAGTGCCTCTACATCGGCCCTGGAGAACACGGCGGCGGCGACGAGCAGGCGCAAATCGTAGCCGACCTCATCACCAAGAAGGTCGACGGCATAGCGGTGTCCGCGGCCAACGCGCCGGCGATCGCCAACGCGCTAAAGGACGCCGCCAAGAATAAGATCCCGGTGCTGACCTGGGATTCGGATTTGCTGCCGAAGGACAAAGACCTGCGCGTCGCCTACGTCGGCACGCACAACTATGACATCGGCGTCAACATCGCCAAGCTGGTCATGGCGATCAAACCGAAGGGCGGCACGATCTGCATCCAGTCGGGCGGCGCGGCGGCGGCCAACCACAACGAGCGCATGCAGGGCATCCGCGACACGCTCGCGGGCAAGAAGAGCGACGAATCTCCGGGCGTGCGCCTGACCGGGCAGAACGGCTGGACGGAAGTCGCGGGTTGTCCGCTCTACACCAACGACGACTTCCCGCTCTCCGTGCAGCAGATGGAGGACATCCTCGCCAAATACCCGAATCTCGACGCCTTCACGCCGACGGGCGGCTTCCCGCAATTCGTCCCCGACGCCTACGAGAAGGTGGCGAGCAAGTACAAGGACAAGATCGCCAAGGGTGAGCTGGCGCTCGTCGTCGCCGACACGCTGCCGGTCCAGATCGATCTCATGAAGAAGGGCCTCTCCGCCGGCCAGGTCGGCCAGCGGCCGTTCGAGATGGGGTACAAGGCGATGTACTTCTTGAAAGACATCAAGGACGGCAAGGCCCCGCCGGCCGATCCGACCTACACCGGCCTCGACGTCTGCACGCCGAAGAACGTCGATCACTGCATCGGCGGGTGATCGCTAACGCCTCAACCGAGCGGGAGCCTGCCTCGGGGCCGGCTCTCGTTTCATTTGGGGGTCTGTGGATGATCGTAGGGATTGACCATATCGCCCTGACGGTTTCGGACCTCGACCGGACCCTTTATTTCTACACACATGTGATGAGAATGGGCCTCGTCCGTGAGCCGAACCGACCGGCCGCCCTGACGTTCGGATCGCAGAAGATTAATGTCCACCAGAAGGACAAAACGTTTGAGCCTAATGCGTTTCGGCCGACGCCGGGCTCGTCCGATTTTAGCCTCGTGACAGACCGGCCGATTGCGGAGTGGCTCTGCGACCTCGAGCGCCATGGCGTGACGGTTGAACTGGGCCCGATCGTTGGCTCGGGCGCGCGTGGTGCAATGAATTCGATCTATTTCCGTGATCCAGACAACAATTTGATTGAGGTCAGCAACTACGAGTGATCTGCACAATCGCGGCAGGACAGCGATGTGAAGCGCGCCCCGTCACAACGAGGTGCAAATGAAAGCCTAGCGCCTCCAAAAAACTTGGCGGGCTCGCTTGACGACGCGCCCAAGCCCGACCTGCGCTCCGGCATGTGTGCTCATGCGGGTCGGAAGCCTCCGCGCACTCACGCCGATTGCTTTGTCGCCGCGAGGTTCGCCGCTAAACCGCGCGCGAGTGGCGCGGCTTCTCGCTCGGTTGGGCGAGGTAGGAATTGAACAGCGCGGCGATTGAGCGCACGAACGGGCGCCCGCGTTCGCTGACCTCGATCCGCCGGCCGTCCCACGAGGCAAGGCCGTCCTCCACAAAGCGAGACAGGCCCCCGGCAGCCGCCGCCCTCAAGACCGCCGGATCGGCCCCGCGCCCGGCGGCGACGGCGTCGAGATCGACCGTGAGGTCGCACATAAGGCGCTCGATAACGTCGCGGCGCAACCTGTCATCGGCTGACAGGGCGACGCCGCGAACGGTCGCGAGACGATCGGCCCCGATCTCTTTCGCGTAAGCCGCGGCCGTCGGCGCGTTCTGCACGTGCCCCTGCGGCAGCGAGCCGATCGAACTCGCACCGAACCCGATCAGGGCGGGCGCGGCGTCGGTCGTGTAGCCCTGGAAGCTGCGCTTCAACCGCCGAGCGGAAGCAGCTTTCGCCATCTCATCGGTTTTCAGCGCATAGTGGTCGAGGCCGACGGCGACATATCCGCCTTCCTCTGTCAAGACGCGGTGGATCGCCCCGAGTTGCCGATATCGCTCGACCGGTCCGGGCAAAAGATCTTCCGGAATCAGCGCCTGATGCCGTTTCGTCCACGGCACATGAGCGTAGCCGAAGACGGCGACCCGATCGGCCTTGAGGTCGAGCGCCCGGCGCGCCGTGCGCGCGACGCCTGCGGCCGTTTGCAGAGGCAGTCCGTAAATGAGATCGAGGTTGAGCGAGGCGACACCGAGCGCGCGCGCCGCCTGCGCGCAGGCCTCGGTCTCCTCGTAGGACTGCTCCCGCCCGATCGCTTTTTGCACGGCCGGCTCGAGGTCCTGAACGCCGAGGCTCATGCGGGTCACGCCCATGGGCTGGAGCGCGTCCTTGCGGTCGGGCGGCAGCGACGTCGGGTCGATCTCGATCGCGATTTCGGCATTGTCGGTGAAGGCGAAGCGGTCCTTGAGCAGGTCCATGATAGCGATCAGGCTGTCGCCCGGCAGCGAGGTGGGCGTGCCGCCGCCCCAATGCACATGCGACACAGCCGCTCGCCCGCCGATCAGCCGAGCGACATGGTCGATCTCACGCATCATGAGCGCCGCGTAAGCGCGGTGCGACGATTCCAGCCTGACGACCGCCGTGTTGCAGCCGCAGTAGAGGCAGAGCCGGTCGCAGAACGGCACATGCAGGTAGAGCGACAGTGACATGTCGGCCGGAAGCTCCGATAGCCATCGCGCATAGACGCTCGGACCCACCGACGGAGTGAAATGCGGCGCGGTCGGGTAGCTCGTATAGCGAGGGACCCGACCGTCGTAGCGGGAGATCAGCTCCGCGACGTCAAGTTCGCATTCCTCCGCGCCGCGAGGCGCCGGCTGTGTCAGGGCCATGGCCCAGGAACCGTATTGCTTGGCGCCGCTCTTGCCAACAAGCGGAGGGGACTGCGACCCGCGGCGACTTGACGCGGGGGTCTGTTGCGCGGCCGCGGCGGCTCAGGGTAGATGAGCGCGTTCCTCGAACGCAAAAAGCCGCAACGCCGATGACCCGTCACGAACAGTTTTTCATCGACGGCCGCTGGGTCGAGCCGGCCGTTCTCGAGACGCTCGACGTCATCGATCCGTCGACGGAGCAGCCGTTCACGAAAATATCGCTCGGCTCGAAGGCGGACGTGGATCGGGCGGTGCGGGCGGCTCGAACGGCCTTCAACGCGTTCGCGCTGACGGCGCGGGAAGACCGCCTGGCTCTGCTTCGCCAGATTCTCGACTGTTACAACGACCGGGCGGAAGACCTCGCTCAAGCGGTATCGCAGGAGATGGGCGCGCCCCTGCCGTTCGCGCGAGAGGCGCAGGTCTGGGCGGGCCGGGTTCATCTCGAGGCGACGATCGAAGCGCTCGAGGCCTATCAATTCAGCCGGCCGAAGGGGACGAGCCTCATCGCCCGGGAGCCGATCGGGGTCGCCGCGCTGATCACGCCCTGGAACTGGCCGCTCAATCAGATCGTCTGCAAGGTCGCGCCTGCGCTCGCCGCCGGCTGCGCGGTCGTCCTGAAGCCGAGCGAGATCTCGCCAATCAGCGGGATCATTTTCGCCGAAATCGTCGAGGCGGCGGGGGCGCCGGCCGGAGTCTTCAATCTCGTCAACGGCGCCGGGCCGGACGTCGGGCAGGTGATGGCGGGCCATCCGGATGTCGACATGGTGTCTTTCACCGGGTCGACGCGGGCGGGAATCATCGTCGCCAAGACCGCCGCCGACACGGTCAAGCGCGTGGCGCAGGAACTCGGCGGCAAATCACCCAACATCCTTCTGCCCGACGCCGACTTCGAGGCGGCCGTGCGGGCAGGCGTCGCCGCGTGCTTCGCCAACAGCGGCCAGTCGTGCGACGCGCCGACCCGCATGCTGGTGCCGTCAGAAAGGCACGACGAAGCCCTCGAGATCGCCGCGGCGGTCGCGAATGCACAGAAAGTGGGGGATCCGCGCGAGCCGGGAATTGATCTCGGGCCGGTCGTCAGCCAGACCCAGTTCGACAAGATCCAGCGCTTGATCGAGGCCGGCGTGCGGGAAGGCGCGCGGCTCGCCGCCGGCGGCCTAGGGCGGCCGCCGGGGCTCAATCGCGGCTATTACGTCCGTCCGACCGTGTTCGGAGGGATAAAATCAGGCATGACGATCGAGCGCGAGGAGGCGTTCGGCCCGGTTCTCGCGGTTATGAGCTATCGCGACGAGGACGAGGCCGTCCGGATCGCCAATGACACGATTTACGGCCTCGCAGCCTATGTCTCCTCGACTGATATCGAGCACGCCCGCGCGGTGGCTGCCCGGCTGCGCGCAGGCACGGTCAACATCAATTATCCGCCATGGGACGTTCACGCACCCTTCGGCGGATACAAGCAGTCGGGCAACGGGCGGGAGTACGCCGAATTCGGGATAGACGACTATCTCGAACTCAAGGCGGTCGTGGGCTACCGGCAATAGGCTCGTTCTTTTTTCCTGCTTTCCGCCGTCTCTAAATAACGATAGGCCATTGGCGATGTTCACGCTGGACAGCCTTGCCGAAACCATCGCCCGTCGCGCGAGCGCCGAGGCGCAGCAATCCTACACGCGGACCCTGCTTGATAAAGGGCCTGCGCATTGCGCGCGCAAGTTCGGCGAGGAGGCCATCGAACTGACCATCGCGGCCGTGGCGGAGGATGAAAAAGCAGTGCGCGCGGAGGCGGCCGACGTGCTTTATCATCTGCTCGTCCTGCTGCAAGCCCGCGGGGTTACGCTCGCGTCCGTCATCAGCGAATTGGAGGGCCGAGCCGGGCGGAGCGGCCACGAGGAGAAGGCGTCGCGCAAGGCCTGAACACAATGCCGACAGCAAGAGAGTCTCTATGAACCTTGAAGTCAGCCGGACGCCGCTCGAATCCCCCTTTCGACGCTTCACGCGCGACGAATGGGCGCAATTGCGCGCCGACACGCAGCTGACCCTGACCATCGACGACCTTCGCAAGTTGCAATCGACGCACGACCCGATTTCACTCGACGAGGTCGTCGCCATTTATCTCCCGCTCTCGCGACTGCTTGCGCTCTACGTCGCGGCGACGCAGGGGCTGTTCAAGGCGACCCAGCGCTTCCTCGGCGCGACGGACGGCAAAGTGCCTTACATCATCGGAGTCGCGGGTTCGGTCGCCGTCGGCAAATCGACCACCGCTCGCGTCTTGCAGGCGTTGCTCACCCGATGGCCGAACACGCCGAAGGTTCAGCTCGTCACGACCGATGGATTTCTGCACCCCAACGCCGAGCTTATTCGGCAAGGCATCATGGATCGCAAGGGATTTCCCGAGAGCTACGACGGAACTGCCCTGATCCGGTTCCTGTCTGCGGTGAAGGCCGGACAGCGCAACGTCGCGGCGCCGGTCTATTCCCACCTGACGTACGACATCGTGTCGGGTGAATCGATAGTCGTGGACCGGCCGGACATTCTCATCTTTGAGGGCATCAACGTGCTCCTGCCGAATTGCCTGCCCCGCGACGGCAAGGAGATTCCATTCGTTTCCGACTTCTTCGATTTCTCGATTTTCCTACACGCCGACGACGCGCTGCTCGAGCAATGGTACATTGAACGGTTCATGGGCTTGAGGAACACGGCCTTTCGCGATCCGCGCAGCTACTTCCGCCTATACGCGGATCTGGACGATGTCGAAGCCGAGGCGACCGCGCGGTCAATCTGGCGACGCATCAATCTTGTTAACCTGCACGAGAACATTCTGCCCACTCGTCCGCGGGCGGATTTGTTGCTGACCAAGGGCGCGAGCCATCGCATCGAGGAAGTCGCGCTCCGGAAGCTGTGAGAGCATGAAGCGACCTTCGACTTGCATCGCAGCCCTCGCTCTGGCGGTCCTCGCCGCTTTTCCGGCGAAGGCTGAGGCGCCGCCGGCGTGTGGGGGCAAGGATTTGAGCCAGGCGGCGGGCGCCGATGCGGCCCGGTCCCGCCGGACTGACGATCTCGTCGACGCGAACGGCCTCTTATGGCGGATCGAGAAGCCCGGACTTGAGCCCTCCTATTTGTTCGGAACCATCCATTCGACCGATGACGCCGCGCTCGCCCTCGCCCGGCGCGCGGCAAGCCATGTCGACGACGCAACGGTCGTGGCGACCGAGCTCGGCGGCCCGATGGACGCCACGGAAAAGGCCAACGTCGGCGCCGCGATGCTCGCCAAAGCCATAGATCGGGATAACGACACGTTCGAGGGCGTGCCGGCGAAGGACCGCGGCGCGATTGAACGTCTTGTCGTCAATCAGGGATACCCGACTGAGTTTGCCCATCACCTCAAGTTGTGGTTCCTCGCGATCCTGACCGCGATACCGTCGTGCGAGGCGAAGCGGCAGGCGCTCGGGCTCGCGGAAGTCGACGAGTACATCGCTGAGACCGCAAAGGAATCCGGCGTCAAGGTCGTTGCGCTTGAAACGGTGGAGGAACAGCTCGACGCGATTTCTGCGCTTAGCCCGGACGCAGCCGCCGCGCTCGTCGCCGTCGCCGCGCGAGATCCCGACTTGAACGATGACATCTACGCAACGATGCTGAAGCTCTATCGCGAGAGCCGTCCGGCTGAGATCTTGCCGATCGCCGACGTCGTGGGCGAGATGAGCGAGGCCGAGCGGGAAGCGCAGGATGAGTTCATGCGCCTCCTACTCATCGGCCGCAATGCGACTATGGCCGAACGCGCGACGCCGCTTCTCTCCGACGGCGGCGCCTTCATCGCCGTCGGAGCGCTGCACCTTCCTGGCAAGGACGGCCTCATCGAACGCTTTCGCGCCTCCGGCTACAAAGTCACAAAAGTCTGGTGACAGCCTTCACTCGCCATACGGCGTCCAGATGTTCTTGACCTGGGTCGCGCGCCGCAGGAACTCGCGGCCTTCCGCGCGGGGCCAGTCGACGGCCGTGGACATAACCCAGGTCGATTTCAGGTTTCCCGCCGACAGCGCCTCGATCTTGCCCGCGTCCGCGGCGTCGCCGGCGCACCAGAGCGCATCGACGTTGTCGTGCTCGGCGAGCGTGACGCTCAGCGCGTTCGCCTCTCCTGTGACGATATTGACGACGCCTGCGGGAACGTCCGACGTGTCGAGCACGGAATAGAAGTCCGTCCCGCTCAATGGATGAGCGGAAGACGGGACGACGACCACGCAATTGCCCATCGCGATCGCCGGCATAACCAGCGAAACGAAGGCGAGCAGCGGCGCTTCGTCCGGGCAGACGATCCCCATCACGCCCCACGGCTCGTTCATGGCGATCGTCACGAAACGCGAGCGCGTCGCATGCACGGCGCCGTCGAACTTGTCGGCAAAGCCCGCATAGAAGAAGGCGCGCCTGATCGACGCCTCGACCTCCGTCTCAGCGGCGCGCGCTGAAGCTCCGGTCATCGCGCGCAGGCGCCTCACGAATTCATCCGCGCGCGCGCTCATATTCTCCGCCACGTAATAAAGCACCTGCGCGCGGTTGTGCGCGGTCGCCGCGCCCCAGGAAGACGCCTTCGCCGCGGCTTCGACAGCGTTGCGAATGTCCTTGCGATTGCCAAGTCCGGCGAGGCCGATTTCGAAACCCTTGGGGTCGAGAACGGCGTAGCTGTAGCCTGAGTCGGGCCGGGTCTGCTTGCCGCCGACATAGAGTTTCGCCGTGCGGTCGAGCATGCTGGCCGTCTCGCCAGACCGCGCGAAGCCCGGCGCCGCGTTCAAGGGCGCCGATTTGCCTGCTGCGGCTCTGGCCTTCGGCTTGTCGGGGACACGGTATTCGTAAAAACCCTCGCGTCCGCCCTCCCGGCCACAGCCGCTCTCGCGGTACCCCCCGAAGCCTGAGGCGGCGTCGAACATGTTGGTGGAATTGATCCAGACGACGCCCGCCTTGATGCGGGCCGCGATTTCAAGCGCGCGGTTGACGTTTTCGGTCCAGACCGAAGCCGCAAGGCCGTAGCGCGTGTTGTTGGCCAGCGCGACGGCCTCGTCCGGCGTGCGAAAGGTCGCAGCGACCAGAACGGGGCCGAAGATCTCCTCGCGCGCGAGGATCGAGGCGGGCTCGACGCCGGTGACGAGGGTCGGCGGATAGAAGCAGCCGCGATCGGGCAGCCGATCGTCGGCGCGCCAGAACGCGAGCCCCTCCTGCGCGCCCTCGCGCATCAACCGCTCGATTCGTTCGAGCTGGGCGGGCGCGACGATCGCGCCGACGTCGGTCGACTTGTCGAGCGGGTCGCCCACCCTGAGCTTGGCCATTCGCGCCCGCAGCTTGGCGTAGAGGGCATCCGCGATTCCCTCGGCCGCGAGCAGCCGCGAGCCCGCGCAACAGACCTGCCCCTGGTTGAACCAGATCGCATCGACCGCGCCCTCGACCGCGCTGTCGAGGTCGGCGTCCTCGAACACGACGAAAGGCGACTTGCCGCCGAGCTCGAGCGAAAGCTTCTTGCCTGTTCCGGCGGCAGCTTTCCGGATCGCGCGGCCGACCTCGGTCGAACCGGTGAAGGCGATCTTGTCGACGCCATCGTGCGCGACCAAGGTTGCGCCGGTCGCGCCGTCGCCGGTCACGATGTTGACGACGCCCGGGGGCAGGCCGACCTCGACGCAGATTTCGGCGAAGGCGAGCGCGGTCAGGGGCGTATATTCGGCCGGTTTCAGCACGACCGTATTCCCAGCCGCGAGCGCCGGTGCGATCTTCCAGGCGAGCATCAGAAGCGGAAAGTTCCACGGAATGATCTGCCCGCAGACGCCGACCGGCTTCGTGCCCGGGAACTCGCTCTCGATCAGCGAGGCCCAGCCGGCATGATGGTAGAAATGGCGGGCGACGAGGGGAATGTCGATGTCGCGCGACTCGCGGATCGGCTTGCCGTTGTCGATCGTCTCGAGCACCGACAGAAAGCGCTCGCGCTTCTGCACGTGACGCGCCAGCGCATAGAGATGCTTCGACCGCTCGAAGCCGGACAGCGCCGCCCATTTCGGCAGCGCCTTGCGCGCGGCCGCCACCGCTGCGTCGATGTCTGACGCCGAGCCCTGCGTCGCGCGGGCGATCCGCTCGGCTGTCGCGGGGTTGAAGACGTCGAAGAGCTCGCCCGGCTTCGTGAACCGACCGTTGATGAAAAGCCCGAACCCCGCCTCATGGTTCGCGAGCCACCCCCGAACATGGTCGCTGCTTTCCGGCGAAGGGCCGTAGTCCATCGTGCGCAGAATGTCCTTGATCAGGGCCACGAACGCCTCACGCCATCGCGTGGCGATGCGCCGCGGAGTAGCGGCCTGTCGCATAATGGTCGAGTTGCCGCTCGATGTCGGTCAAGAGGCCGCTCGCGCCGATGCGGAAGAGATCGGGCTGCATCCACGGCAGGCCGAGTTCCTCCTTCATGAGAATGAGCCAGGCCAGCGCATCCTTGGCGGCGCGTAAGCCGCCCGCCGGCTTGAAGCCGATGTCGACGCCCACCCGCTCGCGATAGTCGCGCAGCGCTCTGACCATCACGAGGCTCACGGGCAAGGTCGCGTTGACGTCCTCCTTGCCGGTCGAGGTCTTGATGAAGTCCGCGCCCGCCTGCATCGCGACCATGCTGGCCGAATAGACGTTGCGCAATGTCTTCAAGTCGCCCGTTCCCAGAATCGCCTTGAGATGCGCCGACCCGCAAGCCTCCCGCATCGCAGCGACCTCGTCATAAAGCGCCGTCCAATCGCGGCCGAGCACATGCGCGCGGGTGATGACGATGTCGATCTCGCCCGCGCCCACAGCGACGGCGTAGCGGATCTCCTCGAGCCGCTGCTTCAAGGGCGTGAGCCCGGCGGGAAAGCCGGTCGCGACCGAGGCGACCGGGATGTCCGACCCTTCGAGGGCCCGGACCGCGGGCGCGACCATGGTCGGATAGACGCAGACGGCGCCGACAGTCGGCGGCGCATCGGCTAGGTCCAGCGCGGCGAGAAGGTCTTGGCTCAACGGCCGCCTCGCCTTGGCGCAGAGGCGACGGACGCGCTCCGGCGTGTCGTCCCCGGAGAGCGTCGTGAGATCGATGCAGGTGATCGCCTTCACGAGCCAAGCGGCCTGGTATTCCTTCTTGACGGAACGGCGGGTCGTGAGCGTCGCGGCGCGGCGCTCGACCGCGCTCGCGTTGACGCCGACGCTCTCGAACCACGCGGCGTCGAGCGCCGCGCCCGGGTTGCGAGGCCGGTTGTGGCCCGCCAGGGCCTTGTCGCTCACCTGATCCATCGGGCGCGCCTCGCGCTTTTCGGCAGGCGGCCAGACTGTCACGGCGGGGGGACAATATTCAAGGGATGACCCGGTTTGCGCGAGGTCTGCGCCGTTTCCAGTCCGCCGATCCCATTCATCCTTGAGCAGCGCCATGAGCACAAGGTCCTTTCGCGTCCCGTCAGGCAGGCGGTAGGCTTGGCGCAGGAGGCCGTCGCGGTTGAAGCCGAGCTTCGCATAAGCGCTTTGCGCGCGCGTGTTGTCGGCGAAGCAGTCTAGCTAGTGGCCCCAGTCACGCGAACTGAGGGTATAGCCTGGCGAGTTTGACGCGGGCGTCGGCGGTTGTGAATTGCCAGTCGGCCTTGGCGTGATGTTTGTTGCGGGCGTTGTTCCCAGGCGGCGACTTCCTGGGTCAGTTCCGGCTTGTTCGGGATGCGTCGGTCGAGGCACTGGGTTGAGAGGACGGCGAGTTCGGATTCGGCCATGTCGAGCCAGCTTCCGTGCTTGGGCGTATAATGCCATTCGAACCGTTCGACGAGGCGACGCGCTTCGGCGGCGGGAAAGGCTTGGTAGAGCGACGCCGTCGTGTGCGTGCTGAGATTGTCCTGAACCAGAACGATCTTGTCCGCATCGGGAAAATACATGTCGGACAAATCCTTGAGCACGTGGGCGTAATCGACGGCCGCGCGGCGGTCGGTGACTTTCACGCAGCGCCAGCCTTCCAGCGGCGCGAACATCATGAACAGATTGGCCACGCCATTGCGTTCGTATTCGTAGTCGCGCCGCGCCGGTTGTCCCGGCTTGGCGGCGACCGGCGCGCGCGTCTCGATGATGAACTGCTTCGACGTTTCGTCGAGGCATACGAGGGGGCGCATGGGATCATGCGGCCTCTGGTAGACTTCCAGCACGTCCTCCATGTTGGCGACAAAGGCCGCGCTGGCCTCGGGCGCGATCACCCATTGCTGCTTGAGATGGGGCTTGAGAATGTTTTTTTGAGCGTCCGCCCGATCGTGTTGTCGCTGGCGCTCTCGACGATCTGCAGTTCGACGACCTTCTCCTCCAAAAGACGCAGGGTCCATCTGGCGCGGCCCGCCGGGGCCGGCCCGCAAGCCAAAGCGATCAGCTTGGCTTCCGCGGCGCCGTCGAAAATCCGCCGCGGGGCGGAATTGGGATTGTCCTTGCGGGTCAGGACGGCTTCGAAGCCTTCCTCGACGAGTTGCCGCCGCGTCCGCTCGACCGTCGCGATGCTGGTGTCCAGCGCCTCGGCGATTTCGGCTGTCGCTCCATCCGCCGCCAGCCTCCGACACGTCCGCTTTCAACAGAATGCGCGCTTTCGTCAACAAATGCCCGGCGCGCTTGCCCTTGCGGATAAACTCATCGAGCCGAGCACGTTCCTCCTCGCTCAGCCTGACCACGTATTTCTTGACGGCAATCTCTTTACTCGCCACGAATCATCTCCATCGCTCAGATCGCGACAGCACAGATTCAGACAATGCCGTCAAACGCAATGACGTGAGCCACTAGTGCTTCGCTTCGCGCGTCGGCGGATCAGGCGTCGCCGGTTTGTCCGACAGATGATCGATCTGGTTCAGAGGAGGCAGCCTGATTCGCGCGGGAGAGCCGGGCGAACCCGAACGAGTTTACCAGGAAAGCGCCCAGGCCATAGCCTCAAGAAGCCGCGGACCGGCCGACTCGCGATCGGCCGGTCCGCCGTTTTTCCATGCCCTCCACGCTTCGTGGGGAGGCCGGCGCCGGTCAACGCCACCGCGGGGCGGCGCCGACCGGCGGAAATGAAAGCTAAAAGAGGCGTCTTTGCTCAGCTACATGTAGCACGGCTTCGTAATTAGGCCCGCGTTCTCGGTCAAAGTCGTTCCGTTCCATTGGAGGAACACAACACCTTTCAGCCAGGTTGGAAAATATGGGTCGGTCGCACATGCGCCGGGGGGCTTATAGCCAAGGCTCACCGCGCCTCCCGTCGGCGTCAAGTCGGCCGCAACATGATATCCTTGATTCATGCAAGCCGTCGTATTCGTATAATTATTGCAATTCGGCGCCGTTGTGGGAAGGCCGTTCGGATTGGCAAACCCAGGGTTTTGATAAGTGTTCGTTCCGAGCGGGAAGGAAGTGGAGTTGTTATACCCGTTCACCCAGACGTCCGTGTTGGGATGTCCCGCGGTCGCCGATTTTCCAGGGTTGCTCTGCCAAATATAGTTTCCGGTCCCACTGACCAAGGCAGTGCCACTGTTATACAGCCAAAACGCTGCGGTATAGACTGGCGCCGTACCGGCGTTGCCGCTCGTCGCCTCGGTGGATTCAATTATGTTGTTGAAGACCTTATAGGACGTGCCGTTGGCTGAGGTTGGCGCGACGTTGGCGAGAACCAGATCGGATGAATTCCCCACGCGTTTAGGATCTCGCGCGTTTCCATACAACGTGTTGTTAAAAACGTAGACCTGGGCCTTGTCGCCATTGGACAAGCAATTCGGGAAGACCTCGAATCCAGGGCCGCCATTCTGCCACAAAACGTTCTGCTCGGCGACGCCTTGGTGCGTGTAGTTCGTGCAGGCCCACGAATCGAAAACAAGTCCTTCGCCATCGGTGTTGCAGCCCGCCCCGACCGGCGCATTGATGTTCTTGTATCCGAAGTATCCGGCGACGAACACGTGAGTTCCCGCGCTGGTGTCTGGACCGTTATTCGGAATTATCGAGACACCGCTGCCGCAAATTCCGCCGCCCGTGCTCGGTGAGCCATTGTACGAGATTGCGCCAACAACTGCGGTTTGATCGACCCCGCCGGGCGATGTGTAAGAGCTGGTCCCGAACCCCTCGTAGTCACAATTGCTGGCGATATCGTTGATGAAAGCGACATGATGCAGGGTTGCGTTGGTTTCTGAAACCGCATGGTAGCATCCGCCGCCTGCCGTGCTACTTTGCGTTGCGGTGAACCCTTCGACGGCCCAATTCGACTCGTCTACGCGAAAAGGCTCGCCCCCCCCGCCATTGACTATACAGCTCGTGACATAGGGACCGGCGCAAAGAACTATGGCGAAATAAACGCCGCCCTTCCCGTCGATTCCCCCACTCGTTGAAGGACAGTTTGAAACGGCGCCCCAAGCGGATATTGAGAATTGTCCCTTCGAGTAAGTCCCTGGGGCGGCGATGATCACATCCCCGCAGTGGACCGAATGAAGCGGGGTCGCCCATGCGGCGCTTGGAGACGTCCCGGCATTGCTATCACTTCCGGTCGGGGAAATATAATACCTATGGAGCGCAGTGAAGGTTGACGTCGACGTTGATGTTGGCGTTGGCGTTGGCGTTGGCGTTGGCGTTGGAGGAGCGCCGGCACTCCCCTGAGCGTCGGCGAGACTTCCGCAGGCGAGTAGGAGAGCGATTGCGAAGCCGAGTTCTCTCAGAATGCGAGAATAGAGCCCCGTGACGCCAGAGCGCGGGCTCCGGAGCAACTTGCGGAGCGCCGAATCGCTGTACCGCCAAACATTGAACGGCGTATTTTGTGGATTTTGTGCGTTCGCTTGTCCAACGGTGACGGTGCTTACCCAAGGTAAGGCACAAGCAGAAAATCCCAGCTCGGCTACCCATTTTCTCATTAGGCTACTCCTATATGGCTGTCAGGATCGACAGCGTAGATCCTAGCTTGGTGGATCAACTCCACAGAGTTGACTTCTTATCTCAAGCTCGCGGGTCGTAATCGACAAATATGCGGGATGTCAACGTTACAAGCATCAACCGAATGCTGCGTGGGACACCTGCAAAAGGCTGGACGAGCGTGGCAAAGAGTTCGACTCCCACATTGTCGGACCCCTAGCTGTATTCGTGCCTACGGCCGCGTCATTCCCTTATATAAAACAAACGCCCCCTAACTGGATGAATTTTCACGTTTTTATTGCAATCCCTAACGTGTGTTCCAAATCACACTCGTGCTTCAAGGCGCTCCTAAAGTCTATGTTGGTTTTTCACATTTTTTAAGCTGGTGATCCTTAGCACGCAACCATCATGGGTCAATCGGCAAATTTGTTGCACCGGAAACCGTATTGTGATCTGAGGCGTCTTACTTGCAATCATCGGGTTGTAGCTGACAGAATGCCCCCAGAGGATTGCCAATGCGGCGCTTTTTTAAAGCGTACTCTCTCGAATATTGCGGATGAACCTTCGGTCACATCCGGGCTCGTTTTTCGCCTTGTCGCGGGCGCGGTGGAGACAAAAACTGGAAGCAGGTTGTTGGCGTGCCACATTGAGGGCGGCGTTTTGCCACATCCGTCGACTCAAATGACGCGGCTGCGCCCCCTGCGGACTGGAGATTAACCGCGTTCGTTGGATTTTGGAGGGTCTCGCGACTGCATCCAGGTGAAGCGCTTGGCGGCGGTTCCTCGAATGGACAGCAGAAAGCGCTTTGCTCGACGGTTCCGCTGTGCGCCGCCGCGCCGCTTAGACCCCCCGGCGCGAACGACGACGCCTCCCGGTCTCGGTTCAGAACGATATGAGACGGGGTCTCCGAAGCTGAGAGTTGCGACTCAGCCAAGCTTTTTTGGCCTGCCCGTAAACGCCTTCTCGCGGCGCAGACACCAAATATCGAAGCCGCGAGAAGCCGCGACACGATGGCGACCATCGACGACTGATTTATGGATTCCCGGGCGCGTCGTCTCACTCGTTGCGGGGCCGGAGGATTTGGGCGATACTCGGCAGCGGTGCCATTACGGCAAGATCATTAGGCGCGGCGCTTAACGCCGGCCGACATTTGCTTCCGAAAAGCCGTAATGGGTGCTATAGTTTCTGCATGGCTCGTGGAAACGCCTTCGGTCCGACATGAAAGCTCGAGGGCAGGCTCGTCCCATTGGCGAAGCGGCGCCGCGCGGCCTCGAGGACGAGGGGGGGGGGAAGAAAGAAAGATTTTTTTGGTAACTCCCAAGCTGGGTGAGTCCGAAATGTCACAGGTAGCGTGGAAAGGACTTTGGTTGGCGAATTTTTCGAGACGGCAGGCGGCGAATCAGAATCAAGGGTGGGATGGTTCTCCCGGCCGAAGTCGAAGAGTTGATCGCCTCGCTGATGCGGCGGATCGCGGCGCTTGAGGCTGAAGTGGCGGACCTTCGCCGCCAGTTGGGGCAGGACAGCTCGAACAGTTCCAAGCCGCCTTCGAGCGACGGGTTGAAGAAGAAGCCTCGCACCCCGGGCAGCCTGCGCGGCCGCTCGGGCAAGGCCAGCGGCGGCCAGACCGGCCACGAGGGCGGCACTTTGCGGCAAGTCGCCGATCCCGATCGCACGGTTCGGCATGAGGCGTGCGCATGCGGCCATTGCGGTTCGTCGCTCGATCCGAGGTGGGCCACGGGGATCGAGAAGCGCCAGGTGTTCGATCTTGCCGAGCGCCCGCTCGTGGTCACCGAACATCAGGCCTCGATTTACCGCTGCGAAAATTGCCGCGGCGTGACCAAGGCGGCGTTTCCCGATGGCGTGGTCTCGGCCGCCCAATATGGCGAGCGCGTCAAGGCGGCGGCGGTCTATCTCAATATCCAGCAACTCATCCCCGAGGATCGGACCGCGCAAGCGCTGAGCGATCTCTTCGGCGCGCCGCTGATCTGTCCGGCCAGCATCGTCGCCTGGGTCGGAAAGAAGGCGCAAGAGCTGCAGCAGGTCTACGAGTTCATCGGCGAGCGCGTGGCCGAGGCGAAGGTTCGCCATCTTGACGAAACGGGGTTTCGCATCGCCGGCAAGCTGCAATGGCTGCATACGACGTCGAGCCTGGCCTTCACCTTCTATCGCGTCGACCAAAAGCGCGGCGCGATCCCCGAGAATTTGCAAGCAGGCGTCGTCGTGCACGACCACTTCCTGCCCTATCGCCGGCTCGATGCGGTCGACCACGCTTTCTGCAACGCCCATATCCTGCGCGAACTCAACAGCCTGATCGAGTTCTATCACGAGCTCTGGGCCGAACTCATGCGCGACATCCTGCTTGCGGCCAATCTGGCGGTCGACAAAGCGCGCCAGGCGGGCGCCCGCGCCCTCGCGCCCGATCAACTGGAGGGCTTGGTCGAGCGCTATTGGGCGGCGGTTCGGCTCGGCCTCGCCTTCCATCGCGATTTGCCCAAGCTGGCGGCCAAAGCCAACCCGCGCGGGCGTATCAAGCATCGCCCCGGCCACAATCTTCTGCAAAGGCTAAAAACCTTCCAAACCGAAACCCTGCGCTTCCTCACCGATTTCGACGTGCCCTTCACCAACAACCTGGCCGAACAGGACCTCAGGATGATGAAGGTCAAAATGAAAATCTCAGGCTCGTTTCGAACCCTCGCAGGCGGTCAAATCTTCGCCCGCCTCAGATCCGTCGTCTCGACCGCGAGAAAACACGGCCTCAACATCCTCCAAATCCTCATCACAAGCCCGGCTCAGATCATGAAAGCCCTCGCCGCATAGCCGACAGCTTGGGAGTTACCTTTTTTGCGGAAATCCCTTGTAACCCATTGAAAAGGCTTATTTCGTATTCGCGGTCAAAAGCGGCTCATCCAAGGAAAACCAAATCCAGCGCACGGCCGGCCTCCGACGCCGCCAATTGGCTCTCAGCGCTCGTCTCTGAACCTGCGACAGCATCGACGCCCGCCAGCGGCGGCATAAACGCATAGCCCAACCTTATGTTGTAATTTTCATTGCATGCGCAAATGGGCTGAACATCGAATCGGACCCACGGTATTACGCTTCCCGTCCCCGTCGAGCCCGGCTGCCGAAGTCGCGCGGCGTGCGCGTCTCGCGCTTCGCGAGAATGGGACTGAGGAGACGCGCGAACCGGTCCGCCCAGGCGGCCGCCCGGTCGCGCTCGTCGATCAGGTCCTGCCGGATCTCGATCAGCGCGTTCACGAGCCCGCGCGACGTGGCGACGGCGTCGATCGTGTCGCCGGCGAGCGCCCCGTCATAGGGTTCGTTGTCGCCGACGCCGTCGACGTGAAGGTCGGGCTCGGCGGCGAGCGCCTCGATGAGCGGCTTCGCAATGCGGTCGTCCCGATCCCATAGGACCCCCACCTTCCAGCGTCGGGCGACGCCGCGCCAGACCGGCGTGAACGAATGGATCGACACGAGCGCCGGCGGCTCGCCGCTCGCGAGCATCGCCTCGATGGTCGCGTCGATCCGCTCGCGGTAGGGCGTCCAATAGAGTCCGCGGCGCCGCGCAATCTCCGCTTCGCCCGCCTGCGCATTGCCAGGCACGATCGCGCCGTCGGAATAGCGCATCACCAGCGTCGGGTCGTCGGGGCCGCGGTTTGGGTCGATGAGGAGCCGCGAGAAGGTCGAGAGCACCGCCGGCGCCCGAAGGCGGGCGGCGAGCGCGCGGGTAAGGTCCGCCGCGCCAATGTCGTAGGCGATATGGCGCCTGAGTGCCTGCCCGGGCAGGCCGAGCGTCACGTATTCCGTTGGAAGCGCGTTCGACGCATGGTCGCAGACAAGGAGCACGCCGGCGTCGACCGGACCGGCGACGGTCTCGACCGGCGCAAAGGCTGGCGCCGCGAGCTCGATGTTCATGCGCGCATTTCGGTCCATCGCCCGCTCTTGCTCAACTCTTGAGGCGAGACTATGGACGATGGAGCTTGATTTGGTCGCCCGCGTCCAGCGCCGGCGCTTGGGGAATCCACTAAGGGAATGTCGCTCCTTTCTCGGGCTGCGGCGCCGCCAAGCGCGCTCGCGCCATTCGCCGCGCTCGTGACTGGCGCAGTCGCGATGGGCGCTTCGCCCATCTTCGTGCGCCTCGCCGACGTGGGGCCCTTTACCAGCGCCTTTTGGCGCGTCACGCTGGCGCTGCCGCTGCTTTACGCCTGGATGCGCCTTGCGGATGGGCCCGACACGGCCTCCGAGCGTTTCTCGAAGCCGGCGATCCTCGCGGGGCTCGCCTTCGCCGGCGACCTCTTCTTCTGGCACCTGTCGATC
The DNA here is from genome assembly GCA_963782255.1 of uncultured Alphaproteobacteria bacterium. Taxonomy (GTDB): domain Bacteria; phylum Pseudomonadota; class Alphaproteobacteria; order Rhizobiales; family Beijerinckiaceae; genus Roseiarcus. The sequence continues at coordinate 1,221,226 of CAWAIS010000002.1, read as the reverse complement.
GTGCACACGAGCGTCGCCAACGCGACCTTCTTCGCGACGACCGCGCCGATCTGGGTGGTGCTGTTCGGCTGGCTCCTCTTCCGCCAGAGCGTGACGGCGGGCGTCCTCATGGGTCTCGGCCTCTGCCTCGTCGGCGGGGCGGCGCTGCTTGCGCAGAGCTTCGAATTGCGCCCGGCCGGCGCGCTGGGCGACGCCTTCGGCATCGCCACCGGCGTCTTTTTCGGCCTCTATTTCCTCGCGGTGCAGGCGGCGCGCAAGGCCGCGTCCGCCGCGCGCCTCACGTTCGAAGTGACCGTGATCACGGCGGCGATCCTGTTCGTCGTCGCCCTCGCGGCCGAGCGGTCGATGCTGCCGCATACCGCCCGTGGCGTCGCGGCCCTCGTCGCCATGGCCTGGATCAGCCATTGCGGCGGCCAGGGCCTGCTGTCGATTGCGCTTGGGCGCCTGCCGGCAGCCTTCTCGTCGCTCGTCATCTTTCTCGAAGCGGTCGCTGCGGCCGGCTTCGGCTATCTCGTCCTCGGCGAGCCCGTGACCTGGGTGCAGGCGCTCGGCGGCCTCGCCATTCTCACGGGCATTTTCGTGGCGAGGCCGAGGTAGGGGGCCATTATCCCGCGATGGTCGCGCCGCCGTCGACGACGATGGTCTGCCCGGTCATAAAAGACGCCGCCTTCGAGGCGAGGTACACCGCCGCGCCGGCGATCTCGTCCGGCTCGCCGATACGTCGAAGCGGGGTCGTGGCGGTCGCGGCTTGCAAGGTCTGCGGATTTTCCCAGAGCGCGCGGGCGAAGTCGGTCTTAACGAGGCCCGGGGCGATGCAGTTGACGCGCACGTTGTGCTTGCCCCATTCGACCGCAAGATTGCGCGCGAGCTGGAAGTCCGCGGCCTTCGAGACGTTGTAGGCGCCGATGACGGACGAACCTTTCAGGCCGCCAATCGACGACACGATGATGATCGATCCGTCCCGCCGCTCGATCATGCCTGGCGCTGCCATCTGGATCAGCCAGTTGTTGGCGATGACGTTGTTGTCGAGAATCTTGCGGAACTGTTCGTCAGAAATCCCGGCCATCGGCCCGTAGTAGGGGTTGGACGCCGCATTGCAGACGAGGATGTCGATGCGGCCGAACGTTCGGATCGTCTCGTCGACCAGCCGGCGCAAGTCTTCCTTGGACGAAATGCTGGCCGGGATGGCGACGGCCGCCTCGCGCTCGCAAGACGCGTTGATCGCCTCAGTGGTCGCTGCGCAGGCCTCCGCCTTGCGCGACGAAATCACGACATGGGCGCCGTGCTCGGCCAGCCGCTCAGCGATAGCCCGCCCGATCCCGCGCGAAGAGCCGGTGATGATCGCGACGCGTCCCCTGAGATCGAAAAGATCGCCCATGAGCCCCTCCCGGCCGAATTGGTTTGGCGTCGGCGGCCGTTCCACGGCTGTCTGTCCGGCCCACAATAGGAACGTTTCGGCTCTGTGCAAGTTGTCCAGCCGAACCTAACCAAAAATGGGAGGGAGGCTGTGACGCGAAGCTTACGGTCCGCCTCCCTGGAGCCAAGCGAGGCGACCGAGCGGCCGATCAACCAATGGCCGAGGACCGCCGCGCACCGCCCGCGACCAATGCCGGCGATGGTCGGCGACGCGCTCGCTACAACTCGGGCCTCCAACGATTATGCAGCGGCGAGCGCCGCACTCCACAACATGCGGGGGCTCGCGATCGCCTTCGTTCTGATGCTGCATTCGTGTGTGGCCTATCTCGGCTCAATCCACGCATCGCCGCATCCGTTCAATCTTCCTCCCTTCGACTGGCAGGCCTTCCCCATCGTCGACCGCAACCGCTGGTTCGGGCTCGACGTCTTCTGCGCCTGGCTGGACGTCTACCTGATGTGCCTCATGTTCTTCATGTCCGCGGTCTTCACATGGCCCAGCCTGCGAGAGAAGGGCATCCAGACTTTTCTAGCGCGCCGTTTCGTCCGGCTCGGACTTCCCCTCCTGTTCGGCGTGGCGGTGGTGATGCCGGTCGCGCTCTATCCAGCCTATCGCGTAACGGCTGCGTCTCCTGCTTTGGCCGAATACGCCCGCGACTACCTCAACTTGCCGTTTCTGCCGAACGGGCCGATGTGGTTCCTTTGGCAGCTCCTGGCTTTTACGCTCGCGGCCGCTGCGCTGCACCGATTTGCGCCCAAGGCCGTCGAACGAATGGCGTCTGCATCCGCTTCGTTCGAATCAAGGCCGGGTCGGGCCTTCCTTGTCTGGGTCCTGATCGCCGGGGTCGCCTATGTCCCGCTGGCGCTAGCCTACACGCCTTGGCTCTGGTTGAATTGCGGCCCCGTCGCCGTTCAGTTCAGCCGGCCGTTGCTGTACGCCGTCTATTATTGCGCCGGCCTCGGCGTCGGCGCCTATGGGCTGGGACGCGGGATGCTTCGGGACGGCGGGGTTCTCACGCGCAACTGGAGACTATGGTCGGCAAGCGCCCCCTTGACCCTCGTGCTATGGATGGGGTTGACTTGGCTGACCTTCACCAAGCCCACGTCTCTCGCGCTCCTGGTCGCTTCCGATACGAGCTTCGCCCTCGCGGGGGCCTGCAACGTCGGCTTTGCGCTTGCGTTCTGCCTACGATTTGGCGGCAAGCGATGGCCTCTCGTCGGGCGTCTTTCAGAGCACGCGCTCGGCCTATACGTCGTGCATTATGCGTTCGCGGTGTGGCTGCAATACGCGCTGCTCGGGTGGAACTGGCCGGCGGCGGCCAAGGCGAGCGTCGTCTTTCTCGTCGTCCTGACCATGTCCTTGACCACGGTCTCGGCTGCGAGCGCCATTCGTAACTGGGTCCTCGGTCATCGCCTTCTGTCGCGGTTGAGTTTGACCGAGCGCGCTTGATGGCTGAGGCTCGGCCCTCGTCCCGCCGTCACTGCGACGTCGCGGACACAGAATCCTTGGGTATGTCGGCGGGCGCCATCGCGTTGTCCGGCAGCCGCGTCCAGGTCTGCGTTTGCCCGAGCAACGGGATGCCGAGATAGCCGCGCACGTTCAATTTCTGCCCGTCCGGACTGAGCTCCATCAACGCATGATAGACGGTCCCGTCGCGCGGATCGAGAATCGTCCCGTCCTCGTATTTTCTCCCGTCGCGTCGCATCCCCTTGACGATCGTCAGGCCGAGCATCGGGGCGTTCTTCTGCTTGCCCGTGCATCTTGCGCAAACTTCAAAGGTCGGCTCTCCCGGTTTCTGGAACATCTTTACGAGCCGCCCTTCGAACAGGCCATTGACCTGGCTGAAGTAGAACCACGCGCCGACATGGCCGTCGTCGTCGGCCTGCTGCCAGAAGCCGGCGGCGGTCTGGTTCGTCGTCGCAGAGACGGCCGGCGACGTCAGAGCCAACGCGACCGCAACGGCTGCAAGTCCGCTTTTCATCGGATCCTTCCCACCAAGGTTAACCCGGTGGGACCATCTCCTTCGCCAATGAGACAGATTGATGATCGCATTGGGGCCTAAACGCTGCTCACACGCCATGGTTTTCGAGCACGGCGCGGCAGCGCGCGCTCAGTCTGGCGCGATGCTCCTGAAGGCATTGCAGATAGCCGTTCGATCCCTCGCCCGGGTGCACCCGGTAGCAGAAGCGCCGCACGTCTGGCCTGCACGCCGCCTGCTCCTCCGGCGTTCCGGACTGCGCGATCGCGATCGAGGGGACGGCGAGCATGGCGATGGTTATGAGGATTGCACGAATCCCTGACACAGGCGTCTCCTTCTCTTCAACAGATCTTAAATCTTGGGGAGCTCCGCCTGAGCGCGCGGCTTTCCCATGAGAATCGGCTGGAACAGGACAGCCGCGGCGAGCGTGCAGGCAAGCGAGAGCGCTAGCAGCTGTCCCATGCTGGACGTGCCGGGATTGCTCGAGAACCAGAGGCTGCCGAAGGCGGTCGCCGTAGTCAGCGCGCTGTAGATCACCGCACGCGTCAGCGGCGTCTGGAGGAGATGCGTGGTCCCCTCACGCCACGCAATGATGTAGTAGATCTTGAACGCTACGCCGACGCCGAGAAGCAGAGGAAGCGCAATGATGTTGGCGAAGTTGAACGACATGCCGGAGAGCGACATGATCTCCATTGTGACGACCCCGGCGAGCGCCAGCGGAACCAGGGTCAAGAGCACGTCTCGGAACCTGCGAAGCACGAGCCAGAGCAGGAGCGCGATCGACACAAGCGCCGATACTCCAGCCTCGATGAAAGCCGACAGCATCATGTCGCCCGCTTTCAGCGTCGTGATCGGCCCCTCGGTTGCTTCGGGGTCGACCGCCAGGGCCGCGCGCGCAAACGCCCGCATCGCCGGAAGATTGTCGGGATCGGCCTTGGGCGCAATCGAGAGGCGGACGCGGCCGTCGGGAGCGATCCAATCCTGGACCAGCGAAGGCGGCAGGGTCTCGCGTGTGACCGGGTCAGCCCGAAGGGAAGCCTGAAGCGCGGCGAGATCGAAGTTCAAGGGGGTGATGAAAGCTTCCGACGCCCTGGCGCGAACGTCCGGGCTCGCCTGAGCGAGCTTCGACAGGAGCCCCGAAAGCCGCCGCGCCGCGTGCGCGCCAGGGCCGGTCTGCCCGTCGGCGACCTCCGCCAACCGCTCTGCGCCCTCGTTCAGCGCGTCGACGTTCTCGGCGTCCGTCGGCGCAGCCTCGGCGTTTTTGGGATTAAACGCGCCCGCCAGACGCTCGGCGGCGCCTCGGATGATGGGGATCTTTTCGTCCTGGTCGGTGGGAATGAATGTCGCAAGACTCGTGACGCCCGCGACTTCAGGCAACTTCATCAGCCGCGCGGCGATCGCGTTCGCCTGATCGAGCGAGGGGGCCATCGCTTCTATCGCGTTGGCGCCCACCGAAGGGTCGCGCCGCAGCGCCTGGTAAGTCGCGATCGCTTCGCTCTTCGGATTTTGCAGGTCGATCGGATTGAAATCGAACTTGAGCCAATAAAGCGACGGCAGGGCGCAGGCGACGACGATCGCCGTGCCCAAGATAATCGGTATGCGGCGCCTGGCGAGATATTCGTCAACCGGCGCAAGAGACCGATAGCCTAGCGGCTCGGGCTCGCCCCTCGGCTTCATGAGCACGATCAGCGCCGGCAGGACGGTCACGCTCGAGACAAACGCGATCAGCATGCCCGTCCCTGCGATCAAGCCGAGCTCCGACACGCCTTTGTAGTTGGTGGGAAGGAACGAAAAGAAGCCAGCTGCTGTCGCGAGCGACGCAAGCGCCAGGGGCGTCGCGACTCGAGCGCCTGCGCTGCGAATGGCCTCACTGAGATCGTGGACCCGGTGGCGTTCGTCGCGATAGCGGACACTGAACTGAATCGCGAAGTCGACGCCGATGCCGACAAACAGCACGGCGAAATAGATCGAAATGATGTTGTATGCCCCGACCAACAAGGACCCAGCCGCCGCCGTTGCCGCCAAGCCGATGAGCAGGTTCACGCAAAGGGCGACGATCAGGCGCCCCGAGCGCAGCGCGAGCCACAGGATCACGAGCACGATGGCGATGGTGATCGCGCCGTTGCGAAAGGCGTGCTCTTTGATCGTTCCGAACTGCTCGTCATTGATGGCGACTGGTCCTGTGAGGCGGACGCTCGCCTGATACTTGGCGGCGATCGGCGCAGCAATGCGGTGGATCGCTTGCTCGGCTTCGAGCCCCGGCTGGAGCGAGCTGTAATCGAGCACGGGATGCGCCTCGATAAACCCGAGCCGCTCGTTGGGCGCAGCTTTGCCCGCGGTCAGAACCTGCCACGAGAAGCTTGCGGGTTGTCCCGCCAGAACCTTCTCCAGCGTGTCGGACACGCGATTCAAGGGGCGGGCGAAGTCGTCCAGTTTCAGGCGGTTGGACTGGAGACCCAAGAGGGCGTCCTCGAGCGCGGCGATCAGGCCGCGCAAGCTGCGGTCCGCGGCGAGATCATGGATCATCGGCTCGGCTTCGATCAGCTCGCCTACGGTGCGACGCAACGTCTCGACCGGCATGAAAAGGAAAGCGTTGAGCGAAAAGAATTCGGCGTCGCTTGCGTTGGTCACGGACTGGAAGCGCTGCGTGTCAGCGGCTAGCGCCCGGGTCAACTCTGCGGTGGCCTGATCGGTGAGCTCAGGCGTCGGCGCCTCGACCACGACCTCGATCAACTCGAAACGCCGGAACGCCCGCTCGAACGCCAGCTCATGCTCTCGCCATCGCACGTGGGTCGGCAGCAGGGCGTTGATGTCGGAATTCAGGCGGAAATGGCTCGCCGAATAGGCACCGCACAGGCACGCCAGGACGAGCGCCTCTAGGACGACAAGGCGCGCGTGGCGCACGCATAGCTCGATCAGCGATACAACAGCGCGGGTGAGCATGAGCACGAACTAACGAAGGAGCGTCCGCGCTTCAACCAGCCTCGCGCGTGGCAGGCCACCACCGTCGCGTTCAATCTCAGTGCGCCGCGGTTGTCTTCGACCCCCGCGCGGCGACGCCGTCCTTATCCCGAACGCGAAGGTCAGCCATCATCTGCGCCACTTGCCGCGAGAACACGAACTCGGCCGGACGCTGCTCATCCAACGGAATCTCCGGCGCCATTGGTCCCTCCGTCCGCACCCCGCGGATCGAGGTCCACGCGGCCGAAAGAGGCCGCCTCACTGCGACGTCAGCCGCAGTCGGCTCGTAGCCGCAATGGGCCATGCAGTTTGCGCATTTCTCGTAGCGGCCGGTGCCGTAATTGTCCCAGTCCGTCGTCTCCATCAACTCGCGAAAGGATTTGGCGTATCCCTCGCCCAGGAGATAGCAGGGCTTCTGCCAGCCGAAAACGTTGCGGGTCGGCATGCCCCAGGGCGTGCAGCGAAAGTCGCGGTTGCCGGCGAGAAAGTCGAGGAACAGCGAGGAATGCATCAAGCGCCATTTCTTGCCCCTGCCCATGGCGAAAACGCGGCGGAACAACTCTTTGGTCTTCCTCCGCGCGAGGAAGTGGGCCTGATCCGGCGCGCGCTCATAGGCGTAGCCCGGCGAAATCGAGACGCCGACCCCGAGCTCTGCCGTCAGGTCGAGAAACGCCGCGATGTCCTCGGCGGAATGGCCGTCGAAAATCGTTGCGTTAACGTTGACGGCGAAGCCTTTTGATTTAGCCTCCCTTATGGCCGATATCGCGACGTCGAACACGCCCTCCTGGCACACCGAGCGGTCGTGATGGTCCGTCAATCCATCGAGGTGGACGGAAAAGAAAAGATAGGGCGACGGCTCGAAGAGATGCAGCTTCTTCTCCAGAAGCAGCGCGTTTGTGCACACGGAGACGAATTTCTTCCGCGCGACGATTCCTTTCACGATTTCGCCGATCTCGCGGTGGATCAACGGCTCGCCGCCCGGAATCGCGACCACCGGCGCGCCGCACTCGTCAACCGCCTCGAGGCATTCGCGCACCGACAACCGTTGATTGAGGATGAAGTCCGGGTAGTCGATTTTCCCGCATCCTGCGCAGGCGAGATTGCAGCGGAACAACGGCTCCAGCATCAGGACGAGCGGATACCGCTCACGCCCCTTGAGCTTCTGCTTCAGGATATAGAGGCCGATTTTAGCTTCCCGGAAGAAAGGAATCATGAGTTTTCCATCGTTCGACAGTGCGCCGGGGCGTCCGGACGCGGGGTTAAGCCCTCGCAAGGTCCATCGGGAGCTTGAACTCGATCACCTCTTCCGGACCATTGAGCGTCGAAATCTCGACCGGACGGAGGCTTGCGAGGTAGCGGACGACGTCGGAGACGAGTTCTTCTGGCGCCGACGCGCCCGCCGTGACGCCCACTGAACGCACCTCGTCTATCCATTCGCGCCGGATCTCGCTACTGTCGGCGATGAGATGGCTCGGCACGCCCATCTGCGTGCTGATCTCGCATAAGCGATTCGAGTTGGAGCTGTTCTTCGCGCCGACCACCAGAACGACGTCGACCTCTTTGCACAGCTCCCGGACCGCCCACTGCCGGTTCTGCGTCGCGTAGCAGATGTCGCGAATGTCGGGACCGATGATGTCGGAGAAACGTCGCTGAAGGGCGGCGATGATCCCCTTGGTGTCGTCGACGCTGAGCGTCGTCTGCGTTACGTAACCGACCGGCGTGTCCGCGGGGATGCCCAAGGCCTCGACCTCGCGCTCGTTCTGAACGAGGGCGATCGGCCCCGAAATCTGGCCCAAAGTGCCTTCGACCTCCGGATGGCCGGCGTGGCCGATCAGGATCACCGTCCGACCCTGCGCGACATAGCGTTTGGCCTGATTGTGCACCTTGGTGACGAGAGGACAGGTCGCGTTGTGAACCGCAAGCCCGCGCGACGCCGCTTCCTGCTCCACCCGTTTGGGGACGCCGTGCGCGCTGAAGATCACCACCGATCGATCGGGAACCTCGGACAGCTCCTCCACGAATTTGGCGCCCTTTGCCTTCAGCGTGTCGACCACGCGCTTGTTGTGAACGATTTCGTGCCGAACATAGACGGGAGCGTCGTGCTTCTCGAGCGAGCGCTCGACGATATCGATCGCCCGCACGACGCCCGCACAGAACCCCCGGGGCTTGGCAAGAAGGATGCGCAGAGGCGTCCTGTTTTCCCACGCGCGCCGCGGCGAAAACGGAAACCGCGCCGGAGAAATCCGCCGCGGATGGCACGGTTCGCGATTCAGCGCCTCGAACACCTTCGATACGACGCCATTCGCGTCGAGCTTTGCTTTCGCATACATCGCCGCCGGATCGTCTTGCTCGAGGAATGCGTCGGGCAGGACCATGGAGCGCGCCTTGAGGCCGCCGTCGAGCCGCCCGTGCTCCATCAATAGCTGCGTCACATGCGAGCCGAATCCGCCGATCGATCCTTCCTCGATCGTGATCAGCGCCTCGTGCTCGTCGGCGAGGCCAAGAATGAGGTCGATGTCGAGCGGTTTGGCGAATCGGGCGTCGGCCACTGTCGCGGATAGGCCGAATTTTGCCAGTTCGTCCGCGGCCCGCAGGCACTCCTTCAGCCGGGCGCCGAGCGATAGGAGCGCAATGTCGCCGCCTTCGCGAACGACCCGTCCCCTTCCGATCTTGAGCGGGGCCGCGATTTCCGGGACTGCCGCGCCAGTCCCGTCTCCGCGCGGATAGCGCAGGGCGCACGGACGATCGTCGATGACCGCGGCCGTTGCGACCATGCGCGCGAGTTCGCCTTCGTCCGCCGCCGCCATGATGACGAAGCCCGGCAGGCAGCCGAGGTAGGCGATGTCGAAGGACCCGGCGTGCGTGGGGCCGTCCGCGCCCACGAGGCCCGCGCGATCGACGGCGAAGCGCACCGGCAGCGATTGCAACGCTACGTCATGGACAACCTGGTCGTATCCCCGCTGCAGAAAGGTAGAATAGATCGCGCAGAACGGCTTGTAACCCTCCGCAGCCAGTCCCGCCGCGAAGGTCACCGCGTGCTGCTCGGCGATGCCGACGTCGAAGGTTCGGGTCGGAAACGCCTTGCCGAAGATGTCGAGACCGGTGCCGCTACGCATTGCGGCGGTCACCGCGACAATGCGCTCGTCCTTGCGAGCCTCTCTCACGAGGCTCTCGCCGAACACCTTCGTATAGGAGGGCGGGCTGGACTTTGGCTTCACCTGGACGCCGGTCGCAACGTCGAATTTCGCGACGCTGTGGCAGCGGTCGCTCGACGCCTCCGCGGGCGCATAGCCCTTGCCCTTTTGCGTAACCGCGTGGATGAGGAACGGGCCGCCGTCCGAGTCGCGAACCTTCTGCAATGTCGGCAGCAGCTCATCGAAGTCGTGGCCGTCGATCGGACCGACATAGCGGAAGCCGATGTCTTCGAAGAACGAGCCGGCGCCCGAGTTGGGCAACATCGCCTCGCGCGTCCCCCCGTCCCTGAGCCATGCTGCGTGCGTCTTGGTCAGGCGGGTGAAGTAGGCGGAAACGGCGCCGACCGCGGGCGCGATCGACATCTCGTTATCGTTGAGGATCACGATCAGGCGGCTCATGGCGGCGCCGGCATTGTTCAAGGCTTCGAACGCCATCCCCGCGGAAATCGAGCCGTCGCCGATGACGGCGATAACGTTGTGCGTCCGTCGCGCGAGATCGCGCGCCTTCGCCATGCCGAGCGCGGCCGAGATCGAAGTCGCCGCATGGGCGGCGCCGAACGGGTCGTATTCGCTTTCGCTGCGCTTCGTGAAGCCCGACAGCCCACCGCCCGAGCGCAGGGTATGCATGCGGTGACGACGCCCGGTCAGAATCTTGTGCGGATAGGCCTGATGCCCAACGTCCCAGATCAAACGGTCGACCGGTGTGTTGAACACGTAGTGGAGCGCGACCGTCAGCTCGACGACGCCAAGACCTGCGCCAAGGTGACCGCCTGTCACAGCGACCGATCGGATGGTTTCTTGGCGCAATTCGTCTGCGATCGTCCTGAGATCCGCCGCATTGTGAAGCCGCAGGTCCTCAGGATTGCGGATTGTGTCCAGGAGCATCGTGCGTCCCACTTTTCGGTTGGGAACGCGAAACGCGTGATAACCGGCAAAGTTCCCCTCAAGCGGCGTGGAACGATCGACTGAACGGCCCCAATGGCGCCGCCGGTTCCGACGCGTTTCACATGCCAAGGCGGACCGACCGGCTGTTACCGCGCTTCAGGTTCCGGTAACGGGCGAGCGCCCACAGCGGAAATATCTTTGAATACCCGTGGTATCGGAGGTAAAAAACGCGCGGAAATCCCGTCGCCGTATAGTAGGGCTCGTCCCAGAAGCCGTCGTCCTCCTCCGTCGTGGCAAGGAAGGCGACGCCGCGCTCGACCGCGACGCAGTCCGTCTCCCCCGCCGCCAAAAGCGCGAGCACGGCCCACGACGTTTGTGACGCCGTGCTCGGCGCCGGCTCATATCCCTTGTAGTCGAGCTTGTAGCTGTCGCCCGCTTCACCCCATCCGCCGTCGGCGTTCTGAATGCTCAGCAGCCATTCGACCGCGCGACGAACGGGCGTCGACAACGGGTCGACTTCGGCCGCGGCCAAAGCGCAAAGCGCCGACCAGGTGCCGTAGATGTAATTCATGCCCCACCGGCCGAACCAGCTTCCGTCTTTTTCCTGAGCGGCGAGCAAAGCCTGAAGCCCGCGCGCCAAAGCGGCCTTCGCGTCGCGCCGCTCCCCCAGTTGCGCCAGCATGGACACGCAGCGGGCGGTGACGTCGGCAGTCGGCGGATCGAGCAGCGCGCCATGGTCCGCGAAGGGAATGTTGTTGAGGTAGTGATAAATGTTGTCGGCGTCGAACGCGGCCCAGCCGCCGTCCTTGCTTTGCAGCCCTTCCAACCACTCGTGGGCCCGATCAACCGCGTCCGCATAGAGTCCGCCGGCGCCGAAGTCCTCGCGGTCCGCGCGATCCATCGCCATGACGACCACCGCCGTATCGTCGAGATCGGGATAATGCGGATTGGCGTACTGGAAGGCCCACCCGCCCGGCCTCACGCTCGGCCGTTGCGCCGCCCAATCTCCCTTGACGTCGAGGACCTGGAGCGGTTTCAGCCACTGAAGCCCGGCTCTTGCCGAAGCCCTGTCCTCGTCGCCTCCCGCCTCGAGGAGCGCATGCGTCGCGAGCGCCGTGTCCCACACCGGCGAGAAGCAAGGCTGGCAATAGGCTTCGCGATCGCGGACGACGAGAAGCCGTTCGATCGATCGGCGGGCCTGGATGACATAGGCATGATCGCTCGGATAGCCGAGCGCATCGAACATGAGCAGCGCGTTCGCCATCGCAGGATAGATGGCGCCGAGACCGTCATCGCCGTTGAGGCGCTCGGTCACGAAGGCGACCGCCGCATTGATGGCGCGGCGGCGCGTCGAAGAGGGAAAGAAGGGCTCGCCGAACTTCAACAGCCGGTCGATCGCTCCGAACGCTTTCACCCAGGCCCAGTGCTGATGCGCTCCGGCCGGCCACTTGCGCACCGTCTCCGGGGGCGCCGTGAACAGCTCTATGATGCCGACCCCGCGCGGATTGGCGGCGCGCGGCTTCAGCGCCTGAAGCACGAGCAAAGGAACGAGCACCGTGCGCGCCCAATAGGAGACTTTGTCGAGATGGAAAGGAAACCAGCGCGGCAAGAGCATGATCTCGACTGGCATCGTCGGAACGCCGCTCCACGGGATCGCGCCGTAAAGCGCCATCAGGAAGCGCGTGAAGACATTGCTCCTCGCCGCGCCGCCGTGCGCAAGGATGATCTCCCTCGCGCGCGCCATATGCGGCGCCTCAGGGTCGTCGCCGATCATCTTCAAGGCGAAATAGGCTTTGACGCTGGCGCTCATGTCGAACGCGCCCGCATGAAAAAGCGGCCAGCCGCCGTCAGCGTTCTGGACCCGGCGGAGATAGGCCGCAATCTTGCGCTCGAGTTCGAAATCGGGGGGTTCGCCGCGGAAGTGGCGCAGGAGCACGTATTCCGCAGGGATCGTCGCGTCCGCCTCGAGTTCGAAGCACCAGTGGCCGTCGCCCTGCTGTTGTGCGCGCAGGGCCGCGGCGGCCTTGTTAATCTGGCGCTCGATGGCGTCGAGCGAGAGCTCGCCTGCCGGCTTGCCCACGAAAATCGTCATTGCAGCGCTCCGATCGCGTGAATCGCCGGCGAGGCCGCTCGTTCGGCGACGAGAGTAGCCGCCGCGGCGCCGGAGCGAACCGCTCCCTCGATCGTCGCCGGAAGACCGGTTTGAACCCAATCGCCGGCCAGCGCGACGTTCTCCCACCGCGTGCGCGAGGGCGGGCGCCTGATGTCCTGAGCCGGCGTCGCGGCGAACGTCGCCCGCTTTTCCTTCACGACGCGCCACGGCGGAATCGCGCGTGGAAGCCCGGTCAGGGAAGCGACCTCGCGCCAGATGTCCGCCGCGAGTTCCTCGCGCGGGCGATCGATGAGATCATCCGCGGCGCTGATCGTCACCGAGAGGCGGTCGGGATAGGCGAAGAGCCACTGGGTCATGCCGTTGACGACGCCAAGGATCGGCGGGCATTCGGCTGGCGGCTCGACGCGAAAATGCGCGTTGACGATCGCTCTGAATTCGTTCGGCGCTTCGATGTCCGGGAGCAGCTCCTGAGCGCTCCACGGCGGAACCGCGACGATCACCGCGTCGTCGCGGCGGAGCGAAACCGTCTCGCTCTCGAACGCAAGCGCGACGGCGCGTTCGCCCTCGAAGCGCACTCCCCGAAGCATTTCGCCCAACCGCAGGGCGCCGCCGGCGCGGCGGACATGCTCCAGCGCCGGATCGATCAAGGTGCGCGAAAGCCCATCGCGAGTGGTCAGCGGACGGCAGGCCCTGCCGCCCGCGCCAAGCGTTTCGCGCAAGATCGCTGCGACGAGGCTGGCGGAACTCTCGGCCGGTTCCGTGTTGAGCGCCGAAAGCAGGACCGGACGCCAGAGCCGCTCGTAGAGTGGACCCGAGCACGACATTGCGTGACTCAGCACAGCCGTGCTCGGCGCCCAGAAAACCGAAAGCGGAGCGAAATATTCAGATAGCGCCGTTCCTGGCGCGCGCCGACTTCGGTCGAAGAGCCACCACGGCGCCCGCCCGTCGTTCGGGCGCAGCCGCCAGCGCTCACCCGTCTTGAGATCGGCGAAATCGAACACTGCCGCGTCCGGCCCGGTCAATCGGTCGAGCGAGCCGATGCGCTTCAGATAGTCGAGCGCGACGCGATTGCCCGACAGGAGCAAATGGTTGCCGTTGTCGACCTCGACGCCGAGCGCCCTGTCGAAGAATGAGCGGCACCGGCCGCCTGCTGCGCCGCTCGCTTCGTAAACGATGGTCGACAGACCGGCGTCGACTGAGCGAACAGCCGCGCTCAAACCCGCAAGGCCGGCACCGACGATATGGACGGCGCCCCCGCTCATATCACCCCGTAGCAGATGAGAGCGCCGAGGACGCGCAGCCTGCTCGGCTTCGCGCGTCTCCTCGGAGGGGCAAAGCCGTGCGCGACCATGCTATCGAGCATCGACCGGTAGGCTGCCGCCATCAGCCTCGGGGCGCGCACGGCAAGGCGCGGCGCGTGAGCCATGATCGGCTCTGCCTCCTCGAAGTGACGCCGCGCGTGTTCCGCGACCTCCATGCAGGCGGTTGGGAGATTCGGGTCGGCCGCCGCCGCGAGTGGCTCCTCGCTCGCGACATGGGCTGCTTCGAGCGCCTCGTGCGGCAGATAGAGCCGCCCCATCGCCGCGTCCTCGTCGACGTCGCGCAGGATGTTCGTGAGCTGCAGCGCGCGCCCGAGGTGAAAGGCCAGAGCCTCGCCAGAATCGGGCCCGAGCCCGAAGATCCGCACCGATAGCCGTCCGACGGCGCTCGCGACACGGTCGCAGTAGAGGTCGAGCGTCGCCCAGTCCGGCGCGCGGATGCCATCCGCCGCGTCCATCGTCACGCCGTCGATCACGGCGTTGAAGTCCTCCCGCCGCAGGCCGTAGCGCCGCACAGCCGCGCCGAGATCGGCGAGCTCAGGCGGACATCGTCCCGCGAACAGGGCGTCGACGTTGACCCGCCAGCGCTGAAGCTCGCTCATGCGCTCGGCCGGCGATCTGTATTGCGGCTCGTCCGCAATGTCGTCGACCGCGCGGCAGAACCGATAGATGGAAAACATCGCCTCGCGCTGCTCATTCGGCAGCACGCGCATCGCCATCGCGAAGGAGCTGCGCGGCGCTGGCGCGACATGATCGTTCACGCGCGGACCCTCCGTCGGCGCAAAGCAGGAACGAGCGCCCGCAGGACCGCGCGGCCGCCCACGCTTGCGAATTCAAGCTTCCGCAGATGGACTCGTTCGCTGAGCGGATCGCGCCGTTGCAGGAGGCTCGCCAGCCGGAGGGCGAGCCCGTGAATGGCCGAAATCTCGAGCGCAAGGCGCGTATCTGCAATCTGCGGGATCAAGGCCCCGCCTTTCCGCGCGAGGTCGTCGGCGCGGCGGGCTAGCTCGCCGATTGCGGCGAGGAGCTCGGGCGCGCTTCTTTGCGCGCCAAGCATCTCGATCGAGGCGCCGTGCGCTGCAAGCGTCGCCTGAGGCAGATAGACACGATTGAGCTTCCGATAGTCGTCGGCGCAGTCCTGCAAATGATTGATCACCTGCAGCGCGGCGCAGAGCGCGTCCGACGCGGGCCATGTGCTTTTATCTTCGCCATGCACGTCGAGCACGAAGCGCCCGACCGGCATGGCCGAGAGCCGGCAATAGTCGATGAGGTCGTCCCAGCTCTCGTAGCGAAGCTTTGTCGCGTCGAGGCGAAAGGCGGCGAGGAGATCGAGCGCGTGCTTCGGCGGCAGGCGCAACTCATCGAGCGCAAGACGCAGCGGCTCCGCGTCGGGGTCCGGCGCGCCGCCGCAAAGGGCGTCGCCGAGGCCGTCGATGAGCCTGATCTTCTCATCCGGCGCTAGACGGGGATGGTCCGCGACGTCGTCGGCAGCGCGAACGAAGCGGTAGAACGCGTGGATCGGCGCGCGCCTAGGCTTGCTCACGAGGAAAGACGCGACGGGAAAATTCTCGTCGCGCGCCGATTTACCCGAGTGCGCCTCGGCGACCGTCGTCATGCGCCCTGTGCTCCTACCGGATCCTGGATGCGCTCCTTCCACAATCCGCCACGTCCGCGCCAATGGTCAAGCGCCGACCGAAGCGTGAAGACGACGTAGCAAAGCGCAACCGCAGGCAGCGCGAAGCCTGAGACGACCGGCCTGCGGTAAAATCGAAGCGTCGGGGCGAAGGCGAGCGCCATCGTCGCCCACGCGAGCGCGCCAGCGATTTGAGCGGTCCGTTGCGCGAAAATGACGAGCAGCGGGGGCGCGACAAAGACAAGCCCCATGCCGACGACAGCGGCGATGAGCCTCAGCATTGAATGGCGCAGCTCCGCAAAGGCGGAGCGCGACACCATCCGGCCGAAATCGGCGACGCTCGGGTAGACGCGAAAGCTCAGGGCGTCCTCGGTGAGGCCGAGCCAGATTGGACCCTGCCGCTTCATGACGGCCGCCAGCGCGCAATCGTCGATCACCGCGCCGCGCAGCGCCTCGAGGCCTCCGCCGCGTTCGAGCGCATCCCGCTTGACGAGCATGCACCCGCCCGCCGCCGCGGCGACGGAACTGCGCGGGTCGTTCACCCACGCGAACGGATAGAGCATCCGGAAGAAAAAGATGAAGGCCGGAACGAACCATCGTTCTGCGAAGCTCTCGCACGAGAGCTTCGCCATGAGCGACGTCAGCACGGCGCCTCTCGCCTGAGCGATCGCCATCAGACGGTTGAGCGCCTGGGGCGCAAGCTCGATGTCGGCGTCAACGAAGAGGACGTAGGATAGCGCCGTCTCCGAGCTTTCGGCGACCGCGAGGCCTTGCCGCATCGCCCAGACCTTGCCGGTCCAGCCACTCGGGACCGGCCGCCCCGCGACGATCACGACGGCCCGTTCCGGCGCAGAAGCTGCGACGTCAGCCGCAACCGACGAAGTGCCGTCGGAGCTCTGGTCGTCAACGATGACGATCAACAAGGCGCCCGGATAATCCTGGGCGATAAGCGATTTGAGGCTTCGGCCCATGCCCTCGGCCTCGTTTCGCGCCGGCACGATCGCAACGACAGACGGATGCCTCTCGTACGCCTTGGCCGCTTCGGCTGTGTCGACCTCGGCGCAGCGCCAGAATCCGCCTCTGCCGATCAGGAGATAGGCCCATGCCATCAATGACGCCATGCCCGCCGTCAGCCCAATCATCCCGCCCTCTTTCATGGCGCGCTCACGCGCCATCCTGCGCTCGCGGGACGCGCCGACGCAACCACCGTAACGTAATCGGTGGAATTTTGTTCCGCCTGATCGCCTTCGGGGTTAGCAAGCGGGGGCGTTGCCTTGCCGCCGACTTCGGGGCTACGCTTAACCGGTCCGGGTTTGGGCCAGGGCGGTCGAAGTCGTGCGCGACAAGGAAAGCGTAGCAAGACCAGAGCGGGGAAACAATGGCTCTCACCACTGCGCAGAAACGTGAACGGTTCGCCGAGTTGCACCGAACGCCCGGCTGCTTCGTCATACCGAACCCGTTCGACGTCGGCTCGGCCAAGTATCTAGCCTCCCTCGGCTTTCCCGCGCTCGCGAGCACAAGCGCAGGCATGGCGTTCGCTGCGGGGCGGCCGGACGGCGGCGTTACACGCGATTACGCGCTAAAGCACATCGCCGAGCTTGCCGCGGCCGTCGACGTCCCGCTCAATGCGGACTTCGAGGCCGGCTTCGCCCGCGACGCCGAGGGCGTCTATGAAAGCGCACGGCTCTGCGTCGGCGCGGGCGTCGCCGGCTTTTCGATCGAGGATTACACCGGCGACCGCAGCGCGCCTCTCTTCGCGTTGAATGAAGCCGTCGAGCGATTGCGCGCCGCCCGCGCCGCGATCGACGCCAGCGGCGAAACGGTTCTCTTGACCGCGCGCAGCGAGGCGATCCTGCGCGAGGCGGGCGGCCTTCCCGAGGCGTTGCGGCGTCTCGCCGCTTATGCGGAAGCCGGCGCCGACGTGCTTTACGCGCCCCTGTTGAAGACGACGGACGAGGTTAAGGAAGTGGTCCGGGTCGCGGGCAAGCTGCCGGTCAACGTGCTGGTCGGATGGCCGGGCTTCACCCGCCCTCAGCTCGAAGACCTCGGCGTCAAGCGCATCTCAACCGGCGGCGCGCTTGCCTCCGCCGCGTGGGGCGGCCTGATGCGCGCGGCGAAAGACATCGCGGAGAACGGCCGTTTCGACGCCTTCGCCGGCCTTCCCCCGCGCAAGGAGATCGAAGCGGCGTTCGCGGATAAAGGCTAAACTCCCGCCGGCCTCCTCAAATCGAGCGTCAGCGGGAACTCGGGATGGGGCGCCTCGGGCGGCGGCTCGTAGGCGCCGGGGGTGTGGCCGCGCGCCTCGAACCGCGCGAGGCGGCGCGCCTCAGCCTCGTTGGAATTGACGGGAAACGTGTCGTAGTTGCGCCCGCCCGGATGCGCCACATGATAGACGCAGCCGCCGAGCGGCCGCCCGCTCCAGGCGTCGAAGATGTCGATGACGAGCGGCGTGTGGACGGGCACGGTCGGATGCATCGCCATCGCCGGCTTCCAGGCCTTGTAGCGCACCGCGCCGACCGCGACGCCCTCCGTCGCGGTCTCGCGCAAGGGTACGCGCCGCCGATTGCAGGCGACGATGTAGCGGTCCGGGTCGGCTGTGGTCAGCTTGACCTGCACGCGCTCGGTCGAACTGTCGGTGTGGCGCGCGGTCCCGCCGATCGCGCCGGTCTCGCCCAGCACATGCCACGGCTCGAGCGCCTGACGCAGCTCAAGCCGCACGCCTTCGTATTCGACCTCGCCGCAGAAGGGGAAGCGGAACTCCGCCTGCGCCTCGTACCAGTCGGAGCGAAAGGGAAATCCGTGCGTCTTCAGGTCCCCGAGCACGTCGAGGAAATCCTCCCAGACGTAATGGGGCAGCATGAAGCGGTCGTGCAGCGACGACCCCCAGCGCGGCAGCGGCCCGTTGAGCGGGTCACGCCACAAGCGGGAGAGGATCGCGCGGATGAGCAACTGCTGGGCGAGGCTCATGCGCGCGTCTGGCGGCATCTCGAAGCCGCGGAACTCGATCAGCCCCAGGCGCCCGGTCGGCCCATCGGGTGAATAGAGCTTGTCGATGCAGATTTCGGCCCGATGCGTGTTGCCGGTGACGTCGGTCAGGATGTTGCGCATCAGCCGGTCGATGAGCCACGGCCGCGGAGCGTCGCCCTGGCCGGGCTTCGGGATCTGCGCCAGTGCGATCTCCAATTCGTACAGACTGTCGTGTCGCGCCTCGTCGATGCGCGGCGCCTGGCTGGTCGGCCCAATGAAGAGGCCGGAGAAGAAATAGGAGAGGCTTGGATGCCTCAGCCATTGGGTGACGAGGCTCTTGAGAAGATCCGGGCGCCTCAGGAACGGACTGTCGAGCGGCGTCGCGCCGCCGACCACCACATGGTTGCCGCCCCCTGTGCCCGAATGCTTGCCGTCGATCATGAACTTGTCGGCGCCGAGCCGCGCCTGACGCGCCTCCTCGTAGATCGCCTGCGTCGTCGCCACGCATTCGCGCCAGCTGGCCGCCGGGTGGATGTTGACCTCGATGACGCCGGGGTCCGGCGCGACGCGGATCACATTGAGGCGCGGATCGACCGGCGGCGCGTAGCCCTCGATATGCACCGGCAGCCCGACCTTCTCCGCCGCCGCCTCGGCCGCGGCGACGATTTCGAGATAATCCTCCAACCGCTCGACGGGTGGAATAAAGACGCACAGGCGTCCGTCGCGCGCTTCGACCGTCACCGCCGTGCGAACGGCGCCGTCGATGTCGCCGAGACGCTGCTCGACCCGCTCCTGGCCCCGCGACGTCGGCTCCGCCGCGGCGAATGATGCGACCTTCTGGACGCGCTCGCGAGGCCCCGAGGCGAAGTCCGGCAGCGGCCCGCGCGGCTCGGTCGGATCGGCTTCGACGACATAGGGAAAAGACGCGGGCGGCACATAAGGCAGCGCGCCGAGCGGCAGGCGATAGCCGACCGGGCTGTCGCCCGGAACCAGGTGGAGCGCGCCGCGGCGCGTCTTCCATTTTTCGCTGCGCCAGCGATGCCCCGAGGCCTGCGCCTGCCAGCGCTGGACCGGCAGCACGTATCCGGTAGGCTCGGTCAACCCGCGAGAGAAGACGCGCGCAAGACGCTGGCGCTCTTCCGGATCCTTCAGCTTGGAATTCTCGGGCGAAACGTTCTCGGGAAGATTGGCCTCCTTCACCAGCCACTCGGCTGGGTCCTCGTAGGCCGGCGCGACATAGCCGGCGTCAACGCCGAGCTCCGATGCAATCGCTGCGAGCAGAGCCTCAGCCTTCTCGTTGTTGGCGCCGGTCTCCTCACCCTCCGCCGCGATGCGCTTGGGGTTCATCCAGATCGGTTTGCCGTCGCGCCTCCAGTAAAGCGAGAAGGTCCAGCGCGGCAGCGACTCGCCCGGATACCATTTGCCTTGTCCGTAATGGAGGAACCCGCCGGGCGCGAAGCGGTCGCGCAGACGGCAGATGAGCCGGTCGGCCAGCGCCCGCTTGGTCGGCCCGACGGCGTCCGTGTTCCATTCGCCCGACTCGAAATCGTCGATCGAGACGAAGGTCGGCTCGCCCCCCATGGTCAGGCGGACGTCGTCGGCGACGAGCTTCTTGTCGACCTCCTCGCCAAGAGCGTCGAGCGCCTTCCACGCCTCCTCCGAGAACGGCTTGGTGATGCGCGGATGCTCCGCGACGCGCTCGACCCGCATGTCGAAATTGAAATCGACATTGGCGAAGCTCGCGAGCCCCGAGATCGGCGCGGCATTGCGATAGTGCGGCGTCGCCGCGAGCGGAATGTGGCTCTCGCCGGTCAAGAGCCCCGAGGTCGGATCGAGGCCGATCCAGCCGGCGCCGGGAAGATAGACCTCCGCCCAGGCGTGAAGGTCGGTGAAGTCGTGGTCCGTCCCGGGCGGCCCGTCGAGAGCGATGAGATCGGGCTTGAGCTGAATGAGGTAGCCGGAGACGAAGCGCGCGGCGAGGCCCAGATGGCGCAGGATCTGCACCAAGAGCCAGCTCGAGTCCCGGCACGAGCCGGAGCCGCGCTCGAACGTCTCCTCCGGGCCCTGCACGCCCGGCTCCATGCGAATGACGTATCGGATTTCCTGCGACAGGCGGCGGTTGAGTTCGACCGCGAAATCGACCGTTCGCTTCGGCGACCGATCGATGCCGTTCAAATAGGCTTGCAGCCGCGGGCCGGCGGGCTCGGGGGTGCGATAGATGACGAGGTCGGGTCGCAGATCCTCGCCATATTCGAATGGCCAGGTCTCCGCGCTTTCCTCAACGAAGAAGTCGAACGGATTGTACACCGTCATGTCGGCGACGACGTCGACTTCGATCCTCAGTTCGTTGACGAGTTCGAGGAAGACGTAGCGCGCGAGCCAGTTGCCGTAAGGGTCCTGCTGGTGGTTCACGAAATGCTCGGCCGGCGTGACCTTCAGCGAATGCGAAATAACACGCGTGCGGCTGTGCGGCGCGGGCCGGAGCCGGATGATCTGCGGCCCCAGCGACACCGGCCGGTCGTATTTATAATGTGTCAGGTGATGGATCGCGGCTCGTATGGACATGGGCCTGCGGCGGGTTCGTGGCGGATTTCACCAGCCTTTCACAATTTGCTGCGCCGCACAATCTGCGCTGTGGCCGGATATTGGGTCGGTCCGGTTAGCGCTCTGCATTTCGTTCCATGTCATGTCTTTGCGGTGAATGGAGCGAGATCAGATTTGCCTGGAAGCGCCAACGAAAGTCGCGGCCCGGGGCGGGCTTCTTATACCAATCGCGTCGACTTGATTTATGTTGGATTCCCCGGCGCGGACTTTCTGACTCTTTTGTGGGTCGGAGGATTCGGGCGATACCTTGGGCGGTTGCGAGGACGGCAGGCCGGAAGCCTCGACTGCCGGCCGGGCGCCCGGCCAAGCGTGGCGGGATGACCAATTCACGTCGACATATGCAAAGCGCCTTCTTGTAGAAAGCTTCGATCGAGCGCATGATTCCGTTGCGTCGCGCAAATTCGCGCCGACGCGGTTTCATGCGCGCGCCGACCGCGGCACGTCGAAGTTCAGGCGCTTGCGCTCGATTATCATGGGAGGGAACACGAAAATGGCGGCTACATTTGCGTCCAGGGAGAGCAGGGGATTGGACCCGACGGTCCGTCCCTGCGCCGAGACGATCTTCCTCGCGATGGCGGCCGACGGCCGCATCGGCGATGAGCGCGCGGAGAAACTGTCCGGCATTGCGGTCCGCGGAATTGGCGCGGCCGAACTCGATTTTTAGGGGGAACGCATGACCATCGAGCTCAAGGTTTACGACAATGGCGATCACACCTGCCTGGTCTGGCTCACATCGGACGGGAAGCCGATTCCAAACTGTCGCGGCTTCGCGATCCACCGTACGCTGAAGGCGAGCGACGGCGCCGCCGCCCAGGAGAGCTATCTCCATGGCTTCGTCGGATTCTCCGACAGCGACAAGCTCGACCCGAACGCGCCGTGGAAGTTCCCGCTGCAGCGATTCATGTGGTGGGACTACGGCGTCGCCCCCGGCAATGTGGTGCAATATTCGGTGGTCCCGGTTTGCGGACCCGACAAGGACCACCTTCAGCTTTCGATGGGCGACGCCAGCGCCGAGACGCCGCCGATGACGACCACCGGCCAGACGTCGGCGCATGTGTCGGCCTATTTCAACAAGGGCATCGTCTCGGCGCAGTGGGTTGCGCGCGACCTGGCCAAGGTCGGCAAGACCGCGAAGCTCGAGGACCTGATCGGCCAACCCGGCGCCCCGCTCCGCAATGCGCTGAGCGGTCTGCTTCGCCCGCAACTCCTGGATCTCCTTGACGAGGTCAAGCAGAACAACGGCGAGGTCTACGCGGCGCTGTACGAGCTGAACGACCCCGAATTGGTCGCGAAACTCACGGCGCTCGGCCAGAAATGCCACCTCATCCTGGCCAACGGCGCCTTCAAGCCGCCGACGAACGACGAGAACAAGGCGATGCGGGCGCAGTTGCACGGCAAGATCGACCTGCACGACCGCCTGGTCCCGCAAGGCCATTTCGCGCACAATAAATTCGCTGTCGCCTGCGATTCAGCAGGCAAGCCGCAGCGGGTTCTGTCCGGCAGCACGAACTGGACGAAGACCGGACTGTGCACTCAGGCCAACAACGGCATCCTCGTGGACGACCCGGATCTCGGGGCGCACTACATCAACCAATGGAACCTCCTCAAAGCCGCGGGCAACACCTATCCGCCGTCGCTCATGCAAGCGAACGCGACGGGGAAGTCCTTCAACATCGACGGCGGCACGGTCACGCAATGGTTCGCTCCGACCGACAAGGGCGAGGATCTGGACTATGCGCGCAAGCTGATCAACGGCGCGGAAGACGGCATCCTGTTCCTGTTCTTCAATCCGGGCACGTTCCAGCCGCCAGAGAAGGCGGAGCAGTGGACGCTCCTGCAAAACATCCTGGTCCGGCACCAGGAGGGATCGCCGAACTACGACGGCAGCCTCTACATTCACGGCGTCGTCAATCAGGAGATTGCCGGCCTCACCACCGAGGGCGGCGACAAGCCGACGAAGCACGCCGCTCTCGATCCGACAAACGCCAGCCCGGTCAAACTGTACGGCAGCGGCAAGACGGCGCCGCTGGCCGTCCCCTCCGAATCAATGATCCCGAAGGCGATCAAGGACACCTTCCACGACTGGGCCATCGAGGTGATGAACCAGGGCGTGCACGTGCACAGCAAGGTCGTCGTGATCGATCCGTTCGGCAAGAAGCCCGCTGTCATCACCGGCTCGCATAATCTGGGTTACAAAGCCTCCACCAAGAACGACGACAACATGATGATCGTGGAGGGCAACGCGCCGCTCGCCGCGGCTTACGCGGTCAATATCATCGCCATCTACCAAAACTACCGCTGGAACACTTACGTCGACGCGCACGCCAAGGATCCGCAGGTCTGGCACGGCCTCGTCGACAACGCGACGTGGCAGGACTCTTATCTCGATCCCAAGGGCAACGATCTCGCCGAGATCAAGTTCTGGCTAGGAGAGGGCGCCTCGGCGCCGGCGGCGGCCGGAAAGCCAACTGCGCCTCCGCCTCCTCCGGCGGCCGCAAAGGCAACGGCGCCTCCGCCTCCGGCGGCCGGAACGCCCGCGGCGCCCCCGGCGGCGGCGAGCCCGCAGCAGGCGCGCGTAGCGACGGCGACCGGCCCGTCGCCGCACCGTACGGGCCGCGGATCAAGACGAGGCGCGGCCAAGAAGGCGCCGGTGAAGAGGGCGCAGGGCTCTCGACGCGCCGCCGCAAAAACTCGCGCGCCTGTGAAGAAAACCGCTGCGAAGAAGCGCGCTCCCGCAAAGAAGCGGGCGGCCGTTAAGAAGCGGGCGCCGGCGAAGAAGCGAGCCGGGGCGAAGACATCGGCAACGCGGCGTCCTGCCGCGAAGTCGAGGCGGCGCTAGACCGAGCGGACGGGAGGCGCCCACCCGGTGACTCCCGGCCCGCTTCGCGCGGGTCCGGCGCTCAGAACCCCTCGTCCTTGAGCGCCTTCTCTACGGACTGGCGGCCCGTCATGCGTTCGTAGTGCCTCTGGACGTTGGGCGGCAGGCCGGTCTTGAGCCGCGCCGCAGCCCACCAGGAGACATAGAAGAGCGCCGGGTCGGCGATCGTAAAGTCGCCGGCGATCCAGTCCCGGCCGGCGAGGCTTTTGTCGATGAGCGCGAAGCCCTCGTTCGCAATTCTCATGCCCTCGGCCTTGACCGCCTCGTGGTCGGCCTCGTGCGGCGCAAAGTTGTTCGGCCGGAACACGCGCCGGAAGCCGCTCGTATGAATGGTGCCGACGACATATTCCAGCGCCTCCATCATTCGCGCATGGCGCTCGACGTTCGACGGGATCAGGAGACTTTCCGGATGCGTCAGCGCGAGATAGATCGAGATCGCCTGATATTCCGTCAGCACAGAGCCGTCGTCGCGCTGAAGCGCCGGCACTTTCGACTTCGGGCTGATCGCACGATAGGCGTCGCTGTACTGCTCGCCTTCAGCGAAATTGACGCGCTTGAGTTCGAACGGCGCGCCGATCTCTTCCATGAGCACATGGATGCCGAGCGCGCAGCTGCCTGGCGAATAATAGAGCCTCATCTTCCCCCTCGCTTGACCGCCGGGATCGCAAGAAAGACGCATAGCACGCCGCCGCGGGCGGGATGGAGAGGTTTCGCAGTTTATCGACGCCTTAAAGCCCTACGGCCTCATCAAGGCGGCGATCGCAACGAAGGCGATCACCACGAGCGCGATGCCGACGATCAGCACATAACGCACATTGTGACCGGTCACGCCCTGCCGGATGCGGTCCTTGTTGCTTTCCGTGACGACCGGCCTCTCGTCGCTCATGGCAACCTCCGGTGCAACGTTCTGGCGATCGAAAGGAGCGCCCCGAAGGCGGCGGCGGCGCTCGCCCGGGATCATCATGGCGACAAGCAGCGCGAATCGCCGATCGCGCTCTGGCGCCTCGTTCGGGTTTCTGTCGGGCGCGCGCTTCCGCATGGCGCTCAAATCAGGAGCTTTTCCAGCCGGATCGGCAGGTCCCGGATCCGCCTTCCGGTTGCGTGATAGACGGCGTTGGCGACCGCGGCGTTGAGCCCGACGTTGCCGAGTTCGCCGAGGCCCTTGACGCCGAGCGGATTGATCCACGTGTCCGTCTCGGGCACGAGGATGACGTCGATCGTCTGGATGTCCGCATTCACCGGAATGAGGTAGTCCGCCAGGTTGGTGTTGACGTAGCGCGCGGTGCGCTTGTCGAGCTCGGTCGCCTCGAACAGGGCCGCGCTCAATCCCCAGATCATGCCGCCCATGAGCTGGCTGCGGGCGGTGCGGGGGTTCATGATGCGCCCCGCTGCGAAAGCGCCGACGGCGCGCGGAATCCTGATCTCGCGCGTCAGCGCATGCACCCGCACTTCGACGAACTGGCCGCCGAAGGCGAAGGCGATCTTTTCGCCTCTCGGACCGCCGATCAGCTTCGTGTGGCCGTGATAGACCCTCTCCATCGAGTCGGGCGGCAAGCCGCGCGGGATCGATTCCGCATATTCCTCGATCACGCTCTGACCGAGCTGCCTGAAAGCGTCTGCGAGCGGCATAGCCGCGTT
Source organism: uncultured Alphaproteobacteria bacterium (assembly GCA_963782255.1). GTDB lineage: Bacteria > Pseudomonadota > Alphaproteobacteria > Rhizobiales > Beijerinckiaceae > Roseiarcus. The sequence goes on along the minus strand of CAWAIS010000002.1, from coordinate 1,195,642 downwards.
GCCTGCCGTGATATGGCCGCCGGTCAACGTGAAGTCCGACATCGATGTCCCGGCGAGCGGGCTTTCGCCGTCGCTTGCGGCGGCCTTAAAGAGCTTCGCGCGTATCGCGTCACAAGCCTTGACGACCGCGGAGGTCGTGCTCGCCGTCGTGTTCGATCCGCCGGCGACGGGGGCCGCCGGCAGCGCGCTGTCGCCCAAGAACACCGTCACCTTGTCGGGGCTGACGCCGAGCCGTTCCGCCGTCGCCTGTCCGATGACCGTGTAGGCGCCGTTGCCGATCTCGTGCGCCGCGGTCGAGACGCGGACGGCGCCGTCCGAGGTCAGCCGGATGCGCACGGCGGCCGGCCCGATGTTCGTCGGATAGCAGGCGGTCGCGCAGCCCCAGCCGACGAGCCAGTCGCCGTCGCGCATCGACCCGGGCGCTGCGGAGCGGTTGCGCCAGCCGAAGGCTTCGGCGCCGGCTTCGAGACAGTGAACGAGAGAGCGGCTCGAATAGGGCCGGCCGGTCACCGGGTCCTTCATCGTGTCGTTGACGCGCCTGAGTTCGACCGGATCCATGTTGAGGGCGACGGCGAGCTCGTCCATCGCGCTCTCGAGCGCGTACATATAGGGCACTTCCGGGGGCGAGCGCATGTAGCCCGGCGTGTTGCGGTCGGCATTGACGACATTCACGCGGGTTGCGACCGAACCGTAGTCGTACATCACGGCGGTGCTCGTCGTGCCCGACACGTTGTAATTGTCCGGCCGGGAGGTCAGCTCCCACCCCTCGTGCAGATAGGCCAGGATCTTGCCGCGAGGATCGGCGCCGAGCCGCACGTGGTGGCGCGTCTCCGCGCGGTAGGTCGCGATCGTGAAACCCTGCTTGCGAGTCGCGACCAGCTTCACCGGCCGGCCGACCCGTCGCGCGGCGATCGCCGTCAGCGCGGTGCGCTGGGTCATTGATCCCTTGGAGCCGAAGGCGCCGCCGACGAACGGGCTTTCCACATGCACGCCGTCGGGATCGATCCCGAGCTGGTCGGCGAGCCCATACTTGAGACCATAGACGAACTGGCTCGGCTCGAGCACCGTGAGTTGGTCGTCAGTCCAGACGCAGGTCGTCGTGAAGAGCTCCATCGGATTGTGATGCTGCGTCGGCGTCGCATATTCGGCCTCGATTGTGACGGGCGCCGCGGCGAAAGCGGCTTCGGCGTCGCCGAGAATCGGGTCTTTGTGCGTCTTGTCGACGTCGGCGACGGGCTTGATCGTCGCGCCTTGCGATCCGAATGTCGCGCTGGGCTCCTCGACCTCGTACTCGACGCCGACCTTCCCCGCCGCCTCCTGAGCCGCCTCGAAGGTCTCCGCCACGACCACGGCGATGATCTGGCCGTCGTGCCAAATCTTGGGCGAGCTCAAGGGAACGATCGAACTGCCGGCCTGCCCGCCTTCGGAGGAGGTCTTGATCGGCTTCACGACATCGGCGTTCTGATAGGTCAGGATCTCGAGGACGCCTGGTACCGCCCGCGCTTCGTCGAGGTTGATTGCGCGGATCGAACCCAGCGCGATCGCGCTCGTCGTGAGGCAGGCGAAGGCCGGGTTGGCGACCGGAACATCGGACGGATAGCGCGCCGAGCCAGTGACCTTGACGCGCGCGTCGGCGCGCGGGATCGCATCGGGAGAATCCGGCGCCGGAGGAAGCGGCCTCAGCGCCGCGTCGGAACTCGCCATTCTTCAAATCTCCATCGTCGCAGTCTCGATCAGCGCGCGCGCCAGCGTCTCGCGGCCGAGCGGGATCTTGAAGGCGTTGTGCTCGTGCGGCTGAGCGGAAGCGAACGCGGCTTCCGCGGCGCGTTGCGCCGTCTCCATAGTGATCGGCTGGCCGGCGATGAGCGCCTCCGCCTCTCGCGCGCGCCAGGGAACGGCGGCGACGCCGCCGAGCGCGATACGCGCCTGCCTGACCGGGCCGCCGGGGTCCATATCGAGCGCGACGGCGGCGGAGGCGAGCGCGAACTCATAAGATTCACGATCGCGGATCTTGAGAAAGCGCGAGCGGCGGGTCCATGTCCCGGCGGGGACATGGAACGCCACAATCATCTCGTCAGGCGCGAGCGTCGTTTCGATGTCGGGACGGTCGCCCGGAGGGCGATGCAGGTCGGCGAAGGCGATGACGCGCGGCCCGTCCGACCGCCGCGTCTCGACGGCCGCGTCGAGCGCGATCAGCGCCTGCGCGAAATCGCCGGGATAGCTCGCAATGCATTGCGCGCTGACGCCCAAGACCGCATGCGCCCGATTGAACCCTTCCATCGCCGCGCAGCCTGATCCGGGATTGCGCTTGTTGCAGGCCGCCCACGAGACGTCGCGGAAGTACGTGCAGCGGGTGCGCTGAAGCACGTTTCCGCCAAGCGTCGCCATGTTGCGCAACTGCGCGCTGGCCGCGAGCACGAGGCTCTGCGCCAATACCGGATATTGGCGCACGACGAGCGGGTGACGCGCGACGTCCGCCATGCGGGCGAGCGCCCCGAGCCGAAGCCCGTCCGACGTCGCATCCACGCCGTCGTAACCTTCGACGCCATTGATGTCGATGAGCGCCCGGGGCCGCATGACCTCGAGCTTCATGAGGTCGAGAATGGTTGTTCCGCCGGCGATGAACTGCGCGTCCGCGGACGTCGGCGGACCCTCGGGCCGGCCCGCCCCCGCGAAGATGTCGGCGAGCGAACTTTCGTTGTCCGCGCGTACGTAGACGAACGGCCGCATCAGGCCCTCCTCATCTCTGACTTGGCCTGCTTGATCGCGGCGACGATGTTGGGATAGGCGGCGCAGCGACAGAGGTTGCCGCTCATATATTCGCGAATATCGGGGTCGCTGTCGGCGTGGCCCTCCTCGACGCAGCCGACCGCCGACACGATCTGGCCAGGCGTGCAGTAGCCGCACTGGAACGCGTCGCAGTCGATGAAGGCCTGCTGCATCGGATGCAGCGCCCCGTCGCGGGCCGCGAGTCCCTCGATCGTCGTCACCGGCCGTCCGCTCGCCATCACGGCGAGCGTCAGGCACGACAGCACGCGCTTGCCATCGATGAGCACCGTGCAGGCGCCGCACTGGCCGTGATCGCAGCCCTTCTTGGCGCCGGTCAATCCGATGCGGTCGCGCAGCGCGTCGAGCAGGGTGACGCGCGGATCGACGGCGACGGCGTAGGCCTGACCGTTGACGAGGAGCCTCGTCAGGTCGGACGGGTTGTCGGGTTCGCGGGCGCCGGCGGCCTGCGCCATGGATTGGGACACGGCGCGACCGCCGGTTGCAAGCAGGAGCGCCCCGGACGCGCTCCCGCCGAGGAACGTTCTCCGGCTGTAGTCAGGGCACATTGCGGCTCCGTCGGTTTTGCTGGTCCTGCCGATACGAAGCGACAAACCCCGCCGCTCGCGGAATCGTTCCGGACCGCGCGCCCTGGTCGAGAAAATGTGACGCTGTGCTCAGCCGCCTCTTCGGGCGCGACCTCGCCGCCCCCTGACCAAAATGACGCGCATGGGAAAGCGAGAGCCGTGGGCAACTGCCAATTTCTGTCAGGAGCCTGTCGCCAGCCGCGCTCGTTGGGCGCTGCCGGCGCGATCGGCTAGGCCGTCTACAAAGGGGCTTCGTTGGACCCGGCCGGCGTCAGAAAATAAGGCTCGACCGTCCCGGTCAATTTGATCAGCAGCGGATTGCCCTTGCGGTCGCGCGTCTTGCCGGCGGGCGCGCGGATCCAGTTCTCACTGACGCAATATTCCTCGACGTCGCTCCGCTCGACGCCCCTGAAGCGAACGCCGACCCCGCGCGCGAGCGCAGCTTCGTCGTAGAAGGGGCTCGCCGGGTCGACGCTGAGCCGATCGGGAGGGGATTCGGTCGCTATAACCATGGCCCAGAAGCGGCCGCCCGCGGCGGGCGCCCGACGTCGCCAAATCAGCTGGCGAGGGCTTTGACGCGCTTGGCCAGACGCGAAATCTTCCGCGACGCGGCGTTCTTGTGAACGATGCCCTTCTGCGCGGCGCGCGCGAGACGCGGCTCGGCCTCGCTCAACGCCTCGGCGGCGGCCTTCGGGTCCTTGGAGGCGATCGCCTCCTCGACCCTGCGAACGAAGGTGCGCATTTCGGTGCGGCGCGACTTGTTGACCGCGGTGCGGCGGATGGTCTGGCGAGCAGCTTTCTGGGCCGACTTCGTATTGGCCATGGAACTCGATTTCCTTAAGCGGCGGCTACCCCGCGCATGCGACGCGCCGCCCAAAACGAATGGGGCCGGGTGTTCGCCCAGCCGCGAGGGCGGGCTTATAGGCTTTCCTTCCCGATCGCGTCAACCGCCGAACGAGAATTTCGAGGCCCAGTCGATCAATCCTCCGGGCGCGGCCATGAGCCGGACCGCCATCGCACAACTGACCACGACGATCAGCGGCCGCACGAGACGCGCGCCGGCTCTGAGCGCGGCATTGGCGCCGAGCCGGGCGCCCAGAAAGGCGCCGGCGCCCATCGCCAATCCGGCCGGAACGATGATGTGTCCGGACAGCGCATAGACGACAAGCGATCCGAAATTGCTGCCGAAATTCGCGAATCGCGCGCCCGCCATCGCGCGGGTGAGGCCGTAGCCGGCGAGGACGACGTAGCCGATCATGTAGAAGGACCCGGCGCCGGGCCCGAACACGCCGTCGTAAAACCCGATCGCCGGCGCAAGCGTTGCGGCGTAGCGCGCGGGCGAAATGCGCGCCTGTCGCTGCGCCTCGGTCAGATTCGGCGCGAAGGCGAAATAGAGCGCGACCGCGATGAGAACGACCGGCAGCGCCTGGCTCAGGAGCGCGCGGGGCGCCCAGGGCAAGGCGAGCGCGCCGAGCGCCGCGCCAAGCCCGGCCGCGAGCGCGGAGGGCGCCATTGCTGGCTCGATCTTGCCCGCGCGCCAGAAGGAGAGCGTCGCCGACCCTGTGCCAAAGGAGCCCGCGAGCTTGTTCGTCGCGACCGCCGCGACCGGATCGAGTCCCGCGAGCGCCAGCGACGGCAGCGTCAACAGTCCGCCCCCGCCGGCGATGGCGTCGACGAAGCCCGAGGCGAAGCCAGCCAGCGCGAGGAGCGCCAGGACGAGAAGGGTCATCAGCAGGCGTTCGCTCGGCGCACGCGTCGGCCCTCAAGGCAGCGGCGCGGTCGCGCCGCGAAAGGCGAATCGCGGGGTGCGCTTTTCCGCAAACGCCGCGCGGCCTTCGGCGAAATCCGGACCCAGCGCCGCCTGCTCGGCGAGCGCGCGGAACGCCGGAGTCTCGACGGGCATGCCCGCGGCGATCGCGTCGACCGCCCGCTTGCCGCCGCGAATCGAAGCCTGACTTAAGAGCGCGAGCCCGCGCGCATAGCCGAGCACGGTGTCCTGAAGGGCCGTCTCGACCCGGCGGTCGATGAGCCCGATGGCGAGCGCCTCCTCGGTCTCGACGCGACGTCCGGTGAACAACAGGTCCTTCGCGCGCGAGGGGCCGACCAGCTCCACGAGCCGGCGGGTCTCCGCGTGACCGTAGATGAGGCCGAGCTTCGCAGGCGTCACGGCGAGATGGGCGTCCGCGGCGCAGAAACGCAGATCGCACGCGAGGGCGAGTCCAAGGCCGCCGCCGACGACGTTGCCGTGCAGGACTGCTATCGTCGGCCGATCGAGGTCGATCAGCGCCTTGAGGCCGTCCTGGACGGCGTCGCCATAATCGCGCGTCGCCGCCGCGTCACGATAGACGTCGCCGAATTCGGAGATGTCGGCGCCGACGCTGAAATGCCCGCCCGCGCCTTCGATGAGCGCGACGAGGATGTCCTGTCGCGCCTCGATCGCCGTGCGGATCGCGGGCAGCGCGCGCCACATCGCCCGCGAGATCGCATTGCGCCGCTCGGGCCGATTGAGGACGATTCGGGCGAACGGCGGTTCGAATTGGAGGGCGATGTCGGTCATGGGGGAGCGGTCTTGGAAAGCGGCGGAGGGGGGTCGGGCGCTCCTCTTTGAAGCATTTGCCGGGCTGGAGCAAACGGCGTTCCTGTCGTACCGTTTGGCTGGCGCGCTCGAGGCGGGCCATGCAGGGGATGAAGCAGGATGACGACAGACGGGGCCTATCCGCGCGACATGATCGGCTACGGGCGAACCCCGCCATTCGCCGACTGGCCGAGAGGCGCGCGCGTCGCGGTGCAGTTCGTCATCAACCACGAGGAGGGCGGCGAAAACAACATCCTGCATGGCGATGCGGCGTCGGAAGCGTTCCTGTCGGAGATCGTCGGCGCTGCGCCCTGGCCGGGCATGCGGCACATGAACATGGAGTCGATCTACGAATACGGCTCGCGCGCGGGCTTCTGGCGCCTGCATCGCATGTTCGCCGAGCGCTCGGTGCCCGTCACCGTCTATGCGGTCGCGACCGCGATGGCGCGCAACCGCGAGGCGGTCGCGGCGATGAACGAGGCGGGATGGGAGATCGCGACGCACGGTCTCAAGTGGATCGACTATCGCGACACGCCGGCCGACGTCGAGGCGAAGCACATCGCCGAGGCGGTGCGCATTCATACGGAGGTCGCCGGAGCGCGCCCGCTCGGCTTCTACCAGGGCCGATCGTCGATCAATACGATCCGGCTCGGGATGGAGGAGGGCGGCTTCCTCTACTGCGCCGATTCGTACGCCGACGACCTGCCCTATTGGCTGGAAGGCCCGCGCGGTCCGCAGCTCATCACGCCCTACACGCTCGATTCGAACGACATGCGCTTCGCGACGCCTCAGGGGTTCAATTCCGGCGATCAGTTTTACGCCTATCTCAAGGACTCGTTCGACACGCTCTACGCGGAGGGCGAGGTCGCGCCGAAGATGCTGTCGGTCGGCCTACATTGCCGGCTTGTCGGCCGTCCTGGCCGCGCGGCCTCGCTCGCGCGCTTCATCGATTACGTCCTCGCCCATGACCGCGCATGGACGCCGACCCGCCTCGACATCGCGCGCCACTGGATTCGCAAGCACGCGCCGCCAGGCGGATGGAAGCCTTCGCGTCTCACCCGCACGCTGTTCGTCGAGCGCTTCGGCGGCGTCTATGAGCACTCGCCATGGATCGCGGCGGCTGCATATGACGCCGGCCTCGGGTCTGAGGCCGACACGGCCGAGGGACTCGCGCAAGCGATGGCCGCGGCCGCCGCCAAAGGAACCGACGATCAGAAGCGCGCGCTGATCCTGGCGCATCCCGACCTTGCGGGGAAGCTTGCGCTCGCGAAAACCCTGACCGCGGAATCGACCGAAGAGCAGGCGAGCGCCGGTCTCGACCGGATGAGCCCGGACGAACTTCACAAGTTCTCGGCGCTCAACGAGGCGTATCGCGCGCGGTTCGGCTTTCCCTTCATCATGGCGGTCAAGGGCAAGAGCAAGGCCGACATTCTCGCCGGCTTCGAGCGCCGTCTCGCCAACGACACGGACGCGGAGACCCGCGCTGCGCTGGCCGAGATCGACACCATCGCCGCGCTCCGGCTCAAGGGCATTCTGCCTTGAGCGCGGTCGCCCGCGTCGTTCGCGGCCGCGTCCTGACGTTCACGAGCGACCCAGCGGACGCGGGCGCGTCGGCGCATGCGCTGATCGAGGACGGCGCCGTTCTCATGGCGAACGGCCGCATCGAGGCGGTTGGCGAGGCGCGCGACGTCTTGCGGCGCGCGCCGCCGGAAGCGCCGGTCGACGATCATTCGGGCCGCCTCGTCATGCCCGGATTTATCGACGCCCACATCCACTATCCGCAGACCAGGGTCATCGGCTCCTACGGCGCGCAGCTCCTTGACTGGCTGCACAATTACACCTTCGTCGAGGAGCAGAAGTTCGCCGATCCCGATCATTGCGCCAGGATCGCCGCATTCTTTCTCGACGAGCTTGCCCGCTGCGGCACGACGACGGCGATGGCCTACTGCACCGTGCATCCGCAATCGGTCGACGCCTTCTTTACCGAGGCCGAGCGGCGCGACGCGCGCATGATCGCGGGCAAGACGATGATGGACCGCGACGCGCCGGACGCGCTGACCGACACCGCCGAGCGCGGTTATGCGGAAAGCAAGGCCTTGATCGAGCGTTGGCGCGGGCGGGGACGGCTCGACTACGCGATCACGCCGCGCTTCGCGGTGACGTCCAGCAAAGCGCAACTCGAGGCGGCGGGCGCGCTCGCGCGCGAATTTCCCGGCGCTTATGTCCAGACGCACCTCGACGAGAATGACGCCGAAATCAAGCTGGTCGCCAAGCTCTTCCCGGACGCGCGCAATTATCTCGACGTTTATGACCGCGCCGGGCTGCTCGGGCCGCGCTCCGTGTTCGGCCACTGCATCCATTTGCAGGAGAGCGAAGTGGCGAGAATGGCCGAGAGCCGATCGGTCGCCGCCTTCTGCCCGACGTCGAACCTGTTTCTCGGCTCGGGCCTGTTCGATCAGGCCCGGCTGACGCAGGCGGGCGTCAGGATTGCGCTTGCGACCGACGTCGGCGGCGGCACCAGCTATTCGATGCTGCGCACGGCGGCGGAGGGGTACAAGGTCCTGCAGCTCAACCGGCAGTCCTGGCCGGCGCAGCACGCGTTCTATCGAATGACGCTCGGCAACGCGCGCGCGCTCAGCCTCGACGACCGCATCGGGTCGATCGAGACCGGCAAAGAGGCGGACCTCGTCGTCCTCGATTCGCGCGCGACGCCCGCGATGGCGCATCGGATGGAGTCGGCGAATGGCGACATCGACGTCGAGCTGTTCGCGCTGATCACCATGGGCGACGATCGCGCAGTTCGCCAGACCTATGTCGCCGGCGCGCCGCAGAGGATCGGACGCGCCTCATCCCGAGGCGTCAGACCTTTTCGATGACCCGCTGCAGCGCGCCGCGCACCTGATCAGCGATCGTTGCGAGCTTCGGATTGCCGACAGTCTGCATCGCGGTCGCCGGATCGATCGAGGAAACCTCGACTTCGCCGTCCTCGCGCCGCTGCACGATCACGTTGCACGGCAGCATCACGCCGATGTTCGCTTCCGTCATAAGCGCCTGATAGGCGAGATTGGGGTTGCAGGCGCCGAGGATGCGGTACGGGCGGAAGTCCTTGCCGATCTTCTCCTTGAGCGTGGCGGCGACGTCGATCTCGGTCAGCACGCCGAAGCCTTCGCCCTTCAGCGCTTGCCTGACGCGGCCGATGACCGCGTCGAAGTCGCCTGTAGTCTTGCGGGTGATGGTGTAGCTCATTGCCGGTCTCGCATGTTTGAGATCAGATGGCCACGTCGCCGCCGCGCGATCGCCAGCCGTTCATGCCCCCGGCATAGTGCCGCACGTCCTCGCGGCCGACCGCACGAGCCTGATTCAGCGCGTTGCGCGATCGGCCGCCGGCCTGACAGATCAGGACGACCGGCTTGTCCGACGGCAGCGTCTTGGGATCGAAACGCGACATCGGCAGGTTCAGCGCTTCCGGGATATGGCCGGCGGCGAATTCGTGCGGTTCGCGGACGTCGACGACCGTCACCTCGCCGTCGTCGACGGCTTGCTCGAACGGCTCGAAGTCGATTGTGTCCGGGTCGGCTTGAGTTGTCGATCGGGAAAAGGGGTTCTTGAACATCGAAGCTCCTCTGCAGTGCGACGTTAAGTCAGGCTGCGCTCGCCTTCGCGGCCGCGAACTGCGAATAGGCGCCGAGCGCGTGGCTCGCGTACATCGCGGAAGGCCCAGCCCCCATGTAGATCGCCATGCCGAGCGTCTCAAGGATTTCCTCGCGCGTCGCGCCGCGGTCCACCGCAGCCTTGACATGGAAGCCGATGCAATCGTCGCAACGGATGGCGACGGAAATGCCGATTGCAATCAATTCCTTTGTCTTGGGGTCGAGCGCGCCCTGAGCAAGCGCCGCCTGGGCGATCGACGCGAAGGCCTTCATGACCTCCGGCGCGCCAGAGCGCAGGTTCCTGAGCTCCGCGCTCAGGCTTTTGGTGAGGTCGGGCCAATTCGTCGTTTCCATGCCAAGTCTCCTGATGCTGGGCCGTTTCGTCTTGACATATATATTCATATATCCTAATTTAGCAAGCACGAAATAGATTTCCGCTCGGCCGGCCCATCGACGGCTCGCCGATCCGGTCGCCAAGATGAAGGAAAGATAGACATGAATCTCGATCGCGCCGTTCTCGCCTTCGCCGGCTCCATCGTCCTCCTCGGCCTCGCGCTCGGCTATCTCGTGAGCCCCTATTGGCTGTTGCTGACGGCCTTCGCCGGGCTCAACATGATCCAGTCCGCCTTCACCGGCTTCTGTCCAGCGGCGATCGTCTTCCGTCGGCTCGGCCTCAAATGCGGCGCGGCGTTTGGGTGACACGAGGAGCGCCGCGCGGCGCAATCGTCGGGGCTCGCTTCATCAGGGCATCATGGAACTCTGCTTCTCCTCCATGGGCGAGGGCTGAGAGTCTCCATCGATGCGCATTCCCCCGTTTTCGACGCAGGGACGCTTCTGGCGCGGCAATCTGCACACGCATTCCACCATGTCGGACGGGGCCTTGACGCCCGAGGAGGCCGTCGAGGCCTACAAACGCGCGGGCTACGATTTCGTGCAGTTGTCCGACCATTTCCTCGCCCGCTACGACTGGCCGATCGCGGATGCTCGCGGGCTGCGGTCCAGCAATTTCACCACCCTGTCCGGGGCCGAGGTCCATGCGATGGGCACGTCCGCGGGGGAATTGTGGCACATCCTCGCGACCGGGCTGCCGCTCGACTTCTCGCCGACCGGTCCGGATGAGAGCGGGCCACGGCTGGCGGCGCGGGCGCGAGAGGGCGGCGCCTTCGTCGCAATCGCTCATCCGGCGAGGTCGCAACTGACGATCGAGGACGGACGCGCCCTCGCCGCGGCGCACGCCGTCGAGATCTACAACCACGGATCGGCGGTCGAGACGGACCGCGGCGATGGCTTCTACCTCCTGGACCAGCTCTGCAATGAGGATCGCCGGCTGACCGCGATCGCGAGTGACGACGCCCATTTTCGCCACGGCGACTATGACGCTTTCGGCGGATTCGTGATGGTCAAGTCGGAGTCGCTCGCGCCGGACAGTCTCTTGAGCGCGTTGAAGGCCGGCGAATTCTACTCGAGCCAAGGCCCCCGACTGCACGACATCGAGATCAGCCGCCGCGAAGTCAGGGTCGAATGTTCGCCCGTCTATGCGATTTCCCTCGTCACGGGGAGCTCGCGCGCGCTGACGCATGTCGGGCGCGACGTCACGAGTGTGACGATCGAAGTCGCCAAGGCCTCGAAAAAGGCGTGGGGCGACACGGCGCCCGACAAATGGTTCCGCATTGTCGTCATCGACGGAGCGGGACGGCGGGCGTGGACCAACCCAATCTGGGTCGACACGCTGGACTGACGAGGAGCGCCTTGGCGCCCTCGCCCTTGCGTCGCGCCCGTTCCGTCCATAAATGCGGCGCTCGCCCACTGAAGGACATTTCGCCCATGGCAGACGATGACGCCGCCCGCTCGCCGGGATGGCGCGCCACGACCATACTCATGGTGCGCAAGGACGGCCGGGTCGTGATCGGCGGCGACGGCCAGGTCAGCATGGGGCAGACGGTCGTCAAAGCGAATGCGCGAAAGGTCCGCCGCCTCGCCAAGGGCGAGGTGATCGCGGGCTTCGCCGGGGCGACGGCGGACGCGTTCACGCTGTTCGAAAGGCTGGAGGCCAAGCTCGAGCAGTACCCGGGCCAGCTCGCGCGCGCCTGCGTCGAACTGGCGAAAGACTGGCGCACCGACCGCTACCTGCGGCGGCTCGAGGCCATGTTGCTCGTCGCCGACAAGGGGTCGGGCTTCACGATTTCGGGCGCGGGCGACGTGCTCGAGCCGGAGACCGAAGCCGGCGGCTCCGCGATGGCGATCGGTTCGGGCGGCAATTTTGCGCTTGCCGCCGCTCGCGCGCTTATGCCGATGCAACTCGACGCGGAAGAGATCGTGCGCCGTTCGATGCGCATCGCCGCCGACATCTGCGTTTATACGAACGTCAATCTGATCGTTGAAAGCCTGCCATGACCGACCTCAGCCCGCGAGAGATCGTTTCCGAGCTCGACCGCTACATCGTCGGCCAGGCGGACGCCAAGCGCGCCGTCGCCATTGCGCTGCGCAATCGCTGGCGGCGCCTGCGGCTCACCTCGCCGATGCGCGAAGAGGTGATGCCGAAGAATATCCTGATGATCGGTCCGACCGGCTGCGGCAAGACCGAAATCGCCCGGCGCCTCGCCAAGCTCGCCGGCGCGCCGTTCCTCAAGGTCGAGGCGACCAAGTTCACCGAGGTCGGCTACGTCGGCCGCGACGTCGAGCAGATCGTGCGCGACCTGATCGAGGTCGCGATCGGGCTCGTCAAGAGCCGCAAGCGCAAGGATATCGAGGCGAAGGCGCAGCTCGCCGCCGAAGAGCGGGTCTTGGACGCGCTCGTGGGAACCGGCTCGTCGTCGGGGACGCGCGAGGCGTTCCGGCGCAAACTGCTCGCCGGCGAACTCAACGACAAGGAAATCGAGGTCGAGCTGCCGCAAAGCGGCTCGGCCATGCCGATGTTCGAACTCCCCAACATGCCGGGCGCCTCGATCGGCGCGATCAACATCGCCGATATTTTCGGCAAGGGCCAACGCACGAAACCGAAACGGATGACGGTTGCGGAAGCGCGCGAGCCGCTCATATCGGCCGAAGCCGAGAAGATGCTCGATCAGGACGCGATCGTGCGCGACGCAATCGCCGAGACCGAAAGCAACGGCATCGTCTTCCTCGACGAAATCGACAAGATCTGCGCCCGGGATGGCCGCGTCGGCGCGGACGTCTCGCGCGAGGGCGTGCAGCGCGATCTCCTGCCGCTGATCGAGGGCACGACGGTCCCCACCAAGCACGGCACGATCAAGACCGACCATATCCTCTTCGTCGCGTCTGGGGCATTCCACATTTCGCGGCCCTCCGACCTCCTGCCCGAGCTGCAGGGCCGCCTGCCCATCCGCGTCGAGCTCAACTCGCTGACCGAGGACGACTTCAAGCGCATCCTTACCGACACCGAGGCGAGCCTGATCAAGCAATATGTCGCCCTGATGCGGACCGAGGGCGTCGAGCTCGAATTCGCGGACGACTCCATTGCGGCGATCGCCCGCATCGCCGCCAAGGTCAACGGGTCGGTCGAGAACATCGGCGCGCGCCGGCTCCAGACGGTGATGGAGCGGGTTCTGGACGAGGTCAGCTTCAGCGCGGCCGACCGATCCGGAGAAATGGTGCGCATCGACGCGGAATTCGTCGAGCGGCACGTCGGGGATCTCGCCGGCAACGCCGACCTCAGCCGCTACATTCTTTGATCTGAGCGTGTTTTGATCCGCCGCGCTTCATTCGAAAATCGGATGCCGCGCCCATGCCTTCCGCATAGGATGGGTTCCTCCATCTCCGTTCGAGGAGTGTTCTCATGGCGCCGCTCGTTCTGACCTTTGTCGGCGACGATAGGCCAGGTCTCGTGAATGCGATCTCCGAGAAGATCGCGGCCTGCGGCGCGAGCTGGCTTGAAAGCCGCTCGGCCCAGCTTGCCGGCAAGTTCGCCGGGATTCTCCTCGTCAGCGTCGCCGAGGAAAAGCTTGCGGAACTGGAGACCTCGCTTTGCGGCCTGGAAAGCTCCGGCTTGCACATCACGATCGAGCGCGGCGCGCCGGCTGCGCCCGAACGGCGGCTTCGCCTGATCCGGCTCGACGTCCTCGGCCACGAGCGGCCCGGCATCGTTCGCGACGTGACGCAGGCGCTGAACGGCCTCGGCGTGAATATCGAGGAGTTCGCGAGCGGCCTCGAAAGCGAGCCCTTCACCGGAGTCCAGATGTTCCGCGCCACCGCGCGATTGCGCGCCCCCGAGGGCCTCGCTGCGGAGGATCTGCGCAAGGCGCTGGAGCGGCTCGCGGGCGAGATCATGGTCGATCTCTCGATGGGCGAAACCGAGCCTGCCGCCTGATCGACGACGCCTCCGCCCCTTGCGCGCTTCTGCCCGCGTTGCCATAAGGCGCGCCTCCCTTCATGTCTCCAGCGGACAATCATGACGACTTTTCCCGAGCGCGTGTTCTCAGGCGTTCAACCCACGGGCAACCTCCACCTCGGCAATTACCTCGGCGCGATCAAGCGCTTCGTGGCGTTGCAGGCGACCCGTCCGTGTCTCTATTGCGTGGTCGATCTGCACGCGATGACGCTGCCGCACGAACCGGCGCAGCTCGCCCGCACGACGCGCGAGGTGACAGCCGCCTTTCTGGCCTGCGGCATCGATCCGAAGGCGAATATCGTCTTCAACCAGAGCCGAGTGGCTGAGCACGCGGAGCTCGCCTGGATCTTCGATTGCGTCGCGCGGCTCGGCTGGCTCAACCGCATGACCCAGTTCAAGGAGAAGGCGGGCAAGGACCGCGAAAACGCGTCGATCGGCCTCTTCAACTATCCGGTGCTGATGGCGGCCGACATCCTGCTCTACCGGGCGACCCACGTTCCGGTCGGCGAAGATCAGAAGCAGCACCTCGAGCTGACGCGCGACATCGCGCAGAAGTTCAACAATGATTTTGCCGACTCGATCGCCGAGCACGGCCACGGCGATGCGTTCTTTCCGCTGCCCGAGCCGCTGATTCAGGGACCGGCGACCCGCGTCATGAGCCTGCGCGACGGCGCCAAGAAGATGTCGAAGTCCGACACGTCGGAAAACGCCTATATCGCGCTGACGGACGACGCCGACACGATCGCGCAGAAGATCCGCAAGGCCAAGACCGATCCGGAGCCTCTGCCGAGCCATCTCGAGGGGCTGGCGGGCCGGCCCGAGGCGGACAATCTCGTCGGCATCTTCGCCGGCCTCACCGACGCGACCAAGGCCGACGTTGTGCATCGTTTCGGCGGCAGCCAGTTCTCGGCGTTCAAGACCGCCCTGACGGACGTCCTGATCGAAAAACTCGCGCCGATCCGCGCCGAGATGATCCGGCTTTCCGCCGACCCGGATTACGTCGACTCGGTCCTTGCGGAAGGCGCCGAGAAGGCGCGCGCGATTGCGCGGCCGATCATGGACTCGGTGAAAGACGTTGTCGGCCTCGTCCGCTGACAAGCCTATTCCGTCCACATCAAGGGGGATGGGCGCGCGAGGCTCAATTCGCACATTTTGTTGGCGCCAGTCTTGGCGCCACAATATATGGATTCGGGCGTCGCAATGCGGCATTCGCCTTTCATTAAGGTTAACGACTTTGAGGCAAACTTTTCGTAAGCCTGTTGTCGGCTGATTCGGTCCTTCTGGCGGAGGATCGGTCGGCGAGACGCCTCGCGGGCGCAATGACGCCCCGCCGAGCTCTCAAGGAGGCCAGTCGTTGCGGCTCAGCGCGAGAGGGTTCGCCCGGATCGGCACGCGAACACGCGGCCGCGATCGCATCCTCAGGTCCTCGGCGCTGACGCTCGTCATGATCGTGGGAACTGCGCGCGCCGAGGTCGGCCTGCGCGTCTCCGACGCTCAGCCGTCGTCCGCGGCGGGCGGCGCGCCCGTCGACATAAGCGTCGCGGGCTTCGCCCTCCTCATGCTCGCGGGGCTTGCGGCGGTCCTCGCGGTCGTGCGCCTCTCCAGCCGACGAGCTCTTACCCGCCGCGTGATCGAACTGGAAGGCGCGCTCGCGCAGGCCAACGCCCGGCTCGATCGCGCGTCCGAGATCCTGCGCAGCGAACCGCAGATCGTGATGACCTGGGACCGGCCCGACGCAGAACCCGCTATCGAGGGCGACCTGGCCCTCGGCGAGGCGACCCTCTCTGGACGAATCCTGGATTACGACGCCTGGCTCGAGCCGCGCGACGCGGACGCAGTCGAGGAGGCGACGGAGCGGCTCTTGCTCCGGGGCGAAGGTTTCTCGATGTCCGTGATCGACCTCGGCGGTCGCTCTCTCGAGATCAACGGCCGGCCGGTCGCGGGCGCCGCTGTCGTCCGGGTCCGCGACGTGTCGGGCGAACGGCTCGAAGCCGCGCGCCTGCAACAGAAACTGTCGGAGACGGAGGACGCGCTAGAGGCGCTCCGCCTTGCGCTGAGCGCGGCCGCGACGCCGGCATGGGCGCGCGGCCCCGACGGACGCCTCGTCTGGTGCAACGCGCCGTATGCTGAAGCGGTCGATGCGCAGGACGAGCAGATCGCCGTCGACGGAGCTTGCCAATTGTTCGATCCGGCGCTGGCCCGCGAGGCGGCGGCGGCGGTCAAGGAGATCGGGATCTGGAAGCGCCAGGCGGGCGCTGTCGTCAAGGGAGCGCGCCGGACGTTCGATGCGGTCGAGGTGCGCTCGGCGCGCGGCTCCGCCGGCCTCGCAGTCGACGTCACCGAGATCGCCGCGCTGCGGGCCGAAATGGAGCGCAACGAAGACGACTATTCCCGCATGATCGACCGGCTCGCGACTGCGGTCGCGATCTTCGACAGATCCAAGCGGTTGACGTTCTATAACGCCGCCTATCGCCAGATGTGGTCGCTCGATGCGGCCTTCCTGGACCAGCGCCCGACCGACGGAGAAATTCTGGATCGACTTCGAGCCAACCGCCAGCTGCCGGAGCAGGCGGATTATCGCGCGTGGAAGGCGCAGCAGATGAGCGCCTATCAGGCGATCGAGCCGGGCGAGTCGGTCTGGTACCTGCCGGACGGCCGCGCGGTGCGCGTCGTCACGAGCCCCAATCCGAAAGGCGGCGTGACCTATCTTTATGACGACGCGACGCTGAGCTTTGCGCTCGCCTCGAAAGTCAGCGCAATGACGCACGTGCAGGGCGAAACCCTGGATGCGCTCAAGGAAGGCGTGGCGGTGTTCGGCGCAGACGGGCGCATGAAGCTGTTCAATCCCGTTTTCGCCGATATGTGGGGATTCGAGCCGGCGACTTTACGGGAACATCCGCATATCGAGGAGATCGGAGGCGTCTGCCGGGCGCTCTGCCAGGACCCCGCGCTCTGGGATGAATTGCGCGACATGATGGTCGGCCTCTCCGAACGGCGCGAGGGCAAGTCGATGCGCATAGGCCGGACCGACGGCCTCACGTTCGATTGCGCGGCGCTGCCGCTGCCCGACGGGGCGACCCTCCTGACCTCGCTCGACGTGACCGCAAGCGCGAACGTCGAACGCGCGCTGACCGAGCGCAATCAGGCGCTGGTCGAGGCCGAGAAGCTGCGCAACGATTTCGTCAATCATGTCTCCTACGAGTTGCGCACGCCCCTCACCAACATCATCGGCTTCACTCAGCTCCTGGCGGCGGGCGGAGTAGGCCCGCTCAACGTGAAGCAACTCGAATACGCCGGCTTCATCACCAACTCGTCCCACGCGCTGCTCGCGATCATCGACGACATCCTGGACCTCGCCTCGATCGACGCGGGCGCTTTGGAGTTGCGGCTCGAGACCGTCGACGTCGCCGAGGCGATGAAGGCGGCCGCGACGGGCGTCCAGGACCGGCTGGACGAAGCGGCGATCGAAATGCGCATCGTGATGACCGACGGCGTCGGCTCCATGCGGGCGGATGGACGGCGAGTCCGTCAGGTCCTGTTCAATCTTCTTTCGAACGCAATCAACTATTCGGAACCCGGCCAGACGGTCACGCTGGCTGCGATGCGGCGCGGCCCGGAGATCGTGTTCAAGGTGAGCGACCGGGGCCGCGGCATTCCCCCCGAAATGGTCGACCGCGTGTTCGAACGGTTTGAAACCTTCCCGAACGGCTCGCGCCATCGCGGCCCGGGCCTCGGCCTGTCCATCGTCAAGGCGCTGGTTGAGCTGCACAAGGGCAAGGTGCTGATCGACACGGCGGCGAACGAAGGAACGACCGTGACCTGCATCTTCCCGATCGACCCCGCGGCGGTCGCGACCGAGACAAAGCCGCAGCGGTTGAAGCCCGCCGCGCCGATGTTGCGGTCGGTCAGATAGCAAGCGCATGACCGATCGGATCGACGATGCGCGCCAGCCCAAGGTCTGGCGTCTGGAATCGCCGGATGAGGCTGCGACGCTGAGCCTGGCCGCCGCGCAGGCCGATTGGCTCGAGGCGAACGACTTCGTCGTCCTGATGGGCGAACTCGGCGCGGGCAAGACGACCTTCGCCCGCGGCCTGATCAGGGCGCTCGTCGCGATGCCCGATCTCGAGACGCCGAGCCCGACGTTCACGCTCATGCAGGTTTACGAAGCTGCGAAGGGGCCAGTCGTCCACGCCGACTTCTATCGGCTGCGAGCCGCCGTGGAACTCGAGAACATCGGCTGGGACGAGGCGATCGAGGGCGCGATCGCGATTGTCGAGTGGCCGGAGCGCATTCCGGACGTCCTGCCGCCCGACCGGCTCGAAGTGACGATTATGTTCGACTTTGACCGAGGGCCGGACTTCCGTTTTCTGGAGATGCGCGGCTTCGGCGCAATGACCAAGCGCCTCGCGCGGGCGCTTGGCGTCGGAGCGCTCCTGAAACGGGCCGGCTGGACCGACGCCCGGCGCGAATTCCTGCAAGGCGACGCCTCCGTTCGCGCCTACGAACGTCTCACCCGGCCCGACGGCGCGACCGCAATTCTCATGATATCGCCTCCGCGGCCCGACGGGCCGATCATTCGCTACGGGAAGCCCTACGCGGCGATCGCCAAGCTGTCCCCAGACATCCGCGCTTTCATTGCGATCGCTGAAGGCTTGCGCGGCCTCGGCTATTCCGCGCCGAAGCTGATCGCCTGCAGCATCGAGGAAGGCCTGGCGCTGATCGAGGACTTCGGCGCCGAGACGATCGCCGAGGACGACGCGCCGAACGGTTCGCGCTTCGCGGAGGCGGTCGCGCTCCTCGCCGACTTGCATGATCGCGATCTGCCGGAGAGCCTGCCGGCGGGCGATGAGCGCTACCGGCTGCCGCTCTACGACATCGAGGCGATGCTCATCGAAGTGGAGCTCGCGCTCGACTGGTATGCGCCTTCAATCGCGCGCGTGGCCACGCCGTCCGGCGCGCGGATGCAGTTTCTCGCCATGTGGCGCGAGCTGCTCGCGCCGATCCTCGCGGCGCGGACGACCTGGACCTTGCGCGACTTCCACTCGCCGAACCTGCACTGGCTCGCGGACCGCAAGGGTCTTCAGCGGATCGGCCTCATCGACTTTCAGGACGCGGTCATCGGGCCTCCGGCCTACGACCTCGCGTCTTTGTTGCAGGACGCGCGCATCGACGTGGCCGACGATCTCGAGATGCGTCTGGCGGCGCTTTATGTCCGGCGGCGGACCGATTCCGACGCCCACTTCAACGCCGAAGGCTTCGCCGCCGCCTATGCCGCGATGGGCGCGCAGCGCGCAACCAAGATTCTCGGGCTCTTCGCCCGGCTCGACAAGCGCGACGGCAAGCCACAGTACCTTCGTCACCTGCCGCGGATCGAGCGCTATCTCGCGAAGAATCTCGCCCATCCGTTGCTTCGGCCGCTCGCCCTCTGGTATCAGAACCACCTGCCGCGGGCCTTGGGCCAGCCGCCGCAACAAGCCAACCCCTGACGCCCATTCGGCGATCGAAGAATGAGCGCGACGATTCCGAAGACCGCCATGGTGTTCGCCGCGGGCCTCGGCGTGCGCATGCGCCCCATCACCGATACGCTGCCGAAACCGCTCGTCAAGGTCGGCGGCCGTACGCTGATCGATCATTGTCTTGACCGTCTCGCCGAGAACGGCGTCGAACGCGCGATCGTCAACGTGCATTGGCATGCCGATCAGATCGAGACGCTTCTCTCGTACCGCAGGCGCCCCGCCATCGTTATTTCCGACGAGCGGGCGAAGCTCCTCGATCAGGGCGGCGCGATCAGGAAGGCGCTGCCGCAAATTGGGAGAGATCCCTTCCTCATCTGCAATACCGATGCGTTCTGGATCGAAGGGCCGCGCTCGAACCTCGCGCGCCTCGCGGACGCGTTCGACGCCGAAGCGATGGACGTCCTGCTTCTGGTCGCGGCGAGCGCCGGGGCCGTCGGCGTCGACTGGCCGGGAGATTTCACCATGAGCTATGACGGCAGGCTCATGGGTCGCGAAGCGCGCGAAGTCGCCCCGTTCGTCTATACCGGCGTCGGCATCATCAAGCCGGAGCTTTTCGAGAGCGAAACGGCGGAAGCGTTCAGGCTGGCGCCCTTCTTTCACGCGGCCGCCGACAGAAAACGGCTGTTCGGCGTGCGCCTCGACGGTTTGTGGATCCATGTCGGCCAGCCCGAGACGATCGCCGAGGCCGAGAGGGCGATCGGCCGCTCGATCCTGTGACATGCGTCCTCGTGACGCCCCGGGCGCATTTCCAAAAGTCGACGAACTGGCTTATGTCGCTGAGGATTCGGCCCGGTCGGGCGCCGATCTGGAGAAAAGTCACGCATGAAACTGCCGAACGAAATCGGACCCGTTCACTTCGTCGGCATCGGCGGCATCGGAATGTCGGGCATCGCCGAGGTGCTGATCAACCTCGGCCATACGGTTCAAGGGTCCGACGCAAGCGACAACGCCAATGTGAAGCGCCTGCGCGAGCTCGGCGCGAAGGTGTTCGTCGGCCATGACGCGGCCAATCTTGGCTCCGCCGCGGTCGTCGTCGTGTCGACCGCGATCAGGCGCGACAATCCGGAGCTCGTCGCTGCGCGCGCGAAACGCATTCCCGTCGTTCGACGCGCCGAGATGCTCGCCGAGCTCATGCGGCTCAAGCGCTGCGTCGCCGTCGCCGGGACGCACGGCAAGACCACGACGACCTCGCTCGTGGCGACGCTGCTCGACGGCGCGGGGCTCGACCCGACCGTCATCAATGGCGGCATCATCAACGCCTATGGAACCAACGCGCGCCTCGGCGCCGGCGAGTGGATGGTGGTCGAAGCCGACGAGAGCGACGGCACCTTTCTCAAGCTCCCCGCCGATGTCGCGATCGTCACCAACATCGATCCCGAACACCTCGACCATTTCAAGACTTTCGACGCCATCAAGGACGCCTTCCTCTCGCTGGTCGGAAACCTGCCCTTCTACGGCTTCGCGGTCATGTGTCTCGATCACCCGACGGTTCAGGAGCTGGTCGGCCACATCGAGGATCGCCGGGTCATGACCTACGGCGAGAACCCGCAAGCCGATATTCGCCTGATGGACGTCGACCTGACCGGGGGCCTGACCCGCTTCTCCGTCCTCATCCGCGAGCGCCATACGGGCCGTGCGACCTATATCGACGAACTCGCGCTGCCGATGCCCGGCCGGCACAACGCGCTGAACGCCACCGCGGCGATCGCGGTCGCCCACGAACTCGGCGCATCCGTCGATGTCATCCGCAAGGCGATCGGCGCTTTCGGCGGCGTCAAGCGCCGCTTCACCCGAACCGGCGAGTGGAACGGCGTCGCCATTATCGACGACTACGGCCACCATCCGGTGGAGATCGGGGCCGTACTGAAGGCGGCGCGCGCCGCGGCCGCCGGCAAGGTGATCGCGGTCGTGCAGCCGCATCGCTACACCCGCCTGGCGTCGCTTTTCGACGCCTTCGCGACCTGCTTCAACGACGCCGACAGCGTCATCGTCGCCGACGTCTATGCTGCGGGCGAGGCGCCGATCGCAGGCGCGGACAAGAATGCGCTGACCGCCGCGATCGCCGCGCACGGCCATCGGCACGCGATCGCCTTGCCCTCGCCAGAAAAGCTCGCCCCGCTCATCCGCTCGCTCGCCTCGCCCGGCGATTATGTCGTGTTTCTCGGGGCGGGGTCGATCACGCAATGGGCCTATGCGCTGCCGGGAGAGCTCGCCGCGCTCGACCGGTCGAAGGCGTAGCCGATGAGCTTTCCCGACATCCTCGGCGCAATCAGGGCGCTCGCGCCAAAACTGCGCGGAAGACTTTCAGCCAACGCGCCACTCGCCGAGGCGACCTGGTTCCGGGTCGGCGGGCTCGCCCAGGTCCTGTTCACGCCGGCGGACGAAGACGATCTCGCCGACTTCATGCGCGCGCTCCCTCCCGAATTTGCGGTGACCGCGATCGGGCTCGGCTCGAACCTCATCGTGCGCGACGGCGGAATTGAGGGCGTCGTCGTCCGGCTCGGCGGCCGCGCCTTCAACGCGATCGAGATCATGGAGGACAGCCGGGTGATCGCGGGCGCCGCCGCGCCCGACCAGTTCGTCGCCAAAGCGGCGGCGACCGCGGGCGTCGACGGCCTCGCCTTCCTGCGCGGCGTCCCGGGATCGATCGGCGGCGCGCTTCGCATGAACGCCGGCGCGCACGGCGGCGAGATCAAGGACGTGCTCGTCGAAGCGCGTGGCGTCGACCGCTCGGGCGTGAAGCGCTCGTTCTCGAACGCAGAGATGGGCTTTTCCTATCGTCACAGCTCGACCCCCGAGGACGTGATCTTCACGCGCGCGACGCTCAAGGGCCGTCCGGGCGACCCGGAGGCGATCGCCCATGAAATGGAGCGAATCACGCTCGCCCGCGAGGCCTCGCAGCCAATTCGCGAGAAGACCGGCGGGTCGACCTTCAAGAACCCCACGGGCGCCAAGGCGTGGGAGTTGATCGACAAGGCCGGCTGCCGCGGCCTCACGGTCGGCGACGCCGAAGTCTCGACGATGCACTGCAACTTTCTCATCAACCGCGGCAAGGCGACCGCGGCCGACCTCGAGGCGCTTGGCGAAGAGGTGCGCCGCCGCGTGCGGGAGACGAGCGGCGTCATGCTCGAATGGGAGATCAAGCGGATCGGGACTGCCGGTGCGTAAAGATGCATGAGACACGCGCGCAGCGGCTCGCTGGCCCTGTGGCAAGCATTTTCTCTTCACTTTTTTCAGCGCGATTTGTTCAGGTTAACGCGCCGTTAACGCCCTCGACCTAATCGTGGCTTAACTCTGCGAGTTTTGCGCAAAGTTACGGAACAGTCGGTTGATGAAGCATGTGGCGGTCCTGATGGGCGGCTGGTCGGCGGAGCGTCCGGTGTCGCTCAATTCGGGTCGCGGCTGCGCCGACGCGCTCGAGGCGATGGGCTATCGCGTCACCCGCATCGACGTCGACCGGTCGATCGCCGACACGCTTGCGCGCCTGAGGCCCGACGTCGCCTTCAACGCGCTGCACGGCCGGGTCGGCGAGGACGGGACGATCCAAGGCGTGCTCGAGATCCTGCGCATCCCTTATACGCATTCGGGCGTGCTCGCTTCCGCGCTCGCGATGCAGAAGGACCTCGCCAAGACGGTGCTCGCCGCCGCCGGCGTGCCCGTGCCCCATGGCGTGACGATCGATCGCCACGAGGCGGCGCGTCGCCACGCGCTCGAGCCCCCTTATGTTCTCAAGCCGATCAATGAAGGCTCGTCTTTCGGCGTCGTGATCGTGAAGGAGGATCGATCGCATCCGCCGCAGGAGGTCGGCCGCGAGGACTGGCCGTACGGCGACACACTGCTCGCCGAGCGATTCGTCGACGGCAAGGAGCTGACCTGCGCGGCCATGGGAGATCGCGTTCTCGGGATCATCGAAATACAGCCGCTTTCCGAAACGTTCTACGGATATGACGCAAAATACGCCAAAGGCGGCTCGCGGCATATTCTTCCCGCAAATCTTAAACCGAATATTTACCATAAGGTCCAAGACTTGACGCTGAGAGCCCATAGGGCCCTCGGTTGCCGCGGCATAAGCCGCGCCGACTTTCGGTTTGACGAAGCGAAAGGCGAAGAGGGCGAGCTCGTGTGTCTGGAAGTCAACACACAGCCTGGCATGACCGAAACATCGCTTGTGCCCGAAATGGCGCTCCACGCCGGCCTTTCGTTCGGAGAGCTGGTCGCCTGGATGGTGGAGGACGCGTCGTGCGATCGGTGAGCGCAACGCTTGGATGGGCGCAGCCGACGGGTCTCGCGCTCGCACGATTCGCGCTCGAACCGGCGCCGCAGAAAGTCCTGCTTCGCGGCGAACGGGTGGCGCGCGGATCGGCGCCTTGGCGCATGCCTCTCGACCGCCCCCCGCCGCTCGCGCTCGAGATCGCGCTGACGCTCGCGGTGTTCATCGGCGCGGCCGGCGTCGGCGCCGTGCGCGGCGGCCAGTATGAGGAGTTCGTGGCGAGCCACGGGACCATCGGCGACCTCGTCGCGCGCAAACTCGGGTTCGGCGTCAACATCGTCACCGTGTCCGGCGCAGCGCACCTCGACGAGCCGCGCATCCTGTCGATTGCCGGCATCAGCTCCAAGAATTCCGTGCCGTTCTTCGACGTCGCGGCTGCGCGCGCGCGGCTCGAAGCCGACCCCTTGGTCAAGCAGGCGAGCGTGCGCAAGCTCTATCCGAATCAGATCGTGGTCGACATCGTCGAGCGCACGCCCTACGCCGTCTGGCAGAAGGATGGCGACGTGCGCGCGATCGGCGCCGACGGCGGCCCGATCGACGAGGTGCGCGACGGACGCTACATCGATCTGCCGTTCGTCGTCGGGGACGGCGCGAATGCGCGCGTGCGCGAGTTCACCGCGCTTCTCGACGCCATGGACGAACTGAAGCCGCGGGTCGAAGCGGGCGTGCTCGTCGGCGAGCGACGCTGGAATCTCAGGCTCAAGTCGGGCATCGACATCAAGCTGCCGGAGACGGATCCGCAAGCCGCGATCGCGACCCTTCTCAGCCTTCAGCGGCAGTCCCGCATTCTGGAGCGCGACGTGCTCGCGCTCGACTTCCGCACGCCCGGCCGGGTGTTCGTCCGGCTGTCCGAGGACGCGGCGGCGGCGTGGGCCGCGGCGCACGCGCCCAAGAAAGGGACGCAGCCATGAGCTTCCGGCCGCTCCCGCCGCGCATGCGGCAGATCCCCGCGCGCAAGAGCGCGATCCTCTCGATTCTCGACGTCGGCGCGTCGAAGATCGTCTGCCTGATCGCGCGGCTAACGCCGATGGAGCCTTCCGACGCGCTGCGCGGCCGCACGCACAGATGCAAGGTGCTCGGAATTGGGCATCAGCGGTCGAACGGCGTCAAAGGCGGCGCAATCGTCGATCTGCAAGCGGCCGAGCATGCGGCTCGGCTGGCGATCGACGCGGCCGAGCGGATGGCCGGCGTCGAGGTCGGCGGCGTCATCGTCAACATGTCCGGCGGGCTTCTCTCTTCTCAGCGCTTCAGCGCCAAGGTCGCGCTGCGCGGCAAGACCGTGTCGGAGCACGACATTCACCGGGTTCTCGAAGCCGCCTCCGCAGCCAACGCCCGTCCCGGGCGTTCGGTCCTGCATGCGCTTCCGACCAGCTACTCGCTCGACGCGACGGCGGACGTGCGTGACCCCAAGGGCATGATCGGCGAGGCGCTCGGCGTCGACCTGCACGTCGCCTCGTGCGAATCCGCGGCTGCGCGGAATCTCATGCTGGTGGTCGAGCGCTGCCACCTCCGCGTCGAGGCGATGGTCGCGACGCCCTACGCCGCGGGCCTGTCGACCCTGGTCGACGACGAGGCGGAGCTCGGCGCGGCGGTTGTCGATTTCGGCGGAGGGTCGACGGCGGTCGGCGTCTTCGCGGGCGGGCGGCTCATCCACGTCGACGCCGTCGCCGTCGGCGGCATTCACGTCACGCGCGACATCGCGCGCGGCCTGAACATTTCGATGACCGACGCCGAGCGCCTGAAGACGCTCTACGGCGCGTGCATCGCCTCGTCCTCGGACGACCGCGATTCGATCGCCGTCCACCGGCTCGGCGACGACATGGATCATCCGAGCCATCTGCCGAAATCGGAGCTCCTGCGCATCATCAAGCCGCGCGTCGAGGAAATCCTCGAACTCGTGCGCGACCGGCTTCGCGCCTCGGGATACGCCGTCCAGGCGGGCCGTCGGCTCGTGATGACAGGCGGGACGTGCCAACTGACAGGGCTGCCGGAGCTCGCCCGCACGATCATTTCGAGTCAGGCGCGAATTGGCCGGCCGCTCGGCATCGAGGGCCTGCCGGAATCGGGCAAGAACCCGTCGTTCGCAGCCGCCGTCGGGCTGATGGTCTACCCGCAGGTCGCCGGCCTCGAATATTTCGAGCCAACTCGGCACGTCTCGCATGAGAAGCGCGAGGAGGGCGGTTATGCGGCTCGGGTCGGGCGCTGGTTGAAAGAGAGTTTTTGAGGAGAGTTCGCGGCCCTCGTCGCCGGAGGGTCTCGGAAACGAAGGCGTTCACTTTGATCAACAGGCGTCGGCGGACGCCCAACGGAATGAGGCAGTCATGTCGATCAATATCAAAGCCCCCGAACTCAGGGAATTGAAGCCGCGCATCATGGTTTGCGGCGTCGGCGGCGCGGGCGGAAACGCGGTCAACAACATGATCGTTTCCGGCCTCTCCGGAGTCGACTTCATCGTCGCCAACACCGACGCGCAGGCGCTGACCTCCTCGCGGGCGGAGCGAATCATCCAGATGGGCCTGCAGGTCACCGAGGGCCTCGGCGCCGGCTCCAAGCCGGAAATCGGCAAGGCCGCGGCCGAGGAAGCGCTGGAGGAGATTCGCGATCACCTCGCGGGCGCCCACATGGTGTTCGTCACCGCCGGCATGGGCGGCGGCACAGGCACGGGCGCGGCGCCGGTCATCGCCAGGGCCGCGCGCGAGATGGGCATTCTCACCGTCGGCGTGGTCACGAAGCCGTTCCACTTCGAGGGCGGGCGGCGCATGAAAGTCGCAGAACAGGGCATCACCGATCTGCACAAGGCGGTCGACACCCTGATCATCATCCCGAACCAGAACCTGTTCCGCGTGGCCAACGAGAAGACGACCTTCGCGGACGCGTTCGCGATGGCCGACCAGGTGCTCTATTCGGGCGTCGCCTGCATCACCGATCTCATGGTGAAGGAGGGCCTCATCAACCTCGACTTCGCCGACGTCCGCTCGATCATGAGCGAAATGGGCAAGGCGATGATGGGCACGGGCGAGGCGACGGGCGAGAAACGCGCCGTGCTCGCCGCGGAGGCCGCAATCGCCAATCCACTGCTCGACGAAACCTCGATGAAGGGCGCGCGCGGGCTGCTCATCTCCATCACCGGCGGCAACGACCTGACGCTCTACGAAGTGGACGAGGCGGCAAGCCGCATCCGCCAGGAGGTCGACGAGGAGGCGAACATCATCCTCGGCGCCACCTTCGAGCCCTCGCTGGACGGCGTGGTCCGGGTTTCGGTCGTTGCGACCGGGATCGATCAGGCGACGATCTCTCAGATCGAGCCGGTCGTCGTGCATTCCCGGCCCGAACCGCCGCCGCGGCTCCGGACGCCGGCTTACCGAGCCGCCTCCGCGCCTGCTGAGACGCCTCCGGCTATCGTCGACGACGTCGAACTCCAGCCGATCGCCGCGTCCGTCGTCGCGTTTCCCGACCCGATCGAGGGCCGCGGCGCACCCGACGACGAATTGGGGGAGTTCATTCCGCCGGCCCCCGAACAGCCGGTGCGGGCCACGCGCATGCCGCAGATCGAGGACCTGCCGCCGGTCGCCCAGAATCAGCTGCGGGCCGCGCGCGAAGGACAAACCGCGGTCGCCCACGCGCCGGAGACCCGCCGCCGCTCGCTCCTCGATAAACTGGCGGCGTTCGGCATCACGCGTCACGAGGATGAGCCCGCGCCGAAGCCGGTCGCGCCGGCGCTGCCGCCGGTTGCTCCGCTGCGGCCCGCGCAATTTGCGCCGCACGCTCAGCCCGACTTCGGCCGCCCTCAACCGCGGCAGCAGCCGGCGCGCGCCGCGGCGGGCGCCCTCGATCCGCACGGCCGGCCAGGCCATAAAGCTCCGGCGACGGAAGACGACCAACTCGATATCCCGGCCTTTTTGCGGCGACAGCCGAACTGATTTCTCCGGGACCTGCGTCGGCCTGCCGCGACCCACACTGCGGCAGGCCATAATTTTGCCTAATCCAATCTTACAAAATATGGTTACAGTATTCTGAATCTAAAGGTGAAAGTGATATTGGTACGATTGTAACTTTTGTTCATCAAAGGTGATTTGGCTGCCCCTCCCTTCGCCAATTATGGTCACACCCGCATCACGAGTTTGCCCCCGTAGTCCTATGTAAGGATTTGGGCGTCGCATGGCTCGCAGTGAAACTGGCGTCGCGGCGTAGGTCTTCCTCCTCACCTGCATTGCGCGCCCTGATGGGGCCGGGCGACGGCCCGGAGCGTTTGAAGATGAAGGCTGGGTATCAGACGACCTTGCGAGATAGAGTGACGGTCGCTGGCGTCGGCGTGCATACCGCGGCGCCGGCTCAGGTCACCCTGCATCCCGCGGACGTCGATTCCGGCGTCGTGTTCCTGCGCACGGGGCTTCCGGGCGGCCGTGAGCGCCTGCTCGAGGCCAAGCGCGCGAACGTCACCCACACCGCCCTCTGCACCATGCTCGGCGACGACTCGGGCGCCAGCATCAGCACGGTCGAACATCTGCTCGCCGCGATCTCGGGACTTCAGATCGACAACGTGCTGATCGAGATCGACGGACCCGAGACGCCGATCATGGATGGTTCGGCCGCTGAGTTCGTCGAGGCCGTCGATCAGGCGGGCGCCCTCCAGCAGGCCCGGCCGCGTCGCCATCTGAAGATTCAGAAGCCCGTTCGCGTGGAAAGCGCGGGCGGCTATGCCGAGTTTCTGCCGGCCAGTCGCGGCTTCCGCCTCGACGTCGAGATCGATTTCGACTGCCCGGCGATCGGCCGCCAGCGCCGCGCGTTCGATCTCGATCCCATGACCTTCCGCCGGGAGATCGCGCGGGCGCGAACCTTCGGCTTTGTCAGCGACGTCAAGAAGCTGTGGCAGGCCGGATTTGCGCTCGGCTCCTCGCTCGAGAATTCCGTCGCGATCGAAGCGGGCGCCGTTCTCAACCCCGAGGGCCTGCGCTATCCGGACGAGTTCGTGCGCCACAAGGCCCTCGACGCGATCGGCGACCTTTCGCTTGCCGGCGCGCCGATCATCGGCGTCTATCGCACCTACCGCCCCGGCCACAAGCTGAACGCGATGGCGCTCGGGGCTCTGTTCGCCAACCGTTCCGCCTACGCGTTCGTGGAGGCCGCGCCCAAGGCTTTCGCCAAGGGGTTCCGAGCGGGCGCCCATGTTCCCGCGGCCGCCGCCTTCGCCCCTGCCGACTGATCTTCGCCTCGGCTTGATCGCACTCAGGGCTTCGCAGGCTCAAGGCCGGATGCCCCTCGATTCGCCAAGTCTCTCATCGTTCAGCCACCCTCAATCGCGAATGTGGCGCGACTCGGCGGACTGCGTTAAACAGCGGCCTCGCCGCCGCCGGCGAAGGGGCTTTTGCGCAACCAATCGGGTCTTGAAAGTATGGCCAACGTCCAATTCGGCATGACCCAAGGCAGGGGCGACGCGCGCCGTCCGCGCCGAGGGGCGTCCGTCGTCGCATTGATCGCGATCGGGCTCTCAGCCTCGGCCTGCTCGATGATCGACCAGTTCAATCCGTTCGGCACGGAAAAATACAAGATGGAGATCGTGCCGGACACGCCCGCCAGCAAGACCTATGACGAGGGGCTGGAAAAACTCGCGAACGGGTCGCCGCAGGAGGCGGCAAAGAAATTCACTGAGCTCGGCAAGCACTATCCAAGCTCGGATTGGGCGCGCAAAGGCCTCTTGATGACGACTTATGCGCAATACCAGGCTATGGACTACACCGGCTGCGAGACCTCGGCTGAGCGTTACCTCAAGGAATATCCGAATTCCGCCGACGCGCCCTACGTGCTCTACTTGCGGGCGAACGCGTATTACGGCCAGATTCCCGACATTTCGCGCGACCAGGACGCGGCTTCGAAGGCGTTGGCCGGGTTCCAGGACCTGGTGAAGAAATACCCCACGTCCGAATATGTCGAAGATTCGAAATTCAAGATTCAGGTCACAGAGGATCAGCTGGCCGGCAAAGAAATGTCGATCGGCCGGTTTTACCTGAACCGCCACAATTACGTCGCCGCGATCAATCGCTTCCGCAACGTCCTGCAATACTATCAGACGACGCGGCACGCCGAGGAGGCGCTCTATCGCCTGGTCGAGGCGTATCTCGGACTGGGAATCACCGACGAGGCCCAGACGGCGGCCGCGGTGCTCGGCCACAATTTTCCGGACAGCCAATGGTACCAGGACGCCTATGCGCTCCTGAAAGGCAAGGGCCTCTCGCCGCACGAGAACGCGAGTTCGTGGATGTCGAAGATCTACCACACGATCGTTCCGTCCTGAGCGGAGCTTCTCTTTGCTCGCCCGTCTCTCCATTCGCGACGTGGTGCTGATCGACCAGCTGGATCTCGACTTCTCGGCTGGCTTCACGATCCTCACCGGAGAGACCGGCGCGGGCAAGTCCATCCTTCTCGACGCGCTTTCGCTCGCGCTCGGGGCGCGCGGCGACGGCGGCCTCGTCCGCCACGGCCAGGGGCAGGGGCAGGTGACGGCGGCGTTCGACCTGCCGGCCGGCCACGCCGCGCACGCGCTTTTGGAGGGGCAGGACATCGAGATCGGCGACGAACTGATCCTCCGGCGCGTTCAGTTCGCCGACGGCCGCACGCGCGCCTATGTCAACGACCAGAGCGTCAGCGCCCAGGGCTTGCGGTCGCTGGCGTCGGCCTTGGTCGAGATCCACGGCCAGCACGACGAGCGCGCCTTGACCGACCCCGCGATCCACCGCGCTCTCGTCGACTCCTATGGCGGGCTCGAGACGCTGGCAAAGGCGACGCAAGACGCCTACGGCTCCGTGCGCGACGCCGAGCGCGCATTGGCGGCGGAACGCGCGCGCGTCGCGGCGGCGGAGAAGGAGGGCGATTTCGCCCGCCATGCGCACGAAGAATTATCGAAGCTCGCGGCGCAGCCGGGCGAAGAGGAGGCGCTCGCCGGCCGCCGCCAGGCGATGATGCAAGGCGAGAAGGTCGCGGCCGACATTCGCGACGCGCGCGATCATCTGACCGGCGACGCCGCGATCATGTCCGTGCTTCTCTCCGTTTCGCGCCGCCTGCAACGCCGCATGCCTCAGGCGCCGGGCCTCATCGAACCCAGCGTCAAGGCGCTGGACGAGGCGATCGAGGCGCTCGAGAACGCGACCCGTGCGGTCGAGGATGCGCTCGAGGCTTCAGCCTTCGATCCCCAGGAGCTGGAACGCTGCGAGGAGCGGCTCTTTGCGCTCCGGGCCATGAGCCGCAAATACGGCGCCGCCGTCGACGACCTGCCGGCGCTCGCGCAGAAATACGCCGACGATCTCGCGGCGCTCGACGCTGGCCGCGACGAGGTCGCCCGGCTCGAAGCCAGGCTTAAGGCCGCGAGCGCGTCCTATGCCGCGGCGGCCCGCGCGCTCAGCGCCGCGCGCCAGAAAAGCGCCCGGGCGCTCGAACGGGCGGTCATCGCCGAACTGCCGCCCTTGAAGCTCGAGCGGGCGGAATTCGCGGTCGACCTGCGGCGCGACGAGAGCCTCGTCTCGGAAAGCGGCTATGACCGGGCGGAATTTCTCGTGCGCACCAATCCCGGCTCCCGGCTCGGGCCGCTCATGAAGATCGCGTCGGGCGGCGAGCTCGCGCGCTTTCTCCTCGCGATCAAGGTCTGCCTCGCCGAGCGAGGCACCGCGCCGACGCTCATCTTCGACGAGATCGACACCGGCGTTGGAGGCGCGGTCGCCGACGCCATGGGGCTGCGCCTGGCGCGGCTTGCGGCGCGGGCGCAGGTCTTGGCCGTGACGCACGCGCCCCAGGTCGCCGCGCGGGCGCAGAGTCATTATCGGATCGTCAAGAACGACGTCGGCAAGGGCGAGCGCGTCGTGACAAGCGTCGCCCGCCTCGGCGCGGCGGAACGGCGCGAGGAAATCGCCCGCATGCTGGCCGGCGCCGAAATCACGCGCGAGGCGCGCGCCGCCGCCGCCAGCCTGATCGAAAAAGCGGAATGACCATAAGTCCCTTGCCCCGCCAACCGTCTTGGTCCTATCAAGCCCCGGACCGGGCTCGACTTCGCCGCCTGTCGAATTGGAGCGGGGCATGAGCCCGGAGAGGCGCGGGAAGACGAGGGATGACGGACGCAAGGCGCGTCTCGCCGCATCGCTCAGGGAGAATCTGAAGCGTCGCAAGACGCAGCAGCGCTCGCGCGCGGCCGAGGCTCAGCCCAGGGCGGACGGCGAGATGAAGCCGCCCGCGTCTCGCGATCCGAAAGGCGAGGCCTAAAGACGGAACGGATCGAGGGAACTGGAACGAGGATTAGGGGATTAAAGCAATGGATCGCATTCAGATTCGCGGCGGGGCCAAACTCGAGGGCGTGATCCCGATCTCCGGCGCGAAGAACGCCGCCCTGCCGCTGATGATCGCCTCCCTCCTGACCGATCAGACGCTAACGCTCGAGAACCTGCCGCGGCTTGCGGATGTGAGCCAGCTCGCGCGCATCCTCGGCAATCATGGCGTAGACTATTCGATCGACGGCAAGCGGGTCGGCGAGGAAGCCGCATCCGGCCAAACCGCGCATATGCGCGCCCGCACGATCGTGGACACGACGGCGCCTTACGAGCTCGTGGCGAGAATGCGCGCGAGCTTCTGGGTGATCGCGCCTCTGCTGGCGCGCATGGGCGAAGCGCGCGTCTCGCTGCCCGGCGGGTGCGCGATCGGCACCCGTCCGGTCGACCTCCTCCTCATGGCGCTCGAAAGGCTCGGCGCCACGATCGATATCGACGGCGGCTATGCGGTCGCCAAGGCGCCGAAAGGGCTTGTCGGTGCCGAGATCAAATTCCCCAAGGTGACGGTCGGCGGAACGCACATCGCGATGATGGCGGCGTCGATGGCGCATGGCGCGACGCGCATCATGAACGCGGCGCACGAGCCCGAGGTCGCGGACCTCGCCGACTGCCTCAACAAGATGGGCGCGCGCATCCGGGGCGCGGGCACCTCGACGATCGAGGTTCAGGGCGTTCCCAGGCTCAACGGCGCGAATCATCGCGTTCTGCCGGACCGCATCGAGGCGGGAACCTACGCCACGGCTGTGGCGATGACAGGCGGGGATATCCTGCTCGAAGGGGTGAGCGAAGCCTTGTTCGAGAGGCCGCTCGAAGCGCTGGAGGAGACCGGCGCGACGGTCAGCGCCGACAACCGTGGCGTGCGCGTGCGGCGCAACGGGTCGGGCATCGACTCGGTCGACCTCGAAACCGCCCCATTTCCAGGGTTCCCCACCGATTTGCAGGCGCAATTCATGGCCCTGATGACGCTTGCGCGCGGAACCTCGCGCATCCGGGAGACCATCTTCGAGAACCGGTTCATGCACGTGCAGGAGCTTGCGCGGCTCGGTGCCCACATCAAGCTCGAAGGCGACACGGCGGTCGTCGAGGGCGTCGACAGATTGAAAGGCGCGCCGGTCATGGCGACCGACCTGCGCGCCTCGGTGTCGCTGGTGATCGCCGGCCTCGCCGCCGAGGGCGAGACCGTCGTCAATCGCGTCTATCACCTCGATCGCGGTTTCGAGCGGCTCGAGGAGAAGCTCGCCGCCTGCGGCGCCGACATCATACGCCTCGTGGGCTGAAGCGCATGCTGGCCCGGAACCATAGGCTCAAACTCCTCGCGCTCGATCGTGAAGGGCTCGGAGTCATTTCTGCCCACGTGCAAAACACCTGCGTCAAGCGCTCGGACATGGCCTGGCTTCCGAAGCAGCGCCGCTTCGTCGTGGCGGGAATGCGGTATGATTGGGTCGGCGCCAAGACGGGCCCGGCGGAAAGGGTAATGAGCGTTCTGCGCTTCGATCGCGTGCTCAAGGTTGCGCATCTCGGGCTCGGCGACAGAGGCCCCGACGACGTTCTCAACCTCCTCGCGGTCACGTTCGAGAAGACCGATCCGCCCGCCGGCATGATCATCCTTGCCTTCGCCGACGGGACGCTGATCCGGCTCGAGGTCGAGTGCGTGGAGGCCGAACTCTGCGACATGGGGCTCCGCCAGCCGGCGCAGGCCTGTCCTGGACACGCACTGACGGACGCTTCCGCGTACTGACCCGACGCGCTCTGGAGACGTGCATGGCCATTCGGCTCGACATGAGTTCGGCGGATTTCGAGCGACGGTTCGAGGCGCTCCTCGTACTCAAGCGCGAATCCGCCCCCGACGTGGACGCCGCCGTCGCCGCCATTATCGCGGACGTGCGCGCGCGCGGCGACGCGGCGCTCGCCGATCATTCGCGCACGTTCGACCGCGTCGATCTCACGGCGAAGGGGCTCGCGATC
Source organism: uncultured Alphaproteobacteria bacterium (assembly GCA_963782255.1). GTDB lineage: Bacteria > Pseudomonadota > Alphaproteobacteria > Rhizobiales > Beijerinckiaceae > Roseiarcus. Next base: position 1,161,656 of record CAWAIS010000002.1, on the reverse strand, counting down.
GGCGCGCCCGAGATCGACGCTGCGGTCGCGTCGTGCGAACGCAAGGCCTTGAAGGCGCTCGAACTCGCGCATGCCCGCGTGCTTTCCTATCACGAGCGCCAGAAGCCGGCCGACCTGCGTTTTTCGGACGCGCTCGGCGTGGAGCTCGGCTGGCGCTGGCGGCCGATCGAGGCGGTCGGCCTCTACGTGCCAGGCGGCGCCGCGAGCTATCCGTCCTCGGTCGTCATGAATGCCGTCCCGGCCAAGGTCGCGGGCTGCCGCCGCCTCGCGATGGTCGTGCCGACCCCGGACGGCCACATCAATCCGCTCGTGCTGGCGGCGGCGAGGATCGCCGGCGTCGACGAGATATATCGGGTCGGCGGGGCGCAGGCGATCGCCGCGCTCGCCTACGGCACCCAAACAATCGCGCCGGTCATGAAGATCGTCGGGCCGGGCAACGCCTATGTGGCGGCCGCCAAGCGGCGCGTGTTCGGAACCGTGGGGATCGACATGATCGCCGGGCCCTCGGAGGTCGTCATCCTCGCCGATCGAACCGCCGATCCGCGCTTCGTCGCGGCCGATCTTCTCGCCCAGGCCGAGCACGACGAGGCGGCGCAGTCGATCCTTGTCACCGACGATGGCGCGCTCGCGGACGCCGTCACGCATGAAGTCGAGCGCCAGCTCGAAAGTCTGCCGCGTGCGAAAATCGCGGGCGCGAGTTGGCGCGACAACGGCGCGATCATCCTCTGCCCTTCGCTCGAAGCGGCGCTGCCTATGATCAACCGCCTCGCGCCGGAGCACCTCGAGATCATGTCGCGCGATCCGGAAGCGCTCGCCGACGGAATCGACAACGCCGGCGCGATCTTCATCGGGCCGTACACGCCGGAGGCGATCGGCGACTATGTCGGCGGCTCGAACCACGTGCTGCCGACCGCGCGCTCGGCGCGGTTCTCGTCGGGCCTCGGCGTCCTCGATTTCATGAAGCGGACTTCCCTCATCAAGTGCGACGCGCGCTCGCTCGCCGTTCTGGGTCCGGCCGCCGTCGCGTTGGGCGAGGCCGAATCGCTCGACGCCCACGCGCGCTCCGTCGCCTTCCGGCTCGGGACGCGCGACCCGTGAGGCCGCCGTGAGTCCCAAGCAGGCCGAGAGCCGCGACCGGCTTGTCGAGGTCATTCTCGATGAGGAGACCATTCCGCGCGGCGTGATCGATCTCGATCACGAACGGGCGGTCGCGATTTTCGACCTCGTCGAAGAAAATGCCTTCGGCGTGCCGGGGCGCGACGACGGTCCCTATACGCTGACGATCTCGCAGGAGGAATCGAAGCTCACCTTCGACGTGCGGACGAGCGACGGCGAGCAGGCGGTCTCGATCGTGGTCTCGATGACCCCGTTCCGCCCGCTGCTCAAGGACTATTTCATGGTCTGCGAGACCTATTATTCCGCCATCCGCACCGCGAGCCCGCGCCAGATCGAGGCGATCGATCGCGAGCGGAGCAAGCTGCACAATGAGGGCGCCGAGCTCATGTTCCAGCGCCTCGCGGAGAAGGTCGCAATCGACCAGGGCACGGCCCGGCGACTTTTCACCCTCGTCTCGACGCTGCGCTGGAAGGTATGAACGGCTCGCAGCGCGACTTCGTCCTCGCCAACACGCGCCTCATCTCGCCGCCCTTGACCCCGGAGCTTCGGCTCATGCTCGCCGACGAGGCGGTGCCGATCTGGAAGAAGACCGAGGAAGAGCTCTGCGCCATGGGGCTGCCGCCGCCGTTCTGGGCCTTCGCCTGGGCGGGCGGCCAGGCGCTTGCGCGCTTTATCCTCGACAATCCGGAGATTGCCCGCAGGCGTCGGACGCTCGACTTCGCCTCCGGCTCGGGGCTCGTCGCGATCGCCGCGGCCAAAGCGGGCGCTTCTGAGACGCAAGCCTCGGAGATCGACGATTTCGCGCTCGCCGCGATCGAGGCCAACGCCGCCGAGAACGGCGTCGCGGTCAGGGCGCGGGCGGAGGACCTGATCGGCGCCGACGAGGGCTGGGACGTCGTGCTGGCGGGCGACATAGCTTACGAGAAGGACATGGCCGAGGCCGCGACGGACTGGCTCGCTTCGCTGGCGCGCCGCGGCGCAGTGGTCCTGATCGGCGATCCGCGGCGGACCTATCTTGCGCTCGACCGCCTCGAATGCGTAACGGAATACCGCGTGCCGGTGACGCGCGAACTGGAGGATTCCGAAATCAAGCGGACGGGCGTGTTCCGTTTCCGCTAAAGCTCTGCGCTGGCTTTCCCAAGGGCGCCCGCAGAAAAAACCCGCGCGGCCCGTTCGCGGATTGGAATTCTTCGGCAATTCTTGGTATCGCCATCAATTCGTTTCGCACGCCATCGGATAGCGCTTGAAGACCATGACCCAAGACCTGACCTCGAACTCCGAACAATCCGCCCCGGACGGCGTCCCGCCGTCGGATTTGATCTATCCGTCCGCCATACCCTTCGTGCTCGTGCATCTTGCCTGCTTCGCGGCGATCTGGACCGGCGTCACTTGGGGAGCGCTCGTCCTCGGCGTCGCTCTGTACTGGCTGAGGATTTTCGGCATCGGGGCCGGCTACCACCGCTACTTCTCGCATCGCGCCTATGAGACGAGCCGCGCATTCCAGTTCGTGCTCGCGGCGCTTTCGCAGAGCACGGCGCAGAAGAGCGTGCTGTGGTGGGCCGCCAAGCATCGCGACCACCACCTCTTTTCCGACACCGAACTCGACGTCCATTCGCCCCGCCGCACCGGCTTCGTCTACAGCCACCTCGGCTGGATCTTCGACCGCCGGCACGAGGCGACCAACCTCGACCGGATCGGCGATTTCGCCCAATATCCCGAGTTGAGGTGGCTGCATCGCTACGAGCTGACGCCGGCGGTCGCGCTCGCGGTCTTCTGCTTTCTGGTCGCCGGCTGGCCGGGGCTCATCGTCGGCTTCTTCTGGAGCACGGTCGCGGTCTATCACGCGACGTTCTGCATCAATTCGCTCGCCCATGTGCTGGGCCGTCAGCGCTACGTCACCGGCGACGATTCCCGCAACAATTGGCTCCTCGCAATCTTCACCATGGGCGAGGGCTGGCACAACAACCATCACGCTTTCCAGAGCAGCGTCCGGCAGGGATTCCGTTGGTGGGAATACGATCCGACGTTCTATCTTCTGAAGCTCATGTCGTATGTGGGCCTGGTGTGGAAGCTGAAGCGGCCGACGCTCGAGGTCGTGCAAAACCGGCATCAGCTCGGCAGCCGGGTCATCCGCCGCGCCGCGACCCAGGTCGCCGAAAGCTTCAACGCCGAGCGGATCGCCAATGCGGTCGCCGCGGTCCTCGGCAACGGCGGCCTGACGCAGCTGCATACGCGCATTCGCCAGAGCGCCGCGATCGAGGTTCTGCGCGAGATGGACCTGCCTCACATTCCGACGAAGAGCGAAGTCGTGGGGCGCGCGCGGGCGATGCTCGCCAACTCGCCTTCGATGGAGGACATCGTCGCAAAAGCGCAGGAGCTCGTTCTCGAGGCTGTGAGCGCTCGACTCACGCTGCTTGCGGCGCAGTCCGCCGTCTGACCGGCGCCTGATGACCGACGACGAGGCCCGGCACAAAGCCAGAATGGCGAAGCGCAAGGCCGTGCAGGACGCGGAAGTCGCGTCGAAGCCGGTTCTTAAGAAGGGTCTCCTCATCGTCCACACCGGCCCAGGCAAGGGCAAGTCGACGGCGGCGTTCGGGCTCGCCTTGAGGGCGCTCGGGCGCGGCAGACGCGTCGGCGTGGTGCAGTTCATCAAGGGCGCGTGGTCGACCGGCGAGCGTATGGGCGTCGAGCGCTTCGGGACCCAGGTCGAATGGCGCACGATGGGCGAGGGCTTCACCTGGGAGACGCAGGATCGCGCGCGCGACGTCGCGGCGGCGGAGGGCGCGTGGGGGGAAGCCAAGCGCATGATGGCCGATCCGTCGATCAGCCTCCTCGTGCTCGACGAACTCAACATCGCGCTTCGCTACGACTATCTGCCGCTCCTGGACGTGGTTGCGACTTTGCGCGGGCGCCGCCCGGATCTGCACGTCGTCGTGACCGGCCGTAACGCCAAGCCCGAACTCGTTGACGCGGCCGATTGCGTGACCGAGTTTACGCTCGTGAAGCATCATTTCGCCGCGGGCGTGCGGGCGCAGGAGGCGATCGAGTTTTGACGCGAGCGTACGCCCGGGTCAGACAGACGTTCCAAACGCCGAAACAATGCCGGCCTGGACTTCGGCGGGCAATTCCGCAAACGGCTTCCGGGCCGACCTCGTCTCGCGCAGCACCCAATCGTCCGCGAACTCTGACCGCTGCGATTCACCGCGGTCGCCAAACCACGTCCGAAGCCGCCAAAGCTCGGTAATCTTCGGATCGGCGGCGGTGAAGCCCCTGACTGGGACCGCTCCTCGCTCTTCGCGGGGAGAGCCCGCTTGATCAAACATCACCTGCGCGAATCGACGCTCCATTTCGTGCTGCACCCACGCGACGGCTTCCTCAGCGGTCGCCCACGGCGCTGCGGCGGACGATGAGCCAAATTCGGCGCTGATCCTCATCAAGCTTGAGGCGCGCACCACCGCCGGCGCGCAAACCGCGAGTGAGCCTAACCCAAAGAGGAATTGTCGCCGAGGAAGAACGAGTGGGCCCATCTGTCACAATTTCAAGACGTTGAGGATTACACGCAATCCGGCGAGGGAGGATGGCGACTTGGGTTGCGCTCATCGTCTTCCTTCCGGCGGGAAGAAGCTAGCACGGATCGATTCTCCTAAGCATCCCAAATCGGCGGAGTCCGATCGCAGGCCTTTATCGGGTCACGCGGCCGCCGGATCAGTTCGAACGGCGAGCACGAGCGCTTCTGGCTTAAGCGCGCCCTCGGGTGCGGCGGCCGACGCGAACGCTGGCCTGCCGCCGGTTTGCGGAGTTCGTTTGGGAGCGCTAGGGCTCGAAATTGCACCGCCCCCCTTGCGGGCTGTTGCGAGGACTCCGATGACCGACGCCAAAGACCACGACGCCAAGCCGGAACTGATCAAGGCCGCCGATTGCGTCACCGAGTTCGCCCTCGTCAAGCATCGCTTCGCCGCCGGCGTGCGGGGGCAGGAAGGCGTCGCGTTTTGAGGGGGGAAGACGAACGCGGGGGCGCATCCCTTCTCTCCAAGGGAGAAGGTGGCCGGCGAAGCCGGCCGGATGAGGGCGGCGCCATCGGGCGCCTGACTTTCCCAGCGCGACCCCCTCATCCGTCGCCTTTGGCGACACCTTCTCCCCTGGGGAGAAGGGGTTCTTGCGACGTCAGCGTCCGTCGCCTCCCTGTCAGGAGCGCTCCGCCTTGACCGCCCGCGCGCTCATGTTCCAGGGGACCGGCTCGGACGTCGGCAAGTCGCTCATCGTCGCGGGGCTCTGCCGATGCTACGCGAGGCGCGGCTTGGCCGTGCGCCCGTTCAAGCCGCAGAACATGTCCAACAACGCGGCCGTGACCGCGGACGGAGGCGAAATCGGCCGAGCGCAGGCTCTTCAGGCGCGCGCCTGTGGCGTTCCGCCGAGCGTCCACATGAATCCGGTGCTCTTGAAGCCGCAGAGCGAAATCGGCTCGCAAGTCGTCGTTCAGGGCCGCGTCATCGGCGCCGCCCGCGCCCGCGAATATCAGGCGATGAAGCCGAAATTGATGGGCGCCGTGCTCAAGAGCTACGCGCGGCTGAAGCGCGAGGCCGACCTCATCCTCGTCGAGGGCGCGGGCAGCGCGGCCGAGATCAACCTGCGCAAGGGCGACATCGCCAATATGGGCTTCGTCCGCGCCGCCTCTTGCCCGGTCGTGCTCGTCGGCGACATCGACCGCGGGGGCATTTTCGCGCAGATTCTCGGCGTCAAGGCCGCGCTCCCGCCGGACGACGCGGCGATGATCGTCGGCTTCATCGTCAACAAGTTCCGCGGCGACGCGAGCCTGTTTGCGGACGGCATGACGACGCTGGCCGAGCGCACCGGCTGGCGCGCGTTCGGCCTTACGCCGTTCTTTGCCGAGGCGGCCCGGTTGCCGGCCGAGGACGCGTTCGGCCTCATCAAGGTCAAGGCGCGCGACGACGCGCTGGTGACGATCGCCGTGCCGCTGCTCGCGCACATCGCCAATTTCGACGACTTCGATTCCTTGAAGCTCGAGCCGAACGTGCGGCTCGTCTTCGCGCCGCCCGGCGAGCCCCTGCCTGTCTGCGACCTCGTCATCCTGCCGGGCAGCAAGGCGACGATCGCCGACCTCGCCTTCTTTCGCGCGCAGGGCTGGCACGTCGATCTCATGGCCCACGTGCGCCGGGGCGGGCGGGTCTTGGGGATTTGCGGCGGCTACCAGATGCTCGGCCGGCGCGTCGCCGACCCGCTGGGCGTCGAAGGACCGGCGGGCGAGGTCGAGGGCCTCGGGCTTCTCGACGTCGAGACCGCGCTCACGGGCGCGAAGACGCTTCGGCATGTCGCCGGCGAATGCCTTGGCGCGCCGTTCGAGGGTTACGAGATGCATGTCGGCGTGACCACGGGCGCGGACTGCGCCCGCCCTCTCGTGCGTTTCTTTAGCGGCGAGATCGACGGGGCGATTTCGGCCGACGGCCGCGTCGCTGGCGCCTATGTGCATGGGCTTTTCGCCGACGACCGCCAGCGCGCCGCCTGGCTCGCCCTCATCGGCGCGCCGTCCGCGATCGCATACGAGGCGACGGTCGAGCGCACGCTCGACGCCCTCGCCGGTCACCTCGAAAGGCATCTCGACCTCGACGCGATGCTCGAGGCGGCGGTGACAGCGGCGCCTCCCCTCCGCCGCTCCGCGAGGAGGACAAAGGCGCCGCAATCGACGCGTTGAATACCGGCGTTGCGTCGCCGATGGAGCCTCATCATGCCGAACCTGCAAGACCGACTTCAAGACGTTCAGCGCTCTGTGCGCATGAAACCGCTGTTCGCCATGCGGCTCGAGGTCAAGGTCATGGTCGTCGGCGCGACGCCCACGACCACGCGTCGGATCGGGGTGGTTCATGGCGGCGCGTTCGAGGGGGAACGGCTGTCGGGCCGTGTGCTCGACGGCGGCGGCGATTGGCAGTCGATGCGGAGCGACGGCAGCACGCTTCTCGATGTCCGGCTCAATCTCGAGACGGACGACGGCGCGCTGATCTGCGCCACCTACAAAGGCGTCCGCCATGGGCCGCGCGACGTCATCGACCGCCTCGACCGGGGCGAGGCCGTCGATCCGGCGAGCTATTACTTCCGCATCAATCCGATGTTCGAGACGGCCTCCGAAAAATACGGCTGGCTGAACCGCATTGTCGCCGTCGGCCTCGGCCATCGTTTCCCGGACGGTCCGATATACAACATTTTCGAATTGTTGTATCGGCGACGCGGCCGGGTACTCGTCGATCGCTCACGCCGGAAGGTCAGGAAACAGACTTGGCGCCATTTGCGTGGCGAGGTCCTCGAAGAGACGGCATGGTTTCGTGATGTGGCGGCTCCCCACCCGGACGAGCCAGAGATCGTCGGCGCGGAAGCGCCAGTCGGGCATCACCTCGCTGAGACGCCCTTCCCGGACGAGTCCGGGCTGCACGACCGGGGGGAGTTCGCCGATGCCGGCGCCCGCCACCAGCGCCGGCGCCAAGCCGTTGTAGTCGTTCATCGAGAAGCAGGGCTGGAAGGTCACGGTTTCCTTGTCCTTCCCGTTCTTGTGAACGAAGGTCCAGCTATTCTCGGGCGTCCAGTGAGAAAACGTGAGCAGCCGATGGCCGACAAGGTCCTGGGGCTTTTGCGGCGGCTTGCGTGTCTTCAGGTAGGACGGGCTCGCGACGAGTTGGTGCCGATAGGTCAGAATCCTTCGCGCCACGAGGCATGAATCCTTCAGCGCGCCGAGCCGAAATGCCAAATCAACGCCCTCGGCGATGAGGTCGACGAGGCGCTCGGTCACAAGGATCTGGACGTTGACGTTCGGATAGGCTGCCTGAAACGCGGTGACCAGCGGCGTCAGCAGGGTGTCAGAAACGCTCGGCATGGCCGAGAGCTTCAACGTCCCTGAGACATCGGACAGCCGATTGGAAACGACGCTCTCGACAGCTTCGCTGAGCTCCGCGCTGCGCATGGCGTGCTCCAGGACTTCGGCTCCGAGTTCGGTCAGGCGCAGGTTGCGCGTCGACCGTTCCAGCAGACGGACCCCGAGTTGATCCTCGAGCTCGGCGATGCGGCGACTGACAGTGGAGATGGGCATTTTGAGGCGGCGCGCCGCTTCGGAGAAGCTCGCGGCTTCGACGACCTTCGCAAACAATGCCAGAGAGTTGAGATCGGTCATCGGTTCTCCGAAACCGTGAATGTCGGCGCTCGCTCGAGTTGAGCGAGCCTCGCGTTCCTCCCATTTTTGGGAAATTGATTTCCGACTTTGCCGGCTAAAACGCAACGGAAAAGCGGCGTAGTGATGCCTCCGAGTAGGTTACCAAGTTGGAGTGTCGCCATGGTTCAACCCGCCAAGTCAGAACCTTCTTCGGCCGCCAACGATGAGGCGTCGATTCGAAGCGTGATGGTTTCCTACAATGACGCCCTCAACAGCGGCTCCACCGACGCGGTTGCGCGGCTTTACGCCGAGGATGGGGTGTTCATGCCGCCCTACAGCCAATCCGCGGTCGGCAAGCAAGCGGTCCGAAAGGCGTATGACGCCGTGTTCGCAGAATTGAAGTTCGACGTGAAATTCACGATCGCCGAACTCGTCGTCATGGCGCCGAACTGGGCCTACGTGCGAACCAATTCGGCCGGCGTGACCGGCCACGCTTCAACCCGCAGGACCACTGCCGAAGCCAATCAGGAGCTCTTCATTTTCAGGAAGGGCGACGCCGGCGAATGGCGGATCGCGCGCTACAGCTTCTCACCGACAAATCCGCCCGGCGCCTGAACGACGGTCGCTCGGGCACTGTCGAAGAGGAGAATGGAGAAATGAAAGCAGTCTTTATTCGCCGCTACGGCGGGCCGGAGATGTTGGAGTACGGAGAGTTCCCGGACCCGGTCCTCGGGACCGGAGACCTCCTTGTGAAGGTCGCCGCGGCGGCGATCAATCCAATCGACATCATGGAGCGCTCCGGTCTGACGAAGGATTTCAAGCCGATCAGTTTTCCGGGCGTGTTGGGATGGGATTTATCCGGGACCGTCGTCAGCGTCGGGCCTGGCGCTGGCGGTTTCTCAGTCGGCGATAAAGTACTGGCCTGGGCTTACCACACCTATGCGGAGCTCTGCGCCGTCAAGGCGGAGCTTCTCGCCAAAGTCCCGGACGGCCTGGACCTCGTCGAAGCGGCAGCATTGCCGCTCGTAACAACTACAGGCAACCAGCTGATCTCGGTGGCAGCCGAGATCAAGGCGGGACAGACGGTGCTCGTCGCCGGCGCGTTCGGCGGAGTGGGCCGCTCGGCCGTATTTACCGCGAAGGACCGCGGAGCGAGGGTCGTCGCGGGCGTCTTGAAGAAGCAATCGGCGGCGGCGCACAGCCTCGGCGCCGATCAGATGGTGGCGCTCGACGACGAGGACGCGTTGAACGCTCTGGCGCCTGTGGATGCGGTCGCCAACACTGTCCGGGGCAAGACCGCTGAACAGCTTCTCGGAAAGATGAAGCCAGGCGGCGTATTCGCTTCCGTCACCGGCGCCCCGGCCAACGCCAAGGATTACCCATCCGTCAGGGTCGTGTCGTACGTCTCGCATCAGGACGCCAGAACAGTCCTCGCCATGGCGCAGGCGGTGAGCGCGCGGAAGCTTGTCATCCCGATCGAGCGAAAGCTGCCTCTCAGCGACGCCCGCGAGGGCCATGAGGCCGTGGGACGTGGCGGAACCGGCAAGGTTCTGCTTCTGTCGTAAGCACAACAGACCCTGAGCGCTTCCGCCGCCGCTCGACGAAAAGGGTCAAGGACCGTGGACGCTACTATCGTGCTGTAAATACTCTGCGAGGCGCAATGACTGAACGGACAAGCTACCAAACCGACATCCGCCCGCTTTTCACTGAGCGTGACATCCAGGCGATGAGCAAGGCGTTCAACCTGGCGAGTTATGACGACGTCAAGGCGCATTCGGCGGCCATCTATAATCGTATTCGAGCGATCGGGGGCGCCGTCATGCCGCCTCCGCCGCCGCGCGGAGAGGGGCCTTGGCCTCAGTCCCGTATCGATCTCCTTGGGAAATGGATAGCCGACGGCTGCCCGCCTTAGCCTCGTCGGAGGGTTACCATGGCGAGCCTCTCTGTTTCGGTCGTAGTCGGCCTCCTCACGTTCGGCGTCGGACTTCTTGGTCTTTATCTGAAGGGACTCGTGCCCGAACGCCACATGTCGGCCGGTTCGCGCGACATGATTGGAGCGGTGATGGGGCTGCTCAGTCTGCTGCTCGCTTTGGTGCTCGGAACGCTGGTCGGCTCGGCATATGGATTCTTTGCGAGCCAAAAAGCCGACATCGAGTCGCTCTGCGCACGCTCCTTGGAATTGGATTTGGCGTTTCGGCAATATGGACCGGAGACGCAGCCGCTGCGCGAGGCGCTGAGAGACTCGATGCAAGAGCTCTCGGATGCAATCCGCGGGAACAGCGCGGCTTATCAGCGCCATTTCGAACTGGGCGGCTACATGTCCAAATTCGAAAAGTGGAACGAGACGCTGTCTTCGCTGAGCCCGCACTCGCCGGCTCAAAGAGAGCTTGTTTCATCCGTGGGCGCGAGTTCCGCGTCCTTCCAGCAGACCCGGCTCCTCATGTCCCTGCAGCTGGCGAGCCCGATTTCCTGGCCGCTGGTCGTCGTCGTCGCGTCCTGGGCGATGCTCTTGTTTTTCGGCTTCGGGGTCATTTCCGGCCTCAACCGCACAAGCCTCGGCGCGCTCGCCTTTGGCTCATTCGCAGTGGCGAGCGCGATCTTTTTGATCCTGGAAACTCAACCAGCCGTTCTCTGGACTCTTCCGGGTTCCATCCGCGTCAATTGAGAAGACCATCGCCGTGCTGGTCAAATCGCCGGGCTGAGGGTCGAAGGCGGTCAGTGGCTGTCAGGGCCGGGCTTTACCTGATCGATCCCCGGATCAAGTCCGGGGACGGCCATGACGAAAAACCGAAAGGAATGCCCTACCCACCGCGAACGCTATCAGCGCGGACAAACCCTTTCTGAAAAGCGAAATCCATGGTACCTTGCCTCTCATGACGAACTCGACGATCGCAGCCCGCGGCGCAAGGGACCGGAGCAACCGCGGACCGGAGGCAGCTCGCCGCAGGGGTCTCGAAGACGCCGTCTTGGACAGGCCGTGGGGGCGCCGATCCAAGGGAAATCCAGCAAATAACAACATGCTTATATGTTGATATGCTTCGCCTGCCATACGATGTTCTTATCGCGCGCGGGCTTGGAAATTTTTTTGGCCCAATTTCGCCCGTAACCCTTGGCCCAATTTCGCCCGTAACCCTTGGCCCAATTCGCCCGTAACCCATTGCAAAGTCCCGATTCGCCAAAGGAAACGCAAGGAAATACAAGGTTAATTCCTTGCATTTCCCTTGCATTTGGTTTGGTCTGGCTTGGATTCAGCTTGGTTTGGCTTGGTTTTCCTTGGCGGCGCCCGGCCTGAAATTCAGCAAATCGGTAATGTATAAAATTCACGCCCCCGGCGCGACGCCGCCGAGGATCGTCTCGATCACCTGGCGCTTGGCCTCTTCGAAGGCCGCGTCGTCGAGCGGCCGGCCTTCGTTCAAGGACGCCATCTCGTGCGACGCGTTGGCGTATTGCTGGGTCGTCGCCCAGATCATGTAGAACAGCACCTTGGGCTCGATCGGCTTCAGCTTGCCCGCCGCGATCCAGCGCTTGACGGCGCGCCCGCGCGAGGAGACCCAGTCACTTAAGGTGGTATCGAGAAAGTCCTGGATGATCGGCGCGCCGCGCATGATCTCGGCCGACCAGATGCGCGAGGCGAGCGGCATCGCGCGGGCGAGGTCCATCTTCGTTCCGATATAGGCCGCGAGCGCCTCGCAGGGGTCGTCGCTCGCGTCGAACGAGGCTGCGGCGGCGAGCCAGGCCGTCAGCGCCCGCTCGACGACCGCGCGATAGATGCCTTCCTTGGTGCCGAAGTAATAGTGCAGGTTCGCCTTCGCAATGCCAGCCCGCCGGGCGATCGCCGCCGTCGTCGCGCCGGCGAAGCCTCGCTCGGCGAAGACGTGCTCGGCCGCCTCGAGCAGCGCCCGCTCGTTCTCCTCGCGGATGGTCGGCCGTGGTTTCCGATGCGCCATCCGCTCCCTCGATGAGCCCCGCGAACCCCCCCCCGCCGCGGCAGGCGCGCCGTGGTTTCACGCTTGCGGAATTGACCGCCAAGGCGCCGAAACTGTAGGCGTTCCGCCCAAGGTTACGTCATTTGACCACTTGGTCAAACCTATAATAGCGTCCGCACACTTCTCATGGAGATCGCGATGGCCGACCTGTCCAATGTGCGCGTCAACGGGGCGAGGCTCTGGGATTCGCTCATGGAGATGGCGAAAATCGGCGCGACCCCCAAAGGCGGCTGCAAGCGCCTCACCCTCACCGACCTCGACAAGCGGGCCCGCGAACTCTTTCGCGGCTGGTGCGAAGCCGCGGGCTGCGTCGTCAAGGTCGACGAGATGGGCAACATGTTCGCAAGGCGCGCGGGCGAGGACCCGTCCCTCCCGCCCGTGATCGTGGGCAGCCATCTCGACACCCAGCCGACCGGCGGCAAATTCGACGGCGTCCTCGGCGTCCTCGGCGCGCTCGAGGTCGTTCGCTCGCTGAACGACCTCAAGATCAAGACGCGATACCCGATCGAGGTCGCCAACTGGACCAACGAAGAGGGCTCGCGCTATGCGCCCGCCATGGTCTCGTCGGGCGTGTTCGCTGGCGTCTTCACCAAGGACTTCGCCTACTCGCGGGTCGACAGCGAGGGCAAGGCCCTGGGCGATGAGCTCAAGCGCATCGGATTTAAGGGCGACGAGCCGGTCGGCGGCCGGCCCGTGCACGCCTATTTCGAGCTCCACATCGAGCAGGGCCCGATCCTCGAGGACGAGAACATCGACGTCGGCGTCGTCACCCACGGGCAGGGCCAGCGCTGGTATGAGTTTCGCTTGACCGGCTTCGAGAGCCACGCCGGCTCGACCCCGATGCCGCGACGCAAGGATGCGCTCCTCGGCGCGGCGCGGATCGTGGAGCTCGTCAACGCGATCGGCCTGTCGAAGGCGCCGCTCGGCGTCTCGACGGTTGGCATGCTGAACCCCTATCCCAATTCGCGCAACGTGATCCCCGGCGAAGTCTTCATGACCTCAGAGTTCCGCCATCCGATCGACGAGACGTTGAGCGACATGGACAAGTCGCTGCGCGAGGGCATCGAGGCGATCACAAAGAAGATCGGCCTGACCTACGAGGTCAAGCAGGTGTTCTACTATCCGCCTGTCGCCTTCGACCCGGGCTGCGTCGACGCAGTCCGCCGCGCCGCCGAGCGCTTCGGCTATTCGCACCGCGACATCGTGTCCGGCGCCGGCCACGACGCCTGCTACCTTGCCCGCGTCGCGCCGACCGCGATGGTGTTCACGCCGTGCGTCGACGGCGTCAGCCACAACGAGAGCGAGGACATCAAGCAGGAATGGTCGACCGCCGGCGCCAACGTTCTGATGCATGCCGCGCTCGAAAAGGCGGAAATCGTGTCCTGATCAGGCTGCCTTTCGAAGGCGCCGCCTCTTAACCTTGGGAGAAGGTTGAACATGTCGCTCGTCATCAAAGGCGGAACGGTCGTCACCGCGGACCGGACCTACAAGGCCGACGTCCTGGTCGAGGGCGAAACGATCCAGGCCATCGGCGAGAATCTCAAGGGCGACAGTTCGCTAGACGCGAAGGACTGCTTCGTGATGCCCGGCGGCGTCGATCCGCACACCCATCTCGACATGCCGTTCATGGGCACAAATTCCGCTGACAACTACGAGAGCGGCACCAAGGCCGCCGTGTCCGGCGGGACGACGATGGTCGTCGACTTCTGCATCCCCAACCGCAACCAGCCGCTGATGGAGGCTTTCGCCGACTGGGACAAGCGCTCCAGGGACGCCATCGCCGACTATTCCTATCACATGTGCATCACCTACTGGGACGACCAGGTGCGCGAGGACATGGCGAAGGTCGTCAGCGCGGGGGTCACGACCTTCAAGCATTTCATGGCCTACAAGGGCTCGCTGATGGTCAACGACGAGCAGATGTTCGCCTCGTTCGTGCGCTGCGCCGAACTCGGCGCGATGCCCCTCGTCCACGCCGAGAATGGCGATCTCGTTGCCGCTCTTCAGCAGCATTATTTGAAAAAGGGCGTCACCGGGCCGGAAGGCCATGCGCTCTCGCGTCCGCCGGACGTCGAGGGCGAGGCCGCCAATCGCGCAATCATGCTGGCCGACCAGGCGGGCGTGCCGCTTTATGTCGTGCACACATCATGCATCCAGGCGCACGAGGCGATCGCGCGGGCGCGCTCGCTCGGCAAGCGGGTCTACGGCGAGCCGCTCATTCAGCATCTCGTTCTCGACGAGAGCGAATATTACGACAAGGACTGGAAGCACGCCGCGCGCCGGGTGATGTCGCCGCCGTTCCGCGACAAGATCCATCAGGACGACCTTTGGAACGGCCTGCGCGCCGGCTCGCTCCAGGTGGTCGCAACCGACCACTGCTCGTTCACCACCAAGCAGAAGGAGCTTGGCCTCGGCGACTTCACCAAGATTCCGAACGGAACCGGCGGCCTCGAAGACCGCATGCCGGTCTTGTGGACCTATGGCGTCGAGACTGGCCGGCTGACGCCGAACGAATTCGTCGCCGTCACTTCCACCAACAGCGCGCGAATCCTCAACATGTATCCGCGCAAAGGCGCGATCATCCCCGGCGCTGACGCCGACATCACGGTCTGGGACCCCAAGGCCAACAAGACGATCTCCGCCAAGACGCAGCTTTCGGTGATCGACTACAACGTCTTCGAGGGGACGAAGGTGACCGGGCTTCCGCGATATACGCTGTCGCGTGGCGACGTCGTGTACCGCGACGGATCGGTGCAGGCCGAGCTCGGCCGCGGCAAATTCGTCCGCCGCGAGCCGTTCGCGGCGGATGCGCGGGCGCTGAAGAAGTTCAAGGAGTTCACCGCCGTCGCCGGCGTCGCACGCTAAGGGATCTTGTGATGGGCGTTGCATCCGCGCCATCGGCCGTCGAGGACGGCGTCGGCACGGCGCCGCCCAGGGACGTGGCGATCGAGATCAACGGCGTGTCGTTGGGCTTCGACACGCGCGACGGGCCGGTGCAGGCGCTCAGCAACATCAATGTCAGGGTCGGACGCGGCGAGTTCGTCTCCTTCATCGGCCCGTCGGGCTGCGGCAAGACGACGCTTCTCCGCGCCGTCGCCGATCTCGAGACGCCGACCAGCGGCGCGATCCGCGTCAACGGTATGAGTCCGCACGAAGCGCGCACGAAGCGCGCCTACGGCTATGTGTTCCAGTCCCCGGCGCTCTATCCGTGGCGGACAGTTGCCGGCAACATCGCGCTCCCGCTTGAAATCATGGGCTTCGACAAGGCCGAGCGCGGAGCGCGGATCAAGAGAGGGCTCGACCTCGTCAACCTCACCGGCTTCGGCAACAAGTTTCCGTGGCAATTGTCGGGCGGCATGCAGCAACGCGCGTCGATCGCGCGAGCGCTCTCCTTCGATCCCGATCTCCTGTTGATGGACGAACCCTTCGGCGCGCTCGACGAGATCGTGCGCGACATGCTGAACCAGCAATTGCTGCGGCTTTGGGAGGTTACGGGGAAGACGGTGTTGTTCGTCACCCATTCGATCCCCGAGGCGGTGTTTCTTTCGACGCACATCATCGTCATGTCGCCGCGTCCGGGGCGAATTTACGACGTGATCGAATGCAAGTTCCCCCGCGACCGGCAGCTCGAAATTCGCGAGACGCCGGAATTCCTGGCGATCGCAAACCGTGTCCGGCGCGGACTTCGGGAGGGACATTCGTATGACGGGTGAGACGCTCCATCGCGTCTCTCCCCTCTCCCCTTGTGGGAGAGGGGCTCAGGGCGAGGGGTCGGCGCCCAAGCGCCGTGTTTTCGTGGGCCTCACGGCGCGGACCCCTCATCCGGCGCTTCGCGCCACCTTCCCCCGCAAGGGGGGAAGGGAGGCTTCGCCATGAAGTCCGCCCTTCCCATCGCAACCGTCGTCCTCGCCCTCCTCGCGGGCTGGTATGTCGCCGCGGCGCTGATGAACGCGCCTTTACAGCGCGACGCCTATGCGAACGCCGGACGAAGCGACTATTCGACCCAGGATCTCGTCGTCGACTCGCTCAACATGGAGCGGCCGAAGCTGCCGGGCCCGCATCAAGTCGCGGGCGAGATCTATCGGCTCGTGTTCGCGACCGCGCCGACGTCGAAGCGCAGCCTCGTCTACCACAGTCTCATCACCCTCGAGGAGACGCTGATCGGCTTCGCGGCCGGCGCCGCGCTTGGCGTCGGCCTTGCCGTTCTCATCGTGTCGATGCGTTGGCTCGAGCGATCGATGATGCCGTGGATCGTCGCCTCGCAAACCGTTCCGATCATCGCGCTCGCGCCGATGATCGTGGTGATCCTGAATCAGTTCGATATCACCGGCGTCGCGCCGAAGGCTGCGATCGCCGCCTATCTGTCGTTCTTCCCGATCACGGTCGGCATGGTCAAAGGCTTCCGCTCGCCCGAGCCTTTGCAGCTCGATCTCATGCGCACCTATTCGGCCACGCGTTTGCAGACTTTCCTCAAGCTGCGCGCACCGGCGAGCGCGCCGTTCTTCTTTGCCAGCATGAAGGTCGGGGCCGCCGCCGCGCTGGTCGGCGCAGTCGTCGCGGAAGTCACGAAAAGCGAGGACGGCGGCCTCGGGGCTCGCCTGCTCGCCGGCTCTTACTACGGGCAAACAGTGCAGATCTGGGCGGCCCTCTTCGCCGCCGCTGCGCTGTCGGCGGCGCTTGTTGGGATCATCGGCATCATCGGCCGGTCGACCCAACAGCGCATGGGGTTGATCCCGTGACCCCGCGCCGAATCGCCGACCTCCTTCCTCCGCTCGCCTTCGGCCTCGCGGTGCTGGCTTTGTGGGAAGCGGGCGTGCGGCTGTTGCACGTGCCCGAGATCATCCTGCCTCCGCCGTCGGCGATTGCGCTGCGGTTTGCGACCTCCATTCCGACGCTAGCCGCCGACTTCTGGCAGACGATCAAGGGCGTGCTCGCGGGCTACGTGATCGGCTGCATTTCCGGAGTTGTCGTCGCCATCCTCGTCGACCGTTCGCAGTTCCTGCAGCGCGGCCTATTGCCGCTCGGCAATCTCGTGTCAGCGCTGCCAATCGTCGGCATCGCACCGATCATGGTGATGTGGTTCGGCTTCGACTGGCAGTCGAAGGCGGCCGTCGTCGTGGTGATGACGTTCTTTCCGATGCTGGTCAACACGGTCGCCGGGCTCGAAAGCGCGGGCGCGATGGAGCGCGACCTGATGAAGACCTACGCGGCAAACTACTGGCAGACGCTGTTCGCATTGCGCCTGCATGCGGCGCTGCCCTTCATCTTCAACGCGTTGAAGATCAATACGACGCTCGCAATGATCGGGGCGATCGTGGCGGAATTCTTCGGGACGCCCACGGTTGGCATGGGATTTCGTATCTCGACCGAGGTCGGCCATCTCGGCATCGACATGGTGTGGGCCACGGTTCTGGTCGCGGCCCTTACCGGGTCCCTGTTTTATGCGTTCGTCGCCGGCATCGAACGGCGGGCGACGTTCTGGCACCCCTCCTATCGGGCGAAGGAGGGTTAAAGCTTCTCGCCGCGCGGTTCTTGTTCGGCGATGGGGATGAAGGTGTTCAATCGGAGGACCAAGAAGATGAAAAAATCCCTGTTTGCTTTGGCCGGCTTCGCGGCGATGCTCGCCGCGGGCTCGGCGCATGCGGCCGACAAGGTTACGCTGCAACTCAAATGGGTCACCCAGGCGCAGTTCGCGGGCTATTACGTCGCCAAGGACAAAGGCTTCTACAAGGAGGAAGGTCTCGACGTGACGATCAAGCCGGGCGGCCCTGACATTTCCCCCGAGCAGGTGCTGGCGGGTGGCGGCGCGGACGTCGTCGTCGACTGGATGCCGGCCGCGCTCGCCGCGCGCGAGAAGGGCGAGCCGATGGTTAACATCGCCCAGCCGTTCAAGCATTCCGGCCTCGAACTCACCTGCCGCGCCGACACCGGCATCAAGAGCCCCGCGGACCTCAAGGGCCGCACGCTCGGTGTCTGGTTTTACGGCAACGAATATCCTTTCCTCAATTGGATGAACAAGCTCGGCCTCAAGACCGACGGCTCGCCGGGCGGCGTCAAGGTGCTGAAGCAAGGCTTCAACGTCGATCCGCTGTTGCAAAAGCAGGCGGACTGCATCTCGACCATGACCTACAACGAGTACTGGCAGGTCATCGACGCCGGCTACAAGCCCGAACAGCTCGTCGTGTTCAAATACGAGGATCAGGGCGTCGGGACGCTCGAGGACGGCCTCTACGTGATGCAGGACAAGCTCAAGGATCCCGCGTTCGTGGATAAGATGGCGCGTTTCGTGAGGGCCTCGATGAAGGGCTGGGATTACGCACGCGCGCATCCCGACGAAGCGGTCAAGATCGTGCTCGACAACGACTCGACCGGCGCCCAGACCGAGCATCATCAGAAGCAGATGATGAGCGAGATCAACAAGCTGACCGAAGGTTCCGACGGCCGGCTGGATAAGGTGGACTACGAGCGCACGGTGAAAACGCTGCTGACCGGCGGTTCGGACCCCGTCATCTCAAGGGAGCCGACTGGCGCTTATACGACGGTCGTCACCGACAAGGCGCTCGCCAAGTAACACGCGATCGCGAATGGCGCCGGACCCCTCGTCCTTGCGGGCGAGGGGCACGACGCGCGCATCGCGTCGACTGATCCCCTATTGCGCCGCCTCCGCCACCGCCGTCAGCGCCGCCGCGCCTGTTTCGAATTGCAGCCGCGCGAGCCGCGCATAGAGGCCGTTGGCGGCCAACAGCGACGCATGCGTTCCCTCCTCGACGACGCACCCGGCCTCGATGACCAGGATCCGGTGGGCGTTGACGATGGTTGCGAGACGATGCGCGATGACGAGCGTCGTGCGGCCTTTCATCAAGCTCTCGAGCGCGCTCTGCACCAGCGTCTCGCTCTCGGCGTCGAGCGCCGACGTCGCCTCGTCGAGCAGCAGCACCGGCGCGTTTTTGAGGATTGCGCGTGCGATCGCGATGCGCTGACGCTCGCCGCCGGACAGCGTAACGCCGCGCTCGCCAAGCGGCGTCTCGTACCCTTCCGGCAAGGCGGAAATGAATCCGTGCGCCGCCGCTTGGTTCGCAGAGTCGATGATCGCCTCGCGCGTCGCATTCGGCGCGCCATAGGCGATGTTGTCGGCGACGCTCGCGCCGAAAATGAACGCGTCCTGGGGCACGAGCGCAATCTCCGCGCGCAATTCCGCGGGATCGAGCCGCGAGACATCGACGCCGTCGAGCGTGACCGCGCCCCGCGTCGGATCATAAAAGCGCAACGCCAACTGGAAGAGGGTTGATTTGCCGGCTCCAGAGGGCCCGACGATGGCGACGACCTCGCCCGGCGCGACACGGAAGTTCACCTCGCGCAGCACCGCTTCTTCATTGCGGCCGGGGTAGGCGAAGTCGACGTCTTTGAAGGCGAGCTCGCCACGGACCGGCTCGGCAAGCACAAGCGGCTTGGCCGGCGCGGAGATGCGCGGCTGGACGGCCAACAGTTCGCCGATGCGCCCGGCAGCGCCGGCCGCCTGCGACACCTCGTTCCAGACTTCCGACAATTGCCCGAGCGCGCCTGCGCCAAACACGGCATAGAGGACGAACTGCAGGAGCGCGCCCCCCGACATGCGGCCCGCTACGACGTCCCGCGCGCCAAGCCACAGCACAACAACCACGCTGCCGAATGCGAGGAATAGCGCCGCGACCGTCACCACCCCGCGCGCCTGCGCCATATTTCGAGCCGCTTCGTAGGCGCCGTAAGCCGCCTTGCGGTAGCGGCTGGCGGTAAAGCCTTCCGCCACGAACGATTGCATGACCCGCACCGCCGACAGGCTCTCGGTTGCGAAGGCGGTCGCCTCAGCGAGCGTGTCCTGCGCACGGCGCGAGCGCTGGCGGACGGCGCGGCCAGCAGCAAACAGCGGCAGGACGATGATCGGGATCGCCGCCAGCACGAAGGCCGAGAGCTTGGGGCTCGTCACCACCATCATCGCGATCGCGCCGACAAACATGAAGAGGTTGCGCAACGCGATCGAGGCCGAGGAGCCGAAGGTCGCCTTGAGCTGGGTCGTGTCGGCGGATAGGCGCGAGGCGATGTCGCCGGTCTTCTCCGCGTCGAAGAAGCTCGGATCGAGCCGGGTCAGATGGGTGAAGAGATCCGAGCGAAGGTCCGCGACCACCCGCTCCCCGAGCGTCATGACAAGGTAGTAGCGCGCTCCGGAGGCCAGCGCGAGCACGGCGACAACGCCGATCATGGCAAGGAAATAGCTTTGGATGATCCCCGCGTTCTCGTGGGAGAAGCCGAAGTCGATCATGCGCCGGACGGCGATCGGAACGACGAGGGTCGCGGCCGAAGCGATGATGAGCGCGATGAGCGCCGCGGCAATGCGCGAGCGATGGACGAGGGCGTAGGGCAAAATCGGCTTGAGGGCGCCGAGCGGGACGCGGCGCGGCTTCGCGTCGGCGTCGACGATTGAGGACATTATCGACCGAGCTCCTTGGGATTGGGTTACGCAGCATATTTCGGCCGGAATCAAGGCGGGCGCCGGCGACCTATTGCACCAGCCGCTGCGGCGCCGTATAGAGCCCGCCAACAGGAAGAGCCGCCGGCCCGCCGGTCGGCTCTTCGTTTTGTTGCGCCTTTCTGCCGAGACCGACGATGAAGCCGGACATTCACCCCAACTACCATATGATCAAGGTCGTCATGACGAACGGCGTCGAATTCATGACCCGTTCGACTTACGGCGAAGAGGGCGCGACGCTGCACCTCGATATCGATCCCAATACGCACCCGGCCTGGACCGGCGGCACGCAGCAACTCGTCGATCGCGGCGGCCGTCTGTCGCGCTTCAACAGCCGGTTTTCGGGGCTGGGCCTCGGCGGCAAGAAGTAAGCGCGCCGGGGAGCGCGCTCAGAGCGCCAGCCTCCGTACGCTTGTCGCGTCGCCGCCGCCGGCCGCCGCAATTCGGGCGAGCGCCTCGGCCAACGGCTCGCTGACCACTTTCATGTGCCAGCCATTGGCGTGAAGCAGCCTCGTCGGGTCGCGCATGATCCCGACATGGCCCCTCCAGAAGACGAGGTCGCCGCGGGCAAGGTCCGCTCCCTTCCCGAAACCGATAGGCGCTCCGAGGCTTTCCTCCATCATGTCGCTGTCCCGAGGCGATGAAACGCCGGCGGCGGTCAGCGCGGCTTGAACCAGGCCAGAGCAGTCAATCCCTTCCGACGTCCGGCCGCCCCAGAGATAGGGCGTCTCGAGGAAGCGTTCGGCGACCGCGACGAAGTCCGGTTCGCTCGATTCCGCTCCTGACACATGGCGCGCCCAGACATGCAGGCCGTCGTGCGTTACGGCGAACTCGCCCGCCATCTGAACGATGGTCAGTTGGGCGCCGAGCGACAACGCCATCCTCGGCGGAAGCTTGATGCTTGGTCTCGGATAGAGATGGGTGCGCAGAGCCGCGACCCGGCGGGTCGGCTCGGTTCGAGCCCCGAGCGAAGCCAGCGGCAAGTACCCGACATAGTGATCGCGCTCGAGTTGGACCCAGGCCCAGCCCTCGCTCTCGTCATAGACCGTAACCGCCTCGCCAAACAGCGCCTCCGTCTCGAGCGGCGCATTCGGATCGGGGGAGCGCCTCAGCGGCGCGCTCGATTCCACGACCTGCATCACCCGCCCTTCGGCGTAGCGCGGCGCCTCGAACAAGCCGCGCAGATGGGCGGCGGCGAGATCGGCGCGGATGGGGTTGAGGCGACGGTCGAGACGATGAGAGGTCATGGCGCTGGCTAACAGGATTCGCGCCCCCAGTCGCGGCTTTGAGACGACGGCGTGCGCCTTCGGGCAAATCTGAGGCGTTCTCAATTCGGCCCGGCCGTTGTAGTCTTTTATCGACGAACAATGGACCCATGCGCCCATGAGCGCCCTGCCGCACGATCGACACGACAATTTCGGCGCGCCCCTCGATCCTTACGGGGCGGTCACGCACGAGGTCTTCAACCAGCCGGCCGAACTGACGGACTATAACCTCTTTGCCTCCGACGCTGCGCTCACCGAGGCGGCGCGACGCGAAGGCGCGGCCTGGGCGACGGACGAACTCGAGGCCTTTGGCGCGCACGCCGGAACCGCCGACACCCTTGAGCTCGGCGCGCTCGCCAACAGAAATCCGCCCGAACTCGACACGCACGATCGCTATGGGCGGCGGGTCGATCTCATCCGCTTTCACCCGAGCTATCACGCGCTGATGAAGTCGGCGATCGAGGAGGGCCTGCATTGCTCGCCCTGGGCCGACCCCCGCGACGGCGCGCACGTCGCCCGCGCGGCGCGTTCCTACATGCAGACCCAGGTCGAGGCGGGGCACGGCTGCCCGATCACCATGACCTTCGCGTCCGTCCCCTGCCTCAAGGCGCAGCCGGACGTCGCCCGCGAATGGCTGCCGAAGATTCTCGCCCGCACATACGATCCTCGCAACGTCCCGGTCGACCAGAAACAGGGCGTCACCATCGGCATGGCGATGACCGAGAAGCAGGGCGGTTCGGACGTGCGCGCCAACACGACCCGCGCCATTCCTGCGGGCGCCGAGGGGCCGGGTCGACCTTACGAACTCGTCGGCCACAAGTTCTTCGTCTCGGCGCCGATGTGCGACGCCTTTCTCGTGCTCGCCCAGGCGCCCGGCGGCCTCTCGTGCTTCCTCGTTCCGCGCTGGCGTCCCGACGGCTCCAAGAACCCGCTGCAGATCGTGCGGCTCAAGCGCAAGATGGGCAACGTCTCCAACGCGTCGAGCGAAACAGAGCTGCGCGGCGCGCTCGGGTGGATGATCGGTCCTGAAGGCCGGGGCGTCGCGACCATCATCGAAATGGTCGCGATGACCCGGTTCGACTGCATGATTGGCTCGTCGGCCGGCATGCGCATGGCCGTTTCGCAGGCGATCGACCACTGCCGCCAGCGCAAGGCGTTCGGAGCCTACCTGGTCGACCAGCCGATCATGGCTGCGGTCCTCGCCGATCTCGCGATCGAAGCCGAGGCGGCGCTGACCCTGACCATGCGCATCGCCCGCGCGCTCGACCATCGCGACGATCCGCACGAAGACGCGCTCGTGCGCCTTGGCACGGCGATTGGCAAGTACTGGATCTGCAAGCGGGCGCCCGGCCACGCTTACGAGGCGCTGGAATGCATCGGCGGCTCCGGGGTCATGGAGGATTTGCCGATGCCGCGCCTCTACCGCGAGGCGCCGGTCAACGCGATCTGGGAGGGGAGCGGCAACGTGCAGTGTCTCGACATCGCGCGCGCGATTCAGCGCTCGCCGCAAACGCTCGAGGCTTATTTTGCCGAGGTCGGGTCGGCGAAGGGCGAGAGCGCCACGCTCGACGCGCATGTCGCGGCGCTCAAGGGCGACCTCGGCGACCTTGCCGATTTCGAGGCGCGCGGTCGCGACCTCTGCGACCGGCTGGCACTGGCGCTCGAAGCGGCGGCGCTGATCCGGGCCGGCTCGCCCGCGGCGGAGGCGTTCTGCCGCTCACGCCTCGAGACGCTGGGCGCGCACAATTACGGCGCGCTCAAAGGGGTCGACTGCAAGACGATCGTGAAGCGGACGGCGGCGCGGTAGACCCCCTCGCTTGCTTACTTCCGCAAGCCAGAAAAGGGGGGCGCCCATTTCCGGGCGCAAAACGGGTGTTTTTAATCGCTTGCGGCGCCATTTCCGAGTCGGGCGGGTTTTGACGACGCGGTCTACGGCCTCGAGATTCGCCGCCGTCATCACGCCATAGGAAACGAGCAGCGTCTCGTTGAGGCGGCTCACTTGCAGCGCAAGGAACTCGGCTGGAGGCGGGGGCATGCGGCGAGCGAGAATCTCCTTGACGGTCGCCCGCATGCGCTTCTCTGATACGCCCTCCCTCGCCCGATTTCGGGGATCGAGACGCCCCGGATCAGGAGGCTGACGATCCGCTTTTCGCGTTCGGCCTTGATCTGGCGCGCCGAAGTCCGAGCCGCGATCGATCTGTCGCGGCGGGGAGAGGACGGCGGTAAATCATTGAGCGCGCCGACCGAGCGGAGTCTTATCACATAATGACGCAGTTAACCTACGTCGCCCGCCGCCACGCTTCGATTGAGGGCTCGCGCATAAGTCGCTGAACGAAGGCCCAGGCGGCCTCCAGGCGTTCGGCGGCCTCGATCGAGAGGCCCTCGCCCAGTTCGAACCGCTCTCCGCGCACGCAGAGCGTGAACGACGGCGGGGGCGTGCGGCCGAGCGAGCGGGCGTAGACATCGAGCACGGCTTCCGGCGCGAGGGCATGGGTCGTGTGCGTCGCGTCGCGCTTCGGCGCAATCTCGGAGAAAGCGAAGGGCGCCGGCGTATTCCTGCCCGCATCGAGGAAGAGTGCCGCCTCCGCCCCGTCGAGATCGAGGGCGTGCTCGATCTGCAACTGGTAATCCTCGATCGTCGTCACGTCCAGCCAGCCGGCCCGCGCCACGCGTCCAAGCAACAGCGGCCCGAGTTCGTCGTCGCCGCGCGCGTCATTGCCCCAGCCGAAGACGATGAGCCGCACCGCTCAGCCCTTGCGGACTCGCGATACGAGCGCGCCGTCCGCGTCGATGAGATCGACCTCGAGCGGCATCTGCCCAAGCGCGTGCGTTGCGCAGGAGAGGCACGGGTCATAGGCGCGAATGGCCACTTCGATGTGGTTCAGGAGCCCCTCGGTCAGCTCGCGCCCCGACAGATAGCGCGAAGCGACGGCGCGGATCGCCTCGTTCATCGCCTGGTTGTTGTTGGTCGTGGAGACGATGAGGTTGCAGTAGGTGACGAGATCGTTCTCGTCTGCGCGGTAGTGATGGAAGAGCGTGCCGCGCGGCGCCTCGATGACGCCGACCGCCTCCTCGCGCCGGGGTCCCTTGTCCGCCATCAGGTCCGTCCCGACGATGTCCGGATCGTCGAGCAGCTCGCGCGCCATCTCGGCGGCGTGCAGCATCTCGATCATGCGCGCCCAATGGTACATGAGCGCGCCGTGCACGGGCTTGCCGTCGTCGACGTTGAGGAATGTGCGGCGCTCGGCTTCGGCGAGCGGCGTCGGCATCACGTCGCAGACCTGCACGCGCGCGAGCGGTCCGACGCGGTACCAGCCCTTCTCAGCGCCCATGGTCTTGATGTGTGGGAACTTCATGTAGCTCCAGTTCTTCACATCCTCCTGGAGCACGTTTCTGTAAGTCGCGTAATCGACATGATCGAAGATCGGTCCGCCCTCGGCGTCGCGGGCGCGCAAAGCCCCGTGGTAGAAGTCGATCGCGCCGCGCTTGTCGACGAGCCCCATCATGTTGGCGCGCGACTCGCCGAAGGCCTTGTAGAAATCGGGACTGGTCTCGTGCAGCTTGATCACGAGTCCGACCGCCGCCTTCGACCAGTCGACGATCTCGTCGATGCCGGCGCGCATCGAATCGCGGTCCTCGACGCTGAGCGGCTTGTTCACGCCGCCGGGAATGACGCCGGTGCCATGGATGCGTTTGCCGGCGATGTGGGCGATGACCTCCTGCCCGAACTTCCGCGTCATGACGCCCTGCACGGCGAGATCGGGGAAGGCCGCGGCGACCCCGATGATATTGCGTTTGGCGACCTCGCTCTCGAAGCCGAGCAAAAGATCGGGCGAGGAGAGATAGAAGAAGTGCAGCGCGTGCGACTGCACCATCTGCCCGTAATGCAGCAGGCGGCGCAGCTTCTCGGCGGTCGGCGTCAGCTGCCCGAAGCCGGCGATGATGTCCATCGCCTTGGTAGCGGCGATGAGGTGGCTGACCGGGCAGATGCCGCACAGGCGCTGCACCGCGACAGGAACTTCCCAGTAGGGCCGGCCCCGGATGAAGACCTCGAAGCCGCGAAATTCGACGATGTGGAGCCGGACCTGATGAATCCGGTTCTCCTCGTCGAGAAGGATCGTCACCTTGCCGTGTCCTTCGACGCGGGTGACGGGCTCGATGGCGACGCGGCGCAGCTTGTGCGGCGACTGGGCGGTTTCGAGGTTGAGCATGGGTCGGCCCTCAGTCGTAGTGCATGAGAGTATGATCGAGACGCGGCATGCGTCCCAGAATCAGATCGTTGAGATATTTCCAGAGCGTGTCGCCGGAGGGCGGGCAGCCGGGAATGAAATAGTCGACCCGCACGACCTCGTTGACCGGATAGACCTTGTCGAACAGGAGCGGCACTTCCGGATCGTTCGGAACATGCGACTGAACGCCGTCCGGGTCCCGATACACCTCGTTGAGAATATCGCCGACGTCGAGACGGTTGCGCATCGCTGGCAGGCCGCCGTTGATCGCGCAGGCGCCGACAGCGACCAGGATCTTGGCGTTGGCGCGCAGTTCGCGCAGCACATGCACATTCTCGGCGTTGCAGCAGCCCCCTTCGATCAAGGCGATGTCGCAGGGGCCGCAATGCTTGATATCGGTGATCGGCGAGCGGTCGAACTCCGCGATTTTCATGAGGTCGAGAATGCGCTCGTCGATGTCGAGTAACGACATGTGACAGCCGAAGCAGCCAGCGAGCGAGGTCGTGGCGATCCGCACCTTCGGCAAGACGGCGGTTTCAGCGGATGCGTTCATTTGATCTCCTCCACCGTGCAACGCGTGGCCTCTTCGCTGATCGGCTCGAGGTCATAGCGGCGTTCGCCGATCGGCACGGCGTAACCGACCCGCTTGATTAGTATGGCGCCGACGGGGCAGACGTGCGCGGCCTTGTCGGCGACCGAGAAATTCGTGTCGGCGAGCTTGCCGCTTGGCGAATTGATGACGATGTGCGAGGCCATGCCGCGCCCGGCGAGCGCGAAAACGGACTTGCCGTCGATGTCGCGGCTCGCCCGCACGCAGAGTTCGCACTGGATGCAGCGATTGAAGTCGATCAGCACGTCGGGATGCGACGCGTCGACCGGACGATGCGGGTAGAACTCGACGAAATGCGGCGTCATCATCTCGCTGTCGTAGGCGAGCGCCTGCAACTGGCAATTGCCGCTCTTCTCGCAGCCGGGGCAGAAGTGGTTGCCCTCGACGAACAGCATTTGCACGAGGGTCCGCCGGTAGGCGTGCAGGTCGGGAGTGTCGACCTCGACCTCCTGGCCGGCCCCAGCCCTCATGGTGCAGGCGGAAGCGCTGCGCCCATTGACGATCACGTTGCACAATTTGCAGCTGCCGTGCGGCGCAAATTCCGGATGGGCGCAGAGGTGGGGGATATAGACGCCACCCTCCAGCGCGGCCTGGAGAATGGTCTGTCCCGGCTTGAAGGGAACCGGAACCTCGTCGATGAGGATCGTGTTGTCGGTCGCGCTCATGCCTCGGCTCCTATATGCGCGCCCGCGTCGTCGCGTTCGGCGATCTCGCGCGCCCGCGCAAGCGCCGCGTCGAGATCGACTGCGGGATCGAAGTCGCCCCGGATGAGACGCCGCTCGTAAGCCGGCCGGAACTTGAGCCAAGTGTCGCGCACCGGATTGCCGGCCGTCTGGCCGAGCCCGCAATGGCTGGTCCGGCGCAACAACTCGGCAAGCCGCATCAGTTCGTTGATCTCGTATCGCGAGCCGCGGCCGTCGGCGATCTTGTCGAGCGCATCGCGCATGAGCGTCGTGCCGACCCGGCAGGGCGTGCAGAAGCCGCAGCTTTCGTGGGCGAAGAAGTGCGCAAAATTGCGCGCGACCTCGAAGAGGTCGCGGTCCTTGCCGAAGATCATGAACGCGCCGGCGGTCGGCACGTCTTCGAAGGCGATGTGCCGGCGGAACTCGTCCGGCGTCAAGCAGACGCCCGACGGTCCGCTGACCTGCACCGCGGCGACGTCGCCCGCGCCGCAATCCTTCAAGACCTGCTCGACGCGCACGCCGAACGAATATTCGTAGAGTCCAGGCCGCGCGCAATCGCCGGACACCGAGAGGATCTTGGTTCCCGACGAGTGGCGCGTTCCTTGGCCGGCGAAGACCCGGCCGCCCAGAAGGGCGACGACGGTCGCTTCGGCCAGCGTCTCGACGTTGTCGACGACCGTCGGCTTGCCGAGATAGCCGACCGTCACGGGGAACGGCGGCCGGATGCGCGGCTTGCCGGGCTTGCCCTCGAGCGATTCGATCAGGGCCGATTCCTCGCCGCAGATGTAAGCGCCTGCGCCGAGATGGATCTCAATGTCGAAGTCGAACCCTTGCGCGCCGCAAATGCTCGCGCCGAGCAGCCGCTCCTTGCGCATCGCCTGGAGCTTGGCCTCGAGCGGCTCGAGCAGGTAGCGATACTCGCCGCGCAGATAGAGAAGGCCGCGCGCCGCGCCGACGACAAATCCCGCGATCGCCATGCCTTCGAACACCCGTTCCGAGAAAGAGGCGAGCAGAACGCGATCCTTGAAGGTGCCGGGCTCACCCTCGTCGGCGTTGCAAACGATGAAGCGCTCGGCGCCGGGCGCGTTACGGCAGCTCTCCCACTTGACCGAGGTCGTAAATCCAGCGCCGCCGCGTCCGCGCAAGTTCGACCGCTTCATCTCGTCGAGCATGCCTTGCCGCCCGAGCGCGATCGCCGCCCGCAGCGCCGAGCCGCGCTCATAGCGCGAGCCGATGAGCGCGTCGGCGCGGCGGATGTTGTCCTCGACCCGGAAGAAATCCTGAGGCCATTCGGCGAGCGGGACGGCGTTTCGCACGAGATCGCAGATCTCGTCGACCCGGCGCGCCGTCAGCCGCGTGATCGGCCGGTTGTTGACGAGCAGCGCCGGCCCCTGGTCGCACATGCCGGTGCACGACGTGAGGTCGGCGCTTACCACGCCGTCGGCCGAAACTTCCCCGCGCTTGAGCTTGAGGCGCTTCAGCATGTGTTCGAACAGCGCCAGGTTGCCGAGCATCCGGTCGGTGATGTTGTCGGAAAATAAGATGCGATAGCGGCCGCGCGGCTCATCGTATAGGAAGGAATAGAACTGAACGACGCTCTCGACCTGCGTGACCGGCATACCGAGTCCGGCCGCGACCGCGCGGGCGGTCTCGGGGGAGATCCAGTCGAGCTCCTCCTGAATCTCGCGCAGAACTTGCAAGAGCTCGGTTGGCTCCGCGCCGCGGCGCTCCAAGCTCAGTGCGATGACGTCGCTGTTGGCCGGCATGATCGCTCCGTTCCCCGGGTTTCCGCCTTCTTATCGGCCCTCGCCCGCATTCGCGATTTGACGTCGATCAAATCGGAGCGCGATCTGCGTCACTTGAGCATCACGTAGATGTTCACCTGCAGGTTCGGATCGTCCGCGTCTTTGATGTCGTTTTCATATTCCTCGATGAAGGAATCTTGCGCGTCGATGCCCTTTTCATCGAGATAGGCCGTGATCGCGTCGTAGGTCGCGTCGATATCGGCGTAAGCCCCAAGGTGCTGGAACCGCATCGCCTTGCCGCTCGGCGTCTCGCCGATTTTCACCGCGTCCGACAGGCTGGACTTCCCCCCGGGCGCCGCCTCCAGCGGATATCCCGCGTGGTAGCGAAAGCCGCTTTCGTCGGATTCGATGAACACCGCGATCGGCTTGCCGGCCGGCTTGAGCCCGGCTTGGTCCATGTCGCGCTTGACGACGCTGAGCGAACCGAGAATGGCGCCGTAGATTTCGTCCCGATCGGCTTTCCCCTCGACATAAGCGAAGGGCCGCGCTGGCAGTTCGACGGTCTCGCCGGTCGAAGTTTCGCTTTGGGCGGGCGGCGCTGATTCCGCGGGTTTTCCCGTCTCTGGAGCGCCCGCGGGCGGGTTCGCGGCCGGAGCGGCGGGCGACGGCGCCGCCGGCGCGGCGGGAGCGGACGATGGCGGTTGCGTCGCCGGCGGAGACGTCTGCGCTGCGGGCCCGGCCGGCGCCTGTGTCGCGGGCGGCGTCGGCGACGCATCCTCCGCGAGAGCGGCGCTCGAAAGCAAACCGAGGACCGCGGCCAGAACGCCGGCGGCCGCGAAACGGATCAGGTTGCTCGGCATTGTCGCGCTGACCTCCGGCGCCAGCAGGCTTGGAATTCGCTCTTGAGCCATCTAAGGGTATTTTGACTGCAGAAGAAAGACGGATCGACGTCTGAAGCCGGATGCGGCGTCAGGTCGCAGCGGGTCTCGTCCAGCGCAGCACCGGTTGGCGCGCCGCGCGGGTTTCGTCCAGGCGGCGGCGCGGAGCGTGAACAGGCGACGACAGGAAGCGATCGCGGTCTCCTCGCTCGACCGAGAAGGCGAGATCGCGCAGCGTCATGATGAAAAGATCGAGGCTCGCCTTGGATTCCGACTCGGTCGGCTCGATGAGCATCGCCCCATGCACGATCAGCGGGAAATAGACGGTCATCGGATGGAAGCCTTCGTCGATCATCGCCTTGGCGAAATCGAGCGTCGTCAGTCCGGAGTCCTTGAGCCAACGGTCGTCGAACAGAACCTCGTGCATGCACGGCCGGTCGCCGAACGGCGCGCTCATCACGTCCTTGAGGCAGGCGCGAATATAGTTCGCCGACAGCACCGCATCCTCTGAGGCCTGGCGCAAGCCGTCCGCGCCGTGCGAAAGGATGAAGCTCAAGGCGCGGACGAACATCCCCATTTGCCCGTGAAACGCCGTCATGCGCCCAAATGACGATGAGCCTTCGGCGTGCTCGACCAGACGCAGCTGGTCGCCGTCGCGCGCAATGAACGGGACGGGCGCGTATGGCGCGAGACGCGACGAGAGGGCGACGGGGCCCGCGCCGGGTCCCCCGCCGCCGTGGGGCGTCGAGAAAGTCTTGTGCAGATTGATGTGCATGGCGTCAACGCCGAGATCGCCCGGGCGCGTCTTGCCGACAATCGCGTTGAAATTCGCACCATCGCAATAGAAGAAGGCGCCCGCTTCGTGAACCGCGGCAGCAACCCCGGCGATCTCGCGTTCGAACAGGCCGCAGGTGTTGGGATTGGTCAGCATGATCGCCGCCACGTCGGGCGCGAGCGCGCGCTTGACCGCTTCGACCTCGACAGTCCCCCCCTCGCCGGCCGGGACGGGCCGAACAGAAAAGCCGATCAATGCGGCCGTCGCGGGATTCGTGCCGTGCGCGGAATCGGGAACCAGGACGACCCGCCGCGTCTCACTCTCGCCGCGCGCCTCGATCGCCGCCTTGATCGCCATCATGCCGCAAAGTTCGCCGTGCGCGCCCGCCTTCGGCGGCATCGCGATCGCGCTCATCCCCGTCATGGTCATGAGCGCATGGGCGAGCGCCTCGATCACGGCAAGCGCGCCCTGCGCAGTCGACACAGGCTGGAGCGGATGAACGTCGGCGAAGCCGGGCAGACGGGCGATCTTCTCATTGAGGCGCGGATTGTGCTTCATCGTGCAGGAGCCGAGCGGGTAGATGCCGGCGTCGATCGAATAATTGTTGCGCGAGACGCGCACGTAGTGGCGCACCGCCTCGGGCTCGGTGAGGCCCGGCAGTTCGAGCGCGCTCTCGCGCGCATGCGGACCGAGTCTCGAACTCGAAGGGCGGCGGCTCGTCTATGTCGACGCCAGTCGCGTCGAAGCGGCCGGCCTCGAAAATCAGCGCCTCCTCGATGTCGAGGCCGCGGTTGCCGGTGAAGGTTTCGCGCGCAGCGGCGGAGACCGCTTCGGGGCGGGTCGGACGGCCTTGGGCATTCATCGGGCTCGTCCGTTCTTCAGCAGTCATTTGAGACACTCGGCTAGCGCCTTTGCATAAGCTGCGCGATCGTCGTCGTCATTGACCTCGGTGCTCGCGACGATGACGCAGTCGTCAAGCCCGGCATGAGGCAGCAGCCTGGACACGGGCAGCCCGCCAATCACGCCCTTCTGAGCCAGCGACTCGATCAATTCCGCGGCGGGCCGCGGCGTGCGTAACGTGAACTCGTTGAAGAAATGCGCGTTGAGAACTTCGACGCCGCGAATGCCGGACAGGCGATCGGCGAGTTGGGCCGCATTGGCGTGGTTCACGTTGGCGAGCCGCCTCAAGCCCGTCTCTCCGAGGAGCGCCAGATGGATCGAAAACGCGAGCGCGCAGAGGCCGGAGTTGGTGCATATGTTGCTGGTCGCCTTCTCGCGGCGGATGTGCTGCTCGCGCGTCGAAAGCGTCAGCACGAAACTGCGCCGCCCTTCGGCGTCGACCGTCTGGCCGGCGAGCCGGCCCGGCATCTGCCGCACGTTCTTGAGCCGCGTCGCGAACAGGCCGACGTACGGGCCGCCGAAACTGAGTGGGTTGCCGAGCCCCTGGCCTTCGCCGACGGCGATGTCTGCACCCATTTCGCCTGGACAGCGCAGTGCGCCCAAAGCGACCGGATCGGTGAAAACCGCGATCAGGAGGGCGCCGTTCGCGTGCGCTGCTGCGGCGATCGGCTTGAGGTCGCGCGGATTGCCGAAGAAGTCCGGACTCTGGACGATGACGCAGCTCGTCTCGCCGTCGATCGCCGCGACGATGTCCTCGCCCGCCGTCGCGTCCGGAGCCATGCGCACAACCGTCTCGTCCGCCATATGCGCCAGCGTCGCGGCGACGTCGGCGTATTGCGGGTGCAACCCGCCCGACAGCACAGCCCTGCGCCGCTTGGTCAAACGATGGGCCATCAGCATCGCTTCGCCGCAGGCGGTCGAGCCGTCGTACATCGAGGCGTTCGCAACCTCCATGCCCGTCAGCGCCGCCACCTGCGTCTGGAATTCGAACAGGACCTGCAGCGTGCCCTGCGCGATTTCCGGCTGATAGGGGGTGTAGCTCGTGAGGAACTCCGAGCGCTGGATGAGATGGTCCACCGTGGCCGGGATGTGCCGCTTGTAGGCGCCCGCGCCGAGAAAGAAAGGCGCCGATCCGGCCGCGAGACTGCGCGCGGCCATCGCCGTCATGTGCCGTTCGACCGCCATTTCGCTCATTGCGAGCGGCATGTCGAGAAGCCCTTCGAGCCGCTTGTCGGTCGGAATGTCGGCGAAGAGGGCGTCCACGCTCGGGACGCCGATTCGCATCAGCATGATGTCGCGTTCGCAGGCGTCGAGCGGCAGATAACGCATGCGTCTAGCCCTGCGTTTTCAGATATTCGGCATAGGCGGCCTCATCCATCAGGCGCGCAAGCTCATTGGCGTCGGAGAGCCTGATGCGGAACAGCCAGCCGCGGCCGAGCGCATCCTCATTGATGACGCCCGGCGTCGCCTCGGCTTCGGAATTGACCGCGATCACCTCGCCCGAGACCGGCGCGAAAACATCGCTCGCGGCCTTGACGCTTTCGACCACGGCGGCCGGTTCGCCCGCCTTCAGCACTTTCCCGACAGGCGGCGTCTCGGCGAACACGACGTCGCCGAGTTGGCTCTGCGCGTGCTCGCTGATGCCGACGATGCCTTCGTCGCCTTCGATGCGCACATATTCGTGATCCTTTGTGTAGCGGATCTGCGACATGGATTCGTTCCTCTGGCTCAACCGCGATAATAGGCGTGGGGATGAAACGGCAGCGCGACGACGCGTGCGCTCCAGGGCTTTCCGCGCACCACGAGAGCGACAGGCGTTCCAATCGTAGCGCACGCCCGATCGACGAAGCCCATCGCGACCGGCGCGCCGACGCTCGGACCAAAGCCGCCCGACGTGACGACGCCTATCGCCTCTCCTTCCGGCGACACGATCTCCGCGCCCTCGCGCGCCGGCGCGCGTCCGTCTGGACGCAGTCCGACGCGCCGGCGCCGCGGGCCTTCGGCAAGCGCCCGCTGAATCCGCTCCGCGCCGGGGAACCCGCCCTCGACGCGCCGTCGCTTCTGGATCGACCATGCGAGAGCCGCCTCGATCGGATCAATCGTCTCGTCGAGCTCGTGGCCGTAAAGACAGAGGCCCGCCTCGAGTTTGAGCGAATCGCGCGCGCCCAGTCCGACCGGCGCGACTTCCGGCTGGATCAGGAGCAGACGGGCGAAGATTTCGGCCTGCGCCGCCGGGAGCGAGATCTCAAATCCATCTTCGCCGGTATAGCCGGAGCGGGAGACGAAGGTTTCAAAGTCCCCGATCCGCGCCGCTTTGACGCTCATGAACGGCATCCCCTCAAGGCCCTCGTGGGGCGCGAGCCGCGTGAGCGTCGTTGAAGCGGCCGGCCCTTGCAGGGCGATCAAGGCCGCTTCGTCGAGCGGCGTCAGCCGGACTCGCCCCGGCAATCGGGCGCGAAGGTGGGCGAAATCGACGCCCTTGCGCGCGGCGTTGACGACGAGCCGGAGCACGCCGTTCGCCGCCGGCGGCCGGGCGACCATCAGATCGTCGACAATCCCGCCGCTGTCGTTGAGGAATTGGGTGTAGCGCTGGCGGCCCGGCGGGAGATTGAGGATGTCGGCGGGGCACAGCGTTTCGAGGAACGCTGCGAGGGTCGCGTGGTCCGGACCTTCTATCAGCGCCTGGCCCATGTGCGAGACATCGAACAGACCCGCGTGGCTGCGCGTGTGCACATGTTCGGCGAGGACTCCGGTCGGATACTGGATCGGCATGTCGCAGCCGGCGAACGGCGCCATGCGCGCGCCGAGCTCAAGGTGAAGAGCGTGAAGGGGCGTCGTGAGGATCGCGGGGTCGCTCATGGGACATCCGGCTTCGTGAACAAGCGGCCGACGCGACGCCCGAAGCCGCGAGATGCGGCCGAGTTTCGCGCTGGTCGCCCCCTCTGTCCGAAGACCTGAGAGATTTCCCGCCGTTTCGGCGGTTACCCCCGTCGGTGGGCGCACGCACTCAAAGAATGTCGCTCGCCGCTTTCCAGAGCGTCATCACCCGCGCGGTCCTGATGGCCTGAGCGTTTCCGGGGCGGTTGCGCCTTCGGCGCCGGCGACGTGAGCCGCCGGACTCTTCCGCGAAGTGTCTTTGCCTGACGGACGCGAGCTAGCCCGAGCGTGCGCGCTTTGTCAAACGCGCGTGCGGGCGCCGCCTCATGCTCTGCCGCTCAGCCGGAGGACTTTCGCTTGTGCGGCCGCCGGGGCTCGGCGGCTCCGCCGCTCTCGAAGCCGACGCTGATCGAGTATATGTCGGCGAGCCGCAGCGTGGTCAGCGGCAACATGATCGGCTCGGTGACGAACCGGAATTCGCCGGCCGCGACGCCGTCCGTGGCCGCCTCGATCCGGTATGTCTTCGAAAAGACCTGCTTCTTGTCGACGTCATTCGTCACGGTGATGCGCAGCGGCGCGTTGTATGTTCCAGCCGATCCGGCCGGCCCGATCACGACATTCCCCGCGATGCCGATCTTGAGAGCGGCCTCGCCCGGACCGGCCGGGTCGCACTCCCGCGCGGTGTCGCCGATATTGAACTGGTAGCGGACCGAGGCGTTGTCCGCGCCCCCAACGCGTAGAGCCGCGCCATTGTCCGCAACCTCCACGGTCGGGCAGCTGATGTCCAAAGATGCGACGGAGAGAACCTTCGGCTTCTCGCTCGGATTGGCGCTGGGACGCGCCACTGGTCGCGGATTCGCGCCGAGGTTCAATTGCTCCGCGTTCGGGTCGCGGTGGGAAAAGAACCCTTCGACCGAGCCGCACCCGGTCAGAAGGCCTAGCGCCGCGAGGGCCGGCAGGCAGCGGAAAGGAAGAGGACGGAAGGTCATCGCCACGACGATTAAGAGGATTCGAGGAAGAGTGGACGCGTGCTTACGATGCCGGGGCTGTCATGGCAATTGCTCGTAGGATTCCTTGAAGCCCGCGAGCGGAGCGAGCACCCCGACGCCCTGCTCGGGCGTCTGAAAAATACCAAAGGTCGCGGTCTTTCCGGTTTTCATCTTGTCGAGCAGCTTGTCGTCGATCGCGACTTGCGCGATGCAGCCGTTGGAGAGGCATTGCAGGAAGTTGAGGCGGCCGAAGTCCTCGCCGTCGATTTGGAGGCTTACGCCCGCCGGCAGAAGCACGCCGAGCGGCGCGATGATGCGCATAAGACGCGCCTTGCGGTCGGCCGTATTGAGCACGATCACGACGAGCGTGACGTTCGGGCGCTCCTGGTCCACGACGCTCAGGACCGCCGCGCACTGCTCGTAAGCGGCGCCGGGGGGCGTCTCGCAGCGCGTCTCCCAATCGCCGTGCTTGTCCTTGATGGGGCCCTGGGCGAGGGCCGGTCCCAACGGCAGCGGGAGCGCCGCGGCGAGGAGGGCGATGCCTGTCAGAAAACGCAAAACTACGCGTGCGCCATTCCATTGTCGCGCCTTCATGAACGCCGTCACGCCTCTTTTGTCCCGATGCCGAAATAGCAGGCAGCCCCTAGCAAGACCCGACGCCGGCGCCAAGCGGCAGGTCAAGCGCGGCCGATCGTCCGCACGGCGCTGATAACGTCAGCTGGACCAGAGAAGCCTCTGGCGCCGACCATGAGCTCGCGCGCGAGCCGCAACGCCTTGGCCTCGCAGCGCGCGCGCCGTTCCGGGTCGGCGATAGCCTCCAGGTCCTCGACATGCGCGAGGCCGAGAATGCGTCGGATCATCTTCGCGCCGGCAAAGCCCAAAGTATCTTCGAAGAGAGCGCGCATGAATCGCGCCCGCTCCTTTTCCAACGCCGCGCGGTCTTCATCGGACGCAAAGAGGCTGACCGGATACGCGTCCCCTTGGGGTGCGGCGCGCCAGAGCTCGAGAAAGCGATCATGGAAGCCCGACCATACATCCGCCACCTGCGCGAGAATCCAGGTACGATAGGCGTCACGAGCGCCCGGCTCGGGCTCGTGGCCTTCCTGCGCGAAAAAGGCGAGGAACAAGTTGCCGATGACGGCGCCGACATCGAAGCCGATCGGCCCGACGAAAGCGAATTCGGGGTCGATGACCCGCGTGTCTCCCCGCGTCAACATGATCGAGCCGGTATGCAGATCGCCGTGGATCAGCGCCTGCGCGCTTGTCATGAACTGATATTTGCGCTGCTGCGCCGCGATTTTCAGCGCGCTGTCCCGCTCGAACGCCCTCTTTTGCGCGTCAAGGTAGGGGCTTGTCCAGCGATTGAGAAGCGCCTCGCGATAGGGGTCGGTGAAGATGAGATCCTCGGTGATCTTGCAGAGCGCGACGTTCGGGGCGAAGAGCTCGACGCGCGCTTTGTGCTCGGCCGCCGTCCCCGCGAGAACAGAGGTCTTGAACAGGGTCGCGGCGAGAAACTCGGCGATGTCGGCGGCGAAGCGGGGATATTCGATCCCGCGAATGAGGCCCTTGCGCATGATGACATGCGGCGAGAGGTATTCCATGACGATCATCGCCTGGGCGCGGTCGAAGTGGAGGACCTCCGGCGTGAGGCCCGGCGCATGGCGCGCCTGCTCGACGAGAGCGCTATATTCGAACCATGAACGCTCGAGCGGCAGCGGCCACGACTCGCCGACCAGCCGCACATACGGCAGCGCTTGCTTGACGACGACGCCGCTTGCCCGACCTTCGACGATGAAGACGAGATTGAGATTGCCGTCACCTACCTCGCGGATTCGCCAGCCCACGGCGTCGCCGCCGAGACGGTCGCGGACCGCCGCGATTTCAGCGAGCGCGCCGGCGAGCCGCGATCCATCGACGGGGGCGTATGCAGGCATGAGACTCAATGGCCCTGGCCGCCGACTCGCGCGGTGCGCAACCGCTCAGCATAGACATTGATGACCAGCGCCGCGAGCAGGATGATTCCGCGGATGAGGATCTTGAGAAAACTGTCGATCTTGACGTAGTCGAGGCCATTGTTCAGCACCCCCAGCACGAAGAGGCCGACGATCGTGTTGCCGATGCCGCCGCGTCCGCCAAAGAGGCTCGTGCCGCCGACCACCACCGCCGCGATCGCGTCGAGCAGGAAGGTGTCGAATTCGTTCTGCTGGGCGCTGCCGAAATAGGCGACGCCGATCATGCCGGCAACGCCCGAGCACATGGCCGAGATCACCATCACGGCGCCGACGATGAAGCGAACGTTGACGCCGGAATATTCCGCAGCCTCGCGATTGCCGCCGACCATGTAGACGTAGCGGCCGAACCGCGTGTAGGTCAGCACGAGATGGGCGACGATGAGAAAGATCGCCGCGACGATAACGATCCAGGGAACGCCGACGAGCGACTTGGACCCGAGCGTCTGAACAAGGCCCGGCACGGTATAGGCGATCTGGCCGCGCACCAGAATCGCGGAAATTCCCGCGCCGATCTGCATCATCGCGAGCGTCATGATGAAGGAGGGGATGCCGATACGGGTGACGCCGAAGGCGGTCATGAGCCCGAGCGCGCAACAGGCGACGAGCGCAAGGACGATCGCGATCGGCCCGGGCATCGGCAGGTTCGCGATGTTCACGTAGTCCGGTTGCGCCGTAAAGAACGTGAGCACGATCGCGGTCGCGTTGGCGATCGCGCCGACGCTGAGATCGATTTCCGCGGTCAGAATGACGAAGGTGAGGCCGACGGCGATGATGGCGGTGACGGAAACCTGCTGCAGAATGTTTTCCAGATTGCCCACCGATGCGAAGGACGGGCTCGCGATGCTGAAAAAGACGACGAGGCACAGAAGCGTGATGAACGGGGCGATGTTGCGCAACTGATTGCGCACGAAATCGACAAGCTGGAAGCCGCGGGCGGAGCTCACGTGTACGCCTGGCGTATTCATCGAAGTCGAAATCCCATCGTCAGGCTGCGGCCAACAGGCGATCCTTGCTGATCGCTTCGCTCGCGAACTCGTGGGCGATCTCGCCCTTGCGCATCACCAGCACCCGGTCTGCAAGGGAAAGAACGGTCTCCGGCTCCGTCGAGAAGACGATGATCGCGATGCCCTGATCGCGGAGAGCGCGCACAATTCTGACGACGTCCTCTTTCGCGCCGACGTCCATGCCGCGCGTCGGCTCGGCGAGCAGAAGAATTCGGGGCGAATGGGTGAGCCATTTGGCCAGCGCGACTTTCTGCTGGTTGCCGCCCGAAAGGCCGCCGAGACGCCATTCTGGCTCGGGCGGGCGGATGTCCAGCGCCTTGATCTGCGCTTTGGCTAGGTCGCGTTCGCGATCGGGCCTCAGGAGCCAGCGTGACAGGCGCTCGAGCACCGCGATCGATATGTTCTTGTAAACGGGCTCTTCGGCAAACAGCATCGAACGCCGGCTCTCGGCGACATAGGCCACTCCCGCCTTCTTGGCAGCGGCGGTGTTGGTGAGCGACTTAACCTGACCGTCGATGTCGAGCGCGCCTCCCTTGGCGCGAAGACGACCGAACAACGTCCGCGCCAGCTCGAGTTGGCCGCAACCCATAAAGCCGTAAACGCCCAAGACCTCGCCCGCGCGCGCCTCGAACGTCAGGTCGCGATAGGCGGGCGAGAGCGTCAGCCCTTTGGCGCGCAAGACGACCGGCGCCTCTGGGCGGCTATGGAGCCTGATCTCGCCGAGATAGCTTTCCTCCAGTTCCTCGCGACCGGCGCCGATCATTCGCTCGATGATCCAGCCCTTGTCGATCGCCGGCGTGATCTCGGCCATCGCGACCTTGCGGCCATTGCGAAAGATCGTGATCGCGTCGGAGATCTTGAGGATATCGTCGAGGAAATGCGAGATGAAGATGATGCTGCGGCCGCCCTCGCGCAATTTGGCGAGCACGCCGAATAGACGCTCGATCTCCGGCGGCGACAGCGCCGACGTCGGCTCGTCGAGAATGATGATGCGCGCTCCCGAGAACAGCACGCGCGAGAGTTCGACGAGCTGCTGCACCCCGATTGGGAAGTCGCCGAGGCGGGCTCGCGGATCGATGTCGAGTTCGAGATTCTTCAGCTGCTCGGCGGCTCTCTCGGCCATGCGCCGCCAGGCGACGACTCCGAAGCGACCGACGGGTTGGGATCCGAGAAACACGTTCTCGGCGACGCTCAGTTCCGGCGCGACGCTGAGCTCCTGATGCACCATGCCAATTCCGGCCGCCAGCGCGTCGCGCGTGGAGCGGAAATGCACGTCCCGGCCCTCGACGCGCATTTGTCCCGAGTCCGCGGGATGGACGCCGGCGATGATCTTCATCATCGTGCTCTTGCCGGCCCCGTTCTCGCCGGCCAGACCATGAATCTGGCTGGGGAGGAGGGTGAAGTCGACCTCTCGAAGCGCTTGGACTCCGCCAAACGACTTCGAGACATCGGTCAGTTCGAGCAGCGCCATTTGCGGCTTTTGACGAAGTCAGATGAGGAACTGCTCCTCCATCCAGAGCATCCCGTCGGCATTGGCCTTAGTGACGACCGGCCCGTCGGTGACGATGTTCTTGGGAATGTCCGTACCCGTCTTGGCGCCATTGATGACCGCCGACACGCCCGCGATGATCGCCCCGCCATGGATGCGGCACGACGGGTTGCGGACGGTGGCGTACATGTGACCCGCCTGGACGGCCTTGATCGCCGGCGGCATGGCGTCGACGCCGCCGATCTTGGTCTCGGTGCGGCCTTTCGCCTGCATCACCTTGTAGGCGGCGAGCGCCATGTCGTCGTTGTGGAAGAAGGCCGCGTCGATCTTCGGATATTTGGTGAGCAGCGTCTCCCATATGCGCGCGACCTTGGTGACGTCCCAATCGGCCGGCTGCTCGTCGAGGACCTGAATCTTCGGGAACTTGGAGACAACCTCGTGAAAACCCTTGGCTCGCCCCTGTGCGCCGGTATGGCCGAGCGCGCCCTGAGTCATCACCATCGTGCCCTCGCCGTTGATCGCATTGACGAGCGCCTGTGTGACCGACGACCCCATGAACACGTTGTCCGGCGCGAGGAACGTCAAAACACTGATCGTATCGAGCGGCGCGATCAGCGTATCCATGTCGATGACTGGCGTGCCGGCGTCGATCATCTTGTTGACCGGCGCCGTCAGGGTGCCGATGCCGAACGCCTGGATCGCGACGAAATCCCACTTCTGCGAAGCCATATTGTCGATCGCCGCGCGCTGCTTGACCGCGTCGAGCTGGCCGTCGAACCAGGTGACGTCGACGTTGAACAGATTGCCCCAATATTCCGCCGCCTGCTTGCCTTGGGCGCACCAGGTCGCCTGCAATCCGGCGTTGGAGAACGCGGCTTTGAGCGGCCGGGTCGCCTTGCCAGCCTCCTTGGCCATCGCCGCGCCGATCAGCGGGCTGACGCCCATTCCGCTGAACAGAGCCGCCGCGCCCGCGCCGATTGCGCCGGTCCGAAGAAGCCGGCGCCGATCCTGTGAAACGTCTTTTGTGGAGTCCGTCATTGTTTCCTCCCGCGTGATCGGCGTTCGCCGCCATTGATGGTCACGCGAGCTAGCATGCCACAGAAAACGAATTGGGTTCAATACGCTGGTCGCGCCGGCTCCGTTCTCCGCGGATCGGCGGACCGGAGCGTTGCGCGTTCTTAGCGGCCGCCGTCCTGGTCGCGGGCTCCGACGCCCCTAACTCATTGAAGGAGATGGTGGGCGCTAGAGGGATTGAACCTCTGACCCCTACCATGTCAAGGTAGTGCTCTACCGCTGAGCTAAGCGCCCATCTCCAAGCGGATCTCATGCGAGATCCACCTCGAAAGCGGGCGTATAGACGGTCGCGACGCGGGGCGCAATGGGCAAGGCAATCCCTCAAACCCCGTCTAGTAGCTCACGTCATTGCGTTTGACGGCATTGTCTGAATCTGTGCTGTCGCGATCTGAGCGATGGAGATGATTCGTGGCGAGTAAAGAGATTGCCGTCAAGAAATACGTGGTCAGGCTGAGCGAGGAGGAACGTGCTCGGCTCGATGAGTTTATCCGCAAGGGCAAGCGCGCCGGGCATTTGTTGACGAAAGCGCGCATTCTGTTGAAAGCGGACGTGTCGGAGGCTGGCGGCGGATGGAGCGACAGCCGAATCGCCGAGGCGCTGGACACCAGCATCGCGACGGTCGAGCGGACGCGGCGGCAACTCGTCGAGGAAGGCTTCGAAGCCGTCCTGACCCGCAAGGACAATCCCAATTCCGCCCCGCGGCGGATTTTCGACGGCGCCGCGGAAGCCAAGCTGATCGCTTTGGCTTGCGGGCCGGCCCCGGCGGGCCGCGCCAGATGGACCCTGCGTCTTTTGGAGGAGAAGGTCGTCGAACTGCAGATCGTCGAGAGCGCCAGCGACAACACGATCGGGCGGACGCTCAAAAAAACATTCTCAAGCCCCATCTCAAGCAGCAATGGGTGATCGCGCCCGAGGCCAGCGCGGCCTTTGTCGCCAACATGGAGGACGTGCTGGAAGTCTACCAGAGGCCGCATGATCCCATGCGCCCCCTCGTATGCCTCGACGAAACGTCGAAGCAGCTCATCATCGAGACGCGCGCGCCGGTCGCCGCCAAGCCGGGACAACCGGCGCGGCGCGACTACGAATACGAACGCAATGGCGTGGCCAATCTGTTCATGATGTTCGCGCCGCTGGAAGGCTGGCGCTGCGTGAAAGTCACCGACCGCCGCGCGGCCGTCGATTACGCCCACGTGCTCAAGGATTTGTCCGACATGTATTTTCCCGATGCGGACAAGATCGTTCTGGTTCAGGACAATCTCAGCACGCACACGACGGCGTCGCTCTACCAAGCCTTTCCCGCCGCCGAAGCGCGTCGCCTCGTCGAACGGTTCGAATGGCATTATACGCCCAAGCACGGAAGCTGGCTCGACATGGCCGAATCCGAACTCGCCGTCCTCTCAACCCAGTGCCTCGACCGACGCATCCCGAACAAGCCGGAACTGACCCAGGAAGTCGCCGCCTGGGAACAACGCCCGCAACAAACATCACGCCAAGGCCGACTGGCAATTCACAACCGCCGACGCCCGCGTCAAACTCGCCAGGCTATACCCTCAGTTCGCGTGAACTCGGGCCACTAGTGGCTCGCTTCAACGATTTCGAAAGGAATTGACGATTCCTTATCGATCGCGATTGGAGCGATGGAGGAAATTATGGCGGCGAAGACGCCTTCGGTGAAGCGGTATGTCGTACGGCTGAGCGCCGAAGAACGTCAGCAGCTTGAGGCGATGATCCGCAAGGGTAAGAGCGCGGCGCAGCGGCTTCTGAAGGCGCGCATCCTGTTGAAGGCCGACGTCTCGGACGACGGCGAAGGCTGGAGCGACAGCCGGATCATCGAGGCTCTGGAGACCAGCGTTTCCATGGTCTATCGGGTTCGCAAGCAATTGGTGGAAGAAGGGCTCGATGCCGTCTTGAGCCGCAAGACCGCGGCTGCGCCAGCCGTGCCGCGGATTTTCGATGGCGAAAAGGAGGCCCGGCTGATCGCTCTGGCCTGCTCCAAGCCGCCAGAGGGCTATGCGCGTTGGAGCTTGCGGCTACTGGAGCGCAAGGTGGTGGAGTTCGGCATCGTCGAGGCCGCCAGCGACTCAACGATCCAGCGCGTGCTCAAAAAAACGCTCTTAAGCCGCACCGCCGCAAATACTGGGTCATCCCGCCCAAGGCCAGCGGCGCGTTCGTAGCGGCGATGGAAGACGTACTGTCGGTTTACACGCGGGCGCGCGACCCGGACCGCCCGGTGGTTTGTCTGGACGAGACCTCCAAGCAACTCTCCAAGCAACTCATCGCCGAAACGCGCGCGCCAGTCGCGTTGCGCCCGGGGCTTCCGGCCCGGGTCGACTACGAATACGCGCGCAACGGAGTGGCCAACCTCTTCATGATGTTCGCGCCGCTCGAAGGCTGGCGCCACGTCAAGGTCACCGACCGCCGAACAGCCGTCGATTACGCGCATGTTCTGAAAGACCTGGCCGACGTCCACTTCGCACAAGCCGAAACGATCGTCCTCATCCAGGACAATCTCAACACGCACGCCGCTGCCTCGCTCTACGAAGCCTTTCCCGCCGCCGAGGCCCGGCGTCTGGTCGAACGCTTCGAATGGCATTACACGCCCAAACACGGCTCATGGCTCGACTTGGCCGAATCCGAACTCGGCGTCCTCGCCTCGCAATGCC
This sequence comes from uncultured Alphaproteobacteria bacterium, assembly GCA_963782255.1. Classification (GTDB taxonomy): domain Bacteria; phylum Pseudomonadota; class Alphaproteobacteria; order Rhizobiales; family Beijerinckiaceae; genus Roseiarcus. The sequence goes on along the minus strand of CAWAIS010000002.1, from coordinate 1,117,705 downwards.
TCGACCGCCGCATCCCCAATAAACAGGCCGTCATCGACGAGGTCGCCGCCTGGGTCTGCGAGCGAAACAAAACTCACGCCATCGCCGAGTGGCACCTCACAACGAATGATGCCCGGATCAAGCTGAAAAGCTTGTACCCTTCGCTATGATCGAATCGCGCCACTAGTGCTAGGGGTAGTGCTAACGATTGCGCGGCCGAATCCGGCTTGACAGCCGCATCGGACGATGAGTTTCGGATGCCGGAGAAGCAGACCCGCCGCAGCTTCACGGCGGAAGAAAAGCTGGCGATCGTGCGGGAAGCCGAACGCGCCGGCGAGACGGTGTCGTCGGTCGCGCGGCGGCACGGCATCCTCGCCAGCGTGGTGTTCCGGTGGCGCGCCGAGCTCGGTTTCGGCAAGAACAAAAGCGCGAAACTGGCGGCCGTGAAGCTGGCCGACGGGCGATCGGACGCAACTTCGACGCCTCTCGTGCTGCACGATCTGTAGCAGCCGCCCAACGGCATGACGGCGGTCTAACTGGATGACGGACGACGGGTGTTCGCCCCGTCGGGCGCCGATCCGGAGACGGTTCGACGCCACGTCTTCGACCGGGAGGCGGCGCGATGATGATCGTTCCCGCTGGCGTAAAAGTGCATCTGGCGTTGGGCTACACCGACATGAGGAAGGGGATGGACGGGCTGGCGATGCTGGTTCAGGGCGCGCTGAAGAAGGATCCGTTCTGCGGCCATCTGTTCGCCTTCCGGGGCAAGAAGGCGCAAATCGTCAAGATCCTTTTCTGGGACGGAAACGGGCTGTGCTTGTTTACCAAGCGGCTCGATCAGGGCGGCTTCGTGTGGCCGCGGATGGCGGGGTTCGAAGGCTCCATCACGCTCAGTCCGGCGCAGCTCGCCATGCTGATCGAGGGCATCGACTGGAGGGTTCCCAGAGCGCGTCTGGAGACCGGCGATGGCTGGTTGAAAATACGCTGAACATCAAGCAAACAATAGAGAAAATGCTGGGCTTGGAGGGGCGTTCAAAGTAGAATTGAGCATGCGAATCGATCTCGACAATCTGCCTGTCGATACGTCTCTTCTGCACCATCTGGTGCGCGACATGGCGGCCGTCGTCGAAAGCCGCAACGGCGAGATCGAGCGCCTTCAGCTCATCATCAAGAAGCTCCAGCGGGCGCAGTTCGGACGCCGCTCCGAACGCCTCGACCCCGACCAGATGGCGCTCGCTCTCGAGGACCTCGACAGCGATGTCGCGCGCGTTCGCGAAAGCCGTCCGGCGGTCGAAACAAGCGCGGAGGAAACGCCGGCCGAGACGCGGTCCCGGCGCAAACCGTTGCCCGATCATCTGCCGCGCGAGGATGTCCGGCTCGATGTCGACAGCCAGGCGTGCCCGTGCTGCGGCGGTGCGCTCCATTCTATCGGCGAGAGCGTGAGCGAGATGCTGGACTGGACTCCCGCGCAGCTTCGCGTCCTGCGCATCGCCCGTCCAAAATACGCTTGTCGCGCCTGCGGGACGATCGCCCAGGCGCCGGCTCCGGAACGTCCAATCGCCGGCGGCATGGCGACGCCGGCGCTGCTTGCGCAGGTGCTGATCGCCAAATACTGCGATCACACGCCGCTCTATCGTCAGTCGCAAATCTTTGCCCGGCACGGCGTCGATCTTGCGCGCTCGACGCTGGCCGGCTGGGTCGGGGCGCCTGTTGGTGGCTGGAAACCCTGCACGAGCGACTGTGCAAGAATGTCTTCGCTTCCAACCATCTCTTTGCCGACGATACGCCGGTTCCGGTGCTCGATCCGGGTCGTGGGCGCACGAAAACGGGGCGACTTTGGGTTTACGCGCGCGAGCAACGGCCATGGGCCGGACCCGAGCCGCCGGCGGCGGTGTTCCTGTTCGCGCCCGACCGCAAGGCTGAACGTCCGGCCTCGCATCTCGAAAACTTCAAGGGCGTGCTGCATGTCGACGGCTATGCCGGCTTCGAGCGATTGGCCGCCAATGGCGACGTCGTGCTCGCCGCCTGTTGGGCGCACACACGGCGCAAGTTCTACGAAGTCGCGGAAGCCACCGGCTCGCCCATAGCGGCCGAGACGCTGAGCCGGATCGGCGAAGTCTATGCCGTCGAGGCGCGCGTGCGCGGACAGTCGCCCGCTCGTCGCCTCGCCGAACGGCGGTCCTTTTCCAGGCCGATTGTCGAAGCTTTGCGCGACTGGCTCGAAGCGCAATTGTCCCGCATACCGGGGCGCGGCGCGCTGGCCGAGGCGATCCGCTATGCGCTCTCCCGTTGGCAGGGATTGACGCGCTTTCTGCACGACGGCCGCATCGAACTCGACACCAATCCCGTCGAGCGCGCGATTCGTCCCGTGGCGCTCGGCCGCAAAAATCACTTGTTTGCGGGAAGCGACGAGGGGGCTTCATACTGCTCATCTCGTCATGTCCTTATATCTCAAAGAGATTTTTCTGGTGATAGTCAGACGGCGGCGGGCGTCGCGACCGCCGAGCGCTGGCTTCGCGCCGAACGGTCTCGCGCGCCAACTCGGCATGGGGGATTATCCAGGGCGCGCCCTTGCACGGCTGGCTCGCGGAAAGCGCTCGTTCGGCGATCAAGCGACGCACGGTTGACGTACTGACGTCGAGGATCGCGGCGGCTTCATTGATCGTGGCCTCGCCGCGTTCGGCCCGTTCCCCCGGTCGATGAATTGCGATGTCGTTCTGATGACGCAGCGAGCAGACACTGCCGCGGGTCCAACTGTGGTCGTGGCTCGTCGTTTTTCCCGATCGATTGAGAACCATGGCGATCGCGTGATCGGGCATGTGACGGGCCAATGCGCGCAAGAGGTCGACGATGTCAGCGTCGGTGACCCATCGCGTGTGGCCGAACTTGTTTTTCTTCACGTCGAGGCGCGTGTGATCTCCACCTTGCCAATGAATGACAAGCTCGAGGCTATAGCCGACGACGTCGACGACAATTTCGGAGATGACGGTGCGGATAATTTTCTTGCGCGTCTCGGCCGTAGCGCCTGGGCTGTCCCAGGCTTGTGTTAGATCTCGGCCCAACATCATGAGGCGGCCTCGATCCGCGACGGAAAGAGCCTCCGCCTGTTCGGCGCCGAGTTGGTCGAGTTCGGCTTCGAGATTGCGCACCACGACCAGCCGCTCGTTCCAACGTCGCTCCAGCTCGCCAGCTACGAGCCGATTGTCCGGATCGGCCGCATCGTACTGACGCTGAGCACGGGCCGCCTCATAGCGGGCTTGCTGAAGCGCGAATTCGAGCTGTCCTTGCTTCTCCGAGCGCCTATGACTACGGGCGTCAATCGCCGCCAAGGCCGCCTCCACACCCAGGGGCTGGAGGCGATCGAGCACCTCCTTGGCGACCATCCGGTCCGCACGCATTCCGCTGAAGCTGATGCAACGGGCCGCCGCCAGATGAGAGAACGCACCGACGCATGGTAGCGTGCGGCCCCGTCGCTGTAGCGGACACGAAGCTTTCGTCCGCACCGCGCGCAACGAAAGAGACCGACCAGCAGAGCTTCACCGCGGCGAATGGCGCCGCGGCTCATGAACCGTTTGCCGTTGGCGTTGTCGGCGATCAGGGTCTGATTCCTCTCGAAATCGGTCCAGGAAATATAGCCCTCGTGGTGATCGGGGATCAAAACGCCCCAGCTTCTCCAATCGCGCTGCATATTCCGTAGGACGTGCTTTCGCCCGTTCTCGATGACGACGCGCGTCGTTCGACGCCCGAAGGCGTAGGCGCCGGCGTAGACCGGGTTGGTCAGAATATGATGCACGGTCGAGTACACCGGCGTTTTCCAGACGATCCGCTCGGCAGCGGTTCCAACCGTCAAAACAGGCAACAGAATCTTCTCTTGCCTGAACCACACGAGCACTTGCCGGATTGATTGGAGTTCCGCGTACCTGCGAAACACCAGGCCGATGGCTTCCTGGACGCGCCGATCGGGATCCTTTTCGATCAGATCGCGCCCCGTCTTCACGTAGCCCACGTCCACGGTCAAGAAGAGCTCGCCGCGACGCGCCTTCTGCTTCATCGCTTCGATGGAGCGCTGGCGGAAGACCGACAGCTCCATTTCGCTCATCGTCCCTTTCATGCCGAGCAACAACCGGTCGTTCGGCGAAGCAGGATCGTATACGCCGTCTTCGTCGACGATGATCGTGCCGACCAGGCCGCAAAACTCCAGAAGGGTGTGCCAGTCACGCCCGTTGCGGGCCAGGCGCGACGCCTCGACCGACATGACAGCGCCGACGCGCCCCTCACAGATCGCCGCGAGCAGCCTCTCGAAGCCCGGGCGTCTGACGCCGCCAGCCGATCGGCCCAGGTCGTCGTCGATGACCTCCACGTCCTGCCAGCCAAGCAATCTCGCTCTGTCGGCAAGGCCATATTGTCGACGCTGGCTCTCCAGATTGTGAGCGACTTGCTCAGCCGTCGATTGCCGGACGTAGACAACTGCGCTGCGAGCCAGATGTTCAGGCGAAATCTTCGTCATCGCACGTCTCCGCTCGGTTCGCGGGCGCCTTCTCCGGCGTGCTATTCATCGCTTCGACCAACAGCGCCTGCAGTAAATCCAGCGCCTCTCGTCGCTCGGTCTCCGTGAGTTGGCTCACCGGCGCCGAGGGCTCGAAAAGATCCTTTTGCGGCAGGGTCCAATGTCTCGCCATTCGCGCCTCCTTCGCCGGGGACGGCGTTCCCCGCCGATGAGGCTAGGATCGAATCCAGGAAGGCTCAAAGAGCGCGAAGCTGGGCGACGGAAATGCAGGGAGCTTCAACGACCTTGACGTTTGCGGCGTCCGACTGCGTCATCCACTCCGGAACGAGAAACGAATCGCCTCGCTCCGTGCGGAGCGTCAGATGACGAGCCCCGCCATGCATCTGATCGGCGACGACAATGGCCGGCTTCTCGAATAGCGGATGGAAGGGATAGGAGACGACGACCTCACGGCCCAGACTCCCGGCATCATGGCGTCGCGTCGGACGGCGGCGGAGAAAACTGGGCGATCGTCTGCACGTTGGTTGAAACCGCCAAACTCAATGGCGTCGAACCCTACGCCTATCTCGTCGACGTGCTCCAGCGCATGGTCGACGGACATCCCGTCAACCGGCTCGACGAACTTCTGCCGTGGGCATGGAAATCGGCAAATCTCGTCAAGCCATGACGTCATGTGCAGAGTCCGGACGCATACGACGCCCCGACCATGGAAGGCAAGACCGCGGACGACGCGCGGCTGCTGTCCCTGGCCTCCCGCTCGCCCAGTCGGCGCGTCGTCATCATGACCCGGATCGTGCGCCACCGCGGCGACCGTTTTCGCTCGGTGCCGCTCTTGAAGCATATCGCCTACCTCAGGCGCGAGGGCGTCACCCGCGACGGCGCAGGCGCCCGGATGTTCGATGCGACTTCCGACGACGCCGATACGAAGGCTTTCGCCGAACGGTGTGAGGAGGACCGGCATCATTTCCGGTTCGCCGTGTCGCCAGAGGATGCGAGCCGAATGGCCGACCTTCGCGCCTTCACTCGGGAACTAATGGCCGACGGGGAGCGCGACCTCGGCGCCAAGCTGGAATGGGTGGCGGTCGATCACTGGAACACCGACAATCCCCATATCCACGTGCTCGTCCGCGGTCGAGCCGACGACGCGCGGGACCTGGTCATAAGCCGCGACTACATCAGCCAGGGTTTTCGTGGCCGCGGCGCAGAGCGAGTCACGCTGGAATTGAGGCCGCGCTATGAGCACGAAATCCGCGTTGAACTGGAGAAGGAGGTCGATGCCGAGCGTTGGACCAGCCTCGACCGATCGCTCCGCGATATCTCCCATGAAGGCGCCGGCGTTGCGGACCTCCGGCCGTGCAGCGCCGGCGAAGACCCCGAACTGCGCCGGTTGATGATCGACCGCGCCGCCAGGCTCGAACGGCCTGGCTTGGCGGAACAGGTTGGTCCTGCGCAGTGGACCTTAAAGCCCGGCATCGAGCCGGCTCTGCGCGACCTCGGCATTCGAGGCGACGTCATCAAGACCAGGCACCGCGCGATGACCGATCTGGGTCACGAGCCCGACGTCGCCGGCTTCGCGCTCCATGGCGACCAGGCCGACCAGCCTGTGCTCGGCCGACTGGTCGAGAGCGCGGGCTATACGACGAGCTGAAGCGCACGGCCTACACCATCATCGCAGGCCTAGATGCGCGCACGCACCATCTCGTCTCAAGGGCAAAGCCCTTGGCTAGGTAGTTTCCGAGTCTGGCGCTCCGACGCGCCAAGCCTTTCAAAGGTAGTCGCTGATCTCTCAGCACTTGGAAGGCACCCCTTATGAAGACGCACACTTTCCTCGCCGGCGCGACAGCGTTGGCTTTTGCGGCAGGCGCGGTCGCGTTGCCTTCGCTCGCCGACGCCGGTCAAACGCTCCATGGGGGCGGCGGACATGGGGGCGCTTACCACGGCGGCGGACATGGCGGCGCTTACCGTGTCGGCGGCGCTTACCACGGCGGCGCCTACCATGGCGGCCGCGTGTATCGCGGCGGTGGTTACGGTTACGGCGGCGGCGGTTATGGCGGCGGCTATTATGGCGGCGGCTACTACGGCGGCGGCTGCGGACCCGCGCAGGTGGTTCTCGGGCTCTGCGGTCCCTACGGCTACTGAAGCCCGCTGCTTCGCGACAGTTGCGAGCCTGGGCAATGGACTGCTGCGTCCGTGTGAGAAGGATTTCGATCCGTGCCTGCTTAGATCACGGCAAGCGCCTCGGAGAGAGCGAGATAGGGTCGCCCAGTTTTCCAAACGGCCGTCCTGCTTCCAGAGTTCGAGTTGATCGGCGCGCCCATACCGCTTGCGATCGATTCAAGCCACAGCGAGACGGCACAGCTGCAAAGAGGCGGTGGCGATACTTTCTCCAACGCGCGGTGAAAATTCGCCGCCCCGGCATAGGAGCCCAAGATGAAGATTGCGCAGATAGCTCCATTGATGGAGAGCGTTCCGCCCCGGCTATACGGAGGAACGGAACGCGTCGTCTCACATCTGTGCGAAGCGCTGGTGCAGGAGGGTCAGGATGTGACTCTATTTGCGAGTGGCGACTCGGTGACATCGGCGCGGCTCGTCGCCTGTACAAGGGAGGCGATACGCCTCAATTCCGCCGTTCAGGATTACGTGCCGCATTACATGATCATGCTCGATAAGCTACGCCGCAGTTCGCATCTTTTCGACATTCTGCATTTCCATATCGACGCCTTCCACATGCCTCTGTTCCGGGATATCGGTGCGAAAACCCTTACGACGCTGCACGGACGCCAGGATCTACCCGACTTGCTTCCTCTGTACCGAGCCTTCCCCGAAATGCCGCTCGTGTCGGTCTCACATGCGCAGCGCCAACCTATCGCCGAGGCGAACGTGGTGAAGACGATCCATCATGGATTGCCGCTCGACCTTCTCGCGCCGACCTACGATACCCATGGCGGCTACTTGGCCTTCCTAGGTCGCATTTCTCCCGACAAACGCCTTGATCGGGCAATCGCTATCGCTAACGCGTTGGGTCTGCCGCTAAGAATTGCCGCCAAAGTCGACAAAGTGGACGAGGCCTATTTTCGTGAGGTGATCACACCCTTGCTGGGCCGCCCAGGCGTAGAGTTCGTCGGAGAAATCAACGATTGCGGCAAAGCAAAATTCCTCGGCGAGGCGCTCGCGTTGCTCTTCCCGATCGATTGGCCCGAACCATTCGGACTCGTCATGATCGAAGCGATGGCGTGCGGAACGCCTGTTCTAGGATTTCGTTGCGGCTCGGTTCCGGAGATCATCGACGATCGTGTCACGGGGCGGATTGTGGCCAGTGTGGACGAGGCAATCCGTCTGGCGCCCGAGGTGATCCGACTTGATCGGCGCGCGGTGCGGCGACGTTTCGAGGAGCGCTTTTCGTCGCGACGCATGGCGAACGACTATCTCGAAGTCTATCGCAGCATGGGCAGAGGCGCCGAGCTTGTCCCCCACCACGCCGCCTCGGCGCTGGGGTCCAATATCATCCCCCTCCATCGAAAGAGCGGCGTGGAACATCATGCGAGTTGAGGCGTGGCCTAGAACTGGAGGCGGTTCCGTCGGCTCGATCGACGCAATAGCCGAAGTCCCGCTTTACATTGCTTCGACCGGTCCCTCCGCACGTCCGCGTAGCACGCTCAAACATGACGATACGATCGCCCGGCCCCCTCGCATAGCCCGCCTAGCCCGGGGAAGCGCGTCGTTTGTAGGGAGGCCTAGGTGAAAGATCGAACGCTGACAGTCTTGTGCGATCGGGTGCATCGCGTTCTCCACCTACTCTCGGAGCATAGCAGACTATGACCCAAACAGCGCCCTCGGCTCAGGCCGGCCATGCCCAGCAATTGACGGCTGCGATCTTCGACGTCGACGGCGTTCTCCTCGCGTCGCCCCACGAGCGCGCGTGGCGAGAGGCGCTTGAGCCATATGCCGAACCGTCCCTTTTCACGACGTCAATGTATCAGGTCGATGTGGCTGGCAAGCCGCGCACGGACGGCGCGCTGGCCGCGCTCAAGGCGATGGGAGTGCCGGACGCGGAACGGAAAGCGCCCACCTATGCAGCCCGCAAGCAAATGAGGCTAGAGGAGTTGATCCAGGACGGGAGCGTTGTCGCCTTCCCCGATGCGCTACGCTTCGTGGAGGCCATTATATGCCTGGGCTGGCCGATGGCCGTCGCGTCGTCGTCGAAGAATGCCAATGCAATGCTCCGGCTAATCCGCCTCGCTGACGGCCGCAGCCTGATCGATGCATTCGGGGCCAACATATGCGGCCGCGATCTGCAGCACGGCAAGCCCGACCCCGAGATCTTCCTACTCGCCGCATCCGAGCTCGGGGTAGCGCCTGCCCGCTGCTTCGTAGCAGAGGACGCGCCCGCGGGCATCCACGCTGCGCATGCCGGCAAAATGGCCAGCCTGGGCGTCGCACGGCTCAATGATGCGGCCGTCCTGCAAGCGGAGCACGCCGACCTGGTCGTGACCAGCCTTGACGACGTCGCGATCGACGGGCTTGCCAAGGGCCGCCTTTACCGGCGGGCAGCATGAGCGCGCCTATGCCGGCGCGACCGGCATGAGCGCGCCCGGGACCATGAGGGCCGCTCTGCAGCCGACCGTTGACGCCGGTTGGTTGCTCAATCAGCGAGGTTTCGACCCGCTTCGCGACAGCAGCCAACAGTCGCGGTTCGCCATCAGCAACGGGTTTCTCGGTGTCCGCGGCGGAAGCGCAATCAACCGGGGAAAGGGCCACTTAACGCCGTCGTGCACCTATGTGGCCGGGCTGTTCGACGTCGAGGGAGAAGCGCGACCGATTCCAGCCCTTGTTCCAGTGGCTGACTGGCTGCGTGTCGGCATTTCGTTCCCTGGCCAGCCTGCAGCCGAGCATCTGGAGCAAGTGTCTGGCCTCTACCGGATCCTTGACATGAAGCGGGGAGCACTGCTCACTGGAGGTCGTTTGGCGGGGGGCTTAGGTCTAACAATCGACGTACGTGTCTTGCGCCTAGTGTCCCTGAGCGAGCGCACGATCGGTCTCCAGCTGATCCAGCTAGATATCCAGGAAGGCGATATCGAGGTCATGTTCGAGGCCTCTTTCGACGGCCTGGAGTTTGGCCTTGCCGCTGACCAGCTCGGGCAGGACATTGGGGTCTGGCGCACGAAGTCATCCGGCAAACGCGTCGGCATTGCGTCGACTTCCTCGATGCGGCTTGACGGCGAGGTGCTGATACCCAGCATGCCCACACGGTTCACGTCAAACTGGACATGGCGGGCACGCCCGGGGCAGATCGCTTGCTTCGAACGCTTCGTGGCCGTGACACGAAGCGACGCGCAGGGGACCGATCCTGGACATGACGCGCACACGATACTGGACGCCTCGACGCGCCTGGGCTGGCGCAAGGTCTTGGACGTGCACGCTTCGTCCTGGGATGAGCGATGGCGCTGTAGCGACGTGGTGATCGAGGGTGATCCGGCCGCTCAACAGGCGCTGCGTTTCGCGGCCTATCACCTTAATGGCGCCGCCAATCCCGGCGACAATCGCGTCTCGGTCGGAGCCCGCGCCTTGACGGGGCCGGACTACAATGGACATGTGTTCTGGGACACCGAGATCTACCTGCTGCCGTTCTACACCCTGACGTGGCCTGAAGCTGCGCGGGCCCTCCTGATGTACCGGTACGGCACCCTGAATGCGGCGCGGGCGAAGGCAGCCGGAATGGGTTGGCGGGGCGCCATGTTCGCCTGGGAGTCCGCCGACACCGGCGAGGAGGCGACCCCGGAACACGCCGTCGGGCCAGACCGGAAGATCGTCGACATCCTGTGCGGCAAGCAGGAGCAGCATATCACGGCAGACGTGGCTTATGCCGTCTGGCAATACTGGCAAGCTAGCGGGGACGAGTCGTTCTTGCGCGACGCTGGCGCCGAGATATTGCTCGAGGCCGGGCGGTTCTGGTCCAGCCGCGCGCGGTTGGAGGCGGACAGCCTGCATCACGTCCGCGGCGTGATCGGGCCTGACGAGTACCACGAGGGCATCGATGACAATGCCTTCACCAACGTCATGGCGCGTTGGACGATCCGGCGGGCGCTTGAGGTAGCAGCCCTCATGCGCGAGACTTGGCCAGACGATTGGTCACACCTGTCATCGCGCATTAAGCTCGATGATGTCGAGTTGAAGCAGTGGCGGATGGTGGCGGCCGGCATGGCGACCGGCTTGGACCAACGGTCCGGATTGTTTGAGCAGTTTGAAGGGTATTTTGGTCTCGAGAACATCGACCTTGCGGGCTACGCCGGGCGGTCTGTGCCCATGGACGTGGTGCTCGGGCGTGAGCGGATTGAGAAATCCCAGGTCGTCAAGCAAGCCGATGTCGTGGCATTACTCGGCTTGCTGCCGGAGGAGTTCGCAGGCGACACTGGGACGAAGAACTTTGCCTATTACGAGGCCCGCTGCAGCCACGGCAGTTCGTTGAGCCGTCCTATGCACGGGCTCGTCGCCGCCCGGCTGGGCCGTTCCGCAATGGCGCTGGATTTCTTCAGGCAGACTTCGGCGATTGATCTTGCGGATACGCATGCCGCCATCGATGGCGGCGTGCACATAGCAGCCCTCGGCGGTGTCTGGATGGTAGCTGTGCTTGGCTTCGCCGGGTTGTCGCTGCTGCCGAACGGGATTGGGCTTGACCCTCGTCTACCCGAGGGATGGACCAGCCTCATGTTCGGTTGCCAGTGGCGCGGACGTCATGTCAGGGTCTGTGTCGGGTCGTTCGACACGGGCCTTCAGGTGACGCTGGAGATTGGTGAGCCGATGACGCTGGTCGTGCAGGGCAAGGAGCACTGGCTTGATCGCAGCAGGCCGCTCAAGCTCGATATCGGCAAGGCCGCGTAAGTCGTCGTCCATCTACGTCGAGCAGGAGTCACTCAAGAGCCACCACGAGCCCCGCGGCCACCCAAGCCACCGTGTTGCATGGGTCAGCCTGCCGCAAGTCGGGGAGCGACCGCCGAATTGTGGTTGGTCGCGGCCTTGACGAGCGGGTGTTTGCATTGGCCAAGCGCGAGTGGCGGCTGATCGCGCCGTCCGCGATGCTTCGACTCTTGATCCTCGCGCTCACCCACCGGCATGAACAAGCGCGTGTGCACGAGATTCGAGTCCGAAATCAATTCCTATCGAGCGCCGCCGCCCGTTCGGGGCGGATAGCGGTTCACACTCAGGAGACGGTGATTTCGCGACGGGTCGATCGACGGGTCGATCTGAGTAGATTCCGACTCTTCAAATGGGACCCACCTTCCACTAGTGACGCCCATGTCGTCACGTGATCTAGAGGATTCGAGCTGGGATTGGGCCGAAATGTCTACATCGTGCGATCGCGCCGCGCAATATCCGGCTACGGATCGCGGCGCGATCGGAGTGCGGGACGCACACCCAATTCGAACTGGTTTTCCCAATAGCTACGTCAAGCGCGTCTACAGTGCATTCGAGAGAGCCCCCATGTTGAAAGTGAGCATTGATGCACCCAAACGTGGCCAGACAGCGCTTTTCCTGGACGTGGACGGCACCCTTCTTGATCTCGCCGCGTCGCCGACGGCCGTGGTTGTTCCCCGCGGGCTCGTTGAATGCATCGCCAACATCGAGCGAGCGCTTGGTGGCGCGCTCGCTCTGATCAGCGGACGAACGTTTGGGGATCTCGATCAGTTGTTCTGGCCGCCGCGCCTGCGAGCGAGTGGCGTTCATGGCGCCGAAATCCGATACGATCCGCTGACTCCCATCGTCATCGCCGACACTGCTGACGCCTTGCCTTCTCAACTATGGCGTTCCTTGAATGAAGCTCTCGCGGATTTTTCCGGCGCGTTCGCAGAGAACAAACGCTTCAGCTTCGCGGTGCACTACGGCGACGCGCCGGGCTGCGCCGCGGACCTGCGGGAGGTTCTGCGGCAGCTTGTAGCCGCCGAGGTAAGCGCCGAAGTGGAAGTCATCGACGCGCGGCTCGCGTTCGAAATCAAAGGCCGAGGATTCGACAAGGGTTCAGCGATCAATCGGTTTCTGACGCGCTCGCCGTTCGTCGGCCGTGTCCCAATCTTTATCGGCGACGATTGGACCGAGGAGGCAGGTTTCGCGGCGGTCGTCCAGCGCGACGGCGCGGCCTATTCGGTCGGTCAGGTTAGGCCAGGCGTCAGCGGAGTATTTTCCGAACCGTTGATGGTTCGCGATTGGCTCTCCCGTTCGGCCGCGCAAATGGCGAACCCATGAGGTCATCGACACCGCAACCCCGTCCGTCGTCGAGTTGGGAGGAAGCATGGGCCCGCGTCTAATCATCGTCTCAAACCGAGTTGCCGTACCTGAGCCGGGAAACAAACAAATGGTTGGCGGGCTCGTGGTTGCGGTGAAGGCGGCGCTCAGAAATCGCACAGGAGTGTGGTTTGGCTGGAGCGGCAAGATCGACGAGACGGAGACAGGGGAACCCCGCATTGTTCAGCGCAACCAAATCGCATATGCCGTCATCGATCTGTCGAAAAATGATTTTGAAGAATATTACAAAGGGCTGGCCAACCGGGTCCTGTGGCCCATCTTGCACTATCGAGTTGATTTGCAGGAATACTCGCGTGCCGACCACTCAGGCTATATGCGTGTCAATCGCCAGTTCGCGGACAAGCTTCGCGCCTTCGTCAGAAGCGACGACGTCCTTTGGGTGCACGACTACCACCTGATGCCGTTGGCGCGTGAATTGCGCGCTCGTGGGCTTCTCAATCCAATCGGTTTCTTTTTGCACATTCCTTGTGCGCCGTTGGACATTTTGCGAACGCTGCCGCATCACGAAGAGATTCTCGGCGCCCTCACATACTATGATCTTGTCGGCTTTCAGACCGAGAACGATCGCGATAATTTTGCCGCCTACATGTTGACGGTACCGGGCGCCAAAGCCGGGCGCGACCTAAGCTTTGAAGTGGAGGGGCGGCAGACCCGCATCGGCGCCTTTCCGGTCAGCATCGAGACCGCCACATATGCGCGGCTCGCGCGCAATGCCGCACGTTCGCCGTTCGTTAAGCACATACGGGAGAGCCTCAACGGGCTGCGTCTCGTGCTCGGCGTCGACCGCCTCGATTATTCGAAGGGCATCATCCAACGCATCAATGCTTTCGACCATTTTCTCGAAGTCAATCCAGGGTGGCGTTCGCGGGTCACGCTATTGCAGATCACGCCAAAGAGCAGGTCCGACATTAACGACTACGCCGCAATCGAAAATGAAGTGTCGACGCTCATCGGCAAAGTCAATGGCCGTTACGGCGAGGCTTCCTGGACGCCGATACGCTATGTCAATCGCTCCCATTCACGCACCGCGCTCTCAGGCATCTATCGCGCGGCGGATGTAGCGCTGGTTACGCCGCTTCGTGACGGCATGAACCTTGTCGCCAAGGAATATGTCGCCGCGCAGAATGTGGAGGATCCTGGCGTGCTTATTCTTTCGCAATTTGCCGGAGCGGCTGCGGAACTCGCTGGGGCGCTGATCGTCAATCCACACGAAAGCGAGGGCGTGGCCGCGGCCCTGAAACGCGCGTTGGAAATGCCTTTGGCCGAACGGCGCGAACGTCACGGTCCGATGCTGGAACATCTCTTGGTCCATAATGTCGAACTCTGGGCGGAAAGCTATCTTTCTGCGCTGGCGGAGACACGGCGGCGTCCAAGCTTGATGAGCGACCTTCCCGCATTCCTCAGCCCGTCCAGGTCGTGGGTTGATGGGCGTGTTACCGCAGGCAGACAAGCTTGAGCGCGTTACGACGCGGGTTCGTGCCTCGATTTTTGCGACGCTGATGATGGAAGCCACGCCCGACCTGGTGCTCCGCTGCCGGCTTTGTTTCCGGTGATCTCCGTGTGCCCAGTCGTGACTCGGGACAACACTATCTCGGCGGGGGGCTTAACGTGTGTAAGCGGCGTTTTCAGGCCCACGGCTTTGAGCGGCTCCGCTTTAACGTAGGCCCATGGCAGGAGATCGTCGATATCGCGGTTTAGATGGCCGTTGACGATCTTGGCGAGTGTGTCGGCGAGATAGACGTGAGGGTCAACCCCGTTGAGCTTGCAGCTTTCGACCAGCGAGGCGATGACCGCCCAGTTTTCTCCGCCGCCGTCCGACGCGACGCCATGATGCCGGGAGTCTGGGCCGTGAGGTCGTCGTCTCCTATCCCTTCCATCCGCTATTCGAGAAGCCGGCCATTGTCGTCGCCGATCAGATGCATGGCGGGGCTCGTCATCTGACGCTCCGCACGGAGCGAGGCGATTCGTTTCTCGTTCCGGAGTGGATGACGCAGTCGGACGCCGCAAACGTCAAGGTCGTTGAAGCTCCCTGCATTTCCGTCGCCCAGCTTCGCGCTCTTTGAGCCTTCCTGGATTCGATCCTAGCCTCATCGGCGGGGAACGCCGTCCCCGGCGAAGGAGGCGCGAATGGCGAGACATTGGACCCTGCCGCAAAAGGATCTTTTCGAGCCCTCGGCGCCGGTGAGCCAACTCACGGAGACCGAGCGACGAGAGGCGCTGGATTTACTGCAGGCGCTGTTGGTCGAAGCGATGAATAGCACGCCGGAGAAGGCGCCCGCGAACCGAGCGGAGACGTGCGATGACGAAGATTTCGCCTGAACATCTGGCTCGCAGCGCAGTTGTCTACGTCCGGCAATCGACGGCTGAGCAAGTCGCTCACAATCTGGAGAGCCAGCGTCGACAATATGGCCTTGCCGACAGAGCGAGATTGCTTGGCTGGCAGGACGTGGAGGTCATCGACGACGACCTGGGCCGATCGGCTGGCGGCGTCAGACGCCCGGGCTTCGAGAGGCTGCTCGCGGCGATCTGTGAGGGGCGCGTCGGCGCTGTCATGTCGGTCGAGGCGTCGCGCCTGGCCCGCAACGGGCGTGACTGGCACACCCTTCTGGAGTTTTGCGGCCTGGTCGGCACGATCATCGTCGACGAAGACGGCGTATACGATCCTGCTTCGCCGAACGACCGGTTGTTGCTCGGCATGAAAGGGACGATGAGCGAAATGGAGCTGTCGGTCTTCCGCCAGCGCTCCATCGAAGCGATGAAGCAGAAGGCGCGTCGCGGCGAGCTCTTCTTGACCGTGGCCGTGGGCTACGTGAAGACGGGGCGCGATCTGATCGAAAAGGATCCCGATCGGCGCGTCCAGGAAGCCATCGGCCTGGTGTTTCGCAGGTACGCGGAACTCCAATCAATCCGGCAAGTGCTCGTGTGGTTCAGGCAAGAGAAGATTCTGTTGCCTGTTTTGACGGTTGGAACCGCTGCCGAGCGGATCGTCTGGAAAACGCCGGTGTACTCGACCGTGCATCATATTCTGACCAACCCGGTCTACGCCGGCGCCTACGCCTTCGGGCGTCGAACGACGCGCGTCGTCATCGAGAACGGGCGAAAGCACGTCCTACGGAATATGCAGCGCGATTGGAGAAGCTGGGGCGTTTTGATCCCCGATCACCACGAGGGCTATATTTCCTGGACCGATTTCGAGAGGAATCAGACCCTGATCGCCGACAACGCCAACGGCAAACGGTTCATGAGCCGCGGCGCCATTCGCCGCGGTGAAGCTCTGCTGATCGGTCTCTTTCGTTGCGCGCGGTGCGGACGAAAGCTTCGTGTCCGCTACAGCGACGGGGCCGCACGCTACCAATGCGTCGGTGCGTTCTCTCATCTGGCGGCGGCCCGTTGCATCAGCTTCAGCGGAATGCGTGCGGACCGGATGGTCGCCAAGGAGGTGCTCGATCGCCTCCAGCCCCTGGGTGTGGAGGCGGCCTTGGCGGCGATTGACGCCCGTAGTCATAGGCGCTCGGAGAAGCAAGGACAGCTCGAATTCGCGCTTCAGCAAGCCCGCTATGAGGCGGCCCGTGCTCAGCGTCAGTACGATGCGGCCGATCCGGACAATCGGCTCGTAGCTGGCGAGCTGGAGCGACGTTGGAACGAGCGGCTGGTCGTGGTGCGCAATCTCGAAGCCGAACTCGACCAACTCGGCGCCGAACAGGCGGAGGCTCTTTCCGTCGCGGATCGAGGCCGCCTCATGATGTTGGGCCGAGATCTAACACAAGCCTGGGACAGCCCAGGCGCTACGGCCGAGACGCGCAAGAAAATTATCCGCACCGTCATCTCCGAAATTGTCGTCGACGTCGTCGGCTATAGCCTCGAGCTTGTCATTCATTGGCAAGGTGGAGATCACACGCGCCTCGACGTGAAGAAAAACAAGTTCGGCCACACGCGATGGGTCACCGACGCTGACATCGTCGACCTCTTGCGCGCATTGGCCCGTCACATGCCCGATCACGCGATCGCCATGGTTCTCAATCGATCGGGAAAAACGACGAGCCACGACCACAGTTGGACCCGCGGCAGTGTCTGCTCGCTGCGTCATCAGAACGACATCGCAATTCATCGACCGGGGGAACGGGCCGAACGCGGCGAGGCCACGATCAATGAAGCCGCCGCGATCCTCGACGTCAGTACGTCAACCGTGCGTCGCTTGATCGCCGAACGAGCGCTTTCCGCGAGCCAGCCGTGCAAGGGCGCGCCCTGGATAATCCCCCATGCCGAGTTGGCGCGCGAGACCGTTCGGCGCGAAGCCAGCGCTCGGCGGTCGCGACGCCCGCCGCCGTCTGACTATCACCAGAAAAATCTCTTTGAGATATAAGGACATGACGAGATGAGCAGTATGAAGCCCCCTCGTCGGAGCCGGCGAAGAGCGCATTTTTTCGATTGAGAGCAATGGGTCGGACCGAGCGCTCGACGGCGTTGGAATCGATTTCGATGCGGCCATCGTCGAGGAAGCGGGTGAGGCCCTCCCAGCGCGTGAGCGCATAGCGGATCGCCTCGGCGAGCTTGCTCTTCTTGCTGATGAGGACGAGCTTTTCCCGCAACCACGGTTCGAGTTCAGCGAGGAGCGCTCGGGTCCTGGCTTGGCGAATGTCGCGCCGCTGCTCAGGCCCGCGGCCGCGAATGTCGGTCTCGACGGCATAAAGCGCCGCGATGCGTTGCAGCGCTTCGCTGGCGATCGGCGAGGCGCCGCCGACGGCGAGCTCATAAAAACGCCGTCTCACATGCGGCCAGCAGAACGCGAGGCTCACCTCGCCCTTTTCAGCAAGGGCGCGATAGCCGGCGTAGCCGTCGACCTGAAGTACGCCCTTGAAGCCGGCAAGATGGGCGATTGGCTGCGACGCCTTGCGGTCGGGCGCATAGACGTAGGCGACCGCCGGCGGGTCCGACCCGCCCCAGGGCCTGTCGTCTCGCGCATAGGCCCAAAGCTGGCCAGTCTTGGTGCGCCCGCGGCCCGGATCGAGCACCGGCGCCGTCGTCTCGTCGGCAAACAGCTTCGTCGATGACCGCAGATGCGCGAGAATGCGCTCGTGCACGGGCCGCAAATGGAACGCAGCGCGTCCGACCCAGTCGGCGAGCGTCGAGCGATCGAGGCGGACGCCCTGGCGCTCGTAAATCTGCGCCTGGCGATAGAGCGGCAGGTGATCGGCGTATTTGGCGACGAGCACGTGCGCGACCGTCGCCTCGGTCGGCAGGCCGCCCTCGATCAGCCGCGCCGGGGCCGGCGATTGCACGACAACGTCCTCGCAAGCGCGGCAGGCGTATTTGGGCCGACGCACGACCAGCACCCGGAACTGCGCCGGCACGACGTCGAGCTTCTCGCTGACGTCCTCGCCAATCTGGTGAAGCTTGCCCCTACAGCAAGGACAGGCCTTGTCCTCAACGTCGACAATCGTCTCGATGCGCGGCAGATGCGACGGCAAAGCTCCACGGTTCGCGCGCCGCTTGCGCGTCGCCGCCGCCCGCTCAGTGGGAGATCTTGCCTCGGCTTCCGCAGCCGCGCCCGCCTCTTTCTGCTCGAGGTCTTCGAGCGCGAGCAGCAATTGATCCTCCGACAACGTCTCGGCGCGACGCCCGAAGCGATGGCGCTGCAATTCCTTGATGATCTGGGCCAGCCGTTCGCTACGGATCTGCTCGGCGATCAGCATCGCCTTCAGTGTTTCGGGATCGTCGGGAAGCGCGTCGACGGCCTGCGGCATAGTCGTGACGAGACCATGATTCGCGGGGCTTTGCGACGGTATTGCTCGCCCTGATTCACTATGTCGTGAGGTCAGCCCGGCAGCCTCGGCGCCGGCGTGTCCTTCGTAAGCGCGCACGCGCTTCCAGTCGAGACCTTCGATGAGCGCCGAGAGCTGCGCGGCCGACAGGCGCATCACCCCGTCCTCGATCTTCGGCCATTGGAACCGACCGTCCTCGAGCCGCTTGGCGAACAGGCACACGCCCGTTCCGTCCCAGAACACCAGCTTCACCCGATCCGCGCGTTTGGCGCGGAAGACGTAGACCGCCCCGTCGAACGGATCGGCCTGCATGACCTCGCGCACCAAAGCCGCCAAGCCTTCAGCCCCTTTGCGGAAGTCGACGGCCTTCGTCGCGACCATCACCCGCACCGCACCCGTCGGTCCAATCACTTCGCCGCCTTCAGCGCGCCGATGATCGCCGCCACCATCGCCGCATCCGCCCCGGGCCAGACCCACACGCTCGAACCTTCGATGTCCAGTTCGATCGAGTGCGGGCGCGCTACAGCCGCATTGTTTGTCGCGTCAAAGTTGGATGATGCGGCGGCGTTCGCCGTCTCGACAACCGCCGGAACGAACGGCGGCGCATCGATCCTTGCCTCCGCCTTGCGACGCGCCTCCCGGCGCCAAGCGAACAACTGCTGCGGCGTCAGGCCATGACGACGCGCGACATGGCAGGCCCGAACCCCTTCCTCGAAGCTCTCGGCGACAATCGCCGCCTTCTCTCTGGCGCTCCAACTTCGCCGCCGTCCCGCGCCAGTGAAAATCTCGACTCGCTGCGCGGGAACTTCTTCCTCCGACACGTGCTTACGCTCTGAAATCGACATGTGTCGGAGCCCTCTTTCGCCCCGACTATCGCCACCACGCCCGCCCCGGAAAAGATGATGTCAAAACAGCGCTTACCCTTCTTCTTCGTATCGACGGAGATGACGGGCTGTTGGCGGGCCTGCGCCGCAACGACTTTCGCGTTGATGTGTTCGAACTGGGCGTTGCGGTCGGGATGGTGCGAACCTTCATCGGCCTTGCGATTCGCTTTCGTCTCAAGGTCGTGCCGCAGCCAGACCCCACGGACGCCGGCCGCCGAAATCGAATGCCCGAGCTTGCGCAATTCGTCGGCGACGCGGATCTGACCAAAAGCCGGGCTGTTCCAACGAAAGCTGGGCGAGGATCGCCTCGACCTCGGGCGGCGTGCGGTTCTCCAAAATCGGCTTTCGCCGCGTCAGTTCCTGCAGCGCCAGTTCGCCGGCGGCGTCGTAGCTCCTTGAACCGATAGAAACTGTCGTGGCTGTAGCTCATCATTTTGCAGGCTTGGCTGACGTTGCCGAGTTGCTTGGCCAGCCTTGAGCAACCCAACCTTGGCGCGGATGATCTTTCCTTCCTTGGTCATGACCTTGGCATCCCAACCGAACTTCGGCGTTTCGGTGGGGATTGAAGTTTTTTTGGGCCGCTAAGGTCTCGAAGTTGCTTTAGCGAGGTTGTCGAAAGGGCTGTAGTGAAGACCAAGACTGTTTCAGGCGACTCGAAGTATCGATAATTGGGCACCGTCATGTTTCTGCGCGACAATTCGCAAGAAGGACGGCAAGGAGCACCGCTCTTCAGCGTGGTGGAGACCCGGCGCGTCGGCCCGGGGCCGCGCCACATTTTGTATCTGGGCGAGATCAACGATAGTCAGGAGCTCGCCTGGCTCAAATCGATTGAGGCCTTTGAGGAGGAGGGGACGGCGCAGCCGACGCCGCTGTCGCCGTCTGCCGATGACCGCTGCAAGGGGAGCGCCGACGACGCATCGGTCGTCCGTTTGAAGCTGAAGCAGCTGCGACTGCTCCGTCCACGGACGTTGGCGCGTGTTGGCTGGCCCTGAGGCTGTGGCGCAAGTCGCAGCTGGATCGCTTCTGGAATGAGAAGTTGCCCCTGAGCCGCAAGGGCACGGCGTGGGATCAGGTTCTGTTCGTGCTTGTCGCCTATCGCCTTTTGGGCTTGGACGAGAGCCTGTCGGAGATCGGCACGCTCCATCGCTGTCAGGACCGTCTTCTGGCGCGCAATCTAGCCCTGTTCGAGCATCTGGTCGGCGGCTGGCGCGATATGTTCAACGCCAGCTTCGAGGTGCTGCTTTACGGTCTGACAACACCCATTTCGAGGCCGATCCGCCGTTTCCCGAAGGCGATACGCCCCGGCACGGCTACTCCCGCGGCCACCAGCCCGATTGCGTACATGTGATCATCGCTCTGGTGCTCACGCCGGAGGGGACCGCATCGAGCAGCAATATAGCAAGGCCAAGCGCATCTGGCTGATGGATCGCGGCGTTGCCGA
This sequence comes from uncultured Alphaproteobacteria bacterium, assembly GCA_963782255.1. Taxonomy (GTDB): domain Bacteria; phylum Pseudomonadota; class Alphaproteobacteria; order Rhizobiales; family Beijerinckiaceae; genus Roseiarcus. The sequence continues at coordinate 1,096,834 of CAWAIS010000002.1, read as the reverse complement.
CTGAAGAGACGCTTGGGGATATGCGCCCTCAGACCTGCCGGTGCAGTATCTGGTCGGTACGCCCAAGGGCCGGCTGACCAAGCTCGATAAGGACCTTGTCGACAAGCCTGGCAGGAGGCTCGGGAAGGCGTTCAGGTCAAGCTTCGCGGGCGGCGTCGATGATCTCTTGGTAGGCGCCGAAGACGGCGTTGGAGAAGAGGTTGGCGCGGGCTGGCGCCGCCAGAGGATTTCGACCAGGTTCAAGTTCCGGTGCTCGGCAAGGCAGGAAGATGGGCGTGATCTTGGGGGCATGTTGAGCTTAGCAGCGGTGCGCCATCCAGCGCGATCGAGCAGCAGGACGGCGTAAGCGCCCTCGGCGACGTGTCGCGAGATTTCCTCCAATTTGGTATCCCCTTCATTGCCCCGTTGTCCGGGAGTCGCTGGAACCCGGTGGCTTGACGATGGCGTTGTAGGGCGCGGGTCCAACGGCGAGGGCTTGTTGGGCGAGGCGATGAAAGAGCAGCCCACGGGCCTTTGATCTGCGGCGATTGAAGCGGAAGGTGAATTCGTCGAGGTAGTAGTCGAGATGTTGATGCTGGACGCCACCTTGGTGAGTACCGATCAGCCATCGCTTGAGCAGCGAGGCGACGAGGTGGACGCGCGGCATGACTTCGTGCGCCGGGTCGGAGCCGCCGCTGAGGACCGTGACCTGATGCTGGTAACCGGCCGCCGCCAGTCCGGCACAACCCCTCCAGCCGTCGGTGTGAACCATCACCCCGCGCTTCACAGCGCCTTGGACGAAGGGAAGCAGGCTGTCTGTCGAGACATCTCCGATCTGCTGAAGGCGGATGCGGCCAAGCCCCCGGCCGTTCTTCTCGACTGCTATGGCGACGATGGCCTTGCTCTCGGTTTCTCGGCCTCGCGTACCCTGTTCCGGGCCACCAACATAGGTTTCATCAACCTCGATCGCACCAGACAGCAGGTCCCGGCCCGGCCGGACCATGGCGCGGCGCAGTTTGTGCAGCCAGGTCCAGGCAGTTTCGTAGCTGCCAAGCCCCAATTCCCTTTGAGGCCGAGCGCACTGACCCCATTCTTCTGGCTGGTGACGAACCACATCGCGAGAAACCACATCCGCAACGGCTTACGGGCACCCTCGAAGATCGTCCCGGCGGTCAGCGATGTCTGTTTGCGGCAGGCCCGACACCGCAGCCATCCCCCTGCCATCACCCATGGCTCCCCCGCCTCTCCGCAATGGGGGCAGGTAAATCCCTGAGGCCAGCGCAAACGACGGATGTACTCGCGGCAGGCCGCGTCGTCACGGAAGCGTTCGTCCATCGCCTGAAACGTGCGCGGGTAATCAAGTCCAGCGACCGGGTGTCGAGTGGTGTCCACCAGACAGGCGTACCACGTCCCTCAGGGGCAGCGAAGGGGATACCAATTTCACGCCAAATTGAGTTGCACACATCCGCGCCGACGACGGGCTCGGTGCCGGCGACCCGTCAGTCACCGTAATACATAATGGCGATCCTCCATCTGTAAGGCCGGCCTTGGTCATTCACTATGAAGAAACCATCAACACGGCCTAAAGACGCGTTCGCCTCGATATTCGTCTCACAGATCACATGCTTGGTTCCACGGAGTCACAATATTTCTAATTAATTAAATCTCGCTTAATATCCAAAGCTATCGCCGTTAGTAACCGAGACATCGTGCATCGTGCTTTTACTCTTAAGCAATATATTTATATTACAAAAAAGTTTCCGTATCGTCAAGTTTGTGCGGGCTGTAATTACATGCGCGAAGCCTATAGCGACTTCGTTTCGTCCAATGACCTGCGCTTGATCACGCTGGCGGTCTTCGTTTGCGCGCTTGGCTCTTTGACCGCGACAAATATTATCAACCATGTCCGCAAGACGTCGGGCTATATGCGCGAGACTTGGCTGTGGATTGCCGCAACCGCGGGCGGCTTCAGCATTTGGGCGACGCATTTCATCGCCAATCTCGCTTACAATCCCGCCGTGCCGAGCGGCTACAACCTGGGGCTGGCGCTTGCGTCGCTTCTCGCGGCCATTCTTTGCACCGGGATCGGCCTCAGCGTCGTCGCCAGTTCCGTTCGCGGAGCGCGATGGATCGGAGGTTTGATCATCGGGGGCGGCGTCGCCATCACCCATTACACCGGAATGGCCGCCTACGAGATCGCCGGCAGAGTTGTTTGGGATCCATTTCTCGTCATTGCTTCCATCGTGTTCGCTGCCGCCCTCTCGGCTGTCTCAGCGACCGTCGGCTTGCGCGACGGATCGGCAAGGTGGAAGATTGCTGGCGCGTCCCTTCTGACCCTGGCGATCTGCGGCCATCATTTGGTCGCGATGAGCGCAGCCAAGCTCACTCCAGACCCGGCCATTGCAGTGCCCGCATTCGCCCTCCCGGCGGGATGGCTGGCCGTGGGGGTCGCACTCGTTTCGCTGACGATCCTGTTGTTTTCCTGCGCCGGCCTGGCGCTCGACATTCGCGAGCGCCATCGCGCGCAACTCGAACTCGATCGCATGCGCGGTCTCGCCGACGCCGCCGTGGAGGGACTGTTGGTTTGCCGTGGCGAGGAGATCGTCACGATCAATTCCAGTTTCGCCGACTTGACCGGATACGCCGCCAGAAACCTGATCGGATCCCCGCTGGAACTCTGCCTTCCCGAAGTCGCCGTTCGGCGCGCGCTGATCGAGCGGCCGGGGCGCCGCGTCGAAGGCAATCTGCGGCACGCCGACGGCGAGCTCATCCCGGCGGAGCTCATTCTTCGCATCATCGACTATGCGGGTCGGCCGCATCGAGCCGTGGCCGTCCGGGACCTGCGCGACCGAAAGAGAGCCGAGCAGCATATCCAGTTCCTGGCCCATCATGACGGACTGACTGGCCTGCCGAACCGAAACAGCTTCAACGCGAGGCTCGATCAGGAGATTGAAGCGCACGACGCGTCCGGCCTGTCGCTCGCGGTCCTTTGCCTCGATCTCGACCGTTTCAAAGAGGTCAACGACTTGTTCGGACACGCAGCCGGCGACGTGCTTCTCAAGCGGGTCGGCGAATGCATCACAGCGATCCTCGACGAGAACCAGATGATGGCGCGGCTCGGTGGCGACGAATTCGCGATCATCGCCACCAACATCGCCAATCCGATGGCGGTCAATCGCATTGCCGAGACGATTATCGAGACGCTGCGACGCGACAACCAGTCGTCGGCGACCTCGGCGTTCATATCGACCAGCATCGGCGTTGCGATCTACCCGAGGGACGCAGAGGACCGTCGAGGCCTGCTCACTCACGCCGATATGGCGCTTTATCGGGCCAAGGCCGACGGACGCTGCGTCTATCGCGTTTTCGAGGCGTCGATGGGCGACGAGGTGCTTGACCGCCGCATGTTGGAGCACGAGCTTCGCCGCGCCATCCCGCGGGGCGAACTCAGGCTCGTCTATCAGCCGCAAGCCCGAATCGATACGGGCGAAATCGTCGGTTTTGAAGCTCTCATTCGTTGGCGCAATCCGCAGCGCGGGGAAATCTCGCCAGATCGCTTCATTCCGATCGCCGAAGAGAGCGGAACGATCCTCGAGATCGGCGAGTGGGTGCTGAGGACCGCGTGCCGCGAAGCGACGACCTGGGCGCAACCCCTCGGAGTCGCCGTCAACGTGTCGACGGTGCAACTGCACAACCCGAATTTCTGGCAGCTGGTCCACGAAACACTCTATCAAACCGGCCTGTCGCCACAGCGGCTGGAACTCGAGATCACTGAAACCGCGCTGATCACCGACCTCAATCGCGCGCTGGCGACGCTGCAGCAGCTCAAGACGCTCGGCGTGCGCATCGCGATGGACGATTTTGGCACCGGCTATTCGTCATTGTCGAACCTGAGGGCATTCCCGTTCGACAAGATCAAGATCGATCGGTCTTTCATCAAGACGGTCGACGACAACGGCGAGGCGGCGGCGATCGTTCGGGCGGTTCTTGGCCTGGGACGTGGCCTCGGATTGCCGGTTCTGGCGGAGGGAGTTGAGACGAGCAGCGAACTAAGCTTCCTGAACACGGAGCGCTGCGATGAAGTTCAGGGCTGGATCGTCGGCAGGCCCGCGAGCATCGACAACTTCTGCCACTGGACTCATCCCGCCGCGGTCGGGATCAATCTTCCGACGATCAACGCAGCGGCGCGCGAGCGCACGATCCTGGATCAACCGGGTCGCACGAGAAGGAGGGGCGCATGACAGCGGCCATTACAATGACTTTGGGCGACAATCGCTCGATGACGGCCAATGACAAGTCGGTGATTTTCGCCTCTTCGTTGGGCGCCCTGTTCGAATGGTACGACTTTTATCTCTATGGCTGGACCGCCACGCAGATCGGCAAGGCCTTCTATTCCGCTTTCGACGCGAATACTCAGTTCATCTTCGCGCTCTTGACCTTCTCGGCCGGCTTCCTGGTGCGCCCGCTCGGCGCGCTGATGTTCGGTCGGGTCGGCGATGTGGTCGGCCGCAAATATACTTTCCTCGTCACCATTGCGATCATGGGTCTTTCGACCTTTCTCGTCGGCCTCGTCCCCGACTATCGGGCGATCGGCTGGGCGGCGCCGGCGATTCTCGTCGGTCTGCGCCTCCTTCAAGGTCTGGCGCTCGGGGGCGAATATGGAGGGGCGGCGGTTTATGTCGCCGAGCATGCGCCGCAAAGCCGGCGCGGCTATTACACGTCGTGGATCCAGACAACGGCGACGAGCGGCCTCTTCCTCTCGCTCATCGTCGTCCTTGTCGTGCGCAACAGCGTCAGTCCGCAGACCTTTTCCGATCCGTCATTGGCCGGCGCATGGCGCATTCCGTACCTTCTGTCGATCGTTCTCCTCGGCATTTCGATTTGGATTCGAATGCGACTGAGCGAATCGCCGATTTTCCTGACGATGAAGGGCAGCGGCAGGGGGTCAAAGGCGCCGCTCCTGGAGGCCTTCGGCAATTGGACCAACGGCAAAATCGCCCTCATCGCCCTCAGCCTTACCGCGGGCGAAGCGGTGATCTGGTATGGCGGCCAGTTCTACGCCCGAATCTTCCTCGTCTCGACGCTCCACGTTCCCGCCAATACCGCCGACGTCGCCCTCATCGTCGCATTGATCATCGCCACCGGCGGCTTTCTCGTCTTTGGTTGGCTGTCGGACCGTATCGGCCGCAAGCCGATCATGCTCGCGGGCTTTCTGCTAGCCGCGGCGACTTATCACACTGCCTTCGCCCTGCTCACCCATGCCGCCAACCCCGCGCTCGAGGCGGCGCTGGTCAGCGCGCCGGTGACGGTCGCGGCCGATCCGGCCGACTGCAACCTGTTGTTCGATCCGGTGGGCGGTCGGGTGTTCAAGAACTCGTGCGACCTGGCCCGCCAGGCGCTCATCGCCTCGTCGGTAAATTTCCGCATGCAAAATGCCCTTCCTGGCAGCGTCGCCAGGATCAAGGTCGGCGACGAAGAAATCGACTCGATCAATGGCGATGCGCTGGGCGCCAAAGCCTTCAAGGAGCAGGCCGACGCGTTCAAAAAGGCGGTCACCGAAGCGGTCGCGGCGGCGGGCTATCCCACCACAGGCGCCGATCCGGCGGCGATCAACACGCCGCTCATGATCCTGGTTCTCGTCTATCTCGCGACTCTGGTCACGATGGTTTATGGCCCAATCGCCGCGGCGCTGGTCGAATTGTTCCCGACCCGCATCCGCTATTCCGGCGTATCGCTGCCCTACCATGTCGGCAACGGCTGGTTTGGCGGCCTGCTGCCGCCAATCGCGGTTGCATCGGTGGCTGCGACCGGCGACATCTATGCCGGTCTTTGGTATCCGATCATCATCGCCGCGATGGCCTTCGTCGCTGGCCTCATCTTCCTGCCGGAAACCAAGGACCGCGACATCCGCGAAATAAAGGGCTGATCAGGAAGAACCAGGAGTCATGGGGCATGACCGACGTTAAGCTCATCGCGCATTCCGATGGAAGTTTACGTCAAGCGTGACAGGCGGGCTCGATGATGCCGTAGGCTTCGAAGACGAGGACTGATACGTTTTCCGGGTGATTAGCTCGGGTTGGCGATTTTGGACCACCAGTGGAAGCCGGCCTGGCTCTTGATCTTTTCGCGCTCGGTGGCGAGAGCGGCGCATCGCATCGAGATGATTTGGTCGAGAGCCTCGAGGGTAGGGATGTGCTTGTTGACGACGGGCTCGTCGACCAGCGTCCATAACGTTTCGGCCGGCTGCACTTCCGGGGTGTAGGCGGGCTGGAAGACGAGGCGGACGCCCTCCGGCACGACGAGCCCGGCCTCGCCGTGCCAACCGGCGTTGTCGAGCACAAGAACGATGATCCGCTCGCGGCCTGCGCCAGCTTCTTCGGCACTGATCGGCGTAGGTCAAGGTCGCACGGGTCAGCTTGATCAACTCACGATAATGTGGGACTCGGTTTCGGTCGAATGCGGGCGTACTCGATGGCGCGCGCCCGCTTTTTCGCCGCCCGCCGATGATCGCGCCATACGAGACGGCCCCCGATCAAGGTATCGGCGCCTGTCAACAGCCGCACCATCACGCGCACCGCATCCCAGAGAAGACTGCTGTCGCTCGGGTCATACATCAGCGCTGCGGTGACCGTGCTATCCAGCCGGACGATCTTGCCAGTTTCGACTTTCGCCTGACGCGCGCTGGCAAGCAGGATGCGATTGATCGCTTCCCACGTCTCGGCCCGGATGGCGCTGGTCGTCTTCTGCAGCACCGACTTCTTCGGGGTCCACGACAGTGGCAGCCGGGCGAAGGCGCGAAACGAGGCGGAGTCTTCAAGGTGAAACGCCAGCTCCTCATAGCTCAGCTGGCGATGTTGCTTGAGAAGCCCACAGCGCAAGACCGACTCGGCCGGCAGACCCTGTCGCCCGGTCTCCATAACGTCATGCCGCCGCAGATCTTCCGCCACCAGCCCGATGAGCTCGCGATGCTCGTCCAGCCACTGCGACATCGCCTTCAGCTCGCGGCCGATCTCGTGATCGGCGAAAAGATCGAATAGGCTGGCCTGGACGGTGCGTTCCTGACGCATTGTCGGGCTCCGGCGGTGGCGGTTTTGTCTTTGGAATCAGTGGCTTGATTCGCAAAGCCTACTCGAAACCGCCGGGCCTTGCACCCGCCGAATTAACGATTTACTGAATTATCTCAATGGCTTGGCGTTTATGGACGCGCGCTAGTCTAAGTCTAGTGGCTCACGTCATTGCGTTTGACGGCATTGTCTGAATCTGTGCTGTCGCGATCTGAGCGATGGAGATGATTCGTGGCGAGCAAAGAGATTGCCGTCAAGAAATACGTGGTCAGGCTGAGCGAGGAGGAACGTGCTCGGCTCGATGAGTTTATCCGCAAGGGCAAGCGCGCCGGGCATTTGTTGACGAAAGCGCGCATTCTGTTGAAAGCGGACGTGTCGGAGGCTGGCGGCGGATGGAGCGACAGCCGAATCGCCGAGGCGCTGGACACCAGCATCGCGACGGTCGAGCGGACGCGGCGGCAACTCGTCGAGGAAGGCTTCGAAGCCGTCCTGACCCGCAAGGACAATCCCAATTCCGCCCCGCGGCGGATTTTCGACGGCGCCGCGGAAGCCAAGCTGATCGCTTTGGCTTGCGGGCCGGCCCCGGCGGGCCGCGCCAGATGGACCCTGCGTCTTTTGGAGGAGAAGGTCGTCGAACTGCAGATCGTCGAGAGCGCCAGCGACAACACGATCGGGCGGACGCTCAAAAAAACATTCTCAAGCCCCATCTCAAGCAGCAATGGGTGATCGCGCCCGAGGCCAGCGCGGCCTTTGTCGCCAACATGGAGGACGTGCTGGAAGTCTACCAGAGGCCGCATGATCCCATGCGCCCCCTCGTATGCCTCGACGAAACGTCGAAGCAGCTCATCATCGAGACGCGCGCGCCGGTCGCCGCCAAGCCGGGACAACCGGCGCGGCGCGACTACGAATACGAACGCAATGGCGTGGCCAATCTGTTCATGATGTTCGCGCCGCTGGAAGGCTGGCGCTGCGTGAAAGTCACCGACCGCCGCGCGGCCGTCGATTACGCCCACGTGCTCAAGGATTTGTCCGACATGTATTTTCCCGATGCGGACAAGATCGTTCTGGTTCAGGACAATCTCAGCACGCACACGACGGCGTCGCTCTACGAAGCCTTTCCCGCCGCCGAAGCGCGTCGCCTCGTCGAACGGTTCGAATGGCATTATACGCCCAAGCACGGAAGCTGGCTCGACATGGCCGAATCCGAACTCGCCGTCCTCTCAACCCAGTGCCTCGACCGACGCATCCCGAACAAGCCGGAACTGACCCAGGAAGTCGCCGCCTGGGAACAACGCCGCAACAAACATCACGCCAAGGCCGACTGGCAATTCACAACCGCCGACGCCCGCGGCAAACTCGCCAGGCTATACCCTCAGTTCGCGTGACTCGGGCCAGTAGGCCGTGGTGATCATTTAACTATTTGAGCCAGATGGCGATGGCGGCGAGTTTGACGAAGCCCATGAAGTTGGCGAGCAGATTGTCGTATCGGGTCGCGACGCGGCGGAACTGGTTGAGCTTGTTGAAGAAACGCTCGATGATGTTGCGCTCCTTGTAGAGGTCGGCGTCATAGGGACGCTTGACGGTGCGGTTGCGCTTTGGCGGGATGACGACCTCGCCGCCGGTTTCTTCGATCCGGTCGCAGAGATGATCGGCGTCGTAGCCCTTGTCGGCGATCGTGACGTCTGCGGCGAAGCCGTCGATGAGGTCATGCGCAAAAGCGATGTCGTTCCGCTGCCCTGGCGATCCAATCAGGCGCACCGGATTGCCGAGCGCGTCGCCAGCGGCGTGGATTTTGGTGCTCAAGCCTCCGCGGGAGCGGCCAAGACCCTGGGCGCCGGCCCCCCTTTTTGCCGGCTTGCGCCGGCTGCGTGCTGATGCGCGCGAACGATGGTGGAGTCGATCATCAGCCACTCCAGATCGGCTTCGCGCGTCAGTGCGGCGAGGATCTCGTCCAGAACACCCATCTCAATCCACCGATAGTGGCGCCGCTTGACCGTTTCGAAGCCGGCGAACCGCTCCGGCAAGTCCCGCCAGCGTGCGCCGGAGCGCACCATCCACAAAAGCGCGTTCAAAAACCGGCGATTGTCCGTGCGCGGCCCCCGTTTGCCTTTCCGCCCCCCAGGCACGAACTCTTTCAGCCGCTCCCATTGATCGTCCCGAAGCGCGTCGCAGTCCACCGCCGACCTCCAAAAATCAGCGTTGAATCCGATTCGCGCGCTTCTGGGAACCCCCCTTTCCTTAATTCGTCACCACGACCGAAGACGACGCGTAAACTTGCCAAAGAGCCAATTCCGCATCGGCGAACGCGGCCGTGTAAAAGCCGATCAATTCAACTATCTTGGGAAATGGTCTCAGGTCCGTAAGGCGGTCGTATCGCTTCCGTAGGTCTTCCATGATGACAACGAAACCAGAATCAGAGAGCGAGACCGAGATAGCTCGGCGCCGTGACGAGGTAATCCGACGCATGGCAAACACGCCACCGCAGCCTAAGTCCAAAAAGGAATCTGGGGCGAGTCTAACAAAGCGACGAAAAGCGAAATCTAGCGGGGCGCATCAGCCCAAATCGTAGCTGTGGAGACTATTAGATTGCCTCACATCGGAATTTTAGTCGCGGTTGTTAGTCTTTTTTGTGCGCTTAGTAGCCTTGCGTCGCTTTTGACAACAATTCGCCTGTGCCGAATTGTTTTCAGCTCTGCTGGAGACCAAGATATCCAGGCGCACCGACCCTAAGCGCCATCTGGCCGCCGGTACAATGTAAACTTCGAATGGGTAAAGGTCGGCCCTCTCAGGGGAAGCCGTAAAGAGCGATATTCCCGCTTTAACAGAAGTTTTAACAACTATCTTTTCGACTACGAGAGTTTCATCTAACCGGTTCTTAACCTTAATCTCCATCGTCAGGAAATCGGGCAACTCAGCTCCTCCCCTCCTCCCCCGGTTTGGCGAAGTTCAATCACGGGCAGCATCCGCTTCGCATCTCTGCGGTAAGCCGAAATGGTGATCCCCGCGCCAATTGCCACGAAGACGCCGGTGAAGGCTGTTGAGATAGCCGTCATCCAGTCTGTCCAGCTGGGATTAGGCCCTTTAACGCCCCTTATGTCACCATTTAATCCGGCGCAAACCGCCGACGTCTGCGTCCGCTGATCAAGGGTGCTAGTTTATTTGCGGTAGCCATTCCGGTTTAGTAGGCGGCGGATTGACTAGGCTGGTCATAAGTCAACCGCTTGCCTTCGACGCCTTTAATGGCTTTGGTCGCGCGCTCGGTATCCTTCGCGCCGAGCTTTGAACGATTATTGTAACGGAAATCGAACTCGGCGAGGTATTGGTGCAGAGGTATTGGTGCAAATGCGCCTCGCTGATTGAGTGATAAGTTCCAGTGGTCCCGCGCTTGAAGATGCTGTAGAAGTTCTCGCTGATATTGATCGAGACGCTATAGCCGGTCGGTTTGTCGAAATGGGCGTATTCGTCGCGGGAGTGATCGACCGCGTGATGCGAGGCGAACTCGCGGCCAAGCTTCGTGTAGACATTGGACTCGTCTGTCATCAAAGCGCTGCCGCGGCTCACATGCTTGACGATGATCGGTGGGACGGTTTCGGCAGTCACGTTAGGGACGTGGAAAGACGCAACGCGTCCGTTGCGCCCGATAAGGCTGACAACGGCCTTCTTCGGCGCAGGCTTGCGGTGCGCGCGGTTCTTGCCTTTGCCGCCAACGTAGGTTTCATCGACCTCGACAACCTTGTCCGGCCCGCCAAGAGCGCCGTTAGCGGTCGGATCAACAGGGGAATCGGGTGAAGGAAATTATGCGGCGATGAGTTTGGCGAGATAGTCGTCATCCCAAGCGGCGGTTTTGAGGGCGAGGCGGACGGAGTCTCGGCCCTTGGCCTTGCGGGCGAGGTTGACGGCCATGTGTTTGAGGGTGACGACGTTCTCGGGGGCGTTGTCGGTTCGGATGCGGCACTCGTCGTCGCGGAAGGTCATATCCATGACCCAGTGCAGGCCGTTCTCGATCGCCCAATGGTCGCGCGCCATCGGTCCCAGGCGGTCGGCGCGCCGTGACGACGATGTCAGATAATAGCGGGTCTCGCGTTCGGTCTTGGCGCCGATCTCTCGCGTGCTGTCGACGATGACGAGGCCCTTGAGGCCTGGCCATTCGTGTCGCTGTTGCAGCCAGGCGACGTCGTGGATCACGGTGACGCGGCGCGTCTCGATGCGGCCGTGGTCGCCGTCGACGGTTTCATCGACGCTGACCTGCGTATCGGCGAAACCCCTTGCTTTCTGCTCGTTGGCGAACAATTCGACATCGTTGCGCAACGTCCCCTGGTTGCCCTTCAGCGCCAGAATGTAATCGGCCTTCTTGTCGATGATCTTCTGGGCGATGTCGCGCTGACAGCCGATCGCGTCGATGGTGACGACGGCGCCTTCGATCGACAGCATGTCGAGGAGGGCCGGAATGGCGACGATCTCGTTAGCCTTCTCGCCGACCTTGGCCTGCGCCAGCACCAGGCGTTGGCGGGCGGCGAAGGCGGACACCATGTGGATGGCGTCCTTGGCTCCTTTGTTGCCCGAGCGCCGGGAGGTCTTGCCGTCGATGGCGATGAGTTCGACCGGCGTCTTCATCAGCGCGCCGACCCAAGCCACGAAGCACCGCCGGAACGCCTCAGCGTCGAGCGTGGCGAAAATGTCGCCGAGGTGATCGTGGCTCGGCGTGCCGTTGACGAAGGGGAGGAAGCGCCGCAGCAAGGCGAGCTTCCGCTGGCCGAAACGCGCGATGTCGGTGAAGCCCTCCGCGCCGGCCAGAACCGCCAGCAGAGACAAGAGCAGGATCTCGTCGAGCCGATAGGCCACCTTTCCTGGCTGCCGATGGTCTGGCATATCATTGAAATGAATCAGGAAAACTGTTGTCTCAAAACCCGCCGCCGCCATCGCCTCCGAAGCGTCCACCGTCGTCCTCCCGCCAACCGAATCAGCGGAGATCGACAGATTCAGCACTTTGCGCGTTTGTCACCAACTTCTTCACCCGATCGCCCTGGTCGGATCAATGTCGGTCATTGCCTCGCGAATGCGATGGGCCATAAACCATGCGGTTCGATAGGAGCCAAAGCCGAGCATACGGAACAGTTGTAGGGCGCTCATTCCCTTTTTGCTGGCGCAAAGCAAATGCGTCGCAAGCAGCCACTTGTGCATCGGAATGTGCGAGCGCTCATAGAGCGTTCCTACAGTCGCGGTGAATTGCTTCGCGCATTCGAGGCAACGATAAAGCCCAGGCCGTGCGGTTTTCCCGATAACGAGATGGGCGGAATTGATGACGCCACAATGCGGGCAAACCGGACCATTCGGCGAGCGGATTGCTTCGAAATGCTTCCACGCTGCGGTTTCGTCGTTGAAAATCGGGTCGGTTAGATCGATGGACACGACAGGCTCCGTTCTTCTGGAACCACTGTGTCAAATTGCGGCGTGTTTGCCAAGTGCATAGTTGCCGCAGAAGCGGGCATTTGATGTGCTATGAAGGCGGACATCTTCACGCGCTACCGACACGCACGGAGGGGGCACAACCTCCAAGCGCAGCATCCATCACACACGGGCTGGATCGCGTACGGAAGACAGCAAGGGAAAGGAAGAAGGAAAGGTTCACCGCGCTCCCACCACATCGACGTCGCGTCGCGTTCTTCGACTTGACGAAGACCACCGCGCCGGGCGTGGACGGGCTGACGTGGAAGACTTACGAGACGGATCTCGGGCATAGGCCCGAGGACCTGCACTCGCCGGTTCACCGGGGAGCGTACCGAGCGCTGCCGAGCCGGCGGACAAGATCGTCCGACGGGCGACGGTGACGGTGCTGAGCGCGATCTACGAGGAGGATTTCTCGGCTTCAGCTACGGGTTCCGGCCGGGATGCGGCGCGCACGACGCGATGGACGCGCTCGTGGTGGGGATCACGACCAGAAAGGTGAACTGGATTCTCGACGCCGACATTGAAAAGTTCTTCGACACGGGTGAGGCACGACTGGCTCGTCCATTTTGTAGAGCATCGCATCGGCGACGAGCGCACCGTCGTCTGATCCAGAAATGGCTGAAGGGGGGCGTTCTGGAAGACGGGGTGGTGAAGACGAGCGATTAGGGGAACTGGGGAGGGCTCAGTAATCTCGCCGCCGCTGACCAACACCTACCTGCACTATGTCCTCGATCTCTGGGCCAATCGCTGGCGACGGCGCGAAGCCACGGGCGACATAATCATCGTGAGGTACGCGGACGACGTCATCGTCGGCTTTCAGCACGAGAGCGACGCCCGGCGCTTCTGGAACGCGATGTGCGAGCGGCTCTGGGAATTTGCGTTGTCGCTGCATCCGGTCAAGACCGCCTCATGGAGTTCGGCCGCCATGCGGCGGCCAATCGCGAGCGGTGCGGGCTTGGCAAGCCGGAGACCTTCGCCTTTCTCGGCTTCTCTTTCATCTGCAGCCGATCGCGCAAGGGCGGCTTCCTGATCAAAAGGAAGACCCGAGCCGAGCGCATGCTTAGCAAAGCTGAAGCAGGTCAAGGAAGGTCTGCAGCAAAGCATGCACCGGACGATCGCCGAGCAAGGCCGATGGCTCGGGCAGGTCGTCCCGGGATATTTTCGCTGCTTCGCCGTGCCAACCAATGACGGACATAGAGCCCGCCGTCTGATCGCCAACCCTCTGTCCGTCCTCAATCGCCGCCGCGCCGATTTGACAGGCGGCCTTTGCGTCTCCATATCCCGCGCCCTGATCGATGAGCGGCGCGGACCCTCCCGCGGCCCGCCGTCTGGGGATTGAAGACGAATGAAGGTCGTGATCGTCGAGTTGCCGGCAAAGGCGAAGACCATCAACAAATATCTCGGCAAGGACTACGATGTTTACGCGTCCTTCGGGCACGTGCGGGATCTCGCGGCGAAGGACGGATCGGTCGATCCGGACGACGATTTCGCCATGCGCTGGGAGGTCGACGCCAAGGCGGCCAAGCGCCTCAGCGACATTGGCGGCGCGGTCAGGAACGCCGACCGGGTCATCCTGGCGACCGATCCGGACCGCGAAGGCGAGGCGATCTCCTGGCACGTCCATGAGATCCTCAAGAACAAGAAGCTTCTGAAGGACAAGCGCGTCGACCGCGTCGTCTTCAACGCCGTCACCAAGGACGCGGTCCAGGAGGCGATGCGCCACCCGCGCGAGATCGACGAAGCGCTGGTGGACGCCTACCGGGCGCGCCGCGCGCTCGACTATCTCGTCGGCTTCACCCTCTCGCCGGTGCTCTGGCGCAAACTGCCGGGCGCGCGCTCGGCGGGCCGCGTGCAGTCGGTCGCGCTGCGCATCGTCTGCGATCGCGAGGTCGAGATCGAAAGATTTGTCGCGCGCGAATACTGGTCGATCGTCGCGCATCTGAGAACGCAAGCGAATGCGCCGTTCACGGCGCGCCTCGTCGGGGCGGACGGCAAGAAGATCAACCGCCTGGACATCGGCTCCGGCGCGGAGGCGGAGGCTTTCAAGTCGGCGCTGCAAGCCGCCAAGCTCTCGGTCGCGACGGTCGAATCGAAGCCGGTCAAGCGACACCCCTACCCGCCTTTCACGACATCCACCCTGCAGCAGGAGGCCTCGCGCAAGCTCGGCCTCGCGCCGGCCCGCACCATGCAGATCGCCCAGCGCCTCTACGAAGGCGTCGACATCGGCGACGGGGCGGTCGGTCTCATCACCTATATGCGCACCGACGGCGTCGACCTCGCGCCAGAGGCGGTCTCGGCCGCCCGCCGCGTGATCGGCAAGGATTTCGGCGACGACTACGTGCCGAGCGCGCCGCGCAAATACACCGCGAAGACCAAGAATGCGCAGGAAGCGCACGAGGCCATCCGCCCAACTGACATGACCCGGCGCCCGCGCGGCGTCGCCCGCCATCTCGAGCCCGAGCAGGCCAAGCTCTACGAACTGATCTGGACGCGCACGATCGCCTGCCAGATGGAGAGCGCCGAGCTCGAGCGCACGACGGTCGACATCCTCGCGGAAGCGGCTCAGCGAAAACTCGACTTCCGCGCGAGCGGCCAGGTCGTGCGCTTTCCAGGCTTCCTCGCGCTCTATCAGGAGGGCCGCGACGACGAGGAGGACGAGGAGTCGAGCCGCCTGCCGCCCATGCGCGAAGGCGAGAAGCTCGAGAAAGAGCGCATCGACGCGACCCAGCACTTTACCGAGCCGCCGCCGCGCTACACGGAAGCGACCCTGGTCAAACGCATGGAGGAGCTCGGCATCGGCCGCCCCTCGACCTACGCTTCGACCATCGCGGTTTTGCGCGACCGCGACTATGTGCGGCTGGAAAAGAAGCGGCTGATCCCTGAGGACAAGGGCCGGCTGGTGACGGCCTTCCTCGAGTCCTTCTTCAAGAAATACGTGGGCTACGATTTCACCGCTGATCTCGAAGAGAAGCTCGACCGGGTCTCGAACAGCGAGATCGACTGGAAGGAGCTTTTGCGCGACTTCTGGAACGACTTTTCCGGCGCGATCGGCGACATCAAGGACCTGCGCACGGGGCAGGTGCTCGACAGCCTCAACGACCTTCTCGGCCCGCACATCTTCCCCGATCGCGGCGACGGCGCCGATCCGCGCCTCTGCCCGGTCTGCGGCAAGGGGCAGCTCTCCCTGAAGCTCGGCAAGTTTGGCGCCTTCATCGGCTGCTCGAACTACCCCGAATGCAAATTTACCCGCGTGTTGTCGCCGACCGGCGCCGAGAGCGCCGAGGGCGAGCGTCCGGGCGTCAGGGTCTTGGGAGAGAACCCGGAGACCGGCGAGGAAGTCACGCTGCGCAACGGGCGCTTCGGCGAATACGTGCAGGAGGGCGAAGGCGACAAGCCCAAGCGTTCATCGCTGACGCGCGGCCTGAAGCCCGACGACGTGACGCTGGAAAAGGCGCTGGCGCTGTTGTCGCTGCCACGCGAGGTTGCGCGCCACCCGACCAGCGGCGAGCCGATCCTGGCCGGCATCGGGCGCTACGGCGCTTACGTCCAGCACGGCAAGACTTACGCCAATCTCGGCCGCGAGGACGACGTGCTCGAGATCGGGGCGAACCGGGCGATCGACCTCATCGTGGCCAAGGAGAGCGTGCCGCGTTTCGGCGGCGGCGGGGCGGCGCGCGTCCTCGGCGAGCACCCCGAAGGCGGGCCCGTCAGCGTCAAGGCCGGCCGGTTCGGATCTTACGTCAACCACGGCAAGATCAACGCGGCAATCCCGCGCGGGACCGATCCCATGAGCCTGACGCTCGACGACGCCGTTGCGCTCTTGAAGGCGAAGGCGGCAGGCGGGGGCGCCGGCGGGCGCCTCCTCGGCCAGCATCCCGAAGGCGGACCCGTCACCGCGCGCGAGGGGCGCTACGGCCCTTACGTCAACTGGGGCAAGGTCAACGCTACGATCCCGAAATCGACCGCCCCGGACGCGATTTCGCTGAGCGAGGCGTTGGAGCTCCTCGCCGAGCGCGAGGGGAAGCCTGTGGCGGCGAACCGTAACAGGCCGGCGAAGGGGACCGCGGCCCCGAAGACTGCGGCCGCCAAGACGGCGCCGGCCAAGAGAGCGCCGGCCAAGACGACGAAGACCGTGGCCAAGAAACCGGCCGCCAAGACCGAGGCCAAGAGCAAAGCCAAGTCTTGAGCCGAGCGCAGCTGAAACCGGCTAAGCCTCCTCCGTCTCCCGCTCCCGCGCCCGCCGCTCGGCTTCGAGGATGATCTCGACCACGCGTTCCGGCATGGCATGGTGCGGCGAGTGGCCGA
Organism: uncultured Alphaproteobacteria bacterium; assembly: GCA_963782255.1. Classification (GTDB taxonomy): domain Bacteria; phylum Pseudomonadota; class Alphaproteobacteria; order Rhizobiales; family Beijerinckiaceae; genus Roseiarcus. Next base: position 1,080,038 of record CAWAIS010000002.1, on the reverse strand, counting down.
CGCCTCCGAGGACCGTCAGCCGCGCGCAGGGAATGTCGCGCGCCGATCCCTCCGAGTGGATGTGCGCGTAGACGACGCCGTCGCAATCGCCGGTGACGATTTCGGTCGGCGCGCGTATCTCGCCATAGCGCGGCGAGAGCACCGCGACCGCGGCCTCCGCATGCGCCACGTCCTCGCAATTCGCGCGGAAATGTTTGGGCCGCATGACCAGCGGCAGTCGCGTCGCCTCGATGAAGTCGGCCGGCGCGGCGTTGGGCGCGAACACGCCCGCGACCGCCGAGCGCAGCCGCAGCATGCCAGCCGGCAACGTGACGAGCCGGCGGAACGGCGGCCCAAAAAAGGGATGCGCGCCGAGCCTGTAGTACGAGGCGACGCCGCCCGGCCCCGGATGGCTGACCGGCGCGATCAGGACTAGCGCGCGCACAAAATCCGGCGCCTCGAGCGCCATTGCGAGCCCAACGAGCGCGCCGAGCGAATGAACGACGACGACCGCCTCAGCGACCCCCAGGGCCTTCGCCGCCCGGCACAGGGCGTCGGCCTGCAGCGCTGGCGCCGAGAGCGCGCGTCCGCCGATGCGGGCGCTCCCGCCATGGCCAGGACGGTCTGCGCTGATGACGCGGAAGCCCTTGTCGCTCAACCGCTCGCCAAGCGCGACGACATGTCGGCCGCGTTGCCGGAGGTGCCATGAATCAGGAGCGCAGCGCCGCGCTCCTCTCCCCGCGCGGCGCGCTTAAGGACGTGGATCGCGCCGCCGCCGACATTCACGCGCGCACCCGTCTCAGGATAGCGCGCCTCGATCCGCCGCGTTTCACGGTCGTGAAGCCTGCGAGCGCCACGACGATGAGGATGATGGCGAGAAGCGCGATCGACATCGCGCGGAGGCTTATGTCCGTCCGCGGCGCGCGGCGCGGCTCACAGTTCCTGCCCCGCGATGGCGGCCTTGAGCTTGTCCGCGGCTTCCTCGGCGCTCTTCCAGTGCGGCGCGATCGCGAGCACTCGCTCGTAGACCTTGAGCGCCTCCTCACGCTTATCGCGCGAATTGAGGATTATCGCCATGCCCGAAAGCGCGCCGAGGTGGCGCGGCTCGCGCTTCAGGGTCTGGGCGATGTCGGCCATCGACCCCTCGTAATCGTCGTCGAGCCAACGCACGGTCGCCCGCGCGTTCCAGCCCTCCGCCCAGTCGGGCAGAAGCGCGACCGTGTCGTCGAGGATTTTCTCGGCATCGTGGTAATCCTTTTGCTCGATCGCCTTGTGGGCGCGCTCGAGCAGAAGGTCGGCGGTGTCGGAGCCCGACTCCGCGTAACTCGCAAACAGGAGGCCGACGAGGCCCTGCGTCTCGTCGGAGTCCTTCGAGGCGGCGAGGCGCGTGTAAAGCTCGCCGCGCGCCTCCTCGGCCGTCTGGGGCGCCGGCTTTTTCTGCGCGCCGTCCGGCTTGGTTTGCGGCGCCGGCGCGTTCGGGCCCTCATCCCGACCGACGCCGAGGGCCGGGACAGCCGCCGTCAGAAACGTCGCGATGACATAGGCCGCGCGAATTCTCATGTTCGAGAGACTATCGCGCTTGGGGCCGTTCCGTCAAAGCAAGGAGTGGCGGTCAGCCCTGACGCGCCTTGAAGCGCTTCTGCGTCTTGTTGATGATGTAGACGCGGCCCTTGCGCCGCACGAGGCGGTTGTCGCGGTGACGATTGCGCAACGACTTGAGGGAGTTACGGACTTTCATGGGGCTCACCAACGGTTTTCCCCGCGGGGAAAGACCCACGGCGGATGAATTCAGAGGCGCGGCTTATGCCTCAAAGAGCGCGCGCAATCAAGAGCGGGGCCAATTTCGGCAGAGCTCCGAACTCAAGTTAAGGGCGATTAGCGTGATTCTGTGGGGCGGACTGATTCGGAAAGGAGTCCGCCGTGAGCTTTGCGCAAGCTGACCTTGGGGGGAAGTCGCGTCTTCGGGCGCTTTTGGATCATTTCGGGCGGATCGACGACCCGCGCGATCCGCGGCGCGTGGCGCATCCTTTGGCGGAGGTGCTGGTCTCCGCCTTCGCCACGGCGAGCCGGCTGGTGCTCGGCCAGGAGGCGGTCGAGGGCAAGAGTAATGAACTGACCGCCATTCCGGCGCTTCTGGCGAAGCTGGCCGAAAACGACGGGCTGAAGGGCGCCCTCGTCTCCATCGACGCCATCGCCAATCCTCGACGCCGGCGCCCAAAACATGACCTTCGCCAGACACTTCACCACCATCTGGCGCGATCCGTCAAAGACAACGCTCCATCAAACTGCGCCGAAAACCCGCCGGCTGGGACACAACCTATCTCGCTTCAATCCTCGGTGCGCCCTGCCGTTAACTTGGATTCGTTGCCTTGGCCTCCCATTCGGGCCGCACCGCCTTTTCTTGGAGAGGGCCGCGCGAGGTCCGTCGACTTACCGACCGGTCCTACTCGTGAGACCAGCCATGCAAAAATTGCAATTATAAACGCCATCCACTGTCAGATTCGCTCACAAAAATGGGATTTTGAGCGAATCATGCGCGAATGTCATGATTATGCCATGCGAAATTCACATATATTACCGCACTGCACCATTGACTTCTGCACTGCAACAATCTAAATGGGCCGGGTCTAGGAGAAGGAGAGGCGACGGGTCCCAGGGGAATGGGGCCTTCCAAGGAGGCGGTTCAAAAGAAGGAGACCGCCATGAACTTGTCCTCGCTTCTGCGCTTCCTGCGCGCCCGACGGACCTACTGGAGCGTGATCCAGGAACTGTCCAATTACTCGGACCGCGAGCTGCACGACATCGGCATCGATCGCGCCGACATCAACGAGATCGCCCGGCTCGCGGCGCGCGAGCAGCAGTAAAGTCCGAACGTTCCGGCCTGGCGGCGCCCTCATGGGGCGCCGCCTCAGGTCCGGTTGTAGGCGTCCTCGATGCGAACGATGTCGTCCTCGCCGAGATAGCTGCCGGTCTGCACCTCGATCAGCTCGAGGTCGATCTTTCCCGGATTGGCGAGGCGATGATCGGAGCCGATCGGCAGATAGATCGATTCGTTCTCATGCAGAAGTTGAACCGCGCCGTTGAGCGTCACTTCGGCGGCGCCGCGCACGACGACCCAGTGTTCCGCGCGGTGATAGTGCTTTTGCAGCGATAGCTGCCCGCCCGGCCTCACCACGATGCGCTTAACCTGGTAGCGCGCTCCCTGATCGATGCTCTGATAATAGCCCCAGGGCCGGTACATCCGCCGGTGCTGGGTCGCCTCGGGGAGTCCCTCGGCCTTGAGCTTTTCGACCAGTTGCTTGACCTTGTCGCTCTGCGACTGGTCGGCGACCAGAACGGCGTCGCCCGTCGCGATCACGATGACGTTGTCGAGGCCAATGACGGCGGCGAGATGGTCTTCCGAGCGAACCAGCACGTTCGACGAATCGATCGCCACCGCGCGCCCGCGCAAGCTGTTCCCGTGGGCGTCCTGTGGGCTCAATCGCCATACGGTCGACCACTGGCCGACGTCCGACCAGCCAACGTCGGCGACGAGCACCGCCGCCCGGTGCGTCCGCTCCATGACTGCGTAGTCGATCGATATCTTCGGCGCCTTGACGAAGCTGTCACGGTCCAGAATGACAAAGCCGAGATCCTTCCTGGCGCGGGCGACCGCCTCGCTGGCGGCGGAGGCGATCTCCGGCTCGAAGCGCCCCAGCTCCTCAAGCATGACGTCCGCGCGGAAGACGAAATTGCCGGAGTTCCACAAATAGCCGTTCTCAAGGAAGGTTTTCGCGCGCTCTTCGTTGGGCTTCTCGACGAATCGCTCGACCCGCCGCACCTGCGGGTCCACCTCCAAGGCCTCGGCGGGATGGATGTAGCCATAGGCCGTCGCGGCATGATCCGGCTTCACGCCGAAGGTGACGATTTCGCCGGCCTCGGCGGCGGCGCCGGCCTCAGCGCAAAGCTCGGCGAACTTTTTGGTGTCCTTGAAGACATGATCGGCGGCAAGCACAGCGAGGATAGTTTTCGGGTCGCGCAGCGCCGCCCAAGCGGCCGCGGCCCCGACAGCCGCCGCGCTGTCCCTTCGCTCCGGCTCGAGCAGGATCACCGCTTCGGCCTCGATCTCCTTCAATTGTTCGGCGACGCGGAACCGATAATCGAAATTGGTGATGATGATCGGATCGTCGAAGATTGCGCGGTCGCCGACGAGACTGACGATCGACTGGAAGGTCGACCGGTCGCCGATCAGCGGAATGAACTGTTTCGGCAGGCTCTCGCGCGATTCCGGCCAAACGCGCGTCCCCGAACCGCCGCACATGATCACCGGCTGGATCTTGGCCATCGAAACTCCACGGGGCCGCCGAAAATTCGAGCTTCTTCTGAGCGAAGATGCCGACCAAGGCAACCCCTCGGCAAATCCTCGCCTAAAACTTGGTCGACTTGCGGGCGGAGCCGCGCGAGCGCGCAAGCGTGCCCGTGGCCTGAGCCGCCGCGGCGAGCGCGAGGCTGAAAGCGCCGAAGGCGATCGGCAGGGACAGGCTTTGCGCGATCGCCCCGGTCGCGAGCGGCGCGGGAAGCCGGGTCAGCGCGCTGAACAGCGAAGCCGAGGATAGGCCGACCGCCGGTTGGCCGACGGACTGCCCAGCGGCGAGGGCGAATCCGCAGGGCACGATGGCGCCCGTGCCGACGCCAATGAGCGCGAAGCCCGCGACGCTGAGCGCAAAGCCGCCGTGGTCGGCGACGACGGCGAAGCCCGCCGCCGCGATGGCGAAAGAGCCGACGATGATCCGCTGGTCGCTGATCCTGAGGCGGATGACGTCGGCGTTGAAGCGCAGGATCGCCTGGCAGGCGGCGAAGAACGCCGCCCCCAGACCGGCGATCCCCGCGAGCTTCGGCGCTTCATCCCGCAGCAGCAAACTCGACCACACCAGGCCCGCTGTTTCAGCGGCGATCGACACGCCGATGACGAGCCCGAGCCCGATCAGGGCCGGCCTGAAGGAGAGGCCGCGCGCGGCTGACAGAAGCGCGACCGCCGCCCCGCCGGTTTCGCGGCGGGCGGCGCGGTTGTAGGCGAAGGCCGCGCCGCCGAGCGCGAGTACGGCGATCAGCCCGGCCCCCCAAGCTGCCGGGCTCGCGATGATCAGGCTGCCGAGAATCGCCCCGACGGCCATGCCTGCCGAGGCCGCCGCATGCAGACGCGCAAGGATGGGCCGGCCGAGGCGCCGTTCGAGCCGGGCGCCCTCCGCGTTCATCGTCACGTCCACGACGCCCCCGAAAAGGCTCGAGGCGATCAGAAGCGTCCCAACCATCAGCGCCGTCCCGGCGTTCAGCAGCGCCAACAGTGCCACGCCGAAGAAGAGCGCGCTGACCGCGAGCACCCTCCGAACGCCGAAGCGATGTGCGAGCGCGCCGGCCGCCGACATCGCCACGAGATAAGCCGCGGTGTACGCGGTGAGAATTATCCCGAACGCCGCCGGATCGACCCCGGCGCGAGCCAGAATTCCGCCCGCGGCGCCGCCCCATAGGCCAACGCCGAGGCCGAGAGCCAGGAACATGCCGGCGACGGTCGCATGGACGCTGGGCGGTTCGCGCGTCACGAGTCGCTGATCGGCCGCCGCGCTCAAAAGTCGGTCGGCGCGCCGCCCTCGGCCTTGCGCCGCGCGACGAAAGCTTCCAGCGCCTCGCGCCGCTCCGGCTCGAAGGCGGGGGCCGCGAAAGATCGCAGGCGCTCGGCGACGATGCGCTCGGCCGCATCGACCGCGGTCGGCGATCCGGCCTCGCGCCAGGTCTCGTAATTGCGCCAGTCGGAAATCATCGGCGGGAAGAACGCCGTGCGATAGCGCGATTGCGTGTGCTCGGCTCCGAAGAAATGGCCGCCGGGTCCGACCTCGCGCATCGCCTCGAGCGCGAGCTCCGACGCCTCGACCCGCAGCGGCCGGAGGAATTCGGCGACCATCGCAAGGAGGTCAGCGTCGAGCGCCATCTTCTCGAACGAGGCCTGCAGGCCGCCCTCCATCCAGCCTGCGCCGTGCATGAGAAGGTTGACCCCGCCCATGATCGCGCCCCAGAGCGAGAACACGCTCTCGTAGGCGGCTTGCGCGTCCAGCGAGTTTGCCGCGTTCGTGTTCGATGAGCGGTAGGGCAGCGACAGACGTCGCGCGAGCTGACCGCCGACGATCGCCGTCTTCATGTATTCAGGCGTGCCGAACGCCGGAGCGCCGGACTTCATGTCCACGTTCGAGGTGAAGCCGCCGTAGATGAAAGGCGCGCCGGGCCGCACGGTCTGCGTCATCACGAGGCCGGCGAGCGCTTCCGCATGCTGCTCGGCAAGCGCGCCCGCGAGCGTGACCGGCGCCATCGCGCCCGCGAGCGTGAAAGGCGTCAGCACGACGACCTGATTGCGCCGCGCCATCTGAATGACGCCCTCGAGCATCGGCGTGTCGAGCCTGAGCGGCGACGACGAATTGATGACGGTGAACAGCGAGGGCTCGCGCTCGAGCGTCGCATCGTCGATCCCGCGCGCGATCTTCACCATCTCGATCGCGTCGAGATTGCGCTCTCGCCCGAGGCTGTAGGCGTGAATCGGCTTGTCCGACAGCGTCAGCATGTCGAAGAGCGCGTCGAGGTGGCGGACGGATGCGTGAACGTCGATCGGCTCGACCGGATACCCGCCCCAGAAGTGGATCGAATCGAACGTCTGCCCCAGACGGATGAAGTTCTGGTAATCGCGTCTGTTTCCGGGCCTGCGTCCGCCGGCGCGGTCGAAGGAATTGGGCGCGCTCGCGACCGAGCCGAAAGCGACGTTGCGCCCGCCGATCGCGAGTTTACGCGCGGGATTGCGCGCGTGAAGCGTGAACTCCTTCGGCGCGAGGCCGATCTGCGCCTCGATCAGCGCGGCGTCGAAACGCACGCGCTGCGAGCCCGGATCAACGTCGGCGCCCGCCTGCTTCAGGAGCGCGCGTGCGCCGTCATGCAGGAAGTCGATCCCGATCTCGCTTAAGACCGTCAACGCCGCCTGATGGATCGATTCGAGTTCGTCCTTCGAGATCAGCTCGAGCGGCGCGAAAGGGGATTTCGGCTGGGCGGGCGGTTGCGCGGGCGCGCTTCCCGCGGCGCGCTCGCCGCCGCGCCGGCGCCGGCGGCCGCCATCCTGCGGCTCGGTTTCAGCGGACATTTTTCCCCTTCAAGGCCAACTCGAGGCGAGAATTGAGCGTAGCCGCGCCGCCCGAGCCGGCCTCGCGCGAAAATGGCATCGCGGCATGCCAATTTGCTCGTGAGGGCTATTTCGCGGCGCGCAGCTTCGGCGCTTCGGGGGGTGCGGCGGGCGCCTCGGACTCCGCCGCGCGGTCGGCGGCGAAGCGCGCGATGAGCCAGGAGCGGAAGAGGGCGACCGCCTCGTTGCTGAGATCCTCGGGATGGGTAGTCAGATAATAGCCGTAGCCCTCGTCGAGCCAGAGATCGAACGGACGCACGAGCCGTCCGGCCTTGATCTCCTCGTGGAACAGGAGCGGGTCGAGCAGCGCGAGCCCGTCGCCGCTCATCGCGTATTGTGCCTCGAGCTGCTGGGTGTCGAACACGAGGCCGCGATCGACGGCGAGATCGGGCCGGCCGATCGAGCGCACGAACATCTCCCAGAAGAAGTGGCGCGGCCGTCCGTCGATCTTGAGATGCAGGAGGTCGTTCGCGGCGATGAACCTGGCCGGATCGCTGACGTCGCTCGCTTCGAGCAGCTTCGGACTGCAGAGCAGCGTCGAGCGCACCATCCAGAGGAGGTCGTGGATGGCGTCGGTCACGCGCGGCTCGGAATAGACGATGGCGATGTCGACATCGCCGTCGACATCGGGGCCGGTCGTGGGCTTCGAAACGATTTCGAGCGTGATTCCGGCGTTCTCCGAGCGGAAGTCGCGCAGGATCGGAATTGCGAGGCGATGTGCGAAGGAGGTCGGCAGCGCGACCTTCAGCACGCGCTTCGGCCTGCCCTTCTCCTTGATGACTTCGCCCAGCGCTTGGTCGATGCGGTCGAAGGATTTCGACACGACCGGCAGAATGTGCCGGCCCGCCTCGGTCAGCACGAGCTGTTGCGGGCGACGCTCAAACAGCGCGACGCCGAGAAAGTTTTCGAGCACGATAACGTGGCGGCTGACGGCGCTCTGCGCGACCGTCAGGCTGTTGGCGGCGGCGGTGAAGCTGAGATGTTGTCCGGCCGCTTCGAACGCTCTCAGCGCGTTCAGCGGCAACCACTTGCGATCCATCCGTCCTCCCCGCGCCGCGCGACCTGCATGAGACGCGAGTTTTTAAAAGCGCGTGAAACTGAGTACATAACCAATTCCGGGCCGATCGGACAACACGTTCGTCGCCCGCGGATCGACTTTCAACAGCTTCGTCGGGAGTTGGCTGGGGACGTTCGCGTTAGCGGTCGAGCTTCGATCCGAAGAACAGCACGAGCGGATCGGCGTCGATGGGCGCCTCGCGCGGGGCGACGCCCAGTTTGCGGCGCATGAGGAAGCGCGGCCGGCGTAACGCCGCTGCTCTTCCGCGCCGGCGAGGGCCCGGGCGGCGCAACGCAAGCTCGGTCGTTGCGATGTTCAGCTCGATGTCGCCGGATTCGGTCCGGCCGACGAGGGCAGGCAGGCGCAGGAAGCGCACCCACGCGCGCCATTCAGCTTCAATTCGCCCCTCGTCCTCGCTCTCGGTCAGCGACACTGAAAGATCGGGGTCGCGATGCACGAGCTTCACTTCGTAAAGAAAGCGGCCTTCGTCATAGGCCGCGACCCGCAAGGCGACGCCGCGATAGGCGCTCGGCGTCAGCTTTATCGCCATCGAGATTCCGGCGACCGCCCGGCGGATCGTCACCGATTCGCGCGCAACGTCGACGATCCGGCGGCGGTTGTCGGATCGCGGATCGCTGGTCTCGATCCGCAAGGAGTTGAGAGGCTTCAGAGAGCACGCCGGGACGGCGCCGGGAGATCGAGTGACCATGCGGGAAGCATCGCCCGCCGGCGCTCGGCGAAACCCTAACGCAGGTGGTTAAGCGATGCTGAACCGCAGGATTTCCGCCGTGTTTCGCGGCCCGTGACAAGCGAAGCCTCAAGCGAAACGCTAAACTTTAAATCGTCGGCGAGGTTTCGTTCACCTTCGCCGCCGGCGGCGCGCCCTCACAGCACGGTGGCGTCGCCGCCCTCGCCGGCCTCGTCGGCGCCGCGGGTTTCGCCGTCCCTGCGCCCGCGGCGAGGCCGCTCGCGCATGCGGCGGCGCATGTCGAACGCGGCTCGCACGATCGCCCTGAAGGGCGAGGCGAGCTCGTTCATGCGATCGACGCCGGCGACCGCGCGTTCGCCGCGCGTGAGCTCGCGGTCGAGTTCGGCCATCGTCTTTGAAAGTCCCGGATCGTCGTCGTCAAGCCAGACGCCGAGGACGCGCGCCCAGGCGAGCGCCAGGCCCTGAAGCTTGATCGCTCCCGCCGCGCCGCTTTCGACTTCGATGCCGGCAGCCTCGAGCATGAAGCGCATCGATCCGAGAACGACCTGATTCATGGCGAGCGCGGCAGCTGGCTCGCGCCTCAGGTAAGCCGTCGTCTCGCGCAAGCCCTCGCGATAAGGCGTCATCGCTTCGAGGCGTCGCATCAGGATGTCGAACAGACGCTCGCGCGGACTCTCGTCCGCTAGCTCCTCGCTGTCCTGACTGAGAACGGCGCGGTCGATGCGGCGCGAGAAGCCCGCCAGCACCGCGCCTTTGGAAGGGAAGGCGTCCCGGAAATCCGCAAGCGAGACGTCGGCCTTCTTGCAGATGTCGCGGATCGAAATGTCTTCGAACCGCTGCTCGCCCGCAAGCTCCATCAAGGCGTCGACGATCTTGCCGCGCGGGTCGGCGGGTTTGACCTCGGCCTTCGGCCTGTTCGCCATCGGGGCGCTCCTTAAAGTTCGCTGACAGACGCAATTTTACGCGTTGGCGTCTCCTTCGCCAAGCTTCGCGGCGATCCGGTTTTTGAAATCCGCTTGCGGTGCCGACCGCGCGCCGCCGGGCGATGGATCTACCCCGCCATCTCCGCCGCCCGGTCGCGCGCCGCAGCGGTCGCGCGCGCCATCAGGTCGTCAAGGCCGCCATCGCCCTGAAGCACGGACAAGGCCGCGGCGGTCGTCCCCCCGGGCGAAGTGACGTTGCGCCGCAGGATCGCCGGCGGCGTTCCGCCTTCCCGACGCATGAGCTCCGCCGCGCCTTCGACCGTGCCGCGCGCGAGACCCATGGCCAGTTCCGGCGCAAGGCCGAGCTTTTCGGCGGCCGCCGCCAAGGCCTCGGTCAGCGCAAACACGTAAGCCGGCCCGCTGCCCGAGATCGCCGTCACGGCGTCGATCCCGGCTTCGTGGCCAAGCCAGTAAAAGCTTCCGAGCACGCCGAGCAGGTGTTCGCTCCAGCTCCGCTGGTCGGCCGTCGTCTCGGGACTTGCGAAGGCGGCAGTGACGCCGCGGCCGATCGCGGCCGGCGTATTGGGCATTGCGCGCACGACAGCGCGCGCCTGCGGCAGACGCGCCCGGAGATTGGCGATCGTCTTGCCGGCGAGAATCGACAAGATGAGCGTCCGCTCTCCGGCGAGCGCGGCGACCCGCGGCGCGACCGCATCTAAACTCTGGGGCTTGACGGCAAGCGCGAGCACATCGGGCGGCGCAGGATCTCGCGGATTGAGCGCAACGCCGCGTTCTTCTAGCGACCCGACCTCGGGCGACGGCGCAGGCTCCAGAATCGTCAGCGAAGAAGCGTTCACGCCCGCGCTCAGCCATCCGAACGCCATGGCGGCGCCCATTTTTCCGGCCCCGACCAGCACAATGCTTTCCGGCCATCGAATCGTCGTGGTCACGTTTTCTTCTCACCTTTGCCGGAACATTCGCTTCGGTTATCGCATTTTTGCCTGACCAACCGTCAAGCGGGCAGTAGAGTTGCATTCACGCGGATTTGTCCTGTGGCGGCAGGCGGTAAGGATCACTTCGCGTTGGACTTTTGCCGGTCTATCGGGATAAAAAAAGAACGGAGTGTGGCAGATCTGCGCTAGTCAATCCGGGGCGGGTTGGCTAAAGGCGGGTTTCGTCGCGTCAGTTCGGTAACTTTCGTTAACCGTTAAGATTTACGGTAACTGAAGTCTTAATCGTTTGAGACGAATAGGTGGGGCATGCGGGCGAACGAAATCTTTCTCGGGGCGGCTTTGGTTATCAGCGTGATGACGAGCGGGTGTCAGCCCATCATCCAATCGGGCTTGCCCGATCCCAAGCTTACCGAACGCGACAAGCAGATGATGGCGCTCGCCGATCCGGACGAGTGGAGCATTCCGGACGTGCGCAGCAAGATCCAGTATCGGACCGACGAAAAACCGGGCACGATTATCGTCGATACCGGTTCCAATTATCTTTACTACGTGCTGCCCCGCGGCGAAGCGATCCAATACCGGATCGCGAGCGGCGCCGAATATATGGGATGGACCGGCCGGGCCGCGGTCGGGCAAATGAAGGAATGGCCGACCTGGATGCCGACCGCCTCGATCATGGAGCGCTGGCCGGAGTTCAAAGTCTATCTGTCGCACGGCCCGCTTCAGGGTCAGTGGGACAATCCGCTCGGCGCCCGAGCGCTCTATCTCTTCCAGGGCAACCACGATACGCTCATTCGCATTCACGGCACCAATGAGCCCAATCTGATTGGCCAGCACGTGTCTTCAGGCTGCATCCGCATGCGCAACATGGACGCAATCGACCTCTACAACCGTGTCCACATCGGCACGCCGGTGATGGTGGAGGGCGGTTAAGCGCCCTCGCGGCGGCTTCACCGGAACGGCGGCTCGTCGAAGCTTCTGAGCTTGCGCGAGTGGAGCGAAGCGTCGATGCTCTGCAGGAGCCGGACGGCGGCGAGGCCGATCTGCAGGTGCTCCCCGATCGCGCGCTCGTAGAACGCATTGGCGGCGCCGGGCAGCTTGATCTCGCCGTGCAGCGGCTTGTCGGACACGCAGAGCAGCGTGCCGTAGGGCACCCGCATGCGGAAGCCCTGGGTCGCGACGGTCGCCGACTCCATGTCGACGGCGATGGCGCGCGAAATGTTGATGAGCCGGCGCTCCTTCGACCAGCGCAATTCCCAGTTGCGGTCATCGTTGGTGACGACGGTGCCGGTGCGCAGTCGGCGTTTGAGCGCGTCGCCCCGATCGCCCGTCACCTTGGCGACCGCCTCCTGGAGCGCGACCTGCACTTCCGCGATGGCCGGAATCGGCATCATCAGCGGCACCGCGTCGTCGAGGATGTTGTCGCGCCTCAAGTAAGCGTGCGCCAGAACGTAGTCGCCGATGAGCTGCGATTGCCTCAGGCCCGCGCAATGCCCGACCATGAGCCAGCAATGCGGGCGCAGGACCGCGATATGGTCGGTGATGTTCTTGGCGTTCGCCGGCCCGACGCCGATGTTGACCAGGCTGACGCCGCGCCCGTCCTCGCGCACGAGGTGATAGGCCGGCATCTGGAAGCGATGCCAGGCGACCGCCATCGCGCGCATCTCGGCCTCTTCGGGCGTGAGCGATCGGTCGATGGCGACATTGCCGGGCAGGATGAATTCCGCCACCCCTTCGTCGGCGTAAAGCTGCTTTAAGCCCCACTGCACGAACTGATCGACATAGCGGTGGTAATTGGTCAGGAGCACCCACGGCTGCATCGCCCGCCAGTCCGAGCCGGTATAGTGCACGAGCCGGCGCAGCGAGTAATCGACGCGCGGCGCGTCGAACAAGGCGAGCGGCCGCTCGTCGCCGTGGACGAACTCGCCGTCCGCCGTTTCGTCGCCGATCGTGGCGAGCGAGGGCACGGGAAAATAGCGGGCGAGGCCGGCCGCGTCCGCTCCGCCGCGGGTGAGTTCGTCGCCGCTTTCGATCACGTAAGGATAGGGAATTTCCTGTCCGCCGATTCCGACCTCGATCAACGCGCCATATTCGGACACGAGCGGGTCGAGCTGCTCAAGAAGATAGTCGCGAAAATCCGCGGGCTGAGTGATCGTGGTCGTGTACACGCCCGCTTCGCTGAACTTGGCGTAGGCGCGCGCGCTCGAGGGCGCGGCGCCGTTCGGCTTGTAGGTGAGGCGGAGTTCGGGATAGCGAAAGAGCGCGCGCGTCGCCGCGGAAGGCGGCTCGCCGGTCTTGAGGAAGCGCTCGACGGCGGCGCGCAACGCCTGCGTCGCCTCGTCATAGAGTTCAGCGAGGCGATCGACAGCCTCGGCCGGGGTCGCGACCCGTTCGTATGGACCCGTGGCGTATTCGTTTGACGCGATCGGCGCCACGAAGGATCTCCGGTCAGGCTGGAGAGACGCCCGGCGCCGCGCCCATAAAGTCGCGCTTGCCGATCTCGACCCCGGCCGAGCGCAGAATGTCGTAAGCCGTCGTCAGGTGGAAATAGAAGTTCGGCAGGGCGAAATGCATCAGGTAGTTCGGGCCCTGCATTTTCATCTTGTTGGCAGGGCCGACCGGAAAGACCATGTCGCGGTCGACGGCCGAATCGACGGCCTTGGCGTCGATCGTCTTCAAGAGGCCGAGCGTCGCCTCAATTCGGGCGCGCAACTCGTCAATCGTCGTTTCCTTGTCCTCCATCGCAGGTGGCGTCGCTCCGGCGAGCCGGAACGAAGCGATCTTGGCGTGATCGCAAAACGCCTGGATCTGCCGGGTCAGCGGAAACATGTCGGGGGCGAGCCGCATCGAAAGGTAGTTGTTCGGATCGAACTTGCGCGCCTTTGCGTGCGCCTCCGCCTTGTCGAGAATGGCGAGGAACGCTGCCAGCGAGCGTTGGTAGACCGGCACGCTGCATTGATAAAGCGAAAGCGACATGGTCTCTCTATTCCGTGAAGAAGCCACCGCGCCTCAAGCGCGGGGAGCGATGCATGCACGACATTCGCGATGATATCAACTTCATGCCCCGCCGATCGCGAACCGCACCGCCCCGCAAAGACACCCGCCCGTCATCGCCATCGCCGCTCCCCCAATAAAAACCGCAAGCCAAGCCTAAGCGGCATTGAACTGGGGGCGCCAATGGAGCATTTGCTCGGGCGCCAAAGCCATATTACAAGCGATATTGAAGGTTAACGGAACTCTCACGGGACGTGATGACGCCCGGCTCGTACGGGCCGCCAGGGAATAGAAGTCGGATGCTCACGAAGCGCTGCGTGCAGGAGCACGTGCTCGACGGCCTGATCCGTCGCAAGCTCGAGGAGGCGGGGGTCAGACCGACGCGCCAACGGATCGATCTCGGCCGCGCGATCTTCGGCGCGGGCGACCGGCACTTCACGGCGGAAATGCTCTACAACGAGACCCGGTCGATCCGCTTCGCGCCGACGCTGGGCACCATCTACAACACTCTCAACGAATTCGCCCGGTGCGGGCTCTTGCGGGAAATCGCGATCTACGACGCCAAGCTCTGGTACGACACCAAGACCGGGCCGCACTTCCACTTCTACCGCGAGGACTCGGAAGAACTGTCCGACATCCCCGAGGAATGGCTGCCCAAGATTCACATCCCGGCGCCCGAGGGGATGCGCGTGGCTGCGATCGACGTCATCGTCCGGTTGAAGAGGGTGTGAGCCCGCCGTTATCATGATCACCGCCTATGGCGACGCGGAAACGCGGCGAGATCGGGCGCCGCCTGGAGGCCGTGACGGACGGCCCATGAAAGCAAAAATCCTCGTCGTCGACGACGAGCCCGACGTCGAAGACCTCGTCCGGCAGAAGTTTCGCCGTCAAATCAAGGACGGCTCGATTTTGTTCGGGTTCGCGCGCGACGGCGTCGAGGCGCTGGCCTTCCTCGCCGAAAACGGCGATTTCGACATGGTCGTGTCCGACATTAACATGCCGCGCATGGACGGGCTCACCCTGCTCGGCAAGCTGCAGGAGGAAGCCTCACAGTTCTCGACCGTGATCGTCTCGGCTTACGGCGACATGGCCAACATCCGCACCGCGATGAACCGGGGCGCGTTCGACTTTCTGACCAAGCCGATCGACTTCACCGACTTCGAGGCCACCGTCCGCAAGACGATCGCCCACGTGGCGGCCCTGCGCAACGCGCGCGAACGTCAGGCGGCGGCGGAGCGCGCGCACGCGTCTCTCTCCCGCTATTTCTCGCCCAATCTCGCGCGCAGTCTGGCCGCGGACGCGAACGCGATCGCGGTCGGCGGGGAATGGCGGGAGATCGCGACGCTCTTCACGGACATCGCGGGGTTCACGCCCTTGGTCGAATCGATCGATCCGTCGCAGTTCGCGAAGCTCCTGAGCGGCTATCTCGAACACATGACCGAAATCGTGTTCGAGCACGAGGGCACGGTCGCCAAGATCATCGGCGACGCGATCCATGTCCTGTTCGGCGCGCCGGCCGAGCAGCCCGACGCGGCGACCAGGGCGATCGCCTGCGCGCTCGCGCTCGACGCGCGCGCCGAAGACTACCGCCGCGAATGGAACGCGCGCGGCGTCCCGCTCGGCGTGACCCGCATCGGGGTTCACGTCGGACCGGCGATCGTCGGCAATTTCGGCGGCGGGCGGCTCTTCGATTACACGGCTTACGGCGACACCATCAACGCCGCGGCGCGGCTCGAAGCGGTCAACAAGCAGCTTGGCACGCGCATCTGCGTCAGCGCCGCCGCCGCCGAACGCGCGGAAGGGTTCCTCGGCCGCCCGGTCGGCGACCTGCGGTTGCGCGGCAGGAGCGAGCCGTTGCGCGCCTATGAGCCGCTCGCTCCGGAAGACTATGAAAGTCCGGAGACAGCGGCCTATCTCAAAGCATTCGCCAAGCTCGAAGCGCATGACCCGGCTGCGGTCGGCGCCTTTGCCGCGCTCATGGGCCTACGCCCGGCCGACCCGCTTGTGCAGTATCATCTGAAGCGGCTTCTGAACGGCGCGGCGGGAACGGTGATCGTGACGCACTAGGATTCGCATGCTGGCCGATGGAGGCCGTCAGTCCGTGTGCGCGTGCAGCCGTCGCAGCCGCTCCTTCAAGGAATCGAAGTCGACCGGCTTGGTCAGGAAATCGGCGGCGCCATATTCCTTGGCGAGACGGCGCCGTTCCTCGTCGCCGTAGGCGGTCAGCATCATCACCGGCAGTTCGGGCCGCCGTATCTTGATCTCGCGCAGGAGCGCGAGCCCATCCATGCCGGGCATGTTGATGTCCGACAGAATCACGATCAGATGCGGCTCCATATCCGCGGCGAGAAGTTCGAGCGCTTCCGCCCCCGAGAACGCAAAACGCAGCACATAGGCGCCCTCCCGCGCCTCGCGGCGAAACCGCTGGCGAAACAGATCGCCGACATCAGGTTCGTCGTCGACAATCAGGATGCTGACGGTCATGCCCCCCCTCCTGCGCCCGAAGACTCCGCGACCGCCTTGGCGTCGATGCGCCTCGGCAGGCAGACGGTGAATTCGGTGAATTCTCCAGCCTCGCTCGCGACCTCGATCGTGCCGCCGTGCTGTTTGGTGACGATTTCATAGCTGATCGACAGTCCGAGTCCGGTGCCTTCGCCCGGCGGCTTTGTGGTGAAGAAGGGTTGGAAGAGCTTGTCTCTGACCTCGGCCGGAATCCCTAAGCCATTGTCGCGCACCCGGATCTCGACGGCCTTGCCGAGATCGCGCGTGGTCACGGTCAGTTTCGGCATGAATGCCCGGTCGTTCGTTTTGCGCTGGCGTTCGTTGGCCGCGTAGAAACCGTTGCCGATCAGGTTGAGAAACACGCGCATGATGTCCTGGGCGACGAGCGGGACCGGCGAGATGTCCTTGCCGTAAGCCCGTTCCAGCGTGATGTTGAAGCTCTTATCCTGGGCGCGCGCGCCGTGATAGGCGAGATTGAGGGATTCGTCGACGAGCGCATTGAGGTCGACGCTTTGCCAGTCGCCGCCGCCGCTGCGGGAATGCGCGAGCATCCGCTTGACAATGCTGTCGGCGCGCTTGCCGTGATCAACAATCTTTTCAAGATTGCCGGTGAGCGTGTCGACGACCTCGCCGACCTCGCCACGCTGACGCTCATCGAGCGTCGCGAGCGCCGATGCAGCCGAAGCCTTCAGTTCGTCCAGGAGTTCGATCGAAAGGCCGGCGAAATTGTTGACGAAGTTGAGTGGGTTCTTGATCTCGTGCGCAATCCCTGCGGTCAGTTGGCCGAGCGACGCCATTTTCTCGGCCTGGATCAGGCTGGCCTGGGCGGCCTTCAGGTCGTGCAAGGCCGCCTCGGCGGCGTCGCGCGCGGCGCGGATCTCCGCTTCCGCGCGCTGCCGTTCACGCTCGAGGCGGTCGCGTTCGATCAAGCTGTCGCGCAACATGCCGAGCGTTCTCGCCATCGCGCTGATCTCGTTGACGCCGGCCGGCGGCATCGCGACGTTGAGTTCGCCGTGCGTGATGGCAGCCATGCTTCGTTCCAACTGCTTCAGCGGAACCGTGATCGAACGCACGGTCAGCGCAGTGAGGCCCAACGCGAACACGAGGACGCCGATTCCGCCGACGATCGAAAGCCTGACCGCGAGTGCCGCCTGGCGCGTCGATGCGTCGCGCCGGGCTAACGCCTGCTGCTCGACCCGGTCGACGA
Source organism: uncultured Alphaproteobacteria bacterium (assembly GCA_963782255.1). GTDB lineage: Bacteria > Pseudomonadota > Alphaproteobacteria > Rhizobiales > Beijerinckiaceae > Roseiarcus. The sequence goes on along the minus strand of CAWAIS010000002.1, from coordinate 1,062,519 downwards.
TCTTGTCGATCTCGCCGTCGATGCTGAGAATGTGGCTCTTGGCCTGCTCCAGGAGGGCGTTGCCAGCCGCGCTGTCGTCGCTCGAATAGGCGACGCCCGCCTGACGCGCCAAATCGGTCATGGCGTCCACTTCGCGTCCGATCCCTGCGACAACCGCGGGATCGACGGCGGAGACCGCCTTAAGATCGCCGTCGAGCGCTGTCTTGGCGGCGGCCGCCGCCTGTTGAGAGCGAGCGAGCTGCGTGACCGCCGAGTCGATCGCCCAATACTTGAGGTCGCCGAAGTGCTTGCTCGCCGAATTGGCGTTCTTGACGACGGAAACGAGCAACGCTTCCTCGGCGAGGCTTTGCGAGTCTCGCGCCAGTTCCCGGATCAGAAGCGCGGAAGAGGCGGCGAGAATCGCAAGCAGCACGACTGAAAGGAAGATCAGCCGCGCGCGGATCGACACATTCGGCATCAATCTGGATCCACCTGTTTATTGCCCCTTCTGGCCCCGCCACGATCCGCTCTGCGGGCTGCGGCAGCCCTCGCACGAATCCCCTCGAAGCCCGGCGCCATCATCACACACACCCTACGGGCCGGCAAAAGGTTGTCCGTTCCCCGGCAAATTGTGCGAAGATGGGATCATTCAGCGCTGTGCTCGGTTCAAACCGGTCCGCTCATGATTCCGGCCCAAGGAGGAAAAGATGGATGCCACGAATTTTATGCGAGCGCTCATTCCTTTCGCAGTCGTCATGGGCGTCGGAGGGACGGCAGCAGCCCAGGCCGAATCCTTCAAGGTTCCGCTCACGGGGGCTCAATCCGTGCCGCCGGTCGACACGAGCGGCTCCGGCACGGCCGACCTGACTTACGACCCGTCGACCCGGATGGTGACTTGGAACATCGACTATAGCGGGCTGTCGAGCCCGGTCACGATGGCTCATTTCCACGGACCCGCCAAAGCGGGCCAGAATGGACCGGTCGTGATTTGGCTGACCGTGCAGGGCACCCCGCCTACGAACCCGATCAAGGGCAGCGCAACGCTCACGCCCGAACAGGCGAAGCAGTTCTCCGGTGGCGAATGGTACATCAATGTGCACACGCAATCCCACCCGGCGGGCGAGATCCGCGGCCAGGTGATCCCTCCCAAGGGTTGACCGGAATTACATGAGCCTGGCGAGGACGGCGGCGGCCGCGGCGCTGCCGGCCATGAGCAAAGCAGCCCACGCGGCGCTGGCGATGCGCGGCGCGGGCAGGCTCGTGGGCAGAACCTTTGTCCCGGTGATCATCGGCCGCAGCAGGTTCTGGCCCTTGAACGCCGCATAGGCGGCGATGGCCGCAACATGCAGCACGATCGTCGCCAACAGGACGTCCCAGAGGATTGCATGCGCGGCGGATATGGCGTTTGCGACCGGCGCCGGGACAATCTCGGTCAATGGTCCGACGTCGGCGACATCGTTGGCGACGTAAAGTCCGGTCAGCGTCTCGGCGAGAAGCAAAGCCAGCAACGACAGCACCATCCAGCCGCCGGCCGGGTTGTGGCCGACCTGGCGGTCTGGCTCGCGCAAGAGCGCATACTTTAGATGTTGCACGGCGGTCCGCGGAGACGTGAGAAAGCGCGAGAACCGCGCCGTCTCGCTGCCAAAGACGCCCCACATGAGTCGGAACATGAGCAACGCGAGCAACGCGTCGCCGACCCATCCGTGCCAAACCATCCAGTTGAGCCGCCATGTGGCGTAGGCCGCCGCGACCAGCGCCACGACCAGCCAGTGGAAGAGGCGGACGGGAGCGTCCCAGACCTGAACGACACGAAAGCCATTGCTCATGCGCTCTGCCGGAAAGCGGCCTTCCCATCCAAACGTCCCGCTGCCGCCGACTCTAGGATCGGGCTCTATCCTACCGTAAGTCCTCTCGATTGTAGAGAAGTCCGATTATCCCGCGACCGCGCGACGACGCCGCGATCGGGGCCTCTATTCGGACAAATTCCGGTCCGCACATAGGGTCTGAACGAGCGCCAAGGAGAAACGCCGATGGCTGACGCAACGAAGCCCCCTCTGGCCGACATTGGCGTTGTTGGCCTCGCGGTCATGGGCGCCAATCTCGCGCGCAACGCCGCGCGCAATGGATTTGGCGTCGCGCTGTTCAATCGTCATTTCGAGCGCACCGAGACATTGATTCGGGAGCATGGCGCCGAGGGGCGTTTTACCTCGACGCGGACTCCCGCCGAGTTCGTCGCGGCGCTGGCGAAGCCGCGCGTCGCCCTCATCATGGTCCAGGCGGGCGGCGCGGTCGACGAGACGATCGCGGAACTCATCGAGCATCTCGAACCCGACGACATCATCGTCGACGGCGGCAACTCGCTCTTCACCGACACCAGCCGTCGCTTCAAGGCCTGCGCGGCCAAGGGCGTGCGCTTTATCGGCATGGGCGTTTCGGGCGGCGAGGAAGGGGCGCTGCTCGGCCCGAGCATGATGCCCGGCGGCGAGCGCGCGGCCTACGAGCGCATCGCGCCGATGGTGACGAAGATGGCGGCGCAGGTCGACGGACAACCTTGCTGCGTCTACATCGGCCCGGAGGGCGCCGGCCATTATGTCAAGATGGTGCATAACGGCATCGAATATGCGGACATGCAGCTCATCGCCGAAGCCTACGACCTTATGCGGACGCTCTACGGCATGAACGCCGCCGCGGTCAGCGACGTGTTCGCGAAATGGAAAACGGGCGAACTCGATTCCTACCTCATCGAAATCACCGCGGCGGTCTTGCGCAAACGCGACGGCGCCGGCGGCGCGCTCGTCGATGCGATCCTCGACGAAGCCGAGCAGAAGGGCACGGGCCGCTGGGCCGCACAGTCGGCGCTCGAGCTTGGCGTGCCTTTGACGGCGATTACCGAGGCGGTCTACGCCCGCGCCTTGTCGTCACGTCGCGATGAGCGCGCTCGGGCCGAGGCGCGCTTCATGCACGCCGCGCCTGAAATCCATCGCCCCGGGCCGGACGACTTTGATGCGATGCGCGACGCGCTCTACGCCTCGAAGATCGTCGCATACGCGCAGGGCTTCGAGCAGATGACGCTCGCCTCCGCGCAATACGGCTGGAATCTCAAGCTCGGCGAGATCGCCATGATCTGGCGTGGCGGCTGCATCATCCGCGCCCGCTTCCTCGACCGCATCATGGAGGCTTACGAACGCGATCCTCGGCTCGAAAATCTCATGCTCGGCGACTATTTCCGCGACGCCATCGTCAGATGCGAAAGCGCCTGGCGCCGCATCGTCGCCCTCGCCGTCGCGAACGGCGTGCCGACGCCCGCCTTCTCCTCGGCGCTCGCTTACTTCGACGGCCTTCGCCGCGCGCGCGGGCCGGCCAATCTGTTGCAGGGCTTGCGCGACTATTTCGGCGCCCACACGTACCAGCGCCTCGACAAACCGGGAAGGTTCCATACCCGCTGGAGCGAGGACGGCGCCGAAGTCGAGGCGTGACGCCGGTTTAGGTCCGGGCAGAGGCGCCATCGCGCAAACGCCCATCGCCGCGGCGTCTCACAGCGTGCGCGCGATCAGGACCTTCATGATCTCGTTCGAGCCGCCGTAGATCCGCTGGACGCGGCTGTCCCGGAACAAGCGCGCGATCGGGTACTCCATCATGTAGCCATAGCCGCCGAAGAGCTGGAGGCACGCATCGACGACCTTGTTTTCGAGATCGGACACCCAGTATTTGGCCATCGATGCGGTCGCAGCGTCGAGCTTTCCGTCGAGATGCAGGCCGATCAGCCGGTCGATGAAGACGCGCGCGACGGTCGCCTCGGTCTTGCACTCGGCGAGCCTGAACTGCGTGTTCTGGAAGTCGATCAGCCGCTGGCCGAACGCCGTGCGCTCCTTCACGTAGGCGATCGTCAGGTCGAGCGCGCGCTCCATGGTCGCGACGCCGGATATGCCGATGGTCAGCCGCTCCTGCGGCAATTGCTGCATCAATTGGACAAAGCCCATGCCTGCCTGCGAACCAAGCAGGTTCGCGGTGGGAACGCGCACATTGTCGAAGAAGAGTTCCGACGTGTCCTGCGCCTCCTGACCGATCTTGTCGAGATTGCGCCCGCGCTCAAATCCCTGCGCCTCGGCAGTCTCGACGACGATGAGCGACGTGCCCTTCGCGCCGCGCGACGGGTCGGTTTTGGCGACGACGATGATGAGGTCGGCGAGCTGGCCGTTGCTGATGAAGGTCTTCTGCCCGTTGACGACATAGTGGTTGCCGTCGAGCCGCGCCGACGTCTTGATGCCCTGCAAGTCCGATCCGGCGCCCGGCTCCGACATGGCGATGGCGCCGATCATTTCGCCCGACGCCATCTTCGGCAGCCATTTCCTCTTCTGCTCCTCCGAGCCGTAATGGAGGATGTAAGGAGCGACGATCGCATTATGCAAACCAGCGATGAACCCGCTGACGTCCTTCCTCGCCAACTGCTCGATCAGGATGGCGTCGTGGCGAAAGTCGCCGCCAGCGCCGCCATATTCCTCGGGAATCGACAAGCACAGGAGTCCCGCTTCGCCCGCCTCGCGCCAGATCGCGCGCTCGACAACTCCCGCTTCGCGCCACTTCGCCACCCGCGCTTCGGGCGCGCGCTCATCGAGAAACTTCTCCACCGACCTTTCAAAAATGACGATGTCTTCCTCTCTGAGGAAGTCGGCGCGGTCGATGTTCAGCGCGGGCATCTCGTTTCCTCCAAGGCCTATCGGTTTTACGCCGGTCGGGCCGGGAGAGGGGACGCCTCGGGCGCCGGCTCGCCCAAATTTATTCGCGCGCATTGGATAGTTGGAGAGACCCCGAAACAGAAGTCGGCCAAAATTCGGAGCGCAATCCATGAACCCAACCACAGAGCCCATCACGGGCGCCGAGGACCTTGGCGACCTCAGCCGGCCGCGACAGGCGTTGGCCCAGTTCTACCGGGCATTCAATTCTCGCGATCTCGACATGATCGACGAGAATTTTTGTCCGTCCGACGAGGTCGCGATCGACAACCCGCTCGGCGGAATCCGGCGCGGCGCGGACGCGCCCCATAAAATGTACGAGGTCGTATTCAAGAGCCCATCCGACGCCCATGTCGAATTCTGGGACTATACCATTCATCGCTTCGGCGACGTGTTCTGGGCGGTCGGGCGCGAGCGCGGCACGTACCGCGACGGCGACGCGGTCAAAGACCTCAATATCCGCACGACCCGGATATTTCGGCTCGTCGGCGAACGCTGGCGGCAGATTCATCATCACGGATCGATAGAAGACGCAGAGCTTCTCGCCGATTATCAGAACACGGTGCGAAATCCCAAAGGCCCCGCGCCGCCTGCGCCGAAAAAATAATGCGCGAGGGCGATCTCGACCCGCCTTCACGCCCGCGTCTGGCCGTCCCCGCGCACGCAATATTTGAACGTGCAGAGCTGCTCGAGCCCGACAGGCCCGCGTGCGTGCATGCGCCCGGTCGCGATGCCGATTTCCGCGCCGAAGCCGAACTCGCCCCCGTCGGCGAACTGGGTCGAGGCGTTGTGCAGGACGATGGCCGAGTCGACCTGCTTGAGGAACTTATCCGCAGCCGCTTTGTCCTCGGTCACGATGCAGTCGGTGTGATGCGACCCGTAGGTCTCGATGTGGTCGATCGCCGCATCGAGGCTGTCGACCACGCGAACCGCGATGATCGCGTCGAGATATTCGGTCCGCCAGTCCTCATCTGTCGCGCGCGCGACCCGCGGGTCGGCTTCGCGAACGGCCGCATCGCCCCTGACCGCGCAGCCCGCGGCGATCAGGGCCTCGACGATGGCCTTCAGCATGCCGGGCGCGGCCACGCGGTGGACGATGAGCGTCTCGGCGGCGCCGCAGACGCCGGTGCGCCGCATCTTCGAATTGACGACGATCTTCAGCGCCTTGTCGAGGTCCGCCGCCCGGTCGACATAAACGTGGTTGATCCCCTCGAGATGGGCGAATACGGGCACGCGCGCTTCGCGCTGCACCCGATCGACGAGGCTCCTGCCGCCGCGCGGCACGATTACGTCGAGGGCTCCATTGAGGCCGTTCAGCATCTCGCCGACCGCGGCGCGCGAGGCGAACGGCGCGCGGGAGATGGCGGCCTCCGGCAGCCCCGCTTGCGCGAGGCCCGCCACGAGGCAGGCATGGATCGCCGCCGACGAATGGAAGCTGTCCGAGCCGCCGCGCAAGACGACCGCGTTGCCGCTCTTGAGACAGAGCGCGCCGGCGTCCGCGGTGACGTTCGGCCGGCTCTCGTAGATGACGCCGACGACGCCGAGCGGCGTCACCACGCGCTCGATCACGAGGCCGTTGGGGCGCGTGAAGGTCGCCAATACCCGCCCGACCGGATCGGGCAGCGCCGCGACCTCCTCGAGGCCCTGCGCAATTGCCTCGATCCTGGCCGCGTTCAACGCGAGCCGGTCGACAAAGGCGGGCCCAAGTCCCGTCGCCTCGATTTGCGCGAGATCGCGGGCGTTGGCGGCGAGAATCTCGGCCGAACGCTCGCGCAGAATCCGCGCGGCCGCCGTCAGCGCCAGGTTCTTCTGCTTCGCCGGCGCGTTCGCCAGCGTGCGCGCCGCGGCGCGGGCCTTCGCGCCGATCTCGCGCATCGCGGCGCGGACCTCCGCTTCGGGCTCGACGGCTTGGATGGCGACGGTCATGGCGGTTCCAGAAATGAACGCGCCTGATCTAATCGAGGCGGGCGCGAAAGGCCATCCCTCGTTTTCTGTGTCGGGCCAATGCGCCGCTTGCCCTTGCAAAAATCCTTACAGCGCGGGGCCGCATGCCCTCTCGATATTTTATGCGCGCTTCGCGGATAGGGACCCCGGCGATCGGCGAATCGCCTGAAACCCGAGCCGATGAAGATCATTGCCATCTTCTTTTGGGGTCTCGTGTTCGTCACGGCGGGAGTGAGCTACCGCTGGGGCAGCATGGTCGGCCTCATTTTCTTTATCCTGACCCTGATGACGGGCGCCGTCGTCGCGTCTCACTGGGGGTCGTGATTTACCGGTCCGGCGCTGTGCTTCACGCCCCGTCGACCAATCCGACGAAGACCACCGCGGAGGCGACGCCGGCCATGTCGCACAGCCCATCGAGGCCCCCGCCGATCGGGGCGATCACGGCGAAGCCCAGCGTCAGGAGCGCCACGGCGCACGCTCCGCTCAAGATCGTTGGCCAGCTCAAAGGATCGTCTTCCAGCGTCGTTCGCGAGCCCGGACGGGACTTGCGAGTTGCGTCCGCTAAACGGGAAAGACGAAAGAGCGTTCCATGCGGCGATGCGTTTTCGCCTTGGGCGCGATGGCAAACGCCGCGATGCTCGCGCGACGCCTCCAGGCCCGTCCTATGGGATGAAGGACCGCTTTCAGGCGGCCTGAGTCTTCGGCTTCACTTCCTCGGTGTATGCGTCGATCAGCGTCGCCGTGATGGCCCCCGGCTTGTAGTGATGGGGGCCGATCTCGCCGACCGGCGTCACTTCGGCCGCCGTGCCGGTGATGAAGCATTCGCTGAAATCGCCAAGCTCGCCCGGCATCATGCGACGCTCGATGACTTCGAAGCCGCGGCGGCGCGCAAGGTCGATGACGGTGGCCCGGGTGATCCCCGCGAGGAAGCAGTCGGCGATCGGCGTATGGATAGTTCCCTCCTTGACGAAAAAAACGTTCGCGCCCGTGCATTCGGCGACCCGGCCCTGCCAGTCCAGCATCAACGCGTCGGCATAGCCGCGGCGTTCCGCGCGGTGCTTGGAGATCGTGCAGATCATGTAGAGCCCCGCCGCCTTGGCGAGGCAAGGCGCGGTCGCCGGATCGGGCCGCCGGTACTCGGCCATGTCCAGGCGAATCCCCTTCATTCGCTGCGCGGGGTCGAAATAGCTCGGCCAAACCCACGCGGCGACGCCAAGATGAATCGTGTTGTGTTGCGCCGAAACCCCCATCATCTCCGACCCGCGCCAGGCGATGGCGCGCACGTAGGCGTCGGCGAAGTTGTTGCGCCGCAGGACCTCGGCCTTGGACGCATCGATCTCATCGACGGTCCAGGGGATTTCGAAGTCGAGGATCTCCCCCGAGTTGCGCAGACGTCGTGAATGCTCGGCAGACTTGAAGATCTTGCCGCCGTAGGCGCGCTCGCCCTCGAACACCGCGCTCGCGTAATGGAGGGCGTGGGTCAGGATATGGACCTTGGCGTCGCGCCACGCGATCATCCGGCCGTCGAGCCAGATCCATCCGTCGCGGTCGTCAAATGTCTGGCTCGCCATGGCGCTTTCCTCTTTGGAGCGTGTTGGTTTGGATTTGGCGCGTTTGGGTTTACATGCAAGGTGCCGTTCGATAGCAGAAGCTTCAAATTATGTCAACATTGCTGACCTAATGAGCGTCTCGATGCCGTCCGAAGCTGTGAAAGCCGACCTCGCGCCGTGCAGCCGCGCGGAAGACGCGCCGATGTACGAATTGATCGAATTGCTCTTTTTCGCCTATCGGGACTTCGTCGGGGACGCGGATCGATTGCTGGAAGCTTATGGTTTTGGCCGGGCGCACCACCGCGTCCTGCATTTTGTCACGCGCAGGCCGGGTCTCACGATCGCGGAGCTGCTCGAGATCCTTCGCATCACGAAGCAAAGCCTAAATCGCGTCCTGCGCGAGCTCGTGGACAAGTGTTTCATCGAAACCCGGGCAGGCGCGCTCGATCGGCGCCGTCGGCAGCTGTTCGCAATGCCGGAGGGCGAGCGGCTCGCGCTCCGCCTCGCCCAGGCGCAAACCCGCCGCTTCGCCTCGGCGCTGGAAAAGATGGGCGACCCCGGCGCCGAATACGCGACCACATTTCTGCGCGCCATGATCGATCCCGAAACCAGCCCGAGCGCCGCAAGCTTGCCTGCAGACGACGACGAACCCATCGTCGGAGCGCGACCGTTTTGACGCTGAACGCGCCGGAAGACGACGCCGCCCATGTCCTGGTCGTCGACGACGACCGGCGGTTACGCGCGCTGCTCTTGAGCTACCTCTCGAAGCACGGGCATCGGGTCACCGTCGCCGCCACGGCCGCCGAAGCGCGGGCGTTCCTGGACGGACTCGCCTTCGACATCATCGTGCTCGACGTCATGATGCCCGGCGAAAGCGGATTCGACTTCGCGGTGGACCTGCGCAGGCGGTCGGAGGTTCCCATCCTGATGCTCACGGCGCGCGGCGACCCTGAGGACCGGGTGCGCGGCCTCGAAATCGGCGTCGACGATTATCTGTCCAAGCCCTTCGAGCCCCGCGAACTGCTCCTGAGGATCGGCTCCGTGTTGCGTCGCACGCGGGCTGCGGCCGTCGGCAAGCCGGAAACCGCCGTCGTGCGCTTCGGCCCGTTCACCTTCTCCTTGGAACGCGGGGAATTGCGAGCGGGCGAGGAGATCGTGCGGATCACCGAGCGCGAGCGCGAAATGCTCCGCCTTCTCTGCGCCAACGCCGGCTCGAGCGTCTCCCGCGAAGCGCTGTCGGGCTCGGGCGGTGCGGCGCAGGAACGCACGGTCGACGTGCTTATCAATCGGCTCAGGCGCAAGATCGAGAAGGACCCGGCGAATCCGGCCTACCTTCAGACCGCCCGAGGGGCCGGTTACCGGTTGATCGCCGACGGATGAACGCGCGGCCTTCCTTCCGAACCTTGCGGGCGCTGGCGCGCGGACGGGATCTGTGGAGGCGCGGAGCGCGGGCGCTCGCGGAGATGTTGCCGAAGGGCCTCTACAAGCGCTCTCTGCTCATCGTCATCCTGCCGATGGTCCTCCTGCAGACCGCGGTCACGTTCGTCTTCATGCAGCATCACTGGGAACTGGTTACGCGGCGCTTGTCAGAGGCCGTGGCGCGGGACGTCGGCGCCCTGACGGACCTCTATCGAAAGCTTCCGCCGGGCCAGGACGACGAATTCCTGGCCACGCTCGCCTCCGAGCGCTTCCGTATGGATGCAACGCTATTGCCGGCGGAGCCTTTGCCCCCCGCCATGCCGAAGTCGTTTTTCGACGCATTGGACCCGCTGACCCGCACCCTGCCCAGCGAAATAAAGACGCGGATCACCGAGCCCTTCTGGATCGACACGGTCGGCCGCTCCGGGTTGATGGAGATTCGCGTCGACCTCGGCGACCGGGTGCTCCGGCTGGTGACGCGGCGCTCTCTTGCGTATGAGGCGAACGCGCACATTTTTGTGCTGTGGATGCTCGCGGCCATGCTCCTTTTGTTGGCGGTGGCGGTCATCTTCCTGCGCAATCAGATCCGGCCGATCTTGCGGCTCGCGCGCGCGGCGGAGGACTTCGGCAAGGGCCGCGATCCCGAATTCAATCCGCATGGGGCGCGCGAAGTGCGACAGGCCGGTCACGCCTTCATCGAAATGAAACGTCGCATCGAGCGCGCGACCGAACAACGCACCGCCATGCTCAACGGCGTCAGTCACGACCTGCGCACGATTCTGACCCGCTTCAAGCTTTCGCTCGCCCTTCTCGATAGTTCTGCGGATAGCGAACTCCTGCAAAAGGACGTTGACGAAATGGGGCAGATTCTCGAAGGATACCTCGCCTTCGCCCGCGGCGACATGAGCGAATCCACGATGCCGACCGATATCGGAGCGCTGCTCGAGGATCTGCGCGCCGACGCTGAGCGGCACGGCGCCGAGATCAACCTTGAGACGAAGGGAGATCTCGACATCCGCGTCCGGCCGATGGCGATGAAGCGCTGCATCGGCAACCTGGTCTCGAATGCGCAACGCTACGCCGACCATGTCCGGATTGTCGCGCGGCGAGAGACCCAGTTCGTCTCGGTGTTCATCGACGATGACGGCATCGGCATACCGGCCGCGCACCGCGAAGACGTTTTCCGCCCGTTCTATCGCCTGGACGAATCGCGCAATCGGGACGAAGGAGGCGCAGGGCTCGGCTTAGCGATCGCCCGCGACATCGCCCGATCGCACGGGGGCGACATCACGCTGTCCGACAGCCCGATGGGGGGCCTCAGAGCGGCGCTACGCATTCCTGCGTGAAGCCTTTTAAAGCGCGGCGCTGATCCAGCGCGACAGTTCGCTCTTCGGGCCGGCTCCCGTTTTCGTCGCCACCTGTTTGCCGCCCTTGAATACCATGAGCGTCGGAATGGAACGGATGCCGTACTTTCCGGCGACCGCCGGATTCTCGTCGACGTTCAGTTTCGCGACCTTGATCTTGCCTTTCATCTCAGCCGCAATTTCCTCGAGCGCGGGCGCAATCATCCGGCACGGTCCACACCATTCCGCCCAAAAATCCACGACGACCGTGTCGTTCGACTTGATGACGTCGGTTTCAAAGCTGGCGTCGGTAACTTTAGCAGTATCGGACATCGCGCCCTCAAGCATTCCTGCGGCTGACGCGCCGCGGATGAAATAGGTAGGAACCCCTCGCTGTTGCGTCAAGCGGCCGAAGTCAGAACAGTCTGCCTCCGTTCGGGACCGAATGTGAGGGCGCGATCAGGACGACCTCCCCAGCGGCGTCCGGAAAGCCCAGCGTCAGGACTTCGGAAAGGAAAGGGCCGATCTGTCGCGGCGCGAAATTCACGACCGCCGCCACCTGTCGCCCGATGAGGTCGTCAGGACGGTAATGCCGCGTGATCTGGGCCGAAGATTTCATTTTTCCGATTTTGGGCCCAAAATCGATGACGAGTTTGAACGCGGGCTTGCGCGCCTGCGGAAAGGGCTCCGCCGAGACGACTGTTCCGACCCGGATGTCGACTTTCAGAAAATCGTCGAAGGCAATCGTCGGCGCCGAATCGGCCATTTCGTTCGCCCTTTTCTAAGGTTTTCCGTGAACTTGGCGCGCCGGCCGAAGGCCGGTCAAGCTGAACCACCTTGCAAGTCTTGACAGGGTCCGACGTCAGCCTTAGCCGGATTGCCGATGACCCTGCATGAACAGGCGCCGGCCATCCGGCAGATCGCCGGTCTGGCCGAGATCGCTGATCGTTACGACGCTATTCTCTGCGACATCTGGGGCGTCCTGCACAATGGGGTGGCTTCGTTCGCCGCCGCGTCCGAGGCGCTTGCGTCTTTTCGCCGCCGTGGCGGCGCGGTGGTGCTGATCTCGAACGCGCCGCGCCCTTCTCAGCCGATCCATCGGCAGTTGCTCAAGCTCGGCGTCGCGCCGGACGCCTTCGACGCGGTCGCAACCTCGGGCGACGTCGCGATCGAGATGATCGCCGAGCGGATTGACGATCCCGTGCTCCACATCGGACCGTCCCGCGACCTCAGCCTGTTCGAGGCTGCAGCGCAATCGGCGGGTCGCGAACCTCGTCGCGTCTCGATCGCGGACGCGCGATACGCCGTGTGCACCGGGCTGCGCGACGACGTGATCGAAACGCCGGACGATTATGACGACGAACTTAGCGTCCTCGCGGGTCGAGGCATGACGATGATCTGCGCCAATCCCGACCTCGTCATTCACCGGGGAGATACGCTCGTCTATTGCGCCGGCGCGCTTGCGCGCCGCTATGAAAACCTCGGCGGTTCGGTCGTCTTCGCCGGCAAGCCTCATCGGCCCATCTACAATCGCGCATTGGCGCTTGCCGAGCGCGCCCGCGGAGCGCCCGTCGACAAGCGGCGGGTTCTCGCGATCGGCGACGGCATGAAGACGGACATCGCAGGCGCGGCGGGCGCGGGCATTGACGCCCTTTTCGTCACTCACGGGATCCACCGCGACGCGCTGCATGGGGATTTGTTGGAAGCGCCGGCGGATCCTCTCGAGTTGCAGCGTCTGTGCGCCGAGTATGGGCTGTGGCCGGTCGGCGCCATCGGCTCGCTTCGGGACTAGGCGGCCGCAAGCCTCCTTCGTCCGCCGCCATTTGCCCGGTCGGAGCATTCAACATATCGTGCGGATTTGAAGAAACCCGCTCGAGGCGACCTGACGGATGGTTGGCGCCGGCTTATCGGACGCGACGCAGAGATGATTTTTCGGACTCTCTATTTCGAAGATCTCGCAGTCGGCATGCGCGAAACGATTCAAAAGACAGTCGAGAACGAGGACGTGATTGGGTTCGCCGAGCTGTCGGGCGACCACAATCCGATCCACCTGTCCGAGCATTTTGCCCGCAAGACGCGTTTCGGCGGACGCATTGTGCATGGACTTTACACCGCGAGCCTCATCTCCGGGGTGATCGGCATGCGCCTGCCCGGCCCGGGCGCCGTCTACATTTCGCAGACCCTGAACTTCCTCGGCCCGGTGAAGATCGGCGACGTGATCGACGTCAGCGTGGAAGTCGTCGAGCTTACCGAAAAGGGCCGCCGCGTTCGATTGCAATGCGAGTGCCGCGTGGGAGACATGCTCGTCCTGGAGGGCCAGGGCGTTCTCAGCGTTCCTCCCTCGCCGAGACCGAGGCCAGCGACCGCTTGACCGTGCGGGGGCGGCAAGGCAGTTTCCGGCCGTGCGAGCGGGACGCTCGCGGCGCGGCGCCCTCGAAATTGGCAGGATGCAATGACCAACGGCTTCGTGCTCGCCACGGACCCGATGCTTCCTCCACCGGGGCTGAAGGGCGGCGTCTATGCGATCGGAAACTTCGACGGGCTGCATCTCGGGCACCAGGCGGTTATCCGGCGCACAGTGGCATTGGCGGCGAAGCGCAACGCGCCCAGCGCCCTTCTGACTTTCGAGCCGCACCCCGCCGACTATTTCGCCGAGCGGCCGGTCGCGTTCCGGCTGACGCCGCGCGACATGAAAGCCCGCATCTCCGCCTGTCTCGGGCTGACAGGCGTCGTCATCATGTCGTTCGACGCGGCCTTGGCCTCCATGACCGCGGAAGAGTTCGTCGCCAATATTCTCGTCTCACGACTGGCCGTCGGCGCCATCGTCGTCGGCTGGGATTTTCATTTTGGCAAAGGCCGATCCGGAACTCCCGCTTTTCTCGCCGACGCCGGTTCGCGTTACGGCTTTGCGGTCGAGATTATCGCCAAGGTCGAAGAAGGTTCAGGAGAATCCGCGCGCGTCGTGTCATCGACCGCGATCCGGCGCGCGCTCGAGCGAGGCGACGTCGTCGCCGCGGCGCATGGGCTTGGACGCCGCTATGCGGTGTCCGGCCGGGTCATTCCGGGACAGCGACTCGGCCGCACGCTCGGCGTTCCCACCGCCAACATCGAGTTCGCCCCGACCAATCGGCTCGCGCATGGCGTTTATGCGGTGCGGGCGATCGTTGACGGCGAAGCGCATCCCGCGGTCGCGAGCTTCGGCGTCCGGCCGACGGTCGACAACGGACCGCCGCTGCTCGAGATTCATCTCCTCGACTTTGACGGCGATCTCTACGGACGCGAAATCGAGGTCGAGTTCGTCGAGCGAATTCGCGAGGAGCGCAAATTCGACTCGCTTTCCCTGCTGGCGGCGGAAATGGAACGTGATAAGGAGCGCGCTCGCTCGATCCTGGGCGAGGTCCCTTGAAGCGGCGTTTGGCGATTCGCGCCAAATCCTCTAATCCCTCGCGGGACTTCGCCCCTTTGAACTCCATCCCACTGACAAAATGAACGACGTGTCCGGCACATTCGATTACTCGAAGACGCTCTTTCTGCCGAAAACGGATTTTCCGATGCGCGCCGGCCTGCCGCAGAAGGAGCCGGAGATCCTGGCCCGCTGGGCGCGCGACGGCCTTTATCGCGCCTTGCGCGAAAGCGGCGAGGGAAGGCCGAAATTCGTGCTCCACGATGGGCCGCCCTACGCCAACGGCGAAATCCATATCGGGACCGCGCTCAACAAGATCCTCAAGGACCTGGTGGTCCGCTCGCACCAGATGGCGGGCAAGGAGTCCAACTACGTCCCCGGCTGGGATTGTCATGGGCTGCCGATCGAATGGAAGGTCGAGGAGGAATTCTACCGCAAGAAGGGCAAGACGAAGCCGGATCTCTCCGATCCTGCCGCGGTCATCGCCTTTCGCCGGGAATGCCGCGCCTACGCCGAGCATTGGATCAACGTCCAGCGGGAGCAGTTCAAGCGGCTCGGAGTGATCGGCGATTGGGATCATCCCTATACGACGATGAGCTATCCGGCCGAGGCGCAGATCGCCCGGGAGGTCTTCAAGTTCGTCGCCAACGGGCTCCTCTATCGCGGCTCGAAGCCGGTCATGTGGAGCGTCGTCGAAAAGACCGCGCTGGCCGAAGCCGAAATCGAATATGAGGATTACACCAGCGACACCGTCTATGTGGCGTTTCCCGTCCAGGGAGACGACGCCTCGGTCGTGATCTGGACCACGACGCCATGGACGATTCCCGGCAACCGGGCGATCGCCTTTTCCCGCCGCATCGCCTACGGCCGGTATCGTGTGACGGAGTTGTCCGCCGACAATTGGGCCAAGGTCGGAGCGATCTATATCCTCGCGCAGTCGCTGGCGGAAAGCGCCCTCAGCGCCGCGAGAGTGACGCGCTTCGACTTCCTCGGCGAGATCGACGCGGAAACCTTAGCCGGGATGACCTGCCTGCATCCGCTGCATCGTCTGGGCTACGGCTTCGTGGTTCCCCTGCTTCCGGGCGACCATGTCACCGAGGAGGCCGGAACCGGTTTCGTCCACACCGCGCCCAGTCATGGACGCGAGGACTTCGAGCTTTGGACCGCCAGCAGCCGGCATCTTAGCGAGCGCGGAATCGACACGCGCATTCCCTATCCTGTCGACGAAGACGGGGCGTTCACCGAAGAAGCCCCCGGGTTTGAAGGCAAGCGCGTCATCACCGACAAGGGCGAGAAGGGCGACGCGAAGGACGCCGTCATCGAGGCCCTGATCGAAGCGCACGCGCTCATCGCCCGCGGGAAGCTCAAGCATCAGTATCCGCACAGCTGGCGATCGAAGAAGCCGGTCATCTTCCGCAACACGCCGCAATGGTTTCTCGCGATGGACCGCCCTATTACCCAAGGGCAAGTCACTTGGGGCGGCGGACCTGGGAGGTTGACACTGAATGGTCCGGATACATTGCGGAATCGGGCACTACGCTCGATCGAAGAAACACGCTGGGTTCCCGCCGTCGGCGAAAACCGGATCAAGGGCATGGTGCTCAGCAAGCCCGACTGGGTCCTCTCGCGTCAGCGCGCCTGGGGCGTGCCGCTCGCGATCTTCGTGCGTAAAGGGGGTCATGAGATCCTGTTCGACGAGGAGGTGAACAACCGGATCGCCGACGCCTTTGAAAAAGAGGGCGCTGACGCCTGGTTCGCCGAGGGCGCGAAGGAGCGGTTTCTCGGTAAGGGTCACGATCCGGACGATTACGACAAGATCGACAACCTGGTCGAAGTGTGGTTCGATTCCGGGTCGACCCACGCCTTCGTCCTCGAGGACGCCAAGAACTTTCCTGGTCTCGCCGGCATCAGGCGCGTCGTGGACGGAGGCCCTGACGAGGTCATGTATCTCGAAGGCTCCGACCAGCACCGCGGCTGGTTTCAGTCGTCGCTGCTCGAAAGCTGCGGCACCCGCGGACGCGCTCCCTTCGACATCGTGCTGACGCACGGCTTCACGCTCGACGAGAAGGGCCGGAAAATGTCGAAGTCGCTCGGCAACCAGACCTTCCCGCAGGACGTCATTCGCACCTCCGGCGCCGATATTCTTCGGCTCTGGGTTGCGAGCGTGGACTATTCCGACGATCAGCGCATCGGCCCGGAAATCCTGAAGGCGGTCGGCGACAATTATCGCAAGCTGCGCAACACGATCCGATGGATGCTGGGGACGCTCGCCCACTATCGGCCCGGGGACGCGGTCGGCCTCGGCGCGATGGGCGGGCTCGAGCGGCTGATGCTGCACAAGGTTTTTGAACTCGATGCGATCGTCCGGGAGGCTTATGCGCAGTTCGATTATGCGCGCGTGGTCGCGGCGCTGTCGGCCTTCATGAACTCGGATCTTTCCGCGTTCTATTTCGACATTCGCAAGGATGCTCTCTACTGCGACCCGCCCTCGAGCCTCAAACGGCGCGGCGCTCTGGAGACGATCGACCACATCCTGCGCGCGGTGACGATCTGGCTCGCGCCTGTGCTGGTTTTCACCACCGAAGAAGCCTGGGCCTCCCGAGACCCCGCCAGCCGATCGGTCCACCTGGAGCAGTTCCCGGCGATCCCTCCGGAGTGGCGGGACGAGCCGCTGGCCAGGAGGTGGGAAACGATCCGCGCCTTGCGCCTCGTCGTCACCGGAGCGATTGAGATCGCGAGAGCCAACAAGGAGATCGGCTCGTCGCTCGAGGCGGCGCCGCGCGTCTACGTCAGCGACCCGAAGCATATCGACGCGCTCCGCGGCGTCGACTTTGCGGAAGTGTCCATCACGTCCGATATCGTGATCGAAACCGGGGCTGAGGCTCCGGACGAGGCTTTTCGGCTTGCCGAACTGCCGAGCGTGGCCGTGGTCGTCGAACGGGCGAAGGGGATGAAATGCGCCCGCTCCTGGCGCTATTTCGACGCCCTAACCGCTTCGCCAGACTTCCCCGACGTCAGCCCGCGCGACGCCGAAGCGCTGCGTGAATTGAAGGCGCAAGGCCTCTTGCGATGACCGCGCGTGGGCTCGGCGTTATGACCGCGCTCGCGGTCCTTGTCGCGGACCAGGCGGCAAAGGCGGCTGTGCTCTCGTATTTCTGGACGAACGGGCCCGCGTCTTCGCCGCTCGCGCCTTTTCTCGATCTAGCGCTGCGGTGGAATCGCGGCATCTCCTTCAGCTTCTTCTCGCAGGACACCGAAAGGGGGCGCTTTGCTCTCCTGGTCGTGACGCTTGCGGCCACCGGCCTCCTTGCGTGGTGGCTGTCGCGCTCGCGTTCGTCTTTGGTTACGATCGGGCTTGGCGCGATCATCGGCGGGGCGCTCGGCAACGCGTTCGACAGGGCGATGCGCGGCGCCGTCGTCGATTATCTCGATTTCCACGTGGCGGGCACGCATTTCTTCGTCTTCAATCTCGCCGACGCGGCCATCAACATCGGCGTTGCGCTGCTGGTGATCGATCTCGCGTTCGGCTCGCGAACGCGGGGCGGCCCCAATCCGACCCCGATTCCGCCTAGCTTCAAATGACGCGCGCTCGTATGTCGCCGCGGCGGCCATGGAATAGTCCAAATTTGAGGGAATAGCCATTTTCGGCGGGGTCGCGATTTGATGGCGCCCTCCTAAGGAAAGAGAACATGCATCTCGGGTTTCGCGGGACGGCGCTTACGTTCGCGATAGCGCTGATCTCTCTTGGAGCAACCGGCGCGCATGCCGGCGACGATGGCGCGGCCCCGCTGTGGGTCGGTATTGGATCGGTCTTCAGCCCGCTGTTCGGAATGACAGGGCTGAGCAAGGACGACGACAAGGATGCGATTGAATACCGCGAGCACGGCAAGATCGTGCTGCCGCCGAAAATGGATCTTCCCGCGCCCGGCGCAACCGCGGCGACCGAGGGCGGAGCGTGGCCCGTAAACCAGGAAACGCTTCGCAAGAAGGCCAAAAAGGAGGTTGCGCAGAAGGAGATCGCGGGGCAGGGAGACGCGAGGCTGCGTTATACACATCCGTTTGATCCGAACGCTACGGTCACGGTTCGGGCGGCCGACGGTCAGGGCCCTGCCGAGGGGTGCGCCAACGGCGAGTGTGAGACCCACTCCTCATCATTCCTGAACACGTTGAATCCGTTGGGTTGGGTCGGGTTGGGCAAGAAGAGTGCGCCGTTGGGTCCCGAACCCGATCGCGAATGGCTGACCGACCCGCCAAAGGGGTATCGAGCTCCCGACGGACAGGCTTCGAACTGACGGGTTTGCGAGGTTTTCTGGCCTGGCGTTCCGATTTTTGTTCGACCTCCCTTGGCGATCGGATGAAAAGTCGCTATCTTAGCGTTGTGATCGGCTGGCGCCTGAGTGGCGCGAATCGCGGGTTCGCTGAGTAGGGCGCTAAAAGCGTCCGATTAGCAGAGCGGGAATCCAACTCATCCGTTTCGGTTGGAATGCCTAGGCTCATGTTTCTTGTCGAACGGCCTATCGACCGAAGCCAAGTGGCGAGCCCGGTGCGCGCGTGAGAGGCCGCGTCGGGCGCGGCGCGACGACCGGCGCGAGGCGACCATGAAACGGGTGGGGGCGCTGCGACGCCGAGGCGACGCGGCAGGGAGAGAGCTACGACGCGGCTGGCGCGGTAGCAGATTCACAACTGACAGCTGGAATAGCCAATGAGACCAGGTCAAAATAAGCGCATGCGCGGCAGACCGCCGAACAACCGCCGCGGCCCCAATCCGCTGACACGATCCTACGAATCGAACGGTCCTGACGTCAAAATTCGCGGAAACGCCCATCACGTCGCCGAAAAATATCTGCAGTTGGCGCGCGATGCGCATACCGGCGGCGATCCCGTCGCTGCGGAGAACTACCTGCAGCATGCGGAACATTACTTCCGCTTGATCGCGGCCGCTCAGGCGGCGCAGGCGTTGGCCCAGAGCGGCCAGTTGCGGCAAGGGGAGGGAGAGGGGGACGACCTTGAGGATGACGAAGGGTCCGGCGGGATGTCGGATCGTTTTGCATCGCCCTCGGAGCGCGCGCCCTACCAGCCGCAAGGCCCTTATTCCAATCCGCCGAACACGCCGAACGCGCCCCAACCTTACGTCGACAGACAGCCGTTCGAGCAAGACCGGTCCGGCCAGAACAACGGCTTTCCCGGCGGCCGCCAGGAGAGGCAGGGCAATCGCTTTCCCGACCGGGGCGGTCGCCCCGCATTTGGGGACAGGCAAGACAACTTCAACCGGCAGAATCGAGAAGGCCGTGGGCAATTCCGCCCATATCGCGATCAGGGGCCTCAACGGGAGAACGGGCCCGAGGGCGCGGCGCAGCCCAGCCTTCCCTCCTTCATAACGGCAGGTCCTAGACTCGACGCTCCGGAAACGGAGATCGCGCAGCCGACGCTGGTGGAGCAGGTTTCGCCGGCGACTCACGATTCCCCAGCGACTGATGTCGCGGATGCGGCGGCCCCCTATGGCGAAACGCCCGTGGCCGAGGGTCGCTTTGGTCCGCGTGGCAGGCGGCGCCGGTTGCGGTCGCCCTACGGCTTCAACGTCAATCAGGGGGATTCCGAGGCTGAGGGGCCGGTCGTCAGCGACGATGGACCGCCCGCAACAGACTGAGACGATGGCGGCGCTATTCGGCCGCGGTCTTTGCAAATTTCGACCGGATCATCTCGCGATCGAACGGTTTCAGCAAAATGTCGTTGGCGCCCGAGTGGGTCGCGCGCGCGACATGTGAGATGCTGTTTTCGCATAGGCAAAACACGATCCGCGGACGCCCGCCGTGGTGCATCCGCCGGAGTCGCTTGACGAATTCGTAGCCGTCGACTTCCGGCATGCTGGCGTCGACGAGGATCGCGTCGGGCATCGAGAGCGAGCAGGCCGCCAACGCCTGGGCGCCGCCGGAGACGTCCGTCACGTTGAAGTTCATGCCCTCGAGGATGCGTCGGGCGACTTTTCGCACCACCGCCGAATCGTCCACAATCATGACTTCCACGTTCGTCGCCCTGTCCAGGTTCGCGCGCGCCGCTTCGATCCCAAGCCCGCCGCTCCCCTCTCCAGAGTGGATGGAGTTGGTTCAGAGCCGGTTAAAGACGGCCAAAGAGCCGCCGTCCCGGCTAGACGACGGCCGGTTTTGCCGCTGCGCTCGCGGGCGCGCCGTCCAAATTTACCCCTGCCGGCGCGGCTTTCAATATGACGGCTTCCAGCGAGCTCAGGGCCTCGATCGTCATGCCGCATTCCCGGGCCAGGAGCGCGGCGTAGTAAGACTGGATCGAATGCGCATCGACCATGTCCGCAGCGTCCTGGGTAAGAATCGCCGCGGCGGAATGCGGCAATTTGGCGTTTGGCCCGTTCGCCTCCACACGGATCGTCCGATCGGCTTCGCCTTCAAATTCGACTGTGACGGCGCCTCCCCGGGGCACGCAGCCGGCGGCGATAAGACACATGTTGAGCATGAGCTTCACCATGTTCTTCGGGGCCAGCTGGCGCGATGCGTTCCAGCGCAGGCTGGTGCGATCGTTGGCGATGAGCGCGCGGGCGGCGTTCTCGGCGTCTCCGGTGTCGATCGCCGCAGTCAGCGAACCGGCCGCGCCAAAAGCCAGCCGGCAGAACTGCAGCCGGGTGGAGGCGGAGGCCGCGCTCTTCTTGATGAGGTCCATGGCGATCGAACGCATCTCGTCGTCCTCTTCGCCGTCAAGCACTTCGAGGCCGTTGATGATCGCCCCGACGGGACCGATTACGTCATGGCACACGCGCGAACAGAGGAGCGCTGCGAGGTCTAATGGAGCGAGGGCGACGGTTGTCAAACGGCAAGTCCTATGATCAGTGCCTGATCCGGCCCGCGCGGCCGACTCGACGAATCGAAAGCCAAGCCCCATGTCTATCCGATTCGCTCATCGGCGACGACACCTTGCATGAAGCCGGTCGGCCCGCGAGGCGTGGCGCGAGAGAAAAGAGAAGCTGATGGGCCGACTGGACAATGGCTTGTTTCCTTTTGACCGCGCCGCGCCCGGCGAAGTCGCGGTTTTTCTCGCTGAGGCGGCTCTTGCCGCCGGACCAGCCGTGATGGACATCTATGAGAAAGACGGGCGCGCCTGGACCAAGAGCGACGGAAGTCCGGTGACGCTCGCCGACGAGCGAGCCGAAGCCGTCATTTCCGCACTTCTCGAGCGCGCGGCTCCGACGATTCCAATCGTCGCCGAAGAGGCCGTTTGCGCGGGCAAAGCGGTCTCGATTGCGGACCGTTTTTTCCTGATCGATCCGCTCGACGGGACACGCGAATTTCTTGCGCATAACGGCGAATTCACGATCAATGTCGCGCTCGTCGAAGGCGGTCGGCCGGTCGCCGGGGCCGTCTACGCTCCCGCGATCGCGACGCTGTGGTACGGCGCGCGCCAAGCCTTCGTTTGCGACGCGCCGCTCGGCGCTCTCACGCCCGGGGGAAACGCCCGCAGGATATGCACGCGGCCCGCGCCGAGCGATCTCATCGCCGTCGCGAGCCGCTCGCACTGCGATGCGGAGACCGAGGCGTTTCTCGAGCGCCTGCCAATCGCCGAACGACGCTCGAGGGGCTCGTCGCTCAAGTTCTGCCTCATCGCGGAGGGGGCGGCGGATGTCTATCCCCGCTGCGGGCCGACGATGGAATGGGACACCGCGGCAGGCGATGCGGTGTTGCGCGCGGCCGGCGGGATCGTCCTCGACGCGTCCGGGGCCGCCCTCGCTTATGGAAAAACCGACAAGGCGTTGCGCAACGGCGCGTTCGTCGCCTGGGGCGATCCGACGGCGGCCTGCAAATTCGCTTTACGTTAACAGTGCATTAACGCGCGCGTCGCAATATCGCGTCGTAAAGCAGCGCGAAGTTGTTTCCGTGTCCATGGGGTCACGCCGATTCGACTTCGGACGGGATCATCGCTCAGCAGTTGAGCCAGAGGGGCGCCTTGATGACGATCGTAACGCGTCGAGAACTCTTGTCGGCCCTGGCCCTGGCCGCGCTTCCGATAGCCTCGCGCGCCCGCGCGGACACGCCCGAAAAGTTTTCGCCGGAAGAAATTGTCGACAACGGCCACCGCTTCTTTGGCAGCGTGTCGCGCGGATTGGCGGAAGTGGTGCAGGAAGCCGGCCGGCGATGGGGATTGCCCAACGCATACGTCCTTGGCCAGGAAGCCTCGGGCGCCTTCATCGGCGGCCTTCGCTATGGCGAGGGCAAAATGTACACGAGAAATGTGGGCCAACGGCCCGTCTATTGGCAGGGCCCGTCCATCGGCTTCGACGCCGGCGGGGACGGCGACCGGACGATGATGCTGGTCTACAACCTGCCGGCGGTCGGCGCGATCTATCGCCGCTTCGGCGGCGTCGACGGGTCGGCTTATTTCGTCGGCGGTTTCGGCTTCACCGCCCTCAATGCGGAAGACGTCGTCGTCGTGCCGATCCGAACGGGTCTCGGGTGGCGGCTCGGAGTCAACGTCAGCTACCTCAAGTTTACCGGTGAGCCAACCTGGAATCCTTTCTGACGGAAGCCGCCGTTTCTTGTTCTCGCGCGTTTGGCTAGGCAGCGGCCTGACGTTGTGCGAATATGATTTTACGGCCTTGACGTTGGACATGGGCAAGTTTGATCGAGCAGGCGTTCTTCTTCGCGGCTGGGTTCCTCGCAGCTTCGCTGGCAGCGGTTCTCGGGATACCTGTAATTTCCCGCCGCGCGATGCGCCTGTCGCGAGCGCGCGCCTCGCTCCAGGCGCCGGTCGGCGAAAGGCAGGCCGCGGCGGAGCGCGATGCGCTCAGGGCTCAATTCGCGGTCGAACGTCATCAGCTTGAACGCCGCGCCGCTCGCGCGGAGAGGGCGTCTGTCGAACTGCGCGCCGGACTCGGCAAATACGCGGTCAAGCTGATCGAACTCGAGTCCGGCGCCTCCGGGCAGGGCCGGACGATCCTCGATCAAGCCTCGGAAATCGACAGGCTGGCCTCCGAGCGCCGCGATATGGAGGCCGCGCTGGCCGCGAGCCAGATCGCTCTCCACGACGCATTCAGCCAACGGGATCGAGCCGCCGTCATCGAAGCCGCCGCGACGGCCCGCCGGCTGGAGCTCGAGGCGCAGGCGAGCAGGGACAGGGCGAGAGCCGCCATTTTGGCGGCGCGTGAGGAAAATTTGGAAGGCCTGATCGAAGACCTGTCGCACAGGGCCGAAAAGGCGGAATCGGCGCGCGCCCAGCTCAATCGGTCGCTGGAAGACGAGCGAGCGAAGGTCCGCGCGCTCGAGGTGCGCCTTCGCGAGGCGGTCGCCAGGAACGATCGTCTCGCGGAGCGCCTGTCGCGCGGCGCCGCCGATCACGACGAGAGCCGAAGAAGGCTGATCGAGCTCGAGTCGCAGATCGCGGCGAGCGATCGGGTGCGGGAAGGGACCCTGCTCGAGAACAGCCGCCTGCTCGCGGCACTCGCCGACAAAGACGCGGCGTTGAAGGATGCGCAGGCAAAGGCCGCGGAATTCGAGGCGCGCCCGACCGCCGCCGGCGCCGACGCTCGCGCCTCCGAGAAGGCGGCTGCGCTTGACGGCCAGAGCTTGGACGCCGCCCCCGCCGCGACGGACGGGGAGCTTCACGCGGCGCGCGCCGATCGCGAGGCGCTCAAACGGGAAAACGACGCTCTTCGCGCCAAGGTCGCGGCGATCGGCTCGTCCATAAGCGAAAATGGCGGCGACTCCGCGTTGCGCGAAGCGATCGAACGTCTCGGCCGCGAGTTGGCGCGCCTCTATGCGGAGCGAGAGACGACTGACGAGCCCGGCCGGAAGGGCCGACCTGCGGCTGGCGAAGAGAGCGCTATGGCGGTCGCAAGCTCCGCACCGCTGGCGGAGAAGTCCGGGCCGATGCGGCGCGGCTCGCGAAGCGGCTAGCGGTCAGAATCCAACACTTGATATCCTGCCGGACCGGCCAACGGACGGCCGGAATCGACCCAAAGCAGATGTTGGTTCCGGCAGTTGACCGCCTCGTCAACGACAGAGTCGAGGTCAGGAGCGATCTGGCGCTTCTTTGAGCACCATCGGTGCTCCTAACTAACGGTCGTCTTTAAGGCCCTTAAGAAAGCGATCCGTAGCATGGAATTTGTCGAAATCTGCTGGAGTGAAGCCTATGGGAAGAAGCATCGGAGAGATATCATCGCTGCATATCCTCATGCTTGCCACGATACGCATAAATTCGGTGTCGGTCTCAGTTCTATTCTCTTTCATTGCTAAATGGGTATTTCGATTAATGCAGAAAGCGAGTAGGTCCGCGATCTAAAGGAGAGGTTCCTGCGAAGATGACATGTAACGTCCTTGGTATGGGCCCTTCCAATTGTGGAATATTTGCTTCCCAAATTCCGCTCCGCTCTTTTTTGGCCCTCGTCAACTATGAGGGCCAACGGTGTTGGCTCCTTATTAAACTTGAGCTTTATTTTTATACATAACCACATCAAAGACAGGTCATGTCTGTTGGATAAATCAAGTCCATCTACAACGCCTTTGTAACCCTTAATACCATGGTCCCTAAGAGTGCGGTCATCAATAGTCTGTATGATTACGGGCCACCTATACAGCGAGTAAATATGACAAAAAGCCTCAATTATACCGAGGTTTACATGACCATTTAGTAACTTCCACGGTCCAACGCGGTTATATATATCAGCAAAATGGAATTCCCTCGGCGGCAGGGGCAAGTATTCCGACGTAAGCTCAAGACAATTTCGAATTTGAGTGCGGACATCTTCAACCCCATCGTCTGAAAAAACGACGGCAATATGGGTCCGGCGCGCACCTGAAACATACTTCGACTTTGTCGGGCCAATCGGTCCATATGTATCGTCGATTGCAATGTGCATGCCGGATTCCCTACCCGATGTTCCAAATACAAAGTCTAGCACCGCACCAAGCACCGAGCACTGAAGGTCCGCTCTCCGCCCATTAGAGACCTTCCCGACCGTGCGGTGACAGCATCGGCCGGACTGGAAGCACGGCTAAATCTTCAGCCCGCTTCCGACTGGCCGGAATCGACCCGAAGGGGACGTTCAATTTGGCCCTGGAATAGTCTGGCAATTGGCGAATTTGCTTCACAACAATTGAGATTATGATCTCAAGGGAATCAAGGACTGGACGATTTCCACGCCGTCATAGCCGTGTGCGGCGAGCAGGCGCTCTAAAGAAGACTTGTTTCTGAGATAGTCGACGCCGGGACCGGTCACAATCTGTCGAATTGGCAGCCGAGGCGGATGCTCGTCACTCTTCGGTAGTCGAGGCGGAGACCCGTCGCTTCCGGGCAGAACGTTTGGCGCTAGGCTGACATAGGGCACAATGTCTGCGCCGCGCACACGGAACTTCAATGGTGCCATAACCTCGAAGGGGTGCCCGGCCTTGTCGTTCGTATGCGTCAGGATTTGGGTTTCACGTTCTTCCCTGTAGCCGGCGCTCTTGAACCCCAAGCTTAAGTAGCGGATCGCTAGAGCCGCCTCCTCGCAAAATCGTTCTAATATAGTGGGACACCAGTTAGGGGCCGCCTCGACGAAAATTGACAGAAGGTCGAGCGCCATCTCTTGAATGCCCTCGAAATCGTACCGTACTTCGACTAGATGCCCAAGTTGAACGAGAGCAAGGATTTTTTGGTCAAATCCAATGGCGTAGCCAGATCCAATTGAGCCGTAGCCACGCCACTGACTCAGGAGATCGCCGTCGTCGCAGAAGCTTATAGTAAAAGCGTTAACAGGCTTCGATTGCTTCCTCAATCCCTCCTCAACTTGAATGATTATTTTCTCTTCTGGGGACCTTAAGCCACAGAGCTTCTGCCGCATGAAATCGATTATGCGCTCCGGAAAAAGCAGACCTTCAGAAGGGTCATTCAGGAAGCTCGCATCCGTAGCCCAAAGGCGGTTGCTCGAAATGATCCCTAATAGGCCCGCGGCGTCTGTATAATGGTAGAGCAACGCTCGCCGAGCATAGCCGAATTTCGGAACGCCGTATGTTTTGCCAATATAACCCAGCACCGCCATGAAGTGTGGACATTTTACTACGTTCTCTCGCGATAAAAGGTTTTCGAGTGGCTTAACATTCTCGTTTTGCGGATCAGAGGTTTCCATTGCGTTCGCTAGCACGGCCGCCCGTTCAGGTGCCATACAATAACCATGGGCTGTCGAGGCCCGAAAGCTGACAGATCGCCACGCGGTATCGCGTTCGGCAGTAATCTCGGTCTGGTTCTCTGGAACCTGCTCCTCGACAATTCGGCATTGCATGAAATGATGAGCGCTAGGATTGGCCCGACTTCGAACGTCTGCTCTCCGCCCTTTCGCGACATTCCGGTTCGGGCGTCAAGTGTGGGACTTTGACCACTCTCATGTTCGCCGTTTCAAGTAGCAGGCACAAGAAAGCGTAGCTCGCGCGCGAGCGGTTCAGAATGGCCGCCACTGAGCAGGGCAGGAGGCACGATCATCAAAACGACGGTTGATCATGCTCTGATGCGCGGGTTGGATACCGCCGGACCGGTGATGCGTCGCGGAGCTTCCTCTGTCTAGCGGCCAGCGTCGGAAAATATCCGGCTGATAGTGGACGCGAGGGTTCTCCTGGCCGTGACCGTGCCTCCAGCCTTGCTCAGCTTTGGATAGATGCGTTGTCGGCGATGACCTCCTTTTCGTGAGGTCCGCTGTCGATCTCAGCGCATCAAGCGCCGGCGATCTGAACGTGCTTGGCGATCGCCCAGGCAAAGCCCGCCAGTTCTCGAGCGATCGCGGTCGTGACCACAGTGGGTGATTTTCCTGCCCGGGCAAGCTTGCGATAGCGCCGACACAGCCTTTCTTGGGCCTTCCACGCGGTGTCGCGGATCGGCTTTGCCAGACCCTCCTGGCGCAACAGCTGCTCCCGGCTGATGCGCGCCGGGAACCGATAACTCCAGGCCGCCTCGATCAGCATTCGCCGGGCCGCGCCATTCCCGGCTTTCGTGATGCCGCCTTGGCGTCGTGTGGCGCCGCTGGAGCGCTCGGACGGAACCAGACCGAGATACGCCATGAGTTGACGGGGATTGGCGAAGCGGGTGATGTCGCCGAGTTCGGCGATCACCGTCGCCGCCGCGACCAGAGCCATCCCGCGCAGCGCTTGCAGGGCGCGCACCACCGGGGCCAGCGACCAATCCGGCAGCGCTGCCTCGATATGCGCTTCCAGACGATCTCGCCGCGCCGTCGCCGCCTCGACGGCGGCGATGCAGTCTTCCAGCACGATGTGATGCGCCGCTTGCTCGAATCTCAGTCCGGCCATCCAGCGACGATGCATCAACGTCCACGCCGGCCGATTGTAGTGACGGCCATGACGCAGGAGAAAGCCAGAGAGCTGCTGACGGGCCTGGCGCAGACTGCGCACGGCCGCAAGACGCGCGCGCACAAGATCGCGGATCGCCTCATGAGCCTGATCAGGAATCCACACAGCGGTCAGTTCACCGGCGCGATGCAGCTTGGCCAGGTTGATCGCATCCCGCCGGTCGGTCTTGATCCGATCTCCCGGCTTGCGTGGGATCAACGACGGAGCAACGACAACGCAACCATGCCCAGCCAGGGTCAACTGCCGTTGAATGCCATAGCCGCAAGGGCCGGCCTCATAACAGAACCGTAGCTCGCTTCCAGCGCGCGACAGCTTCGCCGCCAGAGCGTTCAAGGCCGTCGCTGTGTTCGCGATCTTGCCATACTCGCGCACGTCCTTGTGTGCGCCCGCCTCCGCAAGCGCCACCGCGATCGTATCCTTGTGCACGTCAAGGCCCACGTATGTGATAAATTCGTCCAAGACCCGTCTCCTATGCATGAGGCTCGGCGCCGGAAAGCCCGGCGCAACCCTCGACAAGCCTGCATACTGTGAGACGGGTCGCCCTATCTCAGGCGAACATGTAGTCTAGCGGCGCGATTTGATTCGGCTGCGAAGCGCTGCTGCGGGGCGGCGGGACTGGCGCCGCGCCGCCAGGGGCGTCGCCCAGTCGCAAGGGAAGGCGCCCCGTGGCGCCTACTTCTCCACCCATTCGTCGCCGATCTTTTCGTAAGCCCGCTTCACCGCGGCCCAGGCGATGCGGAAGGCCGACTCCTCCTGGCGC
Organism: uncultured Alphaproteobacteria bacterium; assembly: GCA_963782255.1. Taxonomy (GTDB): domain Bacteria; phylum Pseudomonadota; class Alphaproteobacteria; order Rhizobiales; family Beijerinckiaceae; genus Roseiarcus. The sequence goes on along the minus strand of CAWAIS010000002.1, from coordinate 1,034,039 downwards.
GGATCGTGCGCGTGGGCGGCATAGGCGTGGTTGAAGGCCTCGCGGAAAATGTCCTGGGCGTGCTCGGGCAGGTGCGAGCGCACCGAAGGCGGCAGGTCGGCGTTGACCGCATAGGGCATGGAACGAAGCTCCGGGGTGACTTGAGTTTCAATTTAGGGGCCGGCGGGTCGCAGACAACGGCCCGTTGGCGCGAGATTGATGTGCGGCCGGCAGCCGTCGTTGACGTTTCCGGCTTGTAAAACGTCGGCAGCAGCGGCAATCTCGGCCTGACTGAGGGCTCCCATCTGGAGAATCTCGGTTCAGTTGGCGCCAGGCGCGCGAGCATTCCGGAATCAACCGGGGTCTGAGGTTTCCGCGCCGCGCTATTGTCGACAAGGAGGAAAGCAATGTTTCGCACTCTCACGATCGCCGCTGTATCGGCCACAGTGTTTATGCTCTCGGCCACTGCTTTCGCACAACAGACAAGCGGCACTGCGGCCGAAGCCAAAGCAATGCTGATGAAGGCGGTTGCCGCTGTGAAAGAAGATAAGACCAAAGCGCTCGATATGTTCAACAAAGGAGAAGGTGGATTCCTAGATAGGGACCTCTATGTTTTTTGCGCAAATGTTAGCGACGGGAAGACCGTCGCCGTCGGCAACCCCAATGCCAAGCAATTGATCGGCGTAGACGGGAGGACCCTCAAGGACGCCACCGGCAAACCTTTTGGCGCCGAACTCTACGCCGCGTACCAGAAGCCGGAAGGTGAAATAACCGAGGTCAGCTACATGTTTCCAAGGCCGGGCGCTGACAAGACGCCGGTTCCGAAGGTTAGCCTCGTAACCAGGGTCGGCGATCTGGGCTGCGGCGTCGGCTATTACAAATAGCGCTTGCACGAACCCACGATGCGGAGCGCCGGCGACGGCGCTCCTGGTCACCAACCGCCAGAGCATCGCGCTTTGGGTTGAAATCGGATCAAATTAGCCAGGGAGCGAATTTTGAGCAATTGGGTATCCCCTTCATTGCCCCGTGTCCGGGGAAGTCGCTGGAACCCGGTGGCTTGACGATGGCGTTGTAGGGCGCGGGTCCAACGGCGAGGGCTTGTTGGGCGAGGCGATGAAAGAGCAGCCCGCGGGCCTTTGATCTGCGGCGATTGAAGCGGAAGGTGAATTCGTCGAGGTAGTAGTCGAGATGTTGATGCTGGACGACACCTTGGTGAGTACCGATCAGCCATCGCTTGAGCAGCGAGGCGACGAGGTGGACGCGCGGCATGACTTCGTGCGCCGGGTCGGAGCCGCCGCTGAGGACCGTGACCTGATGCTGGTAACCCCTCCAGCCGTCGGTGTGAACCATCGCCCCGCGCTTCACAGCGCCTTGGACGAAGGGAAGCAGGCTGTCTGTCGAGACATCTCCGATCTGCTGAAGGCGGATGCGGCCAAGCCCCCGGCCGTTCTTCTCGACTGCTATGGCGACGATGGCCTTGCTCTCGGTTTCTCGGCCTCGCGTACCCTGTTCCGGGCCACCAACATAGGTTTCATCAACCTCGATCGCACCCGACAGCAGGTCCCGGCCCGGCCGGACCATGGCGCGGCGCAGTTTGTGCAGCCAGGTCCAGGCAGTTTCGTAGCTGCCAAGCCCCAATTCCCTCTGGAGGCCGAGCGCACTGACCCCATTCTTCTGGCTGGTGACGAACCACATCGCCAGAAACCACATCCGCAACGGCTTACGGGCACCCTCGAAGATCGTCCCGGCGGTCAGCGATGTCTGTTTGCGGCAGGCCCGACACCGCAGCCATCCCCCTGCCATCACCCATGGCTCCCCCGCCTCTCCGCAATGGGGGCAGGTGAATCCCTGAGGCCAGCGCAAACGACGGATGTACTCGCGGCAGGCCGCGTCGTCACGGAAGCGTTCGTCCATCGCCTGAAACGTGCGCGGGTAATCAAGTCCAGCGACCGGGTGTCGAGTGGTGTCCACCAGACAGGCGTACCACGTCCCTCAGGGGCAGTGAAGGGGATACCAATTTTTGAGCATTTCCTTTCGGATTAACAAAAGCTACGCTACTATGGTCCAGTGATCAGCAATTCCGGTCGAAGCGGTCGCGCTGGCCAAGGAAGCGAGGGATGTTATACAATGTCAGCTTGAATTATTGGGTTGGCGGACATGGCCAGCGCCTTATCACTTAACGACGATGTTCCTCGCGAAATATTTTTTGGGCCCGACTCGCTCGACACAAAGCCCAGCCCTCAGAGCTTATGGCTGGTCATTGAAGGACAGCGCGCGGGCTGGCGGGCGCCAATTCGGTCATGGGTTTTACATTTTAGAAAATTTCTGCTACTGCTTCGCTTTTCGAGAACGTCGTGGGTGAGGGAATTGGATGAAGGCATGGCCGATTAACTTTTCGGGCGACATTGTGGCGCCGAGGACGCTGACGGGTCGGCCGGGGACCAGAAATTTTTTTTCACGAAATTTCCCCATAACCCGTTGAAAAGGCTCGTTTCGGACGAGAGAATCCAAGGAAATCCAAGGAAATCCAAGGCCGGTTTCGGGCCGTTTCCGGCTTGTTTCCTACAGAAACCAAGCAAATCCAAGGACAAGAAAAAGCCGCAATTCCCTGCCTGCGACGCTCCCGAGGCAACCCCCGCCTTCTAATGCGCGATGCCTGAGCCGGCGGCCTCGTCGATGAGGCGGCCCGCGGCGAAGCGGTCGAGGCCGAACGGGCGGCTGACCGGATGATGCGAACCGGTCGCCATCAGATGCGCGAGCAGCATCCCTCCCGCGGGGATCGCCTTGAAGCCGCCGGTTCCCCAGCCGCAGTTGAGGAATATGCCCTTAACCGGCGCGGGTCCGATGATGGGCGACGAGTCCGGGACGACGTCGACGATGCCGCCCCATTGCCGCATCAGCTTGAGCTGACCGAACGCGGGGAACATCTCGAGGAGGCCGGAGACGACGATTTCCTGCACCGGCGGGTTGCCGCGCTGGCCGTAGGAGGGAATGCGGTCGAGCCCGCCGCCGAACACGATCTCGCCCTTGTCGGACTGGCTCGCATAGACGCCGGTTCCCAGTTGCAGGAGGACAATGTCGAGGCACGGCTTGACCGGCTCGCTGACCATCGCTTGCAGGGCGTAGGAATGGATCGGCAGCCTGACACCGGCCTTCGCCATCAACTGAGAGGAATGGCCGGCGACGGCGACGCCGACGCTTTCGGCGCGGATTTCGCCTTGCGTCGTCTCGACGCCGACACACGCCCCGTTCTGCATGACAAAGCCGGCGACTTCGCAATTCTCGATGATGTCGACGCCGAGCGCATCGGCGGCGCGGGCATAGCCCCACGCGACCGCGTCATGCCGCGCCGTGCCGCCGCGCCGCTGCCACACGCCGCCGTTCGGCAGATAGCGCGAGTCAAGCGACTGAGACATCATGGGCAGGCGCTTGCGGATATGATCGGGACCCCAGAACTCCGCGTCGACCCCGTTGAGCTGCATGGCGTTGGTCAGACGCGCCGCGATTTCGAGCTGCGCCGGCGTGTGGGAAATGTTGAGAATGCCGCGCTGGCTCAGCATCACGTTGAAATTGAGATCGCGCGAAAGACCCTCGTAGAGTTTCAGCGCGAGGTCGTAGAGGGCGACGGATTCGGGATAGAAATAGTTGGAGCGCACGATCGTCGTGTTGCGCCCGGTGTTGCCCCCGCCGAGCCATCCCTTTTCAAGGACGCAAACCCGAGTGCGACCATGGTTCTTCGCGAGATAATAAGCGGTCGCGAGACCATGGCCGCCGCCGCCAACCACTACAAAATCGTAGGCCGGCTTCGCCTTCGCCTTGCGCCAGGCCTGCGGCCAGCCTCTATGGCCGCCGAGCCCCTCGCGCAGAAGCGTGAAAGCGGAGTAGCGAGCGCTCATGGGGCGCTCGCCGACGTTGCGAAATCCGCGGGCTCGGCGTGACGCATCGCATAGGCGCGAAACGACGCGATCTCCTCCTCGCGCGCCGGGGCGCCGGTAAAGCACTCGAGGTAATGAGGAGTGAGAGCCAATCGCGCCTCCATCGGCTCACGAATATCGAGCGCGTAGTAGCCGATCTGCATGTAATAGAGGACGCGCGCGCGGACCAAGGCGTCCTTTCCGGCGTATCCAAACCGGACGAACATCGCGCGGATCGCTTCGGTGCGTTCGGCGTCCGACCAGTCGAGCTCCCTGCGCACGGCCTCCGAACGGCGCGCCCATTCTCTGACCGCGAAGTCGAGGCGGGGGCTGAACAGCTGCGGATCGACCCAGCAGCGAAAGACATTGCAGACCGCCTCGTTGATCGTCGCCGCAGGCGCCTCGCTCTGACGCACGATCGACTTCGTGTTGAGGCTTTCCCAGCGCTTCAAGAGCTCTGCGAGCAGGTGGTCGCGATTCTTGAAATACCAGTAGAAGCTCGACCGCGAGACGCCGAGCCGTTCGCTGAGCGGGAGGACTGCCACTCCGGCGACGCCCTCGCGGGTCAGCACGCTGAGGGCAAGATCGACCCAGTCGTCCCGTGTCGCCTTGACGTTGCCGGGCCCGGGGCCCGCGGCTCGCGCCTCTGCTTTCATTTCAGTTCGCCGGAGCCGCCTCGATCATGCCCGCATCGCCTTGCCGGCGGGATCATAGGGCGAGGGCGGGATCACCCGCGCCTTGCGCTCGACGCCAACGATATGAACAGCGAGTCCGGTTCCGACCGCGGCGGCCTCCGGCGCCACCAGCGCCATCGCCAGGCTCCTGCCGATCGTATGGCCGTAGCCTCCCGAGGTCACAAAACCCACTCTGCGTCCATCCAGCCAGACCGGCTCGTAGCCCGAGGCGTCGGCGTCGAGCGCCTCGATGTCGAGCGTGACGAGGAGATGCGACGGCGGCGGACCCTCGCGCTCGGCGAGCGCCGCTTTCTTGCCGACAAACTCGCTCTTGTCCCAGGCGATCCACCGATCCATCCCCGTCATGCGGGGCGTGTAGGCCTGGGTGAACTCCGCCGACCAGATGCCGAAGCTCTTCTCCAAACGAAGGGCCAGCAAGGCGTTATAGCCGTATTCCTTGACGCCGAGCTCGGTGCCGGCCGCGATGAGCGTCCTGCGCAGCGTCGAATGCTCGAGCGCGCGACAATTGATCTCGTATCCCAGTTCGCCTGTGACCGAGAGGCGCGCCACCTTCGCGCGAATGAGGCCGATGTCGAGGATCGCGGCGCCCATGAATGGAATCGCAGCGTTCGAGACGTCCTGATGGGTGACGCGCGTCAGAAGGTCGCGCGACTTGGGCCCCGAGAGGGAAAAGCCGATGACGTCGTCGGAGATGTCGCGGACATGGACGCCCTCGCGCGCATGGTCGGCAAACCAGCGCATGTGCCACTGCCGGAGATAATAAGAGCCCTCGATCCACAAGGTCCCGTCGCCCCAGTTGATGACGGTGAGGTCGCCCTTGAGCTTGCCGGTCTCGGACAACATCGGGGCCAGCTTCGCGCGCCCCGGCTTCGGCATGCGCGAGACCACGAGCCAATCGAGCCAAGCCTCAGCCTGAGGGCCAGTGACCTCGTAGCGCGAGAACGATGCGATATCGAGCAGGCCGACGCCTTCGCGCACCACGCGGCATTCCGCCCCGACGATGTCGAACGCGTTCGAGCGCTTCAGCGTCGGCTTCTCCTTGAAGCCGCGCGGCCCAAAATAGAGCGGGACCTCCAATCCCCAAGAATTGCCCCATTGGCAGCCCTCGGCGGTCATGGCGTCGTAGGCCGGCGTTGTCTTCAAGGGACGGCCGGCGGGCAGCTGCTCGTTTGGGTAGGTCATGACGAACCGGCGCGCGTAGAACTCGCCGGTCGTCTGCCTGATATATTCGCGGTTGGACGCGTGGGGTCCGTAGCGGGCGATATCGAGGCCGAATACGTCTTCCGCCGTTTCGCCGTGGACCATCCATTCGGCGAGCGCCTTGCCGACCCCACCCCCCTGCAGGAAACCGGCCATGACGCCGCAAGCGAGCCAGTAGCCGGGCTTCCCCGCGATCGGACCGACCAGCGGATTCCCGTCGGGCGAGAAGGTGAAGGCGCCATTGACCCATTTGCGGATGCCGGTCCTCTGCAACACAGGGTAACGGTGGAAGACGAGCTCGAGTTCGCTGGAGATCCGGTCGATGTTCTCCTGGAGCAGTTCGACTCCATAGTCCCACGGAGCCCCGTCCATGGACCAATGCTGCGGGCTGCGCTCGTAGACCCCGACCAGGATGCCCTTCTGGTCCTGCCGCATGTAGGTGAACCCTTCGAGGTCCACGACCATCGGGATTTCGGTCTTGAGCGCCGCAACCTCCGGGATCGTCTCGGTGATGAGGTAGTGGTGTTCGAGCGGCGAGACTGGCAGGTCCAGGCCGACCATGCGTCCGACCTGCTTAGCCCACAGCCCGCCCGCGTTGACGACATGCTCGGCGTTGATCGCGCCCTTCTCGGTGATCACGTCCCAGGTCCGGTCCGGGCGCGGCTTCAGTTCGAGCACCCGATTGTGCTCGATGACGGCGGCGCCTCGCTTCTTGGCCGCGGCGGCATAGGCCCAAACCGTCCCAGTGGTGTCGACGTAGCCCTCGCGATCGGCCCACATGCCGCCGAACACGCCGTCCACATTGATGATCGGGCAATGTGACCTAATCTCATCGGGCGTCACGAGGCGGACGTCCTCGATGCCGATCGCCTGGAAACGTCGATAGGAGGCTTGCAGCCATTCCCAGCGTTCAGGCGCCGAAGCGACATGGATGCCGCCGGTCATGTGCATACCAATGGACTGACCCGACTCGGCCTCGACTTGCCTCAAGAGGTCGATCGTGTAGGCCTGAAGAATCGCCATGTTTGGATTGGCGTTCAGCGCGTGAAAGCCGCCGGCTGCATGCCAAGACGACCCCGCGGTCAAGACGGACCGCTCGACGAGGGCGACGTCCGACCAGCCTAATTTCGCAAGATGGTAAAGAACCGACGCGCCGACGACTCCGCCACCAATCACGACCACTCGATAATGCGCTTTCATGCAGGTCCCCGGAGCGAATGAGAGCTGAGCGGCACGCTACCGAATCCCGCCGGACCGGTCTAGACATCACTGTCCAGATCCGGACCTCCGATTTTGGCCGGGGTGTGGCTTTTGCCGCCTTGTCGCCATGCGGCGAATATGACTATGGATGGAGGGCGGCTGGGCGGAGGGGGAAATGATTTGGCGCGATCTCTGGAGCTTGTCCGAGGGTCACTCCCCCATTCGCCAGCTACAGCCGCAGAGGAAAAGCCTCGGGAGGTGCTTTACGGCTGATTAGCATGAATGTTTTATGGATGGCTAAGCGCTTCGCGGCCGCCGGTCAGCCATATCGAGTTCGTTTCGCTGGCGAGACGACTTCGAGTGTTGGCTTGATCTGAAGTCGGGCGACTTGGCGTGAGGGTCGCGCTGCCAGGAGTGTGGAAGCGTGGATGCGCTCTGGAGCGACGGAGTGTGATGGTTCGGAGCGCCGCGTCGACGCTCGCAACAGTCTTGATGCTTGGCGCCGTCAGCACCGCCAAGGGCGAGGATGTGTCCGCGCTCGGAAACTCGGAATTCAATTCCTTCAATTCCGCGTTGCCGGGCCTCCCCGAGAACTGGAGCGATCTGCCTTTCCAACTCAGAGTTAACGAAAGCACCCTCTACAACAGCAATATCTTGAACACGCCAAAATTTACTGGCTCAGCTAGCCAAAACCCCCTCCAAGCGCTGGTGGCCGGCCAGCCGCTCAGCGGCTTGGAGTCCGTTTCGGATTACACCTTGTCCACGAAAGCAAATTGGGGAAGCCAGCAATTCTTCGCCCACGGGTCTTACGGATTCTATCGCTATATCGATCACACGTATTTGAACGAGGCCCACAATTCCGTAGATGCCGGCGTCGACTGGGTTTACACCTCGAAATGCTCGGGGACACTCATCGCCTCTGAGATAACCGCTCCAACAACGCCGGGGCAGCAGCCCTCTCCCCTAACAACGACCACGCTCGTGACGCCGTCGCAGCAGGTCGGCTTCAACGTTATCAACACAACGACAGCGCTTGCCTTCAACGAAACCGGAAAATGCGCCATATCCAGCGAATGGGCGGCGATCCTGAACAGCGGCGCCACGAGTTCGACGAATACGGCTCTGGTCGACAAGTCGAATGATTTCCAGAATGAATTCGTCGCCGCGGGAATGAGTTACAGCGCTTCCGAGACAAACAGCCTGCAGCTCCTCGCGACAGTGACCGGAACGGACTACACCAATCGGAGCGTGATATTCAACAGTCTGGGAATGCCGGTTTCGAATACGGGTCTGGGCCTCTTCAACAGGTTCACTGAAGACCAGGTCAATCTGTCCTATACGAAGAACATCAACCCCAACCTTTCCATAATCGCGTCGGTCGGCGTTGTCGGAACGAGGAACGCAGTGTTCTACATCGGCCTGCCGTCCGGGCTCGAGCCGCAATATTCGCTTTCGGGCAGCTGGACAATCACCCCGAAAGTCGCGCTTTCTGCGTCGGTCGCGCGTGTTGTCACCCCGCCGACGGCCATCATCAGCAACCTGCAAACCACCGAATCTGCGAGTTTCACCCTCAGCTATCATCTGACGCCCAAAGTGACGCTTTCCGCCAACGCAACGGCCGACCGCTTTCAGAGCGCGTTCACGCCCACCACGACGAATGTGAACACGCTGTTTGTCGTGAATCAGAACTCTAGTTCCGTTAATGTAGGTGCAACCGTAAACTACTCGATAACTCCGTTCCTCGGCGCGAATCTAAGCTATCAATTCACCCGAACAACGCAGGCCAACCTGGTGACCCCTACAAGCGTGGTTATGCTGAATCTCAACTTCGCACCCTATTGAAGGATTCCAAGGCTGGAGCGTGAACAATGTTGAAACTTATGCAAAAGCTCGGGCTCTTTTTGTCGTGGAGCGTAAGCTTCGCGATTTGCAGCGGAGCAGGTTCCTCCGCGCAAGCTGCGGGCCGAGTTCTGACTAACTCGGACGTGATTGCGATCAAGGTTGTGAATCAGCCGGACATGGACACGACCACCCGCGTCGAGCCGGACGGCACAATAAACTTTCCATATCTTGGCCGGATTAGAGCCGCCGGCGACACCGAGGACCAGTTGGCTCACACCATCGAAAGACGCCTTGCGGAGCGTCAAATCGTCACGGAACCGCACGTGCTGGTCGAGGTTACGGCGTTCGGCGCTCAGGTCAGCATCGAAGGGCAGGTTGGAGCGCCCGGCGTATACACGATCGACCGGGCGACTACGCTCCCGCAGTTCTTGGCGCGGGCCGGAGGCTTGAGGGAAACAGGGGGAACAATCATCCTGCGGCGCAAAGGGCGGAACGGCACGGTGACGATGCGGTACAATGGAAGGGACATCGCTACGGGCAAGATCAACGGCGATCGGATTTTCGTCCTGAACAACGACGAGATCTTCGTTGACCTCGTTCCATTCTACTACGTCTACGGCTATGTTGGACACACAGGGGAGTTCCCGTTGGTTCGTCCCTTGACGATCGAACAGGCAATTTCGATCGCAGGTGGCCTCACTCCATTAGGCACCGAGTTGCGATTGCGGGTCAAACGCAAGTCCGCCGACGGACAGACCGAGGAAATGCCGGCGTCGCTGGACGACCAGGTCCAGCCCAACGACACAATTGTCGTCAACGAGCGAATATTCTGATAGTTAGGTTTCCTTGGGGGTAGGCCGTGGCGCTCGCGGTTCGGCAAATGCCGGACTGCGGCGGGAAACGGTTTGGGAAAACATTTGAGGCAGCGTCGGATCTTCGACCCGTTCAGCGGGGTCGGGATCACGGCCGCATATCGAGAGTTGAACGGATGACGATCAACGCAAGTCGCCAAATAGATTCTGGAGTTCTACCCATCAAAGGTCCCAAAGATCCAATCGAACAGCAGATTCTCGCGGCTGGCAACCTCAGCGAAGCCCAGGTTGAGGCCATCCGAGGGTTTCAAAGGCGCAAGGGCCTAACCTTCGGTGAGGCCGCGATCACGCTCGGTCTTGTGCGGCGGGACAGCCTGTTTCTGGCGCTTTCAAAGCGATATAATTACCCCGTACTAAATTTCGGCGGCGATGAGTTGCGTTTCTCGGGCGAACTCGTCGTCGGCTTTCAGCCTTTCAGCGCGCGGGCGGAGGCATTTCGATCGGTCCGCTCGGCGCTGGCGACCGGCCCGCTTTCGCAAGGAAAGAACGCATTTGCGGTGATCGGCGCGCGCTCCGGAGTTGGAACGACGTATTTTGCGGCCAATCTCGCGCTGTCGTTCGCTCAGATGGCGGTGCCGACGCTTCTCGTCGACGCCAATCTCCGAAAGCCGAGGCTCGGCGCCCTTTTCGGGGTCGATTCAAAGGCGGAGGGCCTGGTCGAGGCATTGACGCACGGCGAAGCAAATTCTGCGCCGGTCGCCATAGACATCGTGCCGGGTCTGTCCTTGCTTGTCGCAGGCGCGACCGCTCCGCATCCGCAGGAACTCCTGAGCTCAAAGGAATTCCTGAATTTATCTCAGAACGCCCAGCGCAATTACGGCGTCGTGATTTACGACACTCCCTCGGCTCTGGAAAGCGCGGATGCTTACGTCGTCTCCTCCCGCGTCGGATCAGCCATTCTGGTCGCGCGTCGGCATCGCAGCAAAGTCAAAGATATCCAGACGGTCTCGCACGCGCTTGAAGGATTCCAGTGCGAAATCGCCGGAACCGTGCTCGGCCGTTTCTGAACGGCCGACAATCGCCGTCCTTATTGGAGTGGACCGGAGTCAGCTCTTAGCGCAACTCCGCCGTGAATTTCTGGATCTTCTTGCAGGCTTCTTCGAGCTGCTGCAGCGACGTCGCGTAGGAGACGCGGAAGTTCGGGCCCAGACCGAAAGCGCTGCCCTGCACGGCCGCGACCCCCTCCTGCTCTAGGAGTTCGGAGACAAAATCCTCGTCCGTCTCGATCACCTTGCCCGAGGTCGTCGTCTTGCCGATCGCGCCGGCGACCGACGGATAGACGTAGAACGCGCCTTCCGGCTTCGGACACTTCAGATGCTGGGCCTGGTTCAGCATCGACACGACGAGGTCGCGCCGCTCCTCGAACGCTTTCCGGCGGACCGGAATGAAGTCCTGCGGCCCGTTCAGCGCCTCGACCGAGGCCCATTGCGCGATCGTGCAGGCGCCCGAGGTCTGCTGTCCCTGCACCATGTCCATCGCCTTGATGAGCTCCGCGGGACCAGCGGCGTAGCCGATGCGCCAGCCGGTCATGGCATAGGCCTTCGACACGCCGTTCATGGTGAGCACTCGGGCTTTAAGGCCCGGTTCGACCTGCACGGGCGTCGTGAACACGAAGTCGCCATAGACGAGATGCTCGTACATGTCGTCGGTCAGCACCCAGACGTGGGGGTGGCGCATCAGGACGCCGGTCAGCGCCTTGAGCTCCTCGCGCGTATAGGCCGCGCCCGTCGGGTTGGACGGCGAGTTCAAGATCACCCACTTGGTGCGGGGTGTTATCGCGCGCTCGAGATCCTCCGGCTTGAGCTTGTATCCCGTCTCGAGCCTGGTCGGCACGATGACCGGCTCGCCGCCGTTGATCAGAACCATGTCGGGGTAGCTTACCCAGAAAGGCGCCGGGATGATCACCTCATCGCCCTTGTTCATCGTAACGAGGAAGGCGTTGTAGAGAATTTGCTTGCCGCCCGTGCCGACAATCGTGTCGGCGGGCTTGTAGTCGAGTCCGTTCTCGCGCTTGAACTTGGCCGCGATCGCCTCGCGCAGTGGCGGAATGCCGAGCACCGGCGGATACTTGGTCTCGCCGCGCTTGATCGCCGCAATGGCGGCTTCCTTGATGTTGTCGGGAGTGTCGAAGTCCGGCTCGCCGACAGAGAGCGAGATGACTTTTCGTCCGGCGGCTTTGAGATCGCGCGCCTTCTGCGTCACAGTCATGGTCGCGGAAGGCTTCACGCGAGAAAGCGCGTCGGCGATGAAAGCCATGGGAGGCTTATTCCTTTTCGATATCTGAGAATTGCGCGAAGCAGCATAAAGAGGCGACTGCTTGACAGCAACCGGGCAACGGGCGGTCTCAATTCGCAGTGACGGGTCGCGATCAGGCGTCGCTGCGGCCGGCGCCTGCCGCCTCACCGTCCGGGCTGCGTGCAAAGTCGACAGGCGCGCGAGCGATTTCAACGGCTTGGGCGCCAAATTGTGCAACTTTTAACGCGAGCACGTTAAGCGCGCGCTCGGGCGCGTAGGTGAGCGCGAGCGGTGGAGGCGGCGCGACCAAGACGTTTGCGGTCTTACGCCATAAGGAACCAAGCGCCAGCGCCCGACGAGGCCATAATAACGGTCGAGCGTGGCGACGAGTTTCATCTATGGCGCGCGAAGGCTACGAATGTCGCCCATGCTCGAGCTTGAAGCCGGCATGGGCTGGGCGCCTCCGTCGTGGGTCACGCTCGCAAAGCTCGGTGAACAGAAAACACATTAGCACAAAGACCTGCTTTCTGCAAGAAAGCGTTTCTGCATTTGTTCCGGTCCTGCCTAAATTCTCTTGCCTCTTCAACGGCATACGACATCGGGCACGCGCCGGGTTGCGGGACGCCAATCCGGCCGGATCGTCGAAATTCTCAACGGCAAGCGCGGACTCTCGCCCGCTGCGATTGGCCCGCTTCGTCGGGCCTAACTTAGCGAGCCCCGCCGGACCCTAACACGCCGGTTTCGTCAGCCTCTCATCGCCTGATCGAGGTCGGCGATGAGATCGTTCGGATTTTCGATGCCGACCGACAGGCGGATCAAGGCCGGCGTGATCCCCAGGCGCATCTGCTCCTCGGGCGGAATGTCGGAATGGGTCATCGACGCGGGGTGCGAGGCCAGGCTCTCGGTTCCGCCCAGACTGACTGCGAGCTTGAACACTTCCAGCCGGTCCAGGACGGCGAAGGCTTCGGCCTCGCCGCCCTTCACCTCGAAGCTGAAAGTCGAGCCCGCGCTTTTGCACTGGCGTTCGAAGACCTGCCAATCGGAATGATCCTCCGGCAGAAAACCCAAATACCAGACCGAGTTGACCTTGGCATGGCCGGAGAGAAAGTCCGCCACCTTGCGCGCCCCCTCGGCCGAGGCGGTCATCCTGAGCTTCAAGGTTTCGAGCGAGCGCATGATGAGCCAGCCGGTATGGGGATCGCACATCGTGCCCAGGATCGTGCGCATGCCGCGGATCGGGTCGAGCGTCGCCGCCGCGCCTGAGCAGCCGCCCGCGATCAAGTCCGAATGGCCGCCGACATATTTGGTGAGCGAGGTCACGACGAGATCCGCGCCATGCGCCAGCGGCGTCTGGAACAAGGGTCCCAGCATCGTGTTGTCGACGATGATGACCGGGCGCCTTCCGTCGGCGCCCTTGAGGCCGTCGGCCAATTGTCTGGCGCGGCCGATGTCGACAAGGCCATTGGTCGGATTGGCCGGCGTCTCGATATAAAGCGCCGCGATCGAACCGATCTCGCGCGCGCGATCGACCGCCTCCTCCATCGCCGTCCGCCCGCCCTCCGCCGGGAAGCCTACTGGGGTCACGCCGAATTGCGGCAGGATCTTCTTTAAGAGAAAATCCGTGCCGCCATAGACCGGCCCCGAATGAACGATGACGGAGCCGGGGCGCGCATAGGCCCATAGGCTTGTCGAAATGGCGGCCATGCCCGAGGCGAACGCCAGATTGTCCTCCGCTTCGTCCCAGATCGCCAGCCGGTCCTCGAGCATTTCGAGATCGGGATTGTTGATCCGGCTGTAGATGAGGCCCGGCTCCTCGTTCGGCCGCTTCTGGCGCAGGCCGTAGGCCAGTTCGAAGAATTCCTTGCCGTCCTGGGCCGTGCGGAAGACGAAAGTCGACGTCTGAAAGACCGGCGGCTTCAACGACCGCTCGGACAGGAACGGATCGTAGCCGTAGCCCATCATCAGGGTTTCCGGCGCCAATTCCCGATTGCCCAGGCGCCTGTTGCGCCATCGTTCGTTGGCCATGAGTTGCGCCTCCCTTTAGCCGCTCTCCGATAAAACAGCCCGGGACCTTTTAGCGCATCGGAGCGCTTCCGTCGGCATTGCGGCACGCGCCGCCGACAATTGCGTGATACGTCATGGCGATCAACTCGTCGACCAGCGGCGGGGGCCGCTCGCGACGCTGGAGGTGGGGCTTCACGGCGGCAATCGGAACTTCCGCAAGAACGAATGCGGCGCGACGCAGCTCTTTCGGTCCGGCGCGGCCAAACGCCTCGCGCGCAAACGTGCGCAAGCATGTCTCGAAGCGCTGCGCCTGATCGGCGACGCCGCGCTTGAGCGGCGCCGGCCAGTCACCCTGTACGAAATCATGGCGGCTGTAGAGCATGAGCAGCCGAGCGTCATCGAGGCGCCGCCGCGCCCATGCCGGCGTGTGAAGCGCCGCGCGCAGCCCTTCGCCGGCCTCGATCGCCGCGACGAACCCCTCCTGATAGGCGAACACGGTCGCAAGCCACAGTTCGCCGATGAGCGCGTCGCGCGAGGCGAAGCGGTAGTAGAACGATCCCTTGGGCGCGTTCAGCCGCTCGGCGATGGCGTCGACGGTCACGGCGCCGGGCCCGCGCTCGGCGATGAGCTCGCGCGCCGCGGTCAGGAAGCCGGCATGATCGAACTGCGCTCGCCCCATAATTTTCTAGACTATTTGGTCTAGACGCGTGGGTCAAGATGTGGTACCGCTTGATCGGCTGTGGGGCGAACGGAGAGTTCGCCGATGTCAGAAGTCCAAGACGAGCGCGGCGGCGACGAAGTGAGCCGGCTCCTGGCGGGGGCGCTGAGGACAATCGAAGGCGTGCGCTATTGCTGGCTCGCGACCGCGGCCGACAGCGGCGGCGCCAACCTCCGGCCGATGGGGCGGATCATGCGCGACCCCGGCGAGGACGTCTGGAAGATCCGGTTCCTCACGGACGGGCGCTCGGCTAAGGTGTCCGAGATGCGGCGCGCCAACGAGGTCACAATCGTCTTTCAAGACGACCCCGATCTCGCCTTCGTCACGTTGACCGGCAGGGCCGCGCTTCGCGACAGCGCTGCCGAGGTCCGCCAGCGCTGGAAGGACGCCTACAACGCCTACTTCCCCACCGAGACGGATCGCGCCAATGCGATCTTCGTCGAGATCGACGCTGAGCGCCTGGAGCTCTGGATCCGCGGCGTCACGCCGGAGCCGTTCGGACTGCATACGACGACGCTTGAGCGGGATCCCGGAGGCTGGCGCGTCACCCGTCGATAAGCCTCGCGCCGATGTTCGGGCCCATGCGTGAGGCTCCGCTCAAGCCGCCGGCGCGAACGAATCCGCCCGCGCCGCCTCCCACATCTTGCGCCAGCGTTCGTCGTGCGAGCCGGTGATGAGCTCGCCCCGCTTCAGCGCCGGATAGAGCTCGGCGAAGGTCATCGACTCGTGCGCATTGACCCTGCGCGAGAAATGTTCGGGCTTGAGCTCGTGCGGGTAGTCGAGACCGGCGGCCGCGATCAGTTCGGCGAGGGCGCGCACCATCGAGGCGTGATAATTGCGCACGCGCTCCGTCTTGTCCTCGACCACGAGCGCGCGGGCCCGCGTTGGGTCCTGCGTCGTGACGCCGGTCGGGCAGCGATCGGTATGGCAGCTCATCGACTGGATGCAGCCAAGCGAAAACATGAAGCCGCGCCCCGCATTGCACCAGTCGGCGCCAAGCGCCATCGCTCGCGCCATGTCGAAGCCGTTGATGATTTTTCCCGAGCACCCGATGCGGATGCGATCGCGCGCGTCGATGCCGATCAGCGCGTTGCGGACGAAGACGAGGCCCTCGCGCATCGGCATGCCGAGATGGTCGGCGAATTCGAGCGGCGCCGCGCCGGTGCCGCCCTCCATGCCGTCGACGACGATGAAATCGGGATAGAGGCCGGTCTCGACCATCGCCTTGCAGAGGCCCAAAAATTCCCACGGGTGCCCGACGCAGAGCTTGAAGCCGACCGGCTTGCCGCCCGAAAGCGCGCGCAACTTGGCGATGAATGCCATCATCTCCTTCGGCGTGGCGAACGCGCTGTGGCTCGACGGCGAGACGCAGTCTTTGCCCTGATCGACGCCCCGGATCGCCGCGATCTCAGCCGACACCTTCGCCCCCGGCAAGACGCCGCCGTGGCCAGGCTTCGCGCCCTGGCTGAGCTTGATCTCGATCATCTTGATCTGCGCGTTGGCCGCGGCCGCCCTGAATTTTTCTGGATCGAAACGGCCGTCGGCCATGCGGCAGCCGAAATAGCCCGAGCCGACCTCCCAGATGATGTCGCCGCCGCCCGCGCGGTGATAGGGGCTGTATCCGCCCTCGCCCGTGTCGTGCGCGAACCGGCCGAGCGCCGCGCCCTTGTTGAGCGCGCGGATCGCGTTGGCCGAGAGCGCGCCGAAGCTCATCGCCGAAATGTTGAAGACCGACATCGAATAGGGTTTGGCGCAGTCCGGCCCGCCGATCATGATGCGGAAGCCCTGCGTCGCGACCGGCTTTGGCGCGATCGAATGGCGCAGCCATTCGTAGCCCGGCACGTTGGTGTCGCGCACCGTGCCGAACGGGCGCTTGTCCAAGGCCATTTTGGCGCGCTGATAGACGATCGCGCGCTGGGTGCGCGAGAAGGGCAGCCCGTCCGTCTCGCTCTCGAAGAAATACTGCCGCATCTCGGGGCGGATATGCTCGAGGATGAAGCGCAGATGCGCGGAAATCGGATAGTTGCGCAGGACCGCGTGGCGGGTCTGGTTGAGGTCGCGCACGCCGAGAGCCGTCAGCGCGCCGAACAGGACCGCCCCGACGGCGAAGAGCCCGTTCAGGCGCGGCGCCTCGCCGCTCGCGATCAGGACGAGGAAGACGAGCGTCATGAGGACCGCGAGGGTCAGGACGATGAACCGCGGCGTGAATGCGAGCGTGAGCGCCTGCAAGGCGAGCCTTCCCTTTTTCCGCCATCCCTCTGTCATGTTGCACGCCGCTTGTGTGACGCTGGCGTGACGCGAGGCCGCCTGAGCGGATGTCAGACCGGCCAGTCCCGACTATTTCGCAAGCGCTGGGTCAGGTGTTACCGGAGGCCTTCGGCGGCGGCCTAAATGGCGGGCAGGCCCATCGCCGCAGCATGGGCGTATGGGTGCGAAGCTTGGTCGCCCCTCCGGATATGAAAATTTGCTGGTCGGCGCGGGCGCTTGGCCCGGCTTTCGCCTACTCCACGTCCTCGACGACAACCGTTCGGCCCGACAGGCGCTGGGCGAGCGAGGCTTCCATGAAGGGGTCGAGATCGCCGTCGAGCACGTCGTCGGGCGTGCCCGAGACATGGCCGGTGCGCAGGTCCTTCACCATCTGATAGGGCTGGAGCACGTAGGAGCGGATCTGGTGGCCCCAGCCGATCTCGGTCTTGGAGGCAGCGTCCGCGGTCGCCTTGGCCTCGCGCATCTCGAGCTCCCGCTCGTAGAGCCTCGCCCGGAGCATGTTCCAGGCCGTCGCGCGGTTCTTGTGCTGCGAGCGCTCCGACTGGCAGGCGACGACGATTCCGGTTGGAATGTGGGTGATGCGCACCGCCGATTCGGTCTTGTTGACGTGCTGCCCGCCGGCCCCCGAGGCGCGGTATGTGTCGATGCGGCAGTCGCTCTCGCTGACGTCGATCTGGATGCGGTCGTCGACGACTGGATAGACCCACACCGAGGCGAAGCTCGTGTGGCGGCGCGCGTTGGAGTCGAACGGCGAGATTCGCACCAAGCGATGCACGCCGGACTCGGTCTTCAGCCAGCCGTGGGCGTTCATGCCCTTGACCACGATGGTGGCCGACTTGACGCCGGCTTCGTCGCCGTCCGTCTCTTCGATCACCTCGACGTCGAACTTGCGCCGTTCCGCCCAGCGCACGTACATGCGCAAGAGCATGCGCGCCCAGTCGCAGCTCTCGGTGCCGCCCGCGCCGGAATGGACTTCGAGATAGGTGTCGTTGGCGTCGGCCTCGCCCGACAGCAACGCCTCGAGCTGGCGCCGCTCGCCCTCCGCCTTCAGCGCCTTCAGCGACGCGAGGCCTTCCCCCTCGGTCGCTGCGTCTCCTTCGGCCTCGCCGAGCTCGATGAGCGTCGTCGCGTCGTCGAGCTCGCGTTCGATCTTGGCCAAGGATCCGAGCCGGTCCTCCAGCATGGTGCGCTCGCGCATGATCTTTTGCGCGGCGTCGGGGTCGTTCCAGAGGCTCGGGTCCTCGGACTTCGCGTTGAGCTCGGCTAGACGCCGCGTCGACGCGTCGACGTCAAAGATGCCTCCTCAGCAGTCCCATGGACTGCTTGATCGTTTCGACCAACTGTTCGGCTTCAGCGCGCATGGGGAATAAGACCAGATCCAGATTTTTCGTCGACGAGGGCTCGTCTCGTGAAGAGAAGCAGGCCCCATAGCCGCTCCGAGCGTTAAGCGCAAACCTCTTCGTTCGGAGGCGCTTCGTCGCGGCTTCAGTAAAGGCCGCCGGTGCCGGAGCCGACCGACCGGTCGCCGCCCGAATCGACGGAAGCCGACTCGCCGCCTTCGCCTTCGCCTCCGCCTCCGCCGGCATAGGTGTCGGGCGGCCCGGTGCCGGGCTTGAACGCCTCGATGATCGAGCCTTGCCCGGTCGACCGCATGCCGGAGTGATAGTCGACCGAAATGAGCTTGATGCCCGGCGGGATGCGGAACGGCGTGTCGGGCGCGTCCTTGAGCGCCATCTTCATGAAGTCGCGGAAGATCGGCGCGGTGTAGAGGGCAGCCTGGGCGCTGTCGCCGAGCGAGCGCGGCTTGTCATAGCCCATGAACACGCCGAAGGCGAGGTTCGGCGAAAAGCCGACGAACCAGAGATCCTTCGCGTCGTTCGTGGTGCCGGTCTTGCCGGCGAGCGTCTTGCCGACTTCCTTGATCGCGATGCCGGTGCCGCGCTGGATCACGCCCTGCATGATCGAGGTGATCTGATAGGCGGTGAGCGGGTCGATCACCTGCTCGCGCTTGTCGATCAAGGTCGGCTCCGGCTGGTTGTCCCACTTGGGAGCGTCGCAGCCCTCGCAGATGCGCTCGTCATGCCTGTAGATCGTGTTGCCCCAGCGGTCCTGGATGCGATCGATCAGCGTCGCCTTGATCCGTTTGCCGCCGTTGGCGAACATCGAATAGCCGGTCACCATCCTGAGCACTGTCGTCTCGCCGGCGCCGATCGCCATCGACAGGAACGGCGGGAGATTATCGTAAATCCCGAAGCGCTTGGCGTATTCGACCACCAGCGGCATGCCGATGTCGCGCGCGAGGCGCACCGTCATCTGGTTGATCGAGTGCTCGACGCCGAAGCGCAGGGTGTGCGGGCCGCTGGACTTGCCCTCGAAATTGGCCGGGCTCCACATCTCGCCGTTGCCCTGGTCGATCGTGATCGGCTCGTCGAGGACGATCGAGGAGGGCGTGTAGCCGTTGTCGATCGCCGCGGAATAGACGAAGGGCTTGAACGAGGAGCCCGGCTGGCGCTGCGCCTGCGTCGCGCGGTTGAACTCGGATTCGTCGAACGAAAAGCCGCCGACCATCGCCAGAACCCGGCCTGTGAATGGATCCATGGCCACGCAGGCGCCGCTCACGGCCGGAATTTGTCGCAGCCGGTATTCGTCTGCGCGGCCGGCAATCGGCTCGACGTAAAAGATGTCGCCCGGCTTGACCAGGCTTCTGGGCGCGCGGCCGGTCCAGCGGAAACCGTCGGCCGTGATGGCGCCCGTCTCGCGATCCTGAACGACCGCGCCGGATTTGTCGTGATCCGGCTGCAGGCCGATGCGGATCGCGGTGTTGGAAACGTCGAGCGCAACTGCAAGCCGCCATGGCTTGATGTCGCCATAAGCGGGAATGTCCGCGAGCGGCATGCCCCAGTCCTGCCCCAGCTCGATCGACTTCAATACGCCGTGCCAGCCGTGCGCCTCATCGTAGCGCACCAGCCCATCTACCAGGGCCTTGCGGGCCATCAACTGGATCTTCGGGTCCAGGGTCGTTCGGACCGAGAGGCCGCCTTCGTACAGCTTCGTCTCGCCGTAACGCTCCGACAATTCGCGCCGCACTTCCTCGGCGAAGAACCCGGCCGCGATCGAATTGGGGGTCAGCACGCGAGGATTGACGACAAGCGGCTCGGCCCGCGCCTGCCGCGCCTGGTCGGCCGTGATGTAGCCGTCCTCGGCCATGCGTCCGATCACATAATTGCGACGCTCGACGGCGCGGTCATGATCGCGGAACGGGTTGAGCGCGCTCGGCTCCTTCGGCAGCGCCGCCAGATAGGCGGCCTCCGCGATGGTCAGTTCGTGCACCGATTTGTTGAAATAATTCAGCGCCGCAGCCGCCACGCCGTAATTCGACAGGCCGAGATAGATCTCGTTGAGATAGAGCTCGAGGATCTTCTCCTTGGAATACGCCGACTCGATCCGCAGGCTCAAAAGTATCTCGCGGATCTTGCGGTCGAACGTGCGATCGGAATTCAAGAGAAAGTTTTTCGCCACCTGCTGAGTGATGGTCGACGCGCCCTGCACGTGGCGCGAACCCTGAAGGAAGACGATGCCGGCCCGAATGATGCCTTCGGGGTCAATGCCCCAATGGCTGTAAAAATTCTTGTCTTCGGCCGAAATGAAAGCCTCTTTCACGAGGTCGGGAATCGCGCTCGACGGCAGGTAAAGCCTTCGCTCGCGCGAGTATTCCGCGAGCAGGCTTCCGTCCGCGGCGTGGACCCGCGTCATGACCGGCGGTTCATAATTGTTGAGCTGGGTGAAGTCGGGCAGGTCGCGTTCGTACTTCCACACGACCGCGCCGACGATCGCGGCGGCGACGACAAAGATCATCGCGCCGGTAGCGAAAATGAATCCCAATAATCGGGCGAGTCCGCGCATCGTTCGATCTAAGCCTTCCCCTGCACAAAGTCACGAGCGCTTGGACGGCGAGCCGACCCCAAGCGCAGCGACCCTTAACTCCAGCGAATGCTCGAAAGCGATCGAGCGCCGGGACGTCTCTCTTGCCTCGCGGCCGGAAGGGAGCCGGGCGGCCACAACCCGGCACGCCCTTTTGTTCCAGAGTGAGGCGAATTTATGGTGGCCGGTATGGCGGCAGAGTCACATTTGCCCAAAAGCGGCGTTTTCGAGCGGCTGTCGCCCTAGCGTGAATCGACGGCGCCGCGCAACTCGGGACGCTAATGACTTGGCGAACTCGCCTGATGGACGTCGATCGAACTCGGGTCGTTGGCCGTCAAATCGACCGAGCGGTCCGAAGCGGCGAAGAATGACTCGATCGCCTTCACCATCGCCGTCGCGGTTTTCTTCCGCCAGTCCGGCGACGTCAACTCCTGGACGTCCTGCGGATTCGAAAGATAGCCGAGTTCGACGAGAACGGATGGAAATTCCGGAGCCTTGAGGACAACGAAGCCCGCGGATCGCTCGGGGTTGTGATTGAGCCTGGTGGCGCCGGCCAGTTTCTCGACCAATCCGCGCGAGAAGATATGGGCGTAGGCGCGGGTTTCGCGCCTGCGCAGGTCGAACAGGATGTCCGCGACGCCGGGATCGGCCTGTCCCTCCTTTGCTTTGCCCGCCCCTCCATCGGCGGCGTTCTCGCGCGCCGCGATCCGCGCCGCTTCGGCGTCCGACGCGCGATCGGCCGCGGTGTAGACGGTCGAACCGTTCACTTCCGCGGCCTCGCTCAACGTGTCCGCATGGACGGAGATCAACAAGGACGCGTTCGCGTCTCGCGCGATTGCAACCCGGTCTTCGAGATCGACATATTGGTCGCCGTTGCGCGTCATCACGATTCGATATCGTCCGGTCGCCTCGAGCTGACGCTTGAGCTGCGTGCAAAACTCCCAGACCAGTGTCTTTTCGACAACACCCCCGACCCCGTGGGCGCCGCCGTCGACGCCTCCGTGACCCGGATCGATGACGACGACCGGAGGCAGAGCCTGCTGTGCGGCGTCTGAGCCGAAGCCCGCGGTCGGCGGCGATCCGGCAATTGCGGCGAAGGCCGTGCCGTCGCAGGGTTTGAGCTCGATCTTCAAACGGGCGGCTGGCGCCCCCTGGGCGACCGGCTGCGACGCGACGGGGCTTGGGCAGGCCGGACGCGCAAGATCGATGACGATCCGGGATCGTCCCGGCGCCAGGAGACCAAAGCGAAAATCCCTGACGAACGAAGCGTCCTTCGTCACATTCTGGCCAACGGACGGGTCAAGCCGAAAGGCAACCTCGGGCAAATCCACGACAATTCGGTCCGGCGCGGAAAGCGCGTAGGCGTGCGCGTCGACAGACTGAGAGACGTCGAACACCAGTTGGGCGCCGTCAGCGTCTTGCGACAGCCGCGCGCCGACCACGACCGGGGGCGGCGAGCCCTCCTCGGCTAGCGCCGCCGGGCAGCAAAGGACGAGCGCCCACGCCATGGCAGCGGGCAGTCGTCGAGTTCGCGCCATCATCGTCATTCGGCCCCTCCGCAAGCCCTCTACGGGAAAGCTCGGCGTCGTGGAACTGTTCGGCGCCGTCTGACAGCCGCGGTTCTGGCGGCGGGCGACGTCATGACCAAGATGAACCCCGCGAAAGGTTGACGAAAGGTAAACTACCCCTTGCGCGACGGGTCGGAAAGCCTCCGCGGGCTTGTCCGGCAATCTCAAGTCATCAAAAAGCTTGCCAAGGGGCGGGACGGCGCCTATTTAGGGCGCGTTACGAATTTGGACCGAATCTGGAAGCCCGGCTCGCTCGTGATGAGAGCGGTCCAACGCTGGGCCGAGGGATGAGAGCTTGTTGCTCCAGGCGGACAAAGTCGCGGCGGGCCGGTAGGCTCAGTCGCCTTCCCCGAGAGCGGGCTTCCGGCCCTTCGGGGATTTTGCACTGAACCCAAGCAGCCATCGCCGGACGACCATCGGCGGTGGGTCCTGATCGTGACGATTGGCGCAGACTGCGCCGCTCGATTGGCGACGAGCTGAGCTGCGCCTTGGTTTTGGTAAACGATGCCTCGACCGCCCACTTTCCGTTTCCAGACTGCAATGAGCGCCGCGGGAACGGTTTGCAGTCGTGGCGTCCGGCAGCGGCTTATCGGGGCGTCATCGACCCCTCCTTCTCGTCCCAGTTCCCATCACAACAATTCCCCTTTCATGCACAACACAGCCGGCGCTTGCAGTTCGCGGCGGCCCTCCGGGCCCATTGCGAAACTGTCGGCGCGCGCGAAGAGAGTTCTTCATGGCAAACAAAATGATCATCGACGCCTCGCACCCGGAAGAAACCCGGGTGGTGGTTCTCAGAGGTAACCGCGTCGAGGAGTTCGACTTCGAATCGGCAAGCAAGCGCCCCCTCCGGGGCAACATCTACCTTGCCAAGGTGACCCGCGTGGAGCCGTCGCTTCAGGCGGCGTTTGTCGATTACGGCGGCAATCGCCACGGCTTCCTGGCGTTCTCCGAAATCCATCCCGATTACTATCAAATCCCTATCGCCGATCGGCAGGCGCTGCTCGAGGAGGAGGCTCTTTCGCAGCGCGACGAGGACGACGAACCAAACAACGAGCGCCGCAGCCGCCGGCATCGTCGCCCCCGCGAATACGCCGCCGAAGCGAGCGTCACCGAAGGCGAGGCCGTCTCTGAGGTCGCCCCGCCCGACGAACGCGAAACGGAATCGTCGCCCCATGTCCCTCCACCGGAGGACGGGACGGACGCCGCGGAGCCATCCGACTTTGCGCCCGAGTCGGATTCGGACGGCGAGGCCCGGGCCGAGGCGAACGCCTTACCCCCTCAATTCGAGGAGACGGCCGCGCCTGGAGGCGTGCCGCCGACCGAGCCGTACGCTCCAGACTTGCACGAGCACGGCGCGGCCGCAGCCGCAGATTCTCTTGATGCGCACGTTGGCGACGATCGGGACGCGCGCGCTGGCGATGAACCCCAAGACGCGGAAAGTCTCGAGCGGAGCAGCGACCATACGGACGACGGCCACGAGGTGACGACGATCGAAGGCGGATCGGAAGAGCGCGTTTCTCCGGCGCCGCGACAGCCCGTCGAATACGAGGGCGAACCGGTCGAGCAGATCGGCGGAGACGCTTTGGAGGAGGTGCCGCGCCGGCCCCATCGGTCGCGGCGGCAATACAAGATTCAGGAGGTGATCAAGCGGCGCCAAGTCCTCCTCGTCCAGGTCGTGAAGGAGGAACGCGGCAACAAGGGCGCCGCGCTGACGACCTACCTGTCGCTCGCCGGTCGCTATTCCGTGTTGATGCCCAACACCGCGCGCGGCGGCGGCATTTCGCGCAAGATCACCAACGCGCAGGATCGCAGCCGCCTCAAGAGCATTGCTGAAGAACTCGACGTTCCCGAAGGCATGGGAGTGATCCTGCGCACCGCCGGCGCGACCCGCACCAAGGCCGAAGTCAAGCGCGACTTCGAGTATCTTTTGAGAATGTGGGAGACCGTGCGCGAGACCACGCTGGCCTCGAGCGCGCCGACGCTCGTTTATGAAGAGGGGTCCTTGATCAAACGGGCGATCCGGGACCTCTACAACAAAGACGTCGAGGAGATCATTGTCGCGGGCGAAGCCGGGTTTCGCGAAGCGCGGCAGTTCATGCGTCTCCTGATGCCCAGTCACGTGAACGCCGTGCAGCTCTACCGGGATACGCAGCCGGTGTTCGCCAAGGCGGGCGTCGAGTCCCAGCTCGATGCGATGTTCTCCAATCAGGTGACGCTGAAGTCGGGCGGGTACATCGTCATCAACCAGACGGAGGCGCTGGTCGCCATCGACGTCAACTCGGGACGCTCGACTCGAGAGCACAACATCGAGGATACTGCGCTTCGAACCAATCTCGAGGCGGCCGATGAGATCGCACGCCAGCTTCGCCTGCGCGACCTCGCCGGCCTGATCGTAGTCGACTTCATCGATATGGAGGAGTCGCGCAACAATCGCGCGGTCGAGCGCCGCATCAAGGACGCGCTAAAGAACGACCGCGCCCGCATTCAGGTGGGCCGCATTTCGCATTTCGGATTGCTCGAGATGTCGCGCCAGCGCATCCGCACGGGCGTCCTCGAAGGCTCCACGGTCGTGTGCGCCCATTGTCAGGGCGCTGGCGTCGTGCGTTCGACCTCGTCGATTGCGCTCCACGTCTTGCGCGTGCTCGAAGATGCGCTGATCAAGAGCGCGACCCACGACGTCGTCGTTCGCACGCGCACGCCTGTCGCGCTCTACATTCTCAACCAGAAGCGCGCAAATCTCCGCGATCTCGAACGCCGGTTCGGCGTCGTCGTCACGATCGACGCGGACGACACGCTGACGGGGGCCAACTACCACGCGATCGAGCGGGGCGAGCTGGCGACCGGCGTGAAGGGCGAAATCGAGCCTCCGCCTTTGGCGCAGGACGATTTCGTGACGGTTGTCGACGAGCCGATGGCGGTCGAAGATGAGACTGAGGAAGCGGGCGAGGTGGAAAACGAGCCGGAGGGCTCAACTGACGACGGGGAGAGCGAAAGCGCTTCCGAGGGCCCGGGTCTGCCCGACGAAGGCGAGAGCGGTCGCCGACGGCGCAGGCGGCGGCGCAGGCGGGGCGCCGAGCGTCCGTTCGGCGAAAGCGTAAGCCCCGACGCGCCCCAACCGACGGACGACGGCCTGGCCGTTGTCGCGGAAATCGGCGGCGATCTGACCACGCCGGTCCAGGACGGCAATCTCCATGATCGAAGCGGACCGCGCGCCGAGGGCGACCGCGGCCGGCGCTCGCGCCGTTCGCGCGGCGGACGCAATCGCTATCGTCCGCGATCGGAGGCCGAAGGTTTCGACAGCGCAAGCCCCTCGACCGAGAGAGAGGCGGTCGAGGCGGCGGAAGCGGATGATCGCGGGCCTATGCCTGAAGACGCCGCGCCGGAGCGCCCATCGCCATCGTCGGAGCTCAAGTCTGCGCTTCAAGCGGAAGCCTCCAGCGAGTCTGCTCTTGCTTCGGGCGCGGTCGATGAGATGCAGTCGGCTCGGTCCGATGAGCCGGCGCCCACCGATACCGCCTCGGCCGAGCAGCCAGCGGTCGAGCCTGGCGACGCGTCTCCTCATGGGGAAGAGTCTCATGGCGACGAGTCCGCCGCGCCGAGCGGTGAAGAGTCGCCGCGTCCGCGCCGCAGCGGCTGGTGGCAGCGGGCTCGGGCATCGATCGTCGGCAACTGAGAGGCTGCTCGACCTCTGCCGGCCGCTCCTTGCGGCCGGCGTTGTCCTCAGGCGCGCGCTTGGGCGACAGAGCCTCGTTATGCGCCTTTGACCTCCGGGCCCGTGAAGGCCCGCCATTGGGCGTCGAACACGGCCGCGCCGAAGTCCACCGCGTCGCCGGTCGCTTCGCGCATCAGCGAGAACGGGGTCGGACGGTGCGCCTTGAGGCGGCCGGTCAGCGCGCTCTCTTCGAAAGTGAAGTGCGTCTTGAACTTCTGCGCCAGCATCCGCATGCCGATGTTGTCGGGCAGGCAGATGATCTCGATCGTCTCCACGCCGTGGTTGCTCGCGGCGCGCTGAATGCGGCGGAACAGCTTCTCGCCGATGCCGCGCCGCCGGTACTCGGTCTCGACCGAAAAGGCGGCCTCGGCGTGGATGTGCCGCCCGAACGGCGCCTGCTCGCTCCAGATCGCGGAACTCGAGCGCAATTCTGCCGCACCACACAAATAGCCGTCGACAAAGGCGCCGTACAGAAGATCCCCCTGCCCGAAACAATGCTCGGCGTAGCGCGCCAGGAAGTCGTCCGACATTCCCCCGCCAAAGCGTTCGTGACGGCTGCGCGGATCGAGCCGCAGCAGATGGTCGCGGAACGCTTCCATGTCCGACGGCCAAAGGCGCCGCACTTCAACGTTGATTGACTGTCTCTCGCTCATGATCTCCTCGCCGAATCGTCCTCGGCGCTTCGTCCCCGGGCAGCATATTGTGCGCCGCAACATAATTTGCAAGCGCCTTGAATTATTCGGGCGCTATCTCCTTGAATTGAAGGAGAACCTTCCCGAGCGCTTGGCGCTTGGAGATCGCCTCGAACGCCTTTTCATAATCCTCAATTCGATATTTTGCGTGAATATGGACGCTCAAAGCCCCGGACTCGGCCCAGCGCAGGAGTTGAGACATATTGTCGCGATTGGCGTCCGGCTCGCGCGCGGTGAAGTCGCCCCAGTAGACGCCGCGGATGTCGCAACCCTTGAGCAGGATCAGGTTCAACGGCGGCTTCGGGATTTCGCCTGAGGCGAAGCCGATCACCAGAAGCCGCCCCTTCCAGGCGAGCGAGCGAAGGGCGGGCTCGGTCAGGGCGCCCCCGACCGGATCGTAGACGACGTCGACGCCCTTGCCGCCGGTCAGGTCCTTGAGCCGGCCACGCAGGTCCTGCGTAGCGTAATTGACCGTCTCGGCCGCGCCGTAGCGGCGGGCGAATTTGAGCTTGTCGTCTGACGAGGCGCACGCGATGACGCGCGCGCCCATCGCCGCCCCGATCTCGACCGCGGCCAGGCCCACTCCGCCCGAAGCGCCAAGCACGACGAGCGTCTCGCCCGGCTTCATCTCGGCGCGCTGCTTCAAGGCGTGGATTGTCGTGCCGTAGGCGATCGAAAGGCCGGCGGCCTTGTCGAGCGGAAGGCCATCCGGAACATGAGCGAGCCGGTTTACCGCGATCGCAATTCGCTCGCGCGCGGCGCCGTAGCCGGACGAGCCCATGACACGATCGCCGACGGCGAAGCCGCTCGCGTCCGGCCCGAGCGCGACGATTCGGCCGGAAAACTCGCCTGCTGGCGAAAACGGCGGCTCTGGCTTCAGCTGGTACTTGCCCTCGATGATGAGCGTGTCGAAGAAGTTCAGCGCGGCGTAGGCGACTTCGACGACCGCCTCGCCCCGCCCCGCGACCGGCTCCTCGACGTCCATCACCTCCAGGTTCTCAACCGGACCAAGCGACGGACAGATCAGGGCTTTCATCGGCGACTCCGAATTTTACTCATTTTTCATTAACCAGGGAGCAGCTTAACAGGGCCCGCTCGACGCGGGAAAGCCGGATGCCGGAATTTTGCCCCGATCCGTCTGCAATAGGCGCCGAACCGGGCGCAACCGGCGGGGTCCAGGGACGGATGTCGATGAGATTGCTCCAGAACTCTTTTCTTTCTCGAACCGCGCTCGCCTGCGCCGTGGCGGCGGCCGCGCTCGCCTGCGCCTTTCAGCCCGCAGAGGCGCTGGCGAAAAAAGACAAGGCCGACAAGAGGGAGGACGCCAAGCCTGCCCTCATCGCGACGTTCGGCGACTGGAACGTGTTCGTCGGCCAGGCCGGCAAGGGACGCATCTGCTACACGCTCGCGCAGCCGAAGTCGCGCGAGCCCGATGACCTCAAGCGCGATCCTGGCTACGCCTTCATCTCCGATCGCCCGGCGGAGGGCGTGCGCAACGAGGTGTCGTTCATCATGGGCTTCGATGTCGCGGGCGGAATGGACGCGGATGCGAAAACGGACGCCAAGGCGGAGGCGAAACCCACGCGGAGATCGGCGAAGTCCAAGGTCAAAACCATCGCCGCGCCGGTCGCGGTCGTGGAGGAGGCGTCGTTTGACCTCCTGCCGAAGGGGGCCAATCTCTGGGTCAAGAACGCGGCGCGCGAGAGCGCGTTGATCGCGGAAATGAAGAAGGGGACGACGCTCGAGATCAAGGCCGCCTCGCTCAAGGGCAATGCGTCAACCGACTCCTATTCGCTCGCCGGCTTCTCGCAGGCGATGGACCGGCTGCAGAAGGAATGCCCGGGGAAGTCGTGAGGCCCAGTCATTCCCGGAGGACAGTAGCGCCCGGCTTCTTCGCCGCGAACATATAGTTCACGCTCATGTCCCGCGACAGTCGCCAGCCGAGGCGCAGGGGATCATAGGCGACGCCCTGCCGCTCCATCACTCTCAAGCCCGCAGAGCGAGCCGCGGCCGAGAGCTCCTCGGGCGTCACGAACTGCTCCCAGCGATGGGTTCCGGGCTCGAGCCAGCGCAGCACATATTCGGCGCCGACAATCGCCAGAGCGAAGCTTCTCAAGGTCCGGTTCAGGGTCGAGGCGAGAAACAACCCGCCAGGCCTTAACAGCGAAGTCGCGGTCGCGACGAAGCGCTGAGGGTTGGCGACATGCTCGACCACCTCCATCGCGGCGACGACGTCGAAGCGATGCGGCTCGACCGCCAGTTCTTCGACGGTCGCGACGCGATAGGCGACTTTCGCGCCCGTCTCCTCGGCGTGGTGGCGCGCGGCCTCGATCGACGTCGGCGCCGGATCGATTCCCGCGACATCCGCCCCGAGCCGAGCGAGTGGCTCCGCGAAGAGGCCGGCGCCGCAGCCGACGTCGAGAAGGTCGAGCCCCGCGAGCGGCGCGCCGGCGAGCGGATCGCGCCGGAAATGGCGGGCGATGAGATCGCGCGCCCAGTCCACGCGGACCGGCGTCAGCCGGTGCAGGGGCGCCATTGGCCCTTCGGCGTCCCACCATGACGAGCCGAGCGCATCGAAGCGCGCGACTTCGTGCGACATGACGGTGGATAAGGGCTTGACGGACATGGGAAGCCTCATGGCTCACGGCGTTGACCGCCCGGACCCACGCCTTTATACGCCGCTCGCCCACGCCGCGCGAGCCCGCGCGTCTCCCCCTGATCCTGAGGATGAATGTCGCGTCTGGTGATGAAATTCGGCGGGACTTCCGTCGCCAACGTCGACCGCATCCGCAACGTGGCGCGCCATGTCAGGCGCGAGGTCGAAGCGGGACATGAGGTCGCGGTCGTCGTCTCGGCCATGGCGGGCAAGACCAACGAGCTCGTCGCCTGGTGCAAGGAGGCGGGATCGGAGCCCGACAACGTGGAATACGACGCCGTCGTCGCCTCAGGCGAGCTTGTCACGGCGGGGCTGCTCGCGCTCGTGCTCAAGGATATCGGGCTCACGGCGCGCTCATGGGCCGGCTGGCAGATCCCGCTCATCACCGACGACGCGCATGGGGCCGCGCGCATCGTCAAGATCGACGGCGCCGAGCTCGCCGAAGGCTTCCGACGTCACGAGATCGCCGTCGTTGCCGGCTTCCAGGGCCTGCATGCGCCCTCGAACCGCATGACGACGCTCGGGCGAGGCGGCTCGGACACGTCCGCGGTCGCGCTCGCCGCCGCGATCGGCGCCGACCGCTGCGACATCTACACCGACGTCGACGGCGTCTATACCACCGATCCGCGCATCGTGCCGAAGGCGCGTAGGCTCGACAGGGTGTCGTTCGAGGAAATGCTCGAAATGGCGTCGCTCGGCGCCAAGGTCCTGCAGGTGCGCTCGGTCGAAGTGGCGATGGTGCAGAAGGTCAGGATCTACGTGCGCTCGTCCTTCGACGATCCGGCCCGCCCGCGGCTCGGCACGCTCATCTGCGACGAGGAGGATATTGTGGAACAGCAGGTCGTGACCGGCATCGCTTTCTCGCGCGACGAGGCGCAGATCACCCTGCGCGAGGTCGCCGACAAGCCGGGGGTCGCCGCGGCGATCTTCGGGCCGCTGGCGGAGGCCAGCATCAACGTCGACATGATCATCCAGGTCGTGTCCGAGGACGAGGCGACGACCGACATCACCTTCACGGTCTCCGGCGCCGACTTCGAGCGCGCGAAGAGCATCATCGAGGCGAGGCGCGAGGCGATCGGCTACGCGCGGCTCAACGGCGCGCAAGACGTCGTGAAGATATCCGCTATCGGCGTCGGCATGCGCTCGCATTCGGGCGTCGCCGCGCGGGCGTTCCAGGCGCTCGCCGCGAAGGGCATCAACATCCGCGCGATCACGACCTCGGAGATCAAGTTCTCGATGCTGATCGACGAGCCCTACACCGAGCTCGCGGTGAGGACGTTGCATACGCTTTACGGGTTGGATGCGAAGTAGGAGGGGGACGTCGTCCAGGTGCTCTCAACGAATGGCCGTCGTCGACCCCCTGGTCGGGCCCACCATGGCAGGCAGACCCTCCGCGTCCGGTCGGGTGATCGTGTCGAAACGTGGTCCATGCCTGCACCGGCTCCGCGCTCGCCTGCATGGGCAGAGCGCAGGAAGCGGAGGCTCATGTGCTGGAAGCCTTGCGCCTGAGTCCCCGCGACGCGATGATCTTCGAGTGGTTCCTGATTGCCGGCCAGGCGAAGACGCTTCTCGGCGAATTCGCGGAAGCCGCGACCTGGCCGAGAAAATCGATCGACGCCAACCGCAACCGCCCCCTGGCGTTCTTCCTTCTCGCCGCTTGCCTTGTGCATCTGGACCGCCTCGATGAAGCGCGCCGGGAGGTCAATGCGGGCCTCGCCGTCGACCCGAAGTTCTCCATCGCGCGCTTTCGCGCAGGCTGCCCAAAGCGACAACGCGGTCTATCTCGCCCAGCGCGAGCGCATCATCGAAGGCATGCGCCTAGCAGGGGTTTCCGAGGGGTGAGCGCCCGCCGCTACCTTGGGCTCGGCCAGGAGGCCGAGCCATCAGCGCTCGCGCCCCGGCCAAATTCGAATCGATCGCCAGCGCCCGCTCCAGTTCCTCCAGGCCCCGGGGAGCCCGATAGGTCGCCCGAAGCAAGACGCCCATGAACAGGTGAGCGTATGCATTGTTCGGCGCCGCGGCCAACGCCTTGGTCAGGGGCGCCTCCGCCTCAGCCAGCAGGGGCTTTGGATCGTCCGTCATGTCGCTGACGCAGATCAGCACGTCCACGCCGGCGACGCCGACGAGTGCGTCGATATTGCCAGAATCGAGTTCGAGCGCCCGCGCAAAAAAATCGCGCGCCTTCGCGAGCATCTCGGGGGTAAAACCGCCATCGAGCAGCGCTCGCCCCTGAAAATAGAAATCCACCGAATCGGGGTTGAGCGCCTGCTCGGCGCGGCGCGCCTCGGCGGCGATAAGCTCGGCTTGCAGCTGATTGGCGAGTTGAGCGACGATCTCGTCCTGCATCTCGAAGAGATCGGCGAGCGCCTTGTCGAACCGCTCGGCCCACAAGTGCGCGCCGCTTTCTGCTTCGATGAGCTGCACATTGACCCGCATGCGGTTTCCCGCGCGCTGCACGCTGCCTTCGAGCACGTAGCGCACGTTGAGCTCGCGCCCAATCTGCTTCAAGTCGACCGGCTTGCCTTTGTAGGTGAAGGCCGTCGAGCGGCCGATGACGAAGGCCTCGGAAATGCGCGAGAGGTCATTATCAAAGGCGCCGCGAAGGAGGCCATCGGCAAGGCTATCGGCGACGCCAAGTTGCAGAGCGACGGCAAGACCGACAAGGCCGTCGGCAAAATTCAGAACGCCGTCGGCGGCTTGAACGACGCGGTGCGCGACGCGGTGAAGAAGTAATTGATACCCCCGGCGTGATCGGTGCGATCAAAAGTTGACGAGAGGCGATGTCATGAGCACAATTCTAATTATCCTCGTCTTGATTTTTCTCTTTGGCGGCGGAGGTTACTATGCTCATGGCCGCTACGGAGGCTCAGGGCTGGGAAGCGTTCTTGGTCTGCTCCTCGTCGTTGTCGTGGTGCTTTGGCTTGTCGGCGGCCTCGGCGGTGTGAACTTGTAGAGTTCACGACTTTGACGCCTTCGCCATCGTCGACCGCCGGAACAGAGACCGCCAAGTGTTCGACCGGCGAGGCGTTTTTGTCGCGTCCGGCGGCGCGTGTCTGCTTTCCGCCGCCGACGCTTCCGCGACCTCGGCTCAACAAGGCCTCGCGGAAGACTGATGGGCTGTCATGGCGGCTCCCGGGCTTTTTTGACTCATTGGAATCGCGGCGGTTCGCGCCATCGAGAATATGAAGAGGTTGTCATGTCGAGTGAAAGTCTCATCGTCATACTGGCGGTCGGCCTCATTGCAGGATGGTTAGCCGGGCAGATCGTGCAAGGCACTGGATACGGGATCATCAATGACCTTATCATCGGCGTCGTAGGTTCCTTTATCGGCGGGTGGTTGCTGCCTCAACTCGGCGTCCACCTCGGCGTGGGCATTGTCGCCGCGATCATCAACGCGACTGTTGGCGCGCTGTTGCTGCTTTTGGTTCTAAGGCTAGTTCGCGGCGGAGGCCGCTGGCGCGGCGGATGGGGTGGGCGCTGGGGCTGGCGCCGCTAGCGTTGTCGTCGCCGTATGCGACGCTGATCAGCGCCGACGCGCAGTGTCGCCAGGCAAACGTGCGCGCCGAGCCGCCAGTCCGCTCTGCGTACTTGCAGCGCCGGGTGGCTCTGTGGCGCTCCTGGCGTCGACGTGGCCGTCGCAATCGCGCTCTGGTTTGTGGGCCGTTAGCGAAACTCGGATTGCGGTATCCGCGCTTAAGCGAGTGAGGGATTGATCCGGAGCTTCGCCATGTTGGATTCGGATCAGCCGCCTGAGATTGAAGCGCCCGAAGAATTATTGGCGGATATGCCTCTGCCGTCCGATGCGAAGACCTTCTTTCTTGGCGGCCTGTTCTTTCTTGCGATTTTGACGACGGCCTTCGCTGGCGGGCGGGGTTGTCCACCTGATGGTATTCGTCGAAGATCGCCCGCAACTCCGACTGGGGGATGCCGATCCCGGTGTCCCAGATCTCGATGCGCAATTTGCCATCGCGCCGTCGGCATCCCACGAGGACCCTGCCGCGCTTGGTGTATCTCAGGGCGTTCGAGATCAGGTTGCGGATCATCTGCTCGAGCAGCCCCGGATCGCTTCGAATGGACAGCGCGCAGGGCATGATGCGTAAACCGAGGCCTGCCGCCTGCGCGTGGTAGGTCAATTCGTCCCTCAGACGGTCGAACAGGCCGTTCACGGGGACGTCGACGATTTCGGGCTCAACGGCGCCCACTTCGATCCGATTGATGTCGAGCAGCGTATTCAGCATGCCGGTCATGGCGCCCAAAGCTTCATCGATGCCTTGGACTAACTGCTGAGCCCGTTCACCGACGACTCGCTTTGCCAGCAAGCCCTGGAGGAGGGCGAGCGATTGCAATGGCTGTCGCAGATCGTGGCTCGCCGCTGCAAGAAAGCGCGTCTTGGCGATGTTCGCCGATTCGGCCTGACGCGTGGCGGCGCTCAGCGCATCCGCCGTGCGCCGCCGTTCGGTTACGTCTTCATAGGTGATGACGACGCCTTCGGTCTTCTCGTCGCTGGCGCGGTACGGCATGATCCGGCGCACGAACCATGCGCCGTTCTGACCCTGGATTTCCCGCTCGACCGGCGTTTGACGCTTAAGGACTGTTTCGGCCTCGTCGAGGAGAGCGTCGTCGGCGGCGAGCGATTTGAGGTCCGCGAGCGGGCGGCCCACGTCGCTTGAAATCACGTTGAAAAGCGCTTTTGTCGCGGGCGTGAAAAAGCGGATGTTGAAGCGCGTGTCGAGGAAAATCGTCGCGACCTTGGTGCTGT
This sequence comes from uncultured Alphaproteobacteria bacterium, assembly GCA_963782255.1. Taxonomy (GTDB): domain Bacteria; phylum Pseudomonadota; class Alphaproteobacteria; order Rhizobiales; family Beijerinckiaceae; genus Roseiarcus. The sequence goes on along the minus strand of CAWAIS010000002.1, from coordinate 999,804 downwards.
AAAGGACGTTCTGCAAATCGTCCGCGGTCGTGCGCTGACGTTCGAGCGTTTCCTGGAGTTGGCTGTTGAGTGCCGTCAGCTCTTCGTTGAGCGATTGAAGCTCCTCCTTGGAGGCGAGCAGTTCCTCGTTCGTCGACTGATATTCCTCGTTGACCGACAACGCCTCCTCGTTGACCGCCATTTGCTCTTCGCTCGAGATCTCGAGGTTGCGGATGGTGTTCTGGAGTTCGTTTTTTGTCGCTTCGAGCTCCCGTTCGAGCTCAACAACGCGCGGAACGTCAGCCGGCGCTATGCTGCCGCCCGCGGCGACCTGGGGCTCCGGCTCCTCGACAAAGCAGACCAGCAACAAGTCTTCGCGCTCACTCGGCGCCGGCGTGACGACGATGCTAAATGGCGAGGCGCCGGCCTCGCCTTTCGTCCGCCCGCCGGGCACGACGACTCGCACGTTCTCGCGCAGCGCGCGCTGGACCGCCGATCTCAGCTTCGTGCGCACGCCCTCGCGCGCCATGGCGATCAATTCATGCGCGGGGCGGCCCGATGCGACCTTGAGATAACGATCTATCGGTCCTTGGAAGTGGAGGCATTCGAGTTTGCCGTTGATCAACACCGCAGCCGGACCGTAGGCTTCCAAGACCATTCGTCGACACAGTTCGGCGAGCTCGATCTGGCGCGAAGGCACGGGCGCCGGGCCAGGACGCGCGCGCAGCCGGGAGCCGTCGCCGGCGCCCGAGGACAGACCGAAATCGCCCGGTCGGGCGACGCGGACGCGCCGGTAAATGCGCTGAGGTTTGGAGATGACGGCGAACCGACCGTCGGCCACCCCGATCGTCTCGGCGTCGCCGACCAGCAAAAGGCCGCCGTCGCGCAACGCGAAGTGGATGATCGAGATGACCTTGGCCTGCGCCTCCGGCAGAAGGTAGATCAGAAGGTTGCGACACGACACGAAATCGAGACGCGCGAATGGCGGGTCGGCGAGCACGTCGTGCACCGTGAACACGACGTTCGAGCGCAGTTCGGCCGAGACCCGGTAATTGCGATCCTCCTTGGAGAAAAACCGGGCCAATCGCTTTGGCGAAACGTCGGCCTCGATCGAGTCGGGATAGAGGCCGTCGCGAGCGCTCGCCACCGCGTCGGGATCGACGTCGCTTGCGAATATCTGCAATTTGATCTCGCGCTTCGAAGCGTCGATCTGCTCGCGAAAAAGCATGGCGAGGGAATAGGTTTCCTCGCCGGAACTGCAACCAGCGACCCAGATTCTCAGCGGTCGATCGAGCGGGTGGTCGCGGACAAGGTCGGGAATAACGCTCTTGGCCAGAAAATCGAATACGGCCGCGTCCCGAAAGAAGCCCGTGACGTTGATCAGCAAATCTCTGGAGAGCTGATCGCGTTCGTTGGCGTCGCGAAGCAAGAGGTCGAGATAATTGGCGGCGGTTTTGACCCCCGCGAGGGCCATACGCCGCTCGACGCGCCGCTCGAGCGTCCCGTGCTTGTAAAGCGAGAAGTCGTGGACCGTCTTCGTGCGCAGGAGAGCGACCATGTCCGGCAGCAAATCCTCCAGCGACTTTTGCGCGCGGGATTTCGGCGGCTCGGGCACAAAGACGCGGCCTCGTTCGCGCGCGACCAGCGCCTCGGCGATTTTTGCGGCGCGGAGCACGAGATCCACTGCTCCGGTTGCGACGGCGCTGCGGGGCATGCCGTCGTAGTCGGCTTCGCTGAAGTCCTGCGCGATGACGAGGCCGCCTTTGTCCTTGACCGCTTTCAGGCCGAGGCTGCCGTCGGCGCCGGTTCCCGAAAGGACCACGCAGACAGCGCGCGCCCCATATTCGCGAGCCAGAGAATTCAACAGGAAGTCGAAAGGGAGTCGCGCGCCATGTCGCGCCTGCGGCTTCGAAAGCCGCAACGCTCCCTTGTCGTCGGCCGAGAGATAGACGCCAGGCGGAATGACATAGACGCGCTCGCGTTCGATCGCCATTCCGTCGGTCGCCAGCAGGACCGGCATCGACGTATGGCCCGCAAGCAGATCCACCAGCATGCTATCATGGCTCGGGTCGAGGTGCTGCACGATGATGAAGGCCATGCCGTTGGTCGGCGGAAGCGCGTCCAAAAGCTTCCTGCAGGCGTCAAGGCCGCCGGCCGAGGCGCCGATAGCGACGATCGGAAATTCCACGCGGCTGCTGGCGGAGATAGGGCTTTGAAGCCAACGCGGCCGATCCGTCTTGGGTTGATGCCGACGTCGTCCAGGCATTCGGCGTTTTTTCTCGAAGAACAACGCTCCAATGGAAGTGGCAAGAGCCAATAGCAGAATTTGCACGCGATTACGACCCATTTGGAAGCAGGCCGACTGCTCGACGCGTGTCGAACGCAAACCCGGGGATGAGTAATTTCCGAATCTTTCCCAGCCGGGAGACCTCAATCATAGTCGCATCTGCATCGCCGTGGCCGAAGGTTTCGCGACGATGGGAGACTGGCGGACATGAGCGAATCGATGAACGCAGATCCGGATCTCGCGGTGCTTCGCGAGGATCTTGTCGCGTTGAAGCGCGACGTCGCGAGCCTGATCGAGCACATCAAAGGCGGAGCGACGAACTCAGTTCAGAACGTCGCCGACCAAATTGATCGGAGCGTGCGGAGCCTCCGCCAACAGGCTGGAGCGGAACGCGAGCGCTCGGCCAAGGCAATCAGCGTCTTCGTCGAAAAGCAGCCCTTTGTCGCGTTGATGATCGCGGTCGGGATCGGCTACATCGGCGCTCGCGTGCTTCGGCGGTGAGCCAGGCCTCTTCAGCGAGCGATCTCGTCAAGATTGCTCTCGCACCCCTTCAGGCCGGCGCAGCGCGCGCCGAGCCGGGACCGACGGGATATTTCGTGCGCATCGAACTCTTGCAGCTGTTCGCTCTTCTCTGCACCGTGACTGCTCTGGGCTGCGCGCTTGTCGCTCTTTGGATTTACTCCGCGCCCATGCTTGGCGCCGCAGGCGCACTGCTGGTGAACACGGCCGTTCTTTGTGCCGTCGGGTTCGCCGCATTCGTCTTTGAGCTGCGCACCCGCGAATCGCGCGCGCGGTCGCCGGCTCCAAGCGTCGAGGTTGACGGGTCGCTGTGGCGGGGGGGGCAAGCTTTTTCCGCCGACACGCCGCACTCACGCTGATCGCCGCTCTTCTCGGGGGCGTCTTCTTAAGGCGCCGAAAACTAGACCCCGCCGCAAGTCCTTCGCCGCAGCCCCATCGTCGCGGCATGAGTAGTTTCCGAGGGTGCTCTTGGCGACCGGCGGTCCGTATCATGGCTTCGGACACGTCTATCCTACAACCCCGGGGCGGGGAGGTCATTCGATGAAAGCGCTTCGCACCCTCGTCGTGGAGGACGACGCGATGATCGGTGGATTGCTTGCGGAAACGCTCGAGGGTCTCGGCCACGCGGTCTGCGCCGTGGAGACCAATGTCGCCAAGGCAGTGGCCGCCGCTTCGCATTGGCGCCCGGATCTGATGATCGTCGACGTCGGACTCGGCGAAGCGAGCGGCGTCGCGGCGGTCAAAGAGATTCTCCGAAGGGGCTTTGTCCCGCATGTTTTCGTGACGGGCGATGCATTGAGCGGCGTTTCGTGGGGACCGGACACCGTCCTCATGCGAAAGCCCTTCCGCGTGTCGGACCTGGATCAGGCGATTCAGAGGGCGCTCGCAACGGCGGCGACGTGCGACCCTCCCGCAGAGTCGGTGTCTACCGCCAAGTTCAACGCGGACCGGATAACCAGGGTCTAACGGCCTCTGCCGTCGCGCCCATATCTGCAACGGTCGATGGGGAACGACATGGTCTCTCCGCCGATTGGCTTCCGCATTCAAGAAGGGAAATCGGGTATTGACATGACCCATGCCGCCCTGACGCCTCTCATCGGGCCGGAGTTCGACAAATTCCTCTGCGCGTCGGTTGGCGAGGATCGAAATGGAACAGGGCTCAGCGTCCTTTCCGCGCTTGTGCGGCTCAATGTCGATCCCTGGCTAGAAGCCGCGAGTCTGGCGCGAATGCCGAGGGCAGCGGCTGTCCTGCGATTGACAGCATTGATTGAGGAGCTGCCGGACGAGCCGGCCGGTGTTATTCCTGCCAAGACGAGCGCCGCTGATCTCGTTGCACTGTTGCCGAGAGCCAATAATTTCAATGTCGGCTCCTCGGATAGCGTACTAGGGTCAACCGGCTTACGGCAGACGCAGATCCTCATGGCCCTGAGCGCCTTCGCCATCATGATTCTCATCGTCTTCGCGATCTCAGCGTTATTGTCGCCTGCACGTGGGGCTGGCCCGATTCCATTGGCGCCTCGCGTCGACGACGCCACAACAGTGACGCCGCGCCCATAAAGACAGCGGCCGCTCAAGTCATAAATCATGCCGTTGAAATAGCGCAGTCCCTCCACCTACAAATAGCCGGGGTGATCTTCGTCGGCGAGAACGGCGACGGGCCGGGCGTGAGGCCGAGGAAAAGCCGTGGTTTGGCGCATCGCGATTGATGCCGAAACCCGACTAGCGTCGCATCGACGCCGGTCTGAGTAGTTTCCGACTCTATCCTTAGCGATCTCCGGTCAGGTACTCTTCAAAGTGGATAGGTTTCGCTTTAGCTGCCGGCGTCCCAGGCATCTCGCCTAAATGCAGAATAGGAAGGATGTTCCGGCCATGCCAGGCGGGCGGGACGGGTTGTCGATCGCCCGACGAAGGCAGGATCGCGCCAACCCTGCGATCCTCTTCGATAATTGTCGCGCCATGTTCGGAGGGGAGGAATCCTTCCTCCCCAAATTGGGAGGAAAGTCTCATGCCAACATCTGCTTGGTACCAGGGAGAATCGCTGAAGCGGCTCCTGCAAGGCGCTGCCGTCGGCGCCGTCGCGACTCTCGCCATCGGCTTCGGCTGGGGCGGGTGGATGCTTGGAAGCACGGCGAAGACGTTGGCGGACAGCACCGCCAGCAGCGCCGTGGTCGCGGCGATTGCGCCGATCTGCGTCGACCAGTTCCAACGCAGCGCCGACGCCGCCAACAATCTCACGGAGCTGAAAAAGACCAACTCATGGCAACAGGCGGCGTATGTCGAAAAAGGCGGCTGGGCGATTATGCCTGGGAGCAAGGAGGTCGATTCCGGCGTGCCGCAAGCCTGCGCCGCCATTCTCAGCAACTTGAAGTAGGCCACGAGCGCTGAGTTGAACACGACGGGCGACGATCGGCGCGAGGCTCACGTCGAACGCCTCCGCGGCCGGCGGCGAATCGGTGTCGAAGGATCGACGCCGACAACGCGAACGATGACGATGTATTCCGCGGAGTCGAGCTGCCAACGCCCGACGTTGTGCTCGCTCGGCGTCGGTGGTGAAGTGCGTCGCAGTCGGAGCGGAGTCTAAAAGGAATGAATGACGCACCGACCCGCTTTTCCGAGGACCAGACGGGCGCAGCATCGCGGCTACCGCGAGAGCCGCGGCGACGGCGTCGCCCTCGGGACCGGCGGCGGGCGACCGGCCGCTCGCCATCGTCGAAGCCGGCGGCGAAATCCACAAATACGTTGGTGATGAGGTCATCGCGACCGGGCGGCTCGCTCCGGGCATGAACGAGTCGGCATGCGTCCGCGCCTGTTTCGCCGCTCTCGACCGGCTTCGCGCGCAAGCGCCCGCTTACGAGCGCGAGTTCGGTCTTGTCGCCGACTTCCGGGCCGGCCTTCACTGCGGCCGGTCGCCGTCGGCGAGCTCGGCTACATGAAGAAGGAGATCGCGCTGATCGGCGACACGATGAACACAGCCGCGCGGATCCAGCAGGCGTGCCGCGAGACCGACAATCGCGTGCTGGCGTTCGCAGCCTTGCTCGACCGGCCTCGCCGCGCTCCCTCCGGGCGTCACACAGCGCAGGCTCGGGGCGCTCGAGATGCGCGGCAAGGAGCGCGCGCTCGAGCTTCATGTGCTCGAGGCTGATGGCGCCGGGGAGTAGGGGGCGGGTGGACATCAGGAAGGCGGGCGAGCGCGGCGGGCTTCATTGTCATGACGCGCCTGCCGATTTCGACGTCTTGTTTGGCCAGTTACTGAGACCATACTTGTCGCGAGCCTCAGGGAGAACGGCGACATCGTCCGCGCGTGGTCCCTGTGGCCCCTCTCTACGCAGTCTCCTAAGCCCCCTCTTGATCGGATGGCCTTCGCAGCTTGGTCAGCGGGAGGCCCCATGGCGGAGGGGGAGGGGCGTCGGTCGGCGGCCACGCCCGAATGTCTGTGATCCGGGGACGTGCGAGCGCGCTTCCTCGGCACGGGTTGCGCCGGGCTCGGTTAGCGCATTGATTTCGTCAGCATCGGGGCGAGGGTCAGGGCGCCGGCGCTTTCGCGACCGTTGAGCAGTTTCTTATTCGCGGGTTGGCTACCGCATGCCAAGTGTACGTCGTGGGGCTGCCTGGGTCTGACCCGCGGAGATCGGCTCTGCCGCTGCCAATTTTCGGAGGAGGATTCCCCAAGCCGGCGTCGACGCCCTGGCCATCGCCTCGTTTGTCACGCTTGCCTTGCCGGTCGGTCAGTTGAACCCGACGAGTTCCCGCGCAACGGCAGTGATCACGATCGGCGCCGTCTTCCGTCTCGCCAGCATTTGCCGGTATCGAGATATCGAGCGCAAAGTCGGACTTGCGCCTTCCATGCGATGGAGCGGGTTTCCCCGGGGAGCCCGTCGTGCCGACGCTGAATGCCCTGTGTCCCACCGTCGCGGGCATCCGGTAGGCCCAGGCGGCTTCGACAATCAGTTTGCGCGCGACAATGCTGCCTGCCCTGGTCGGGCGACGCTTTTCGCCGCTTGAGCGCTCACCGGGGACGAGGCCGAGATAGGCCAGCAACTGGCGCGGGTTATCGAAGCGCCTTAGGTCGCCGATCTCCGCAATCACCCCCGCCGCCACCGCAAGAGCGACGCCGCGCAGCGCCTGGAGGGCCTTCACGACCGGCCCCAACGACCAGTTCGGCAAGAGCGCCGTTATCTGCGCCTCGATGGCGACCTTGCGCTCGACCGCCTGGTCCATGGCGTTGAGATGGGTCTGAAAGGCAATCTGTTGCGCTGGGTGCTTGAACGTCTGGTTGCCAAGCCACACGCGGTGACTTCGCTTCTAGACCGCGCCAGCGTATCGACGCAACGGCGTCGGGGCTGTTCGCAATTTCGCCAAAGAAGCGAACCTCGCCACCTATGTCCGCTTCCGCGATAGCAATCGCGATCGTCACCTTATGGACTTCGAGCCCAACATAAGCGTTATAGTTCATCCTGCCCGTCTCCCTGTGCGAGGATCGGCGCCCAGCGCGCAACCCTCGCTCCAATTGCACATGTCGAGGCGGACCGCCCCCGTCCGCCCCACGATGTGGTCATATCGTCTGACCCCTTAAGGCGGGTATAGGCACCCAAAAGTTCGACGCCGATTGACAGGTGGAGCGCGCATTGGGTAACTGAAGCGGATTTTCGCGTGAACGAAATCTGAGATCGGCTACATGCACCGAACGCCGCCAGAGCGTATTCCAAACCGCGACCAGACGAAATCGGTGAGCTTGCCTCTGCCGCAATATCGGCTTGAAAGTAAGTAAGTATCCCCCGGCAGAGCCGGGGGCTTTAGGATTCCTGATTACGCGGCAACGTCAGCCAGTTTTAGCAAGCGGTAAGGCATCGGGAGGGTCCTCAGCGCAACGAATGCGAGGCGGGGGGTCATGGTTTCGAGCTCGTATCGGCGATTGAATCGATATTCGAACTCCGCGAGATATCGAGGGACGTGTTTTTCTCCTACGGCTCGGTAGGTCCCGACGAGGGCGGCTTTGATATTGCCCAATGCGGTATTGACCCATTTGAAAGCAGGGGTGCGAACCGCTTGCTTGCCGCTTCCGGTCTTTATTGAGGTGTGCAGGCATCCGGCTTGGGTGACGGCGGCGAAGCACGCCAGGCCGTCGGAGACGATATTGGCGCCGGGCCTGAGCGCGGTGCTTGCGAGTTTTCGGATCGCAAAGCTGCTGAAGGCTTTGACAGGCCGAAGGATGATTTGATCTGGCTTGCCGTCGTCGGTTGTCGCGACCGCAGCGACGAACGGCGTCTTGCCTGTTGCGCCGCGCCCGCGGCGGCCGGACCGGGCGCCGCCGATATAGGCGTCGTCCATCTGGACGTTGCCTTTCAAGCGTTTGCTCGCGTTACGCTCCAACATGACTTGAGCGAGCTTGTGCTTCATCATCCAAGCAGCCGTCTGGGTGACGCCAAGGCGTCGACCGAGTTCGATACTGGAAATGCCCTTCTTTGATTGCGTGACCAGGTAGATCGTCTTGAACCAGATGCGCAGCGGCAGCTTGCTCGAAGCGAAGATCGTTCCCGCTTTGACAGAGGTCTGCTTGCGACACGCGTTACACTGGAATAAACGCCGCGCGCCGCGCGTGACGACGCAGTGATCAGCGCCCTTGCACCCGGGACATTCGAACCCGTTCGGCCACCGCCATTTGACGAGCGCCGCATGACATTGCTCTTCGGTTCCGTAAATCTCCGCGAAACGAGCCTCGCTGAGGCCTTTCTGAAACTGAACCTGATTGCGCGCCATCAGAGAACCCCTGCGAAAACAACATGTTCATGTTCCGTTCTACTGAACGTCTGAAGCTGACGCAAGCGCGTAATCAGGTTAGGATTTGAGCCGCTCGAAGCGGCAGGAGGGGTCGCTGACGCGGCCCCTTGAGTTTGGAGCCGCCCAAGGGCGGCGCTGTCAACGCCAGAGGTTCAACTGTTCCAGCCTCTGATCTTCCTTTTCTTGATTGCGGATGTAGGCGCGGATGGCCTGCCCATCGCGCTCGACCGTGTTGACGAAGAATCCTCGGGCCCAAAAGTGCTGCCCAACGAAATTGCGTTTGCGCTCTCCATAAACTCTGGCCATGTGGATCGCGCTCTTGCCCTTGATGAAGCCGACCACTTGCAAACCGCGTATTTCGGCGGGATCGAAAGCGGCATGTGGACATGATCGGGCATCAAATGCCCTTCCTCGACCTTCAACTCCTTCTGGTGCGCGAGCTTGCGGAACACTTCGCCCAGATGCCGCCGTAACTCTTGATACAGCGTCTTGCGCCGACATTTCGGAATGAAGACAACATGATATTTGCAGTCCCAAATTGTGTGGCTTAGGCTCTCATACTCGTCCATCGGTGGAGTTCCTTTCGTGTGAGTGGCTGCTCACGTTGGAACTTCGCCGGTGGACCGCCGGACACGTCAAACTTCTACTGCCGCCCCGGCACAGCCGGGGGGTTTCCCGCTTACGCTAGAAACGGCAGCATGTCGTCGGGAAGGTCGGTAATCGGCGTCGTCCCCACATGCGGCGGCGCTTCGTACGGTTCGCCCGAGTCATGAATGACGAAGCGGTTGGAGAATGTGACGAGCCCTGCCGGAACCTCGACGCGCGTGACGCGATTGCCGAAGAGGTCAAGATAATCACGTATCGGGAGAGGGGGATCCGAGGCGATCCGGTTCAGCGTCAGCAGGTCGGCGTCACACGAGGGACGGACGTTGAGCTGAAGGAGCATCGGCGTCTGAGCCGGACATTCAAATCCGATGTCGAATTCCGCTTCGATCAGCAAGGACGATCGTCGCGCTGGCGCAGTCAAAGGGGCGCGGCTGAAACAAATGCGCACTGCGCGAACGCTGGCGCCGCGTGAGAAAACCTCATGTTTCCGGGTCATCGCAAACATGAGGGGAGAGTTCTTGTTCGGGGAGACGTCGGACATTGACGGACACGACGATTCCCTCTTCGTCCGCGGGGTTGCCGAAATACGACCCGTGAAGAGCAATGGCGCGTCGAGCGTCTCGCGCCACCGCGACGCGAATGAGATCTCTATTCGCGACAATGCCGTTGGTGGGGTCGAATTCAACCCAGCCGGCGTCGGGCAAATAAACTCGACACCAGGCACACGTTAGTAAGCGCTGTTTTGACATCATCTTTTCCGGGGCGGGCGTGGTGGCGATAGTCGGGGCGAAAGAGGGCTCCGACACATGTCGATTTCAGAGCGTAAGCACGTGTCGGAGGAAGAAGTTCCCGCGCGGCGAGTCGAGATTTTCACTGGCGCGGGACGGCGGCGAAGTTGGAGCGCCAGAGAGAAGGCGGCGATTGTCGCCGAGAGCTTCGAGGAAGGGGTTCGGGCCTGCCATGTCGCGCGTCGTCATGGCCTGACGCCGCAGCAGTTGTTCGCTTGGCGCCGGGAGGCGCGTCGCAAGGCGGAGGCAAGGATCGATGCGCCGCCGTTCGTTCCGGCGGTTGTCGAGACGGCGAACGCCGCCGCATCATCCAACTTTGACGCGACAAACAATGCGGCTGTAGCGCGCCCGCACTCGATCGAACTGGACATCGAAGGTTCGAGCGTGTGGGTCTGGCCCGGGGCGGATGCGGCGATGGTGGCGGCGATCATCGGCGCGCTGAAGGCGGCGAAGTGATTGGACCGACGGGTGCGGTGCGGGTGATGGTCGCGACGAAGGCCGTCGACTTCCGCAAAGGGGCTGAAGGCTTGGCGGCTTTGGTGCGCGAGGTCATGCAGGCCGATCCGTTCGACGGGGCGGTCTACGTCTTCCGCGCCAAACGCGCGGATCGGGTGAAGCTGGTGTTCTGGGACGGAACGGGCGTGTGCCTGTTCGCCAAGCGGCTCGAGGACGGTCGGTTCCAATGGCCGAAGATCGAGGACGGGGTGATGCGCCTGTCGGCCGCGCAGCTCTCGGCGCTCATCGAAGGTCTCGACTGGAAGCGCGTGCGCGCTTACGAAGGACACGCCGGCGCCGAGGCTGCCGGGCTGACCTCACGACATAGTGAATCAGGGCGAGCAATACCGTCGCAAAGCCCCGCGAATCATGGTCTCGTCACGACTATGCCGCAGGCCGTCGACGCGCTTCCCGACGATCCCGAAACACTGAAGGCGATGCTGATCGCCGAGCAGATCCGTAGCGAACGGCTGGCCCAGATCATCAAGGAATTGCAGCGCCATCGCTTCGGGCGTCGCGCCGAGACGTTGTCGGAGGATCAATTGCTGCTCGCGCTCGAAGACCTCGAGCAGAAAGAGGCGGGCGCGGCTGCGGAAGCCGAGGCAAGATCTCCCACTGAGCGGGCGGCGGCGACGCGCAAGCGGCGCGCGAACCGTGGAGCTTTGCCGTCGCATCTGCCGCGCATCGAGACGATTGTCGACGTTGAGGACAAGGCCTGTCCTTGCTGTAGGGGCAAGCTTCACCAGATTGGCGAGGACGTCAGCGAGAAGCTCGACGTCGTGCCGGCGCAGTTCCGGGTGCTGGTCGTGCGTCGGCCCAAATACGCCTGCCGCGCTTGCGAGGACGTTGTCGTGCAATCGCCGGCCCCGGCGCGGCTGATCGAGGGCGGCCTGCCGACCGAGGCGACGGTCGCGCACGTGCTCGTCGCCAAATACGCCGATCACCTGCCGCTCTATCGCCAGGCGCAGATTTACGAGCGCCAGGGCGTCCGCCTCGATCGCTCGACGCTCGCCGACTGGGTCGGACGCGCTGCGTTCCATTTGCGGCCCGTGCACGAGCGCATTCTCGCGCATCTGCGGTCATCGACGAAGCTGTTTGCCGACGAGACGACGGCGCCGGTGCTCGATCCGGGCCGCGGGCGCACCAAGACTGGCCAGCTTTGGGCCTATGCGCGAGACGACAGGCCCTGGGGCGGGTCGGACCCGCCGGCGGTCGCCTACGTCTATGCGCCCGACCGCAAGGCGTCGCAGCCAATCGCCCATCTTGCCGGCTTCAAGGGCGTACTTCAGGTCGACGGCTACGCCGGCTATCGCGCCCTTGCTGAAAAGGGCGAGGTGAGCCTCGCGTTCTGCTGGCCGCATGTGAGACGGCGTTTTTATGAGCTCGCCGTCGGCGGCGCCTCGCCGATCGCCAGCGAAGCGCTGCAACGCATCGCGGCGCTTTATGCCGTCGAGACCGACATTCGCGGCCGCGGGCCTGAGCAGCGGCGCGACATTCGCCAAGCCAGGACCCGAGCGCTCCTCGCTGAACTCGAACCGTGGTTGCGGGAAAAGCTCGTCCTCATCAGCAAGAAGAGCAAGCTCGCCGAGGCGATCCGCTATGCGCTCTCCCGTTGGCAGGGATTGACGCGCTTTCTGCACGACGGCCGCATCGAACTCGACACCAATCCCGTCGAGCGCGCGATTCGTCCCGTGGCGCTCGGCCGCAAAAATCACTTGTTTGCGGGAAGCGACGAGGGGGCTTCATACTGCTCATCTCGTCATGTCCTTATATCTCAAAGAGATTTTTCTGGTGATAGTCAGACGGCGGCGGGCGTCGCGACCGCCGAGCGCTGGCTTCGCGCCGAACGGTCTCGCGCGCCAACTCGGCATGGGGGATTATCCAGGGCGCGCCCTTGCACGGCTGGCTCGCGGAAAGCGCTCGTTCGGCGATCAAGCGACGCACGGTTGACGTACTGACGTCGAGGATCGCGGCGGCTTCATTGATCGTGGCCTCGCCGCGTTCGGCCCGTTCCCCCGGTCGATGAATTGCGATGTCGTTCTGATGACGCAGCGAGCAGACACTGCCGCGGGTCCAACTGTGGTCGTGGCTCGTCGTTTTTCCCGATCGATTGAGAACCATGGCGATCGCGTGATCGGGCATGTGACGGGCCAATGCGCGCAAGAGGTCGACGATGTCAGCGTCGGTGACCCATCGCGTGTGGCCGAACTTGTTTTTCTTCACGTCGAGGCGCGTGTGATCTCCACCTTGCCAATGAATGACAAGCTCGAGGCTATAGCCGACGACGTCGACGACAATTTCGGAGATGACGGTGCGGATAATTTTCTTGCGCGTCTCGGCCGTAGCGCCTGGGCTGTCCCAGGCTTGTGTTAGATCTCGGCCCAACATCATGAGGCGGCCTCGATCCGCGACGGAAAGAGCCTCCGCCTGTTCGGCGCCGAGTTGGTCGAGTTCGGCTTCGAGATTGCGCACCACGACCAGCCGCTCGTTCCAACGTCGCTCCAGCTCGCCAGCTACGAGCCGATTGTCCGGATCGGCCGCATCGTACTGACGCTGAGCACGGGCCGCCTCATAGCGGGCTTGCTGAAGCGCGAATTCGAGCTGTCCTTGCTTCTCCGAGCGCCTATGACTACGGGCGTCAATCGCCGCCAAGGCCGCCTCCACACCCAGGGGCTGGAGGCGATCGAGCACCTCCTTGGCGACCATCCGGTCCGCACGCATTCCGCTGAAGCTGATGCAACGGGCCGCCGCCAGATGAGAGAACGCACCGACGCATTGGTAGCGTGCGGCCCCGTCGCTGTAGCGGACACGAAGCTTTCGTCCGCACCGCGCGCAACGAAAGAGACCGATCAGCAGAGCTTCACCGCGGCGAATGGCGCCGCGGCTCATGAACCGTTTGCCGTTGGCGTTGTCGGCGATCAGGGTCTGATTCCTCTCGAAATCGGTCCAGGAAATATAGCCCTCGTGGTGATCGGGGATCAAAACGCCCCAGCTTCTCCAATCGCGCTGCATATTCCGTAGGACGTGCTTTCGCCCGTTCTCGATGACGACGCGCGTCGTTCGACGCCCGAAGGCGTAGGCGCCGGCGTAGACCGGGTTGGTCAGAATATGATGCACGGTCGAGTACACCGGCGTTTTCCAGACGATCCGCTCGGCAGCGGTTCCAACCGTCAAAACAGGCAACAGAATCTTCTCTTGCCTGAACCACACGAGCACTTGCCGGATTGATTGGAGTTCCGCGTACCTGCGAAACACCAGGCCGATGGCTTCCTGGACGCGCCGATCGGGATCCTTTTCGATCAGATCGCGCCCCGTCTTCACGTAGCCCACGTCCACGGTCAAGAAGAGCTCGCCGCGACGCGCCTTCTGCTTCATCGCTTCGATGGAGCGCTGGCGGAAGACCGACAGCTCCATTTCGCTCATCGTCCCTTTCATGCCGAGCAACAACCGGTCGTTCGGCGAAGCAGGATCGTATACGCCGTCTTCGTCGACGATGATCGTGCCGACCAGGCCGCAAAACTCCAGAAGGGTGTGCCAGTCACGCCCGTTGCGGGCCAGGCGCGACGCCTCGACCGACATGACAGCGCCGACGCGCCCCTCACAGATCGCCGCGAGCAGCCTCTCGAAGCCCGGGCGTCTGACGCCGCCAGCCGATCGGCCCAGGTCGTCGTCGATGACCTCCACGTCCTGCCAGCCAAGCAATCTCGCTCTGTCGGCAAGGCCATATTGTCGACGCTGGCTCTCCAGATTGTGAGCGACTTGCTCAGCCGTCGATTGCCGGACGTAGACAACTGCGCTGCGAGCCAGATGTTCAGGCGAAATCTTCGTCATCGCACGTCTCCGCTCGGTTCGCGGGCGCCTTCTCCGGCGTGCTATTCATCGCTTCGACCAACAGCGCCTGCAGTAAATCCAGCGCCTCTCGTCGCTCGGTCTCCGTGAGTTGGCTCACCGGCGCCGAGGGCTCGAAAAGATCCTTTTGCGGCAGGGTCCAATGTCTCGCCATTCGCGCCTCCTTCGCCGGGGACGGCGTTCCCCGCCGATGAGGCTAGGATCGAATCCAGGAAGGCTCGAAGAGCGCGAAGCTGGGCGACGGAAATGCAGGGAGCTTCAACGACCTTGACGTTTGCGGCGTCCGACTGCGTCATCCACTCCGGAACGAGAAACGAATCGCCTCGCTCCGTGCGGAGCGTCAGATGACGAGCCCCGCCATGCATCTGATCGGCGACGACAATGGCCGGCTTCTCGAATAGCGGATGGAAGGGATAGGAGACGACGACCTCACGGCCCAGACTCCCGGCATCATGGCGTCGCGTCGGACGGCGGCGGAGAAAACTGGGCGATCATCGCCTCGCTGGTCGAAAGCTGCAAGCTCAACGGGGTTGACCCTCACGTCTATCTCGCCGACACACTCGCCAAGATCGTCAACGGCCATCTAAACCGCGATATCGACGATCTCCTGCCATGGGCCTACGTGAAAGCGGAGCCGCTCAAAGCCGTGGCCTGAAAACGCCGCTTACGAAGAAGGAGTTGCTCGGCAACTTCAAGAACGGCGGAACCGACTATCGTCCGAAAGGCGATCCGCGGCGCGTGAACGTGCACGACTTCGAGGACAAGAAGCTCGGCAAGGTCGTGCCTTATGGGGTGTATGATGTGACCGCCAATGCCGGTTTCGTCAGCGTCGGGATCACCAGCGACACCGCCGAGTTTGCCGTGGCGTCGATCCGCTGCTGGCTCGAACGCATGGGACGACAGCGCTATCCGCAGGCGCGAGAACTGACGATCACGGCGGACTGCGGCGGCTCGAATGGGGCGCGCGTGCGGCTCTGGAAACTCGAACTGCAAAAGCTCGCCGACGAGACCGGGCTTGCGATCCACGTCCACCACTATCCGCCAGGCACATCGAAGTGGAACAAGATCGAGCACCGCCTGTTCTGCCACATCACGCAGAACTGGCGCGGCCGACCGCTCACGGATCGTCTTGCCGTGGTCGAGTTGATCGGCGCAACCACCACCAACGCCGGGCTCAAGGTCGAAAGCGCGCTCGACACGCGCCGCTATCAAAAGGGCATCAAAGTCAGCAATGCCGCGATGAAGCGCCTCGACATCACCGGCGATCAGTTCCATCCTGAATGGAACTACACGATCAAGCCCAGGCCACCCTGAACCGTAGCACTTATTGTGCGGGGTGTCCTTAGCGCCGATAAGACACGGGGCTCCCTGCGCCGAAAGCGCCTCAGAGCCTGCATCGACCCGGCGTTCCGGACCAAGCTCTTTGGCCTTGACAATTTAGGACTTCGCCAAGGGACCTCGACGCTTGCTGAGGTTACGCATCGGCCTATAGGAACAACGGTCGTGAAATCGAGGCGCATCGCCAAGGGGCGCTCTTGGAGACGCGATCGGCGACCAGGTCGGGGTCCCGTAGGACGTCTCGAAGGACGACGGTCTTTCGACGGGCTATCGACCCTGGCCGCAACGCCCGTGGAGTTTGTCCATGCCGTCGCGAAGAGTTGACGCCATCGTGCTCGGCGCCGGGATCGTCGGCGTGTCCGCCGCTCTCGCCCTTCAGGCGCGCGGGCGAACGGTCGCAATCGTCGACCGACTCGGCGAAGCGGGTGGCGAGACGAGCTTCGGCAACACCGGCATCGTCCAGAGCGAAGCGGTGCTGCCATACCTCTTCCCGCGCGATCCCTCCGAGATCGTCCGGGCCGCGCTTAACCGCGATCCGCGCGTCCACGTCCGTTACAGCGCGCTGCCTTCGATCGTGCCCGCGCTCTGGCGCTACTTTCAGGCGTCCACAGCGACGGGCAAGAGCGAGACGGCTAAGGCCATGGCGCCGCTCGTCGGCGGCGCGAGCAGCGAGCACCGGAGACTCGCGGAAGCGGCCGGTGCCAGCGCGCGCCTGCGCGAGACCGGCTGGATCAAGGTCTGGCGGAGCGCGCGCGGCGAGGCGACGGCGCAGAAGGAAATCGAGGAATTGAAGCCTTACGGCGTCGCGCCGACGCTCCTCGACCGGCCCGCCCTCGTGGGCCTCGAGCCGCATGTCGGCGAGGCGGCGCTCGGCGGCGCATATTTCCCCGATCCGCTGACGACCCTGGACCCGCGAGGCTTGACGCGGAGCTACGCCGCCCTGTTCGTCGAGCGCGGCGGACGGCTGGAGATGGGCGACGCCACGAGCCTCGAGCTGTCGGCCGCGGGCTGGATGGTCGGGCCCCAGTCGGGACGCCTCGCCGCGCGCGACGTCGTGATCGCGCTCGGCCCCTGGTCCAATGATCTCGTCCGCGCACACGGGCTCCGTCTGCCCTTCTTCGTCAAGCGCGGTTATCACATGCATTACAAGCCGAACGGCAATGCTGGACTCAACCGTCCGGTGCTCGATCTCGAGAAGGGCTATGTGGTGACGCCGATGGCGCAGGGCCTTAGGCTCACCACGGGCGCTGAGTTCGCTCGACCCGACGATCCGCCCTCGCGCGCGCACCTGGCCCGCCTAGAGCCGTTCGCGAGAGAGATGTTTCCGCTCGGAGCCAGGAAGGACGCAAGGCCCTGGCTCGGCCGCCGTCCCTGCCTGCCCGACATGCGCCCCGTCATCGGGCCGATGCCGGGCAAGCCCGGCCTCTGGCTCGATTTCGCCCACCATCATCTTGGCCTGACGCTCGGGCCCATCAGCGGCCGGCTCATCGCCGAGATGATGACCGGGGAGACGCCGACCATTGACCCCGCACCGTTCCGGGCGCAGCGGTTCGGCTAAAGGGCTTGTCGATCCCTGCCATCTGGCGGTGCTCTCTCGGGGTAAATCATGGCCGACAACGTTGTTCGATCCAAGCAAGACGAGGCTGCCTGGGACGGCGTCGGGCGAGATGTCGTTCGCGTTCCCGGTGCCTTCGCGGCGGGTGAGTTCGTGTCGCGTAGCGACGTCGAAACTCTGAAGCAACTGCGGTGCGTGATTACCGCCCAATCCGAGATCCAGCACCCAGCACCTCTCCCCGGTCATGTTCGTCTGCCATCTACGCCAAGGTGCCACGTGGGCTGGTAACGACGCTTATGGAATATCAAGAGTGACCCGCGACCGAGATGGCGAAGGCCAGGATTCTCAAGAAAATCCGAAAGCGTTTCCCCTGGCGCGAACCGTGCGGCCGATAGCGCTATAACGGCCCATCAAGAGAGGCGCGCCAGTCCCGGCTGCCGGACTGCGCTTGGAAGTCGTCAAGCGTCCGAAGGGGTTCGACGTCTTGTTACGCCGTTGGGTTGACCCTACCGCAGCGCCTCACTCGGGCGCATGCTTTTGATTTATGTTCTTAAGTTCTGAAACTATTGCGTCCCCCATTTCACTGGTGGAAACGATGCAACAGTCGTCGCTCCGGATGTCTGCGGTGCGGAGGCCCTTAGCAAGGACTGTAGAGATTGCATTGTCGACCCTATCTGCCACTCCACTTAACCCAAAAGAATAGCGTAGAGCCATAACTAACGAGTTAATCATCGCAATTGGATTGCCAATACCTTTACCTGCGATGTCGGGGGCCGAGCCGTGGACCGGCTCATATAGGGCCTTCCGTTTGCGCGAGCTAGAGTCCAGACGGCCAAGAGAGGCCGAAGGCAACATTCCGAGCGAACCAGTCAACATCGCGGACACATCCGAGAGCACGTCGCCGAATAAGTTGTCGGTTACGATCACGTCAAATTGCTTCGGCCAACGCACGAGCTGCATACCAAGAGCGTCTGCGAGCTTATGTTCCAGCGTGACGTCCGGGTATTCCCGCTGATGAAGCGCCGTGATCACCTCATTCCACAACAAACCAGTCTTCATGACGTTGCGCTTATCCGCTGAAGTCACTTTGTTCCTGCGTTTTCGGGCGAGCTCAAAAGCGACTCGTCCTATGCGCTCGATTTCATAAGTGTCGTAAACTTGGGTATCGATCCCCCGTTTCTGACCGTTGCCCAGATCAATAATTTGCTTCGGTTCACCAAAATAGACCCCTCCAGTGAGTTCACGCACGATCATGATGTCGAGGCCTTCGATGACGTCGCGCTTAAGGGATGATGCGGATGCAAGCGCTGGGTAGCAGACGGCAGGCCGCAGATTTGCATAGAGTCCTAGTTCTTTACGCAACCTAAGAAGACCCGCTTCGGGTCGAACGTCATACGCGAGGCCATCCCAGTTTGGGCCGCCCACAGCCGCGAGGAGGACGGCATCTGCCGCAGCTGCCTTCGCCACGTCCGCGTCGCTAATCGGCCGACCATGAGCGTCGTAGGCACAGCCGCCGACGAGGCCCTCTTCGATCTCAAATTTTGCGACCCCGTCGCTCCTTAGGTAGCTAATAATCTTTTTTGCTTCGGTCATGACTTCGGGACCGATTCCATCGCCCGGAAGAAGAAACAGCTTGTAAGTCGTCATGGTGTCTCATTAGGTCAAAACGGGGAGGGATCGGATCAGCTAATTCATTTCGTCACTTTCGGAAGGCGGACGTAGGGTCGAAGTTAGAAGTTGGTTCAAGAGCAGTGGGTCTAGGTTGGAGCGCCGGGGATGACTGCAGTCAACAATGCTGTCGCGGATGAATTCATCGAACGTTTGCCGAACGATTTGCGGTTCTATCTCGTTTATGGAGCGGATGAAGATCGAACTTACGTACGGTCCAAAGCGATTGTCAGCAAGACCCTGTTAGGGGATTTAGATCCCATACGCCTGGTCCGACTTGATGGCAATACGGTGGCTCGTGACCGAGGAGTTCTTGCGGCCGAGGCGAACGCGCCATCAATGTTCGAAGGAAACCGTGTAATTTGGATCGACGCGCAAGGCCGTGATCTCACGCCTGCGTTGGAACCTTTGTTTGCGAGACCGCCTGTAGGCTGCACAATTGTGGTGAGGGCCGCTCAGTTGAAGAAGGGGCACCCGCTTCGCAGCGCTTTTGAGCGAATGCCGCACGCCGCCGCGGTTGAATGCTACCCAAACGGAGACAAGTCGCTGAACGCACTCATTGACGCGGAGACAAAAGCGGCGGGGGTTGCAATGAATGCTGAAGCGCGCCGTTTGTTGGCTGGGCTGCTTGGTACGGACCGTCAGACGGCGATAAGTGAGATCTCAAAGCTTATGACGTACGCTCTCGGACAACAGCGAATCGAAGTTGACGACGTCGAGGCCATAGTGTCCGATGCCACGTCATTGGGCGTGGATGAGTTTGTGGATCACGTACTAATTGGGGAGCGGAGGACAGGTGCGATATCTGCGGCGCGTTTTTTTGGAGAGGGCGGCGATGGCGATCAGCTCGTCGTGCGCCTGGGGGCACGACTGACACTGTTACACCGCTTGCGACTCGAGATGGATCAAGGAAAGACACCGGATATTGCGTGGCAAAGCTTGACCCTTAGGCTGTCGATTCCAACTCGAAGACTGCTCGCGGGCCGGGCGGAGCGATGGACGTCGGACTCAATTGCTCGGCGATTTATCCTCGTGCGTAGGGCTGCTGCCCGAGCGCGAGGAGAGGCGCGCTTACGGAAGATTGTCGCTACTCACGTGATTTGGGCGCTTCTCCGATGAAGGCCTACCCGTTCGGTCGGCAGAGGCGTCGGCAGAAATCGTCGAGCTGCTCGAAGTTTTCGAAGGCGATTCGGACCTCGCCTCTTTCGCCAACGTGGCGGATCGTCACCATCGCACCGAGCGTCAAACTGAGCTTGTCCTGCAATGCCGTCGTGTCCGCATCAATCGTTGCAGTTCCTTTTCGGACGCTTCGAATTTTTCTCGGGCTTTCGCCAAGAAGCTCGACATCGCGAACGGTTAGGCCCTCGGCAGCAATGCGATCCGCCAGCGCATCGGGGTGGGAAACGGCAAGAAGCGCCCGCGCGTGGCCCGCCGAGATGTGGCCATCAGCGAGGAGATCGCGAGTATGTTCGGGCAAGTGAACCAATCGAAGTGTGTTGGCAACGTGGCTCCGGCTCTTTCCTACGACGCGGGCAATGTCAGCGTGTGAGTACCCAAAATCCGTCGCGAGCTGAGCGTATCCCGCCGCTTCTTCGAGCGCATTGAGGTCGGTACGCTGGACATTTTCGACAATCGCGATTTCGAGAGCCTCGCGATCGTTGGCTTCAACGATCTGAATTGGGATATCGTGGAGCCCGGCGCGTTGCGCGGCTCGCCATCGACGCTCGCCGGCAATAATTTCGTAAGCCTCTGGGAAACGTGGAATCGCTCGGACCAGGACAGGCTGGATTACACCCCGCTCTCTGATCGAATCGGCTAACTCATCGAGCTGAACGCCCTCAAACCGTTTGCGAGGGTTCCTAGGGTTTGGCCGCAAAAACTCTATTGGCGCCCTTTGAATAGCGCGCACGATCTCGGTAGCTTCGGAGCCTGCTTGCGCCCCAAGCAACGCAGCTAGTCCCCTTCCGAGGCGAGGTCGATGTTCCGAACGGTCGGCATCGTCCGCCATTTGCAATCACACTCCTAATTATTCTTACGCCGTAGGCTTACCGAATCCGTAGTCGTCCTTCGCGCTGAATGACTTCGGATGCAAGTTTCAAATAGGCTTGGCTGCCCGCGCATTTGAGGTCGTATAGCAGGGCTGGCTTTCCGTGCGATGGTGCTTCAGAGACACGAACATTGCGGGGAATAACCGTCTCATAGACGGTATCTCCCATATGCGCGCGCACATCTGCGACGACCTGCCCGGCGAGGGTATTTCGTGGATCGAACATCGTCAAAACGACACCATGAATCAATAGCGTTGGGTTTAGTGTGCGGCGGACTTGATCTACTGTCGTCAGAAGCTGCGAGAGCCCCTCAAGCGCAAAAAACTCGCATTGCAACGGAACCACGACCGCATCTGCTGCGGCGAGCGCATTAACTGTAAGAAGATTCAGTGACGGCGGACAATCAACGAGAACGTATGTTATGCGCTCAGAGCCATTGCCGTCTGAGGCAAAGAATTCCCTCAAGGCATTGCGGAGCTTATAAGGCCGGTCCCCATGGGCCGAAATCTCCAGCTCCACGCCGAGTAGGTCCATGGTGGATGGAGCTATGACAAGGCGCGGGACGGCAGTAGGGGCTATGATTTCGTGCAGTTTACGGTCGCCTACAAGGATATCGTAGCTCGACGTAGCTCGGTTTTTGCGGTCAATGCCAAGACCCGTCGACGCATTGCCTTGCGGATCAAGATCAATAACAAGAACGAGTTCCCCAATCGCCGCTAGTGCGGTACCCAGATTGATCGCGGTAGTCGTCTTACCCACGCCGCCCTTTTGATTCGCCATGACGAGAATGCGCGGCCTCAACGCCGGCGGCCGCTTAGAATTGGTGAGGGAAGACGGTATGTTATCCATCGGAAAACTCTCGAATCTCGCGACGTATTCTTATGATTGCGGCACCTTGTTCGACCTCGCTCGGTAGGATTTGAATGGGATAGGACCCATCGAGCGGGAGCGCATGTAGTTGATTCTGCACGGACCGTCCTCGGGGAAACAAGCCTACGGCGCCCCGCTCGAGGTATATCTTGGCCAATTTGATCGTAAGCGGCAGGGGTGCAAACGCCCTTGCGGTTACGGCGTCCACAAGTCCAAGCCGGCTAGCGTCCATCATATCAACGCGCATTGGGTGTATCTCTGCCTGTGCGCCAGTTGCGCGAACAGCGCCGCGGAGAAACGCACACTTGCGGCGATCGCTCTCGATACAGTGAACGACAGCGCCGGAAAGGCCTATAAGTTGGATGGCTAGCACGAGGCCAGGAAACCCAGCGCCTGAGCCCATATCTACCCAGCGTCTCGCGCCGGGCGCAAGGTTGATAAGTTGCGCGGAATCGGCCAGGTGTCGAGTCCAAACCGAAGAAAGCGTGGTTCTGGAAATGAGATTCGTTGCGATTTGCCAGCGGACGAGGAGACGGACCAAAATGTCCAGGCGCTCGGCTGTTTCACGTGAAACTCGAACAAGACGCAAGGCCTCTGCTCGATCATTCGGGGCTTGCATGGTGCTGCGTGCGGAATCTGGAGCCTGCGTCAATCGAAGTCGTCTCGTGGCATTCTTGCGATTCGATTCGATCGCGACTGCAGACGCTTGGCGTGTGCCGCAACCAGCGCCAAAGCCGCCGGAGTGACGCCTTCAATACGCCCTGCCTGACCTACGCTTCGGGGTCGGATAGTCAGGAACTTCTCGCGCAATTCATTGGAAAGACCTGAGAGACGCGAGTAATCGAGGTCTTGTGGAAGGACCATACCGTCCTCTCGCCGATAGGTGGCTACGTCTTCGGTTTGCCGAGCGAGGTAGACAGCATACTTTGCATCGGCCTCGAGTTGCGATATGAGATCACTCGAAATTTCTTTGAATTCCGGCCAAACCCGCATCAAAGTTGCGACCCCAATGTAGGGTAGCGCGGCCAACTCGAAGGCAGATCGACGGATGCCGTCCCGGTTAACGAGGATCCCGCACGCCTCAAGAAGATGAGGAGTCGCGATGGTATTTTGGAGCATGCTACGAGCACGCTGTAGACGAGCCTGCTTCAGCCGATAAATTCGAGCTCGAGAGGGTTCTACGCAACCAAGAGCAACCCCCTTTTCGGTAAGTCGCTCGTCTGCGGTGTCAGCGCGCAGCGAGATACGATATTCGGCCCGCGAGGTGAACATTCGGTAGGGTTCTGTGGCACCGTGAATATTGAGATCGTCGACCATCACCCCGAGATAAGATTCAGCCCGATCAAAAATTGCGAGCGGTTGCCCTCCTGCTGTACGAGCGGCGTTAATTCCGGCTAGCAGGCCCTGAGCGGCGGCTTCTTCGTATCCTGTTGTTCCGTTGATCTGCCCAGCGAGAAATAATCCTCGCACCCGCCTGGCTTCCAAGGTGGGGTCAAGGCCACGAGGGTCTATATAGTCATATTCAATGGCATAGCCTGATCGAAGAATGCGGGCGCGCTCGAGACCGGGGATGGTTGCGACGAGAGCCTGCTGAGTTTCCGTGGGCATCGATGTCGAGATACCATTTGGGTAGATGGTGCAATCGTTAACGCCCTCGGGTTCGAGGAAGACTTGGTGAGTTTCGCGGTCCGAGAAACGAGCAACCTTATCTTCGATTGATGGGCAATAGCGAGGGCCGCGCCCGCCTATAGCGCCGGAATAGGCCGCCGATCGGTTAAGATCCGCCATGACGATCCGATGCGTGTCTGGAGTTGTTCTCGTTATGTGGCACGGAAGTTGCGGTGCGGACGTTCTTGTTGTGTGCGCGGAGAAAAATTCCAGCGGGTCGTCACCGTGCTGGATTTCAGTGGAATCCCAATCGATCGTTGCCCGCTCGAGGCGGGGTGGTGTTCCGGTCTTTAATCTCCCCACCGTGAATCCCGCCACTTCAAGGCTTTGAGCCAGGGAGACTGAGGAAGAATTGCCGAACCTTCCGGCGGGAACGCGCACTTCACCAAGGTGAATAACGCCGCGCAAGAACGTGCCAGTCGTGAGAACCAGTGCGCGACATACCAAGGTGCGGCCGTCCGCGATGCGGATCCCTCTGACGGCACCCCCATCAAAGAGCACGCCCTCGGCTTCTCCTTCGATCACGACAAGATTCGCAGTTCCAGTAACGAGACCCTGCATCACCCGTCGATAAAGCTGCCTGTCCGCCTGCGCTCTTGGGCCTTGGACTGCCGGCCCCTTGCGCCGATTTAGAACGCGGAAGTGAATCCCTGCCGCATCTGCAGCGCGGCCCATAAGACCATCGAGCGCGTCAATCTCCCGAACTAAGTGGCCCTTTCCAACGCCCCCGATTGCGGGGTTGCAGGACATCTCGCCGATAGTGTCGAATCGCCGAGTCAGCAGGGCGGTAGCCGCTCCGCATCGCGCCGCGGCCGCCGCCGCTTCACAGCCGGCATGTCCGCCCCCGATCACGATTACGTCAAACGAGGAGGTCTCCTGTTTCACGTGAAACACACTCCTTCTGTCTATTTCCCGACGCAAAGGCGTGAGAAAATCTCTCCGAGCACTTCTTCAACGCCTATTCGACCGATAATGAGGTCCAGTGCAGCTGTGGCTCGGCGTATATCCTCCGCAAGCAATTCACATTCGCAGGCGCTCGATTTAAGCGCGGAAGCTAGAGAGGATTTTGCCTCCTGGAAAGCCCTCCGGTGCCTGTCAAGAGTCAATATAGGCGGTTCAAACGCGCCCATTTGCTCCTCGGCTCGACTGCGGATGGCTTTTAGAAGATCGTCGATCCCTTCCCCAGTCTTAGCCGATATCGCCAGTTCCGCTCCTCTCAACACTGTTGTGCGAGTGCCAGGCTGATCAATTTTCGTGCGAATAAACAGTGCTTCGCCGGCTAGAGCAGGCGTATCACTATCTCTCTTGTCATCCAGCCACAGTGTCAAATCCGCGTTCTTTGCGTGCCGCTTTGCTCTTTCAACTCCTTCCCGCTCTATTGGGTCCTCGGCCACTCGAATACCCGCTGTGTCGACCAGAATCACTGGATAGCCGCCCAGATCCAGAAAGATCTCAATTGCGTCCCGGGTAGTGCCTGCGAACGGCGAAGTAATAGCGACGTCGCGGCCAACTAGGGCGTTCAAGAGTGTCGACTTCCCGACATTCGGCGGACCGGCAATTACGATGACGAACCCTTCGCGAACACGACGCCCAGCTAGAGCGCCGGCCAAGGCTCGATCAATACGGACCAGAGCTTGATGTAGGGCACGTTTGGCCGTCTCCAATGTGAGGTCATGGACGTCCTCTATGTCCGAAAAGTCGATCTGGATCTCGACTGCCGCCATTGCGGCGATCAAAATAGAGCGAATCTCTTCGCATTCGCGCCGCAACGCCCCTCCTGCGATTCTTTGCGCCTGCCTACGTTGCGCTTCTGTCTCGGCCTCGATGAGGTCGGCTAGACCTTCCATTTCAGACAAGTCAATCTTGCCGTTGGAGAAAGCTCGCCAAGTAAATTCACCTGGCTCAGCAGCGCGCAGGCCTGGAATAGAAGCCAAAGCCTCCGCAACCGCTGCGGTCACCGCACGACCTCCTGTTACGCTGATTTCCGCGAGGTCTTCGCCAGTGAAACTGGCTGGCGCCTCAAAGCGCGTAATGAGCGCGCGATCGATCGGATCGTGGGAAAGTGGATGGCGCACGGTGCGCAGAGCCACGTGTCGAATAGGGAGTTGTGCGCCGGAGCAAAGCGCTTCAAGAACCTCAAAGCATGCTGGCCCAGATAGGCGAAATAGAGCGATCGCCGCTTTTCCCAGGCCTGATGATTGAGCAAATATCGTGTCCTGATCGTTAGTAAACAATGGCGCGGGCCTCCCGCAGTGCTATTTCCACTGAGGCGTACACACCACATACTGGTCCGTGATCGCCTCGTGATCGCCCTGCTTCTCGCGTTGAAAATAGAGATAGCATATACTGAGCCCACCCGTGCGGTAATCGACGCGGAACACACCGCCCTCCTGTTCGTGACGGGTCGCGACAAGACCGTACTCTCCCGGTTCCTGTTTTGTCGCTCCGTCGCTGCCCCGATAACAAGCCGTTACGCCAAAAGCGCCCGGGCCGACATCTGAACGCCCCGGACTATGAGCAAACTGACAAGCGACGACGTCCCCCGTCAACTTATCCACGCGATAAACCAGGGATAGATTGATTTGAGGAGCCGCCAGGAATTCATACTGATTCGCGGAACCCGGCGTTGCCGTCGCCGTGACCACGGCTGTCGCCGCAAAAACTATTACCCTTTTGATTCGCATCTGCACCACCTTGTCTAGTCGGAGGCGACTGTGGGGCTCAGAAGTCGTGATAGCGGTACGAACAATCTTCGAGGTTACAGCGTTCAGGTGACATACGAGCGGCACTCGGGCTGCCAATTTCATTGCCCGGCATGCTGTTCGGGAGTTGGGCGGTCCATCCATGACAGCGCCCGCGAACTGTTGCCGTGCAATATCATAGCTTCGCCGCTAGAGATGGGACCCGTTCGTCGCTATGTATCTTGCGTGCACCATTTTTTCCAGACCACATAAGCCCTGGTAGTTGCCTTCGTTGACCGCTTGGTCCTTAAATTCCAGCAGATCTACATGCCCATCTCAGTCAAACTCAGCGTCGTTGTTAAACATTGGTTCTTACGAGGACCCAATCTTAAAACTCGGTGCGCGAGGGACTGCTTATTGGGATGGGGTGTCGGATTCCCGGGGCCAGTGCAGGTGTGACAAGCGCAGTCCGAGGCGCGCCACGCGTGTCAACAGGGCGATAGACCTGTTTGATCGCCTCGACAATGTGCACTCCGCCGAAAGGGAGACCGAATGCAGCACCAATATGCTCGATTGCCGGCGTTGTGCGAATCAGCAAGCGCCGAGCGATCGGCGGAGCATAAAGCGCCTCTCCCCAAAAGACAGGACAGAAGGACGTTTCGTGAAGAAGGTCCCGCAGCTGCGCCTTCGAATAAGGAAGTCCGTGACCGTAAGGAGTACTGTCCGCACGCGCCCAAATGCCCCTTCGCGACGGAACGACGATCAGAACACGTCCTTGCGGCGTGCTGATCCGCCAAAGTTCCTCCAAGACCGCTCGGGGTCGTTGTGCGGACTCAAGGGCATGTATAACGAGCAGCCGATCGGCAGAACCGTCTGGCAGTGGCAGCATCTCTGACTCAACAAGAGCGACAGCACATCGATGCCAGTCCGGCCAAATTGCCACTCCTTGCTCTGCAGGCATTAGGGCCAGGCATTGTTTGGCTTCCTCCAAAAACCGATCCAAATATGGCGTTCCATAGCCAAACGCCGCGACGGTTAACCCGGTCACATTCGGCCACCTGGCCCGAATGACGCGACCAATCAGCCGGCGAGCCACTTCGCCAAGCGCCGAGTTATAAAACCCTCGCAAATTGTCGATGTTGATGGCCATATACCAATACCAATCCAACGCAACATATTTTTAGCGATTTGCGGCGTTTTGACAACGCACCGGAGGGGGCACTGTCGGTGACGGATCAGTTGTCCGCCTGCGCCTGGCCGACATCGGCTCGAAGCCGCGAGCCGCTACCTCAAAACGCGGTTCGTGCCGGAGTACAACGCCCGTTCGCCGTGCCGCCGCCGAGTCGGGATCGGCTTTCATTCCTTACTTCGGCCGACCGCTCGAGGACGGGCGCTGCGTCCAGGAAGACCGCCAGGCCGGGTGTGATAACTGCGTCCAATGGAAGGGCCTGTCCCTGCAGATCCCGCCGCAGCGCCACTGCCACTACTACGTCAAGGCCACCGTGCGCGTGCACGAATCCGGACGGCCGGCTCGCCCTCTGCGACGGGCCGGGCTGCCTCGCCTGCTTCGACCATAGCGGTAAGTCGATCGATGCTTCACGGGCCGCTTAGCTCCACTCGGCGCGCCGGCCTGTGGATTTGTGGACAACGCTCCCACGTCCCCCCCACCCCACGGGCGCAGCAACAACAGAAGCTGCAGAAGCGGCAAGTATGCACTTGACAAACAACTCAAGCGAAGAGCATAGGAGTTGCGTCGAACCTGCCGCGGGGAGTCGACGGGCGCGCCCGATGACGAGACTGAATTGACGCCCGAAATGATCAAAGCGGCAGTTAATGCCTTTTTTGACAACTGGCAAGACTATCCTGGGGTTGATTACGCGATCGAAGCGCTAATTTCTAAGACGTACCTAGCTATGTGGAAGGCGCGGTCCTGCGCATCACAGTAAGGCAGTTCCTGTGAAGGTCCTATGAAGGGAAACTGCTTTTTCGAGTTGCTTGTTCATAATCGCGTCCGTGAGTTAAAAGAACTTAGTCTCATCCTTTATTACGGGTTCGATTCGCGAGCGAGCCGGATCTGTTGCAAAGGGTTGAATGTATAGCTTAGAGTTGTGCTCGTCTGTCCGATATTGACCGTGTGCTAGTTTGTTACGGAAGGCGTTAACCTCCCCAGCCTGAGCGAATATGTGTTTGATCGGCCCATTTAGCGGAATGTCAGGACGTACCCGAATGAAAAAGTGTTCCGCGGCTTTCAGTTTAGTTGAAAAAGACTGAAGCTCCCCGAGAAGAATCATCGCCTCCATTTCGTTAACGCCTAGCAGCCTGTCGGACTGAGTTTTGCGACTGGTTGTCGGACGGGTTTTTCGGATCGCGATGGATTGGACAGTCTGTGCGCCGGGTGGCGCCCCATGGGCGCTAACATACGCGCGATCGCAGCAGGAATACGATCCGAGGCGAACGGCGATCCTGCTCCTCGGCGGCGAAAAGACGGGTGACGATCGCTTTTACGAGCGATCGATCCCGATCGCCGACGCGCTTTACGACGCCCATATCGACAAAATCAGAAAGGCGGGGTTGATTCCATGACTGGACATCGGCCTTTCAGGGAAATTATACGAATGGCTCTATGTCACGGCGTTCGTTTCGCCGGCCACCGGCGAATGCCTCTGGTACGTCTCGAACGGCGTGTCCAAGCCGTTCTTCGAGGCGCTGCTGCGCCTGTTCGCCGAAGAAGCCGGCGCCGGGCGGGAGCGGCGCATCGTCCTCGTGCTCGACAACGCCGGCTGGCACGGCGAGGCCGGGCTCGCCGTGCCGGACGGCCTGCGCCTCGTTTTCCAACCCGCCTACACCCCGGAAGTGCAGCCGGCTGAAACGCTGTGGAGGCTGGTCGACGAGCCCGTCGTCAACAAGCACATCCCCACCCTCGAGGCTCTGGACCAAATCATCTCGATGCGGTCGGCGAGCGGCCGATCGCGCACGGCCATCATCGGTTCGCCGCCCAGACGCGGCGGGTCACCGGCTTCAGGCCGAGCCGGTGCTCGTCGGTCGCGAACGTCTCGATCGGCGTGTCGGGGTGGCGCGCCGCCTCCTCGACGACGATGTCGGCCACTTTCCTAAGAAACATCCGCCCGGGCGGTATCGAGCCCCGCCTCACGCAGGACAAATCCCAGCGACTTCGCGCGACGTTGAAGATTTTTCAAAACACGCTGTTTGTAGCGATCTTCGTAGTATGTGGCGCCGGGATCGGCGTAGGCCATGCCGTGCCGAAGCGTGTTGTAGAACAGAACCGCGATCTTGCGCGCGGTGGCGGTGATCGCCTTCGCCTTGCCCACCCGCGCCGATAACCGGCGGTAGAACGCGCCCAGCGCAGTGTCGGTTCGCCCCACCGTGCCGGCGGCAAGGCGCAACAACGACGCGGCCCGATTGCTGGTGCGTCGCGTTTTCGACGACAGCACCTTGCCTCCGGAAATCTTGTTGTGCGGCGCGAGCGCCAGCCATGACGTGAAGTGCTTCGCTGTCGGCCAGGCCGCCAGGTTGGTCCCACACTCTCCGACCAGCTTCAGCGCCAGATACGGCCCCAGGCCATTGATCTGGGTCAGGTCCACGCCGAGGATCGCATGGAGCGCGCCGCGAGCGTCGAAGGCCGGCGCATTGGGCTGGTGTGTCCTTTGCCTGACGGGCAGAAGCTTGCTCGCGGGTGGTGGAGCGTTCTTCTTCAGCCGCTTCAGGATCGCTTCGATCTGCTCGTCGCAGGCCGTCACCTTGGTCTGATAAACTTCGTACAGTTCCAGCGCCTGGGTCAGGGCGAAGATGTGCTCCTCACGGTAGTTGCCAACCAGCGCCTGACAAACCATCTCCACCGACGCATGACACCGCCGATCACGATGGGAGGCCAGAACATTCGGATCGCGCTCACCGGCCACCATCGCCCTGATGATGGTCATGCCAGTTACGCCGGTGATATCGGACACGACATGGTGCAGCTGGAGGTTCATCTGCATCAGCGCCTTCTGCATGTGCTGAATATGCGCCGCCGCGTAATCGAGCAGCCGCTCCCTCTGCCGGAGGTAGGTGCGCAGCCCGGCAATTTCAGCCTGGGGCCGGAAGCTGGCGCGCAGCAGTCCGTATTCGTGCAGGCGTTGCAGCCATTGCGCGTCGCTGACGTCGGCCTCCCGCCCAGGCACATGCTTCGCGTCCCGCGCGTTGACCACCATCACCTCGAACCCGCGCTGTTCCAGGATTTCGAAGACCGGGATCCAGTAAACTCCGGTCGATTCCATCACGACCGTCCTGATGCCGCACTGGGCGAACCAGTCGGACAGCCGGTGAAGGTCATCGGTGAAGGTCTGGAACGTTCGGACCGGTTCCTTGTCGCGATCCGGGCCGACAGCCGCGACATGCATGGCGGCGCCGATATCGATCGCGGCCGCCGCCGGATGAACCGGGGATAGACCCCGCGACTTGCGGGACCGCTTCGTTTGAGACATGCCGTGAACCCTCCTGCCTGAGGAAGCCAAAGAGGGCTGGGCCACGGAGAAACATCAATTTCCTAATCGGGATCGCCTGAAGACGTCACCACTCGCAAGTCCGCAACAGCCCATGGGCCACGTTTTTTTACGGGGTCTGGTCCACCAAAAACTTTCCGGCCGCTCCCCTCCGGTTCACGATAGCGCAACTCGTTTCCACCGCCACAGGCGGGCCGCCGACCCGAGCCCGTTTTTTTGAAGTCCTCTTGCTCCGGCGTCGCCGCCTTCGGGTTGCGCGGCCGAGGCTTCTGAATCGACCAATCGATCGCCCGCAACGCCTCCCAGCCGCGTTGCGGCGCCAGCGAGGCCAAGCCCAGTTCGCCCGCCATCCAGTGCACCACCTTGCCGCTCGTCCATACGCCCCCGCCAGGCGGGGGATCGGCAAGACGAACCCGCAAACGCTCCAGCACCTCCGGCTTCAAGACCGTCGCCGCCGCTCCGTTGCCCCGACGCAGGTCCCCCAACGCCGGAGGCCCAAACGCGTTGTAGCGCTCCAGAAGTTGTTCAATCCAGCGCTGACCGAACGAGGTCATCGCCGCCACTTGGCCGACCGTGTGGCCTTTCGCCAAAAGCCAGATCGTCTGAAAATGCCGCGACGACGTCACATCCCCACACGCTTCGTAACGCGCCTCCAACGCCGCAACGCTCAGATGATCGGCAACGTGAGCCATGCCCGCCTCCCGCGAATCATGGCCGTTCCATCTACCAGCACTTAACCGCGACGGGAATCCAACCCACGCCGAGTCAATCAGGCGGAAACCGTATTACACGGACTTTCACGCCTGAGCGTCGAGCGCGCGTCGCGGCAAAGGCTGCGCGCCTGCGCGAAACGATGACGCTCGAAGAGTTGAGAAAGGCGCTCGAACTGTCACAGGAAGACCTGGCCGAGACTCTCACAGTGGGCTAGACTACATGTTCGCCTGAGATAGGGCGACCCGTCTCACAGTATGCAGGCTTGTCGAGGGTTGCGCCGGGCTTTCCGGCGCCGAGCCTCATGCATAGGAGACGGGTCTTGGACGAATCTATCACATACGTGGGCCTTGACGTGCACAAGGATACGATCGCGGTGGCGCTTGCGGAGGCGGGCGCACACAAGGACGTGCGCGAGTATGGCAAGATCGCGAACACAGCGACGGCCTTGAACGCTCTGGCGGCGAAGCTGTCGCGCGCTGGAAGCGAGCTACGGTTCTGTTATGAGGCCGGCCCTTGCGGCTATGGCATTCAACGGCAGTTGACCCTGGCTGGGCATGGTTGCGTTGTCGTTGCTCCGTCGTTGATCCCACGCAAGCCGGGAGATCGGATCAAGACCGACCGGCGGGATGCGATCAACCTGGCCAAGCTGCATCGCGCCGGTGAACTGACCGCTGTGTGGATTCCTGATCAGGCTCATGAGGCGATCCGCGATCTTGTGCGCGCGCGTCTTGCGGCCGTGCGCAGTCTGCGCCAGGCCCGTCAGCAGCTCTCTGGCTTTCTCCTGCGTCATGGCCGTCACTACAATCGGCCGGCGTGGACGTTGATGCATCGTCGCTGGATGGCCGGACTGAGATTCGAGCAAGCGGCGGATCACATCGTGCTGGAAGACTGCATCGCCGCCGTCGAGGCGGCGACGGCGCGGCGAGATCGTCTGGAAGCGCATATCGAGGCAGCGCTGCCGGATTGGTCGCTGGCCCCGGTGGTGCGCGCCCTGCAAGCGCTGCGCGGGATGGCTCTGGTCGCGGCGGCGACGGTGATCGCCGAACTCGGCGACATCACCCGCTTCGCCAATCCCCGTCAACTCATGGCGTATCTCGGTCTGGTTCCGTCCGAGCGCTCCAGCGGCGCCACACGACGCCAAGGCGGCATCACGAAAGCCGGGAATGGCGCGGCCCGGCGAATGCTGATCGAGGCGGCCTGGAGTTATCGGTTCCCGGCGCGCATCAGCCGGGAGCAGCTGTTGCGCCAGGAGGGTCTGGCAAAGCCGATCCGCGACACCGCGTGGAAGGCCCAAGAAAGGCTGTGTCGGCGCTATCGCAAGCTTGCCCGGGCAGGAAAATCACCCACTGTGGTCACGACCGCGATCGCTCGAGAACTGGCGGGCTTTGCCTGGGCGATCGCCAAGCACGTTCAGATCGCCGGCGCTTGATGCGCTGAGATCGACAGCGGACCTCACGAAAAGGAGGTCATCGCCGACAACGCATCTATCCAAAGCTGAGCAAGGCTGGAGGCACGGTCACGGCCAGGAGAACCCTCGCGTCCACTATCAGCCGGATATTTTCCGACGCTGGCCGCTAGACAGAGGAAGCTCCGCGACGCATCACCGGTCCGGCGGTATCCAACCCGCGCATCAGAGCATGATCAACCGTCGTTTTGATGATCGTGCCTCCTGCCCTGCTCAGTGGCGGCCATTCTGAACCGCTCGCGCGCGAGCTACGCTTTCTTGTGCCTGCTACTTGAAACGGCGAACATGAGAGTGGCGCGAGTCACGCGAACTGAGGGTATAGCCTGGCGAGTTTGACGCGGGCGTCGGCGGTTGTGAATTGCCAGTCGGCCTTGGCGTGATGTTTGTTGCGGCGTTGTTCCCAGGCGGCGACTTCCTGGGTCAGTTCCGGCTTGTTCGGGATGCGTCGGTCGAGGCACTGGGTTGAGAGGACGGCGAGTTCGGATTCGGCCATGTCGAGCCAGCTTCCGTGCTTGGGCGTATAATGCCATTCGAACCGTTCGACGAGGCGACGCGCTTCGGCGGCGGGAAAGGCTTGGTAGAGCGACGCCGTCGTGTGCGTGCTGAGATTGTCCTGAACCAGAACGATCTTGTCCGCATCGGGAAAATACATGTCGGACAAATCCTTGAGCACGTGGGCGTAATCGACGGCCGCGCGGCGGTCGGTGACTTTCACGCAGCGCCAGCCTTCCAGCGGCGCGAACATCATGAACAGATTGGCCACGCCATTGCGTTCGTATTCGTAGTCGCGCCGCGCCGGTTGTCCCGGCTTGGCGGCGACCGGCGCGCGCGTCTCGATGATGAACTGCTTCGACGTTTCGTCGAGGCATACGAGGGGGCGCATGGGATCATGCGGCCTCTGGTAGACTTCCAGCACGTCCTCCATGTTGGCGACAAAGGCCGCGCTGGCCTCAGGCGCGATCACCCATTGCTGCTTGAGATGGGGCTTGAGAATGTTTTTTTGAGCGTCCGCCCGATCGTGTTGTCGCTGGCGCTCTCGACGATCTGCAGTTCGACGACCTTCTCCTCCAAAAGACGCAGGGTCCATCTGGCGCGGCCCGCCGGGGCCGGCCCGCAAGCCAAAGCGATCAGCTTGGCTTCCGCGGCGCCGTCGAAAATCCGCCGCGGGGCGGAATTGGGATTGTCCTTGCGGGTCAGGACGGCTTCGAAGCCTTCCTCGACGAGTTGCCGCCGCGTCCGCTCGACCGTCGCGATGCTGGTGTCCAGCGCCTCGGCGATTCGGCTGTCGCTCCATCCGCCGCCAGCCTCCGACACGTCCGCTTTCAACAGAATGCGCGCTTTCGTCAACAAATGCCCGGCGCGCTTGCCCTTGCGGATAAACTCATCGAGCCGAGCACGTTCCTCCTCGCTCAGCCTGACCACGTATTTCTTGACGGCAATCTGGATTGGACAGTCTGTGCGCCGGGTGGCGCCCAGGGTGGCGCCCGGGTGGCGCCCTGGGTGGCCGCCTGACAAAGTGAGGGGTCCAAGCGCTCGATCAGCAGCCTGTTGCCCGCGTCTGATCTTTGAGGGGTAAGACGTGATCCGGGGGATTGTCTACCGGCGCTTTCGGCGCTTCCGCTTTCTAAAGCGCGCATTGCTTCGGACCAACAGCGAGTCCGTGTTAAGGTCCACCGGCTCGACTGGCTCTAACAGAATCGCTTCAGCGCGGCCTTGGTCGAACCCGAGCGATCTCGCGAGCGCGAGCAACATTGCCCTTAGATAGGCATCGTTCGTCCGGTCCGCGGAAATCCGCGTGACGGCAATGAGACCGGCGCCCACCACCATGTCCAGCGCGACACCAACTGGAGCATCGACGAATTCGCCCGCCCTGATCGCCTCTTCGATGTGGATGGGGATGTATTTGTAGACGAGATTGTCAGGTCCGATCGCCTGCGGGCCAACGCGCGTGATGAACCGTGCGAACAGCGGAAAATGTTGCGCAACGTCAAGGTATTGGCGTAGCCCAGTGAAAAGTCGCGCCGCCGGCGAAGGAAGCGACTTCACGCGCAACTCGATGAGGTCCACGACTTCGTTGCCAAGCTCCTCGATGGCCGCGACGAGCAGCTCGGCGTTGGTGCGAAAGTAATTGTAGAAGGTGCCGCGCGAGACCCCCGCGGCCGCGATGACGTCTTCGATCACGGAAGCGTCGACGCCCTTCTCGGCGAAGACCAGCAGGGCACTTTCGACCAGCTTGCGGCGCATGCGCGCCCGCCGCTCGGCCGCGACCCTCGGCCGGTGATCAGAGGCGATAGGCGATTCCAGCATTTTCGGCTCCTTAGGGCAGGCAATAGCATGTCCCAAATATTTTTCAAGCTGACACTTGCATCATAATGACGACAGTGTCATATCGTCCTCCGTCGGACGCAATCGCGTCCTTGTCCAGGGAGAAAACGAGCATGGAAGCCACTGTATCCACCGAGGCGGCGAGCGGCCGAACGATTCAGGCTGCTGGTCGAGAAATATTCGTCACGCAATTTGGCGAAGGCCCGCCTTTGCTCATGCTGCACGGCGGAGGGCCCGGCGCGAGCGGAATGTCCAACTTTTCGCGCAACATCCCGACGCTGGCTGACCGATTTCGCGTGATCGCGCCCGACATGCCGGGCTACGGACGGTCGTCCAAAGGTCTCGACCGCAAGGACCCGTTTGGCGAGCTTGCACGGACGATGCTCGGCCTTCTCGATGCGCTCGGCGTCGAGAAGGCCCATATCCTCGGCAATTCCCTTGGCGGCTCCTGCGCGCTGCGACTGGCGCTCGAGGCGCCCGAGCGCGCCGATCGCTTGGTGCTGCTCGGGCCGGGCGGGATCGACACGAGCCGCCGGCCGCCGACAGAAGGCCTTCTCCACCTGCTCGACTATTATTCCGGCGAAGGCCCTACCCGCGAGAAATTCGAACAGTTCTTGCGCAACGACTTGGTGTTCGACGGCGCGGCGCTGCCCGACGCGCTGATCGCGACGCGCTACGAAGCGAGCATCGTTCCCGAGGTCGTCGCGAACCCGCCGCTCGTGCGCCCGAAGGACCTCGCGAATGCGCGCGTGCTGGACCTGACGCTCGATCGGCGGCTGAGCGGCCTGCAGACCCCCACGCTTGTCCTCTGGGGCGTGGAGGATCGGGTCAATCCGGCAAGCGGCGGTCGCTCGTTGCAGGAGCGGATGCCGAACTGCGACCTCTATCTCTTCAGCCGTACCGGTCACTGGGTGCAGTGGGAGCGCGCGGCCGAGTTCAACGCGGCGACGATCGCCTTTCTCTCGCAGTGAAATCGGTGGCGCTGCCTGCCGCCAAACTCAACGGAGCCTTCATGAGCGCCACGACAAGTCAAACTTCGGCGTCGTCCGTCTACGGCGCCGTTCAACTCGGCTATGTCCTCGTCGATTCACCTCGGCTAGCCGATTGGAAACGGTTCGCCGCCGAGGGGATCGGGATGGCCATCGGCGAGACGACGCCGACGACCCTCGCTTTGCGGACCGATGCGCACGCCCGCTGTCTGATCGTTCGCATGAGCGCGAAGGAAGACATTTCGCTGGGCTGGCAGGTTGGGGGCGATGCCGCGCTGCAAACTATCCTCGCCCGTCTCGCCGCGCGCCGGATCGCGGTCGAGGAAGTCGCAGGCGAGGAGGCGGCGCTGCGCGGCGTTGCAAAGTTCTGGCGCTTTCTCGGGCCCAAGCATCAGGCGTTCGAATTGTTCACCGAGCCCGAGGTAGCGCCGCCCGTGAAAACGCTCGTCAGCGTTTTCGTGACCGGCGAGCGGGGCCTCGGCCATGTCGCCATCACCACGCGCAGACCGGCGGACATGATCGCGTTCTGGCGGGAGATCTTCGACGCGAAAATCTCCGACTACATCGAGGACCGCATCTCCGGCGTCGACCTTCATTTCACCTTTCTACGAGTCAATCCACGCCATCACTCGATCGCCGTCGCCGCGACCAAGGGCCTCGCGATGGACCCGTTTGCGACGAAAATCCAGCATCTCGAAATGCAGGCGGCGACCCTTGACGACATCGGCGCCGCCTATCGCCGCTGTCGCGCCTTGGGCTTCAAGATCGCGATGGCGGTTGGACAGCACCCCAACGATCGCGACGTCTCGTTCTACGCCGTGACGCCGTCAGGGTTCTATTTCGAACTCGGCTGGAGTTCCGCCGGTGAGGAGGCAGACGGGTCCTGGCCGCAGACGACCTATCAGGGCATCAGCCTCTGGGGCCACAAACCTCAAGACCAGACGCTCGGCGACAAGCTCGCGCAAATGCGCAACGGCATGACGTCGCTGTTCCGCACCGAATACTCGCCTTTCTGAACAAGAACAGCCTCTCCGAAGGAAACGCCCTATGGACACGCCTCAGGACCTCTATGACGTCGCAATCGTCGGGCTCGGCCCGACCGGGCTGACGCTCGCCCATCTGCTCGGCCGGCGCGGACTGCGCGTGCTCGCGCTCGAGCGCGAGCCGCAGTTCTACGGCAACGCCCGCGCTGTCTATACCGACGACGAATGCATGCGCATCTTTCAGGCCGCGGGCGTCGCGGCCGACGTCGAAGCCGACATGCTGCTCGACACGCCGGTGCAATGGGTGCTCGAGGACGGATCGGTGCTGGCCCAGCTCAGGCGCACCGACCGTCCCTACGGCTGGGCGCTCAGCAACTTCTTCTATCAGCCGTATCTCGAAACCAAGCTAGAGCGATTGCTCGCCCGCTACCCCAACATGACGGTCGTACGCGGTCGCGAGCTCGTCAATTTCGTTCAGGACGAAGACGGGGTCGTCGTCGAGCACGCCGCGAGCGCCGGCTCGCAGTACGGCCCGCCGCCCGCCGCCGCGCCGAAGCACTCCGAAAGCGCTCGCATCCGGGCGCAGTGGCTCGTCGCCTGCGACGGCGGCCGGAGCGGCGTCCGCAACAGCCTCGGAATCAAGATGGCCGGGAAAAGCTTTCCTGAGCCGTGGCTTGTGGTCGACATCAAGGCGACGGACGGCGATGACTGCTTCCGTCACATGCCCTATTTCAACTTCCATTGCGATCCGAAGCAGCCCACCGTCTCCTGCCCGCAGCCGAACGGCCACCACCGGTTCGAGTTCCTGCTGATGCCCGGCCAGACCAAGGAGCAGATGGAGGATCCGACGACGGTGCGTTCGTTGCTCGCCCAA
The DNA here is from genome assembly GCA_963782255.1 of uncultured Alphaproteobacteria bacterium. Lineage (GTDB taxonomy): Bacteria > Pseudomonadota > Alphaproteobacteria > Rhizobiales > Beijerinckiaceae > Roseiarcus. The sequence continues at coordinate 961,823 of CAWAIS010000002.1, read as the reverse complement.
TATGTCGACGTCGACAAGGTCGAGGTGCTGCGGAGGCTCGTCTATACGTTCAACGCGCTCGTCGCCGAGCGCTGGCGAGAAGGACGCGTGCTGCTCGCCGGCGACGCCGCACATATGACGCCGCAATTCATGGGGCAGGGGATGAGCTCGGGCGTCCGCGACGCGCACAATCTCGCCTGGAAGCTCGACGCCGTGCTGCGGGGCGCCGACCGGAAACTGATCGACACTTATGAGAGCGAGCGCAAGCCGCACGCCAAGGAAATGATCGACATCTCGGTCCAGATGAAGAACTTCGTTTCGCTTGCAAATCCGGTCCAGGCGAAACTCCGCAACGTCGTCGTCAAGACGCTCCTGAAGACGCCGAAGATTGGCGACTATCTGCGCGAGGGCCGGTTCAAGCCGCCGCCGACCTATCCCGACGGCGCCTACTTCGGGCTTCCGCGGCGGCGCCGCAATGGGGCCGAAGGGCGGCCGATTCCGCAACCGCAGGTTCGCACCTACAGGGGACGGCGCGCCCTCCTGGATGATTTCCTCGGCGAGGACTTCGCGCTCGTCGGCAGCGCCTGCGACCCGCGCGCGGGCCTCGATGCGCAGACCCTCGCCGCGCTGACCGCGCTCGGCGTTCGTTGTGTCGCCCTCTATCCCTATGGCGGCCGGCCTCAGCGCGCGCACGGCGTTGAAGCCGCGGCCCCCTCCGACCTCGCGGAAGTGGAAGATCTCTCCGGCGAAGGGGTCGCCTGGTTCCGCAGCGTCGGGGCGAAGAAGGGCTCGGTCGCCGTCATCAGGCCCGACAAGTTCGTCTACGCTTTGGCGCCGGCGAGCGGAGCCGCGGACATCGTCACGCATGCGCTGCGCGCGATGAAGGCCGACGCCCCGACCGTGAACGCTCCTGAAATACGTCCGCGGATTCCCGCGGTCGACGTCATGGAAAGGAGCGGCGTCGAAACGGCGATCCTCTCGGTGTCGACGCCGGGCGCGGAGCCCGGCGATGTCAACGAGGCGCGCGCAATGACGCGCCGGCTCAGCGAATACGAAGTCATCCGCGCCCATCCGGGACGGATCGCATCCTTTGCAACGTCCACCCTGCCCAACGTCGAGGGCGCCCTCGTGAGCAGATCAGAAGAGGGGAAACGTCTTGACTCTTGAAGCCTCGCGAGCGGTAGCGGACAAACTGTTCGCCGCCCATAACTCGAGAGCGCCGATTCCGCCGGTGCGGGAGATGCTGCCCGCCGAGGCGATCGACCTCGCCTATGCTGCGCAGGAGATCAATACCGAGCGGCGGCTGAAGGAGGGGCGGCGGCTGGTCGGCCGAAAGATCGGTTTGACCTCGCTCGCGGTCCAGCGCCAGCTCGGGGTCGATCAACCTGACTACGGCATGCTGTTCGACGACATGGCCGTTCCCGACGGCTGGGACGTGGCCTGCGCCCAGCTGATCCAGCCCAAGGTCGAAGCCGAGATCGCCTTCGTCATCGGGCGCGACCTCGATGACGAGCATCTGACGGTCGCCGACGTCCTGCGCGCGGTCGAGTTCGCCCTGCCGGCGATCGAGATCGTCGATTCGCGCATTGCCGACTGGAAGATCGGCATTCTCGACACGATCGCCGACAACGCGTCTTCCGGCCTCTATGTGCTCGGCGCCTCGCCGAAGAAGCTCGACGGCCTCGAGCTGCGTCTCTGCGGCATGGTGATGGAGATGGGCGGCGAGGAAGTTTCGGTCGGGGCCGGGGCGGCCTGTCTCGGCGATCCGCTGTCGGCGACGCTCTGGCTCGCAAAGACCATGGCGAAAGTCGGACGGCCGCTGAAAGCGGGCGACACGGTCATGTCGGGCGCGCTCGGGCCGATGGTCACGGTCAAGCGGGGCGAAGTGTACGAAGCGCGCATTTCGGGCCTCGGCTCCGTTCGCGCGGCATTTGCGAAGGAGCAAGCTTAGATGGCCAAGATTCCCTGCGCGATCATCGGCTCGGGCAATATCGGGACTGACCTGATGATCAAGGTCATGCGCATGTCGAAGACTCTCGAGATGGGCGCGATGGTCGGCATCGACCCGAAGTCCGACGGCCTCGCGCGCGCCGCCCGCCTCAACGTGCGGACCGCCCACGAGGGGATCGACGGCCTGCGCAGGCTGCCCGACTACAAGGACATCAAGGTCGTGTTCGACGCGACCTCGGCCAGCGCGCACATCCACAACAACGCGCTCCTGCAGAAGGACGGCAAGAAGATGATCGATCTCACGCCCGCGGCGATCGGACCCTTCACCATTCCGGTCATCAACGGCGACGCCAACATCGACGAGCCGAACGTCAATATGGTCACTTGCGGCGGGCAGGCGACGATCCCGATGGTCTACGCGGTCAGGCGCGCGACCAAGCGGGTGGTCTGGGGCGAAATCGTCGCGTCGATCTCGTCGAAATCGGCCGGTCCCGGCACGCGGGCCAACATCGACGAATTCACCGAGACGACATCGAAGGCGATCGTCAAGCTCGGGGGCGCCGAGCGGGGCAAGGCGATCATCATCCTGAATCCGGCCGAGCCGCCGCTCATCATTTTTGACATGGTTGCGCCTAAATCGTCTGTCGTCGGTTTTTGCGCTCGTCAGTCAGCGCGCTGATGTCCAACGGCGCGTGAATGTTCAGCCGGGGCGAACCTCGCCTGCCGGGCGTCAGGCGGACCCCGAATGAGCCAGCCACCGCGCGATCGTCGGCCACGTCTCTTTCAGCGTGCGCGAGCCCATGAAGAGACCGATGTGTCCGCCGGGGACCAGCTTCTTCTCGATCTGGCCTTTCGGGGTTCCGACGAGTTTCTCCGCCGCGAACACCTGCTCACTGGTCGTGATGTCGTCGCTCTCGCCGGCGAGGAGATAAAGGGGACATGCGATCGACTTGAGGTCCAGGCGGCGGCCGAGCCCGACGAACTCGCCCTTGGCGAGGCGGTTCTCCTTGAAGAGCTCGCGGATCGCGTGCAGATACCAGCGCCCGGGCAGGTCGAGCGGATCTTCGTACCAGCTGTCGAACACCTCGACCCGCTCTCTATACGCCGGATCGTCCATGTGCTGATAGAAGTCGAGGTCCTCAACGACATAGTGCTTCTCGGGATGCATGTTCTTCCATCCCGCCAGCATGATCTGGCCCCTCATCAGTCCGTCACCGAGCCTGACGAGATCCTCGTAAGCCGACATTGGAGTGTCGTGAGCCATGCGCTTGATCGGGCCGTCGCCGGCGTCCGTGTCGATCGGCGACCCGGCGAGAACGAGCGCGTTCACCTTGTCGGGAAACCGCGCCGCCACCATCGCCGAGGACCAGCCGCCCTGGCAAAGCCCGACGAGATTGACCCGGCCGCCGAGGTCGTCGATGGCGACGATCAACTCCTCGAGGTAGTTGTCGATGTCGAAGTCCTTCATGTCCTCGGAGGCAGACTTCCAGTCAGTCAGCGCGACGTGGCCGACGCCGCCCGCGAGCAGCGTCCCGACGAGGCTCTGGTCTATCCGATAGTCCGCGATCATGGCCCTGTGGCCCGCGAAGGGCGCATTGACCAGAGTTGGAATCCCCCCGGGCGTCCATAATCGCGCAAAGTCATGGTCCGCAGATCGAGGCGCACGACGTTGGGCGACGCCACCTTCGCCTTGAGCCCGCCGTGGAGCTTGATCTCCTCCTGGACGAATTCGAGGTTCCTGAGCGCGAGATCGGCCTCCGCTTTCTCCATTCCCGCCACCAGGGCGACGGGCCAGAAGAGGGGAAGCGGGGGAAGCGGCAGAGGGATCGCGTCGGCGGATGCGGAAGTTTCGGTCATGACAGCCTCCTAGGGAATGTTAGTGATCGTCGATTGCTGCTGTTGGGGCGGGAAATGTGACCATCAGAGCGGGCATCGCGTCATCGAAGTGTCAAGCGCTGGATCGCCGTTCGGGTTGAACACGATCTCATTCTTGGATCTGAGTTTCACGTATGCAGTTTGTGACGTGTAGCTGATCGAGTCTTGACACTCGCCGCTTACCTTGAGCGCGCTGCCTTCGTGGGACGCGCGCTCTAATCGGCAGATGCTCGTAGGCAGTCGGATCCGCTGCGATTCGATAATCGCGGCCTGCAAAAATTTATCCACAGGCTGTCGGAAGCTCACAGTCCTGCCGCGCCGCTCAAAGATCTTTTTGCAGTCAGCGGCGGACCGGGCCCACGCTCCAGCCAGCTGAGCGAGGCTCTCGGGAGCGAACTCAGCGGCAGGCAGCGGCCCGAGTCCCGCGGACATGGAGGCCTGCGAAGGCGCATGAGCGGGGGCTTGCGCAAGAGCAGCGGGATTGGGCGGGGGCGGAGCAGCGAGCTTGGCTTCCCGCCTGACCGACGAAGACCTCGTCGCCTCCGCTGAGGACGCAGGATGGGGCGCAAGAGCGCGCGCAGACGTCGGCTGAGAAGAGGGCGCGGGCGTGGGTAGCGGCGGGACCGGCGCGGCGGCCTTCGTCACAGGCGCAGAAGCGGGTGCGGACGCCGGCGCCGGCGCCTGCCTGGCCGGCTCGGACTTAGACGCTTCGGCGACAGGCGCAGGAGCGGCCGCCGACATCGGCGCCGCGGCGGGCGCCGACGGGGCGGAGGCTCCGCCTATAGCCGCTGATGCGCGTGCGCCCTCCTGCGCGACAGGCGCTGGAGCGGGCGTAGGCTCCTGCGCAACCGGTGCAGGCGGCAGCTTGACTTGTAAATCGGCCGGCCATTTCGCCTCCGGCCTCGTGCGCACGAATCCTGCGCCGCGCAGCCCGATCTCAACCTTCCCATAATATGTCTCCACGACCTTCGGATCGACCTTGAGATCGACCCGGAGCATCAGCCTGGCGAGATCCTGCTTGGCCTCCGCGGCGTTGGGCGCGGCCATAAAGCCCACCGATGCCGGAACGACGTAGTTCGGGGCCTCGTCCAGGATGATGCGCGCTTCGTCCCCCCTTGCGACTTTGCCCGCGTCGGCGGCGCGAAGAAACACGGTCATGTACACGTCGGCAAGATCGATGAGCGTCACGATCCTCGCGCCCGCCGCGACGCTATCCCCCGCATGCGCCAGCTGATACTGGACCTTTCCGGAGCGGGGCGAAAGGAGCGTGAGTTCGCTGATCATCGACTTGATCTGTTCGACTTTGGCCTCCGCCGCTTTGATGGCGTCCTGCCCCCCCGCCTCCTTGGCGGATCGGAGATCTGATTGCGCGGCTTGCAATTGCGCCTCGAGCTCAGGCGAACGCAGCCTAGCAATCACCTGACCCGCGGCGACCTTGTCTCCCTCCTCCACCGCAACGTCCACGACCTCGCCGGCATATTTCGACGAAACATCGACCTGGGTCGCTTCGATGCGTCCCTCCGCCCTCACGATTCCGGCGGGCATGGTCAGGCCGCGCAACCAATCGATCAATCTGCGGATCGGCGCGGGCTGGGCCTGCGCCGATGAGACAAACCTGCGATGGTTGGTGTCTCCCGCGTAGTGCACGACTGACGCCAGGCCGGCCGCCCCGACGATCAAGGCTGCCGCCGCGAAAGCGCGCCCGTTCCAAGCTCTCATCTTTCGCTCCTGCGTACGATATTCTTTCCCGGCTGGGGCGCCGCCTCGTCATGGCTCAGAAGCTCCCCGACATGCATCGTCATGGGCAGCAAGCTGTTGGTGCTGTGCCAGGCGTTGATCCATTGCTCCGGCAAGGCGCCCCACGAGTTGAGCTGGCCGAGGCCGTCGATGGCTCCAAGAATCTGATTGTAGTTGGCCGGCGTCTCCTCTGCGACGCAGCAGCCGAAGGTGGTCACATGCAGGTCGGCGGTGCGCCCGGGCGGCAAGTCGCGGATGGCGTTTCGCAAACAGAACGCGCCCTTGCTGTGGGCGTAGAGGCGCTTGATCTGCGGCGCCGCCTTCAGGATGGCGTGCAGAATGTCGCTCTCCGGAGTGCCGTTCGGGAACGGGTCAGGGAGCGCGGTCAGGGAGAGACCGCGGCCGATTTTCGCAAGCTCGGGAGCGGCGGCCGTAAGCGTCGCATGGATCGTCCGGCGCAAGAAGTCGATCATGCCGAAGCCGAGCCACCCGACGAGTGCCTGCGGAACGACGTCGGCGAGGCCGAAGCCCGGCACGATCGCGGCGACGGGCTTGTGCAGCGCTTCCGACACATTCCAGGCGAAGGCCGCCGAGCCCAGCGCCGAACTGCCGACGCCGGTGACCGCGATCGCCTCCACGTCCTCCGGCGGGACGCCGAGCGCGGCGGCGGCTGAGGCGTGGGGGAACTTCAGTCCCTCGCCAAGGAATCTCTTGACATCGCCGTATTGGGAGACGAACGGCGGGCGATGCGCGTCAACGACAAGGATCGCGCCCTCCGGACTGTAAAGCTCTTTCACGACGAGCCGGACCAAGGCTTCAGACGCCGCGAGTCGACTTCCGGTCGCGCCCTCCTGCCTCTCGATCTTCGCAGACGCGGGCAGGCCGCGAACAGCGAGTCTGAGCCAGAACTGTTCGGTGTCGTAAAAGAGGCGGTCGACCGCGCTGTTCGCGTATTGGACGGCTAGCAGCAGCGGCACGATCGCATGCGCGAAGGGGGCCGGAGGCATCGCCGGCGATGGGACGCCCACGCTCTCGGGAGCGAAGCGCGGATCGAGAGGGGCGGGCGCGGACGGCGTCGAAACCGTGAGATCGTTCATGTGATTCTGCCCCAATCCAGACCAGGTAGGCTTCGCCCGCAGAAACGCGAGCTAAACTCTCGCTGGTGTTGGCGGCCCGTTGCGAAGGCGCAAATTGCCACGGGACCGTCTGTAAGCCGAAGCCGGCTGCGAACAAGCGACAGCCGCACTCAGGAACGCGAGATCAACCGGAAAGCGTCTTCGCATTTGCTCCTTCCTATCCCAGGACGACAAGGGTCTTGCGGAAACGCACGCCGGAGATCGCAAAGTAGACCGCGCTGATGATCGCCATGACGAGGAGCTCGGGCCAGACGATATCGAGGCCGGCCGCCCGAAAGAGGACGGCCTGGGCGAAGCTGACGTAATGCGGCGTGGGAAAGATTTGCATCGCGTACTGCAGCCAGACCGGCATCGTCTCCATCGGCGTGGCGGAGCCCGAGAGGATCTGCAGAATGACGAGGACCGGGATCACCAGGAGGCCGAACTGCCCCATCGAGGTCGTATAGGTGGCGAGCAGAATGCCCAACGAGGTGACGGAAAACGCGTAAACGACGGCTCCGGCCATGAACAGAACGAGCGATCCGGCGATCGGGACCTGAAGCCACAATTGCACGACAAGCTTCACCGAAAGGTACGCCGCAACCAGGATCACGAGCCCGTTCGCCCAGATCTTCGCCAGCATGATTTCGCCCGGCGTCACCGGCATCGCGAGCAGATGCTCGATCGTCCCATGCTCGCGCTCGCGAATGAGCGCGGCCCCGGTCAGGATGACCGACAGCATGGTGATGTTGTTGATGACCTGCATCACCGAGGTGAACCATTCCGACCTGAGGTTGGGGTTGAACATCACGCGGATGGCGAAATTGACCGGCTGAAGCTCGGCTCCGCTTGGGGTTGTGGCGGTTCCCTGGGCGCGTGTGTAGTAGGTCTGCACCACCTGATTGATGATCTGCTGCAGGTAGGCCCCGCCGATGCCGGCCTGGGCGACCGCCGTCGCATCAATATTGATCTGGACGCTTGGATAGCGATTCGAGATGACGTCCTGCTCGAACTTGGGCGGAATCTCGATCACGAACACGAAGCGGCTGGCGTCCATCGACGGACCGATTTGCGTCGCCGGGATTTCGACCGGCGGCTTGAACCAGGGCGGCAGGATAGCTTGCTGGATCAGTTGGGAAAGTTCCGAATGGTCCTCGTCGACGATGGCGGTGGAGACATGATCGACTTCGACCTTGGCCCCGGTCGCCACGGCGTAAACGGCGTAGCTGAAGGTGTACGCCGTCAGCGCCAGCAGGATCGGGTCGGCACGGATGCTATTCAGCTCTTTCAGGCCCAGCGCGAGGATGTGGAGCAGCTTCCTGAGCACGTCAGGCCTCCTGTTTGCGCAGAATGAGCGCCGCCACGCCGATGAAGAGGACGGTGAAGATCGAGAGCGCCAGGTAGTTGGGCCAGAGCTCGGAAAAGCCGAGTCCCTTGGTGAAGGCGCCGATGCTGATCTGTTGGAACCAGGAAGACGGGAATCCGAGCCCGAGGGCACGCCCGGCCCCGGAGAGAGACGAGACCGGAACGAGCAGCCCGGAGAAGCTGGTCGTTGGAATGAGCGCGAGGCAGGTCGTGCCGAACACCGCCGCCACCTGCGTGCGAACAATGGTCGAAACCAAAAGACCAAACCCGGTCGCCGCGCACACGCAGAGAACGCCGCCGACGATGAGCGCCGCCCAGGAACCCGTGACCGGCACGCCGAACACGAAGAGCGCCAACAGGATGAGGGTGGCGAAGCTCGAGAGGCCGATCAGGACGTAAGGAAGCTGCTTGCCGAGCAGGAATTCTAGGCGCGTTATCGGAGTCGAGCGGAAGTTGGCGATCGACCCGGTCTCCACCTCGCGCACCACGCCGAGCGCCGTCATGATCGCAGGGATGAGGATCAGCATCACCATGAGCGTGCTTGGCACCTCCGAATAGATGCTCTTGAACGACTGATTGTAGCGGTAGCGCTCCTCGACATTGATCAGCGAGAACGACGAGGGCTTGCCGGTGAGGCGCGCCGACAGGTCGGCGAGATAGCTTTGCAGCACGCCGCCGAGATAGGTGCGGGTCGTCTCGGCCCGGAACGGCATGTCGCCGCTGATCCAGGCGCCGATCTCCGGCGTCTGCTGGGTGATCAGGTCGTGGCCGAAGTTCGTTGGGACCTCGACGGCGAATTTCAGCTCGCCGCTGCGCAGGCCGGACACGATCTGGTCGGCGGTCCTGAGGTCTGGCTCTCGGTCGAAGTATTTCGGGTTATCGAAGCTGTCGAGAAACTGCCGGCTCTCGAGCGACCGGTCCTGATCGAGGACCGCATAGCGCAGATGCTCGACGTCGAACGAGATGCCGTAGCCGATCGCGAACATCAGGATGATCGGATTGAGCAGCGCAAAGGCGATCCGCACCGGATCGCGCATGATCTCCACCGCTTCCCGGCGCGCGTAGGCCCAAAGCCGTGAGATGCTGAAGCCGTGGTCTCCTCCCTTTGGCGGCGCTAAGACCTTCGCCTCCGGCGAGGCCTCCGGTTCGGTCTTTTTCTCGCCCTTGCGGGCGACGCCGGCCGCATCCTCGAGAAAGCCGATGAACGCCTCTTCGAGCGACTTGGCGTGCCGGGCTTCGATCAGCTCCGGCGGCGTCCCCGCGGCCAGGACCTTGCCGGCGTTCATGAGCGAGATGCGGTCGCAGCGCATCGCCTCGTTCATGAAGTGCGTGGAGAGGAAGATCGTCACCCCGTCATTGCGGGAGAGATCGATCAGGTATTCCCAGAACCCGTCGCGGGCGACCGGATCGACGCCCGATGTCGGCTCGTCCAGGATCAGCATCTCGGGGCGATGCTGGATGGCGACGGCCAATTGCAGGCGCTGACGGATGCCGAGCGGCAGGCTTTCAGGCTCGACGTCGGCCACCTCGCGGAGCCCGAATCGGTCGAGCATCTCGTCGACGCGCTTGCTGCGAGTGGCGACGGGGAGATCGAACAACTTGGCGTGGAGCTCGAGGTTGTGTCGGACGGTGAGCTCGCCATAAAGCGAGAAGGCCTGCGACATGTAGCCGACGCGCCGGCGCATCTCCATGTCTTCTTCGCCGCTGACGGTCTCGCCGAACAGCTTGGCCGTGCCTGAGGTCGGCGGCAAAAGGCCCGTCAGCATCTTCATGGTGGTGGACTTGCCGCAGCCGTTCGAGCCGAGAAAGCCGAAGATCTCGCCCTTCTCGATGCGGAAACTCACATGATCGACCGCTGTGAAGGAGCCAAACTGCTTGGTGAGCCCGTCGGCCTCGATCGCGGGGGCCCCTCCCTCATGCTTCAACGGCGGGATCTCGATCGCCTTGTGGCCCTTGCGCTTCTCCTCGGGCAAGAGCGCGATGAACGCCGACTCGAGGTCTTTGGCGCCGACGCGGCCCTTGATCTCGGCCGGCGAGCCCGTCGCGATCACGTGTCCGCCGTCCATGGCCGCGAGCCAGGCGTACTGCTCGGCTTCGTCCATATAGGCAGTCGCGACCACCACGCTCATCTGCGGCCGCCGTCCGCGGATGCGGTCGATCAGCTCCCAGAACTGCCGCCGTGAGAGCGGATCGACTCCGGTCGTCGGCTCATCCAGGATCAGGAGATCGGGGTCGTGGATCAGCGAGCAGCAGAGCGACAGCTTCTGCTTCATGCCGCCGGAGAGCTTGCCGGCCGGCCGTTCGAGGAACGGATCGAGGCCGGTCGAGCGGGTCAGATCGTCGATGCGCGCCTTCCGCTCCGCCTCCCCCTGGCCGAACAGGCGGCCGATGAAGTCCATGTTTTCGAACACGCTGAGCGTGGGGTAGAGATTGCGGCCGAGGCCCTGCGGCATATAGGCGATGCGGGCGAAGGCGCCCTGCCGGAACGCTGCGTCCTTGAGGTCTCCATCGAGCGCCCGCACCTCGCCGGCCTGGATCTTGCGCACGCCGGCGATCAGCCCGAGCAAGGTCGACTTGCCGACGCCGTCCGGGCCGATGAGTCCGGTCATCTGGCCCGCCGGAATGGCGATCGTCACGTTATCGAGCGCGATGGTCTTGCCGTAACGATGCGTGACGCCTGCGAGCGAGGCGGCGACGGTGGCGACGTGTTGCCGGCTTTCCGTTTCCAAGAGCGCAGACATTGTCCCGGCAGCCTATTGGGCGGCCTGATCAGTGGGCGGCAAATTGACCGCCAACTTCGGGGGCCACTGGACGGCAGGATCGGTCCTCACATAGCCCACGCCGCGCAAGCCGGCCTTGACTTGGTCCTCGATCCCCTTGAGCAAGTGGAGGGGCGCCTGCAGCTTGACGCGAAAGTAGAGCTGCTCGCGTTCCGACTGGACCTCGACCGTCTTGGGAGTGAATTGGGATTCGGGCGCAACGAACGAGACCGTGGCGGGAAAAACATAGTTCGGGTAGGCGTCCACCACCACGCGCGCCTCATCGCCGATCGTGAGCCGCCCTGCGACCGGAGCGGGGACGAACACGGTCGTGTAGACGTCCGAGAGATCGATCACCGTCAGGATCTTGCCGCCCGGAGGAAGCACCGCCCCCGGCTCGACGAGGCGGTACTGCACCCTGCCCTGGACAGGCGAGTTGATCGTGGAATCGTCGACCACCGCCTGCAGCTCCGCGACCTTGGCGTCTGCTGTCTTGACGGAGGCGATGGCTTCATCGACCTGCGACTTGGCCGCTTTGAGGGCCGCCTGTGCGCTCAACAGCTGCTGCTTGCGTTGGTCATACTGTTCGTGCGTGGACCAGCCTTTGTCGACCAGCGTCGCGGTGCGCCGCATCTCCTCGTTGGCGAACTCCTCCTGGGCCTCGTCGCTGGCGACATCCGCCTCACGGGTTGCGACCGTTTGGCGGGCGAGGACGGCCGCGGCCTGCGCCTCGTGCAGCTGCGGTTCGGTTTCGGACGTGTCGATAAGGGCGAGGACCTCCCCCGGCGAAACCATGTCGCCCTCATGCGGAATGATCTCGACCACGCGCCCAGGAATTTTCGTCGAAATGTCGACCTGGGTCGCCTCGACCCGGCCGTTGGTGGCCACGATGCCCGCCGGCAACAGCGAGGCCTCGTATTGTTTCCAGAAGAAGTAACCGCCTGCGCCGCCGCCGATCACGACTATCGCCGCCGCTGCGATGACCACATTCCGCCGGATCTTCATGTGCGTATCCTGTGAGTTCATTGCAAGGCTCAGATGCGGGCTGGCTCGGTTCTCCTAGCCAGAAGCCTCCGGAGCCTTTCGAGTTGTAGTAGCCGCCCATTAGGTAAAGCGCTTCGAGCGACTGCTGCAATGTGGCATAACGTAGCGTCCGATAGCCTAGGAGGTTGTCCGATAGCTTAGAGATGTGGCCGCCTGTCGAACGGCGGTCCGCGCCGTCGCAACCTTTCCTCCCACCGGATCGACGACGGCGAACCTCGCCTGCCGGGCGTCAGGCGGACCCCGAATGAGCCAGCCGCCGCGCGATCGTCGGCCACGTCTCTTTCAGCGTGCGCGAGCCCATGAAGAGACCGATGTGTCCGCCGGGGACCAGCTTCTTCTCGATCTGGCCTTTCGGGGTTCCGACGAGTTTCTCCGCCGCGAACACCTGCTCACTGGTCGTGATGTCGTCGCTCTCGCCGGCGAGGAGATAAAGGGGACATGCGATCGACTTGAGGTCCAGGCGGCGGCCGAGCCCGACGAACTCGCCCTTGGCGAGGCGGTTCTCCTTGAAGAGCTCGCGGATCGCGTGCAGATACCAGCGCCCGGGCAGGTCGAGCGGATCTTCGTACCAGCTGTCGAACACCTCGACCCGCTCTCTATACGCCGGATCGTCCATGTGCTGATAGAAGTCGAGGTCCTCAACGACATAGTGCTTCTCGGGATGCATGTTCTTCCATCCCGCCAGCATGATCTGGCCCCTCATCAGTCCGTCACCGAGCCTGACGAGATCCTCGTAAGCCGACATTGGAGTGTCGTGAGCCATGCGCTTGATCGGGCCGTCGCCGGCGTCCGTGTCGATCGGCGACCCGGCGAGAACGAGCGCGTTCACCTTGTCGGGAAACCGCGCCGCCACCATCGCCGAGGACCAGCCGCCCTGGCAAAGCCCGACGAGATTGACCCGGCCGCCGAGGTCGTCGATGGCGACGATCAACTCCTCGAGGTAGTTGTCGATGTCGAAGTCCTTCATGTCCTCGGAGGCAGACTTCCAGTCAGTCAGCGCGACGTGGCCGACGCCGCCCGCGAGCAGCGTCCCGACCAGGCTCTGGTCTACGCGATAGTCGGCGATCATGGCCCTGTGGCCGGCGAAGGGCGCATTGACCAGAGTTAGAATCCCCCCGGGCGTCCATAATCGCGCAAAGTCATGGTCCGCAGATCGAGGCGCACGACGTTGGGCGACGCCACCTTCGCCTTTCGCCGCGACGTCAAAGGTTCCGGGCCGAGTCATCGGCATGCATTTCTTCAATCCGGTGCCGGTGATGCAGCTCGTCGAGATCATCCGCGCGCTGCAGACGACCGACGAGACGGAGCAGAAGATCGTCGCGCTGACCGAGGCGATCGGCAAGAAGGCGCGCGTGTCGAAAAACTCTTACGGCTTCGTCGTCAACCGCGTGCTCGCGCCGTTGATCAACGAGGCGATCAACTGCGTCTATGAGGGGCTGGCTAGCCATGAGGACGTCGACCAGATGATGAAGCTCGGCGCGAACCACCCGATGGGCCCACTGTCGCTCGCCGATCTCATCGGCCTCGACATCATGGAGACGCTGTACGACGGCTTCGACGATTCCAAGTACCGACCGAGCCCGCTCGTGAAGCAGATGTGCGACGCCGGCTACCTCGGCCGCAAGACCGGCATCGGGTTCTTCAGCCAGGAGGCGACGGCGTAGCACCTCAGGCTTCTCTTTGCGGTGCGGCGGCGTTACTGCGACCGTCGAGCGCAACATGACCGAAGGCATTCTCCACGTGGACGCCGGCTGACCATCATGAGCTGAAGCGCGTCTTCGAATTGAAGAGGCCGACATGAGCGGCAAACCGGCAATCCGAAACAAGACCTGGGCCGAACTTAAGGTGGAGATACCGCCAACCTCGAGCGAAGCTGCTCTGTGCAGAATCCTCATCCTGTTCCGCATGTGTCGGGCAGCGTCAATCCGTTGATGATGCCCTCGGCCAAGGGCTCATCTGAGAAGACCAAAGCCGGTCGCGCCCGCGATGTGGGTCGGCTCGCTCGTCTCCGCCTTGCTCGGAAAAGTCCTTCCCGGTCCGGGGACACTTTCTCGCGAACAGAATCTTCGCTTTGTACGCCGCGTTCCACGTCGGCGACGAGGTCAAGTTTACGGCCGTCCGCCGCGGGAAGCGTGAGGTGTAATACGTTTTCCGGGTGATTAGCTCGGGTTGGCGATTTTGGGCCACCAGTGGAAGCCGGCCTGGCTCTTGATCTTTTCGCGCTCGGTGGCGAGAGCGGCGCATCGCATCGAGATGATTTGGTCGAGAGCCTCGAGGGTGGGGATGTGCTTTTTGACGACGGGCTCGTCGACCAGCGTCCATAACGTTTCGGCCGGCTGCACTTCCGGGGTGTAGGCGGGTTGGAAAACGAGGCGCAGGCCCTCCGGCACGACGAGCCCCGCCTCGCCGTGCCAACCGGCGTTGTCGAGCACAAGAACGATGATCCGCTCGCGGCCTGCGCCAGCTTCTTCGGCAAACAGGCGCAGCAACGCCTCGAAGAACGGCTTGGATACGCCGTTCGAGACGTACCAGAAGCTCTCACCGGTTGCCGGAGAAACGAACGCCGTCACGTAGAGCCATTCGAAGCGATGGTGGCCGTGCGCGATCGGCCGCTCGCCGACCGGCGCCCAGACGCGGCGGGTCACCGGCTTCAGGCCGAGCCGGTGCTCGTCGGTCGCGAACGTCTCGATCGGCGTATCGGGGTGGCGCGCCGCCTCCTCGACGACGATGTCGGCCACTTTTTTTTGAAGATGTCTTGCTCCTCGGGAGTCGCCGCCTTCGGGTTGCGCGGCCGAGGCTTCTGAATCGACCAATCGATCGCCCGCAACGCCTCCCAGCCGCGTTGCGGCGCCAGCGAGGCCAAGCCCAGTTCGCCCGCCATCCAGTGCGCCACCTTGCCGCTCGTCCATACGCCCCCGCCAGGCGGGGGATCGGCAAGACGAACCCGCAAACGCTCCAGCACCTCCGGCTTCAAGACCGTCGCCGCCGCTCCGTTGCCCCGACGCAGGTCCCCCAACGCCGGAGGCCCAAACGCGTTGTAGCGCTCCAGAAGTTGTTCAATCCAGCGCTGACCGAACGAGGTCATCGCCGCCACTTGGCCGACCGTGTGGCCTTTCGCCAAAAGCCAGATCGTCTGAAAATGCCGCGACGACGTCACATCCCCACACGCTTCGTAACGCGCCTCCAACGCCGCAACGCTCAGATGATCGGCAACGTGAGCCATGCCCGCCTCCCGCGAATCATGGCCGTTCCATCTACCAGCACTTAACCGCGACGGGAAGCCAACCCACGCCGAGTCAATCAGGCGGAAACCGTACGTTTTCCGGGTAATTAGCTCGGGTTGGCGATTTTGGGCCACCAGTGGAAGCCGGCCTGGCTCTTGATCTTTTCGCGCTCGGTGGCGAGAGCGGCGCATCGCATCGAGATGATTTGGTCGAGAGCCTCGAGGGTAGGGATGTGCTTGTTGACGACGGGTTCGTCGACCAGCGTCCATAACGTTTCGGCCGGCTGCACTTCCGGGGTGTAGGCGGGCTGGAAGACGAGGCGGACGCCCTCCGGCACGACGAGCCCCGCCTCGCCGTGCCAACCGGCGTTGTCGAGCACAAGAACGATGATCCGCTCGCGGCCTGCGCCAGCTTCTTCGGCAAACAGGCGCAGCAACGCCTCGAAGAACGGCTTGGATACGCCGTTCGAGACGTACCAGAAGCTCTCACCGGTTGCCGGAGAAACGAACGCCGTCACGTAGAGCCATTCGAAGCGATGGTGGCCGTGCGCGATCGGCCGCTCGCCGACCGGCGCCCAGACGCGGCGGGTCACCGGCTTCAGGCCGAGCCGGTGCTCGTCGGTCGCGAACGTCTCGATCGGCGTATCGGGGTGGCGCGCCGCCTCCTCGACGACGATGTCGGCCACTTTCCTAAGAAACATCCGCCCGGGCGGTATCGAGCCCCGCCTCACGCAGGACAAATCCCAGCGACTTCGCGCGACGTTGAAGATTTTTCAAAACACGCTGTTTGTAGCGATCTTCGTAGTATGTGGCGCCGGGATCGGCGTAGGCCATGCCGTGCCGAAGCGTGTTGTAGAACAGAACCGCGATCTTGCGCGCGGTGGCGGTGATCGCCTTCGCCTTGCCCACCCGCGCCGATAACCGGCGGTAGAACGCGCCCAGCGCAGTGTCGGTTCGCCCCACCGTGCCGGCGGCAAGGCGCAACAACGACGCGGCCCGATTGCTGGTGCGTCGCGTTTTCGACGACAGCACCTTGCCTCCGGAAATCTTGTTGTGCGGCGCGAGCGCCAGCCATGACGTGAAGTGCTTCGCTGTCGGCCAGGCCGCCAGGTTGGTCCCACACTCTCCGACCAGCTTCAGCGCCAGATACGGCCCCAGGCCATTGATCTGGGTCAGGTCCACGCCGAGGATCGCATGGAGCGCGCCGCGAGCGTCGAAGGCCGGCGCATTGGGCTGGTGTGTCCTTTGCCTGACGGGCAGAAGCTTGCTCGCGGGTGGTGGAGCGTTCTTCTTCAGCCGCTTCAGGATCGCTTCGATCTGCTCGTCGCAGGCCGTCACCTTGGTCTGATAAACTTCGTACAGTTCCAGCGCCTGGGTCAGGGCGAAGATGTGCTCCTCACGGTAGTTGCCAACCAGCGCCTGACAAACCATCTCCACCGACGCATGACACCGCCGATCACGATGGGAGGCCAGAACATTCGGATCGCGCTCACCGGCCACCATCGCCCTGATGATGGTCATGCCAGTTACGCCGGTGATATCGGACACGACATGGTGCAGCTGAAGGTTCATCTGCATCAGCGCCTTCTGCATGTGCTGAATATGCGCCGCCGCGTAATCGAGCAGCCGCTCCCTCTGCCGGAGGTATGTGCGCAGCCCGGCAATTTCAGCCTGGGGCCGGAAGCTGGCGCGCAGCAGTCCGTATTCGTGCAGGCGTTGCAGCCATTGCGCGTCGCTGACGTCGGTCTTCCGCCCAGGCACATGCTTCGCGTCCCGCGCGTTGACCACCATCACCTCGAACCCGCGCTGTTCCAGGATTTCGAAGACCGGGATCCAGTAAACTCCGGTCGATTCCATCACGACCGTCCTGATGCCGCACTGGGCGAACCAGTCGGACAGCCGGTGAAGGTCATCGGTGAAGGTCTGGAACGTTCGGACCGGTTCCTTGTCGCGATCCGGGCCGACAGCCGCGACATGCATGGCGGCGCCGATATCGATCGCGGCCGCCGCCGGATGAACCGGGGATAGACCCCGCGACTTGCGGGACCGCTTCGTTTGAGACATGCCGTGAACCCTCCTGCCTGAGGAAGCCAAAGAGGGCTGGGCCACGGAGAAACATCAATTTCCTAATCGGGATCGCCTGAAGACGTCACCACTCGCAAGTCCGCAACAGCCCATGGGCCACGTTTTTTTACGGGGTCTGGTCCACCAAAAACTTTCCGGCCGCTCCCCTCCGGTTCACGATAGCGCAACTCGTTTCCACCGCCACAGGCGGGCCGCCGACCCGAGCCCGTTTTTTTGAAGTCCTCTTGCTCCGGCGTCGCCGCCTTCGGGTTGCGCGGTCGCGGCTTCTGGATCGACCATGCGATCGCCCGCAACGCCTCCCAGCCGCGTTGCGGCGCCAGCGAGGCCAAGCCCAGTTCGCCCGCCATCCAGTGCGCCACCTTGCCGCTCGTCCATACGCCCCCGCCAGGCGGGGGATCGGCAAGACGAACCCGCAAACGCTCCAGCACCTCCGGCTTCAAGACCGTCGCCGCCGCTCCGTTGCCCCGACGCAGGTCCCCTAACGCCGAAGGCCCAAACGCGTTGTAGCGCTCCAGAGGTTGTTCAATCCAGCGCTGACCGAACGAGGTCATCGCCGCCACTTGGCCGGCCGTGTGGCCTTTCGCCAAAAGCCAGATCGTCTGAAAATGCCGCGACGACGTCACATCCCCACACGCTTCGTAACGCGCCTCCAACGCCGCAACGCTCAGATGATCGGCAACGTGAGCCATGCCCGCCTCCCGCGAATCATGGCCGTTCCATCTACCAGCACTTAACCGCGACGGGAATCCAACCTACGCCGAGTCAATCAGGCGGACGTTATGAGTTGGGGAAGATGCGCACGACATAGGTTCGCCGCCTGATCTCCTCGTTGAGGCGTTCGAGCATGTTGGTGCTCTTGAGATGCTTATGGTGCTGGAGAGGCAGGCGATAGAAGGTGAGCGTCTTCTCGATGGTCTCCTCGACCCAGGCGACGAGCTTTGGGTAGCGGGCGCTCCATTTGGCGATCCAGGCCGACAGATCTCGGCGGGCCTCCTCGATCGAGCGCCGGTCGTAGAGCCAGCGCAGTTCCTGCAGGCAGTCGTCGTCGGCCTTGCGCGGCAGATGGTCGAGGGCGTTGCGCAGGAAATGGACGTAGCATCTCTGGAAGGCGGCCTCAGGCAAGACCTCGCGAATGGCGGCCCGAAGCTCGGCATGATCGTCGGCGGCGACGAATTCGACGCCATTGAGGCCGCGCCGGCGCAAGCCGAGCAGGAAGTCCTTCCAGGATGAGCGGCTCTCGCGGTTGGCCATCTCGACGGCGAGGATCTGGCGCCGTCCGTCCCAGTCGACGCCGACCGCGATCAGCACCGCCTGGCTCATGACCACGCCGCCCTCGCGCACCTTCTCATAGCGAGCCTCGAGGATGAGGTAGGCAAAGGGCTCTTCGAGGACGGCGGAGGCCGAGAAGGCGTGGCCGCACAGCTCCTCGGTGATCGCCTTGACCTTGCGGGTCGAGACGCCCTGCACATACATCTCCGCCAGCGTCGCCACCAGCGCCTGCTCGGAGCGCTGGTAGCCCCCCGGATCAAAGTCCGGGGGTCGGTCGAGAAGCGGCCGTCGCGGTCCTGCGGCACGCGCAATTCGAGCTTGCCCACCCGAGTGACGAGGGTTCGGCTGTAATAGCCGGAGCGGTAGCCGAGCCGAGCCGCGGTGCGCTCCCCTTTCTCGGCTCCGAGCGCATCTGTCATCTCGGCTTCCAGCATCTCCTGCATCACCGCGCGAACGATCTCGCGCAGCCCATCAGGGCTCTTCGCGAAAAGCTCGTTGACGCTGGCGATCGCAGGCTTAGCTTCAATCTTGGTCATGGCGGCATTCCTCACAAGGGAATCAGGTGACTTCGACATCACCAGCCTGCCATGACCGCCTCTCGCGGCTAGCGATTTTGCAGAACCTTCAACACTCTACTCGAGCGGCTTGCGGCCTGTCGCGTGCCCACGCCGGCAAAAGCAGCCGCCGCGTGATCGCGGCGTTCATGGCGACCGCCTTCGACCATTACGGTGCCGAAGCCGCCAAGGCGCGGTGGCGCAAGATCGCCGAACAGCTCAGGTCCAAGCTGCCCAAGCTATCGGCCTTCATGGACGAGGCCGAGACCGACGTGCTCGCCTATATGAGCTTTCCCGCCGAACATTGGCCGAAGATCCATTCCACCAATGGACTCGAACGACTCAACGGCGAGATCACGCGCCGAACCCAGGTCGTCGGCATCTTCCCCAACGACGACGCCATCGTCAGGCTCGTCCGCGCAATCCTCCTTGGAACAGAAGGATGAATGGGCCGTCCAGCGCGCCCGCTACATGACCTGGAAATCATGGCCGCCCCGAGCGATGATGTGATTGTCGGATTGCCGGCAATGGTGGTCTGATACGGAATTCGGCTGAAAAATTCGGTGCGGGATTCCCCGGAGGGGCTTGAGGGGATAGCGTTGGCGGTCATGACAGGAGCGGTTGTTCATCTATCGACGGCGGAACTTGCGGTCGGAGCGGATGCATTTTCAGGTGATCTGGCTTTTCGCGAAAGGCCCCGCACGATCGCGGAGACGGTGGAAGCCAAGCCTGCAAAATGATGGGCCCGATCTTCTCAAAATGGTTTCACAACGACGAGAACGACAATAAGGATCATCAAGACGGTGGGTGCCTCGTTCAACACGCGAAAAAACCGGGCCGAATGCGGGTTCGCATCGGTGGCAAAAAGTCGCACGCACCGCGCGAAATATCCATGCAAGGCCCCCAGTCCCAATGTCAGCAGAAACTTCACCTGAAGCCACGGCGATTGCCAATAGCCGGTCAAATAGGCCAGCCACGGACCTGTTATGAAGACAACGAGCATAGATGGGTTGATAATGCCCTTCAATAGACGCCGTTCCATAAGCTTAAACGTTTCCGACATGGAGCCGCTCGGCGCGTCTGCGTGATAAACAAATAGTCTTGGTATGTAAAGCATGCCAGCCATCCACGCGATCACCGCGATCACATGAACAGCCTTAAGCCACAGCTCCATTACCAGTTGTCCTGCTCGTTGGTTGACGGCGTAAGTGGCCCATGCGCCTGACCTCAGCCGTCAGCGATAGATAAGATAGTGTCAGACTTTATTCTCCATCTTATAGAAGGCCGGAGAAAGATGCGCTCTTTTTTCCATCGGTCCATGCGCAAGGTTTGATCGAAGACAATCTTCACATTTCTCTTTGGTAAAGGATTTCGTAACGGTTTTGTGAGCGAGACAGGGAGCCTGCGCACCCAGGAGCAGGATATCCCCAGAATTCACAATGGGAACAAACGAGTAGCTTGCTGTTAGCCATCGAACATCGCTTGTGGACAGTTGCGCTTTTAATTCCTCTGTCCGGATGGCGGGAAATTTCGGGTTGCCTATTTTGAACAGCTGTCCACAGACATCATGTCTCGTTATAAGCCCAGGAACGGGTTCCATGGGGGTCGCTTTGGGCCGCAGCTACTTTCACCTCCATCTCGTTTCCGACTCGACTGGTGAGACTCTAATTGCCGCTTCGAGAGCTGCGTCGGCACAATACCAGGGAGTCGCTTCAATCGAGCATGTTTATCCGCTAATTCGAACATCTGCCCAACTCGATCGTGTGATAACAGAGATCGAAAACGCGCCCGGAATTGTTCTTTTCACCCTAGTGGACGCCGAGCTTTCGAGACGGCTGCAGGAGAGCTGTGAAGCGTCGGGCTCTCCGTGCCTTTCGGTTTTGGGACCGATTTTGACTCTGTTCAAATCGTATCTTGGCCAGAACTCGACCCCGCGCGCAGGGGCGCAGCACATGCTCAACGCCGATTATTTCAAACGAATCGACGCTCTCAATTTCAGTATGATCAGCGACGATGGCCAATTGCCCGAGAATCTCGAACAGGCAGACATTATCCTTGTTGGGGTGAGCCGGACTTCGAAGACTCCGACCAGCATCTATCTCGCAAATAGAGGCTATAAAACAGCCAACGTTCCGCTCGTTCCGCATGTGCCGCTTCCACACTCGCTCGCACATCTACGTCATCCACTCATCGTGGGGCTCGTAGCCTCTGCCGAGCGCATTGTTCAAATTCGTCAAATTCGTTTGCTGTCGCTAAATGCCGATCCGCAGACCGAGTATGTCGACCGGACTGCCGTTGCCGAGGAAGTGGCTGCTTCCCGACGGCTTTTTGCAGCGCACAATTGGCCAATCATCGATGTGTCCCGACGATCGATTGAGGAGACAGCAGCGGCCGTGCTTGAATTGTTTCGTGCCCATCGTTTGAAGTTCATCGCGGACGGTTGATGGTGACGCGGGGTGGGGCATGAGACCAAGAATATGGGCGGACGTCGCGCCGCTGATGTTGGCGTCCAGAAGCGAAAGCCGGCGCGCTTTGTTGGTCGCCGCTGGCCTCGAAGTAGAAGTTCATCCCGCTGAAATCGACGAAAGGGCATTTGAGCGTCAGTTCTTTGAAGAGGGCGGCGCCCCCCGGGACCTCGCGTTGGCGCTTGCGCAAGCTAAGGCGCTTGCGATCAGCGGGTTGAAACCGGATGCGTATTGCCTTGGTGCGGATCAGACGCTCATCCTCGAAGGCCAACTTATCCACAAGCCGCGCGACCTGGCTGAGGCTGCGCAGACGCTCACGGCGCTCGCCGGACGCAAGCATCGTCTCATCTCAGCCTACGCGGTAGCACGATCTGGCATGACGCTCATCGTCGACGACGCGGAGGCCGAGCTCACGATGCGTGTCCTCGACCGAGAAACGATTCGCAAGTATCTGAATCTGGCCGGGCAGTCCGCTCTCTCCAGCGTCGGAGGCTATCAACTTGAGGGGCTGGGCGTGCACCTCTTTGAGGGTATTGAAGGCGATCACTTCACCGTCCTTGGCATGCCGATGCTAAGATTGCTGTCGTGGCTTAGGCTCCGGAGGTTGGTCATTCTGTGAGTAACCGTAACGAAATACGTCGTGCTGGCGTCGCAGGTTGGCCCGTGACTCATTCTCGCTCGCCTATTATTCACCAGCACTGGCTTCGTGAATTCGGCATCGAAGCTCGTTACGAGCGCTTCGCCATTCGGCCAGGGGAGTTTCCATCGTTTGCCATCAAAATCGGCCGAGATGGACTTGTGGGTTCGAACGTTACCATTCCGCACAAGGAAGCGGCGTTTGCGGCTTGCGACCGGCGCACGGCCGTCGCTGAGACTCTGAGATCCGTAAACACACTTTGGCGCGAGGACGGCCTATTGTGGGGAGACAACACCGACGTCGAAGGCTTTCTGGCGAATATGGACGAAGCGGCACCGGGTTGGGCAGAGAGCACGCGGGCAGCCGTTGTCATCGGCGCCGGCGGGGCTGCCCAGGCGGTCATCGGCGCACTGGCTTCGCGCGGCTTGCAGCGGATCGCGATCGTCAATCGGACACATGAGCGGGCCGTCGCCTTGGCCGAACGATTTCGAGCGGGGGCGATCGCGTTGCCTTGGCGGGCGCTCCCGTCGGAACTCTCTTGGGCAGACCTCCTCGTCAACGCCAGCTCGCTCGGCATGCGCGGGGAGCCGCCGCTCAATGTCGGCGTCAACCTTCTACCGAACCATGCGGTGGTGGCGGACATCGTCTACGTCCCGCTCCACACGCCTCTGATTGAGACGGCGCGCGCTCGGGGATTGCGAGTGGCGGAAGGTTTGGGAATGCTGCTCCATCAAGCCGCGCCGGCCTTCGAGAAATGGTTTAGCCAGAGACCGGTGATCACCGAGGACCTGCGGGCGTTGGTTGAAGCGGACATTGTTTCCGAGTGTTAGGACCGGAAATGGTTGTCGCGGGACTGACCGGATCGATTGCAATGGGAAAATCTACGGTTGGAAACATTTTTGCTTCCCTCGGCGCTTCGGTTTTTGACGCTGATGCGGCGGTGAGAGAATATTACGCGGGCATCGGCGCGAAAGCCGTCGAAGAAATGTTTCCGGGCGTCTTGGTCGAGGGCCAGATCGATCGGGATCGCCTCGGACGGCGGGTAATGGGCGATTCGGCCGCGCTCCTGCGTCTTGAAGTCTTGGTGCATCCTGAAATTGCAAATGCGCGGGCGACTTTCATCAAACGCGCCGCCGCGGACGGGCGATGGTTGACGGTGATAGATATACCACTGCTCTTCGAGAGCAATGCCGAAACGAGCGTTGATATCGTCGTGGTCGTGACGACGACGGAGACGATCCAACGAACGCGAGCGCTCGCGCGTGCCCGCATGACCAACGCAAAGCTGGAGGCTATCCTTGCTCGCCAAATGCCAGATGTGGAGAAGCGCGGGAAAGCGCACTACCTCATCGATACCAGTGGTAGCCTTGCGCAGACACGCGCTCAGGTCACCCAGTTTGTGCGCGCTGCCGGAGCTATGAAGGGGCACTTGCTCCATGCGTGAGATCGTTTTGGACACGGAAACAACGGGCCTCGATCCTTCCGAAGGGCACCGGATTTTGGAAATTGCCGCTGTTGAGATTGTTCACCAGGTTGCGACAGGCAGAGTATTCCATGCTCTTATCAATCCGCAACGCGACGTGCCGGAGGACGCAGTGCGCGTCCATGGTCATACTGCGGCGAGTTTGCGGGATAAGCCCCTTTTTGAGAACGTAGTCGACGATTTCTTCGCATTTGTAGCCGATGCGCCACTCGTCATTCACAATGCGGAATTTGACGTCCGATTCCTGAACTCCGAGTTAGCGCGCATCGGACGCTCTTCGATCCGACAAGACCACATAGTGGACACGCTCGCACTTGCCCGAAAAAACCACCCTGGGCAGTCAAACTCTCTCGATGCCTTATGCGACCGATATCGTATAGATCGAACCAGACGAGTGCAACACGGGGCGTTGCTCGATGCCGAAATTCTGGCTGAGATATACGTGGAGCTAAAGGGGGGGCGACAGCCCTCGTTGTCTTTTCAAAATGAGCCCGATTCGTGCAAAATCGTCTTTTGGGTCCCTGCGCGGACAGCACCGCGTAAAGCCAGGAGGTCGCTTATCGACTCCGTAGAAGGAGCTGCTCATCAGCAACACATTGAGACGCTCGGAGAAGCGCCCATTTGGTTTCGATTTGCCGCGTTTCAACCAGGCCTATAGTATCATGCATTGTGCTGATGCTGTTGGGTGCCGGCACTCGCTAGGCGTTGTAGATACAACGAGTGAAAATCAATTGGGTCGATGTAAAGAGGGGGATAAGAGCCCCCACGCACAGCGTCTGCGATGATCTGACGGGCGAACGGAAACAGTAGTCTAGGACCTTCGACCATGACCACAGGCTGGATCTGGTCTGGTGGAAAGTTTTCGACGCGAAAAACACCGGCGTAATTGAGCTCGAACTTGAACATTGTTTCCGCGCCTTGTCCGGCGCCGCCTTCGAGCATCAAGCTCACCTCGAAGTCGGTGGGGGCGAGTTGCCGCGCGTTCACGTTGATCTGGATCGAAATGTTTGGTCCGCTCTGTGGACCCAAAGTACGAGGCGCGTTTGGATTCTCAAAGGACAAGTCCTTGGTGTATTGAGCGAGTATCGAGAACTTTGGACTTGCCTGTGGCGCACTGGCACCATTGCCGTTCTGATCCGCCATCGTCAAATGTGCTCCATGATCCGTAATCAGAGCGCGTCGATTTAGCCTCTGTCGACTAACACGAGCCGACCGCTCAAACAAGCACATACGACCGACCTGCCCTGGCGAGGGCGAAGCTGCGCACTCCCTTTGTCCAGCGAGGGCAGATGGTCCATCAATTTTGATGGTGGGCGCACAAGGGCTCGAACCTTGGACCCGCTGATTAAGAGTTTGAGTGTCAAGGTTTCCTGGCGATTTCCTGCCTGCCATCGCTCCGGATGAAGTGACTGACAATATTCAGTTTTCGCCGCGCAGAACGTTTCCAAAGATTGACAGTGATGGGCTGATTGTGCTTACCATGCGCTTACCGTATGTTGACCGCGAGGCCGGTTTTCGAGGGACGCAAAATGGCGACGGGACCGATTACCAAGAGCAGCGTCGACGCGCTCATCTGCCCGGCGAGCAAGGACCGGGAAATCCTTTGGGATGGCGGCCACCGTGAGGCCGTTCGCGGGTTCGGCGTCGCTGCTTTCCGCAATGGCGGGAAATGCTACATCGCCCAATATCGAAAGGATGGGCGTTCGCGCCGGACCCGCATCGGCGAGCATGGGCGGCTGACGCCAGAGGAAGCCCGGAAACAGGCGAGAATCATCCTGGGCGCAGTCGAGGGCGGTGCGGACCCCATTGCGCAGCGCAAGGCGGCGCGCGAGGTGCGGACGTTCAAGGCGGTCGCGACCGACTTCCTCGAGTTGCACGTCGCCACAAAGCGGAAGGGAAGAACCGGCCACGAATATGCGCGCATTCTCAACGCCTATGTCCTGCCCGCCTTCGGCTCAAAGCGCATCTTGGAGGTGCGGCGCGCAGATGTGTCGCGAATGCACGGCAAACTTTCGGACGCGCCCTATCAAGCTAACCGCTCGCTCGCGGTCGTGTCGGCCGTTTGGAACTGGGCTGCGCGCCGGGACGAAGTCGCCTTCGCGGACAACCCCGCCCGTGCAATTGAACGCTATCCCGAAGAGGGACGGGAACGGTATCTGACAAGCGACGAACTGGCGCGGCTCGGCGAAGTGCTGCGCGAGGGCGAAACCATCGGCCTCCCCTATTCCGTTGACGAAACCAAGCCCAACGCGAAGCACGCGCCCAAGGCCGATCATCGGCGGGTCATGCTGGACCCGTTCGCGGTCGCGGCCATTCGACTGCTGATCCTAACCGGCGCGCGCCTCCGCGAAATTCTGGACGCGCAGTGGTCGCAACTGGACCTCGAGCGCGGCGTGCTGTTTCTGGCCGACAGCAAGACCGGCAAGAAGCCACTGTATCTAAGCGCAGCCGCGCAAGCGGTGCTGGCCTCGCTTCCCCGCGTAAAGGGAAACCCATACATCGTCGCCGGGGCGCTTCAAGGCGCTTCGCGCGCCGATTTGAACAAGCCGTGGCGGGCCGTCCGAAAAGCGGCCAAGCTGGACGACGTGCGCCTCCACGATTTGCGCCATTCCTTCGCGTCCTTCGGCGCCGGCGCTTCGCTCGGCCTTCCGATCATTGGCAAGCTCCTTGGCCACTCGCAGGCCGCGACAACGCATCGGTATGCCCATCTGGACGCGGGCGCAAAGTCAAATTGTTGGAAGGATTTGGGTTCAAGCTAACATTGGTCTCGCATATCGTCTAGCTACACTGTGGGGCTTGGACGACATTACAGATGATTGTCATTTTCTGGAGCGCATTGGCAAAGATTTTGGATCGTCATCCGGAGTTGAAGATGACCCTTTGTTATTTTCGATAAGCGAAGACTTGCTCGACGAATTTGATAAGCAAACTGAGGAGCTGTCACAATCTTCACTCAGGCAAGCGGTTCGCGAGCTTTTGTCATCAGAGGCGCGACACAGTCGCTTTTGGCGCGAGCCGCTTCGCGACGCTCTCCGCGCGCTAAATTTCGGGCAAACAGTCGAGCCTCTAATTCCCACATCTGAGCGGAGACGCGCTGAGTTTTTCGAAACGCTGGAGTGGAAAAGCGCAGCCTTGTGCCGTGTGAATTTTATAGTCGGCCAGGGGACAAAAAAACACGTCGCATTGGATCGTGTCGCTCGCGTATTGAACCAGAGTCCAGAAACACTCCGGTCTTGGGAAAAGCTCTTGAAGGCGGATGAGGAATGTTCGGCCGACGCTTACGCCGCTCGACTCGCTGGCGAACTCCGAGAGGAAATCGAAAATACCGAAATTGACGAATTGGAAGAGAAGTACGGCAACGACGGCTTCCGCAATCGAAGTTATATAAGGATGGCCAAGCTGGAACTGTTGAAAACCAAGCACATTCCTCTTGAGCGCATCCGCGACAAACTGAATGCCGTTCGGCTCGAGAAAAAACTGGTACCTAAAGGCCGGCTGAAGGTACCAAAAAAAAGGTGACGAAACCGCTGTGATATTCACCGCGACACGCTCAAAGACTCTCGAGTAAAAGCTCAACCATGCCCGGTCGCACAGGCCGGGCAGAAAGGAGCTTTCATGATTTTGATCAATTCCAGTTCTCAGGGCAAGAACTACTCGTCCGGTGAACAGCAAGTAGTACTTGGGGCAGCTGCTGCTGCAACTTATGTCGGACTTGCCGGGTCAACACTGGCGAAGTTGCGCTGTCGTGGTGGATCGCCCCATTTCTATAAACTCGGGTCAAAAATAGGCTACAGCCGCGCCGACCTCGACGAATGGCTTGCGGCTCGGCGCGCCCGTAGCACGTCCGACGCCGACCGGCTTCCCCGCCGCCTGACCGATGTGGCCTAGCGCCGGCTGGGCCGCAACGATTCCCCTCAACCAACCAAACCGCTGCTGGGCTGCGTCTGCCGCAGCGAGGAGGACGGACCGTGAATTTAGTAGTCGTGAACAATCCCCAGAACCCGATCGCGGGGGTCATCGACGCCGCCGAGGACAAGTCGGTGGCTGCGGATCCCGGCGGAGCCTTCACACCCGACGTGCTGGAGCGGCTCGCGATGCTGAAAAAGGAGGATCGCGCCGCCTTAGAGGCGTTGCGCTTCGAGTTGAAGAAGGCCGGTTGCCGGGTGACAGCGCTTGATGAGTCCATCGCAGAGGAACACGGCGAGACGGGCGGGCGCGGGTCGACACAGGCCGACATCCTGATCGATCTCGCGCAAACCGCCGGACTGTTCCACAGCCCTGACGGCGTCGGCTTTGCGGATCTCGACATCAACGGGCATCGCGAAACCGCCCGCTATCGCGTGCCCATGCGCGTCGCGGTCCTGGTCGCGCGGCTGGCGAATATTGGGAGGGCACCGTGACGACGCGCCCTCTCAGCCCTGCCGAAGCTCGCGCTTCGATTCCTGAGCACGCTGCCGGCGGGGCTGACGCACTTCGGCTCGACCTAATAGGCGAGACGGTCGAGCTGGCTGCATCGTACGCCCGCAGCGCGACGGAAGCCGCATGGCGCTACGACAAGGTGACGCTTGGGGTCCATCTACGCCTGCGGCTTTGCGTGATCACCGCCATTCAGACATTCAAGGAACTCGGCGACCGCGACAGCGGGAAAGCGGGGGCCTCATGAGCCGCCCCTATCCCACCGACTTCGGCAATTGGCCGCCCGACTGCCGGAATGCGTTCTTCGCCGAGGAAGCGCGCGCCTATTCCGAACGGGCTGCGCAGGGGCCGGCGCTGCATATCGTGAACGCCGCGGACTTCGCCGGCGCGGAGCCGCCACCGCGCGAATGGCATGTTCAGGGTCTCATCCCGGCGCGCGAGATCACATTGCTGTCAGGCGACGGGGGAACGGGCAAATCGCTCCTGGCGCTGCAGCTTGGCGTCGCGACTGCCGCAGGGACCGAGTGGGTCGGGACCTTTCCAAGTCAAGGTCTGGTCCTGTTCGTTTCGGCCGAGGACGACCTCGAAGAGCTACATCGCCGCCTCGCAAACATCGTGCGCGCGCAGGGGCTCGAGCTCGCCACCCTCCACAGTCTTGAGTTCCTCCCACTCGCCGGACGCGACGCGGTTCTCGCCGCTCCTCAAAGGCGCGACGGGCCGTTGTCTGAGACGCCGCTGTTCAAGGCGATCCGGGCCGAAGTCCAGGAGAGGCGCCCGAATTTGCTCATCCTCGACACACTGGCGGACCTATTCGGGGGAGATGAAATCAAACGTCCCCACGCGCGCCAGTTCATCAGCCTGCTGCGCGGGCTGGCGCTTGAGTTCCGCCTTACGATCGTCCTGCTGTCGCACCCGAGTCAGTCTGGCATGACGAGCGGCGCGGGCACCTCCGGCAGCACCGCTTGGAGCAATTCGGTCCGCTCGCGGCTCTACCTTGAGCGCCCGAAGGCCTCAGGCGCCGACGGGAGCAACGACGACGTTCGCATCTTGACGACCAAGAAGGCGAACTACGGTCGCGCCGGTGACGAGCGTGTGTTGCGCTGGCGCGATGGTGTCTTCGTGCTCCGCGGGA
This sequence comes from uncultured Alphaproteobacteria bacterium, assembly GCA_963782255.1. Taxonomy (GTDB): domain Bacteria; phylum Pseudomonadota; class Alphaproteobacteria; order Rhizobiales; family Beijerinckiaceae; genus Roseiarcus. The sequence goes on along the minus strand of CAWAIS010000002.1, from coordinate 932,735 downwards.
CTGGCCGCGCCGATGACCTGAAAACCAATGCGGAGGATGACGCGGTGTTCCTCGAGATCCTGGCGGACTTCGGGCGTTCGGGGCGGCACGTCTCCGACAAAAAGTCCAACGCATTCGCCCCCGCGCAATTCGCTCAGCACCCTAGGGCGAAGGGTCTCGGCTCGGCGCGACTCAACGCAGCGATGCAGCGCCTGTTCGCGGCCCACCGCATTCACAACGAGACCAGCGGGCCGCCATCAAAGCGGCGTGAACGGATCGTCGCGGGACCTCCGCCGGCGCCCACGCATGAGTTCGACTGATGGATGTCCTTCCAACCGCTTTCCAACTGACATTTTGCCCTGCCAACGGCCTTCCAACGACCCTGCCAACGCTATGCCAACCGCCTTCCAACCCCTTCCAACGGGGTGTGTACCAACCCCCCTATAACCCCCCGGCGGTTGGAAGCCGCCTTTGGGGCCTTGGCGGCCCGTCGGCGACCTCCCCGCCAAGAGAACTACCCTCAGTCTGAGCTCGCTAGCATCGAAAATGAAGGAACACGCGAATGACGCCGAAACAAAAACCAAAGCCGTCCGACCGTCCCGACCCGAGTCCGCGGATGATAGCGCGCATCGCTGAGGCAAAGCAGCGCAATGCCGCACGTACCGAGAGGCCCACTCTTGAGTACAAACTGGAAGGCGCCACAACCATTCGCACTGACATCGAGCCGGATGTCGCCGAAACCCTGCTCGACGCCTTTGGCACCGCCAGCAAGGATTTTGTGGCGAGCGAGTTGAACCGCCTAGCCGGCAGTCAGCGCGCCACCGGACAGCCATACGCCAGCCAAACGGACTTGAACGCGGCGCTCGCCGCCATCGACGGGACTCGGCCGGAAAACGAAATGGCCGCAATGCTCGCAAGTCAAATGGCGGTCACGCATGCCCTCGCCATGGAAATGCTTGGCCGCACGCAGCGGGCCGAAATGCTCGAGCAGATGCAGGCCCATGGCGCGCTGGCCACAAAGCTGCTTCGCACCTTCACCGCCCAAACTGAGGCGCTCGCGAAGATAAAGCGCGGCGGCGAGCAGACAGTCAGGGTCGAGCATGTGCACGTCTATCCCGGCGGCCAGGCGATCGTTGGGGCAGTGTCGAACCGGCATACGGAGGGAGGGGGAGTCCATGAAAAAGAGAACCAAGCCTATGGAACGCTCGACCCGCGAGCCATTGCCGCTACGCCTTGCGCCACGCTGCTTGGCCCGAACGCGGTCGGGGGCTCCCTGTCAGAAGCCCGCGGCGAAAGGCAAGAAGCGCTGCCGCCTCCACGGCGGCGCTGAAGGTAGCGGAGCGCCCTGCGGCAAACGGAATGGTTCCTATCGCCACGGGCTCTACACGCGAGAGGCTATCGCTGCGCGCAAGGCGTTGCGGGCTCTCATTCGGGGCTTTCGCGAGGACGCGCGTGGAGCGTTGAGCGCGCTCGACGTCCCCCCGGGCGGCCAAGCCCCTCACGTTCCTGACGGGTCAAGCTGCGCGCCGTGTCAGGCGCACGGTGTTTCGGCTCCTGTTAAAATAACGGCGTAAAACATGCTCGAGGAAGAGAACGCAATCGTCCGCCCCGATCGACCGCACGTCGAGCGCCTGATCGCGTCGGGCCGCCGGCTCACGAAGCGCTCGGATTCGAGGTCGTGGCGCTGCAGTTCGACATAGAGCTTGGAGCCGAACACCTTGGCGAGGCGCGTGAGGCGGCTTTCGGCGAGGTCGGCCATCTGGCGCGCGAGCGTGCGGTCGATCGGACCGGCCGGACCGCCGGTCAGCGCGGGCAGGGGAGCTGTGGATGGCGGCTGGCGCTTTGGCGCAGGTTTAGCGTCGGCCCTCGATAAAATCAGGGGTCAGGACCAGACCATGTTTAGCGTCGGCTGAACCGAGCTCGTCGAGCCCCGCCGGGCGGTCAGGGAGGCCATGCTTGGGCAGCGCCTGTTGCCGATCGCGATGGAAGACGACGCGGCCCTGCCGGGTCAGGATCTCATCGACGCCTCGCTGGCGAAGGTCGACGAAGCGGACGCCTACGTCGGGTTGATCGGCTATCGATATGGTCAAATGCCGGAAAGTCCCGAGCGCAATCCGGACCGGCTATCGCTGACCGAACTTGAGTTCCATCGCGCCGTCACCCGCGGGATTCCGATCTGCATGTTCATCATGCACAAAGATTACTTGGTTCCAAGGAGCGCGGTGGGCGAGGAGCGCGGCGCCGAACAGAAGTTGGAAGCCTTTCTAAATCTGGCAAAGAAGGATCGCATCTACGCCGAATTCAAATCGGTCGAAGATCTCAAGACAAAGGCGGTTCAGTCACTGGTCGCACTGCGCGAAGTTCTCGACAGGCGCGCATCGGCCAGTTTGTCGACAATGGAGCCGGCGCATCGCGCACGCGAACGCCAGCGCTTAGAGCCCGACCATGGCCAGGCGGAACCGCGTGGCCATGGTCGGCGGCTGCGCATTTACGCCTACGACCCCAACCTGCAGACAGACCCCACCCTGTTCGACAGCAAAATCGCGACGGTGACGACGGTCTCGGAAAGCGATCTCAAACCGGGTCCCGTCGGTGAATATATCGAAGTCGTCGATGTAGATCCCGCGAGCAGGGCCTGGTACGAGCCGGTCAACCTCAACGACCCTGGCTTGATGGCCAAGGACGGTTTGACACCCTCGGAATCCAATCCGCAATTCCACCAGCAGATGGCCTATGCCGTCGCCATGTTGACGATCGAGCGCTTCGAGCGGGCGCTCGGCCGAAAAGTCTTGTGGGCGCGGCGGCGGCCCAGGAACGAAGGCGAGGTCGTGCCCGACAACGGCTTCGTGCGGAGACTGAGGATTTACCCTCACGCGCTGCGGGAGGCCAACGCCTACTACGATCCCGACAAGATCGCCCTCCTGTTCGGCTATTTCCAGGCGGCGGACTCGAGCGGCGCCGTGACCCGGGGCTCGGGCGTTTTCGGCGTCGTCTCGCACGATATCGTGGCGCACGAAACGACGCACGCCCTGCTCGACGGACTGCATCCGCGTTATTCGGAACCCACGAATGTCGACATGGCGGCGTTTCACGAAGCCTTCGCCGATATTGTCGCCCTGTTCCAGCATTTCGCCATGCCCGAGTTGCTCACCCGGCAGATCCGACAGGCGAGAGGCTCGACGGCGGATATCGGAAGAAAGCTCGGGCAACTCGCGCAACAGTTCGGCGAGGCGACGGTCATACACGGCGCCTTGCGCCGGTATGTGGGCGAGGTCGGATCCGCGACGCCCATGCTGAAAGATGACATGAGGAAGCCTCATGAGCGCGCGGCCGTTCTCGTCTCGGCGGTCTTCGCTGCGTTCCTGACGATCTATGAGCTGCGGTGCGCCGAGCTCATCCGACAGGAGACGAATGGTACGGGAATCTTGCCGTACGGCGACATCTCGGTCCAACTCGCGAACCGCCTCGCGAGCGAGGCATCGAAGACGGCCGAGCACGTCCTCAACATGTGCATCCGCGCGCTCGACTATTGTCCTCCCGTCAACCTCGAATTCGGCGACTTTTTGCGCGCGATCATCACCGCCGACCATGACCTGTTTCCCGACGACGATCGCGGTTACCGCGACGCGTTCATCGATGCGTTTCGCGAACGCGGGATCTTTCCATACGACGTCCGCCGTCTCGCGGAGGACAGCCTGCTCTGGGAGCCGCCGCCCATGGACGACATGCAATTGGGCCAGTTCACGGAGCTCCTCACTCTGTTGGACCTGAGCCTCACAGATGAACGCAGAGCCGCCTTCGATCGATCACAGTATAACAGCCGCAAGCTGAATGCATGGTTGATCCGCTCGGAGCATGCGCTCCTGAGGAAAATCCTCGGATTCGAGGAGCCTGCGAAGCGATGGACGGGCAGAATAATTGAATATGGCTATGCACTTGACTCAAGTTCGATCAACTGGTTGTGCCGGGGACAGGGGATCTGCCGCCTCGGATTTCTTTCGCGGGGAGCGGACCGAGATCGACGGCTTGCTGCATCAACCTCAGGAACAGCAGGCCGCGCGATCCCGATGTTCGGCGATTGAAGCGGAAGGTGTACTCATCCAGGTAATAGTCGATGTGTGTGACACTGACGGCTCCCTGGTGCGTCCCGAGCAGCCATCGCTTCAGCAGCGACGCGACGCGGTTGGCCAGCGGCAACAGGTTTTCGCCCACGTCCGCGCTGGCGCGGGCGATTTCGCGGCGATAGCCCAGCCGGTCGAGTCCGTTGTAACCCCTCCAGTCGTCCGTGCGCACTTGGCTGCCAGGCTCAACCGAGGCGGTGATCGCCGCCTCCAGGCTCTTGGCTGAAGCGTCGGGCACGCGCGCCAGCCGGATGCGACCGATCCCCTTGGCCGCCTGTTGAGCTCGACCACCACCAATACCTTGCCTTGCGCTCCGCGCCCACGCTTGCCCGGTTTCGGGCCGCCGATGAAAATCTCGTCGGCTTCGACCATGCCTTGCAGCCGCTCACGACCGGGACGAACCATCGCCCGACGCAATTTGTGCAGCAATGTCCACGCTGTGCGGTAGCTCCCCAGCCCCAACACCCGCTGCAGGCCCAGAGCGCTGGTCCCGCCTTTCTGGCTGGTCACGTGCCAGAGCGCTTCGAACCACACGCGCAAGGGCAAATGGGTGTCCGCGAACAGACTTCCCGCCGTCGCCGACGTCTGTCGGCCGCACCGACGGCAGTGACGCAAGCCTCGCGCCGTCACCCAATGATCCGCCGTGCCGCATATCGGACAGCGAAAGCCTTCCGGCCACCGCAGCCGCGCGACATAGTCAAGGCAGGCTGCTTCGTCTACGAACCAATCGCGAAACTCCAGCACCGTGCGGGGATAATCAGCCACGGCCGAACCACAACAGCTTGGGCCACTTGAGTTAAGTGCATAGCCCTATAATTGAATACCAATCCTTCACCGGCGAGATCCGTCCGATCGAGGTGTACTCCGTCCAGGTTTGCAGGCGCAGCGGGTTCGACGGAGCGCCCAAGTCGGCGCTCGTGATCGAACTGAGGCAGACGTTCAGGGCGGAGCCAAATCAGGACCGCTATCGCGGCGGATGCACATTGCTGTTCGACCTCAACGACAATCGCCTCAAGTATGTCGTGCGGAAGAAGCTGTTCTCACCTTGGTCCGTAATGAACCAGGCGCGTGCGCGAATGGACGCGATGGCGAGCGCGGCGGTTCGCGGACAGGTTTACTACCGGCCTGGCGACCCTGCCCGCAGAGGAAAAGCTTTCGCGATTATGCACCGCTACGGGAGGCTGCAATGAGGTCGGCGCCGAATTGGGGGGCGGAGGCGGTGCGCGGCGGCGGAACGAGGGCCTCGGCCCGCCTCTATCGTCAAGGGCTCGGCGATTGCATTCTGGTCAGGGTGAAACGAGCGAACAATGAGGATTTCAAACTCATGATCGACTGCGGCGTCGTGCTTGGAACCGAAGATGCGGCATCGAAGATGACGCGCGTGGTCGAGAATATCGTTCAAGAGACTGGCGAAAAGATCGACGTTCTCGCCATTACCCACGCGCACTGGGACCATCTGTCGGGCTTCACTCAGGCCGCCGGCTCCTTCGCGAAACTCGCTGTTGGCTCGGTCTGGGTCGCATGGACGGAAGAGCCGAACGATGACCTCGCGAGACAATTGAAAAGCGAACTGGGCAAGGCCGAAACGGCGCTCGCGGCCTGTGCAAGCGCGCTTAGCGCCGCCGGAGAGATAGCGACGCTCGATGTCCTGGCCGACGTCGCCCTGTTCCAGTTCGGCGCCGCTTGGGCGGATGTGAGCACGAAAGCAGCCTTCGACGCAGCAAAGGCGATGGCCAAGGTCAGGATATGCTGGCCGACCGACCAGCCGTTCGAGATCCCGAACCCGAATGCGCGCATCTACGTGCTCGGGCCTCCTCACGATCCGACCCTCATCCGCAAGATCAATCCGTCGACCAGCAGTCCCGAAACCTACGGGCTCGCGATGACCGGCGTGGGCGCCTTGCCTGTTGGAGTGATCGCGGCGCTTGCGAGCCGGATGGCGGCTGACCCTAACGCGCCCATCCTAATTGATCCGTCGTCGCCGTTTCATCCGAGGGGGACCATTCCGACGGATGCCGAGGGACGGCGCATACCTGTTGATGACCCGTCCTTCCCCAAGAGGGACTGGAAGCGTATCGATGACTTCTTCCGAGAGTACTATCTGGAGGACGACTGGAGACGCATCGACGGCGACTGGCTTGGGCTGGCGACCGATTTGGCGCTCGCCCTGCAGAGCTATACCAACAACACAAGCCTCGTCCTCGCGCTCGAACTCGGCGATGTCGGGAAGGGAGACGTACTGCTGTTCGCGGCGGACGCGCTGGTCGGCAACTGGGAGTCCTGGCAGACTTGGCAATGGCCGAAAAACTCGCCCAGAGTGACGGGACCTGATCTTCTGAAGAGAACCATCTTTTACAAGGTCGGACACCACGGCAGCCACACCGCCACCTTGAAGGAAGACGGCCTCGAACAGATGACTTCGCTGAAGGCCGCGGTGATTCCGGTAGACGAGGCGGAGGCGCTGAAGAAGCGCTGGGGAGGGATGCCGCTTCCTGATCTCATCGCGGCCTTGGAGACGAAGGCGCCGGGCATGGTCCTTCGCACAGATCGGACGCCGTCCAATCCGGCGAGTAATGTGCTCGTTACCGACGACTATTTCGAGGTTTCGGTGTGATCACCGGGAACTCGGCGCTTGGGTCCGCGCGAGCTCGTCAACCGGCTCACGATCCTCCTGTTGTATCTCCTGAAATGACCTGCGCGCCGTTAAAAAAACGGCAAAAAAACGGAATGCGACGTGTTTCACCAAGGAGAACCCGCGCCCGGGGTCCTGGCCGGCCCAAGGGCATGCGGAGCAATTCACGGCGGAACTGAAACAGGTCATCCCTGCCACTCTGTAAGCCTGCATTAAGAGCTTGACAACACCTGTCGCCAAGTGCATAGAGAGACGCAGGATGACAGGCTGACACGAGAGCGATGTGGCTGTTTACGGGTACGCGAGGGTCTCGACGATCCGGCAGGAGACCGAAGGCGAGAGCCTCGACGTGCAGCGGCGTCAGATCGAGGGTTACGCGCTCATGCACGGGATGTCGCTCACAGAGGTGCTGGTCGAGGGCGGCGTATCCGGTTCGGTCCCGGTCGAAGAGCGGCCAGTCGGCGGCGCGCTGTTCGCCAAGGCGCAGCGTGGCGACGTCATCATCGCGGCCAAGCTCGATCGCCTGTTCCGCTCAGCCCTGGATGCTCTCAAGGTCGTCGAGAGCCTCAAGACGCGCGGCGTCAAGCTGCATCTGCTCGACCTGGGTGGCGACATCGCCGGCAACGGGATCAGCAAGCTATTCCTGACGATCGCGGCGGCATTCGCAGAGGCCGAGCGCGACCGCATTCGTGAGCGCATCTCCCAGGTCAAGGCCGATCAGAAATCCCGCGGTCGGTTCCTCGGGGGAACGGTGCCCTTCGGCTTCCGGCGCGGCGACGACGGCGAACTTCTGCCGCATGAGGCCGAGCAAGGGGCCATTCGCGAAATGATCTCGCTGTATGGGCAGGGATCGTCGCTGAGGGCCATCGCGGCCGACATGAAAGCGAAGGGCCACAACATTTCGCACGAGGGCGTGGCGGGCGTCCTGCGGGCCAAAGCCCCCGGCTTCAGCGAAGCCGAGTGCCTCGAGTGGCGGCATAGAAACGCCTCGCTGCGGGGCGAGATCGAAAGGGCGCTTCCGGAAGCCCCGCCCAAAGTCCGCGACATGGTCAGCCGGATTGCGATTGAACTTCCCACACCCGGCGAAGAGCCCGAGCTCGACTATCTGAAACTGGTGCACGCCAGCCTCCTCAAGAGGAGGCGCGCCCTTGAGGCCGCTGGCGTCCTGAAGACCTCCGCATGATCATAAGGGCTGCTAGTCTCGCACTGGCGAGGATGGCTCGGGCCAACAGGCGACCACAGGCTAAGGCTTTGCAGGGAGGAGACCGACATGGGGACATTCACAACCCGGATGGTGTGGGACGGCAGCCGCGACGGCCACTGGGACGTCGTGCTCACCGAGATGACCGAGGGCAGCGCGCGCCTGCTCGCGAAGATGACCTTCGACGAGTGGATTGGCCTCAGCGCGACCCGGGAGGCTATTGCCAACTCAGCGGCGGGAGAGGGAATGGAGCCGATTGCTGCGGAGGACGTTGAGCGTCTAATCCCGCCGGTTGGCCGGATAGGAGATTAGCGCGCGCCGCTCGTAATGAGCGGGTGGTTGCCGCGGATGACGTTCGCCAGCTCCTCGGCCGGCCTCTGCCGCGTCTTGTCGGCCGTGCGTCGTCTGACGACAGACCAAGTGAGCTTTCGCCGGTGTCCCCGGTCCAGTCAAAAAAACGGCAGGAAAAAAGGCTGACGACAAATGACGACATCCAGGCTCGGGTCGACGAACTGGTCGGCGCCCTTGGCGCCGAGGCTGGCGTCACCATCGACCCCGTCGTGGCCGAGCCAGATTGCCCAGGCGCGATCAATGACAGACCCCAATCAAACGCAATGACGCGCGACACCAGATCAATTAGCTTTGGAGTGGGAGTGCGACAAAGATGCTTGACAAGTTGCACTAAGCCCATTGAGCCGGGGGCGTCGTGGCTGACATCTTCATCTCCTATGCTCGGGAGGACGACGAGCCGTTTGTGGAGCGGCTACGCGACGATCTCGCCGCGAATGGTCTTGCCGTGTGGTGGGACCAGGCTTCAATGGAAAGCCGCGGGCGGACCTTCCTGCAGGAACTCCGTGACGCCATCAGCGGCGTCGACCGGCTGATCTTGGTCATTGGCCCGCGCTCAGCCGAATCCGCCTACGTAAGCTTCGAGTGGGAGTTTGCCCTGGCAGCCTGCAGGGTCGTCCTTCCCATTCTGCGCCTTGGCGACTACGCACTGGTGCCGAAGCGGCTCGCGAAGCTGCACTGCCCGGACTTCCGCGTCTCACGGCCCTACCGGGACGCACTCGCCGAGTTGTTGCGTATCGTGCGGAGCCAGACGCCAGCATTGGGCACCCTTAACGGTGTCGACGCCTTACCGCCCAAATTTCTGGCCCGACCGCTTGAGCTAGAGCGCCTCACCGCCGCGGTGCTCGCTGACGCGGCCCGCCCCACCGTGATCACCTCGACCAAGCAGACCGTTGCCCTCGAGGGTATGGGCGGTGTGGGCAAATCTGTATTGGCAGCTGCTTTCGCCCGAGACTGCGAGACACGCCGGAGCTTCGGCGATGGCATCGTTTGGGTTAGGGTTGGTCAGCACCCCGGCTTGGTCGCGAACCTGCAAGTCATCGGCGCAGCCCTGGGTGATCATGACCGGGAATACTACGCCGACCTTTCCGTCGCACAGTCGCGCCTAGGCGCGATCATGCAGGAAAAGACCTGCCTGGTAGTGTTGGACGACGTCTGGGATGCGCGCCATGTCGAGGCAGTCGCGGGCGCGCTTGGCCCCCGCTGTCGCTTGCTTATGACAACACGCGATAGCCGCATTGGCATAGCGCTGGGGGCCCAGGAGCATCGACTGGACGTTCTAAACGACGCCGAGGCGCTGATGCTTCTGGCGGACTGGGCAGACCAACAGGCGGTGGCGCTGCCAGCTGAGGCCCGAGAGGTGGTCGAGGAGTGCGGCAACCTCCCACTGGCATTGGCCATGACCGGGGCTCTGGTGCGGGGCCGCCCGAACCGATGGGGCAACGCCCTGCACCGTCTGCGGAACGCCGACCTCGCCAAGATCCGCATGCAGTTTCCCAACTACGCTTACCCGGACCTACTGCGAGCGATTCAGGTTGGGGTCGAGGCGTTGCCGGCCAACGTCCGTCCGCGCTACCTGGAGTTCGCAATCTTCCCCGATGACACACTCGTGCCACAGGCCGTTTTAGAGATGCTCTGGGGGCCAGCAGGGTTGGACCCGTACGAAATCCAGGACTTGACCGACCTTCTGGTGGACCGCTCCATGGCCCAACGCAGTGAGGACGGACGGCTTTCGCTCCACGACTTGCAGCTCGATTACGTGCGCAAACAGGCAAACGACCTACCCGGAATCCATGGCCGGTTGCTGGATGCCTATGCAGGTCGTTGCCAAGATGGTTGGTCCAGCGGCCCCGATGATGGCTATTTCTTCCAGCACTTGGTCGCTCACCTCGTCGGGGCCAACCGTCAGGACCAGGCCAGCAAGCTCCTTACAGATCTGGACTGGATGCGAGCCAAGCTAAGTGCCACCGACGTCAATGCACTGCTGGCGGACTACCTCTTGATACCCGCTGATGAGAAGCCCCGGCTCATCGAGGATACCCTGCGGAACGCAGCGCACGTGGTCAGCCGAGACAAGGGGCAGCTCGCCACTCAGCTTTGCGGCCGCCTGCTCGCCCTGGACGTGCCCCCGGCCCGCCAAATGGTGGAGCGCATTATGCTGACGCAGCGCTATCCCTGGCTGCGCCCGCTGACACCCACTCTGAGCCCGCCGGGGGGTCCGTTGCTGCGGACGGTCACAGGCTGGGCTGGCCACGTGGAGGTATTGGCGATCACGCCCGATGCACGGCTTGTTGTCACTGGCGCGCTGCATGGCATAGTCAAGGTCTGGGACCTCGAGCGTGACATTGAGCTGCATGATCTCAAGCGCTTCAATAACGGGATCACCGCGCTCGCGCTTACCCCGGACGGCCAACGCTTGGTCGTCGGGCGGGGCGGCGGGGGTCTCCAGCTCTGGGATCTAAGCACCGGGACCGAGCCGTTCCTTCTGGCTGGTCATGGCAACACCGTTGTAGCGGTGGCCGTAGCCGCGGACGGGCGCCGAGCCGTCTCGCTCGCGGGCTACCGGTGGACCAATCAGCAGGTCGGGGCCGACGTGAAGGTTTGGGATTTGTCCAACGGAGCGGAGCTGCGCGGGGTGGCGTACTCTAGCGACTCACGGCCGCTGGCGGTAGCTGCCGAGAGTGTGTCGATCCTGGCCGCTGGCCGGGGTAACTCCGTGGAGCTGTGGGATTTCGAGCGAAGTGAGCTGCGGCAGGTATTGGGTCAACACGGGAGCTATATTAGAGCCGTCGCAATGGCCGCGGACGGACGCGTGGCGATTTCTAGTGAAGACGACGACCTGCGCTGGGCGGGCGACGAGGCGGCACCGATGGCGCATATCTGCGCACTCCGCGTCTGGGACCTAGAGCGGGGGGTACTTCGGCACCTGCTGACCGGCCACACCCGAACGGTGCAGTCGATCGCGCTCACGGCGGACAACCGGGTGGCTGTGTCAGCCTCCGATGACCACAGCGTTCGGGTGTGGGACCTTGTGCAGGGGCGGGAGCACTGCACTCTCGCCGGCCACACTGGCAAGGTCAGAGCTGTTGCCGTCACCCCCAATGGGAGGCGGATCGTCTCCGCTTCCGACGATCATACTATTCGGGTGTGGGACCCCTGGGCCGCGGGAGCACCACAGCGGCAGCCGGCCCACGGAGCCCCGGTCACAGCGGTCGGGCTCACCTCAGACTGCCGCCGTGCCGTATCCGCTGCGAAGGACGGCACCCTCAGAACCTGGGACCTAACCGACGGGGCGGCGCTGGCCGCCTGGACCGGCAGCCAGTACGAGCTTACGGCCCTTGCGCCCATGCCGGATGGACGGCACATCCTTTCCGGTGGGCGGGACGGCGCGGTTACGCTCTGGGATCTAGACAGCCAAACTCCGGTGCACGCTTTCAAGCTGCAAATGGGCAGCATCACCGCACTGGGCGTAGCCCCGGACGGACGTCTAGCCGCATGTGCCACTGAGAACGGGCGCGGGGCCGTCTGCGACCTTGCAGGCCGGCGTCTGCTGCGAAGCTTTCAGCTCCGCGACGCCAAACTAGTCATGGACGACCTGATTGCGTTTACGACCGAAGGGCAGCTGATCGGCCTGGGGGGCCATCACTCTGTCGAGATGTGGGAAGTGGCCGGCACCTCTGGGCTCCGCTCGGGCGCTCAACGTGCCGGCGGCCAGCCTGGCAGGCATATTCGGACGCTGCAAGGCTATCCTCCCCTCGACGGCCCTGGAAGCTTCGCGGTCACGCCGGACGGGCGGCGGGGCGTGCTCGCGGCGGGGCGATATACCGTCGTCTGGAATTTCGAAAACGGCACCAAGCTGCACACCGTGACGAATCGGACAGACTATGTGAGCGCCGTCGCAGTGACACCAGACGGGCGTCGCGCTGTGGTCGCCGAGGACGACAACGTTCTCACCCTCTGGGATCTCGATCGTGGCGTCCAGCTCCATGCTTTGGTCGGCCATAGCGATCACATCGCGATCCTCCTGGCGACCTCACACACGCCCCTAGCAGTGTCCGTGTCAGGTGACACCCTGGGCATTTTGCCGAACATTGTGGCCGACCGTAGCCTCAAGCTGTGGGACCTGCAGCGTGGCGTCATGCTCGCCAGCTTCAACGGTGAGAGCCTCATCACTGCCGCGGCCATCACTCCCGACGAACGAACCATTGTCGCGGGCGAGACGTCCGGCCGGGTGCACCTCCTACGTATAGAGCTGCCCGCAGCGCCGAAGTCGGCACCGCGTCCACCGGAACCCGCGCAGCGGCAAGTTTAGCAGGGGCGGTGTTATTCCGCGTGGGATCCGGGATGTTGTTCGGCGAGGGTGCCGGACGCCGATCGGCGTTCCAAACCATTGTTTTTCTTGCAAATGGCCGGGTCAAACCGCCCCGCCCTTTAACATCCGGGATTGCAGCATCAAATGGGAACGGGCGATCTTCGCTCCACTTATTCCGCAGTAGGATAGATAGATAGATAGATAGATAGCATCATATACATTATGGACCCCGCCGGCTGGGTTCATCCTTCGGTTCAGCCTGCCCTCGTCCGCGAGCCGCCCGTATGGCTTCGTACCCGACACTGCAGTCGAGACCCCGACTTCGGCGCCGGCGCTGCTCGGCCGCATCCCGTCTCCTGTGCAGAGGCAACGTCGAGCAGTACCGTCATGGAGGGCGCGCTGGAAGCCCCCGAAATGAGCGGGGCGTCTCAACCATAAGCCACGTCGTTGCGCGTGGGGAGCCTCAGCCGGTCGCAGATGGTCGCGTTTGGGTCGAACCAGACGCGGCGCCGGCCCCTTGCTTGATGCCACACGCTTCAAGTGCCCTATAGACACTCCCACGTCCAATACCGAGGTCGTTCGCGATCTGGGTCACCGTCCGACCCGTCTTGAAGAGCTTCACCGCCTCGTCCGCCTTGAGCCGCGCAGAGGTGTGTTTCGGCGTGCAATTTTGACCCCCTAGCCGGGGGGATCGGCGTCCAAAATTGACCCCCTAGTTTTCGCTCTGTTCGGCTGCCCGCGTTTGTGTGACGCGGGCGGTGGGGGATGCTGGTTGTGGAGACGATCGCCCGGATACGGCGCGAGCATTTATCCAGGGGCAAGTCGATCAAGGAGATCGCCCGCGATCTGAAGATATCGCGCAATACTGTTCGGAAGATTCTACGCTCGGGCGAGACATCTTTTTCCTACGAGCGAGAGGTCCAGCCACGCCCGAAGTTGGGACGCTGGAAGGCCGACATCGATCGGATGTTGACGAAGAATGCCGACGCGCCAGCGCGCGAACGTCTGACGCTGATCCGGCTATTCGAGGAGTTGCGGGCGCTGGGCTATGAAGGCGGCTACGACGCCGTCCGACGCTACGCCAAGATCTGGAGCCGCGAGCACTCGAGCCAGTCGGCTACCGCCTACGTTCCGTTGTCGTTTGCGCAGGGCGAGGCCTACCAGTTCGACTGGAGCCACGAGATCGTCGTGATGAGCGGCGTGACAACGACCTTGAAGGTCGCGCATGTCCGCCTCTGCCACAGCCGAATGATGTTCGTACGCGCCTATCCGCGCGAGACCCAGGAAATGGTGTTCGACGCGCACGATCGGGCGTTTGCGTTCTTCAAGGGCGCCTGCACGCGCGGCATCTACGACAACATGAAGACGGCGGTCGACACGATCTTCGTCGGCAAGGATCGGCAATACAATCGCCGCTTCCTGCAAATGTGTTCGCACCATCTCGTCGACCCTGTCGCCTGCACGCCGGCGTCAGGCTGGGAGAAAGGCCAGGTGGAGAACCAGGTCGGCCTTGTTCGTGAGCGCTTCTTCACGCCACGGCTGCGGTTCAAGACGTACGATGAGTTGAACGCCTGGCTCATGGACAGGTGCATCGCCTACGCCAAGGCCCACCCGCACCCCGAACGCCCCGAGCAGACCGTATGGGAGGTCTTCGAGGAAGAGCGGCCCAAGCTCATCGCTTATCGCGGTCGCTTCGACGGGTTCCATGCGCAACAAGCCTCGGTGTCGAAGACGTGCCTGGTGCGGTTCGACAACAACAAATACTCGGTCAGCGCCAGCGCAGTCGGTCGTCCAGTCGAGGTCCATGCCTACGCCGATCGCATCGTCGTCCGCCAGGATGGGCGTATCGTCGCAGAGCATCCCCGCAACTACGGTCGCGGCGAGACAGTCTACGATCCCTGGCACTATGTTCCGGTCCTGGCCCGCAAGCCTGGAGCCCTGCGCAACGGCGCTCCGTTCAAGGATTGGGTGCTGCCGGCGGCGCTCGAGCGGGTTCGACGCAAGCTCGCCGAATCCGATGATGGCGACCGCCAGATGGTCGCCATCCTGGCCACCGTGCTCACCGATGGATTGCCGGCGGTGGAAGCCGCCTGCGCTCAGGCGATGTCAGAGGGCGTCCATTCGTCCGACGTGATCATCAACATCCTCGCGCGCCAACGCGATCCTGGACCTGTTGCGCCCATCTTCACCCCGGATGCGCTGAGGCTCCGACATGCGCCGGTCGCTGACTGCGCGAGATACGACCAGCTCAGGAGGGCATGACCATGGAGAGAACCGAAGTCCTCGAAATGATGGGCGAACTGAAGCTCTATGGGATGAAAAGCGCATACGACGAGACGCTCGCCACCGCGCTCAAGCGCAAGCATGAGCCCCAGCAACTGGTCGGCGATCTGCTCAAGGCCGAGATATCGGAGAAGCAGGCGCGTTCGATCCGATACCAGCTCACGACCGCCAAGCTGCCGCTCGCCAAGGATGTGAACGACTTTGCGTTCAAAGACACGCTGATCAATGAGAACCTGGTGCGCGATCTTGCCAGCGGTGTGTTCGTTGCTCAGCAACGCAACGTCGTCCTGGTTGGCGGAACCGGCGCCGGCAAGACCCACCTGGCGATCGCGATCGCACGAAGCTGTATCCGCGCCGGATCGCGAGGCCGCTTTTTCAACACCGTCGATCTCGTCAACCGGCTAGAAGCCGAGGGTCGATCTGGCCGTCAAGGGCGGCTCGCCGATTATCTCACGCGGCTCGACTTCATCGTTCTCGACGAGCTCGGCTATCTTCCGTTCGCGCAGTCCGGCGGCCAGCTCCTGTTCCACTTGATCAGCCGTCTCTACGAACGCACGTCGATCATCGTCACAACAAATCTCGCCTTCGGTGAATGGCCCAGCGTCTTTGGCGACCCAAAGATGACCACCGCGCTCCTGGATCGTCTCACGCATCACTGTGACATCGTCGAGACCGGCAACGAGAGTTGGCGCTTCAAGAACCGCGCCTGAGCTCTAGATCGTTCCTCACCCCCCCGCGCTCGCCCCGGCTGCGCAACCCCGACCAGCTCCGCCGGGGCAAGCGCTGCCGTCAGTGCGACATCAGGGGGGTCAATTTTGCACGCCGATCGGGGGTCAGTTTTGTGAGCCGATTGACAGTCCAAGGCGCGCTCGAGCTCTGCGCGTTCGGCGATCGATGAGACTCGCTCTTGAAATATTTTGGTGCAGCCAGCCGCTTGGAGGTCCCGGACCTGGGCATGAAGCCCGGCTTCCTGGTCAGTGGTAGAGGTGCGGGCGTATCCGACCAGGATGCCCTTGTGCGCTGGGTGAACCATCGTGCGAACCCTTAGCCTGTGTGTTCAGAATATCTAGGCTTATGAGTTCGCAAACGTTCAAAAGTCAATACCGACTTTTTGGACGCCCAATCAGCGCAACTGCGGACACGTCCTTTTGGGCGAGGGCTATTGGACATTCTCAGCCCAGTAACGGCGGGCACTCGCCCTCACAATCCGCGTTTTGCGAGTCGCTTGCTTTCGATGGTCTTTCAAAAAGCCGCAGAACGCCGCAGAGTGCGGTCGGGCCTGGAACTGCCGCATGGCGCGCATCTTCATCTCACACTCAAGTCGCGACAACGACGCGGCCGCGCGGATGAAGGCCTGGCTGGCCGCCCAAGGGTTCGAGAACGCGTTTCTCGACAAGGACAAGACGACCGGCATCCCACCCGGGGGCGACTGGGAGGAGACGCTCTACCGCGAAGTCGAGCAATCTCAGGCGGTCGTCATCATCCAGACGCCGGACTGGCTCGCCTCGAAATGGTGCTTCGCGGAATTCACCCAGGCGCGGGCGCTGGGCAAGGCGATCTTCCCCGCGATCGAGGCGCCAAGGGCGCGCTTGCCCATTACGCAGAAGTCACGCCCTGATTGTCGGGTCGCAAGCGATCGACGCCCTCTATGAGAAATGCGGGTTAGCGCGGACGATGCGAGCCAGAAGCTTGGGCAAGAGGGCCGCGATCATGAACTACCGCCATGCCTACCACGCCGGGAGTCGCACTGAGGTCTTCAAGCATGCTGTTTTGGCACAAATCCTTGAGCACCTTCGCCGTAAGGACAAGCCGTTCTTCGTTCTCGACACTCACGCTGGGTTGGGCATCTATGATTTGAGTTCTGACGAAGCCTGCAAAACAGGCGAGGCAGAAAATGGGATTGGGCGAGTTCTTCAATACGACCTTCCGGCCGGTGCCGCGTACTTGCAACTCGTTCGGTCTATGAATCCTCAAAGCGCGCTTGTCCGATATCCAGGGTCTCCCGCAATCATCCAGTCGTTTCTTCGCGACTGCGATCGTTTAGTCGCCTGCGAGCTACACCCTGACGACGTTACTCGGCTGCGGGCTAATTTCAGGCAAGACAAGCGGGTGTCCATCCGAAAGCGGGACGGATACCAGGCGATTTGGGCGTTCGTCCCCCCGCCAGAACGACGCGGCCTCATCTTTATTGATCCGCCGTTTGAGAGCCCGACCGAGTTCGACGATCTTGCTCGGGCTTTGATCCACGCTCAGAACCGCTGGCCGTCCGGAATTCTGGCGGCATGGTATCCGGTAAAGAGCCGCCCAGCGATCCGCGGTCTTAAGGAAGTTTTGCGGGAGGCGAAGATTAGAGAATGCATGTCGGTGCAGCTGCTGTTTTGCCCAATGGACGATACAACCCTTGCCGGGAGCGGCATGATTCTTGTCAACCCGCCTTGGCGAATGGACAAGCTCTTGCGCAAACTCGGCTCCGAGATTCTCGCCATTTTGCAGAAACAAAATGGGCGGACCTCAATTGAGTGGATTACGCCTCCCGAATAACCCCCTCGGGCTCACTGCTTCATCTCCCCTTCAAGCGGAGTGTCATTGATGACCGCGTGAATTGCTGCCATCACGTCCCGCCATCGCACTGCGCTCGGAATATCGCCACGTTCGACGGCTTTCTCAGCGCGGGCATCGAGGACCTCAAGAGCGGTGTCCGCTCCATAGCGGTCGATGATGCGCGAAGCTCTGCGCCAGGTTCGTGGTGGCATCGGGTAAACGTGAGGCCCCTTCGGCGCAGTGCTTGCGAGCATCTCGATCAAATAATCAGGAGCCGACATTGGACCTCCAACTTCGGCTGCCCGTCGTGATTGGCAGCGGTCGTTAATGCAGTGTAGAGCCTGAGTGCATTCGTGCCAAGAGCAAGAGTCCGCCCTGCAGGGCGGACTCGGGTCAACGGGGATTCACGGATTGCGTTGATTGGCTTGGAGGTGAATGATTCGGAGCTGTCCCCATTCTGATGGTTGCCGATTTCGACGACAAGTCGCCTCTTCGAGCTTTATTGGACCAATTTTCCGTCATCGAGGGCCCGCGAGAACCTTGGCGCGTGGCGCATCCCTTGCCGGAGGTGCTGCTTTTGGTCGGTTGCGGCACAATGGCCGATTGCGACGACCCCGAGGCGATCGCCCTTTGGGGCGAAGTGCATCTGCCGTTCTGCGCCGCTATCTGCCCTATCATCACGGCCTTCCTTGTGGCCGCTGGCCAAACCTTCTGATGGGATCGACCCCGCGCCGTTCTCGGCGGCGTTTACGGCATGGATGCGCGAGACGTGGCGGGACACGCCCAATCTCATCGCCATCGACGGAAAAACCTCGCGCCGCAGCCATGATCGGGCCGGCGACGAATTGTCCGACGCAGCTTTTGAGACCCGTTACTACATATCGTCGGCGCCGCTGTCAGCCGAGCGCGCGGCCGTAGCCGTGGCTGCGCTGGGTGCTCGACGTCGTCTTCAAAGACGACCAGTCCCGCCTGCGCAAAGGCGAAGGAGCCAAAAACATAGCCATCGTCAGACACTTCGCAACAAACCTCGTTCGCAGCGCAAAAGACAAGAAAAGCGTTGAGCTGCGAAGAAAGGCAGCCGGTTGGAACGCGGAATATATCTCGCCTCAATGCTCGGCCCAACGCGCCGTTAACCCGGATTCGGAGCCATGGCCCACCCTGGCAGCTATCCGACGGGCTCTCTCCGGCTAACAGGCGCCGCTAACTCGGATCGCGAGCTTTAGCGCTCCTGCTCAGGGAGCTTTCCCGGCTTTCGACTCGGACGTTTCCTGGGCGGTTTGTTCCATCGCGGCGGGAGGATGTCGTCCCGCTGCGGAAGGGGAGGCGTGGACCCCCGGGCCGGATCACGCGCTGATAGCGCCCACCTGAGCCAGCGGACCTGTTTCTCCCGCTCAAGGAGTAGGCGTACGACCTCGGACTCTTTTAGCCCGCACTCCGTCGCGTACTTCTGCAGCCAGGGTTTGGTGTCCGCGTGCAAATAGGCCGTGATCTGCGTGCGCATCTTATACACCGATATTGGAGTTGATTCGACTCTGCATTGTTGACCGCGAACAGCCCTCATGCAATCATAGTACTGCGCGGTGCGACTGAGCCGAATGGTCATTCCCCCGGGGACAACGCGAATGGACTTTGCAGCCTCAGCCGAGCAGTCGGCGCTGCCATTCTCGGACCTCATCCCCGCCCATCCGAACCGATCGACTGTCAGAAAGACAGCGCGCCAATTCCGCACGCCTCGTCGGTCGATAGGCCCACACATCCTCACCGCACTCAACGATAGGCGCGGCGTTTTATTTCTGGACGTGGAGACCACTGGGCTGAGCCGACACTACGACGAGCTCACCGTCGTTGGCTGGTTGTCCGATGGCGTTTATCGCATCCATGTGGCTGGCGATGATCCCGAACCGTTTCTGTCCTCGCTTCGGGCTGCTTCCGCGCTGGTTACCTTCAACGGGACGCTGTTCGACCTGGCGTTCCTCGCAAAATCATTCCCTGAGCTTTCGTTGCCGAAGGTTCACGCTGATCTTCGCTTCCTCGCCCGGCGTGTCGGGCTCACCGGCGGACAAAAGGCGATTGAAAGGAAACTCGGGATCCAGGTCCGCGGCGACGTCGAAGACCTAGATGGCGCCCAGGCCGTGCTGCTGTGGCATCGCTACCTGCGTGGCGATGTCTACTCCCTCCGTCGTCTCATTGACTACAATCGATGCGACGTTGTCGCGATGCCGCATATACTCGACGAGGTCCTGGAAAGGCTTGTCAGAGACCCTGATCTCTGGTTCGATACATCGCGGTTCTCGCAACATCCTTATTTAGTTTCGGGATGGGCGGTGCCAACAGCTGAACTTCCGTCCGCCTCGCGGCTCGATAAACCGAAGAACACCTTTCAGTCGCTCTTTGCCGGGACAGCAGCGGAGCGCGCCACGATCGTTGGCATCGATCTCACGGGTTCGGAAGTGAGGCCGTCCGGCTGGTGCATGCTCCGTGGCGCCATCGCAGAGACGGAGATGGTGGCGACGGATGAGGAGATGATCGCGCGCATCGTCGCGATTTCGCCCTCGCTCGTTTCTATCGATTCCCCACTTTCAATTCCGTTCGGCCGAATTCGCGTGGAGGACGATGATCCGGGCCGATTGGAATTCGGCATCATGCGGCGTTGCGAGCGAGAACTGAAGCGGCGAGGCATCAACGTCTATCCTTGCTTGCTCCCCAGCATGCAAGCCCTGACCAAGCGCGGCATGCGACTGGCGTCGCGGTTGCGGCACCTTGGTATTCCTGTAGTAGAAAGCTATCCCGGCGCCGCACAGGATATAATGGGCATTCCGCGCAAGGGAGCTGGAGAAGCGTTCCTCAAAGCGGGGCTGCAAGAGTTCGGCGTCTCAGGCGATTTTTTGACCAGATCGGTTCGCCATGATGAACTCGACGCTATCACGTCAGCCCTGGTAGGATTATTCTTTCTTGCGGAGAAGCACGAGGCTCTTACCGGGCCTTCGGAGGACGCTCTGATCATTCCCGATCTCAAGGCCGCGCCAGGCCCCGTGGTGGTCGGGATCAGCGGCCGAATTTGCGCAGGCAAGACGACGGCCGCTGGCTTTCTCGAGCGTCAAGGCTTCGCCTATACGCGGTTCAGCTTGGTCGTGGACGACGAAATCAAGAAACTGGGCAAAAGGCCAAATCGCGAATTGCGCCAGCGAATTGGGCTGGAGATCAACCGCACGAAGGGCCAAAGGTGGCTTTGTGAGCAGACTTTGGCGCGGGTGGGCAATCAGCAACTGATTGTTGTCGATGGCCTTCGATTCCTCGAAGACCGTGCGTTTTTCTTTGAGCGTTTCGGGTCGCGCTTCCTGCACCTGCACATTGCGGCGCCGCTCGAACTTAGGAAGAAGCGATATCGGAAGGGCGATGGCCCGTCTCTCGAAGACGCCGACGCAATGCCCGTCGAAGGCGAGATAGACCGGCTCGGGACGAGAGCGACAGTCTTGCTGGACAATTCGTCCACGATTGATGACCTGAGCAATGCGGTGGCGAGCGCTGTCGAAGGCTTCATGCGGAAGGTTGGTGAGGAATGCCAGTTTCGATTGTCGTAGGCGGTCAGTTCGGCTCGGAAGGGAAAGGGAAAGTCGCCCTTGAGATTGTGCGTCGTGACCGGACGGCGGCCGCCGCCGTCCGTGTCGGGGGAACAAATTCCGGCCACACCGCGGTTGCTGCCGATGGCAGTACCTATGCGCTCCGGCAACTGCCGGCGGCGGCAGTCGATCGCTCGGTTCAGGTCATCCTCCCCGCAGGCTCTTACATTGATTTGGCGATTCTCGAAGACGAACTGAGACTGCTCCGCCTTGGACCGGATCGTGTCTTGATCAGTCCGATGGCGCGAATCATTACGGACCAACACAAGCGATGGGAGCGGGCAGCAAACCTCGGATCTGCGATCGGTTCGACTCAATCAGGAACCGGCGCGGCAGTGATGGCTATGACCGCTCGCGGCGCGACCGCGTTGCCCTTGCATTCGGTCCAAGCGAAGGACGTGCCGAAGCTCGCTCGGTTCTTGAATGACACGACTTCGGCAGTAAGGTCATTCCTCGACGCCGGGTGTCGGGTCGTCATCGAGGGCACCCAGGGCTACGGGCTCTCACTGCTCCAAGGCGGATATTGGCCCAAGACAACCAGTCGCGACACCAGCGCTGCCGGTTTCCTGGCGGAAGCCGGGCTGAGTCCTCGCGACGTGGATGACGTGACAATCGTGATCCGATGCCACCCGATCCGCGTCGCGGGAGATTCAGGCCCCCTGGCAGGAGAGACGACATGGGAGGCAATCGCGGCCGAGGCCGGACTCCCGCTTGATTATCGGGAGTACACCACGGTCACAGGCAAAGTTCGCCGGATTGGGCGTTTCGATCCTGGCCTGGTACGTCGCGCCATCGCAGCGAACAATCCCAGCCGCGTGGTATTGAATCATCTCGACTACGTAGACCCGCATGTTAGGGCCGGGCGCCTGACGACAAAAGCCAAGGAGTTTGTGGAAAAAATCGAGCATGATATCAAACAGCGAGTTGACTGGCTCGGTACCGGGCCATCGAGCTTTATTGAACGTCAGATGACCGAGACCATGACGGTTTCTTCGTCGAGCCGATCGGCGGGCCAAAAGTGCCTTGACCAGCCGGACGCGAGAAAGTCACGCGCGCGACGTTCCATTTCGGCTCCAACAGCCGAGCTGCGATAGACGAGCCAGAACACCCGGCAGGACCCGCGTCGGAACACAAGCGGCAGTACCTTTGCGCCGTCGAGTTTGGATTGAAAACGCTTTCGCAGATCGGTGACTTGCCGACCAGCAGGCATCGTGCGGTTGAGATGGTGATAGACTAGCAGCATCTGCCCGCGTTGCCAGAAAGGCATGAGTTCATCCCAATAAACGTATTTCCCAGCGCTCGGACGATGTTTTGGAACCGACGCGACCTCGACGCCATTGTCGGGGTCAAGAAAGACAAGATCGCAATTCTCCGTGATCTTGAGGCAGCTATCCAGCCAGTCGACACGGTGTTTCTCGCGACCAATTCGTAAGAAACGGAGATGCGCGGGAGCCAGCGCCGCCGCGTCATAAAACACCGTGCCGTCGGGGAACAATCCGCCGCTGCTCACCGCAGAAACGCCCCGATTGCCTGACGTGACGATCTTGCGAAGCGCGACGAGCAACCAATCGTCCAGTGCTTCAAACTCGGGACTGCCGAGATAAGAAACGTGCCGGCCATCATTGTTGTGGGTCTCGTTTGGGAATAGGCACCACACCACACCCAAACGTATTTTCCGTTCGCCGGGCTGGCCAATAAGGCGACGCAACAGCCCGTATTTAGCGAAATCGCCGACGTCGCCGACATATCGGTCCTGCATGCTCGCGGTTTCCTACTATCTATCGGACTTGATGCTTAGGCCCCCGTCTCAGTCTATTTGGTGAGACGCCGGACGTCCGCCTTCAGTGTATCGATTTGCGCCCTTGCATCGTCTAGCTGCGCCTGAATTCGCTGAAGCTTGTCGGCTGCGCCGCGAACGTCAGCAGCCTCCATGTCGGAGACATTCTTGATGAGATTATGGGTCGCGACAACGTTCGTGTTGACCGCTGTCATGAGGGAGAACAAACTCACGACAATCCCCGCAATAGTGAGAATGCCTACCCCGAACAAAATACGGTTTGTCCGTTCAGCTCGCTGAGCCGAGTCGACAGCACTTCTCGCAAGCTTTTCGGCCTCGGCCACCACCACCGGGATGGAGCTTCGAATCGGCCTGTTCTTGCTGGCTCGATCGAAGTAGTACTCAGGCGGCTGGTCGTTTTTTTGAGGTTCCGTTGCCTTGAATTCGTCTCGGGGGCAATCCGCTAGCCCGGCATCTTTTGCAAAATGCGAGGTCTTAGTGAACTCCATCCAGATCAAGCCCTCATCGCCTCGAATGGTATACTCATCGGAAGTTAGGTTATGCAACGGAATTAGAAGCTTGCCGTGGAAGCCCGGGTCCACCAGCGGACCTGTGCCAAGCAGAAGACCTCTGTGAACGTGAGCGATTCTTAAGTTGAACCGGACGGCAATATATAGCGGCAACAGGAAGTCAGGCTCGATCTGAACGTAGCTGATTGAGTTGCGCGGCAGTGTGAACGTCCCGCGCGGCTCGACAGGCTGGACGATCTTCCTTCCGTCGTCGCCCCAATATATAAATTGGCCCCCAGCTCTTACCTCATAGGAAGCAGACTTGAGACTACCTGATCTACTTTCGAAAGGATAAATCATCCCCGTCTCACGCACATACGCTTGGATGTGCTCTGAGGACAAAAGCGCACGCGGAATAAGTGGAAATGGATCTGTATTTCTATATTTCTTTGATCGACGATCCGCCTCCTCGTAACAGGAGGCATACTGGGTCTCTGCGGGCGAGGATCCGCCAACTTGATGCCCGGGTTCACCTTCTATTGTCATACTGGAATCCTCGATGACCCAAATCGGCTACCTCGTCGCCTTTGCACTCTCCCTCGCTACTGGTGTAGTGACAATGGGAATCGGCGCGTTCCTTCTGCGCAACGCAGTAAAGGACGTATCGGATCTCGCTTCGACGTTGCCAACACGTCCCCTCAAAGAGGATAGCAATGAAACCCGAGAGTCGAACAGACACAAAGCGCGCAACGAGATGCTCCTGCTTCTCGGGGTCCGTTCGGTGCCGGGTTGCGCCGTTGTAATCTTTGGAGCCGGCTTTCTGATTTGGATATGTTGCAAGTTTCTAAGAGTTTGTCCGGAAACATCATGTGGGATTGCATAGTTTTCGCAGCATGAGGCGGATGGAAGCGAGGCGGAGGAACGCGAGCGCCTTGCGGTTGAGGCATTCCCAGTCCTTGGCCAGCCGTCGGCAGCGGCCGAGCCAGGCAAAGGTGCGTTCGCCGATCCAGCGCTTGGGCAGGACGACGAAGGCCTTGGCCTGATCCGATCGCTTGACGATCTCGACCTTCACGCGCGCCAGAGTTCGTCCGATGGCGGTCTGAAATTGCGGCCCTCGATAGCCGCCGTCGGCAAAGAGCCTGGTCAGGAACGGAAAGGCGCCGAACAAGGTCGCCATCAGCGCCGCGCCGCCGTCGCGGTCCTGGATGTCGGCGGCGTGGACGATCGCATGCATCAACAGGCCCTGCGTATCGACGAGGATGTGGCGCTTTTTGCCCATGATTTTCTTGCCGGCGTCGTAACCCGCCGGATCGATGCAGGTCCCCCTTTTTCCGCGCTCTTGACGCTCTGGCTGTCGATGATCGCGGCGGTCGGGCTCGCCTCGCGAGCGGCCGCTTCGCGACACTTCACGTAGAGCGCGTCGTGGATGCGATCGAGCGTGCCGTCCCAACTCCAGCGATCGAAGTAATCGTAAAGCGTCGAACGCGGCGGCAGGTCCTTCGGCACGGCGCGCCATTGGCAGCCGGTGCTCAGGACATACATCAGGCCGTTGACGACCTCGCGCTCATCGACATGACGTCGGTTGCCGCCGCGCTTGGCCGGTGGAATGAACGGCTCGACATGCGCCCATTCCGCGTCGGTCAGATCGCTCGGATAGCGCAGCCGACTGCGGTCGTAGCGAGCGCGATTTTCGTTGGTCCACATCAGCGACCCCCCCAAGCGATTCGGGCCGCCTTCCTTGAATCATAAGCGATTCCAACGATTCGTTAAGTTCCCGGACGGGCTCTAAACATATTTCACGTGTAATGCGTCGGAGAAGATTGGTCGCCTAGGCGTCGTTGGCGGGGATTCATCGCAAGTCAGTACTTTCGTGTCAAACCGCCGTCCGAGATAGGGCCGAACTCGCAAGGGAGTCTCAGAGGCCGAAACGCGAAGAGCGATGGACAGCAAGAAAGGCGAAGAGCTCACAAATCGACAGCTCGTCTTGGCAATAGTCCTGATCCCGTCGAACAACGGCTAGCGCCTACCATATGCTTACCGTCGGCAAAGCTAAGGCGACTGGGAGCGTGGCCAGCGGCTTCTCAGGAGGGGACATTTAGTCAATAGAATCAGCGGCCTGTTCGATGGTGGGCGCACAAGGGCTCGAACCTTGGACCCGCTGATTAAGAGTCAGCTGCTCTACCAACTGAGCTATGCGCCCATCGAACCACCGGACCGTCGGTGGCCCTCTAACAAAGCCACCGTCACCTGTCCAGCGGAAATGGGAGCGCCGCTAGGAGCGCCGCGATCCAGCAGCTGATGACATCTTATACCCATTATACCCATTCCGTTGATCAGGACCTGTGTTCCCATTTGCGGAGTCCGATAGGCATGACGCGCCAAGGTCGGCTTCTGAGCTTGTTCTAGGCGTCGCGGCAGTGATCGACGATGTCGTCGTGGTCGAAGAAGATCCGGTTCGACAGCCAATTGTCGCGCATGAACTCCCAGATGTTCTCGACTGGATTAAGTTTGCGGACGTTTGGCCGGGAGCCGGAGGAGCGTGAGATTGCCCGGAACGTCTGAGCCTTGCGGATGAACGCCCATCCTGCCTTGTCGAGCGTGTGAACTGGACCCCGTTGGTGGGACCACGGGTCGCTGAATTTAAGGTGTAATCTCGCCTGCCCTTGTCCTTCAAAAAGTCAAGCCGCTTCTTGCTGCGTCTGTCTCTGCTGTGGGTATGTGGGCAACGCGGTTGCGTTGTCCAAGCGAAGCGGCATATCCACAGCCCTCGCCGCCGCCTCGATTTTGTCCATGCCGGCGCGCCACACCGCCATCGGCATCTGGTTGTTCATCGCCTGGTGAGGGCGCCGAAAATTGTAGAGGTTCATCCAGGAACTGATGCCGGACCGCGCCTCGCAGCCATCGGCGTAGGCTTTCAGATGCACTTCTTCATACTTGATCGAGCGCCACAGCCGTTCGATGAAAATGTTGTCCATGAAGCGGCCGCGTCCGTCCATCGAAATCACGACGCCGGCCGTCACAAGCTTGCTGGTGAAAGCCTCGGCGGTGAAAGTGGAGCCCTGATCGGTATTGAAAATCCGCGGCTTTCCGAACCGAATCAGCGCCTCCTCCAGCGCCGCCGCGCAGAAGCTCGCATCGTTGGTGTTCGACAGCCGCCATGCCAGAACCGCCCGGCTGGCCCAGTCGATGATCGCCACCAGATAGAGGAAGCCGCACGCCATCGGGATGTAGGTCACGTCGGCCGCCCACACGTGGTTCGGCTCGACAATCTTCAGGCCGCGCAGCAGGTAGGGGTATATCTTGTGCCCGGGCGCGGCTTTGCTCGTGCCGGGGCGCGGAACCAGCGCCTCGATCCCCATCACCCGCATCAGCCGCCGCACTCGCTTGCGGTTGACCCCGCGGCCTTCCTTGTTGAGTTCGAAGGTTATTCGCCGCGAGCCGTAGAACGGAAGTTCGAGATGCAGTTCGTCGATGCGGCGCATCACCGCCAGATCGTCCGCCTCGGCGACGGGCTTGGGGCGGTAGACCCCCGAGCGCGCCACGCCCACAAGCGCGCATTGGCGGCGCACCGACAGGTC
This sequence comes from uncultured Alphaproteobacteria bacterium, assembly GCA_963782255.1. GTDB lineage: Bacteria > Pseudomonadota > Alphaproteobacteria > Rhizobiales > Beijerinckiaceae > Roseiarcus. The sequence goes on along the minus strand of CAWAIS010000002.1, from coordinate 905,834 downwards.
CTTGCCAGGCCGTTCGACCATCGCTCTTCGATCGGGCGCGCTCATCGCCCTGGCCTCCTGGCCAAGAAATCCCGTTCGACCGTCAGTTGGCCGATCTTGGCGTAGAGCTTGGCCGTCTCGCGCTCGCGCTCCTCCTCGCCATCCCCCGAACCGCTCGCCCCTCGCGCGAAAAGGCTCACCGCATTGTCGAGAACCTGCTTCTTCCAGGCATAAATCTGGTTCGGATGCACCCCGTGCCGCTTCGCCAGTTCCAGAACCGTCGCATCCTCGCGCAGCGCCTCAACCGCAATCTTCGCCTTGAACGCCGCATCAAACTTCTTGCGTGACTTCGTCATTTCTCGCTCCATCGGTTGCGACAGAGCAGGTCATTCACACCTTAGCCAGTGGTCCCAAATCCGGGGTCCAGCTCAGTGAGGACGGCGTGGCGACCGGCTGCGACACTCTTGGAGATTATCGTCCGGATGCAACTGCATCGCCTCGATGTTGCACTTGGGCAGGATCAGGCCGACCGCCTTGCCTTCCCTGGGGCAGATCGCGCCGAAGATATGGGTCGAGGCGGTGCGCCGATCGCTCGGCCTGAGGGCTGTGTCCCGCGCGTTGCCCAACGGCGTGTGATCTCGTTCTTCTGGCCCATGCGCGCCTCGTCAGGAACCAGACCTTTATGGCGTCGGCATCGAGACCCTTCTCTCTCGCGATCTCCTCCAGGCGGGCGGGGAGGCTTTTTTAAAATCCTCGATCGCGCTCGCCGCTTGGGCATAATGCCGTCAGCTTGCGATGATTCATGACCCGCAACTCCCGGCTCATGGTCTGGGTGGAAACGACGACGCGGTATTCCTCGAACACCCATTGGCATAGGTCGACAAGCCGCCAGCGCACGACGCGATGCAGGGCTGGGATCGGACTGTCTTCGATCATGCGGGCCAGCGCCCCGCGGTGCTCGGCCGTCACGCCCGGCGTCTGCCAGGCACCTTGCCGGTGATGGCCCGGACGGACCGTGGACGTTGAACTTGAGAACCCAATCCCGAACGATCTGAGGCGTCACGCCGCCGATCTTCGCCGCTTCCGTCCGTGTCGATCCATCGTAGATCGCTGCCGGCGCCGGAAGCCGTCGCGCCTGACCGCTATCCTTCGAGTTCTTCGCGTCGCGACGCGCGACGGCGGCATCAAAATCTTATCGAAGCAGGATCGGCATGGCGAACTCCATCGTTCGCAACCCCGCCTAGACTACATGTTCGCCTGAGATAGGGCGACCCGTCTCACAGTATGCAGGCTTGTCGAGGGTTGCGCCGGGCTTTCCGGCGCCGAGCCTCATGCATAGGAGACGGGTCTTGGACGAATCTATCACATACGTGGGCCTTGACGTGCACAAGGATACGATCGCGGTGGCGCTTGCGGAGGCGGGCGCACACAAGGACGTGCGCGAGTATGGCAAGATCGCGAACACAGCGACGGCCTTGAACGCTCTGGCGGCGAAGCTGTCGCGCGCTGGAAGCGAGCTACGGTTCTGTTATGAGGCCGGCCCTTGCGGCTATGGCATTCAACGGCAGTTGACCCTGGCTGGGCATGGTTGCGTTGTCGTTGCTCCGTCGTTGATCCCACGCAAGCCGGGAGATCGGATCAAGACCGACCGGCGGGATGCGATCAACCTGGCCAAGCTGCATCGCGCCGGTGAACTGACCGCTGTGTGGATTCCTGATCAGGCTCATGAGGCGATCCGCGATCTTGTGCGCGCGCGTCTTGCGGCCGTGCGCAGTCTGCGCCAGGCCCGTCAGCAGCTCTCTGGCTTTCTCCTGCGTCATGGCCGTCACTACAATCGGCCGGCGTGGACGTTGATGCATCGTCGCTGGATGGCCGGACTGAGATTCGAGCAAGCGGCGCATCACATCGTGCTGGAAGACTGCATCGCCGCCGTCGAGGCGGCGACGGCGCGGCGAGATCGTCTGGAAGCGCATATCGAGGCAGCGCTGCCGGATTGGTCGCTGGCCCCGGTGGTGCGCGCCCTGCAAGCGCTGCGCGGGATGGCTCTGGTCGCGGCGGCGACGGTGATCGCCGAACTCGGCGACATCACCCGCTTCGCCAATCCCCGTCAACTCATGGCGTATCTCGGTCTGGTTCCGTCCGAGCGCTCCAGCGGCGCCACACGACGCCAAGGCGGCATCACGAAAGCCGGGAATGGCGCGGCCCGGCGAATGCTGATCGAGGCGGCCTGGAGTTATCGGTTCCCGGCGCGCATCAGCCGGGAGCAGCTGTTGCGCCAGGAGGGTCTGGCAAAGCCGATCCGCGACACCGCGTGGAAGGCCCAAGAAAGGCTGTGTCGGCGCTATCGCAAGCTTGCCCGGGCAGGAAAATCACCCACTGTGGTCACGACCGCGATCGCTCGAGAACTGGCGGGCTTTGCCTGGGCGATCGCCAAGCACGTTCAGATCGCCGGCGCTTGATGCGCTGAGATCGACAGCGGACCTCACGAAAAGGAGGTCATCGCCGACAACGCATCTATCCAAAGCTGAGCAAGGCTGGAGGCACGGTCACGGCCAGGAGAACCCTCGCGTCCACTATCAGCCGGATATTTTCCGACGCTGGCCGCTAGACAGAGGAAGCTCCGCGACGCATCACCGGTCCGGCGGTATCCAACCCGCGCATCAGAGCATGATCAACCGTCGTTTTGATGATCGTGCCTCCTGCCCTGCTCAGTGGCGGCCATTCTGAACCGCTCGCGCGCGAGCTACGCTTTCTTGTGCCTGCTACTTGAAACGGCGAACATGAGAGTGGCGCGAGTCACGCGAACTGAGGGTATAGCCTGGCGAGTTTGACGCGGGCGTCGGCGGTTGTGAATTGCCAGTCGGCCTTGGCGTGATGTTTGTTGCGGCGTTGTTCCCAGGCGGCGACTTCCTGGGTCAGTTCCGGCTTGTTCGGGATGCGTCGGTCGAGGCACTGGGTTGAGAGGACGGCGAGTTCGGATTCGGCCATGTCGAGCCAGCTTCCGTGCTTGGGCGTATAATGCCATTCGAACCGTTCGACGAGGCGACGCGCTTCGGCGGCGGGAAAGGCTTGGTAGAGCGACGCCGTCGTGTGCGTGCTGAGATTGTCCTGAACCAGAACGATCTTGTCCGCATCGGGAAAATACATGTCGGACAAATCCTTGAGCACGTGGGCGTAATCGACGGCCGCGCGGCGGTCGGTGACTTTCACGCAGCGCCAGCCTTCCAGCGGCGCGAACATCATGAACAGATTGGCCACGCCATTGCGTTCGTATTCGTAGTCGCGCCGCGCCGGTTGTCCCGGCTTGGCGGCGACCGGCGTGCGCGTCTCGATGATGAACTGCTTCGACGTTTCGTCGAGGCATACGAGGGGGCGCATGGGATCATGCGGCCTCTGGTAGACTTCCAGCACGTCCTCCATGTTGGCGACAAAGGCCGCGCTGGCCTCGGGCGCGATCACCCATTGCTGCTTGAGATGGGGCTTGAGAATGTTTTTTTGAGCGTCCGCCCGATCGTGTTGTCGCTGGCGCTCTCGACGATCTGCAGTTCGACGACCTTCTCCTCCAAAAGACGCAGGGTCCATCTGGCGCGGCCCGCCGGGGCCGGCCCGCAAGCCAAAGCGATCAGCTTGGCTTCCGCGGCGCCGTCGAAAATCCGCCGCGGGGCGGAATTGGGATTGTCCTTGCGGGTCAGGACGGCTTCGAAGCCTTCCTCGACGAGTTGCCGCCGCGTCCGCTCGACCGTCGCGATGCTGGTGTCCAGCGCCTCGGCGATTCGGCTGTCGCTCCATCCGCCGCCAGCCTCCGACACGTCCGCTTTCAACAGAATGCGCGCTTTCGTCAACAAATGCCCGGCGCGCTTGCCCTTGCGGATAAACTCATCGAGCCGAGCACGTTCCTCCTCGCTCAGCCTGACCACGTATTTCTTGACGGCAATCTCTTTGCTCGCCACGAATCATCTCCATCGCTCAGATCGCGACAGCACAGATTCAGACAATGCCGTCAAACGCAATGACGTGAGCCACTAGGAAGAAGCGATGGGCGCCCAACGTCCCAAACGCCTCGTCAAGGACAAGGGCGAGAAACGCTGTTCCGAGACCTTTGCCCGCGCGGGCGGCGGCGATGCGCTTGAGGTAGAGGTTACCGTGCCAATCGTTGAGGCCGCTCAGGATTGCGAAGGCTTGCGTCCCACCGTCCGGTCCGACGCCGACGCGATAGGCATACGTGGCCGAGGCGAGCATGGCGCGATGCTCGGCCTCTTCGGAGCGGCCGACGCAGAGTTCGTAACCGGGCATGCGCTCGAGCCGCATGATCGCCGCGATGTCCGCGAGGCTTGCGGGGCGTAGCTCGAGCGCCAGCGCGGCCGGGCTTCGCACAAAGAGGTTTGGAAGAGGATTGCCTCAAACTCCGCCTGCTGAATGGATGGGCAGTGCGGTGAAGAAGAGAAGTGTCTGATTCTGTTTTTGTTCTGAGATTTGGCGCGACTCAGGTAGCTTTCACCCAATGGGTGGAAGGGACGCGTGATGGCTGGGGAGCGGCTGGGTTTCGAGATTGACGATGCGCTGGAGACGAGTTTGGTCACGCCGCGGGCTGGCGTTCCAAGCCTGATTGAGGCGTTCCGCCAGACCGGAGCGGCGGCGATGATCGACAATTGGGTGAAGGTGAAGACGCGCAAGCGCGGACTGTCGTCGTCGCAGATGGTGGAGAGCCTGCTGGCGCTGTGGGCGGCCGGGGGCGAGTGCTGCGAGGACCTCGATCGTCTCCGACAGGACGCGGCGCTGGCTGGGCTGCTTGGCTACGAGCTGCCGGCGGCCCAAACGGCGCGCGACTTTTTGACCGGCTTTCATGAGGACGATCTGCCGCTTTTGCATGAGGGCAAGTCGACCGTGCCTTCGGAAAGCGCGCCGCTCCTGGGCTTGGCCGCCGCCAATCGCGAGCTGATCCTCGATCTGCAATGCCGCAAGCCGGTGCGGTCGGCGACGCTCGACATCGACGCGACGGTGATCGCTTCGAGCAAGCGCAGCGCCAAACACACGTTCGAAGGCGAACGCGGCTACCAGCCGGTTCTGGCCTTGTGGGCGGAGCAGGACGTCATCGTCGCCGACGAGTTCCGCGACGGCAACGCGCCGGCGGGCTGCGGCAATGCGCGGATGATCGAGAAGGCGGTGGCGGCGCTGCCGGGAACCTTCGACAAAATCTATGTTCGCGGCGACAGCGCTGTTTATGAGCACGAAGCCATGACCTTCATGGACGAGCGCGCCATCGCCTACGCCATCAGCGCCGACATGAGCGCTCCGTTGAAGCAGGCGATCCTGGCGCTGCCGAACGATCATTGGAAGCCTGCGGACGTGGAAGCGGGCCGCGTGCGCGAATGGGCGGAGGTCAACTACCTTCCCGACGACGGCGTGTACAAGAAGGACCAGGTCACGCCGCGCCGCTATCTGGCGCTTCGCGTTCGTCCCGCCCAAGGCGATTTGCTGGGCTCGGAGGAAGGCGTCAGACACTTCTGCATCGTCACCAATCGCTCCGATCCCAAGGGCGGCAGCGGCCTCGACATCATCAGCTGGCATCGCGGCAAAGCGGGAACGATCGAGCACACCCACGACGTGCTGATGAATGAACTCGCCGGGTGGGCGCTGCCGAGCCAGAAGTTCGGCGCCAACGCCGCCTGGCTGCGGCTCAACGCGCTCCTGTACAATCTTCTATCCGCGTTCAAGCGCGTCGGCTTACCCGAGGATTTGCGCGAGGCCAGACCCAAGCGACTGCGCTTCCTCGTCCTCAACTCGGTGGGAAAGGTCGTCCGCCACGCCCGCCAGACCCTCCTGCGCTTCGCCACCGACCTCGCCAGAACCCTCGCCGACGCCCCTCGTGTGTTCTTCAACCTCCCAAGACCCCGGCTAGTGGCCCGAGTCACGCGAACTGAGGGTATAGCCTGGCGAGTTTGACGCGGGCGTCGGCGGTTGTGAATTGCCAGTCGGCCTTGGCGTGATGTTTGTTGCGGCGTTGTTCCCAGGCGGCGACTTCCTGGGTCAGTTCCGGCTTGTTCGGGATGCGTCGGTCAAGGCACTGGGTTGAGAGGACGGCGAGTTCGGATTCGGCCATGTCGAGCCAGCTTCCGTGCTTGGGCGTATAATGCCATTCGAACCGTTCGACGAGGCGACGCGCTTCGGCGGCGGGAAAGGCTTGGTAGAGCGACGCCGTCGTGTGCGTGCTGAGATTGTCCTGAACCAGAACGATCTTGTCCGCATCGGGAAAATACATGTCGGACAAATCCTTGAGCACGTGGGCGTAATCGACGGCCGCGCGGCGGTCGGTGACTTTCACGCAGCGCCAGCCTTCCAGCGGCGCGAACATCATGAACAGATTGGCCACGCCATTGCGTTCGTATTCGTAGTCGCGCCGCGCCGGTTGTCCCGGCTTGGCGGCGACCGGCGCGCGCGTCTCGATGATGAACTGCTTCGACGTTTCGTCGAGGCATACGAGGGGGCGCATGGGATCATGCGGCCTCTGGTAGACTTCCAGCACGTCCTCCATGTTGGCGACAAAGGCCGCGCTGGCCTCAGGCGCGATCACCCATTGCTGCTTGAGATGGGGCTTGAGAATGTTTTTTTGAGCGTCCGCCCGATCGTGTTGTCGCTGGCGCTCTCGACGATCTGCAGTTCGATGCAGTAGTTAAGACTTAATCTGACAGTTGGTGTCATAGCTGAGGCGGAAGCCGAGGCCGGGCGCGGAGTGGTCGGGGTTCGCAGCGCCTGGCCTCGGCGTTTCGAGAGGACACCTACGATGACCAAGGAACAGAAGATTATCCGCGCCAAGGTTGGGTTGCTGGAGTTGGCCAAGCAGCTCGGCAACGTCAGCCAGGCCTGCAAGATGATGGGCTATAGCCGCGACAGCTTTTATCGTTTCAAGGAACTTTACGACGCCGGGGGCGAATTGGCGCTGCAGGAACTGACGCGGCGAAAGCCGATCCTGAAGAACCGCACGCCGCCCGAGGTCGAGGCGATCATCGTCGAGCTTTCGCTGGACCAGCCGGCTTATGGCCAAATCCGTATCGCCAACGAGCTTCGCAAACTCGGCCACTCTATTTCTCCGGCCGGCGTTCGCGGCGTCTGGCAGCGTCATGATCTTGAAACCATGAAGAAACGGCTCAAGGCGCTCGAAGCCAAGGTCGCCCAGGAAGGCCTGGTTCTGACCGAAAGCCAGCTGGCCGCGCTGGAGAAGGCCAAGAGCGAAAAGGAGGCGCATGGCGAGTTCGAGAGCGAATGTCCGGGCTATTGCGGCGCCCAGGATACGTTCTACGTCGGCAACATGAAGGGGGTTGGCCGCATCTACCAGCAGACCTTCATCGACACCTACGCCAAGGTCGCCTTCGCCAAGCTCTATGATCGCAAGACGCCCATCACCGCGGCCGATCTCGTCAACGATCGCGTCGTGCCGTTCTATGATGCGAGGGAGGTGAGGCTGTGCCGCGTGCTGACCGATCGTGGCACGGAATATTGCGGCAACCCCGAGCGCCACGAATACGAGCTTTATCTGGCGCTCGAGGATATCGACCATTCGCGCACCAAGACCAAGAGCCCGCAAACCAATGGCATCGTCGAGCGCTTCCACAAGACGGTGCTCGACGAGTTCTATCGCGTCGCCTTCCGCAAGAAGATCTACGGATCGATCGCCGAACTCCAGGGCGATCTCGATTCCTGGGTCCAGAGCTACAACGAGGAAAGGCCGCATCAGGGGCGATGGTGCTTCGGCAAGACGCCAATGCAGACCTTCCTTGACGCGACGCCCCTTGCGAAGGAGAAAATGATCGCAGCCTGATCATATCTGACAGGCAGAGCCGACCCATCTCCCGACGCTGACCGTCAGATCAAGTGCCAGCTACTACAGCTATCGCAAGCTTGCCCGGGCAGGAAAATCACCCACTGTGGTCACGACCGCGATCGCTCGAGAACTGGCGGGCTTTGCCTGGGCGATCGCCAAGCACGTTCAGATCGCCGGCGCTTGATGCGCTGAGATCGACAGCGGACCTCACGAAAAGGAGGTCATCGCCGACAACGCATCTATCCAAAGCTGAGCAAGGCTGGAGGCACGGTCACGGCCAGGAGAACCCTCGCGTCCACTATCAGCCGGATATTTTCCGACGCTGGCCGCTAGACAGAGGAAGCTCCGCGACGCATCACCGGTCCGGCGGTATCCAACCCGCGCATCAGAGCATGATCAACCGTCGTTTTGATGATCGTGCCTCCTGCCCTGCTCAGTGGCGGCCATTCTGAACCGCTCGCGCGCGAGCTACGCTTTCTTGTGCCTGCTACTTGAAACGGCGAACATGAGAGTGGCGCGATTCGATCATAGCGAAGGGTACAAGCTTTTCAGCTTGATCCGGGCATCATTCGTTGTGAGGTGCCACTCGGCGATGGCGTGAGTTTTGTTTCGCTCGCAGACCCAGGCGGCGACCTCGTCGATGACGGCCTGTTTATTGGGGATGCGGCGGTCGAGGCATTGCGAGGCGAGGACGCCGAGTTCGGATTCGGCCAAGTCGAGCCATGAGCCGTGTTTGGGCGTGTAATGCCATTCGAAGCGTTCGACCAGACGCCGGGCCTCGGCGGCAGGAAAGCTTCGTAGAGCGAGGCAGCGGCGTGCGTGTTGAGATTGTCCTGGATGAGGACGATCGTTTCGGCTTGTGCGAAGTGGACGTCGGCCAGGTCTTTCAGAACATGCGCGTAATCGACGGCTGTTCGGCGGTCGGTGACCTTGACGTGGCGCCAGCCTTCGAGCGGCGCGAACATCATGAAGAGGTTGGCCACTCCGTTGCGCGCGTATTCGTAGTCGACCCGGGCCGGAAGCCCCGGGCGCAACGCGACTGGCGCGCGCGTTTCGGCGATGAGTTGCTTGGAGGGTTGCTTGGAGGTCTCGTCCAGACAAACCACCGGGCGGTCCGGGTCGCGCGCCCGCGTGTAAACCGACAGTACGTCTTCCATCGCCGCTACGAACGCGCCGCTGGCCTTGGGCGGGATGACCCAGTATTTGCGGCGGTGCGGCTTAAGAGCGTTTTTTTGAGCACGCGCTGGATCGTTGAGTCGCTGGCGGCCTCGACGATGCCGAACTCCACCACCTTGCGCTCCAGTAGCCGCAAGCTCCAACGCGCATAGCCCTCTGGCGGCTTGGAGCAGGCCAGAGCGATCAGCCGGGCCTCCTTTTCGCCATCGAAAATCCGCGGCACGGCTGGCGCAGCCGCGGTCTTGCGGCTCAAGACGGCATCGAGCCCTTCTTCCACCAATTGCTTGCGAACCCGATAGACCATGGAAACGCTGGTCTCCAGAGCCTCGATGATCCGGCTGTCGCTCCAGCCTTCGCCGTCGTCCGAGACGTCGGCCTTCAACAGGATGCGCGCCTTCAGAAGCCGCTGCGCCGCGCTCTTACCCTTGCGGATCATCGCCTCAAGCTGCTGACGTTCTTCGGCGCTCAGCCGTACGACATACCGCTTCACCGAAGGCGTCTTCGCCGCCATAATTTCCTCCATCGCTCCAATCGCGATCGATAAGGAATCGTCAATTCCTTTCGAAATCGTTGAAGCGAGCCACTAGGCCGATGACTCCATTGGAGGCGCTTTAAGACAAGCAGGCGATCTTCGTTCGCCGACGGAAAACTGGCGATCCTGACCTGGCTTGTTGCGTGGTTTCCTGATGCGGACCTCTGCCGCGACCCCATTACTCACGCCCGCTCGGATCGCTCATAAGGAGAAGCTCATGCTCACGCTCGTCCACGCGCCGCGCTCGCGCTCATCACGCTTTCTCTGGCTCCTCGAGGAGATCGGGGAGCCATATGACATCGAATATGTCTCCATCCGCCGCGCCGATGGGTCGGGCGCGCTCGATCCCGCCAATCCGCATCCTCACGGCAAGGTCCCGGTCCTGAAGGACGGCGGGTCGATGGTTTTCGAGCAGACAGCCATCGCGCTCTACCTGGCGGACAAATTCCCTGACGCACGTCTCGGGCCGGCAATTGGCGATCCTGCGAGAGGGGCGTTTCTCACCATGCTCGCCTATTATTCAGGCGTGCTCGAGCCGGCCTTCACGTCGAAGTTCATGAAGATCGCCGTGCCGCGCGGGACAGCAGGCTGAGTCGATTCCGACGAGGCGATGACTTTCGTCAACGCGCGCATCGCTGCACAACCCTATGTCGCGGGCGAGAGGTTCACTGCAGCGGACGTGCTCTACGCCGGCGCCTTCGCGCTATTCATGGACTCGCCTTTGCTGAGCGAGAAGAACACCAAAGCACTTGAGGATTACGTTGCGCGCTGCGTCTCGCGGCCGGCGCGTGCACGAGCTGCGATGAAGGATCCGAGCCCTGAAGCGCATGAACAGGGTGGTGTATGACGTGCGGATTCCGGTTCGGAGAACACACCGAAACTGCTTGGCTCTTATCGCGTTGCAGCTGTCCTTTGCCTCGCTCGGAACTTTGCAAATGAAAAGAGGCCGAGTGGGCCGCCCAATCCACCGATGCTGCCGGCCTCTTCCGGTCCACCGGCCGGAACCTGAAGGGTTACGGCAAACGTCTCGCCAGTGCGCGGATCCACGGCGATCTCGAAATTGATCTTCTGCCCCTCCTTCAAACCCAGCATTCCAGCCCGCTCGACGGCGCTGCTATTGACGTACACATCGAATCCCCCGTCAACTGGCTTGATGTATCCGTAGCCCTTTTGTGGGTTGAACCATTTTACGGTTCCAGTTTTCATGGCCATCCCTCCCATGAGTGGCTGAGGCGATCAGGCGAAACCAAAGAAGCACTCAATTTACGCTTTTGAACTTTACGCTGACAACTTGAGGTCACAGGACGAATTGTCGTTCAATTTTGTTTCAAGTTTGTCATTATTGAAGCATTGAGGCGATGCGGGTCAATCAACCCGCCGGTTGTAGCGCTACTAGACCCGACAAAGAGCCCGACCAAGGCGGAGATTTGACGCATTTCCACGAACCAAGTCAGGGCCTGAGAACGATCTTCCCGCGGGTGTGCCCTGCTCGAGCAGCGTAACGCGGCGGACGGCGTCGAGGGGGAAGGTCGCTCAAAGCCGGTAAGACAATGAGATCGGTTGAAACCAGAGGGGTCGGCGTTGAGGGCCGATTGACAGTCAGGTCGCCGCTCCAGACGCCTTTGTTAGGCAGAGCGAAATATCTTTTGCCAGCGACGAGACGTAAGGTGGCTCGATCAGCTTGATGTGGTTGCCGGTCGCCCGATGACTGTCCAGCGCGCCAACGCGGTGGCGCCATAGGCTCGAGAGGTCCTTGGTATCGGTCGCGCAGAACAGCGTCAGCCTGCCCGGGTAGAATTTGGGGCTCCACCTATTGAGCAACATCTCGTTGGCCATGAGCATGCGCGCGGCGTCCCTGCCGAACGTCAGATCGTCTGGTATCTGATGCAGCCCATATCGGCGACGGATCAGCCGCCGGCTGTAGTAAGCGACGGTGTCCTTGGGCGGATTCGACATCATCCGCACGATATGCCCCCGGATCCTGTCCCACAGATTGACGATCCAGAAGGAAGCCGGCCAGAGTTTCTTTGGCGTGAGCGCGTCCAACATGATCAGGCAGGCGACCTCCCGGCCCGTTCCGACCAGGCGTTGCGCGATCTCGTAGACGACCATTCCTCCGAATGAATGGCCCAACAAGAAATACGGCCCCTCTGGCTGAATGGAATTTATCTGCAGCAAATAATGGTCCACTAACTCGTCAATGTCATAGTCCGGCTCGCTGGAGACGTCGACGCCGCGGGCTTCGATTGCATAGACCGGCATTGGCGTCTGAAGCAGTGTCGCCAAGTCAGCAAAGCCTTCAACTCTCCCGCCGGTGCCAGGCACAAAGAAGACGCAGGGCCCAGGCTGCCCAGGCTTGAGCTGAACGATCCGTGCAGTCCCCTTTTTCGAGCGGCTCACAGCCCCTTTTTCGGATGCATCGACGGCGCTGTTCATATTTAAGTGAATCGCTTCCTGGTGTGGACCGCACGCTTGGCTATGTATGCTGTATCGCAACGGGTGTGCAAGCGAGGAGGTTCTCCTTTGCTTAAGACGCGTCGCTGCCGCATCGAGCCGCCGCCCCGACGCTCAGGCACAGTCATCTGCGGGTGAGTCTTCGGATTTCATCGCGCACGATCCGGGGGTGAAGTCGCCGCACAAGTTTGACGCGGCGTGCAGGGGAGGGAGGTCGGCCGGATGGGCCATGAATTCACCATGTTCGCTCGCTAAGATTGTCGCTATCGATGTTCGGCTGACGAATTGGTTTCGTGTCTCCTGATGCGTGCCGACGAACCTTCGGCACCCGCTCGAACTCACCTGCACTACGGGAAACTTCTATGGCTACGGGAACCGTCAAATGGTTCAACGCGACTAAGGGCTTTGGTTTCATTCAGCCTGATGACGGCGGTAAGGACGTGTTTGTGCATATCAGCGCGGTCGAACGCGCGGGTCTGCGCGACCTCAACGAGGGGCAGAAGCTTGCCTACGACATCGTCGCCGACAAGCGCACCGGCCGTTCGTCCGCCGGCAATCTGAAGGTGGCGTGAACCGTCAACGTCGCGTACTTTCTCTTGAAAAGCCCCGGCGACAACGTCGGGGCTTTTTGTTTAAGGTGGCGGCCCCAAGGGGGAGGGAGGCCGACCATGGCGCAACGTGATCAGGCAACGTTTCTCGGGCTCGACATCGGCACCTCGTCCGTCAAGGCGCTCTTGATCGACGCCGGTCAGCGGGTGGTCGCCGAGGCTTCCGCGCCCCTCGGCGTCTCGCGCCCCCATCCGTTGTGGAGCGAACAGGACCCGGATGAATGGTTTCAAGGCGTCGAGGCGGCGATCGCCGCTATCCGCCGCTATGCGCCGTCTGAGTTCGCGGCGCTCGCGGGCGTCGGCCTGTCCGGCCAGATGCACGGCGCGACCCTCCTCGACGCGAACGACAGGCCGCTTCGCCCCGCGATCCTATGGAACGATGGGCGCTCCTTCGCCGAATGCGCGGAACTCAAGCGCCGCGTTCCCGATGTCGAGAAGCGCACCGGCAATCTCGTCATGCCCGGCTTCACCGCGCCGAAGATGCTGTGGGTCGCCGCGCACGAGCCCGAGGTCGCCAAAGCCACGAAACGCGTGCTCCTGCCGAAGGATTACGTCCGCCTGCGCCTTTCGGGCGAGGCCGTCTCCGAAATGTCGGACGCCTCCGGAACCTCGTGGCTCGACGTCGGACTTCGCCGCTGGGACGAGGCCCTGCTCGCGGCGACGGGCCTCACGCTCGCCGACATGCCGAGGCTCGTCGAGGGCTCCGAAGTTTCGGCGCATATTGCGCCAGCGATCGCCAACGCGTGGGGCCTCGAGGGGCGCCTGATTCCGATTGCCGGCGGCGGCGGCGACAACGCGGCGTCGGCGATCGGCGTCGGAGCGACGGCGCCCGGAGCGGGCTTCGTCTCGCTAGGCACATCGGGTGTCGTGTTCTCCATCACCGATCGCTTCGTCAGCCTGCCGGAGCGCACGCTGCACGCGTTCTGTCACGCGCTGCCCGATCGCTGGCACGGCATGTCGGTGATGCTCTCGGCCGCTTCGGCGCTCTCGTGGATCGCGGCCGTCCTGGGCCGCGAGCGGGACATCGGCGCGCTCGTCGCGAACGCGCAAGCCTTTGCCCAGTCGAAGAGCGCCGTCGCCTCCGCGCCGGTCTTTCTGCCCTATCTCAGCGGCGAACGCACGCCGTACAATGACGCCGAGGCGACCGGCATGTTCGCCGGACTTCGCGCTGCGCATGGGAGCGATGCGCTCGTGTTCGCGGTGTTGGAGGGCGTCGCCTTCTCTTTTGCCGACGGCGTCGACGTCTTGGACGCCGCCGGGGCCCGGCCGGTCCGCCCGCTCTTCGTCGGCGGCGGCGCGCGCTCGGAATTCTGGGGGCAGATGATCGCGGACGTAACCGGGCTCACGATCGACCTCGCCGCCGGCGCGGAAGCGGGCGCGGCGCTCGGCGCGGCGCGGCTCGGCATGCTCGCCGCGGGCGCGGGAAGCGTGGAGGCGGTATGCAAGCGTCCGCCGACGCAACGCGCCTTCGAACCCGACCCCGGCCGGGCCGCGCTCTACGCGCCGCGTCTTGAGCGCTATCGCGCGCTTTACAAGGCCGAGAAGGCGGCGCGCGGCTGAGCCGATCGGCGATCGCGCAGTCGCAATGTCGGCGCGCGTCGCGGATCAGGCGACGCGGCCGGCGCCCGCCGCCGAGCCCATCCGGGCGAGGTGCAATGTCGACAGGCGCGCGAGCGATTTCAACGGCTTGGGCGCCAAATTGTGCAACTTCTGACGCGAGCGGCGTTAAGGGCGGGCGCGGGCGGCGTGTGTGAGGGCGAGCGGCGGAGGCGGCGCGGCGAGCACGTTTGCGATCTTAAGCCATAGGGGCAAGGCGCAAGCGCCCGTGGAGGCCACAATAGCGGTCGATCGCGTCGACGAGTTTCATTTAGGGCGCGAAGGCCCGAATATCGCCGATGCGCCTCGCTCGGCGCGCCTTCGCCCTGGCGCGCGTCGCGGCGCGCAGAAGGGATGGAGAACTCGTCGGTCACGCTCGGTCTCAGGCAGCCATAAATCTCAGCGGACGGAAACAACATTAGCACAAGGACCCGCTTTCTCCAAGAAAATGTTCCTTACTTGTTCAAACCGCGCCTAAATTCTCTTGTTCATTCAATAACATACAGCATCAGCGGCGCGCCCGCGCCGGGATTGCGGGACGCCAATCCGGCCGGGTCGTCGGCATTCTCAACGGCCAGCGCGGCGCCTCGCCCGCTGCGACTGGCCCGCTTCTTCGGGCCTAAAGCGGGACGAATTCAAGTCGATTCATTCCCGTCATTGCCGCCTGCTGCGTCTTCGAGACTTACCTCCGGGCGCCTCGGGACAGAGGTTTCTACATCCCGCGCCACCTGACGACGAGGTCCCCGACTGCGGTCACGAGGATCTGCACGCCGATGCACATGAGCAGGAACGCCGACAGCCGCACGACGACCAGGCGCGCGGTGGCGCCGATCAAGGCCGTCACGCGGTCGGCGAAGCGGTAGGCGAACCAGACGAACGCCGCGTTGGCGACCGCCGCGAGGCTGACGCCGACGAAGAAGGCGACGAGGCCAAGTCCACCGCGCGGGCGTTCCGCGCCGAGCGTGATCGCGACCGCGATCGTGCCCGGCCCCGTCGTGTACGGGAGGGTCAGGGGGAAGAACGCCATCTGCAGCGGATCGCGATTGGCGTCCTCCGGCGCAACCTGCTGCTCGCGGCGCTTGCGGTCTTCGTGCTGATCGCCCGAGGTTAAGAGCTGCCAGCCGTTGAGCGCGACGACCGTTCCGCCTGCAATGCGCAGCGCGTCAAGCGAGACGCCGAAGAAGCTCAGCACATAGGCCCCGGTCCACAGCGCGCCGAACATGATGAGCAGGGAATAAGAGCCGACGAGGGCCGCGACCTTCGCTCTCTCGTTGTGCGAGAAGCCGCTGGTGACTGTGTAGAAAATGAGCGCGCCGCCGATCGGATTGATGATGGAGAAGAGCGACGGGAAGGCGAGCAGGAACGCATTGTTCGCCGTCGCCGCGACCCCCAGCCAGCCCGCGCCCAGCATCGGCCTTACTCCTTAAGCCAACCCGGCGTTCAGCCTATATTGCGAAAACGTCGCCCGCGAAATCATCGGGCTCCCGATTTGCGCCGGCCGCGCTAACGCTTTGGGAAGCGTCCGGCGGGTAAGCTTGCGCCCTCGAACAGCCGAAGGGCGCCGGCCGCATGCACATCCTCGCCGCGATCTGGGCCTCGCTTCAGAACGGGGTCATCGGAACGTTCGGCCCGTCGGCGCCCTACGGCCCGACCGCCCTCGCCGGAGCGCTCCTCTTCTGCGCGCTCTATTATGTCGCAGAGAGGCGTGCGCGCGGCCGGCGTCCGAGCATGCGCGGCTTCGTCCGCTCGATCTTTCCGCGACGCGTGGCGCTTCATCCCTCGACGCTCGTGGACGTGCGGCTGTGGCTAATGAACGCCATCGTGTTGGCGTCGGCCTACGCCATGTTGAGCGGCGGGTTGTTCTTCTGGCGCGATCAGTTCGACGCGGGTCTGACCCATCTGTTCGGATCGCGCGCGCCGATCCACGCGCCGGTCTGGCTCGTGCTGACGCTTGCGACCGCCGTGCAACTTCTCGCTTATGAGCTCGCGTACTGGCTCACCCATTACGCGCTGCACAAGGTTCCTGCGCTGTGGGAGTTCCACAAGGTTCATCATTCCGCGGAGGTGATGACCGCGTTCACCGAGCTGCGCCAGCATCCGGTCGAAGTCCTTCTCGTCGTGAATGCGATCGGCCTCGCGACCGGGCTCGCGTTCGGAGCGATGGCTTATGTCTTCGGTCCGGGCGTGCGCCCGTTCACGCTCATGAGCGGCAACATTCTGTTCATGATGTTTCTGTTTACCTATGGCCACCTGCGCCACAGCAATATGTGGATTCCGTTCACGGGGCTTGCGGGGCGAATTCTGCACAGCCCGGCGCATCACCAGCTGCACCATTCCGACAATCCGGTCCACTACGGCAAGAATCTCGGCTTCGCGCTCTCCGTCTGGGATTGGGCGTTCGGGACGCTGGTCATCCCGACACGAGCCCGCGTGCCGGTCGTGTTCGGCATCGGCGCCGCCAATCCGCGATTCCGCTCGTTCGTCGGCAATTGCATCCTGCCCGTCGCGCGCGCAGGCGAGCGCATCGCGCGGCCCTTTTCGCGCCGACAGGACCGCGCCGGCCACGGTTTGGCATAAGCTTCGGAAGCCCGTATCATTCCTCGCCGAAACCCAAGCGATGAGGATCCCCTTGCCGGGCGAAAAGTCCGCGCGCCGGCGCGGCGTGCTCTTGGTCCTCGTTGCGACGGTGCTGTGGAGCATGGCGGGCTTGTTCGCCCGCCTCTTGAGCCATCTCGACGTCATGACCGTGCTCGGCTGGCGGGCGCTTCTTGGCTCGGCGTCGATCTCGGTCGTCGGCCTGATCGAATGGCGGAGGGGGCGGCTCGACGACCCCTTCGCCTTCGGCCGCCTCTCTCCCGTGGTCGCTCTGCTCGCGATGATCGCGATCTCCGCCTATGCCGCCTCGGTCATGACGACGACCATTGCCGACGTCATGATCATCTATGCGACGCTGCCCTTCGTCGCAGCGGCGATCGGCTATGTCGTCAACCGCGAGCGCGTGTCGTCGCGCACGCTCGTCGCCGCGGGCGTCGCGCTCGCCGGCATCGCGATCATGGTCGCGAGCGGACTTGGCTCCGGGCGCCTTTTGGGGCAGGCGATTTCGGCGCTGATGACCTTGTGCTTCGCCGGCATGGTGGTCCTGCAGCGCCGCCAGCCGGGCGCGTCGATGATCGCCGTCAATGCGATCGGAGCGCTGGGCTCGGGCGTCTTCGGCCTCATGAACTCGCCGCACCCGCCGCTCGACCTCTATGACATGAGCGTTCTCTTCGTCTTCGGCCTGACGACGATCGGCCTTGCGTTCGTACTGTTCATGGAAGGCGCCAAATTCATACCCTCGGCCGAGGCGGGGCTCATCAGCCTGCTCGACGTTGTGCTGGGGCCGGTATGGGTGTTTCTTGCTTTCGGCGAGAATCCAGGCGCGGCGACCGTCCTCGGCGGGGCGATCGTGCTCGGAGCGGCGCTTTGGCGGATGGCGCCGGACCTGCGCCGCGAACAGGTTATATGATGGGAGGGGCGGCCATGGGAGGCGAAAGGTTTGCGTTGGTGACGGGCGGCGGCGCCGGCATCGGCAAGGCGACGGCGATGGCGCTCGCGCGCGCCGGTTGGCATGTGGCGCTAGCGGCGCGCAGGCGCGAGAAGCTGGACGAGGTGGCGCGCGAGATCATCAAGGCCGGCCGGCGGGCGATTCCCCTCCCTTGCGACATCGGCGATCCCGACGCGGTCAAGGCCATGTTCGCGACGATCGAGGGCGAGTTCGGCCGGCTTGACCTCCTGTTCAACAACGCCGGGCAAAACGCCCCCGCCGTGCCGCTCGACGAACTGACCTATGCGCAGTGGAAGGCGGTGGTCGACGCCAATCTCACCGGCGCCTTTCTTTGCGCGCAGGGCGCCTTCGGCCTGATGAAGCGCCAGCGCCCAAAAGGAGGCCGAATCATCAACAACGGGTCGATCTCAGCCCATGCGCCGCGGCCGATGTCGACGCCCTACACGGCGACCAAGCACGCGATCACCGGCCTCACGAAATGCATCGCGCTCGACGGCCGCGCCCACGACATCGCCTGCGGCCAGATCGACATCGGCAACGCCCTGACCGAGATGGCGTTCAAGATGACGCAGGGCGTGGCGCAGGCCGACGGACGGATCGCGATCGAGCCGATGATGGACGTGAACGAAGTCGCCGCTTCGGTCGTCCACATGGCGAGCCTGCCGCTCTCGACCAATGTCCTCACCATGACGATCATGGCGACCAAGATGCCGTTCGTGGGCAGGGGGTAGGTCGCGCGCATGCCCGCGCAAGGCGGGCGCCCAGAGCCGAGATATGTGCGGCGAGAGGCGCTCGAATCACGCGTTAAATCTTGGGATGCCTGCTTCCGCGGTGGCCCATGCGGGGCGGCGGCGAAGACGCGACCACCAAAGTCGCAGATGCGGATATTCGTCTAGCGGAATACCGGCCGCCTCGGCATAGACCAGGTATGCGCCAACCGTGAGATCGGCCACGGTGATCTCGTCGCCGCACAGCCACTCGCGTTTTTGAAGCATCGCGTTCAGGATTGAAGCGTTCTTCACCAAGAATACGCCGATCAACGAGGCTCTCGTGCGCGATCTCTCCGCCGGCGATTTCATCACCCAGCAGCGCAGCGATTTTGGACGCCGATCAGGCGCATTGCCTCATCAAGAATGTTACTGAATAAGTTCTCGCCAATGACTGGGGCAGCGTCACCGAATCAGGCCGGTGGCGCCGATGGCGAGACAGATCAGCATGGGCGCACGGCGCGAGGTGGTGTGGGCGGTGGCGGAGCGCTACGGCGCGGCGGGACGGCGTGAGAAGGGGCGCATTCTCGATGAGCTTTGCGCCACAATGGGCTGGCATCGCAAGCATGCGGTGCGCGCGCTTGGGCGACACGGGACGGGGAAGCCGGCCGGGCCGGAGGAACGGACCTCTGGCAGGCGCAAGTACGATGCAACGATCAAAGACGCGGTGACGGCGCTGTGGGAAGCGTCGGATCGGGTATGCAGTAAGCGGCTCGTAGTGATGATCCCAGCTTTGGCGCCAGCGCTTGAGCGGCATGGCCGGCTGAGACTCGACGCGGGCGATCGAGAACGAGTTTTCGCGATCAGTGCTGCGACGATTGACCGAATGCTCGGTCCGACGAAGCTCGTGGCGGCCGGCGGCCGTCGTCGCCGCATGGGCTTCTATTCGGCGATCTGTCGCGAAGTGCCGATCCGGACATTCAATGACTGGAAGGAGCCGCCGCCTGGTTTTTGCGAGGTCGACATGGTCGCCCACGGGGGCACATCGGTCGCGGGCTCGTTCATCCAGACCCTCACGATGGTGGATGTTGCCACGGGCTGGACCGAGTGCATGCCGCTTGTCACCCGCGACGGCAGCCTCGTTGTCGAGGCGATCAAACGCGCACAGAGCTTGTTCCCTTGGCTGTTGCGCGGCGTCGACTTCGACAACGACAGCGCCTTCATGAACGAGGTCGTCGTACCGTGGTGCCGCAACCAGAAGCTCGAGGTCACCCGATCGCGCGCCTACAAGAAGAACGACCAGGCCTTCGTCGAGCAGAAGAATGGCGCAGTAGTCCGGCCTCTGATCGGATACGGCCGGTTCGACGGCGTCGAGACTGCCCGTGTGATGGCCTGCCTCTATGCGGCGGCACGGCTCTACGTGAACTTCTTCCAGCCATCGTTCAAGCTGGCCGAGAAGCGACGGGAAGGCGCTAAGGTGATCAAGCGTTATCATGATCCGTCGACGCCTTACGAGCGGGCACTGGCGCATCAAGAGGTCCCAAAGGCCGTGAAGCGGAGGCTACGCGAGCATTACCGGACCCTTGATCCGGTAATGCTGCTGGCCGAGATCCGAGCCGCGCAGGAGGAACTGGGCAACCGCGTCGACCGTCGGGGTGTCAACGGCGCGTTGACACTGCCGGCGGCCTCACCATTGCCCGACGCTGGCAACTTGCGAAGGCACTCGGTAAGGCGACCGAGGCCGCCGAGCCGCGCGCGACTCACCGCAAGCCGAAGCGGCGTTACACGAAGCGGGTTCGCATGCCGTCCAAGCTTGATCGGCATCTGGCCACGATCGAGACCTGGCTGGCCGCCGAGCCTCAGCTGACCGCGCTCGCGATCGTCGGCCGTCTGGCCGAGCGCGATCCTCAGACGTTCGGCCCCAAGCAGCATTCGATTGTGCAGCGGCTGTTGCAGGCGCTCCGGACAAGAGCGGCAGAGAAACTTCTCGTCAGCACTGGGCTAAGCATCAACATGCCCGGGCCTGTGGGCGGGTCGGGCCCTTCATAGCCCGAGCCGCCCACAGGCCCTCTTCTCAAGCAAGCCTCTACAGCGAAAGACAACGTTCCCTTGCCTCCGGTCTGGTAACATTTGCAGATGAGGCAATGCGTCAGGTCAAGATTGAACGCCGATTGACAGCCAAAATCTTCCGGCGGTCAGAGCTTCGCACCGGCCGCGCCCTCGATCGCCTCCGCGAGCGCATGCGCGACGCACCGATAGCCGCGATCGTTCATATGCAGGCCGTCGCCGGAGAGGAGCGCGAGCGCGCTTTTTGCGCCCCACCGTTTCATCATTGCAAACCGGGACAGAACTGGAACGTGATTGCGGGCGCCGATCTGGTCGATAATTGCGACAAACCGCTCGTATCGCGCCTCATCCCGAGTTTTCTGGGTGAATTGCGGGTCCATGAGCAGGAGCGGCACGCCTGCGGCGCGTGCGGCTGCGATGCCCTTCTCCAACGTCGCTCGAAACACCCCTTCGTCGACGCCCGTGATGGCGTCGTTGGTTCCGACCTGCCAGATCACCAGCCTCGCCCAGCCGGATTTCAGCGCGTTGAGGAGCCGCGACAAGGTCTTCGCCGCCAATTCTCCGCCAACCCCTGCGTTTCTCACGTCCGCGGCGATGCCGTCCTCCTCCGTGAGCTCGTCTTGGAGCTGCGCCGGATAGGTATAGGCCGGACTGCTCGCCCCGATCCCTTCCGTCGAAGACGAGCCGATTGCCAGAATGTCCAGCGGACGCCCGGCGCCCGCTCTGGGAATCGCAAACGTCCCTCCGTTCGCGTCGAAGCTGGAAGCAGACCCGAGGCACCCAGCCTCTTCGGCGAAGGCGTGCGCTGCTGAAAATAGAATGACTCCAATCGCCGCCAAGCGCCTCAAAGCGGCTGCGGAGCGGCCGAAGAAGCAAAGAGGGGTCCTTTCGGGGCGCGCGGGTTTCTGCACTCGATCCAGCGGGCTAGGGCGAAGAGGGCGGCGACGCCCACAACTGTGTACGCGAGCCCAGCCAAACGCTCAACCCCCTCGGATGCATATGGGGATAACGCCCCGAGCCCTGCCTGTCCGAGCGCGCTGAAGATCGAGCCGGTCGCGAAGATCGTCAGGCCGTTGCGCCCGAGGCTCTGGACCGCGCGGCCCACGGTCCCTTCAACCACGCGCGCAAGCCAAGGGGCGACTGCGATGAGATATGCGAGGGCTATGAAATGCGCGAGCCTGGCTAGTCCGAGGTCCTGCTTCGCGAGGTCGAGATGAGAGGAAACGGCCTCGCGAAGCCCCGGCGCGAAACCGGCCGCGCTGGTCGTCACAAGCGTCGACATCAGGATAGTGACGAGGCATAGCGCAATAAGGGCTGCCGAAGGCCGCGGTGCGGCATTCCGCCACACGACCGCACATACGAGACCGATTGTGAAGACAAGCTGCCACGCGAATGGGTTGAAAAACCAGGCGCCCGGCTCCGGCCAGTTCGGCAGGTGCAGCCCAACCACACGTGAAGCTGCATAGACGACGACGGAAGTCAGCAACGCAGCCCTCGGATCGCGCATTGCGATAGCGAGCGCCAGCGGCGCCCAAAGCATCAGCACGATATAGAGAGGCAGGATGTTGAAATACCCAAGCTGATGACTGAGGAGCGTCAGTCCCGCGAGACCCGTCGCGGGTGAACTGAAGACGAAGGACCGCCCATGTGCAGTAATCAGGTCGTCAACACCGCTCATCCACCAGGCGCACGCGAATATCGCGAGGGCGGCGAAGGTCAACGCGACATGGACGCTATAAAGTTTCAACGCCCGCTGAAGACACCCGCGCGCGACCGCCGCAAGGCCATTTTTGCGCGCCCGCGGGAGATAGACCATCCCGACCGAGAGTCCGGACAGAAAGACGAACGCCTCTGAACTGTCGGACAGTCCAAAATTCCTCGGCGTCAACGATTCGAGCACGTTGCCCGGAACGTGGTCGACCAGAATGGCGATCAGCACGCCGCCACGCCAAAAATCTATGCTTCCGACACGCGTTCCGTTCGCCATCCGCACACCGGTACAATAATCGGGCCACTCGAGCCGCGGTCAACCGCTCAACTCAAGCCTTCGTTCCGCTGCTACGGAAACTTCAGCTCCAGAGCTTCGCATGGCCAAGGCTTGTCGGCTGATGTCCCATACGCTTCCTTCGGGGGTTTGTTCGAGTAAACTCTGCGTCAACGCTTGGCGTCCAAGCGACGAGTCGCCTCAGTCAACCATCGGCGCGTCGCCGGATCGACGTGAGGGGACAAAATTTTACGAACGCGTGCGTGGTACGCGTCCAGCCACTTGATCTCATCGTCTTCTAAAAGCTTCCGCTCGACGAGGCGCATGTCGATCGGCGCGAGCGTCAGGGTTTCAAATCCGAGCATTTCACGCTCTGCTCCTGATATGTCCCGCGGTTCGACGGCAATGAGATTCTCGATCCGAATCCCAAAGGCGTCTCGCCAATAATATCCCGGCTCGTTGGACAGGATCATTCCTGGAATGAGCTCGCTCGTACCGGTCTTTGCAATTCTGTGCGGCCCTTCATGGACTGAGAGATAAGAGCCGACGCCGTGGCCCGTGCCGTGATCGAAATCGAGTCCGGCGCGCCAAAGCGGCATTCTTGCGAGAACATCGATCTGCGCTCCGGTCGTTCCCTTCGGAAACACAGCGCGCGCTATTGCGATATGGCCTTTCAGCACCCGCGTAAAGCGGTCGCGCATCACGCCAGTCGGGTGGCCAACCGCTATTGTGCGGGTGATGTCGGTGGTTCCATCCTCATATTGCGCCCCGCTGTCAACAAGGAAGATTCCCCGTCCGATGGTCCGGTTCGACTTCTCGCTGACCCGGTAATGAGGAAGCGCAGAATCGGGTCCCGCTCCGGCGATCGTCGGAAATGAGATGTCCTTGAGCGCGCCCGTCGCGCGCCGGAACGATTCGAGCGCGAGAGCAGCCTCGATCTCGGTCAGTTTGCCTCGCGGCGCTTCCCCATCAAACCACGCAAGAAACCGGACAAAGGCGGCGCCGTCCCTCTCATGCGCGGAGCGAGCTCCCGCGAGCTCCACCTTATTTTTCACAGCCTTCATCAGGGTGATCGGATCGGCGGCGATCTCAGCTCGCCCTCCCGCCTCCTCAAACGTCTGCGTCAGAACCGCAGGCGCGGTCGCCGCGTCGAAGCCAACCCGAGAGCCGCTCCGACCCAGTTCCTCCAAGAGCGGGATGAGCGCGCTCGGCTTCAAGACATCAGCGTGCCGCGCTAGCGTATCCCCTAGGGTGGTTGAGAGCTTCCGCGACTCGAGAAAGATCGCGGGTTTTCCGGCGCGCCGAATATAGGCAAAACCGAGCGCCAGGGGGGTGTGGGAGACGTCGGATCCCCGGATGTTGAAAAGCCAAGCAAGATTATGGGGATCGCTGACCAAGTTGCCGTCGAGACGATTCAGCGCCTCCTGGACACGCGCGATCTTCGAGCCAACGTTCTCGCCCGCCAGGCGAACCTTATGTTGCCAAACCATTCCGGTCGGCGGCTCCGGGCGGACTCGCCAGATCGCGTCGAGGGGGTTCGCGAGCACGGAAACGAGCCTTCCTCCCGCCGTATCGCAGGCCGCCGAGAACCGAGCGACGGCATTGGGGGTCAGAAGCCATGGGTCGTAGCCGAGCTTTTTTCCAGGCCGGAGGTTTTTGGATATCCACGCGGCCGGCGGCTCGTCAGCCACATGATGCAATTCGAAAACAGACAGGTCCGTCTGCGTCTTGGCTTGTTCTGTATAGCGTCCATCGACAAACAGGGCCGCCTTGTCCACCAAGACGACTGCGATTCCCGCTGACCCTGCGAAACCCGTCAGCCACAAGAGCCGCTCGTCACAGGGCGCAACATATTCGTTCTGATGTTGGTCGCCGCGAGGGACGATCAAGCCAGCAAGCCCCAGTTTTCGGAGTTCTTGTCGAAGTTCGGACACGCGACCAGCGACGTTTCCCGGGCCGCCGAGGTCCAAAAAAGATTGAAATCGACCCTCAAACACCTGATTTCCAGCTGAAAAACGGCTCACAGAGCGTCCTGGCCCGTTACGACTCGCCCGATGAACGGCAACTCGCGGTACGAATGCGCGACATCCATGCCATATCCAACCACGAAGACGTCGGGACAGACAAAGCCAACAAAATCGGCTTCTATGGGCACCGCGCGCTTACCCGGCTTTTCCAACATCGTGCAAATGAGCACGCGCCGAGCGCCTCGCGCCGTGAGCAGGTCTTTCGCGAAAGCCAGGGTCCGACCTGATTCCAGAATGTCGTCCACTAACAACACGTCTCGGTCGCGCGCGGACGACTCAATGTCACGCAGGATTTTCACGACGCCGCTCGATACCGTGCCCTCAAGATAGCTCGACAAATGAAAGAACTCGACCTGCGGTTCCAGGCCGGCTCGGTGCAGCGCTCGCAGCAAGTCGGCCGCAAACATGAACGACCCTTTCAAAATCGCCACAACCAAAAGATCCTTTGGCTTGGCTGCGGCAATCTCGTTGGCCAGCGTCTCAGTACGCCTTGCGATGGCCTTCTCGTCGAAGAGGATTTTGACTTTCCTGTCGCCAGACATCTACCCGCCTCGGTGAGAACGCCTTATCCCCCAGGCCGCTGACATTTTCCAGTACGCAGTTTTCTGCGGCGAAACGGCCCGAAATTCAAACCCGGACATCGATCGCGGGCTGGCAATCGACAAGGAACGCGGCTACACCCCCTTGGGCGCTTCTCTTCGCGTTTGCTCGGAGATCGCATTGTTGCAATTCAAAAACGTTGGCTTGCGATATGGGCTTGGACCTGAGGTCGTCGGCGACCTTAATTTCTCTATCGCGCCGCAAAGCTTTCAGTTTCTGACCGGTCCCTCGGGTGCGGGCAAAACGACGCTCTTGCGTCTGATGCTTCTGTCCCTCCGGCCAACTCGCGGCACGATCCACATATTCGGACGTGACGCAGCGGCGCTGAACAAGGGCGAACTCACGACGCTTCGCAGGCGGATCGGAGTCGTCTTCCAGGATTTCCGGTTGCTCGACCATCTTACCACCTACGAAAATGTCGCGCTCCCTTTGCGCGCTCTAGGCCGGCCAGAGTCGGCCTATCGCTCCGAAGTGATGGAACTGTTGCGCTGGGTTGGCCTCGGCCACAGAATGAATGCTTCTCCTCCGGTCCTATCTGGCGGCGAGAAACAGCGCGCAGCGATCGCGCGAGCGCTGATCGTCCGGCCGGAGCTTCTGCTGGCGGACGAGCCGACGGGAAATGTGGATCCCGGCCTCGCTCGCCGATTGCTGAGGTTGTTCGTGGAACTGCATAGGCTTGGTACGGCCGTTGTGATTGCAACCCACGATCTGCAACTTATGGATCAATTTGGCTTCGCGCGCCGACTTGTCGTCGGTGAAGGCAAACTCACCATTTTCGACGGCGCAGGATGATGAACGAGCCTGCTGCCGACGCTCGGTTCAACATCGCGTCCGAGCCGGTGTTGAATCGAGAGATTCGAAGTCATTCCTCGCGACTCAATTCCGGGACGCGCTCTGGTGGTCGTCATTGCGATCATGACCTTCCTTGCGTGTTTGACGGCGGGAGCCGCCCTGCTGGTGGCGCACGCGTCAGAGAACTGGCGCGCGGACGTGCTCCGCGACATTACGATCCAGGTCAAGCCGAGACCGGGAGACGATGTCGAAAGCATCATCACGAAGGTCAGCTCCATCGTGTCCGCAGCGCCTGGGGTGAAAAGCGTTTACGTTTATTCCGAAGGGGACACCGCAAAGCTGCTGCAGCCTTGGCTTGGCGAAGGACTCGATCTGAGCCTGTTGCCGATTCCACGAGTTATTATCGTCCATCTTGAGGGCGGAAGCGGCAATGGCGTCGCCGCCTTAAGAGCCATCCTCGCCGGCGCGGCTCCTCAGGCCAGCCTTGACGATCACCGAGCTTGGGCCGCTCGCATCGGAACGATGGCCAAGGCGGTCGTAGCACTGGCGTTTGTTCTTTTTGCGCTCGTCATCGTCGCGTTGGCCACCGCCATCGGTTTCGCCACCCGCGGGGCGATGGCAGGCACCCGCGAGGTCATTGAAGTGTTGCATTTCGTGGGCGCGTCGGACCTGTTTATCGCCATGGAGTTTCAGTCCCACTTCGTTCGTCTCGCATTACGCGGCGCCCTAATTGGAGTCTTCGGGGCTCTGGCCTTTTTTCTTGCCTTGCTCGGCCTCTCGGCCTGGTGGTCCAACGCACCCGGAGGAGAGGAGATCGCTGCGATGTTTGGAGCGTTTGCGCTCAGTGCGAGCGACTATCCCGCCATTTCGTTGGTGGGCGTCGGAGTGACGATCCTCACCGGCTTGCTTTCGCGAGCAATCGTTCTCAACAACCTGAGGGAACTTAGATAAACTTGCCGGCGATGGTGACATGCGCTCTTTTCTGTTCAACGTTCTCTTTTATCTTAACCTGATTGTCATGATGATTCTGGGTCTGCCAATGATCCTGGGCGGCCGATCTGGGATCTTGGCCCTGGCCCGTAGCTGGGGCTCCATCTCGGTTTGGCTTCTTGACATTGTCTGCGGCCTCAGAGTCGAATACCGCGGAGTAGAGAATATCCCCCCGGGCGGCGTTATCATCGCAGCCAAGCACCAATCATTTTTGGAGACGTTTGCTCTTTTGAAACATGCTCCGGACTTCGCCATCATCCTGAAACGCCAGCTGACCTTTATCCCGATCTTTGGTCTCTATCTTATCGTGGCTCAACAGATCGCAATCGACCGAGGGAGGGGACGACTTGCCTTGCAACAGATCATCGCGGCCGCCAAGTCGGTGATTACGGCGGACCGCCAGATCTTCATTTATCCCGAGGGAACCCGTCGACCCCCCGGAGCCCGTCCGAAATACAAGAACGGAGTCGCCGCGATATATTCCGAGATCGGAGTCCCCTGTGTGCCCGTCGCGGTGAATACCGGATTTCTCTGGCCCCGGCGCTCCTTTTTGCGACGGCCCGGCGTCGCCGTGATCGAGTATTTGCCGCCGATTGGACCCGGCCTCGGGCGCCGGCCGTTCGCCGACCTCTTGGAAGACACAATCGAGGTCGCTTGCGGCCGTCTCAATGCGGAGGCGCTCTCACGAGATCCTTCCCTTAAGTCGATTCTCGTTGAAGGCGCCAATTTCGACACGGCGACCCGTCCAGCCTCTTGACGTCGGAGATTGCCGCTTCGGCTCGCGTGCGCCTCGAGGATCCCAAAAGAACAAGGAACAAGTGGGCCCGCTAAGAATCCGCCCCGTCTGCGTCGACGCTCCGTCTGCCAAAGTCCGGGGCGGACGTCTCCTGCCCTTGCGCCACAATTCCCAGGCGAATAGCGCGCGTTCGGGTAAACAATGCGAAAAGCCCGTCCCCATCGTCTCTGCGGATCATACGCTGTAACGCAGTGAGATCCTCACTGAAGCGGCCGAGCATCTCAAGCACAGCATTTTTATTGTGCAAAAAAACGTCTCGCCACATAGTAGGATCGGAAGCAGCAATTCGCGTAAAATCCCGGAATCCTCCAGCGGAAAACTTAATGACTTCCGAGCGTGTCACCTCTTCCAGTTCAGCTGCAGTTCCGACGATATTATACGCAATCAGGTGCGGCACGTGACTGGTAATCGCGAGCACTAAATCGTGATGCGCAGCGCTCATGATCTCAACATGTGACCCAAGCACTTCCCAAAATACCTGTATCTTCTTCACCGCCTCATGCGCCGCTCCTTCGGGGGGGGTTAAAATGCACCAACGGTTCACGAAAAGACCAGCGAAACCCGCGTCCGGCCCCGACTGCTCGGTTCCCGCAACGGGATGGGCCGGGACAAGTCGAACGTGCGAAGGAAGCAATGGCGCAAGGGTTGAAATCACAGCGGTCTTGACCGAACCCACATCCGTAACGATCGCGGCGTGCTTGAGAACTGGCGCCACTATGCGACCGATAGCCTCATTCGCGCCGACGGGGACGCAGAGCATAACGCAGTCAGCATCCCGGACGGCGATCGCCAGATCGCTTGTGATTTCATCACCCAGGTTTAGGGCGTTCGCTCTGTCCAATGCCTCCTCGGATCGGTCGGCAAGACAAATGCGGCGCGCCGCTCCTCGCTTCCGCACAGCACGCGCCACCGAAGACCCGATCAAGCCGACGCCAATGATCGTCAGAACGTCAAATAGCGGTGCGTCGAGCGGTGGTCCAAGCCTTTCAACCACGTTCGCCCCGGATAAACTCAGCTAGCGCTCCGACAACGCCGCGATTGCCGTCTTCACCTCCGATGGTCAATCGGAGGCAGTTGGGAAGGCGGTAGGCAGTCATACCCGGGAGGATATATCCATGCGACCCTAGATGGGCGTCAGCTTTTGCCGCAGTCTGTCCTTGAAGATTTATAAAGCAGAGCGGCAAGAAATTTCCCCCAACTGGCAGTCACCTTTAGCCACCGAAGCCAGCGCTCGGTGTGCTTGATCGCCCTCCCTATATGTGTGCTGTCCGCGAGCTTGGAGTCGGAGGCGAGGAGCGAAAGTCATAATTGCTTCATTAGCCCTAGAGGATGCGGCCGCGCAACGCTCCCGCGTTAAAGCGATCGGCATGCGCGCCTATTTCCACGCTGTGTACGTCTGCGGCTCCCGCATCGCGAAGCGCGCGGCTAACAAGGTTCGGTCCGATCACGCCGCTTCGGGCAATCAGCAAGGAAAGGCCGATTTCGGCTGGCCCAGAACCGACAATCTCTGCATCGAGAGTCCGTAAGGCGCGCTCAAAGCTCGGCCGCCATTTGTCGAGCGTAATCGCTTCAAGAACAATCTCCCGCACCAATCCCTCGGCGAGGGGCTTTGAAACAATGAAAACGGGAATCCCTGCCGGGTGGTCCGAGCGCTCGACGAATGGCAGTCGAGCAATCACCTTCGGCGCTTCTGTCGGGAGCAACTGGGTCCACCAGGCGCCCGCAGCGGCGCTGCCGCCGACGACCAGCATCCCCAAATCGTTCTCCGACGCAGCCACTGCTGCAATTACCTCGCTTGCGCTCGCGTGCGGCACACAAGGCACAGTGAACCCAAAGTTGAATCGAGCTGAATCTCGAACTGACGTTTGAGCGTATGACACATCGATGTGGACTTTATACGCCGCTTGAATGTAAGTAAACGTTGAGATTATGATCCGCCAAATGCTTTCAACCGTATCGAGCGGGAGCAAGCCGCGATGTCGATCAACGATTGCTCGCATCATTGAAGCTTCGCGGGCCGGACGAAACGCTGAGCCTCCGCCTTGTTGCCTCTTGATATCCACGAGACGGTCGATGACACGTCCGCGCTCTATCAGAAGTTCGTGCATTGCCGCGTCGATCCTATCGATCTCAGAACGCAAGTCCGCTAGCGTACACCCCCAAAGTTCAGATGCAGCCTTCGCGGGCGCTGTTTCATTGTCTTCAGGAGTTGCTTTAGGTTGCACAAAAATCCTCTTGCTATCAGAGCATCACGTATTCATTGATTCGAAGAAATTGGCATTGGTTTTTGTTTCGCGTAGTTTACCTAGCAAGAACTCAATCGCGTCAACAGTTCCCATTGGATTAAGAATTCGCCGAAGCACGTACATCTTCTTAAGTATGTCGGGAGGGACAAGCAGTTCCTCCTTGCGTGTTCCCGAGCGAGTTATATCCATCGATGGGAAAGTCCGCTTATCGGCGACCTTCCGGTCGAGAATAATTTCCGAGTTTCCCGTGCCCTTGAATTCTTCGAAAATGACCTCGTCCATGCGCGATCCAGTGTCAATCAACGCGGTCGCGATAATCGTCAGCGAGCCACCCTCCTCAATGTTGCGAGCAGCGCCGAAAAATCGTTTCGGGCGTTGTAACGCATTCGCATCGACGCCACCGGTCAGCACCTTCCCGGAAGACGGCACGACCGTGTTGTAAGCGCGTCCCAAACGGGTGATCGAATTGAGCAGAATCAAAACATCCCGTCCGTGCTCAACCAGCCGCTTGGCTTTTTCGATCACCATCTCGGCGACCTGGACGTGTCGCACCGCAGGCTCATCGAAGGTGGAGGAAACAACCTCTCCTTTGACTGACCGCTGCATGTCCGTCACCTCTTCCGGCCGTTCATCGATCAAGAGGACAATCAGGTAGCATTCTGGATGGTTCGCAGTGATCGATTGGGCTATATTTTGGAGGAGCACGGTCTTTCCCGTTCGAGGAGGGGCCACTATCAAAGCTCGCTGACCCTTTCCAATCGGCGCGACGATATCGATTACTCGCGATGACAGGTCTTTCCGTGTTGGGTCCTCGACCTCCAATTTAAGCCGCTCGTTCGGATAAAGCGGCGTCAAATTGTCGAAATGGACCTTGTGGCGAGTTTTTTCTGGGTCTTCAAAATTTATCCCGTTACATTTCAGCAAAGCGAAGTATCGCTCACCTTCTTTTGGACTCCGGATCACGCCTTCAACAGTGTCGCCCGTCCTCAAACCTAGGCGCCTAATTTGGGACGGCGATATATATATATCGTCTGGCCCAGGGAGGTAGTTCGCATCGGCTGAACGGAGAAATGCGAATCCATCTTGCAGAATTTCGACGACGCCCTCGCCAATGATCTCGACGTCCATGCTCGCCAATTGTTTGAGAATCGCGAACATCAACTCCTGCTTGCGCATGGTTGAAGCATTCTCGACGTCATTCTCTTCTGCAAATGCTAGAAGTTCTGTCGGAGACTTCTGCTTTAATTCCTTGAGTTTCATTTCCCGCATTGGCGGACCTTTGGCTTGAACATCGGGCTCTCCGAGCCCTTCAGGCGAATTTCTCTTTGGGGGAGTTGCTGGCTATTCGGAGTGGCTTTCAGCCACGCTACGGCCGGCATAGGACTGGTGCGCGATCGGCAAACGCGTTGGGCGTTCAGACGTGCGAGCGTCTCATAATCGCGTTCGAGGAGTTTTTCAACGGTGTTTCTGGGATTGCAGGGCTCCTAGCCAAACATATTTGAAATTTCAAGGCCGCTCAGCGGCAGCAATGGGTTACGGGCGAGTCGGGCCAAAAAAATTCCTGATTACGCGCTTGCGTCAGCTTCAGACGTTCAGTAGAGCGGAACATGAACATGTTGGAGCGGCTCCTTCGGGGCGAGGAGCGGCCCAAATCGGAGCTTGCAAATTTTTTCCTGATTACGCAGCAACGTCAGCCAGTTTTAGCGACGACTTCTGCTGGATCGCAACGCAGGAAACCAACGTGTACGGCGGCCTAGCCGTGGCGCTGCCCTTCATCCACGCCCGTCCGCGCTATTTCGCGGAAGTGATCGCGGAGCTCCTGTTCTGGATCGGGCCCGACAAGATCCTGTTCGGCTCCGACTATGCAATCTGGACTCCGCGCTGGTTGGTCGAGAAGTTCTGGGCCTTCCAGCTTCCGGAGGATATCCGTAAGGAGCGAGGCGTCGACCTGAACCACGAGGTGAAGGAAAAGATCCTCGGCCTCAACGCCGCGCGGCTCTATAACATCGATATCGCCAAGAAGAAGGCGGCGCTCGCAAAGACCCCGGTCGCTCTCGCCGCGGAGTGAAAGGTCATGGAGCCGTCCAGCATCACGACGAGTCGCGCGGCGGAAGCGTGGCGCGTCGTCGCCCGTGTTACCGACCCCGAGCTCGACGAGCCTGTCACCGAGATGGGCTTCGTCGAGCGGATCGATATTGGCGACGATGGATCGGTCGAGCTCGATTTCCGCCTGCCCACCTATTGGTGCTCGCCGAACTTCGCGTTCCTTATGCTGGACGGCGTCCGTGAGGCGCTCGAATCCCTGTCGTGGCGCCCGCGCTTCCGCATCACCCTGCATGATCATCTGTTTGCCGACGAGGTGAACAAGGGCGTTGCGGCCGGCAAGCGCTTCCAGGAGATTTTCGACTCCCTGTCGCCCGATCAGGACCTGTCCGCGCTTCGCCGGAAGTTCCTGGAGAAGGCCTTTCAGAAGCGGCAGGAGGCGGCCTTCCTCGGGCTTCGCGACGCGGGCTGGGCTGACGACGACATTCTGGCGCTCGATTGCGCGGCGCTCGATCGAGCCAATGTCGGACCGGAGCTCACCGTCCGCCTCGCGCGCTACCGCGAAGCGATGCGGGCGCGCTTTTCCCATTTCTGCGCCGGCTCGCCGGCTTTCGTCGCCTGGAATGGCACGCCGCTGCAAGCGTCCGAGCTTTCGGCGTACCTCGCCGCGTTGCGGGCCGTGCGCATCAACATGGAGTTCAACGGCGCGCTTTGCCGCGGCCTGAAACAAACGCGCTACTGGGAGAAGCCGGCAAGCTCCGACGAGCTCACGCTGACCGATTTCATCGCCGACAGTTCGACGCGCGGCGCAGGCAAATCCGTGTCCGCGCAACGCTGACGTCGGGCGACACGACCCGCCGACCGGACAAGACCCTCGCGAGAGGGCAAGGGAGACGTCATGCCCAAGATCCTGATTCACAATTCCGCCGCCCGGCGCGCGCTTGCGCAAGGCGTCGCGCGGCTCGCCGCCGCGGTCGAGCCCACGCTCGGACCGAAAGGCATGAACGCCATGATCGACCGCCCGATCGGAACGCCGATCATCACCCGCGACGGCGTGTCGATCGCCTCCGAGATCGAGCTGCCGGAGCGCTTCGAGAACATGGGCGCGCAGGTGGTGCGCGAGGTCTCGATGCAGACCAACGCGGTCGCCGGCGACGGCACCACCACCGCCATCGTTCTGGCGAACGCGCTCGTGCAGGGCGGCGCGGAAGCGCTCGATCGCGGCGCGAAGGCGATCGACCTTTGCCGTGGAATCGATCTCGCGGTGTCCAGCGTGCTGGCCAGCCTCAAGGCGACGGCGCGGCCGGCGACCGACGAGGCGACGCTGACTTCGGTGGCGACAGTCGCCGCGACCGACCCGGCGCTCGGCGCTCTTGTCGCCAAGGCTTTCACAAAAGTCGGCGACAAGGGCGTCATCACCACCGAATTCAGCGTAACGACGGAAACGACGCTCGACGTTGTCGAAGGCATGTCCTTCGACCGCGGGTACCTGTCGCACCACATGGTCACCGACCAGGAGACGATGACCGCGGTTCTCGAAAATCCCCTGATTCTCATGACCGATCTCAAGATCCGGGAGCCGGCGTCGCTTAGCAAGCGGTAAGGCATCGGGAGGGTCCTCAGCGCAACGAATGCGAGGCGGGGGATCATGGTTTCGAGCTCGTATCGGCGATTGAATCGATATTCGAACTCCGCGAGATATCGAGGGACGTGTTTTTCTCCTACGGCTCGGTAGGTCCCGACGAGGGCGGCTTTGATATTGCCCAATGCGGTATTGACCCATTTGAAAGCAGGGGTGCGAACCGCTTGCTTGCCGCTTCCGGTCTTTATTGAGGTGTGCAGGCATCCGGCTTGGGTGACGGCGGCGAAGCACGCCAGGCCGTCGGAGACGATATTGGCGCCGGGCCTGAGCGCGGTGCTTGCGAGTTTTCGGATCGCAAAGCTGCTGAAGGCTTTGACAGGCCGAAGGATGATTTGATCTGGCTTGCCGTCGTCGGTTGTCGCGACCGCAGCGACGAACGGCGTCTTGCCTGTTGCGCCGCGCCCGCGGCGGCCGGACCGGGCGCCGCCGATATAGGCGTCGTCCATCTGGACGTTGCCTTTCAAGCGTTTGCTCGCGTTACGCTCCAACATGACTTGAGCGAGCTTGTGCTTCATCATCCAAGCAGCCGTCTGGGTGACGCCAAGGCGTCGACCGAGTTCGATACTGGAAATGCCCTTCTTTGATTGCGTGACCAGGTAGATCGTCTTGAACCAGATGCGCAGCGGCAGCTTGCTCGAAGCGAAGATCGTTCCCGCTTTGACAGAGGTCTGCTTGCGACACGCGTTACACTGGAATAAACGCCGCGCGCCGCGCGTGACGACGCAGTGATCAGCGCCCTTGCACCCGGGACATTCGAACGCGACGCAGGCGCGCTCGACATCGTCTGGATCGACCACACCTACACGCACCCCTATCGGCGGAAGCGCCCCGACGCATCGAACTTTCTCCTGATGAGGGGCGTCAATGCGGAGAAGCAAATTCTCGACACCGAGCGGCTCATCATCGCCAATGGCGAGACGCCATCGCTCTTCTTCCGCTTCCCCGGCCTCGTCTCGAGCGATCCACTCATGCAGGCCGTGCGTCGCTTCCACCTCGTGACCCTCGGCGCCGACGCCTGGCTCGCGATCGGCCAGAAGCCGGGGCCGGGCTCGATTGTGCTCGTGCATCCGAACGGAAACGAGCCCTGGGGCCTTAAGGTCTTCGCCGCCGACGTCGCGCGCGGCGCGATCGCGAGGCCGCTCGAGCCGCTGACAGCGGCGCCGGAGTAGCGCGGGCGATGTGAGCCGGTCGACCGCCCGCATGGCGACAAATTGTCTTGCTTCGTGAGGGCGGACGCGGCAGCGTTGGCGCCAGGAGACTGCGCAATGTCGTGAAGACGGTAGCGCGGTCAGGCTTTGTCAACACCAATCAAAAGTAGGGAGGAGCAAAATGGCGCGATATCAATTCGCCGCGTCGCGCGCGGCAATCCTGCGCGGCGCGCTCGGCGCGGCTTCGGCCGCTCTCATGCTCGCGCTCGGCCCGTCGGCTCGGGCCGAGGACCAGGGCCCGATCAAGATCGGCGTAATCGCCGAAGCGCAGGCGGTCGCGGGCTCCTCGATCCCGCAAGCCGCTCAGATCGCCGCCGACGAGATCAACGCCAAGGGCGGCGTCGACGGCCGCAAGATCGAAATCGTGTCCTACGACAACCATTCGTCCTCGGCCGAGTCGGTGCGCGCGTTTCAGCGCGCCGTCAACGAGGATCACGTCAACGCGGTGATCGGCAGTTACATCAGCGAAGTCGTGCTGGCGCTCGAGCCGTGGGCGGGCCGTCTCAAGACGGTCTTCATCACCCCCGGAGCGGCCTCGGACGTGATCACCGCCAACATTGCCAGGGACTACGAGCACGAGAAGTACGTCTTCCACGGCTATCTGACTTCGGGCGCGCTGGCGGGGCTGGTCTGCGACGCCGCCAAGGACATGCTGGTCGACGGCCTCAAGATGAAAACGGCCGTGATCATGAGCGAGGACGCCGCCTGGACGACGCCGCTCGATGCCGCCTACGAGACATGCTTGCCCAAGATCGGGCTCAAGGTTCTCGACCACATCCGCTTCTCGCCCGACACCACCGATTTCACCCCGATCTTCAACAAGATCGAGAGCGCAAAGCCGGACGTGATCATCACCGGCATCTCGCATGTCGGAGTGCAGCCGACGGTGCAATGGAAGAGCCAGCAGGTGCCGATCCCGATGTTCGGCATCGCTTCGCAGGCGACCAACTCCAGCTTCTGGAAGGACACCAACGGCGCGACCGATGGTGTGCTCTACCAGGGCGTCTCGGGTCCCGGCGTCGCGGTCACGCCAAAGACGCTGCCGTTCGTCGACGCCTTCGTGAAGAAGTACGGCAATACGCCTTCCTATTGCGGCTACACGGCCTACGACGACGTCTTCATCATCGCCGACGCGATCAAGCGCGCGGGAAGCCTCGACAGCGACAAGCTCGTCGCCGCGATGGAAAAGACCGATTACGTCGGCACGATCGGCCGGGTCGAGTTTCTGCCGCAAGGCGATCCGCATGTGCATGGGCTCAAGACCGGCGCGGGCTTCATCACCGGCCTGATGCTGCAATGGCAGAAGGGCGAGCAGGTCAACCTGTGGCCGGCGGCGCTCGCCAAGGGCAAGCTGGAGTTCCCGTCCTTCATCAAGATCGCCTCGGGCGGCAATTGATAGGTGCGGATAGGACGCATAGCGAGGCCAGTGGTCCGCTTCGTCCACCGGCTTTGTCATCCTCGCGAAAGCGGGGATCCAGACTTCAACGAGTCGCGGCTGGGGCTCTAGATTCCCGCGTTCGCGGGAATGACAGGTTGTCATCGATGGCGCACAACCCATTCTCTTTGGCCAAGCGGATCACTAGCTCGTCGGGGGCCCCGGAACGCGACAGATGCTGTTCTGGCAGATCCTGATCGACGGTTTCGCGATCTCGTCGCTCTATGCATTGGGCGCAACCGGCTTCACCCTGATCTTCGGCGTCACCGGCGTGCTCAATCTCTCGCACGGCGCGATTATGGTCGCCGCCGCGGTCGCCGCCTGGGCCGCCTCGGGAAATCTGGGGGCGGGCGCCTATCTCGCCGCCGCTTTCGGGGTCTTGGTCGCGCTCGCGCTTGCGCTTACGACCTACTATCTCGTCGTCCGGCGGCTGCAACTGTCGCGCGCCGTGCGCGAGGAGGAGAAGGAAATCTTCATCCTCACCGCGACGCTGCTCTGGGGCATCATGATCCAGGAGGCGATCGCCTATCTCTTCACCAATAACGCCAAGACCGTGTTGCCGATCGTCGACGGCGTGGTCACGATCCTGGGCGTGCGCACGCCCGCCAACGAGATTTTCACCGCGCTGGTCTGCTGGGCGACGATCGCGGCGTTGTGGCTGTTCGTCAATCGCACGCTCGCGGGCAAGGCGGTGCTTGCCGCCTCGATGAATCCGCGCGGCGTCACTCTGCTCGGCATCGAGCTCTCCACCGTCTATGTCGGGGTCTGGGCGATCTACGGCGCGCTGGCCGGCGTCGCCGGCGTGCTGCTCGGCAT
This sequence comes from uncultured Alphaproteobacteria bacterium, assembly GCA_963782255.1. Lineage (GTDB taxonomy): Bacteria > Pseudomonadota > Alphaproteobacteria > Rhizobiales > Beijerinckiaceae > Roseiarcus. The sequence continues at coordinate 868,773 of CAWAIS010000002.1, read as the reverse complement.
GTTCCTGGGCGTCTCCTCCTACAGCTCGGGTCCCTTAACCGCGAGCGCGTTTTCGATCGTCGTCTTGGGCGGCCTTGGCAGCGTCTCGGGCTCGCTGATCGCGGCTTACGTCGTCGGCTACCTCGAGACGCTCACCGCCTATCTTGTTTCGCCAGCCTATCGCGCGATCCCCGCGCTCCTGCTCCTGGTCGCGGTGATGTACGTGCGGCCGCGCGGCTTGATGGGCAGGCGCTAGACATGCTGCGCTCAGGCAGAATCGTCATCGCGAGGACCCCCGGGTCTACGCCCGGGGGGACGTGGCGATCCAGAGCAACCGATCGGACGTTCGGAAGAACGCCTGTCTCTCGACGGGCCGCATCCCTTCGCCCCCTGGATCGCTTCGCTTCGCTCGCGATGACGGCGCCGTCGCCATTTGAGCGAGCCAGGCGTTAGACCATGCTACGCCGCGCGCTCCTCTCGCCACCGGTCTTGATCAGCCTGATCGTCGTCCTCATCGCCTCGACGCTGCCGCTCTATGTCTCCGGCTACGTCTTGGGCCTGCTCACCATCGCCTATTATTTCGGCGTGTTCTCGATGGCCTGGGACCTGTTGTTCGGCTTCGCCAACGAAGTGAACTTCGGCCCCTCGTTCCTGATCGGGCTCGGCGCCTATACCGCCGGCATCCTCGACAGCCTCTATCAGCCGCCGATCGCGCTCTGCGTCGCGGCGGGCGTGCTCGCGGCGATGACCGGCGGAATCGTGCTGGCGTTGCCGGCGTTGAAGGTGCGCGGACCCTACTTCGGCCTCACCACCCTTGTCGCCGTGCTGATGCTGCAGAACTTCGTGGTCGTTGCGGCGAGCCTCACCGGCGGCGAAATCGGCCTCACCGTGCCGGACGTCATTTCGATCGACGACAAGGTCAATTACTGGATCGCGCTCGGCTTCATGGCTGTCAGCGGCGCCATCCTCTACGGGCTCACCCGCTCGCCGGTCGGCCTCATCCTGCAGGCGAGCGGCCAGGACCCGGTGCAGGCCGGAGCGCTCGGGTTCAACGTCACCAAGCACAAGCTCGCGGCGTTCCTCGTCAGCGCGTTCTTCTCCGGGCTCGCCGGGGCGCTAATGGCGTTCTATCTCGGCGCGGCGTCGGTCGGGACGTTCATCGACGTCACCGTCGGGGTGCAGGTGATCATCGGCGCGGTGCTCGGCGGACCGCGCACCATCCTCGGCGCGGTTTTGGGGGCGGTGTTTCTCGTCGCGCTCGGCGAAACGCTGCGGCCGCTCGGCGATCTCGCGACCTTCATCGTCTCGGCGGTCGCGCTCATGGTCATTCTCTTCTTCCCCGGCGGGCTCATCGGCATGGTCAAGGGCGTGCGGGAGGCGACATGAGCGCCGGGGCGCCAAGGCTGGAGGTCAACGGCCTCCAGAAGAGGTTCGGCGGCCTCACGGCGGTGAGGGGCGTCAGCTTCTCGGTTCATGCCGGAGAGATCCTCGGCCTGATCGGACCAAACGGATCGGGCAAGTCGACGGTGATGAAATCGATCCTCGGAGTCGAACGGCCCGATGCGGGATCGGTTCGAGTCGACGGCCGGGAGGTCGCGGGCTGGCCGCCGCACCGGATCGCGCGGCTCGGCGTCGGCATGGTGTTCCAGCATTCGCGCCCGTTGTATCGGCAGACGGTGCTCGAGAACATCGTCCTCGGGTTGCTGCCCGATCGCTTGCTGGATGTCCTTCCGGGAGCCTTGACTGACGCACGAGCGCGCGCGATCGCCGAGCGCGTCGGACTGACCGGGGTACTGGATCGGCGCCCCGCCACGCTGCCGTTCGCCGATCTGCGCAGAATTGAAATCGCCAAGGCGATCGCCCGCGATCCGCGGGTGGTGCTGATCGACGAGCCTTTCGCGGGCTTGACCGCGCGCGAGACGGCGTCGTTCGCGGTGCTGATCGCCGAAATGCGCGACGACGGGCGGGCGGTCCTCATCGTCGATCACAACGTGAAAAGCATGTCCGCGCTCGTCGACCGGGTTTACGCCATGCATGTCGGAGAAAAGATCGCCGAGGGCGCGGTCGAGGAGGTGATGGCGAATGAGACCGTGCGCAAGGTCTATCTCGGCGGCGCGCTCGAGACCGCGGCGCGGCCGGAGACCGCCTTCGGCGACGCCCAGACGCCTTTTCTCGAGATCGAGAATCTGAGCGTCGTCTATGGCAAGGCGCAGGCCTTGGAGAACGTCTCTCTGCATGTGCATCAGGGCGAATTCGTCGCCGTCGTCGGACTGAACGGTGCCGGCAAGACGACGCTGTTCAACGCCGTCTCGGGCCTTGCCCCCTATGCCGGCGACATTCGCCGGGAAGGACGATCGCTGCGCGGCAGGACGGCGGCGACGATTGCAAGTGAAGGGATCGTCCAGTCGCCGGAGGGGCGCGACCTGTTCGGCGCAATGACGGTGCGCGAGAATCTCGACATGGGCGGACACCGCCTTGAAGGTAAGGACAGGACCGAGCGCCGGGCGTGGTTGTTCGATCTGTTCCCGATCCTGAAAGAGCGGCAGAGCCAGACCGCGGCGACGCTGTCGGGCGGCGAGCAGCAAATGCTGACCATCGCCCGCGCGCTGATGATGAAGCCCGACCTCTTGATCCTTGACGAACCGACGCTGGGCCTCGCCCCGGTCATCATGGAGCAGATTTCGAGGGCGATCGAGCGCCTCAGGCGGACGACGAAGATCACCGTTCTCCTCGGCGAGCAGAACGTCACCTTCGCCTTGCACCACGCCGACCGCGTTTACGTGCTTGAACATGCGCGAATCGTCTGGGAGGGAGGTCCGAGCCAATTTGCGATCGAGGCAGGGGCCCGGTATCTCTAAGCCGGGCTTGAGCTTACGCGAGGCCCATGATGATGCCGGAGGCCGACGAGCGCATGAGGCGCTTTTCCGCCTCCCAACGGTCGGCGCCGTCGACATCGCCGAGGAACTGCACGGCCCCGCCCGAAAGCGCAGCGATCGGCAGGCCGTCGCGATAGACGAGGCGATTGGCGGTCAGCGACGCGAGGCGCGCGCCCGGCGTGAGGACGCCGATGAGATTGAGCGGATCGGCGCCGGACAGCGACACCCACTCACCTTCCGCGGGCCTGCGGCGCATGTCCCGCATCGACGCGACCGCTTCCGGCAGCGCGTATTGCTCGCCCGAAAACCCTGCGACGAAACGGCCGCCGCGGATCTCGCCGCGACTCTCGAGCCGCCGGTAGACGCGCAGAAGGTCGCGCCAGGGCGGCAGCCATCCGGCCTCGCGCGCGATGAGCCGCCAGAACACGACGCCGTAGCGACTGAGAAGCGCGAGCGCGACGTGCTCGATCGCCGCGGTCCTCGGGTCGCGATCTTCACCGTTCGGCGTCGCCCTGCGGACGACCGACCAGCGCCCGCCGCTCTCGATGCTGAAGGGAAGCACGCGGCCGCGCCGCCTCACCGCGGAAATCGAGCTGCGCTGCGCCGACGGCGTCAGCAGGGCGCGCAAGCCCGCGAAACTGTCGGACGCCACGAGCCCCAGCGCGACAAGCTCGCCGAGCGCTTGTTCGACCTCGGCCCGCAGCAGGCGCGCCGAATCAACGAGTTCGTCGAAGAACAAGGCGCCGTGCGCGGCGAGGCGATCGAGCACGGCTCGCGCGCGCGGCCTAGGCTGAGCCGATCCGTTGGCCGGCGCGAGCGAGAGCCAGAGGGGCATTCGCCGCCGGTCGAGCAAAGCGATCGGCGTCGCCGGGACAGGGCTTACGGAGCGCACGCGTTCGTTCGCGCTTTGCGGCGGAGTGAGTCGCGTCCACGCTGTGCGTCCGGCGAGGCACTCGTGGTCGAGCCACGAAGGCTGATAGCCTTTGAGGCGAGCCGAGAGGATCTCCGTCTCCCATGCGCGCGCGGGCGCTTCGAACCCCTCGAGCATTGCAAGGATCGCGGCAAGCGCGTCCGGTCCCTCCATGCGCGAATCGTCCGCCACGTGTTGCCAGGCGAACAAAAAGCGGAGGAAGTCGCGCGCCGCGATCGGCTCGATCTCCGAGCGCAAGCGATGAATGGTGTAGCGATGAATGCGGGCGAGGAGCCGCCGGTCGCACCACTCATCATCGTTGACGCCCGTAAGGTAGCGGCCTCGCATGATCGCGCCCTCTGCTTCGAGCGCGGTCAGCGCGGCGCCGGCGCCTTGCGGATCGAGCCCGAGGGGCGAAGCAAGCGCGGTTTGTGTAACGGGCCCGAGGCCTTCCAACCGGCCGCGCAGGATTTCGACGAGCGCGGCTTCCTGCGTCCAGCTTTCTCCGGCCTGCTCGCGCGGCGGGGCGATCCTTGGATCGAGCGCAGCCTCCGGCCACAGTGCGAGGAACTGGTTCAGCCTCTCGGCCGGAACCCATAGCGTCGCCTCCGACGCCGCAAGCCGCGTGACGCGCTTGTCCTTGGCGAGCGCCTTTAGCCAGCCCTCCCAGTCCGGCGTCGCGCGCGCTTCGTCCTCGGTGACGCAGCCGAGCCACAAGAGGGCGTCGTGCAGCTCCTCGGCGCTTACCGGATCCGGCCAGGCTTCGGAGCGGACCCGGTCGATCGCTTGCGGATCGAGCCGGCCGAGGTCGGACGCGCTTTGCGGGTCCTGCCAGCGCCGCGCCATGACGGCCTGCGTGCGACGCTCTTCGAGCGGCGCGTCGTCGAGGTATGCATAGGGCCTCGCCGTGAGAGCCTCGAGCGCGAGCGGCGACGGCTGCGTCAAGTCGCAGGCGACCACGCGGATCGCGCCCGCTTCGAGGCGAGCGAGCAGGCGCTCCAAGCCCTCGATGTCCATCGCCTCGTGCAGGCAGTCGGAAATCGCCTGATTGGTCAAAGGATGGTCCGGAACTTCGCGATCGCCCGCCAGATTCTCCGCGCAGGCGATCTGGTCGGGAAAGACCGCAGCCATCAGGTCCTCCGCCTGCATCCGCGTAAGTTGCGGAGGTACCTTCTTGCCGTTGCGGAATCGCGGCAGCGCCAGCGCAACGCCCGCAACCCATCGCCAGCGCGCCATGAACATCGGCGCGTCCAGCATGGCCTGGATCAGGAGCGGCCGTACGCTCGCCGAATGGAGATAGCGCGCGACGTCGCCAAGCTCGAAGCTGTGCGCCGTCGTCAGCGACAGCACAATGTTGTCCTCGGTCGCCGCCGCCTGCAGCTCGAAGTTGAACTTGCGGCAGAAGCGCTTGCGCAGCGCAAGTCCCCAGGCGCGGTTGATGCGGCTGCCGAAGGGCGCATGGATCACGAGCTGCATGCCGCCCGCTTCGTCAAAGAAGCGCTCGAAGACGATGACGTCCTGCGTCGGCAATGAGCCGAGCGCGGCAAATGCGGCAGCGAGGTACTCGACGAGTTGCTCGGCAGCGGCCTCGTCGAGGCCGATATCGATGAGCAAGCCTCGCGCGGAATCCCCGGACGGGTCCGCGCGCAGCCGCCTCTCCGCGTCGGCGCGGAGCCGCGAGACGGAAAGCGAAAGCGCGTCCGTCCGGCCCGGCGCCTCGCCGAGCCAGAAGGGGATGTTCGGTGGCTGTCCCCTGGCGTCCTCGACGCGCACGACGCCGCGTTCGACTCGCTGGATGCGGTAGGAGGCGTTGCCGAGCTGGAACACGTCGCCCGCCATGCTCTCGACGGCGAAGTCCTCGTTGACGGTCCCGATGATGTGATTCTCGGGCTCCAAGAGGACCTGATAATCGGCCGTGTCGGGGATCGTCCCGCCGGAGGTCAACGCCGTCGTTCGCGCTCCACGCCGGCCGCGCAGAACGCCGTTGACCGCGTCGCGATGAATGAGCGCGCCGCGGCGTCCGCGGCTCGTGGCGAAGCCTTCGGCCAGCGTCCGCACGACGGCGTCAAAGTCCTCGCGGCTGAGCTTATGGAACGGCCACGCGCGCCGCAGGCGATCGAAAAGCGCCGTCTCCGGCCAATCCTGCGCCGCGACTTCCGCGACAATCTGCTGCGCCAGCACGTCGAGCGGCCGATCGGGGATCGTCAACCGATCGAGCTCCATGCGGCGGACGCTGTCGAGCACCGCCGCGCACTCGATAAGATCGTCGCGCGAAAGCGGAAAGAGGCGGCCCTTGGGCGTGCCGTCGATCGCGTGACCCGAGCGGCCGACCCGCTGCAAGAAAGCCGCGATCGAGCGGGGCGAGCCAAGCTGGCAGACGAGCTCCACGTCGCCGATATCGATCCCGAGTTCGAGCGAGGCGGTTGCGACCATCGCCTTCAGCTCGCCGCGCTTCAGCCGCTGCTCCGCCAGGAGACGGCGCTCCTTGGCCATGCTTCCGTGGTGCGCTGTGACGGCCTCTTCGCCCAGCCGGTCCGACAATTCGCGCGCGACTCGCTCGGCCATGCGGCGCGTGTTGACGAAGACAAGGGTCGTCCGATGGGCTTCGACGAGCTCGGCCAGCCGGCCGTAGACCTGGGTCCATACCTCGCGGGACATCACCGCTTCGAGCGGCGACTCGGGCGTCTCAATGGCGAGGTCCCGCGGGCGATGATGCCCGGAATCGATGATCGCGATGTCCGCCGCCCGCTTGCCGTCGGCGTCGGCGCCGACCATGAGGTCCGCGATGGCGCCGATCGGATTTTGCGTCGCCGAGAGCCCGACGCGCAGGAGCCGGTCACCGCACAGGGCGGAGAGGCGCTCGATCGACAGGGCGAGGTGCGAGCCGCGCTTGTTCGGCGCCACCGCGTGGATTTCGTCGACGATCACCGATCGGGTCGTCGCCAGCATCTTGCGGCCGGACTCCGAGCCGAGCAGGACGTAAAGCGATTCCGGCGTCGTCACGACAATGTGGGGCGGGCGCCGATGCATCCGCGCGCGCTCCGCCGGCGCCGTGTCGCCGGTTCGCACCCAGGCGCGAATCTCGACGTCGGCGAGGCCAAGTCGGCTGACTTCGCCCCGGATGCCCTCGAGCGGCGCCTCGAGATTGCGGTGGATGTCGTTGGACAGCGCCTTCAACGGCGAGACGTAGACCACCTGGGTCGCATCCGTGAGCGTCCCGTCGAGGCCCTGGCGGATGAGATCGTCGATCGCCGCCAGGAACGCCGCGAGCGTCTTGCCGGAGCCGGTCGGCGCGGCGATCAGCGTATGCCGGCCGGCCTTGATCGCGGCCCAGGCCTCCGTCTGGGCGGCAGTCGGCGCCGCGAAGGTCTTTGCGAACCACGCCGCGACGGCAGGATGAAACAGCTCTTGGAGATCTTCCTTCGGTCGCGCCGGGGTAAGCGGCGCGCCCGCGCGTTTCGGCGCAGGGGTTCGCTCACGCGTCCGCGCGTTCGGCGTCAAATTCGAGACAGAGGCGTCCAAGACGATCCTTTGCTTCTGCTTCCGCGGCTCCTGGCGTCCATGTTGCGGAGGGCTGCGAAAAAAATCCAGAGCCCGGCATATGGGGATCGCGCCGAAGTTTGGGAAGTTTGGATAGGCGCGAGCTCAGGTCAAAAGACCAGACCGGATCGTTGGATGAACTGCCGCCTGAATTGCGCTACTGATGGACATGAATTCCAGCGCCGAACAACGGCGCCGACCGACGGGTGAGCCAATGGAGTCGAATTTTCCGCGCAATTGGATGTGGTCGGAGGCGTTCGAGATGCTGGCGCGGGCGGAGCGGATGCACCGCCAGTTTTTCCGCCCCGTGAGCTCGCCCTCATCCGTGGCTTGGGAGCCGCCGGCGGACGTTCTTGAGACCGAGCAGGCGGTGCTGGTCTATGTGGCCCTACCCGGGGTCGACCTCGACAAGGTCGATGCGCTCATCGATGGAGCCGAGCTGATCGTTTCAGGGATTCGCACCTATCCGCCGGAGATGCAGACGGCGATCATTCACCGACTCGAGCTTCCGCAAGGCCGGTTCGAGCGGCGCATTCGGCTTCCCGCTGGACGTTACGCCAAGATCGAACGAACGGCCTCGCACGGCTGCCTGCTGATCACTCTGGTGAAGTCCGAGGTGCGCAATGGCTGACGCACAGGTCGCGGGTGCATCAGAAGAGAACCTCAGTCCGGCGGCCATGGCGCCGCTCCCGCCGGATGCGCTCATCATCGTGCCGGTGCGCGGCATGGTCCTCTTTCCCGGAACGGTCCTGCCGATCGCGCTTGGCCGCCCCCGCTCGATCATGGCTGCACAGCGGGCGGTCAGGGAGCAAAGGCCCGTCGGCGTCGTGATGCAGCGAAACGCCGAAACCGCGGACCCCATTCCTGTCGACCTGCATCGCATGGGGACGGTCGCCAACATCGTCCGCTACATCACGGCGCCCGACGGCTCGCATCATCTCGTGTGCCAGGGCGAGCAGCGGTTCCGCGTCGTCGACTATCTGAACGGCTGGCCGTTCTTCGTCGCGGAGGCGGTCAGGATTCCGGAGCCGCGTCCGACCTCCGACGAGATCGAGGCGCGCTTTGTCCATCTCAAGGGGCAAGCGGTCGAAGCGGTGCAGCTCCTGCCGCAGGCGCCGAACGAACTGCTCGCAGCGATCCAGGGCGTCGATACGCCCGGCGCGCTCGCCGACATGGTCGCGACCTTCATGGACGCGGCGCCCGACGAAAAGCAGGAAATCCTCGAGACGGTGGACATCGGCGCGCGCCTCGAGCGGGTCTCCCGGCTTCTGGCCCACCGCATAGAGGTTTTGCGATTGTCCGCGGAAATCGGGCGGGAAACCAGGGCCTCGATCGACGCGCGCAATCGCGAGGTGCTGCTGCGCGAGCAGATGGCGGCGATCCAGCGCCAGCTCGGCGAGAGCGATGAAGGCAAGTCGGCCGAAATCGCCGAGCTCGAGAAGGCGATCACGAACGCGGGCATGCCGAAGGAGGTCGACGATCAGGCGCGCAAGGAGCTCAGGCGCCTGCAGCGCATGCCGGAAGCAGCCGGCGAATACGGCATGGTGCGCACCTATCTCGATTGGCTGGTCGAGCTGCCGTGGCGCCTCCCAGAGGAGACGCCGATCGACATCGCCGTCGCGCGCCGCATCCTCGACGAGGATCACTTCGATCTCGACAAGATCAAACGCCGCATCCTCGAATATCTCGCCGTCCGCAAGCTCGCGCCGGACGGCAAGGCGCCGATCCTTTGCTTTGCCGGACCGCCTGGTGTCGGCAAGACGTCGCTCGGCCAGTCGATCGCGCGCGCCATGAACCGCAAATTCGTGCGGGTCAGTCTCGGCGGCGTGCACGACGAAGCGGAGATCCGCGGCCATCGGCGGACCTATATCGGCGCTCTGCCGGGCAACATCGTCCAGGCGATCCGAAAGGCGGGCTCGCGCGATTGCGTCATGATGCTGGACGAGATCGACAAGCTCGGCGCCGGCATCCAGGGCGACCCGGCCTCGGCCTTGCTGGAAGTGCTCGATCCCGAGCAGAACAACACATTCCGCGACAACTATCTCGCCGTGCCGTTCGATCTAAGCCGCGTTGTGTTCATCACGACCGCCAACATGCTTGACACGATTCCGGGGCCGCTGCGTGATCGCATGGAGATCATCAGTCTCCCCGGCTACACGGCGAGCGAGAAGCTGCAGATCGCGAGGCGCTACCTTGTGCCGCGTCAGCTCGAGGCGAACGGCGTCAAGCCCGATCAGGTCCAGATCGACGACGAGGCGCTCCGCGCCATCATCCAGCACTATACGCGCGAAGCCGGCGTCCGAAGCCTCGAGCGAGAGATCGGCAGGACGATGCGTCAGGCCGCCATGCGGATCGCTGAAGGCGAGCGAGGGCCGATCGCAATCTCGGCCCGCGATATTGGCGTAATCCTCGGCGCGCCCCCGTTCGAGGACGAGGTCGCCATGCGCACGAGCGTGCCCGGCGTGGCGACCGGGCTGGCCTGGACGCCGGTCGGCGGCGACATCCTCTTCATCGAGGCGACGGCGACCCTTGGAAACGGCCGCCTGATCCTCACGGGCCAGCTCGGCGACGTGATGAAGGAGAGCGCGCAGGCCGCGCTCAGCATCGTCAAGAACCGGGCGGCGTCATATGAAATCGACCCTGGCCGCTTCGAGAAGACGGACATCCACATCCACGTGCCGGCAGGCGCGACGCCGAAGGATGGACCAAGCGCCGGGGTCGCGATGTTCATGGCGCTCGTCTCGCTCATGACCAACCGCACTGTGCGCAGCGACACGGCGATGACCGGCGAGATCAGCCTGCGCGGGCTCGTGCTCCCGGTCGGCGGCATCAAGGAGAAGGTCGTCGCCGCGCACCGGGCCGGCATCAAGCGCGTCATGCTTCCGGCGCGCAACCGGAAGGACTTCGAGGACATCCCGGAAGAGGTCCGCAACGAACTGAGCTTCGTCTGGCTCGAACGGGTCGACGAGGCGGCGGCCGCGGCGCTGGAGCCGGGCGCGGCGGCGAGGTCGGGCGCTTGAGGCTGACGCCGGGGCGAATGGCGTCACGGGGTCTCTGAGTTCAGTTCTCCCTTGGGCCAAGCTATGCCCCGGGCTGCGGGCTCGCCCCCAAATTTCCGCGATGGCGCAAAGGAGATGGGCCGCCAGAGGATTTTCGTTGGCTTGCGGTGGCGCATTACCAAACAATCCGAAAAGCTGATACAGATCGTTGCAGGTGGAACTGGGGCGCCAGCGCACGATGTCGCGCAATTTTCTGGTGATCGATCCCGAGGAGCGGCCGGACGTCTTGCGCGGTCTCGCGTCGGCCGCCCGCGTCCGCATCCTCAAATTCCTGCACCGGCGCGCGGGCGTCAACGTCAACGACATTGCGGGCGCACTCGATCTCCCGCAGTCGACTGTGTCCGCCAATCTGCAAATTCTCGAGGCCGCGGGCCTAATTCGGACGGAAACGCAGAAGGGGCGGAAGGGTCACCAGAAGCTCTGCTTCTCCGCCTTCGACGAAGTGCTGGTCATGTTCCGCGACGATCCCGCCGGCGCGCAAGCGAATGTCATAGAAGTCGCGATGCCGATCGGCCTCTACACGAGTTGCGAAGTCACCGCGCCCTGCGGCCTCTGCTCGCCGCAAGGGATCATCGGCCTCCTCGACGTGCCGGGCGCCTTCCTCAATCCGGACCGGATGAATGCGGGGCTGATGTGGTTCACCCGCGGTTTCGTCGAATACCAGTTCCCCAACAACGCCCGCCTCGTCGGCAAGTCGGTTGTTGCGCTCGAATTCTCGCTCGAGCTGTCGTCCGAGGTCCCGGGAACGTCGGCGGACTGGCCTTCCGACATTACGGTCGCGATCAACGGGCGAGAGGTCGGCATGTGGACGAGCCCCGGCGATTTCGGCGACAAGCGGGGCGTCTATACGCCCGGCTGGTGGAAGCTGAAGGGCAGCCAGTACGGCAAATTGAAGAGTTGGCGCGTCACGCCGGACGGAGCGTTCGTCGACGGAGTGAAAATCTTGTCGCTGACGCCGGCCGACCTCGACATTTCCGCCCACCATTCGATCCGGCTCAGAATCGAGGTCAAGCCCGACGCGCGCCATCCCGGCGGCGTCAACGTCTTCGGCCGCGGCTTCGGCAACTACGATCAGGACATCGTCCTGCGGGTCACGACCGAGCCCTGAACGAACCGCCTGCGTCCTCATGAAGGTCAGATCGCGGCGCCGTCGTCGCCGAAAAGATGCACATGAGGCTCGCTCAGCTTGAGGCCCACAGGCTCGCCGGCCCTGACCGCAAGATTGCCTTCGCCTTCGACGATGAGTTGTCCGGCGACGGTGTCGACATAGAGGATTGTCGAATTGCCGAGATGCTCGACGATCGCGACGGCGCCTTTGAACGCCGCCGCCGGATCGTCTGCGCCTACGATGGCAAGGTGCTCGGGCCGGACGCCAAGCTCGACCGGCTTACCCGGGTTTGCGGCCTTCGCTGCAACGGCGACTCGCGCCGAACGTCCTCCGGGCAAGACGACGCTCGCCGCACGATCGTTCACGGCGGATAGCTCCACGGCGAAGAAATTCATGCTCGGCGAGCCGATGAAGGCGGCGACAAACTTGTTCGCAGGGTGATTGTAGAGCTCAAGCGGCGAGCCGACCTGCGCGATGGCTCCCCTATCCAGCACGACGATTTTGTCGGCGAGCGTCATCGCCTCGGTCTGGTCGTGCGTGACGTAAATCATTGTGGTGCGGAGATCGGCGTGGAGCTTGGCGAGTTCGAGGCGCATCTGCACCCGGAGCTTGGCGTCGAGGTTGGAGAGCGGCTCGTCGAACAGAAACACTTCCGGCTTGCGCACGAGCGCACGCCCAATCGCCACGCGCTGCCGCTGTCCGCCCGAGAGCTCCGCGGGCCGGCGATCGAGATAAGGTTCGAGCTCAAGGATTCGCGCGACCTCCCGCGCACGCTCGTCCTGGATCTTGCGCGACGCGCCCGCGATCGACAGCGAGAAGGCGATGTTCTGCTTCACCGTCATGTGCGGGTAGAGCGCATAGGACTGGAACACCATCGCAATGCGCCGCTGCGCAGGGGGCGCGTCGGTCACGTCGACGTCATCGATGAAGCATTGTCCCGCGGTGATCTCCTCCAGGCCGGCGATCATCCGGAGAAGCGTCGATTTCCCGCAGCCCGACGGGCCGAGGAGCGCGGTGAACGAGCCTTTGTCGACGATGAGGCTCAGGTCGCTGATCACCGTGACCGCGCCGTAACGCTTGGTGACGCGCTTCAGTTCGACGTGCGGCTCGCCGCCGTTCCCGTTCCTGGCCAATGCGCTCATCCCTTGATGCCCGCGGACAGCATGATCGCCTGCGTCACCCTGCGCTGGAAGATCAAGTACACGACCGCGACCGGGAAGGCGGCGAGCATGGCGACCGCGAGGTCGCGCGCGTATTGGACGCCGAAGGCGTCGTGAACCTGCGTGATGCCGACCGTGATGTTCATCTTATCCTCCGAACTGATCGCGAGGAACGGCCAGAGGAAGAGATTCCAGGCCGCGATGAAAGTGATGATCGCCAAGGCGGTGGTGATGCCCCAGTTCATCGGCAGATAGATCCGGAACAGGAGCTGGAGCTCGCTGGCGCCGTCGATCACCGCCGCCTCGCGGAAATCCTTCGGCACGGAATCGAAGAACTGCTTGTAGATGATGACGGTGACGGGCGCGATCAGCTGCGGGCCGACGACGCCGGGCAGCGTGTTGATGAGGTGAAACTGGTTCAACACGAGGAAGTGAGTGACGATCAAAGCCGGAATCGGGACCATGAAGCTCGCCAGGATCATCCACCAGAAGAGGCGCCGGCCCGGAAAATTCAGCTGCGAGATCGCATAGCCGGCGCCCGCGGCCATGATCACGACGATGATCGTGACCGCGCCGGACGTGATGAGCGAGTTCAGATACCAGAGCCCGATCTTGGTCTGCAGCAGCGCGTGGGCGTAGTTTTCGACTGTGAAGTGCTCCGGCCAGAGGTGGACGACGGGGCGCACGACCTCGTACTCGGGCTTGAACGTCGTCACGAGCCCCCAATAGAGCGGGAACGCCCACAGGACCGCGAGGGCGAGGGTGATGAGCGTGATGGCGAGCCCGACGAGATCGACGTGGCGCAAACGGGCGAGCGCGCGAGAACCGGGCGGAGCAGCGACGTCGGCGACGGAAATACTCATCGCGCGCCTCGCGCTCGCAAGAGCTGGAATTGCAGCACCGACAGCACCACGATGAGCAGAAAGAGGACCACCGAAGCGGCTGCGGCCAGGCCGCCTTTGTTCATCTGGAACGCCTGCTTGAAGATGTACTGGACCATCACCATGGTCGCGTCGACCCTCCCGCCTTGGGCGAAGAGGTAGACCTGATCGAAGATCCTGAGTTGCAGGATCAGCTGGATCGTGAACACCAGCACCGTCACCGGCCAGATCAGCGGCCAGGTGATGCGCGTGAACTGCGCCCACCGGCTCGCGCCGTCGAGGCCGGCGGCCTCGTAGATCTCGCTGGAGATGTTGCGCAGGCCGGCAATGAACAGGAGAACGTTGAAACCCAGCAGCCACCAGACGGTCACGAAAGCGACCGCCGGCATGAACAGCGGAATCGTGCGGAAGATCGAGAGATGTTCGCCGCCGTTGAGCGGGGCGATCAGATATTGCGCGATGCCGAAATCCTTGTCGAAGATCCAATTCCAGATCCTGAAGACGACCGACACCGGCAGGATATAGGGAAGGAAGAAGGCGGCGAGCACGATGCTCTGCAACCACCCCTTGAGCCGATTCACCCCGAGGGCCACCGCGAGCGCGAGCAGCGTGCTCGGAATGACGGAAAGCACGACGAAATAGATCGTGTTCCAGATCGCCACGGAAAAGAGCCGGTCGGAATAGAGCCGCCAGAAGTTATCGAAGCCGACCCATTTGCCCGGTCCGATCAGCGGAGCGTTGGTGAAGCTGAGCTCCACCATCTTGATCGTCGGATAGGCGAACAGCACGCCGTAGACGGCGACGAACGGCGCCATCAGGACGGCGGCTGTCATGTACTCGCTGCGTTTGCTTCTGAGCATCGCATCTCGGCTAGTGCGCGTCAGCGCCGGCGGATGCTTGCGCCCGGCCGGCGCAGGCGCCGCTTAACCCCTATTTTGCCGCGCTCTGGAGATCGTCGCGGATCTTCTTCGCGGCCTCCGCCGGGTCCATCTCGCCCATCATCGCGGGGATGATATAGTTGCCCGCCGCGTCATAGACGGGCGAGGCGACGCCGGCCAGCGTCGAGACCGGGTCGAAGACGGCCGTCTTGGCGAGCGACGAATACTCCGAATTCGGCTTCAGCGCTTTGAACTCGGCGCTCTCTTGCACCGGCAGGTAAGCCGGAATGTGCCCGCCGCTCGCCCATTCCAGCGAGTGCACGTTGAACCAATGGATCGTGTCGAGCACGAGCTTACGCTTCTCCGGAGGCACCGGATTTCCTTGACGATTCGGGATGGCGAAGGAGTGCGAATCCGCCCAGGTCGCCGGATGAGCGTAGAAGGTCGGAATCTGCATCGCGCCCCAGTCGAACAGTTTCCCTTTCTTGGCGAGGTCGACCATGGTTGGGACCTCCCAGACGCCGTTGATGTGCATCGCGGCCTTGCCCGAGGTGAAGAGGGCGATCGACGCCGGATATTCGGTGTTGGCCGGCGCCCAGCCGCTCTTAGTCCACTTCTGCATTTCGGCGAGCGCGGTCGTCGCCTTGGCGAGGTTGTCGCCGTCGAGGAACTTGCCGTCCTTGAGGAACTGCCCGTCTTGCTGGTTGAGCAGCGTGTAGAAGATGCGCCACCCGGTCGCGCCGTCGCCGGGGACGGACAGTGCCGAGACCCCCTTGGTCGTCAGCTTCGCCAGCGCCGCCTCGAAGTTCGCGGCGCCATCAAGGCCCTTCGGCTTGCCGTCGTCACCGAGCAGGCCCGCCTTCCTCAGAAGATCCTTGTTGTAGTAGAGGATGATCGAGTGGATATCGAGCGGCACGCCGTACTGCTTGCCGTCTGCGCCTTGCGCAGCCTTTCAGTTGGCCGGGCCGAAGTCGCTCGCCTTGATGCCGGCGGCCGCCAGTTCCTCGGGCGCAAGCGGGCTCAGGACGTTGGTCGAGATGCCGAGCGGCATGCGCGACTCATGGTAGGTCATGACGTCCGGACCCTGCCCGACCGCGGCGGACGTCTGCACCTTGCTGTAGAACGGCACGCCCCATTCGAGAGTTGTGGCGTCGATCTGGACCTTGCCGGCGTGCTCCTTGTTGAACTCCTCGAGCATCGCCTTCATGCGGACGCCATCGCCTCCGCTCAGGAAATCCCACCAGACGATGGTTTCGGCCGCGTGCGCGGCGCCGATCGTGAGCGCGGCGCTCGCCAGAGTCGCGCACAAGACTTTGCGGATCATGTCGATTTCCTCCCAGATTGTCGCTCTGCGGGTCTGCCCGTCTCGAGCGCGCTTCACGGAACAATGTGCGTCTTCAAGAAGCCTTGACGTGGGCGATGGTAGCCGGGAAAGGCGGAGACGCCAAGCGTCAGCATCCATAATTATGATATTCACGGCAATGCAAGGTTTTGCACGCCTGCCGCCAGGACTGCCGCCGCCCGCGAAAAACCGCATGTTTTCTCGACTTGTCGAGGCGCTTGACGACGCAAGCCAAAAGGCGTCCTATGTATCCAATAGTCTGATATTGAAAGGCAAGGAAGCATGAAGGGGTCGGTCACCGCCCATCGCGACTATCGGGTCGCAACGATCGACGACCGGCTTTACGGCGCGTTCCTCGAACATCTCGGCCGCGCGATCTATTCCGGCATCTACGAACCCGATCACCCGACCGCGGACAAGAACGGCATGCGGCGCGACGTGATCGACCTCGTGCGCGAGCTTGAGGTTCCAATCGTCCGCTATCCCGGAGGCAACTTCGTCTCGGCCTACAATTGGGAGGACGGCGTCGGCCCGCGCGACAAACGCCCGACGCGGCTCGACCTCGCCTGGCACACATCAGAATCGAACGCCGTCGGCGTCCATGAGTTCGCGGACTGGTGCGAGGCGGCGGGCGCCGAGATGATGCTGGCCATCAACCTGGGCTCGCGCGGCCTCGATGAAGCGCGCAACTTCGTCGAATACGTCAATGGGCCGACCGGCAGCTGCTGGGGCGACCTGCGCAAGGCGAACGGACGCGCCGAACCGTTCGGCGTCAAGCACTGGTGCCTCGGCAACGAGATGGACGGCCCCTGGCAGGTCGGACACAAGACCGCGCACGAATACGGCCGCCTCGCCAACGAGGTGGCGAAGACGCTCCGCGCATTCGACCCGTCTCTCGAGCTGATCGTCTGCGGCTCGTCGAACTCCGACATGAAGACCTATCCCGAATGGGAGCGCGTCGTCCTCGAACATTGCTACGAGTTGGTCGATCACATTTCCCTGCACATGTATTTCGACAACCGCGCGAACAAAACGGCGGAGTATCTCGCGCTCAACGCCAAGCTCGACGCCTATATCGGGACGATCGCTTCGACCATCGATTTCGTCCGCGCTTTGAAGCGCAGCAAGAGGCGCGTCACGATCTCGTTCGACGAATAGAACGTCTGGTATCACTCCAAGGCGGAGGATCGCGAGATTCTCGCCGGCGCCAAAGGCTGGCCGCATGCGCCTCCGCTTCTCGAGGACATCTACACTTTCGTGGACGCGCTTCAGGTCGGCTGCATCCTCAACACCTTCATCCGCCGCTCGGACGTCGTCAGGATCGCCTGCATCGCCCAGCTCGTGAACGTCATCGCGCCGATCATGACCGAGCCCATGCGGGCAGCCTGGCGGCAGACGATCTACTACCCGTATTACTTCGCATCCCGCTACGGACGCGGCGAGGCGCTCCGCCTCAACGTCAAGTCGCCGGGCTACGATTCGGAAGTCGCCGACAACGTCCCCTATCTCGACGTCTCCTGCGTCCACAGCGAGCACGAAAGAACGCTGACCTTCTTCGCGATCAATCGGCATGGGACTGAACCGCTCGATCTCGAGGTTCGTCTTCCAGGGTTCGACGCGGCCACAATCCTCGAGCATCGCGTGATGACGAGCGCGAACCTCGAGGCTGTCAATACGGCGAAGAACCCCCTGGCCGTGATGCCGAAGAAAAGCGCCGACGCGACCCTATCGGACGGGCTGTTGAGCGCGCGGCTTCAGCCCTGCTCGTACCAAATGATCCGCCTAGCCTGTAAGTCGTAAAGGCCCAATCTCCCTGGGTCGTGGCGGCGACCTGGAAAGTTCGGCCCATTGACTAGGCGCGCGTTGCATCGCCGTGCTACCTGAGCGCCCGCAAGAGGTGAGACAGGCGAGGGCCATTGCCGGACGCGGAGCATCATTTCGTCCATCGCGGCCAATGGCTGCGCGCCGCGGTCCTGGGCGCGAACGACGGGATCATCTCGACCGCGAGTTTGATCGTAGGCGTGGCCGCCGCGGCCGGGACGCGTGGCGACATCCTGACCGCCGCATTCGCCGGCCTCTCGGCTGGCGCGATGTCGATGGCGGCGGGGGAATACGTGTCGGTCAGCTCCCAGGCTGATTCGGAGACGGCCGATCTCGAGCGTGAGCGGCAGGCCCTGCACGACAAACCGAAGGCCGAATTGCGCGAGCTTACCCAGATCTACGTCGATCGCGGACTGGCCCCGGAGCTAGCGCGGGAGGTCGCCCAGCAGTTGATGGCCAAGGACGCGCTCAGCGCCCATGCGCGCGACGAACTTGGCTTTGCCGAAGGAACGCAGGCCAATCCGGTTCTCGCGGCGGGAGCCTCGGCGGTCGCCTTCGCCCTCGGCGCCGCGCTGCCGACCGTGGCCGCCGTCGTCGCCCCGGCGGGTTCGACCGTCGCGGCCGTCTCGGTCGCGGCCCTGATCTTTCTCGCCGTTCTCGGCACCCTCGGCGCCTGGTTGGGAGGCGCACCCGTCTGGAAGCCGGCGTTGCGCGTGGCGTTCTGGGGCGCGCTCGCAATGGCGGTGACTGCGGGGATCGGCGCCTTGGTCGGCAAGGCGATTTAGCCCGCACTGCGGCCGGGCGTCATCGGTGTGAAGCGCGCGCCGCGATCCCTTCGCCTCCGGGTCCCTCAAAGGATGAAGCGTCTGCATGTCAAGCTGGCCCTAGCTCTTCAATTCGACAAACCGCATCGTCGGACGCGTCGCCGCTTCCGCTATCCCTTCGGCGTCCCGGTCGTCGTTCTTCTGCGCCTTGACAAGGGGCCGAGCATATTCAGGCGACATCAGCCGTACCTCGTGACCGTGCGCTTCATATCCGCGCGATCGGGCGCTTCGTATGTCGAAGGAACGACTTGCCGCCTTTAGGGTTCAGTAGAAAGCCCGGACGCACTGGCGTGGGGTTCAGGGAGAAGCCCGCGATGAAGATCGCTCAGATTGCGCCGCTGTTCGAGAGCTGCCCGCCCCGCTGTTATGGAGGAACGGAGCGGATCGTCTCGTACCTAACCGAAGAGCTGGTGCGGCAAGGCCATGATGTTACGCTCTTCGCAAGCGGCGATTCTTGCACAGCCGCCCGCTTGATTCCTTTTTGCGAGACCGCGCTGCGGCTCGACCCGCGCGTCAAAGATCCCATTCCATATCATGTGGTCATGCTTGAGAAGATGCAGGAGATGGCCGATAGGTTTGACGTCTTACATTTCCACGTTGATGTCTTGCATTACCCGATTATTAAAGATTTCTCCAATCGAACGGTGACGACTCTACATGGTCGCCTCGACTTGCCGGAATTTAGGCTTCTTTATTCGGTTTTTCCTTTCGCTCCCCGCGTTTCGATCTCAAGAGATCAGCGGAAGCCCCTGCCGTCGGTCGACTGGGCGGGCACAGTCCATCACGGATTGCCCCGTGATCTTTTGCCGTTCAGCGCAGCGCCGGAGGAGGGATATCTTGCATTCCTCGGCCGGATTTCGCCGGAGAAGCGTCCGGACCTCGCGATTGAAATCGCAACCCGCGCAGGTGCGGCGCTCAAAATTGCGGCCAAGATCGACAGGGTCGACCAAACCTATTGGGACGAGGTCATCCATCCGCTCATTCGGGCGCACCCGAACGTCGAGTTCGTGGGCGAGATCAACGAGGGCGAGAAGGCCAGATTTTTGGGGAATGCCTCGGCGTTGCTGTTCCCGATCGACTGGCCTGAGCCGTTTGGCATCGTATTGATCGAGGCAATGGCCTGCGGGACGCCGATCATCGCTTTCCGCAAAGGTTCGACGGCTGAAGTCATCAATGATGGCGTTTCGGGGTTCATCGTTGACGATGTCGATTCCGCAGTTGCGGCGGTTCGTCGCCTGGGTAATTTCGATCGCGCCGGAGCGCGCGCCTGTTTCGAACGGCGCTTCACCATCGAACGCGTCGCGCGCGACTACCTGAACATCTATCGCAATTTACCAGGGCTGCGGACTGGCGCCGAAGCGAGCCTCGCTTTGACCATCCCACCGCCAAAGCCGGTCTCGAAGCCAATGTTTCCCGCCGCGCTTCAACGCCTTGGTCACGCCAGCAAGCGCTGCCCGGAGACTAGGGAATCCGAACACCTAGTTGAGCGTCACCACGCTGACCGAGCCTCTTCGATCCAGCACGTCCACCACGACGTGCCGCTTTGAGCGTCGAAGCGCGACGTCTGCATGTCCCCCCGGCGTGGCCACGCGACGCAACACGATCTCATCTAGAAATCCCGGAAGTACGGGGTCGCGAAATGTGATGCGACTGGCGTCGGATTCGAAGGCAAGCCCTACGCAGGACTGGATGAGATAAAGGGGCGCGGCCGCTGCCCACGCCTGTGGAATACAGGCAACCGGATAGAACGTCGGCCCGCGCGTCTTTTGACGCGCAAAGCCGCAGAACAGTTCCGGCAGGCGGCGCAAATCCACGTAGGTCGAAGCGCCGAACAGGCTCTCAAAAATCCGGGCCGCGTCATTCCGAAATCCGTATCGCGCGAAGCCGGCGGCGATGAGAGCATTATCATGCGGCCAGACCGAGCCATTATGATAGCTCATCGGATTGAAGCGCGACTCGGTCGATGCGATGGTTCGAATGCCCCATCCGCAGAAACTGGAGTTGGCCATAAGGGTTCGGACTACCGAGGCCGCCCGCTCGGGATAAGCGACGCCTGTGAAGAGGGCGTGTCCCGCGTTTGATCCGCGAACGCGACAGGGTTTTTTATCACCGTCGAGCGCGAGAACGTAAGACCCAAGCGTCTCATCGAAAAAATGCGCATCGAAGCGGCGCTGCATCGCCTCGGCCTTTTTCGCATAAGAAGCGGCGCGAGCGGAGTCAGCGAGCCGCTGCGCGATGCTCTCCGCTGCACGCCAAGCTCCATAGACATATGCCTGGACTTCCGCCAACGCGATCGGACCTTGCGCCAATCTTCCGTCGGCGTGGAAAATCGCGTCGCGACTGTCCTTCCACCCCTGATTGGTCAGCCCATGAGCGGAGCTGCTTTCGTATTCCACAAACCCGTCGCCGTCGCGATCGCCGTAACGGTCAATCCATTCGAGCGCAGCCTCGATATGCGGCCAAAGCTGGCGGAGGGTGTCGAGATCGTTCGTCCGTTCGAGGTACGCTCCTGCCAGCATGACGAAGAGGGGTGTCGAGTTGACGCTCCCGTAGTAGCGCCGAAACGGAACCTCGCCGAGTTTCGCCATCTCGCCGTGGCGCGCCTCATGCAAGATCTTGCCCGGTTCCGCATCGGCGCCGGCGTCTTTGATGGTCGCCTGAGTGGAGGCGAGGTGGCCGAGCACGCCGCGCGCGATGGTCGGGTCAAGCCACTGCATCTCGAGCGCCGTAATGATGGCGTCGCGTCCGAATACGGCGCTGAACCATGGGATGCCAGCATAGGGATAGAGCCCTTCCGGCAATTCCGTCATCAGCATGTAGAGATCGGCGATGCTGCGACGCAGCGCCTCGTTGAAAATGTCGTTCGACGTCTCGATGGCCGAAGCGCGCGAGGAGGTGAACCGCAATTCCCGGCGCGCGTCGCGCAGCGCGCGGAAGAAAGCGCGGTGCGGCTGAACAGGCGGGTCTCCCTGCCGGCAGTTGATGTCGATGAAGATCGAACGACTTTCACGCGGCTCAAGATCGAGCACGAACATGACCTCGTCGGCACGAAGCCGTTCCGGCGCGGGATCGAACCGAAGCGTGGTTGAACGGCGTTGCCCGTCAAGGCCCGTGTAGCTCAACGTCGCCTGTGCGGGGCCGATCTCCGGGCTGTGGATTTCGCCGCGTCGCTCCCTGTGAGAACCGCGAATCTCAAAAAGATCGGCAAAGTCGGCGGCGAATATGATCCCGAGCCTTATGCGCCGGGGCTGGCTGTCGAAATTCCGGATTATCAACCTTTCGAAGCACGTCGCACTCCAAAGGAAGCGCGTGCGCCGCAGATGAATGAGATCGTGCTCGATGCTGAGCCGACCATCGGCTTCAAACAGGTCAGGATTGGTAAGGTCGCATGTGAGCGTGGCGTTGTCGTCGCGAAGCGTCGAACTCAGAAGCATCGGCCTCGCTTCGCCGAGCGTGACCGAGAAATGCGAGAGATGCCGGGTGTCGCGATAATAGACGCCTTGCGTGCTTGCCCGACCCGACAGCACATCGCCCTTGTCATCGAAAACGCCGAAGGAATCGCCATGCTTCAAGACTAAGGGTCGGAATTCCTGAAGCGAAGACGAGGCGGCGATCGCAAAGGGGTCGTGCTGCTCCCCGGAGCCGCGTTCGGGGTGCAGCGCGGGGGCGCTCGCGTTCGCGGCGTTTTGTCGAATATCCATTGTCAACCCGAAATGTGGCGGATGCGACGCCACCATCTTTGAAAGCAACCTTGACGCATTGCGACGATGTAGCCGCGCCACCACGGCGCTTCTCGGGCGAAACCGCATCCAAACAGCGGCGTCTCGCGTATTAATCCAGATTGTCTCAAGGTCTTACGTCTCTGTGCGCCTCGCCTTCGCGGCAAACCTCTAGCCGCCTCTTGCCTTTTCGCTCAAGTCCGCGCATACGGCGCCAAATCGACTAGGGATGGGGCAGACCTCCTCTCATGGGTTTCAGATGCGGCATCGTCGGCCTGCCGAACGTCGGCAAATCGACGTTATTCAATGCGCTCACACAGACTGCGGCCGCTCAAGCGGCCAATTATCCCTTTTGCACCATCGAGCCCAATGTCGGCGACGTGGCGGTGCCGGACCCGCGCTTGATCACGCTTGCCGAGATCGCAGGCTCGAGGGAGATCATTCCGACGCGTCTCACCTTCATCGACATTGCCGGTCTCGTGCGAGGGGCCTCGAAAGGCGAGGGGCTTGGCAATCAGTTCCTCGCCAACATCCGCGAATGCGATGCGATCGCCCATGTCGTGCGTTGCTTCGAGGATGGCGACGTCACGCATGTTGAGGGGCAAGTCGATCCTCTGTCCGACATCGCCACGATCGAGACCGAGTTGATGCTCGCCGATCTCGAAAGTCTCGAGCGGCGCCTTGCGGGGATGCAAAAGAAGGCCAAAGGCGGGGACAAGGACGCCAAAGATCTGCTTGCGCTGGCCGAGCGCAGCCTCGCCGAGTTGCGCGAAGGCCGACCCGCTCGAGCCGTGGGTGTTGGTCGCGATGGGCGCGAGCTTTTCCGGATGCTCGGGCTCCTGTCGGCGAAGCCGGTGCTTTACGTTTGCAACGTTGATGAGGCCTCGGCGGGGAACGGCAACGCGCACTCCCTTAAGGTTATGGACCAGGCGGCCAAGGAGGGCGCGGTCGCCGTCGTGGTCTCGGCCAAGATCGAAAGCGAGATCGCCGTGTTGCCGCAGGCCGAGCAGAAGGACTACCTTGAAGCCATCAGATTGAGCGAGCCCGGACTTAATCGCGTCATCCGCGCGGGCTACGATCTTCTCCATCTCGTCACCTTCTTCACCGTCGGTCCGAAGGAAGCGCGCGCCTGGACGGTCGAGAAAGGGGCGTGGGCGCCCCAGGCCGCGGGCGTCATCCATACGGATTTCGAGAAAGGGTTCATTCGCGCTGAAACGATTTCCTACGAGGATTACGTGGCCAACCGTGGCGAGGCGGGCGCCCGCGAAGCGGGCAAGTTCCGTCTGGAGGGCAAGGATTACATAATCGCCGACGGCGACGTGCTGCACTTCCGCTTCGCCAACTAGAACGACGTCCCGACGGATCATCGTCGAGGCGGCTCCGAAACGCGAGGCCTCCAAACCAAAAGCGGCGCTTCCCGGTGAACAATTTCGCTGCGCCGACCAGCGCTGGAAGATGGCGCTGGCTTTCTGAAGCCGTCGTCCTTTCCCGCCGATGATGGGTGAGGAGAGGCTGAGTTTGCGATGGCTAGGATTCTCGATAGCGAGCGGTTAAGTTCCATCACGCCGCATTGGAATACTGATGCGGCGCAGGCGCGCCAATCGGGCGAAGATGCGGTGGGCGGCGCCGGTCCGATCAATCGGTTGGAGGGGATGTCCAATGGCAATCAATCTCGTCAGTCTCGTATCGCAGTTTCTCACGCCGCAGCTGGTCGGCAGTCTAGCGCGCGCGTTGGGGCTCAACGAGGCGGTCGCGCAGAAGCTGGCCGCAGCGGCGATTCCGACGATCCTTGCTTCGCTCGCCACGACTGCAGCGGCGCCCGGAGGGGCCCAGAAGGTGGCCGACCTCGTGTCGAACTCGGACCCGGATCTGCTTTCCAAACTCACAAGCGCTATCGGCGGCGGCAATGTCCGAGCGCTGAACGAAGGGGCGAACCGTTTGAGCGGTTTGCTCGGAGGCTCGGGACTCTCCAGCATCGTTGGAGCTTTGAGCCAATTCGCCGGGGCTCCCCAACCTGCAACCCAGTCCGTGATCGGTTCAGTATTTCAGTCGGTGATCGGCACGATCGGCCAGCAGGATCCCTCCAACTGGTCCGACGCCTCCTCGATTGCGTCGATGCTGAGCAGTCAAAAGAGCGCTATCGCCGCCGCTCTCCCCGCCGAGTTATCCAAAGCTCTCGGCGCCACCGGCCTGCTGGCGGGACTCGGGAGCATCGGCGCCGCGGCCGCTCAGACAGCCAGTTCAACGGTCTCGACCGCGACGACCGCAGCCAGCGCGGCCGCCAGCCGAGCGCCAGCCGCCTCCGGATCGAGCGGCTTCCCGATGTGGGCGATCATTCTGCTGATCGTCATCGTACTGGTGGCCATCTGGTGGTTCATGACGCAGAGCCATACGCCGGAGCCGGCAAAGCAAGGCATGCTCTCCACGCCCGTCGAATACGCCCTTCAAGCGCCGTCATCGGTGGGGGCTTAGGCGCGTTCAAGACCATGCGGCGGACGTGAGCGTCCGCCGCCTCGATCATCCCGTGCGCCGCGATGCGCGGTCGCGAGCGGCGGCCGGAATGGTTACGGCGCCTCTCGGCGGAGAACTCGACTTTCAGGATGACACGCCGCGAACCGGCCGCATCAACCTTGCGGAATCGAAGGCTTCGCCAATGAATGGGCAGCCTTGGGGGAACAACCCCGCGGTCGAGTTGTTGATCGGGACCACGGAGGTCCCTCGTGACGTCTGCCCGGGATCAACGCACGCCAGCGCGGCAGGACGCTCCGCGCAAGACGCCTCCCTCCGCGCCTGACGAACCGGCGCAGGAACCGAGGTCGAGGCGAGACCGCGAATCTCGCGACGGCGCGCCTCGGCGATCTTGGATCGCCAGACACAAAATCTTGACCGGCCTCGTCGTGCTCTTCGCCCTGGCGGCGATCGCCGGCGGGGTCGCTTATTGGCTGAACGCGCGTCAATATGCCGACACCGACGACGCCTTCATCGACGCTCACCCGAGCGCGATCAGCGCGCAGGTCGCCGGCGCAATCATCGACGTTCCCGTAACCGACAACGAGATCGTTAAGCCCGGCCAAGTCCTCGTGCGGCTCGACGATCGAGATTACGTTGCGGCTCAGGCGAAGGCGCAAATTGCGCAGGCCGAGGCGTCGATTTCCTCCGCCGAGGCTTCGACGACGGCGCAGAATGCGTTGATCAACCAGGCGTCCGAGCAGGTGACAGAGGCGCAGGCGGCGCTGGCCTATTCCGAGGAGCAGAATCAACGTGCTCAGACCTTGTTGAAAGAAGGCGCCGGCACGCTGCAACAGGCCCAGCAGACCAGGTCCGACCTCACCCAGAAGCAGGCCGCGTTGGACGCGGCGCAGGCGGCGCTCGCGCAGGCGAAGCGGCAGCTCGCCGTATACGAGGCTCAGCGGAAGGTCGGCGAGGCGCAGCGCCAGAACGGGGAGGCGCAACTCCTCCTCGCCGGCGCCAATCTGTCCCGAACCGTCATTGTCGCGCCGTTCGAAGGCCACGTGACGCAACTGACCGCCGCGAAGGGGTACTATGCGGCGCCCGGCCAAACGCTGATGCAGATCGTGCCGAAGGGCGTTTGGGTCACGGCCAATTTCCGCGAAACACAGCTTGCCGACATGCATCCGGGCGACCCCGCCAACTTATGCATCGACGCCTACGGCAAGTGCTTCCCGGGCCATGTCCAGAGCATTCAGGCCGGCAGCGGCACGGCCTTCAGCCTCCTTCCGCCGGAGAACGCGACCGGCAACTACGTCAAGGTCGTGCAACGCGTGCCGGTGAAGCTCGTGTTCAACAAAGAGCCCGACCTGTTACTCGGTCCGGGCATGTCGGTGACGCCGTCCGTCAAGGTGCTTTCGAATGCGTTCCAGGGTTTGGGTCTATGACGGACAGACCGGCCAACCAAGGTTGGGACGCGAGCCGCTCGGCTGCGGGGCCGCACAACCCGTGGCTCATCACGGTCATCCTGTCGATGGCGACCTTCGTGACGGTGCTCGACACCTCGATCGCCAACGTCTCGCTCTTGAACATCGCGGGAGCGCTGGGGACGAGCTACGACGAGGCCACCTGGGTCCTCACCAGCTATCTCGTCGCCAACGCCGTCATCCTGCCGATCAGCGGCTGGCTGTCCGACGTCATCGGCCGGAAGCGGTTCTACATGCTGTCGGTTGGTCTATTTACGGTCGCTTCGTTTCTGTGCGGCGTCGCGCCGAACCTCTCGTTCCTCGTCGTGTTTCGCGTGCTTCAAGGGATCGGCGGAGGGGGGATGGCGCCGAGCGAACAGGCGATGCTGGCCGATTCGTTTCCGCCGTCGACGCGAGCCCAGGCTTTCGCGGTCTACGGAGTGGCTGTCATCGTCGCGCCTGCGGTCGGACCGACGATCGGCGGCTACATCACCGACAACGTCTCCTGGCATTGGATTTTTTTCATCAACGTGCCGGTCGGCGCGGTGTCGCTCGCGCTTGTCGCGGCGTTGGTCGACGAGCCCCCCGCTTTGGTCAGGGAACGTCTGGAGCTGTGGCGGGGGGCCTCCGCATCGACTGGATCGGCTTCGTGCTGGTCGCGCTGACGCTCGGTTTCCTCGAGATCGTGCTCGACAAGGGCCAGGAGGACGACTGGTTCAAGTCGACATTCATCCTCGCCTGCGCGTTCATATCCGGGCTGTCGTTCCTCGCGTTCGTGCCCTGGGAGCTGTCGCGCGACGATCCGATCGTCGATATTCGCCTGATCGGACGGCGCCAGTTCGGCACGTCGTTCTTCGTCATGCTGGCGGTCGGCGCGGTCCTGTTCGGCACCACGCAGCTCATGCCTCAGTTGCTGCAAGAGAATTTCGACTACACCGCCACCTGGGCCGGCCTGTCGCTCATGCCGGGCGGCTTCGCGGCCATGACGAGCATGCTGGCGGCGGGGCAGGCGAGCCGCTTCGTCCAGCCGCGATACATGATGGCGGGAGCGCTGATTGCGACTTCGCTGGCGCTCTACCACTTCACCGCGCTGGCGCCGGAGGCGGACTTCTGGTGGTTCGCCTGGGCGCGCGTCCTCCAGATGCTCGGGATTCCGTTCCTGTTCCTCACGATCACGAGCTATTCCTACGTCGGCCTGCCGTGGGGAAAGTCGGGGCAGGCGTCGGCGCTGATCAACGTCGCGCGCAATCTCGGCGGCAGCATGGGCATTTCGGCGGTGCAGACCCTGCTGGCGCGGGGCGACCAGTTCTATCAGGCGCGCCTTGATGCGAACCTCTTCCCCTCCTCGATCCCCTACGTCGACACGCTCAAGCAGACTTCGGCGTATTTTGTGCACCATGGGTCGAGCATGGCCCAGGCTCAGCACCAGGCGGTGGCCTGGATCGGCCAGACGCTGATGAGCCAGGCGGCCCTGCTCTCCTATATCGACGTGTTCGCCTACCTGTCGCTGTTCGCAGCGATTCTCGCGCCCGCCGCGTTTCTCCTGCAAAAGGTCGATCTGAGCACGCCGCGACAATCAGAGGCGCCGGCGCATTAGAGCGCGAATCTGGTCTGCCTCGCTTGATTTAGGGTTGCACAATCGGCTTCACGTCCCACCCGCCAGATGGAATTGCAACGTCGTTCGCGATGGGATCGGGCTTGGTCAATTTGAATTTGGCCAGCTCATCGGCAGCTGAAGCCTGTGAATTCGGGTCCATTCTTTCGGCAACTTCATCGCGTTTCTTCGTCGCGTCCGCGTCTCCCTGCGCTGCTGCGAGCGAAAACCACAGCCACGAACGGCGCAGGTCCTGTTCAACCCCTAACCCGCGAGCATACAGGACCGCCAAGTTGAACTGGCTGTCGCGAACGCCTAACTCGCCAGCTTTGCGAAACCACTTCGCCGCTTCGGCGTAGTCGGGCTTTTCGCCAACCGGCTCGGCATACATAATCGCCAGATTGTGCGCTGCGCGGGCGTTGCCCGCTTCCGCCGACTTCAGATACCAGCTCTTGGCGACGGCGGGGTCGCGTGGGGTCCCCGTCCCTCTCTCATACAACACTGCAACTTTGAACTGGGCGGGCGCGAAACCCGATGCCGCCGCTCGCTCGAACCATCGCACAGCAGCCCGCTCGTCTTGAGGAATCCCGCGGCCCTCTAATAGCCGAGACGCAAGTTCATATTCAGCGCCAGGCAGCCCTTCGCTGACCGCATCGCTCAAACGTTGCGGGAGTCCCGATGGGATCACCACGGGAGGAACCTGCTTGTCAACGGAGCCAGCATTCTCGGGCTCCGCGCTGGGACGGATCGATCCGGTCGGCGTCAGATCGAGTGGCCTCGAGGCGGGCTGGACACCGCCCGGAAGGTCAAGGGATTCGGCAAGCCGCGTGTGGGGCCGGGCTGGCCGCCTCGCCTTTTCGGAGTCTTGAGTTAGTGGCAGGTGTACGCCGACAGACTGGACCGCAAGCGCAACAACAGCCGCCGCTGCGAGCGCGAGCAGTGGTGAAGTTTTATTGCTCGCGTAAAGCGCTTTCGCGTGATCCGCAGTGATCGCAGCCAATGCGATGGGAGCGACGGGCGGCGATGGCCTCGCGACCACGCGCTCTGCGACGGTCGGCGACTGCGCTGCCCGCCGCGCGGCGGCAATATGCGCTGATACGGTTGGACCCGGCCTCGAGCCGATCGCTTTCGCGAGTTCGGGCGCTTCCTGGGGCGCCGCTCGCGTCTCGGCGCCCGGTTCAAGTAGGAAATCGGGACCTGCTTCGTGGGGGAGAGGCAACCTGTCTTCCTCAGGCGACGGCTCAACCGTAGGCTCACGCCGAAGCCGCGCTCCGTCGGGGTCGGGCTCGTCCGGGCCGTCGTCACCAAGGGCGCCTCCGTTGGTTGAACGCCTCGCGGTAAGCCTTTCCAGAGCGCTCCGAATGTCCGAAAAGCGCGTACGGCGATCTGCGTCAGCCCCCTCCACTCGGACGTCTGCCGGCGGCTGCGCGCGTGGCCCGCCGGGGGATACCAGACTTCCTTGCAGCTTACTCACGAGTTGACAGATCGCCTTTTGCGCGGATGCTTCGAACTCCGCCGACACCGCTTCCAGACGTCTCTGAATTGTCGCAATCTGTTCAGCCAGATATTCCGTATCCGTTCTACCGTCGATCTGGCCCTTTAGGCTGTGCGCGACTTTCTCGACGATTTCGTCGATGATCTTTATGTCAAACTTGCTGGCGCGCTCGATCTTTGCAGTCAGTGACCGAAGAATGTGTTCGACTGGTCCGCTCTCGAACGCGCTCGCCAGCGCGTCTTTGTGCTGCAGTCGATCGAGCCTCTCGATGATTTGGGTCAGCAGCGGTTCTAGTGCGCATCTTTCATGCTCTTGCCGCTCCAATTTTGCGCAGAGCTCCTCCAGGAGCGCGTCGAGCCGCGGCGCGTCGAGCCGAGAATGTGGGACTGGTTTTGCCGATGGAAGAGCGCCGTCGATGCGGCGAGCCAAATCTTCAAACTGCTGCGTTCCAACCGTGGCGTTGGATGCGAGATCGACTTCCTGATCGAGCCGTTCATCAATTGGCTCCCGGCGCTGCCTGATCGAATTGTCGGGAGGAGGACGCGCGCCTATTCTTTCGACGCGGTCAGCAAGATCACTGATTTGACGTTCGATTCTCTCGAGTGGCGGCCTGCGAGAAACTGCGGCCGCGAGTACGCGGACGATCTCTTCAGTCTGTTTGCGCATGTATTCAAGCGTACCCGGATTGATCGCCGCTTCGGCGAGGCGGTTGATCTTGCCGCCGATTGCGCGAACTTCGCGTTCCAGCCCCTCCGCTGCCGGTTTCGGATCAGGGTCCGTTAGAGTCGCGGAGAGTTTCGTGGCCAGAGCGTCGATCACCGCGAGGAGCTGCTCGGCCTGTTGCCGGCGAGCGTCCGGTTTTTCCACAACCCGGGCGACGTCGTCACCTGCCGCCGCTGACGGCTCATCGGGACGCCGGCGCCGCGCTTGCGCATCGCTTTGTTCTTGCGCCGTGGGAACGCTGGTCTCTCGGGAGTTCAGATGCTGTCGACGCAAAGTGATCTGCGAGACTGCCTTCCTCAGATCGGGAGGTTCCGGTCGCTGGCGTCCGTGAGGCTGACCCGCAAACCCCTGCGCCCGATTTCCTCCTGTTCGCTCTTCTCGACGATTCGCAGTCACATGGACGAGATCGCCGCCGGAGGAGACTTCGGTCGGCGAATGTCTTTCGCCGTAATGCTTCGGCCTCTCGAGCATCTGCTCGTTGACGGATCCGCTTCGCTCAATGCCGTCGATCGTGGTTTCGAACCCGCTGACCGCGTCGCGTCGGGGGCCCCCGTTCGTTTGACTTCCCCAACGTCGGCGCCATCGCTGCGGTTGGACGCCGTCACGATCGCGGTCCAAATGGTCGGGGCCGCTTCCTTCCCCGTCGTTCTCGACAGTGGCGTATTCGACGATCGCTTCGTTCAGCCAATCCTCGAGGCTTTTCCCCGCTCGCTGCGCGGCAACTTCTGCCGCGTGTCGGGCCTCGAAGCCGGCATTCGCGAGGGTCCAGGCCACGGTGCGACTCATGCTCTAACCGTCCCTGGGCTTAGCGAATTGTCGTGCTTGCGGGTCCCAGCGACCGCGACGCAAATCTTCCATTCGGCATGGTGAAGGAAGCGTTAACCGCTCGTTATTGGCAAAGGGCGCCGCTTCAAAGAATTGGACCCAACGGCGCCGCCACATGAGCGAAGCTCAGAAGCGATAATGCGGCGGCGCTCACGCTCTAATCCCAGCTGCCTCGACGATGCGCATGGCCTCACAGACAGCGGCCTCGATGCCGAGGTTTGTTGTATCGAGCGATACAGCGTCCTCGGCCGCCCGCAGGGGGGCGGCTGTTCGCTCGGAATCTCGGGCGTCGCGCTTCAGGATATCGGACAGGATAGCCTCGTAGTCGACCCTCTCGCCACGTTGCGCAAGCTCCAAAGCGCGTCTCTGCGCGCGTGCAGAAGCGCTGGCGGTGATGAAAATCTTTACCGTTGCGCCCGGGCAGACGACCGTGCCGATGTCGCGTCCGTCCAGGACAGCCCCGCCCGGGCGCGCCGCGAACGCACGCTGAGCTTCGATCAGCGCCGCGCGCACGCCTGGCATGGCGGCGATCACTGACGCGGCCTCGCCCACCTGACGAGTGCGCAGCGCCGTCTCATCGAAATCGGTCAGACCGATCCCGCGCGCCGCGGCCACTGCCGCTCCTTCGTCGTAAATGTCGCGATCCGCTGCGATCAACGCCGCGGCCGTCGCCCGATAGAGGAGTCCTGTATCGAGATGCGGCAATCCGTAGCGGGCGGCGATGCGACGGGCGATCGTCCCTTTGCCCGAGGCGGCCGGCCCGTCGATGGCGATGATCATCAGGAGCCCCGAAATCCCCGCGATGGATTTCCTTCAGGACGCGCTCTTACGGTCATAAGGCGCCGGTGTCGAGGCTGCCCGGATTTGCCGCCGCCAGAGCGCTTGCATTGACTTATCTCCGTCTGCGCTAAAGTGTCCGAAATGCAACCGCGCCGGCCGCTTTGACGACCGCGTAAGGGAGAGACGCGATGAACCTGACCGGAGAGCAAAGAAGGACAATCCTTGCGGCCTACCTCGGCTGGACGCTCGACGCGTTCGACTTTTTCGTGCTGACCTTCGTGATCAAGGACATCGCCAAGGATTTCGGCGTCGGGGTGCCGGCGGTCGCCTACGCCCTGTTTCTGACGCTGGCGATGCGCTTCGTCGGCGCCTTCATCTTCGGCCGCATCGGCGACAGATGGGGGCGCAGACCCGCGCTGATGCTCGACATCCTGGCCTATTCGATCATCGGCGCGGTCGCGGCCTTCTCCCCGAACCTCACCGTCTTCCTCATCTTGCGCGCGCTCTTTGGCGTCGCGATGGGCGGCGAATGGGGCCTCGGCAGCTCGCTCGCGATGGAGTCGATCCCGCCAGGGACTCGCGGTACCGTCTCCGGCATCCTGCAATGCGGCTATCCGAGCGGCTTCCTCATCGCCGCGGTCGCCTACGGTCTCCTCTACGGCCATACCATCGGCGGCGTCACCATCGGCTGGCGGGCGATGTTTCTGCTCAGCATCCTGCCCGCCTTCGTCGTGCTTTTCATCCGCGCGGCCGTGCCGGAATCGCCCGCGTTCGAGGCGTCGAAACTGCACGAAAAGCCGCATCTTTGGACGACCATCACGAACCACTGGGGCTTGGTTCTCTACATGGTCGTTCTGATGATGTGCTTCAATCTGTTCAGCCACGGCACACAGGACCTTTATCCGACCTTCCTGCAGAAGCAGCACAATTTCAGTCCGGCGACGGTGAGCTGGATCACCATTGTCGCCAATCTCGGCGCGATCGTCGGCGGCCTCACCTTCGGCCACGTGTCGGAGAGGATCGGCCGGGTCAACGCGATCACCCTCGCGTCGGTCATCGCGCTGCCGACCCTGTACTTATGGGCCTTTGCGTCGACGCCCGCGCTGCTCGCGCTCGGCGCCTTCATCATGCAGGTCGCTGTGCAGGGCGCCTGGGGGGTGGTGCCGGCCCATCTCAACGAACTGTCGCCGAGCGCGGCGCGCGCCACCATCCCGGCCTTCGTCTATCAGGCCGGCAACTTCCTCGCCTCGTACAACGCGCCGTTCCAGGCCCAGATCGCTGAGGCGAACGGGGGAAACTACGCCTATGCGCTGGCGCTGGTGGGCGGCGCGGTCGCGGTGGCGATGATCGTCGTCATCCGCTTCAGCCCGGAGCGCCGCGGCCAGCTTTTGACGGCGTATTAGCGAGGCTCGCTGCCCGGAGCCGAACGGACCGGAACCCGCCGCTGTCCGTCGTTACCGATCCTTGGCGTTTGGAATCTCTTGGCGCGCCTGGAATCTCGTCTCAGAACCGCCCGATATCGGGGTTTTATTTCCTTGGATTTCCTTGGATTCTCTCGTCCGAAGTGAGCCTTTTCAAAGGGTTACGCGCCTTGAGCATCCGTTCGCTTCTCACGAGACTAAATTCACGTGCGCCAGGATGGAAGAGACATTTGTTCGCAACATGGACTCTTGGAACTCAAGAAGGCGCAAGCGCGTTCAGAATCAGGCGGAGGCGATTTTGACTTGCGCGTCCGCAGGTGACGACAGGAGTTTCACATGGTTCGGAAAGCGCTTATTCTCCCCGCGGCGCTAGTGCTCTTGGGGTCGACCGGGCTAGCGTCGGCCAACGAGGTTGGAACGGTCGGTGGCGGCGTGGCGGGAGCGGCCGCGGGAGCGGCGGTCGGCGGCCCAGTCGGTGCGATCGTCGGCGGCGTCGGCGGCGCGGCGATTGGCAATTCGATGACCAATCATCACCGCTATTACTACCACCGCCACTACGCCTATCATCCGTATCACCACCACTACTACCATCCGTACTGACGGGCGTTTCGGCGGTTGGAGCCAAGAGCCAAGGCCCGTCGCGCGACGGGCCTTTTTTGCGGAACCGGCTTCAGCCCCGCTATCCGCCCGAGCGTCAACGCTCTTCCCGCCCTCGTCACTTGGGGGCGAATGCGCTACTCCGGGTTCACTCCGCGGCCGCCCGCTTCGGCAGGACCCAGTTCGGGCGGACAAAGTGGCAGGTATAGCCATTCGGATAGCGCTCGAGATAATCCTGATGCTCGGGCTCCGCCTCCCAGAACGGGCCGGCCGGGACGACTTCCGTCACCGCCTTGCCAGGCCAAAGGCCCGAGGCGTCGACGTCGGCGATGGTGTCGAGCGCCACGCCCTTCTGCTCGTCGTTCATGTAAAAAATCGCGGAACGATAGCTGCGCCCGACGTCGTTGCCCTGGCGGTTGCGGGTCGACGGGTCGTGGATCTGGAAGAAGAATTCCAACAGCTTGCGGTAGCTGATTTTTGTGGGGTCGAAGACGATCTCGATCGCCTCGGCGTGGTCGCCATGGTTGCGGTAGGTCGCGTTCGGAACGTCGCCGCCGGTGTAGCCGACGCGCGTCGAGATGACGCCGGGCATGCGCCGGATCAGATCCTGCATGCCCCAGAAACACCCGCCGGCCAGAACGGCGCGGTCAGTGGAATTTGGCATGAAAACGCTCCTTCAGGTGAAAGGCTACCAGTCAGCCACTCTTCGCCAATGATCTGGCGCCCGTTACATTGCCTTTCAAGGCGGCTCCCTTCCACTGCCTTGTCCTGAGGGGCGGCGAAGGAGGCGGCGCGTCTCGAAGGACGCTCCAGATTGCGCGAACGGTTCGGCCTCCGCGCTCGGCGCGGCTCCTCAGGGTGAGGAGTCAGTTGACGGCGGGCGCAACTTCGGCCGCGATCCTCTCGCCGAGTTCCGCCTCGGCGGTCGCCAGTTCGTAATTCGTTTGTAAATTTAGCCAGAAACGGGCGCTGTTGCCGAAATAGCGGGCGAGGCGCATCGCCGTCTCCGGCGAGACGCCCCGCTTGCCGTTGAGAATGTCCGTAATGCGGCCGGAAGGGGTGCGCAGGGCGAGCGCGAGCGCATTGGCGGACAGGTCTCGCGACGCCATTTCGCGTCGGAGGATGCGGCCGGGATGGATGGGTTTCATCGTTGTCCCTCAATGATAGTCGACGATCTCGACATCCCAGGCGTCGCCATCCGCGAAGCGGAAACAGATGCGCCAAGGGCCGTTGATCGTCATCGCCCATTGCCCTTTTCGCGATCCCGTCAGCTTATGCACCCCGACGGACTTGAGCGGACTCAGGTCGTCGAGAGAGGACGCGGCATCGAGGATCGCGAGCAAATCCTCCGCTGCCTCGGCGTCCATTCCGGAGAACTTGTTCTTTCCACTCTCTGCAAACTGTCGAGTTGCACTGTTCGCCCAAGAGCGGATCATCCGAGCACCATACAACGCTTGCCGTTGTATGGGAAGCGTTGTGCTCGCGCCTCTCCCTCTCCCGGCGGGAGAGGGGTTTTTTACCGTCTGCGTCTCCGCATCCCAGCGCCCTTCGGCCGGGCTTCGCCGCCGCCAAGATTGTGCGGGCCCATGTCGGCGTCGGTCGGCTTGCGGGGCCTTGTCGAGGGCATGTTGGCGGCGCGGCCGAAGGGGCGCTCGCCGCCATAAGCGCCGGCGGCCGCCTCGACGTCGGATTGGCGCGCGAGCGGATCGTCGCCGACCGCGAGTTCGACAGACTGCAAGCGCTTGATCTCGTCGCGAAGGCGGGCCGCCTCCTCGAACTCGAGATTGCCCGCCGCCTCCTTCATGCGCTTCTCGAGATCGGCGATGGTGGCGTGCAGATTCTGGCCAATCGTCGCGCCGTCGGCGAGGCCGACGTCCACAGTCACGTGATCGGACTCGTAGATGGAGCCGAGAATGTCCTGGATGCCGCGACGGATGGAAGCGGGCGTAATTCCGTTGGCCTCGTTATAGGTCCGCTGCTTGGCGCGGCGGCGATTTGTCTCGTCGATCGCGCGCTCCATCGAGCCGGTGACCTGGTCCGCATAGAGGATCACCTTGCCGTCGACATTGCGCGCCGCGCGTCCAATCGTCTGCACGAGCGACGTTTCCGAGCGCAAAAAACCTTCCTTGTCGGCGTCGAGGATCGCGACCAGCGCGCATTCCGGAATGTCCAGGCCCTCGCGCAAAAGATTGATGCCGACCAGCACGTCGAAGGCGCCGAGCCTGAGATCGCGGATGATCTCGATGCGCTCGATCGTGTCGATGTCGGAATGCATGTAGCGCACCCTGACGCCGTTCTCGTGCAGATACTCGGTGAGGTCCTCGGCCATGCGTTTGGTCAGCGTCGTGACGAGCGTGCGGTAACCGCTCTTCGCCACCTCCCTGACCTCGGCGAGCAGATCGTCGACCTGGCTCCGCGCCGGGCGGATCTCGACCGGCGGATCGATCAGGCCGGTTGGACGAATCACCTGCTCGACGAATATCCCCCCCGTCTGCTCGAGCTCCCAATGGCCGGGGGTCGCCGAGACGTGAACGGTCTGCGGCCGCATCGCCTCCCATTCCTCGAAGCGCAGCGGCCGGTTGTCCATGCAGGAGGGCAGGCGGAAGCCGTACTCGGCCAGCGTCGCCTTGCGCCGGTAGTCGCCACGATACATGCCGCCGATCTGCGGGATCGACACATGGCTCTCGTCAGCGAAGACGAGCGCATTGTCGGGCAGGTATTCGAACAGCGTCGGCGGCGGCTCGCCGGGGCGTCGGCCGGTCAGATAGCGCGAATAGTTCTCGATGCCGGCGCAAGAGCCAGTCGCTTCGAGCATCTCGAGGTCGAACAAGGTCCGTTGTTCGAGCCGTTGCGCTTCGAGGAGACGCCCTTCGCGGTGAAACTGGTCCAGCCGGATTTTGAGCTCGTGCTTGATCGCCTTCGTCGATTGCAGGAGTGTGGGACGCGGCGTGACATAGTGCGAGTTGGCGTAGATCTTCACAAATTCGAGATCCTGGGTTTTCTGCCCGGTGAGCGGATCGAACTCGGCGATCGTCTCGATCTCGTCGCCGAAGAAGCCGATCCGCCACGCGCGGTCCTCGTAGTGGGCGGGGAAGATCTCGATCGTGTCGCCGCGCACGCGGAACAGGCCGCGGGCAAGGTCGCCCAGAGAGCGCTTGTACTGCAGCGCGACGAGATCGCTGATGAGCTGACGCTCGTCGACCTTGTCGCCGAGCCTCAGCGAGAAGGTCATGGCGGTATAGGTTTCGACCGAGCCGATGCCGTAGATGCACGACACCGAGGCGACGATGATGACGTCGTCGCGTTCCAGCACCGCGCGGGTGGCCGCGTGGCGCATCCGGTCGATCTGCTCGTTGATATCGGATTCCTTCTCGATATACGTGTCGGTACGGGGCACATAAGCTTCTGGCTGGTAATAGTCGTAATAGGAGACGAAATACTCGACCGCGTTTTCCGGGAAGAAGCTTCTGAACTCGCCGTAGAGCTGGGCGGCCAAGGTCTTGTTGGGAGCGAGGATCAGCGCCGGGCGCTGGGTCGCCTCGATCACCTTGGCCATGGTGAAGGTTTTTCCGGATCCTGTGACGCCGAGCAAAACCTGGTCGCGCTCTCGCGCCGCGACGCCCTTGACCAGCTCTTCGATCGCCTGAGGCTGGTCGCCCTTGGGCTCATACTCCGACACGATTTGGAACCGACGCCCGCCCTCTGATTTTTCTGGTCGGTCCGGACGATGCGGCGTCCAGGGCGGCCGATTCCGGATGTTGGGGTCGCCGAGCTCCAGCAACGCCTTCAGAGACTCGACGGTCGCGGACGCGCCAGTCAGGCCGCGCGGATGGCTGTCCGGCGCAGGGCTTCCAAAGCTTGTTTGCTGAGCTTCCGCAAACCCTTGCGACAGGGGGTCGACGAGGGCAGGATTGAGCAGCGCGGCCAAGTGCTCGTCAAGCGGCTGCAACTCGGGTCGCGATGCCTTGGTGCGCGGCGTGGGCTTCGCGCGCGGCGTCGGGCTGGGCCTTTTGGATGGGGACATAGCCACAATATGGAGCGATGCGAGGGCGCCGGGAAGAGAGGCGACCTCCTAACTAACACTCCGCTTCGAGCCTACCAGCCTGCGCAGGAAATGGCGACCGCGTGGCCGGGCCGGCCGCGCCCGCAATGACGACGGGTCTGAAAACGCGAGCTATGTCATCAGCTGACCGCCATTGGCGGAAATCGTTGACCCCGTAATGAACCCCGCGTCGTCAGAGGCGAGAAACAGCACGCAGCGTGCGACTTCCTCGGGCTCGCCAAGTCTTCGCATCGGAATTTGAGGCAAAATCGCCTTCTCGAGCACCTCTTGGGGGACGGCCTTCACCATCTCGGTCGCAATATAGCCCGGGCAGATTGCGTTTACCGTAACGCCCTTGTTGGCGTTTTCCTGAGCCAATGCCTTTGTGAATCCGAGATCGCCTGCTTTCGAAGCCGAATAATTGCTCTGGCCCATCTGCCCTTTTTGTCCATTAACGGACGAAATGTTGATGATGCGGCCGAACCCGCGCTCGCGCATCCCTTCGATCACAGGCCGGCACATGTTGAAAAGGGAATTGAGATTGGTGTTTATGACGCTATACCATTGGTCGGGCGTCATCTTGTGGAACATCCCGTCCCTGGTAATCCCAGCGTTGTTCACCAGGATGTCGACGGGGCCCAATTCTTTTTCAACGCGCGCTAGACCTGCCACGCAGTCATCGTAAATCGTGACGTTCCACTTGTAGACGTGAACCCCGGTTTCAGCCTTGAACTTTTCGGCCGCCTCATCGTTGGCGTGGTACGTCGCCGCGACTTGATATCCGGCCGCTTTGAGGGCCCTCGACACAGCCGCCCCGATGCCCCGCGTCCCACCGGTCACCACCGCAACCCTGGCCATGTTTTACCTCCCTTCATTAGAATCGATGCAGTCGGCCGTGCGCCGGTTTTCCTTCGACGCGCGCGGGACCCTATCGTTCGACTGTCATGGCGATGCCCATTCCGCCGCCGATGCAGAGCGTCGCGAGACCCTTCTTCGCATTTCGCCGCATCATCTCGTGAAGAAGCGTCGTCAAAACCCGGGCGCCGGACGCGCCGATCGGATGTCCGAGCGCGATGGCGCCGCCGTTGACGTTCACAATCGCGGGATCCCAGCCCAAATCTTTATTCACTGCAAGCGCCTGCGCTGCAAAAGCCTCATTGGCCTCGACCAGTTCGAGGTCCTTTACCGTCCAGCCAGCCTTTTCGAGCGCTTTGCGTGACGCCGGTATCGGACCGGTTCCCATGATCGCCGGATCGACGCCGGCCGTCGCCCAGGATACGATCCGCGCCAGCGGCGTCAGGCCGCGTTTGGCCGCTTCGGCCGCGGACATGACGACAAGCGCAGCCGCGCCGTCGTTGATGCCGGAGGCGTTGCCTGCCGTCACCGTCCCGTCCTTCGAAAAGGCCGGTCGAAGCTTCGCCATCGCATCGTAAGTCGCGCCGGCGCGGATAAACTCGTCGTCGGTTATCACAACGTCGCCTTTGCGGGTCGCAACCGTGACGGGAACGATCTCGTCCTTGAATTTACCGGCCTTTTGCGCGGCTTCGGCTTTATTCTGGGAACCAACCGCAAACCGATCCTGTTCTTCCCTGCTGATCTGCCACTTCGTGGCGATATTCTCAGCCGTATTGCCCATGTGATAGCCGTGAAAAGCATCCATCAGGCCGTCGCGCAACATCGTATCCTGAAGCTTCAGTTCCCCCATTTTCACCCCGTTCCGCAGGTGCGCGGCGTGAGGCGCAAGCGACATGGATTCCTGGCCGCCGGCGACGATGATTCCTGCGTCTCCGTTGACAATTTGCTGGAGGCCGATGGCGACCGCGCGAAGTCCGCTGCCACACAGTTGGTTGATGCCGAATGCAGTCTTCTCCTGCGGGATACCGGCTTTCATCGCCGCCTGGCGCGCGGGGTTTTGGCCTTGGTTGGCGGAAAGGATTTGTCCGAGAATGACCTCGTCGACCTCGTTGCGGTCGACTTTCGCCGCCTCGAGCGCAGCTGTGATCGCAACGGCCCCAAGCTCATGGGCTGGCGTCGAACCAAACACGCCGTTGAACGAGCCGACTGCGGTTCTCTTGGCGCTGGCGATGACGATGTCGGTGGCGGGCATTCTTTCACTCCCTTGCGAGCAGACGCGGCGAACGTGGACAATCGAGAGGCTTCTACACGATCCCTTTCGGAACGCGCCACTATCCTATAGGCGCAAAATTCGTCATTTGCGCGCAAAATTGAGCCGAGAGCGTCATCGGGCGCGCTGCGATGCAAAAAAAAGTTCCGAAACAGAGAAAAACCGCCTATCGTGGTTCACCTCAAGAGGCCTGCGTATCACGGACCCGCAAAAACATGGCCAACTCCGCTCCCATCACGATCAAAAAATACGCCAATCGACGTCTATATAATACTGCCTCAAGTGCGTATGTCACCTTGGCCGATCTCGCCAAAATGGTGAAGAGCGGCGAGGACTTTGTTGTGTTCGATGCAAAATCGAATGAAGACATCACACGGTCTGTCCTCACCCAGATTATCTTCGAGCAAGAAGGAATTGAGGGCCAATCTCTTTTGCCGACAACATTTCTGCGCCAATTGATTCGATTCTACGGAGACAGCATGCAGGCATTACTGCCGAGTTACTTGGAGTTTTCGATCGACCGCTTCAGCGGTGAAAAACAGGCGATGCGCGAAGCGGCAAGCCGGATGTTTGGGCCGGATTCATTCTCTGCCGGTTCCTTCGCCGCACTGCAAGAACTGACTCAGAAGAATATAACGGCTTTCAACCAAGCGCTGGGGATTTTTTCTCCATTTGCAGGCAAAATTTCGAGTCCCGGATCGTCCGCAGCAAAAGATCCGTCTGCAGAGGACATCGATGACTTGCGCAATCAACTTTCTGACATGCAAAAGAAGCTGGATTCGCTAGCAAGGAAAACATAGAACGATCGTCCCTTTACGGGGGCCGCGCGGCGTCCACGCATGTCGGCCTCGACTTCGCGCGATCGCCAGAGCCGCCTCCACAATCCGTTGTCGCTCCGCCATGCTCAACCACATCAGTCACTGGCTTGGCCTGGCCGTCGGCTGGATCTCGGCGGAGCTTTTCTCCGCCTTTGCCGTCACCCGCCGGATGAAACCCGCCACAAGGTCGGGCTGGGTGACAGGCAGCATGTGCCCGCCATCGACGATCTCGAGATCGAGCGAAGGAAGCTTCTCTTTCATCCCCTCGCCCTGCTTGACCCAATCGAGGATCCGGTCGCCGCGGCCGTAGAGAACGCC
This sequence comes from uncultured Alphaproteobacteria bacterium, assembly GCA_963782255.1. Classification (GTDB taxonomy): domain Bacteria; phylum Pseudomonadota; class Alphaproteobacteria; order Rhizobiales; family Beijerinckiaceae; genus Roseiarcus. The sequence continues at coordinate 828,024 of CAWAIS010000002.1, read as the reverse complement.
GACGGGAATGCGGATCGACTCGTAGCGCTGGGCTAGGTCTTCGAGATCGGCGGTCACCGCCACCATGTCCGACGAGGCTGCATAGACGTTGCTGGGTCGGGCGCTGAGAAGTCCGCCCCCTGCCGTCGCAAAGTCCCGGGGGGCCGCCTCGGGAGCGAACACTTGTTTGATCGCGATCTCCTTGCCGAGAAGTGAGACCGGAGTCGCAAGCGTCCAGGCGACGCATCGGCGCAGGAGCGGCGAACGGATCGCAAGGCCCCGAAACACCAAAGGCGGCTTTTCGACCGGATGGGTGACCGGCGCAATCAGCGCCAGCGCGCGCGCGCAATCGGGATGGTCAACCGCAACCGCCAGCGCGACGGCGCCTCCAAGCGAATGGCCGATGACGACGGGGCGATCGAGTTTCAGCGCCCGCATGGCCTTGGCCAGCGTCGCGGCTTGCGCGCGGACGCCAGCGGGGCTTTTGGTTGACCGCGTCGAATAGCCGGAACCGGGGCGATCGAAGGCGACGACGCGAAAATCTCCGGTAAGGCGATCAACGAGCGAATGGGTGAAGTTTCCCATCTGCCCGCTGAGTCCGTGAATCAGGACCGCCGGCGGTCCGGCTCCCTTGTCGAGGTAATGCAGGCGCTCCCCTTCGAGGTCGAGAAACCGCCCTTGTGGCGGGACCTTTCGCTCGATCCGCCGCGTGACCAAAATCGAAAATTCGACCAAGCTGGCGGCGCCGATCAGCGCCAGTATGAGCCCAACCCCAAGGACCGTCATGTCCGCGCCATCAGGAGGCCGGTCTTCCTCGATCCCCTTGAGCCCGTATGCGGTGATATCAAGGCGCTCACGCTCTCCTAAGTTGAAGCGTCCCTCCAAGTCCCGGACGCCGAGTGTCGATAGCGAATTGATTTGTCCGGTTTTGGTCGCACATCAATTGTCCGCTTCCTTGCGCGTTGTCCACAAGTCCACAGGCGCACCGGCAAGCGGGTTCAAGCGGTGTTCTTCGTCTGCCTCTGCGCTCCCTTCTCGTCTTAGCGGCCGATGCATCGTGGCGCATGACCGACGGCGGGCTTCGGGATAGAGGCGCACCTTGATCCGCGGCCGGAAATGGCTTCGCCCCGGCGGCCGGACCTCAACATCTGGTACGAAGGGACGCGCAGCGATTGTCGTCCCGGGGATTCCCGTTGCGTGGGTTAGCTTTGGTTCACCGCGCGGCGGGGGCGGGAGAGGCGCTGGACGCGCTGGCGGAATCATCCTGCGCCGCCTTGGCCGGCCTGACGGGTGGAGTTGGAACTGAACGCTGCGCGCCGGACTGCTTCTCGCTCTGCCCGACCGCGGCGTCGCGACGTGGCGGCAGCGGCGGATCCGCGAGGATCTGCTGATCGGGAACGTAGGTTGCGACGGCAGGCTGGGAAGGCTGGTCCTGCCCGCCGAGATGCAGCCACTTCTTCACGTTCTGCGTGCTCGCGCCCCACACGCCGCCCCCGGCCGAGGCCGTGCTCGCGGCCAGCGCGACCGGTTGCGGCTGAGTCTGAGCGCCGAGCTCGGCCGCCGCCGTCTCGACAGGCGCAGCCGTCGTCTCGACCGGCGCAGCCGCGGGCTTGGCGGCATGGGCGAGGCTCGCCGCCGCTGCGCGCTCTTTGGCCGCGTCGGACGCGGCCACTTTGACCGCCGCTGGCGCGACGCTGGCGCGATCCTCGAGCACGATCTCCTGCGGCCCCGAGGCGAGCGCGTCCGGGTCGCTCGTGTCCTTGTAGCCGGCGAAGACCGGATTCTGCCCGCCGTCCGCGTACACGGTCCGGATCGCCTTCACGCCGGAGGCAACGAGCTCGGCGACCTTGGCGTGATCCTTTTGTTCCTTCTCGGCGACCGCCGTCTCGACGTCCCCGTCGCGATTGAGCGCGGGGCAGGGCGCCGTCGCGGACACCGGGTCAGACGCCGTCGCGCCGAACACATAGTGCTTGCCGCAGACGATCACCGAGGGCTCGGTCTTCGTCACCTCGAAATGGTCCGAGCCGTTCTTGATCTCCTTCCAAAAATCGATGTTCGGGTCGAGCCGATATTTCGCCATATTCTCCGCGGTCATGCGGAACGGATAGGACTGCAGCTGGATTTCGCGTTGCCCGCCGCGGAAGGCGTCGCGGGCGATCGCGTAGATGTCGTTGATCTGCTCGTCCGTCATCGAGAAGCAGCCGGCCGAGGAACAGACGCCGTGCACCATCACGTTGCCGCCACTGCGCCCGTAGGCGCGGTCGTAGGCGTTCGGATAGCCGACGTTGAACGACAAATAGTAGTGCGAGTTCGGGTTCATCTGCCCCGGCGCGATCGTGTAGAAGCCTTCCGGCACCTGCATGTCGCCTTCGCGCTTCTTGGGCCCGAGCTGCCCCGACCAGCGGCACATCGGATAGGTCTTGAGCAGCGCGTACTGCCCGTCCGACTTCATTTTCCAGATTTCGAACTCGGCCTCTTTCTTGTAAGCGCGGATCAGGACCGGGGACGAGGGGGTGGTGTCGATCTTCGTCATCTCGGCGAGGGTCGCGCTCGAGATCGGATGTTCGGAACGGCCAGGACCCGCGTCGAGATAGGAATTGTCGCATCCGGCGAGAAAAGTCCCTGCGGCGACTGCCAGGCCCAGCCCGGCTAGGCGCCAGAACGGCAGAATCATTCATCACCCCGCGTTTGCCGGCAAGCGTTACGCGCCGTGGCCCGATCTGTCCAGACGACAGAATGAAGCTCCCCGAGAGCTTACCGCCGCCTTAAAGTTAAACGTCCCTTTGGAGATTTGATCACTTACGAATCAAAAGTTTGGGGTGAAATTGCGGCACGCCTGACGCGCCTTCGCCGCAATGTCCCACTGGAGGCTTTGCATTACGAAAGGCGCGGCCCGAAGGAAAACAGGCCGGCAATCGGATAGCGGCGTCGGATAGAGCGTGGCGCTTTCTCACCAGAGCGCCGGGACGGACGCGCCATCGAAGATTTCCGCAAGCCGCGCGCGCGTCCCCGCGGTCGCGCCCTCGGGCAGGGACGAGCGTGCAAAGAAACGGGCCTCCGCGATCTCGCGATCCGGTCTGCGCTCGCCGAGCACTTGAAACTCGCGCACCACATAGACCGCCACATGGTCGCGGCGCGACGCGTGCGCGTTGAGAAAAAGCCCGTGCAGCGCCGGCGGACCTTTGATCGCGACCCGCGCCTCCTCCTCGAGTTCGCGCGCGAGCGCGTCGGCGAAGGTCTCGCCGGCCTCGACGCCGCCGCCGGGAAAATGCCAGCCAGAGACATAGGCGTGCCGCACGAGCAGCACCGAATCGTCGGCGCCGATCACGACCCCGCGCACGCCGAGCGTCATCGGCCGGGTGACCAGGAAGCTCAGGTGCGCAAGGCGCGACCAGAGGCGGGTTCGCAACGAGGACATGTCTGGGACGAGAGCCTTTGGTCTGCGCCGGGGACAGGGTTGTCTTTGGCTTAAACCGCCCTTATGCCGCGCGGGTCAATGGCGGCGGGACGCCGCTTAAAGTGTTCGCAAGCGACAACCGGGTCCATGGGCTTCACGATCGCGCATATCACCGATCCGCACCTCTCCCCCGCGCCGCTTCCGGGCCTGGCCGATTTCCGGCTCAAGCGTTTCATGGGCTACGTCAACTGGAAGCGCGGGCGCGAGCGGCTGAACGACATGCGCCTGCTCGCCCGGCTCGTCGAGGACATGCGCTCGCAGGCGCCCGATCACGTCGCGGTCACGGGCGACCTCGTCAATATCGGCATGCCGTCGGAATTCCGCAGCGCCGCCGCCTGGATGAAGACGCTGGGCGACCCCGCCGACGTCAGCTTCGTGCCGGGCAACCACGACGCTTATGTGCGCGCTTCGATGGCGTCGCTGAGCGCGACCTTCGCGCCATGGACGACGGGCGATTCAGGCGAGGCCGCCTTCCCCTATCTCCGCGTGCGAGGGGAGATCGCGATCATCGGCCTCACGTCGGGCGTCCCGACCGCACCGCTCATGGCTACGGGACGGCTCGGGGGCCGGCAGCTGGCAGCCTTCGCCGGGCTTCTCGACGAGACGGGCGCGAGCGGCCTCGCCCGCGTGGTCCTGATCCACCACCCGCCGCTTGCCAGGGGCGCGCCGCCGTTGCGCGGCCTCACCGATGCGCGGGCGTTCGAGCGCATCGTCTGCGAGCGGGGCGCGGAGGCGGTCCTGCATGGGCATACGCACCGGCAGCTCGTCCGCGCGCTTCCCTCACGCGCCGCGAAGACGATCGGCGGGACGGTTCCGGTGCTCGGCGCGCCCTCCGCCGCCGCGGCCGCCCACGACCCGCGCTACCGCGCCGCCTATCACCTCGTGCGGCTCGAGCGCGATCATGGCCTTTGGCGAGTCACCGCCCGCGTGCGTGGCCTTGCTCCAGGCGGCAAAGACATCGGCGAGCGCGAGGCGTTGGCGGTGTGATGCGGCCGGCGCTTTACAGCGGTCAGCTGAAGCCAAGAGGAAGAGAATCTGCTGACGGGGGTCACAGCGAGCGCACTTTGGCCTTCGTCGCCTTCTCGACGCCGAGCCGGTTGCGCAGCGGCAGCCCGAACGGCTCGGACTCGATTTCGAATATGTCGCCCTTCTCGGTCCGAATGCCAGCGGCGAACGACAAGGTCGCCGTTCCGAAAAAGTGGATGTGCACGTCCCCGGGGCGCCGGAAGAGCGCGTATTTGAAATGATGCGCCTCGAGATTGGCGATCGTATGCGCCATGTTCTGCTCGCCCGACAGGAACGGCTTCTCCCAGATGACGTCCTTGCCCCGGCGGATGCGCGAAACGCCATGAACGTCGGGCGGCAGATCGCCGACCAGAAGCTCGGGTCCGACGCTCGCGGGCCGCAGCTTCGAATGGGCGAGCCAGAGGTAGTTCTGCCGCTCGGTGACGTGATCGGAAAACTCGTTGCCGAGCGCGAACCCGACCCGCGCCGGCGAGCCCGCGCCGTCAATCACATAGATGCCGGTGATTTCCGGCTCCTCCCCGCCGTCGAGCGCGAAAGCCGGGCTCGGCAGAACGCCCTCAGGGGCAGCGAGGATCGAGCCGTCCCCTTTATAGAACCATTCCGGCTGCGCGCCCGCCTGCCCTCGTCCCGGCTTCCCGCCTTCGAGACCGAGCTTGAACATGCGCATGGAATTGGTGAGCTTCGCGGGATCCGCGAGATCCTTGTGCATTTGATCCCGTCCCTCGGCGGAGCCGAGGTGCGTGAGGCCGGTGCCCGACACAAGCACATGGGCGGGATCCTTGTGATCGATCGGCGGCAGAACCCGCCGCTCTTTCAGCGCGCGGCAAAGGTCGACCGGCTTGCCGACCCCTCGGTCGGCGATCAGCTTGCGCAGCGATACGCCCTGATCGATCGCCTGGCGCGCCAGGTCGAGCGTCGTGCGCGCTCCCCTGACGAGCCGGCTTTCGTCTCGCACCGTCACCGCGACCGCGCGCTTGCCGTTGTCGTCGAGAAATTGCGCGAGCCTCAAACGCAGGCCTCCTTTTTGACGTCCGCGCCGAGGCGGGCTTCGATCAGCGCGAAGATGCGCGCGTCCGTGAAGTCTTTCGCCGCCAGCGCCGCGCCCGCCTCGATCAGCGCGGCCTCGTCGAGCGTCGTCGTCAGGCCGACGACCGCGAGGCCCGCCCCAGCCGCGGCGCGAACGCCCGAGGGCGAATCCTCGAACGCGACGGAACGCGACGCCGACGCCCGGTGAGCTGAAGGCCTGTGAGATAGGGCAACGGGTCGGTCCAGGAGTTCGACCGCTCCGGCGAGCGGCTCGATGTCCGCGAGGTCGGCGCGGTAGGCGGCTTCCTTTTCCTCGAGCGTCGCGCGCTGGCGCTCGGGCGATAGATGCGACAGGAACACTTTGCCGATCAGTTCATTCGAGGCGCCGTGCAGGCCCTTGTTATAGAGGGCCTGATCGACCGTGATGCCGAAAGGCGCGAACACGCGCTGGAACGCGGCCAGATGCTTCGCGTCGCTGTCGACCAGGGTGCCGTCGAGATCGAAAAGGAGCGCTGCGCCGCCCGTCACATCGTCGCCCCGATCTGCCAGGGCGTAAACTCGGCTTCGCCGTAGCCCAGTTCCTCCGACTTCGTGCGGGCGCCGGACGCAACGGCGAGAACCTTGGCGAAGATTTCCTTGCCCTTGTCGGCGATCGAAACGCCGTCGAGCACGTCGCCGCAATTGATGTCGATGTCGTCGATCATCTTGCGGTAGACGTCGCTGTTGGTGGCGAGCTTGATCGAGGGCGTCGGTTTGCAGCCGTAGGCCGAGCCGCGCCCGGTGGTGAACGCCAAAATGTTCGCGCCGCCCGCGACCTGCCCCGTCGCCGACACCGGATCGTAGCCCGGCGTGTCCATGAAGACGAAGCCTTTGGCGGTGACCGGCTCGGCATATTTGTAGACAGCGTTCAACGGCGTCGTGCCGCCCTTCGCGGCGGCGCCGAGCGACTTTTCGAGAATGGTCGTAAGCCCGCCGGCCTTGTTTCCGGGAGAGGGATTGTTGTTCATCTCGCCGCCGTTGCGCGCGCAATAGTCCTCCCACCAGCGGATGCGTTCGACGAGCTTGCGGCCGACCTCGGGCGTTGCGGCGCGCCGCGTCAGGAGGTGCTCGGCGCCGTAGATCTCCGGCGTCTCCGAGAGGATCGCCGTCCCGCCGTTGCGCACCAGAATATCCGCCGCGGCGCCGAGCGCGGGATTTGCGGTTATACCCGAGTAGCCGTCCGAGCCGCCGCATTGCAGCGCGAGCGTCAACGCGCTCGCAGGCTGAGGCTCCCGGCGCATGCGGTCGAGCATAGGGAGCATCGCGCGGATTCGCTCGAGGCCGGCGGCGATCGTCTTGCGCGTGCCCCCGGTCGCCTGGATCGTCAGCGTCTGGAACGCCTCGCCCTCGACGATTCCATATTCCTCTTTCATGCGGCCGATCTGAAACACTTCGCAGCCGAGCCCGACCATCAGCGCCGCGCCGACGTTCGGATTGGCGGCGTAGCCCCATTCCGTTCGCATCAGCGCGTCGAAACCCTCGCCTTTGGACGCCATGCCGCAGCCGGTTCCATGAACGAGCGCGATGACGCCGTCGACGTTGGGGAAATCCGCGAGCATTCCCGACCGCTCCATCTCACGCGCCATGAGCCGCGCGGTCGTCGCCGAACAATTCACCGAAGTCAGAATCGCGAGGTAGTTGCGCGTCCCGACCTTGCCGTTCGACCGCTGGTAGCCTTGGAACGTCGGCTGGTTTTCGACCGGCGCAATGGTCTCGGCGCGCGCGTCCTCGCCGAAGCGATAGTCGCGGGCGAAGTCTTTCATGATGCAATTGTGCTCATGCACCCACTCGCCCGGCGCAATCGGCTTCGAAGCGAAACCGATGATCTGCCCGAACTTGCGGATCGACCCCCCCATCTCGACAGGCGCCGACGCCATCTTGTGGCCCTTGGGAATGCGGTCGTGCGCCATCACGCCCTCCGGCGCCGCGCCGCCAGGAATCTCGTCGACCGCGATGATGACGTTGTCGGAAGCGTTGAGGCGCAAAGTGCGAGGCGTTGTCATGGGCGTCGTTCCACTTTTAGCGCAAGGCGGGCTTGTCAGGGCGCAAACATTTCGGGCCGCCGCCCGGCGAACTTTTCGAGGAGCGCGCCCGTGACCCCGAGGTGACGCTTCATGGCCTGCCGCGCGGCGTCCGCGTCGCCGGACGCGATCGCTTCCACAATCGCTTTGTGTTCGTCCAGCACTTCGCGAATACGGCCAGGCGGCGTCATCAACAGGCGGCGGGCGCGCTCCAGGTGTACGCGCAGGTTGTCGAGAACCTCGGTCGCCCTCGCCAGACCGAGCCGAGCGGTTAGAATCTGGTGAAAGGCGACATCGGCCCGATAGAAGCTGGGTATGTCGTCGGCCTCAACCGCGACTGTCGCCTCCTTAAGGTTCGCCGCCAGCGCGTTCTTGTCCTCTGGAGTCATCCGGCGGGCGGCTTCTGCTGCGATCTCCCCTTCGAGCGCGCTGCGGATGAAGAGCCTTTCTTGCACGTCCTTCAACGAGATGCGGGAGACGAACGAACCGTGCTGCGGCGCGACATCGACCAGCCGGTCATAGGCGAGGCGGCTGACGGCCGCTGATACCGGAAAGCGCGAAACCCCGAGCTTTTCGCACAACTCTCCCTTGTCTATGAGGCGCCCAGCCTCGAGCGAGCCGGACAAGATCGCCTCCTTCAGCTCGCTGTAGACGGCGTCTGCCTTTGAATGGGCGGCCTTTGCCAATTCCTTGCCCGCTTAATCGGGAGCGATTCGCGTCTCCCCTTTCCTGCTAACATGTTAGAGGCTAGACAGGCGAAACGGCGTCGTCAATCCTTGAAAACGCCGTTCATGGGAGGCTGGAATGGCGTCGCAGGCCTTGAGCGAGGGGATGACGCTGCCGGATGACGGCTTTGCGGGAGCGCTGGCCGCCCGCGTCTGGCGTCCCGATGTCGGCGGGCCTTCGATCGTCGCCGTGCGGTCCGACGGCGTCTATGATGTCAGCGCTGAGTTTCCGACGATGCGCGACCTCTGCGAGGCGCCCGGGGCGGCGCAATCCCTGCGCGCCGCCAGGGGCGAGCGCATCGGCGCCTTGGGCGAGGTCCTGGCTCACACCCCGCGGGACGCGCGCGCGGAGGGACGCCCGCATTTGCTCGCGCCGATCGATCTGCAGGCGATCAAGGCCGCGGGGGTGACATTTGCGCAGTCGCTCATCGAGCGCGTCATCGAGGAGCGGGCGAGGGGCAGCCGCGAGGGCGCGTCGGGCGCGCGGGAAGCAATCACAACGGCCCTCGGCGGAGAAATCGAGAGCCTCAAGCCAGGCTCGCCCGCCGCGATGCGCCTTAAGGCCGCACTGGTCGAAGCGGGTGCGTGGTCGCAATATCTCGAGGTCGGCATCGGTCCGGACGCGGAAGTGTTCACGAAAGGCCAGCCGATGTCGGCGGTCGGATGCGGGGCCGATGCGGGCTTTCACAGCGCCTCGCAATGGAATAATCCCGAGCCGGAGGTCGCCCTCGTCGTCGCCTCGACCGGTCGCGTCGTCGGAGCGACGCTCGCCAACGACGTCAACCTGCGCGATTTCGAGGGCCGCTCGGCACTTCTTTTAGGGAAAGCCAAGGACCAGAACGCGAGTTGCGCGCTTGGACCCTTCGTGCGGTTCTTCAATGAGACCTTCTCGCTCGACGACGTCCGTCAGGCCGTCGTGTCGCTCAAGGTCGAGGGCGAGGACGGATTCGTGCTCGAAGGCATGTCCTCGATGGCCAAGATCAGCCGCGACCCAGCCGACCTCGTCGCGCAGACGCTCGGTCCGAGCCACGCCTATCCCGACGGCCTCGTTCTTCTGCTCGGAACGATGTTCGCCCCTGTCGCCGACCGCGGCGCGCCGGGCATGGGCTTCACCCACAAGACCGGCGACATCGTGACGATCGGGACGGCGAAGCTCGGGCGGCTCGTCAACCGGATGCGCCCCTGCGAAGAGTGCGAAAGCTGGAATTTCGGGTTTGCCGCGCTCATGCGCAATCTGGCGCGGCGGGGGTTGATTTGACCGGCGCGGGCGGCCAGATTCCGGCGTCGAAGACGGGAATGAGAAGATGACCGCCCACCACAGGAATTTCGTCGCAGGCGAATGGGTCGAGGGCGCCGGCGTCACCCGCAACATCAACCCGTCGGACACGAACGACGTGGTCGGCGAATACGCTCAGGCCGACGCCGCGCAGACGGAAGCCGCGATCGAGGCGGCGCACGCAAGCTTTCCCGCCTGGTCGCGCACGACGCCGCAGGAGCGGCACGACATTCTCCTGAGGGCGTCGATCGAAATTCTCGCGCGGCGTGAGGAGCTCGGACGGCTTCTGGCGCGCGAAGAGGGCAAGACGCTGCCGGAAGCCATCGGCGAGGCTACGCGCGCCGGGCAGATCTTCGACTTCTTCGCGGGCGAGGCCTTGAGGATGCCGGGCGAGAAGTTCGCCTCCGTCAGACCCGGCGTGGACATTGAGGCGACGCGCGAGCCGATGGGCGTAATCGGGATCATCGCGCCGTGGAACTTTCCGATGGCGATTCCCGCCTGGAAGATCGCGCCGGCTCTCGCCTACGGCAACGCCGTTGTATTCAAGCCGGCCGACCTCGTCCCCGGCTCAGCCCATGCGCTCGCCGAGATCATCGCGCGCGCCGGCGTGCCGAAGGGCGTGTTCAACCTCGTCATGGGGCGCGGCTCGGTGGTGGGCCAAGCGATTCTAGACTCAAAGCAGGTCGATGCCGTCACGTTCACCGGCTCGGTCGCGACAGGCCGGCGGGTCGCGGCCGCGTGCGTAAGCGCGATGCGCAAGTTCCAGTGCGAAATGGGCGGAAAGAATCCGCTCGTCGTCCTCGCCGACGCCGATCTGCCCAACGCCGTCGAATGCGCGGTCAACGGCGCCTATTACTCGACAGGGCAGCGCTGCACTGCGTCGTCGCGCCTCATTGTCGAGGAGCCTGTGTACAAGCGCTTCGCCGAGGCGCTCGCTGAGCGCATGCGCGGCCTCGCCGTCGACGATGCGCTCAAGCCGGGGACCAACATCGGTCCGGTCGTCGACAAGACGCAGCTCGATCAGGATCAATCCTATCTCGCGATCGGGCAAGGCGAGGGGGCGAAGCTCGCGCTCGGCGGCGAACTCCTCAATCGCGCGACGCCGGGCTTCTACATGGCGCCCGCGCTTTTCCTCGACGCAGACAACGGAATGCGAATTTCGCGCGAAGAGATCTTCGGCCCGGTGTCGACGATGATTCCGGCGCGCGACTACGACCAGGCGCTCGCGATCGCAAACGACACCGAATTTGGACTTTGCGCCGGCATCTGCACGACCAGCCTGAAGCGCGCCTCGCACTTCAAGCGCAATGCGGAGGCGGGCATGGTGATGGTGAACCTGCCGACCGCGGGCGTCGATTATCATGCCCCGTTCGGCGGCCGGAAGGGCTCGAGTCTCGGTCCGCGCGAACAGGGCCGTTACGCGGCCGAATTCTACACCACCGTGAAGACCGCCTACACGCTGGCGTGACGCCGCGGTTCAATTGGGGGGGCGCCATGATCCTGATTTCCGGCGAGGCGCTGATCGACCTCATCCCCGATCCCGTGAAGGCGAACGCCTACGACGCCGTCCTCGGCGGATCGCCCTACAATGTCGCGATCGGCCTCGCCCGGCTCGGCTCCCGGACGGGGTTCGTCTCGCGCATCTCGCTCGACGGCAACGGCGAGGCGCTCGCGGCGGCGCTTGCCGACAACGGCGTCGATCTCGGCTTCGTCTTGCGCGACAAGCGCCCCTCGACGCTTGCTTTCGTGATGCGGGGCACGGCCAAGACCGGGTCGCGGTATTCATTCTATCTCGACGGGACCGCCTATGACGGCCCCTGGCCCTTCCCAAAGGAATGGCCCGGCGCCAGGCACTTGCATGTCGGCTCGTTCTCCGCCGTCGAGAGGCACGGCCAGGCCGTCGTCGTAGCGATGACGGGCGCTCACCCGCTTGCCACGGTCAGTTTCGATCCGAACATCCGTCCGTTCGTAACCCCTGAGAGGGACGCAGTTAAGCCGCTGGTCGAGCGCCAGGTCTCGCTCGCTCACGTGGTCAAGGCGAGCGAAGAGGATCTGGAATGGCTCTATCCCGGACGTGCGGTCGAGGAGAGCCTGGCTGCGTGGGCGAGGCTCGGTCCGCGCTTCTGCGTCGCGACCCGCGGAGAGACAGGCGCGCTGGCGGTGCTCGGTGACAAGCGCATCAAGGTCCCGGCGCCCGCGATCGATGTCGTCGACACTGTCGGCGCCGGCGACAGCTTCATGTCCGCGCTTCTCTCAGCGATGGATCGCGATCAGGCGCTGGGCGCAAACGCGGGCGCTCCGACGAGCGCCGCCCTCGAAAAATGGCTGCGCTTCGCCGCCGCCGCATCCGCCATCACCTGCACGCGCAAAGGCTCCGACCCGCCGACGCGAGCGGAGGTCGAGGCCGCGTTGAAGGGCTGACTGCGCCATCCGCAATTGAACTTTTGACGAACGGCTCCCACATTGCGGACGCGAGTTCGGCAGTCTAAAACGCTGGCCGAACAGCAGTGGGAAGATTTTACATGGCAACGACTGACGCTGCCTCCGGCAAGCGACGTCCTCGGCCGCTCTCGCCCCATCTCAGCATCTACAAGCTCACGATGACGATGGCGATGTCGATTGCGCATCGCATCACCGGCGCAGGGCTTTACGTCGGAGTTCTCCTGCTCGCCTGGTTTCTGATCGCCGCCTCCACCGACGCTGCGACGTTCGGCCTCTTCTCGGACTTCATCGAATCCTTTTTCGGCCGCCTGATCCTGTTCGGGTTCACGTGGGCGCTGTTCCATCATCTCCTCGGCGGCATCCGGCATTTCGTCTGGGACGCCGGGTACGGCTTGGACGCGCCCTTGCGCGATCAAATGGCCTGGGCGACTCTGATCGGCGGTTTCGCGCTGACCATCGTTGTCTGGGCGATCGGCTACGCCGTTCGATAAGGAGCGCAACGAAATGGCCAATTCTCCGTCTGAGTTGCGCACGGCCTTGGGCCGCGTTCGATTTCTCGGCTCCGCTCGCTCGGGAACAGGCGAAGCATGGCTGATGCACGTCACGTCGTTGGCGCTGATCCCCTTGATGATCGGCTTCGTATGGCTGCTGCTCGATCTCCTGCACAAGGACTACAACGGCGTCCGGGCGGAGCTTGAGCGTCCGCTGCCGGCGATCCTGCTTTTGGCTTTCATCGTCGCCGGGATCGTCCACATGGAGCTCGGGATGCGGTCGATCGTCGTCGATTACATCCACGGGCAGTGGCGCGCCTGGGCGTTGACCGCCAACACTTGTTTTTGTGCGCTGCTGGCGCTCGCCTGCGTTTACGCGACGCTGCGCGTCGCCTTCACCTGAGCAACCTTCAAGGACACTGACCACGCGATGGCGACAAACGGCTCATCCGCCCAAGGGGCGTCGGCGCTCGGCCGCAAGGCCTACCCGATCAACGACCATACGTTCGACGTGGTCGTCGTCGGATCCGGCGGCGCGGGTCTGCGCGCCAGCGTCGGCTGCGCCCAGGCAGGACTGAAGACGGCCTGCATCTCCAAAGTCTTCCCGACGCGCTCGCACACTGTCGCGGCGCAAGGCGGCATCTCGGCCTCGCTCGGCAACATGGGGCCGGACGATTGGCGCTGGCACATGTACGACACTGTCAAGGGCTCGGACTGGCTCGGCGATCAGGACGCGATCGAGTACCTCTGCCGCAACGCGCCGGCGGCGGTGTACGAGCTCGATCATTGGGGCGTGCCCTTCTCGCGCACGGAGGCGGGCAAGATCTATCAGCGGCCGTTCGGCGGCATGACGACCGAGTTCGGCAAGGGCGTCGCGCAACGCACCTGCGCCGCGGCCGACCGCACCGGCCACGCCATCCTGCACACGCTCTACGGACAGGCCTTGCGGGCGCGCTGCGAATTCTTCATCGAGTATTTCGCCATCGATCTCATCCGCGACTCCGAGGGTGCGATTCGCGGCGTCGTTTGCCTCAAGCTCGACGACGGCACGATCCACCGCTTCCGCGCCCAGACGACGATCCTCGCCACCGGCGGTTATGGGCGCGTCTATTTCTCCGCGACCTCCGCCCACACCTGCACCGGCGACGGCAACGCCATGGTGTTGCGCGCCGGGCTGCCGCTGCAGGACATGGAGTTCGTCCAGTTCCATCCGACCGGCATCTACGGGGCGGGCTGCCTCATCACCGAAGGCGCGCGGGGCGAGGGCGGCTATCTCGTCAATTCGGCCGGCGAGCGCTTCATGGAGCGCTATGCGCCGTCAGCGAAGGACCTCGCCTCGCGCGACGTTGTCAGCCGCTCGATGACGCTCGAGATCCGCGAGGGCCGCGGCGTCGGCAAGAACAAGGACCACATCTACCTGCACCTCGACCATCTCGACCCGAAGGTGCTGCACGAGCGCCTGCCGGGCATATCTGAGAGCTCGCGCATCTTCGCCGGCGTCGATGTGACCAAGGAGCCGATCCCCGTCGTTCCGACAGCCCACTACAACATGGGCGGCATCCCGACGAACTATCACGGCGAGGTTTTGACGAAGGCCGGCGGCGATCCGGACGCAGTCGTGCCCGGGCTGATGGCGCTCGGCGAAGCGGCCTGCGTCTCTGTGCATGGCGCGAACCGCCTCGGCTCCAACTCGCTGATCGACCTCGTCGTGTTCGGCCGCGCGGCGGGCCTGCGCGCGGCGGAGAAGCTGAAAGCCGGCGACCGCCAACCCGAGCTTGCCAAGGACAGCGCCGATTACGCGCTGTCGCGTCTCGACCGGTTCCGCAACGCCAACGGCAAGACGCCGACCGCGATGCTGCGGCTCGCCATGCAGCGGGTGATGCAGGCCGATTGCACGGTGTTCCGCACGCGTGCGTCGCTCGATGAGGGCAAGGAGAAGATCCACGCCGCCTGGCGCGCCGGATCGGACGTCAGCGTGACCGACCGGTCGCTCATCTGGAACTCCGACCTCATCGAGACGCTGGAATACGACAACCTGATCGTCCAGGCGGTGGTGACGATGGAGGGCGCCCTCAATCGCGAGGAAAGCCGCGGCGCGCACGCGCGCGAGGACTATCCCAAGCGCGACGACGTCAACTGGATGAAGCATACGCTGGCCTGGATCGACCCCGTGAAGCAGACGGTCGCGATCGACTACCGTCCGGTGCACGCCTACACGATGAGCAACGACATCGCCTACATCGAGCCGAAGGCGCGGGTGTATTAGACTAAGAGACGTTGCGGTCGCTGGGATCGGAGGGGGATACCATGGAGCCAGCAACCAATGCGCCGGCGCCTGATACAATCGTTTTGCCCTTGGTCGAATTCGACACCTTGAGACCTGCGAGCTCCGAATGACCCAGATCGTCCTGAACCATCTCGACGAGGCGGTGATCGCGAAGCTTGCGGAACTCGCGCAGCAAAACCGCTTATCGGTCGAGGAGCAGGCGCAGAGGCTGCTGGTCGAGGCCGTCGACATGGCCGATCGGCGCCGCCGTCGACTCGAGATCGCGGATCGAATTGCGGCGATGACTCCCAAGGGAGTTGTCCAGACAGACAGCACGATCCTGCTCCGCGAGGATCGCGATCGATGACCCTCGTCATCGACGCTTCGGTTGCCGTAAAGTGGCTCGTGGACGAGCCTGAGCATTTGGCGGCGCGCAGCCTGCTTGACCTGAGCGAGCAATTGCAGGCTCCGGACCTCGTTTTTGTCGAAACCGCCAATGTCCTTTGGAAGAAAGTCCTTCGTCGCGAACTGACCGCTCAACAGGCTGTTGAGGGTATCGACTGGTTGCCGCGCCTGTTTGAAACGATAATACCGTCCACCCTTCTCGTCGCGCGCGCCCTGAGGATCGCGATTGAGATGGCCCATCCGGTCTACGACTGCCTGTATCTCGCATGTTGCGAACATGTTGACGCCGACCTCGTGACAACCGATGCGAGACTTGTGGGCAAGGTGCAGGCGGCATCCTCCGGCGCTCGCGTTCGCACTCTTTCCGAATTTAGCGCCGGCGCGCGTTGACGAATTCGAACTTTCAAAGGTCGTCTCATGGTTCAACTCACCCTTCCCGAAAACTCCCGCATCAAGCCCGGGAAGACTTGGCCGAAGCCCGCCAATGCGAAGCGGGTCACGGAATTCCGCATCTATCGCTGGAACCCCGACGACGACGCCAATCCGCGCATGGATGCGTATTTCGTCGACCGCGACGACTGCGGGCCGATGATCCTCGACGCGCTGATCTGGATCAAATCGAAGATCGATTCGACGCTGACGTTCCGCCGCTCCTGCCGCGAAGGCGTGTGCGGCTCGTGCGCGATGAACATCGACGGCCTCAACACGCTCGCCTGCACCAAGGGCATCGACGAGGTCGCGGCGCCGGTCGTGATCTATCCGCTGCCGCATCAGGAGGTGATCAAGGACCTGGTGCCGGACCTGACGATCTTCTACGCCCAGCACGCCTCGATCGAGCCGTGGCTCAAGACGACGAGCCCGGCGCCGGAGAAGGAGTGGCTGCAGACGCCGGAAGATCGCGCCAAGCTCGACGGCCTCTACGAGTGCATCCTCTGCGCGTGCTGCTCGACGTCGTGCCCGAGCTACTGGTGGAACGGCGACCGCTACCTCGGACCGGCGATCCTGCTCCAGGCCTACCGCTGGCTCCTCGACTCGCGCGACGAGGCGCAGGGCGAGCGGCTCGACGATCTCGAGGATCCGTTCCGGCTCTACCGCTGCCACACGATCATGAACTGCGCCAAGACCTGCCCGAAGGGCCTCAACCCGGCCAAGGCGATCGCGCACATCAAGACCATGATGGTCGAGCGGCGGATGGGGTGAGCGCGTGAGGGCCCTAAAAGACGCGGGCCCGCCGCCATGGCCGGGATAATCCCCGGATCAAGTCCAGGCGGGCCATAAGGGCAGGCGTCCAGAGAAATCTGCCCCGTTACCGGCGATTTAAGCGCGATTTCCCCACCCGCGGCACGTTTTTCAGCCAGGTTTCGACGCCGACTCCAGCGCGCCTCGTCCTATCCCTGGCGCGTCTGAAGAGCCGCTCGGTAGCGGTCGAGCCGGTCCATCACGAAGGGTCCCGGCAGCCTTGACGTTTCCACGCTCCACCGCATCCAACGCGGCCTTCATGAGCGGCGCCAGCCGGTCGATCTGCGCGCGGGCGTACGACGCCTCGTCGAGGACCTGCCGCTCCTTCAGCGCCGCCCGGAGGATTCTCCGCACGCATGACAGATGTGCCCTCGTCGCGCGCAATCTCGTCGTGCGGCCAGCCCTGGCAGACGCGCTGGAAGATACGCTCCCGCACTGCCGCCGAGACGCCGGCGTCCCGTCGCCGCTTAGTCGTTTTCTCTTCCTGGAAAACTCGCTGCCGTATATTTCCGGAAAACAGACTTTAGCACCAATTCTGTGAATCGGAAAGGAAAAGTCGCCGAAATTATGACAGGGTTAATCAGGAACTCGGGGGAACCCAACATGCGTAAGCTGTTGACGTTCGGCGTGTTCATGGCGACGTTGCAGGCGGGAACGGCCATGGGTTCGCCTCTCTGTGCCTCGTGCAATTCGGAAGGAACCCCCATCGGCGATCGCAATGGCGTCCTCATCCTCGCCATGGGCGGCGGAGGAATGCGAATGGGCGGGGGCATGTCAGGAGGCATGAGCGGCGGGGGGATGAGCGGGAGCGGCAGCTGTGGCGGCATGAACTGCGGCGGCGCCGGAGGCATGAGCGGCGGCGCAGGAGGCATGGGCGGCGGAACGGGCGCTGTGGGCGGCATGAACCCGGGGATGGGCTTTTTCAACCATTGGGGCGGCGCCCCCCAGACCTGCTCGGAACACGTCGGCAAGACGAAGCGCCGGCATGGGACGCAAGCGGCGCAGGCTCAGGCGCAATGCGCCGACAGCCGATAGGCGGTCCGCGCGTCAGCGAGATCCGAAGGGCCTAAGGATTGAGCGGGATCTTCATCAGCTACCGCCGCGGCGATTCGGAGGGACAGGCGCGCGCCCTGTCGCTCGAACTGGCGAACTATGTCGGGCAGAACTCGGTGTTCATGGACGTCGACAGCATCGCGCTCGGCCGCGACTTTCGCCAGAGCCTGCACGAGAGCCTGGAATCGTGCGACGCCCTGCTGGCGCTGATCGGCCCCAATTGGCTCGACGCCAAGGACGCCACGGGACGGCGCCGGCTGGACGACCCCAAGGACTTCGTGCGTCAGGAGATCGCGGCCGCGCTGAAGCGCGGCATCCCGGTCACCCCCGTGTTCCTGCAGGGCGCGGCGATGCCGGCCGAAGAGCGCCTGCCGGACGACCTGAAAGACCTCGTCTTTCGCAACGGCTGCGAAATCGCGCACGCCCGATGGCATTCCGACGTCGGCGAACTCGTGCAGCGGTTGGGGCTCCCCGGCGCGCCAGCCGACCCGGCGAAGCCGCAGCCAATCGTGTTGACGTCGCCCGCGGCAGGCGCCCCGGCGGGGAAGGGCGCCGCGGCGGCGAGCGCGGCGCAAGGGCGCTCTTGGCTAACCCGGCGGCGCGCGCTGGCCGGGGGCGCCGTCGCGGTCGCTGCAGCCGGTACGGCGATCGCGGTCCCCGCGATCCGCCGGGTCATGTCGCGGCCGGCGAAGCCCTCGCTCAGAATGGTCGGGGTCGATTTCGCCACCGTCGACGAGAAGGGCCAGCGCCTGCCGAGCGAGAAAGCGGCGGTCTCCGTCTTCACCGAAACGCTGGCGCCGGGCGTCGGCATCGACATGGGCGCGATCCCCGGAGGCGCGTTCGTCATGGGCTCGCCGAAATACGAGCCGGAGCGCCGCGCCAACGAGGGGCCGCAGCACACCGTCACACTGAGCCCGTTCTTCATCGGCGTCTGGCCGATCACGCAAGGTCAGTGGGCCGCGGTCGCGACCGCGCATGCCGGGAACGCGGCGCGCCCGCTCGACCCGTTCCCCTCCTTCTTCAAGGGCGCCGATCTGCCGGTCGAAACCATCAGCTGGAACGAGGCCGACGAGTTCTGCCGCCGCCTCGCGGACATGACCGGACGCGCGTACCGCCTGCCGACCGAAGCCGAATGGGAATACGCCTGCCGGGCGGGTTCGTCCGGGCCGTTCAACGTCGGTCCCACGATCACCACCGACTTGGCGAACTACTGCGGCGCGGGCGGCGCCGTCTGCGGCGAGAGCGACGGCAAGAGTGTCGCCTCCGAGGTCTATGACGGCGTGACCTACGGCTCGGGCGCGTATGACCAGGGGCCGGTCGGGATTTTCCGGGGCAAGACGACGACGCCTGGGACATTCCCGCCGAACCGGTTCGGCCTGTTCGACATGCACGGGAATGTCTGGGAATATTGCCTCGATATGGCGAGCCCGACCTACGTGGACGCTCCCGCAGACGGCAGCGCGAACCTCGCGGGACCGCCGGGCAGCGACAGAATCCTGCGCGGCGGTTCATGGTCGCACAACCCGGCGATCTGCCGCTCGGCCTACCGGGACCGGATCGCCCCCGACAACCCGGGCTGGCAGGGCCGCATCGGCCTCAGGGTCGTCTGCACGGTTTAAAGCGCGCGATCGCAGCCGCCCGTCTGAACCGTGAGCGGCGTCACAGCGAATTGGCTGGCGTCATGCTTAATTTGGAGTGGAAGCGAACCCCGGTGCAGTCAATCCGGCGGTTCGAGCGGAGATATCGAGATGCGCGGCATTGCTGACAACGGCTTCACCAACGAGCTTCTGATCGACGCCCGCAACGAGCGGCCGATGGTCAGGGCTCTGGCGACGATCGTTCTTGTTTGGTCGCTGGCGTGCGGGCTGACCTTCGCCTCGGCCCACTTCGACGCGAAAGCGATGCGCTCGACATTGGCGCCCGCCATGGCGACGTCATTGAACAAGTAAACCTTGGGCGCCGCTGCTCATTCGGAAGTTTGGTTGGGGCATCCCAAAGGCGGTGGGGTGGAAAGGAACAACCGGGCGGGGACGGCGTTCCATCACGAGATTTTGGAGCAATTTGCTTGGGCCGGCAGTCTCAGGTGCCGAGTATTCGTAGCTCCGCCAAACTAAAGCGGGATGAATTCAAGTCGATTCATTCCCGTCATTGCGAGCGAAGCGAAGCAATCCAGGGGAACGTCGGGCGCCTTACGGCCGCTGGATTGCTTCGTCGCTCACGCTCCTCGCAATGACGGGGTTGGTTCAACACGAATTCATCATGCTCCAAAATACAGCACAATGAATCAAGGGGACTTGACGATGGACTTCGCCATCATCGCGCTCGTTTGCCGTCTCGGCCAGGACCCGTACGAATGCGTGCCCCAAACCGCGCGCGTAGTCATGCGCATCGGCGAGGCCACGAGCGCCATGGACTGCATGATTCAGTCGCAGCAGACGCTGGCCCGCGTCTCGATCGTCCAGAACCTCGGCGCGGACGAGTGGACCAAGATAATCTGCGAGCGCCGCAGCTGAGCCGCGCCCTTCAAGGCATCGAATGCACAATGACGGGACCGGCGGTCGCGGTGGCTTGGCCGACCACGAACGGCGCGAGATTCTCCTCGATCCAGGCGAGCGCGCGCCGGTTCGACTCCTCCGCCTCCTCGACCTTGTTGAAGATGCTGATCGCCGTCACGGTGTCGTCGGACGCGTAGACGACGTAATAGCCCATGAAACCCGGGACGCCGCTGATGATCGGAACGGCGCCCTTGATCCGCTCGGCGAGTTGGTCGGCCGAGCCGGGCTTCGATTTGTACTGTCGAACTGCGGCGTACATCACTTCCCTCCGGCGCTTTCAGGCTGCTCGTATGGACGAAAGCCTACGCGGATTCCACCGCAGCCGCCACCGGGAGACGTTGGCAATAGCAGCGGCGCGGGCACCGCGTGGATGGTCGGGACAAAGCCCGGCCATGACGAAAACAGACAAGAATGCCCTACCCACCGGCAACGCTATAAGAGCCCAACAATATCTTGCTGAAAATCAGAACCGTGGTTACAATCGGCTCATGGAGGTCGCGGGTGACGATCCCTTCGAAATGCGCACTCCGGCGGGGGCGTGGGCCAGAAGTTTAACTGATCTTCTACCCCACAAATTGCCAAGGCATTGATTGAAAGCGGAAATTGACGCTGGAAAAGCGCCTTGGCACTACATTTTCGTTGATCGATGGGCTGGGATCAGGCGTCGGCGAGTTGGCGCACGGTGGGCGGCAGGGCGACGCCGGCGGCGCGTAAGGCGAGGCTTGCGGCGGGGCGCGGCGGCGAGCGCAGGAGAAAGCGTTTGCCGTCTTGTTCGACCTCGGTCTCGGTCAGCGAGTTGAGATCGGCCAGAATAGCGGGCCAGGAACCACTTTGCGCGGCGTCGCCGTCGGCGGCCGGCTTGCCCAGATTGGCGATGCGGTCCTCCAGCTCCTTTTTCAGCACGAGGGCAAGGAAGCTGCACGAGACGTGGCCGCGAATGGTCTCGTCGAGTTTGTGAAAGATCGGCCGCGTGGCGAACAGGCTCTTGGAGGTGCGGAACGCCCGTTCCACCCGCCAAAGTTGCTTGTAGCAAAGCATCGCTTCGAGCGGCGAGAGATCGGCGTTGGTCCGTAACACGAAGACGCCGTCGAACTTGGCGTCCTCCTCGGCTTTGTCCCAATCGATGGCGAAATGGTCGTCGCCGGGCGTCGCCAGGAAACGACGGTAGCCCTTGTTGCCGATGAGGCTCTTGTCGCCCTTCTTCAGCTGCCGTTCGAGCGCGGCCAGGATCGCGGCCCGGGCGGCGGCGTCCTTTTTCATCTCCTCGCGATTGCGACAAACGATGTAACGCCGCCCGGCCAGCGTCACCGCCTTGGCCTCGTAGTCGATGACCTTCTTCCGCTTGGTCAGAACGAGCGGGATGAAGGGAGCGCGATCGTCGAGGACGAGTTCGCGCACGAGCTTGTCGTTACGCTCGCGAACCCCAAGGATATAGAGAAGCCCGCGCGCCTCGAGTTCGGCGATCGTTTCGGCGCTGATCATGCCGCGATCGGCGACGACGCAAACCCGGCGGATGGAAAAGCGCTGGCGCAAGCGATCGACCACGGGGATCAGGCTGCCCGTGTCGGCGGTGTTCCCCGGCCACATCTCGGTGCACACCGGTCGGCCGTCGCCGTCGAGAAGAACCGCCAGAATCATCTGATTGAGATCGGGCCGATGGTCCTTGGAAAAGCCGCGGCGTCCCAGCGTCTGGCCGCCGGCGCCTTCGAAATAGAGGCTGGTCGTGTCCATGAACACCAGATCGAGCGTGCTGAAGAGATCGCGCCGCCGCGCGAACAACTCCTCCTCCACCACGTCCTTCAGGCAACGCGGCGCAAAAGGCGTGGCCCCCTCCTGTTGGTCTACGGCCAATTCCTCGCCGAGCCATGCCATCGCCCGGTAGAGATGGTGCAGGTCGAGGCCCTCAACGCCGTCGATGCGGTAATCCTCCCTCCAGCGGTCCGCCGCCCGGTCCGAGCCGCCGCAGAACAGCCTATGCAGAACGGTCAGGAACATCGCGCGCTCCAGCGCAAAATCATGCTTGCGGGCGCCGGCGAGGTTTTCGACGACCTCCCGGCAGCCGGTCTCCTCCCACAAGCGTTCAAAGACGAGCGCCGGCCCAATGCGCCGCGCCGAGCCCGCTGCGACACTGCCGGCGGCGATGGCGTCGACGACAATGGCCTTGGCGGCGAAGCGGGCGCCCGAGCGCAGCAGGCGCTCCAATTGCCCGCTCTCGCGCAAGTCCTCGACGCGGCCGAGGGTGGCGATGACCTGCTGGCGCACCGCCGCGCCTTCGCGGCGGCTTTCGACGATCTGAAGATAGGCGCGGCCGCCGGAGGTCTTCTTGCGGAAATACATGGTGCGGAACCGTGGCGGCGACTCACGCGGGGTCCGCACATGATCAGCGAAAACTCCATGAAAGTCAATTGTAAATCAACGTCTACGTGGCACTACATTTTCGCGCAGCTCTCCGCTCGATCCAACAATATCAATGACTTACGACGCACAGGAGGACCCCAAGTGTTGAAGATCAGTTTAACGAATCAATCAATGTGAAATTTAGCGGTCTCGCTCTATGATTGCGTTGCGGAAATGGGAGGCACCTATGCATCTCAATCGGAGATGGATATTGGCGGGAATTGCGGCGGCAACTGCGTGCGTGTCAATTGCGAAAGGGCAAGTGACTAGTAATAAGCATATAAGGGAACGTCCCACTGTGCACACGTGGAGCGGTGTTATTCTGCCTCTACATAACGAAGTGTTACGAGAGGGGCAGATCGGTATATCGTCAAATCAAAGAAACGCAATGCATCCATCCCGAGAAGTAAATCGAACGAAGAGCCGTGAGAACGAAGACTAGATGCGGCGCAAAGCAATTGAAGTTTTACAGAGTCTCCTAATATGATCTGGCAGTTATAAATACGAACAATTGCTTCTTGCCCAACCGATTGGGATTTAGCTTGACCCGTTGGGAGCAAATGATATTTCTCAACTATAGGCGTGTCTATTCGACAGTAGTCTGATCCCGTGTCAATAAGAGCAACAAGGTCGCGCCCAATTATATTTTCGGAGTCCAGACTGTTTGAATCGCTAAGTGAGAAGTGAATCATTGGTCCCCACAAATGCGGATTTTCAACATTTGCAGAAACTATGGAACCGAAGAAGCCAGTTAAAACATGGTCGACCACGCTTATCCTACCTTTGTGCTAGCTTCCCAAGCTTCCAACATATTCACCATAGCGGCGACCTCCTATAGCCGATCGGTCACGCCAGCCGCCATCGCCGAAGTTACCTTGAGCGCGTTATGTATCCGGACGAAATTGTAATAGAGAAAGTGAAGCGCCGTCGCAACAATCTCTTGCTGAAAATCGGAATGCTGGTTACAATCGGGTCATGAGTTCGCGGGTAGAGATGGACGGATTCTTCGAAATGCACGTTTCCGGGGCGACAGCTCCACAGCGCGCAGCTGTTCATTGGGCGGGAGAATCGAGCACAAAAAAAAATCGGAACTATGCACTTGACACATCGACCGCTATAGGAGGGACGGTGGATCGCTGGACGAAAAAATGGCGAAAAATCTTGACTCGATTTCTATAACGTTGGGAATAGGTTGGGAATTGGGGCAGTGTTCGCGTTTGACACCGTGGCCGGCCGCGTTGACGAGGCCTTAACAACCTCTCATCATGTTGGTTGGTCAGCAACACCTGCGAATTGCCCATGCAGCTAGCGTTAGCCAAGCCGGATATGCAGGGAATCCCGATTACTGCCCCGATCAGCGACCCCATGGAGGCACGGCAAACGCTTGCCAATCTAAATGTCGCCTATCCGGGTGAGTTATTCACGATTGAGTCACAGGGAGCCGCGTTCGATCCGCCGATGTATGTCACATGGATTCCGTCATTCTCTATCCAGCACATTTTGACTCAAGCGCTGACGTCGAACTTTTCATTTCCGCAACTACCCGATTGGCCGGCCAAACCATAGGGAAACGCGGTGGCCGAGAGGAAAGAAGGAAAGGAAAATCCGCCGACGCCAGATACAGGGGTCGCCGCGACCCCTTCAGATTCCTCTCCGCAAGCTGGCGCGACTCCGGGCGTCGCGCCAGTAATACCGCCATTCAGTGTAGGTCCAGGCACACTTCCGATCCAGCCTGGCGCGATGCCGCAGCTAGCTGGAATGATGATCCAACATGGAATAACCGTAGGGCAGGCACCACAACATCCAGAAATCATGCGCGAAATTTGCACGTATCTCACTCACGATAGTGACAATCGCCTCCAACTCTTCGAGACGAGAGCGAAGCGCAGTCACATTTTCAGACTATGCGCGCTCGCTGTTGCCACATTGATCGCGCTTATGATCCTCGCAATTCCATTGGTTGCACTGGCGCGCGGCGACATGCCCTTCGTTAAAGAATTTCTCGATAAATACTTTCAAACAATAATTATCATCATCCTGGCGTTGCTTGGCGGAGGTAAGCTGTTCGATATGCTTAGGGGGTAATTCGCCTTCACTAGATTCGCTTGCTCCGACGCGACTTGTCCACAGGTTTTTTCTCTCTTCTTTGATCCGGCGCGCGGCCGGTTTGGAGTGCCGCGCCTAACGCTGTCTCCAAATCGAGAGGATGCAAGGAAAGCGCCTGCCGACGCGTAACCCCACTCAATGGCATGGCCTTGGCTTTTCCTAGTGACGATGTTTTTGGCTTGTTACTCATGGCCGATTGCTCATCCATGCTCTTGCGCGCAAGGCGCGTTTCCGTTATGTCTTGCCAATGGAGCCATGGCCATGACGAATAAGGAAAAGCTGACCAGTGCCCGCGACGACATGCTCGCTGTCTTGGACGAGAGACTGTCAAAGATGCCAGAATGGCGCGCATTTCGGGCCATGGAGGAAGCCCTTGCGGCGATCAATGAGACAACTGCGGCTCCCGTTCGAATGATCCCTAAGGTGCCACCACGGGGGCAGCTGCGCCCAGCGGAAGGTCCGACATATGTCCAATTGGCCCTTGAAGCCATTAAAGAGAGCGGAGCACCACTTTCAACCACAGATATCCTCGACTTTATCGCCAAGAGGCGAGCCCTCAGTTCAGACCCAGAGAAAGCACGAATCAACGTCCAATCTGGCCTTTCAAGGGATGAGCGCATTAAAAACATCGTTTGGCACGGCGGTCGAGCCTGGTGGCCTGCTGATCGTGAGTTGCCTAATGCAAATTCGGCGAGCACGGGCGTGACCCCGTAACTCGCCGAAGATATCCCGGTTGCAACGGACCGTAGACCGTTGCCGCCGGCAGCTAGGGGGCAAGCCCTAGCAGCGTACCGCGTACCCGGCTGGAGGCGTTACGGAGCTTCCAGCCACCCCAGCGACAGTGGCGAAATTGGTAGACGCGCCGGATTTGGATTCCGGTGGGGCGGCCCTCAACAAGCACCCCGTGTCGGTTCGAACCCGGCCTGTCGCACGTTACTTCCGTACCACATCTCACATGAGATGGGAATCCCCCCCATCTGTCGGATTTGTCAGCGCTGCCCATTACGGGCCCCGCTTTTTCTTTCAGTTTCAACTGGATCGCGATAGCTCAGCCGCTTGCCTTCCGCGCCCTTGATTGCTTCCTCCGTCCGCGCGCTGTCCGTAATGTCGCGATGGTTCCACCGGAAGCTGAATTCGTCGCAATAGCGGTTCAAATGCTGCTCAGACACGCTATGGAAGCTTCCGACGATGCCCCGCTTTAGCAGTGCAAAATAGCTCTCACCCGAGTTTGTGTGCGCGTCGCCACGCACATACTCGCCAGCGGAATGATTGACCGCCTGATGGCCGCCGGCAAATTCGTTGCCAATGCCGCGATAGGCGCGCCATTCATCTGTCATGATGCGCGACGACCGATCGACGTTTTCTCGGATCGCGCCTTTGAGCGTCGCTGCATTGACGCGATTGACCTTGTGTGCCCGCACTCTGCCGCCACGTTCGACCAACGCGACAACCGGAGTTTTTTTCGTTCCACGGCCGCGCTTGGACTTCGGCTTGCCATGCTCAGGGCGCGGCTTGCCGCCAACATAGGTTTCGTCAACTTCAACCGTTCCTTTGAGCAATCCCGCCAATGGCTCTTGGGACATTGCGTGACGGACACGATGGCAGAGATGCCACGCGGTGCGATAGGAGCCAAGGCCAAGCTGGCGCTGCAACTGAAGCGCCGATACGCCTTTCTTGGCGCTGCAAAGGATCGCAAAGGCCATGAGCCAAGTCCTGATCGGCAAATGGCTATCTTCAAGGATAGTGTTCACCGTCGCGGTGAATTGCTCCGAGCATCCCTTGCATCTGTAGAGGCCGACGCGATGCGATTGACCCTCAAGCTTCGTCGCCTCAAGCGATCCGCAATGAGGGCAGACCGGGCCATTCGGCCAGCGGATGCGCTCGAATGTTTCGCGAGCCTCATTCTCGGTCAGTTTGGAAACGTCGGTCAGGGTCAATGACATCGAAGTGCCTCTTTGATAAGGCGAATTTAGCCATTGTGGTCCGATGTGTCAAGTGCATAGTTCCGAAAAAAATTTCAGCGAATTGCCCGCAACCCATTGGAAAGTCTCGTTTCGGACGAGAGAATCCAAGGAAATCCAAGCGTTTCCAAGCCCCGAATCTGCCTCGATAAGCCCAAGAATCAAGACAATCCAAGGTTTTCCAAATCTGGCCAAGGTTTTCCAAATCTAGGCGGAGCGCGGCTCCTATCTAACTGTGTAGATTTGTTATTAGCGTCCGGCGTCTGGCCGGCTTACGCCTCCGGCGCGGGCAGGGCGGGCGTCAGCGTCAGCGTCCGCGTGCTCGGCAGGTGCCTCTTCACCGCGCTTGACGCGACGACAGTCCCCTGATTGGCGAAGGCCTCGTGATTGCGTTCGATCTCATTGAGATCGTAAAGATAATTGACCATGAGGCCATAGGACTCGAACATGCCCTTGACCGACATGTCGCCCATCCAGTTGATCCGCTCGAGGCGCGCCCCGTTGCCGAGGTGGAAGCGCGCGACCGAGTTCGATCACGCGGCCGTCTGGTCGCCGGGCCTTGAGGAAATAGTAGGCCGCGAGCGGCTCCAGCGCTTTGCGCGCCCGGCCCGCGCTCTGCGGGTCGGCGGCCCAGCCGTCGTCCTGCGTCCGCTCGCGCGCCTGCGCCGCTAGTCCCTCGACGGCCGGGTCGTTCATCATCTCGAGCCATGCTCGGAAGCCAGGCGCTGGCGAAAGCGTGACGAAGGTCTCAATCCGCGGCAGCTCGCGGCGGATCTCCTCGACCACCTGCTTGATCAGGAAATTGCCGAAGCTGACGCTGGAAAGACCCTGCTGGCAGTTCGAGATCGAATAGAAGGCCGCGACCCGCGCCTTGTCCGCGGCCACATGCGTCCGCCGCTCGGCGAGAAGGGGCGCAATCGCGTCGGGCGGCGCAACCGTCAGCGCCACCTCGACGAAGATCAAGGGCTCGTCCACCAGGGCCGGATGGAAGAAGGCGTAGCAGCGCCGGTCGGCCGGGCCGATGCGGCGGCGCAGGTCGTCCCAGTCGCGGATCTCGTGCACCGCCTCGTAGCGGATGATCTTTTCCAGGATCGTCGCCGGCGACGACCAGTCGATGCGCCGCAGGACCAGAAAGCCGCGATTGAACCACGAGCCGAAGAGATGCTGGAAGTCGCGGTCGACCACGTCGAGCGAGCGGTCCTCGCGCATGAGTTCGAGGAGGTCGGCGCGCATGGCGACCAGCGCCGCCGTGGCGCCGGGCGCTCGATTGAGCCGGCGGAACAGTTCCTGGCGCCGCGGTTCGGTCGCGTAGTGGATTTCGCTCGCGGCGGTTTCGCCGCCATTCGAACGCCATCGCTCGATCGCGTCGTCGACCCGCTGCGGATCGGGCCCGAAATCGTTGGCGAGCGCGCGAAAAAGCGCGCCCTTGTCGGCGTCGGCGAGGCTGCGGTAGCGGGTGAGAATTTCGGCCGCGAGAGCGACCCCGGAGGCCTCGCCCCGGCCAGTCAGGAGCGCGCCGCACATGTCGATAAGCGAGCCCGCGCGGTTCGCGGAATCGCGCGGCCACGCCGTCATCTTGAGCACGGAACGCCCGCGCTCCGCGATCGAACTCAGGAGATCTGAAAAGAAGGCGCTGTCCATGGCTCCGCCCGCATGCCAGAGCCCGCGGCCCCGCCCGGGCGACGGTCGCAAGACGACGTGGTCCTTATCGGAGTGTCGCCCGCCGAGGGAGTGGAATCAAGATGCCCTGAACATCGATTCGAGGAGTGTCCGAGCGGTCACGCCGCACTGGCCGCGCCGCGCAAGGCCCGCTTCGCCTCGTCGAGGAACGCGCGTACGTTGGGCGAACGTAAGCGGTTGGCCTGATAGACGAGGTTGACGGGCCAGGGCGGCGGATCGAGGTCGGGCAGGATGTAGCGCAGGCGCCCGGCCGCGACGTGATGGTCAGTCTGGTAACTGAGCGCTCTGGTGACGCCGACCCCCTCGATCGCGGCGTCGATCGCCGCTTCGACGCTGTCCGTCGTCAGACGCGGCGCGCAGCGGACAACGACTTTGAGATCGCGCCCGAAACGCCACTCGCCGTTGGGGGTCAGCATCTCGAAGGCGATGAGGTCGTGATCCACGAGTTCGCCCGCGTCCTTCGGTTCGCCGCGCGCCGCGAGATAGGCGGGGCTCGCGACCAGCGTCCGGCGGACCTCCGAAATCCGCACCGCGTGCAAGGAACTGTCGGCGAGTTCGCCGATCGGCACGGCGACGTCGATCCCCTCGTCGACCAGGCGCGCGAACCGGTCGGTCAGCGCGAGCCGCAGGTCGAGCCTGGGGTGGGCCCGTAACAGTCGGATCACGACCGGCAGGATGTGGATGCGTCCGAACAGGACGGGCGCCGTCACGACCAAGAGCCCGCGCGGTTCGGCGTGGTCGCCGCGGATCGATCGCGCTGCGTCGTCGAGCTCCTCGATCGCGTGGCGGCAGCGTTCGAGATAGGCGGCGCCCTCGGGCGTCAGCGCCACCGAACGGGTGGTCCGGCGAAGAAGCGCAACGCCAAGGGCCTCCTCGAGGTCGGCGACGCCGCGGCTCGCAGCGGTCGGCGAAATGCCGAGCGCCCGCGCAGCCTCGGCGAAGCTCGCTTTGTCCGCGACGGCGGCAAAGGTGCGCAGTTGGTCCAGCCGGTCCATGGATTGTCCCGGATTTCGGAATACTGAAGCGCAACATTCGGCGATTATCGACGGTGCAGCAAGAGCCCATATCGGAGCGGCGTTTCATTGGGAGCAAAGCGTCATGTTGACTTCGAACAATCCGTCGCGCAGCGGGCCGGCGTTGGCTTCCGGTCTCTTGTGCAATGACCTCTGCGCGCAGCTCGCGCCCTTGAACCGCTATGGCCTCGCTGGCGTCAGCGCCGCCCTCGTGGACGGCGTGATTGCGCTTGCGCGCACGCGTTGGTGGCCGAATCGCGAAGAAGCGCGCAACCGCGACTGAAGCGCCGGACCATGGCCCATTTGGCGAGCGACGTCGCCTTCACCCCCGCGGTCAAGGCGGCCCAGACCCTGCGCGGTTCGCGCGACGCGTACGCAAGGCGCGAGGCCGGTGGAGGATTTCACACTGAGGTCACTGCGGAGCTCGCGGAGTTCCTGGCCGGCGTGGACACTGCCTTCCTGGCGACCGCAAGCGCTGAGGGTCGTCCTTACGCGCAGCATCGCGGCGGCCCGAAAGGGTTCATCCGCGTCGTTGGCCCGAGCACGCTGGGCTTCGCCGATTTCAAAGGCAACCGCCAGTTCATCTCGGTCGGCAACCTGTCCGAGAACGACAGAGCGTTCCTTTTTCTCATGGACTACTTCCATCGACGCCGGGTGAAGATCTGGGGCCGGGCGCGCGTCGTGGAGGACCCGCAGCTGATCGCGCGGCTAATGCCCGAAGGCTACCGGGCGCGGCCCGAACAGGCGATCCTGTTCGAAGTCGAAGCGTGGGATGTCAATTGTCCACAGCACATTCCACAGAAGATCGACGCCGAGGACGTCGCTCAGGCGCTCGAAGTCTTGCGCGGGCGCTTATCCGCGCTGCAGCAGGAGAACGAGGCGCTGAAGGACGCCTTGAGCAAAGGGCGGAATGGGGCTGCCGGCGCTCCGTAGAAAATGAAACGGCTTAGTGTCATTGTTTTGAGACGATTCGAGCCTACATAATTCCCCGTCAGTAATTTAGCGGGATTCAATTTCATGTTTGTTCCGAGCGACTCGTCTCGCGGTTGTCCTAAGAGGCCGTTGCGCCTCTGCGTCGACGACCTCAACGCGCAGCTTGCGCCGCTCGAGAGCTACGCGCTCGCGGGTTTCAGCTTGGCCGTCGCCGATGGGCTGATTGCCCTCTTCAGCGCTGGCAAAAAAGCCGTGCGCATTGCCGGCCGCTGCGCCGAAAACTGCTACTCGTCATAAGGGAGATCCAGCGCGATCTGCCATTTCATCCCGTCCGTTCGATGAGCGCCATCGCGGCCAATGGATTGCGCGCCTTGAACCCGCTGATGACATAAAGAAACACCTCGCGGGGAAGCGCTTCAGCTGGCGGCGCAACCGTTTCGAACCCCTCCGGCGCGCCGCCTGCGGCCCAAACCTTCGCGCGCTTCGCCCAAAGATCCAGCTGATCGCGCGAATAGCCCGACGCTTCGTCCTCGACCGTTCCCATGATTCGCGCATAGACGAACGGTGCGGTCACATCGGCGATCTGCGGATATTTGCTGTCGCCCGCGATCACGACCGCAACTCCGCGCTCGCGCGCCAGAGCGACGAATGCAGGATCGCGAAAACTGTCGTTGCGCACCTCGACCGCGTGGCGGATGGCGAGGCCGCCGACGGAGGCCGGGAGCAGCGTCAGGAAGGCGCCGAAGTCGTCGGGATCGAAGCGCTTCGTCGTCGCGAACTGCCAGTTGACGGGTCCGAGCTTATGCTTGAGCTCCGTCACGCCGCTCGAGAAGAACCGCTCGATCGACGGTGCGGCTTCGGCGAGAATCCGTCTGTTGGTTGCGAACCGTGGGCCCTTGACCGCGAAGACGAAATCATCCGGCGTCGCATCGCGCCATTTGCGAAAGCTTTCCGGCGTCTTCGAGCCGTAATAGGTGCTGTCGATCTCGATCGAGGTGAGCTTGCAGCTGGAAAATTCGAGTTCGCGGTCTTGTGCCAGACCTTTCGGATAGAATGCGCCGCGCCAGGGCGCGTAATTCCAGCCGCCGACGCCAATCCTTGTCTTGGCCGAGGACGTTTCGGGCATTCTCGCCTCCCAGGCCCCCAGCGGGCTCTTATCGACGCGCGATCGGCGCGACGGTCCCGCCCGTCAACGCAACGAGATCCGCCGGCGTCAGCCGAAAGACGGCGTTCGGCGTTCCGGCGGCCGCCCAGACGCCATTGAAGCGCATAAGAGCCTCGTCGATCAAGACGACGGGCGTCGTCTTGTGGCCGACCGGCGGCACGCCGCCGATCGCAAAGCCCGTCGCCTCGCGCACGAAGTCGGCGTCGGCGCGCCCAATTTCTCTCGCCGACAAACGCCGCGACCTTCTTTTCGTCCACACGGTCGGCTCCGGACGCCACGACAAGCACCGGCCGGCCGCTTTGCGCGCGAAAGACGAGCGACTTCGCGATCTCGGCGACCGTGCAGCCGATCGCCGCCGCTGCCTCTTCTGACGATCGCGTGCTGGCGTCGAATTCGAGGACCTCGAAGCGCTCGCCAAGCGCGGCCTGGACCTTGAGCGCGGACGGGGCGGTGGCGGGTTTCATGCGCGGGCTCGGAGCAGTTCGTCGATCCTGCTGGGGTTCGTGGGCCTTTAGTGCATCGGCCCGCGGAGGCTTGCCCGTCGCGCCGCCGGCAGGCGCGTCACGACCGCCCGGACGCGCGCGAGCCTTCGGCGGGCAAAGCCGGGGGCGTCGGCAGCAGCGGCTGAACGAGCTGGCCGGCGAGCGAATCGGCCATCGGCTCTTCGATGCCGTAGCGGTCCGGCCACACCTTCGGCAGATAGTGCGTGCCGAAGATCCGATCGAGCCAGGGCAGCATGCTGGCGTAGTTGCAATCGCGCAGGCGCCCACCGTTGGTGTGATGCCAATGGTGGAAGCCCGGCGTGGTGATCAGCCATTCCAGCGGACCCAGGCGCCAGCGGGTGTTCGAATGAATAAAATACCCCCACATGCTGCCCGTGATGAGGATGATCATGGGGATCATCCCGTCAGACACGCGCATCGGATTGACCAGTCCGAGAGCCAGGATCGGAGTGAGCATGCACATCCGCGAAAACACCATGTCGACCGGATGCATGCGGGTGTTCACGAGGAAATCGAGCTGTTCGGCGCTGTGATGCACAGAGTGGAAGCGCCACAAGAAGGGGATCTGGTGGGTCCAGCGATGCCCCCAGTAATAGCCGATCTCGCCGACCAGCATCGCCGCGCACGCCCTGAGCCACATCGGCCACGCGGCGATCGTCCCGGTGACCGCGCCCGGGATCACGCGATGCGCGACGAACGCGACAATCGCCACCGGGCCGCCAAGCAGAAGTCCCGGTAGGAGACCGTTGAGGAAGTAATAGCCGAGATCGACCCCGATCCCCTTGCGAAACACCTTTTGGCGATTGAGCGCGAACAGCCGCTCGAGCGGCACGAAGATCGCCGAGAAAATAACGAGCCAAACGCCGAGCCGAAGCACAGCAATGAAGAGGCCCTGGAAATGCTGGATCAGGTGCGCGGCCATGAAAAGTGTCCCGGTCGCCTCTCGGTGCCCGCGTCGAGTCTTGCGGCCCGAGCGGGAGATTGCCCCAAGCTCGCAAAATGGACAAGCCGCCCGCAAGCGGGCGGCTTGGTTTCATCAGATCGACAAGAGCGTTCAGGCGATCGAGATCGCCCTGCGGCGGCTGCGGAAGCCCGCGTAACCGAGACCGGCGAAGCCGACGAGCATCATCGCCCAGCTCGAGGGCTCCGGCACCGTAGACGTCGTCAGCGCCACGCTGTCCAACAGCGCGAAAGGCGGCGCGCCCGACGTGGTCGGCCCACAGGTTACTGTGAGGCACGTGCCGAACGCCTTGAACGAAAGCACCTCGTCGGCGGCCGTTGCGGTGAAGCGGAAGCTTTCGGACATCCAGCCGCTGAAGCCCCCGCTCGCAACGGTGACCGTGGGAGTGTCGATCGTCTCCGATCCGAGGCTCACCGCCCAGTAATCGGTCGTGGCCCCGGTGTAGCCCAACTGCTGCGCCCCGGCCCAATCAAAACTCACCGTGTAAATCTTGCCGGCCGTCAGGCCCGTGATCTCCTGATTCACCGCGGCCGGACGGAAGGTGCTGTCCTGTGCGAGGAACTGAACGCCCTCATCGGTGGGCGTAAACGGATGCAGCAGGATGTGGCCGGTGTTGGAGTTGTCCAAGATCCAAGTGTAGCCGTAGTTGGAGTAGGGCGCGCCCGAACTCATGTACCAACCGGCCGAAGTCGGCGTCTTGGTCGTGATCTCCCCGATCGGATTTGACTCGAAGCTGCCGTCCGCGACCGACACGACGTCTGCAAACGCCGGAGTGGCGGCCACAGCCGACAACAAGACTGTACCAACTGTAAGTGATCTGATTTGGGATGGGCTGAAGGCCGCAGCCGACAGTAGGAAAGCTCAATTCATGCAAACAGCTCCCAAAGCATGAGAATACGCCAGCCGATGGCGCAAGGTTCTAGGAGGACTGCCGCAACGTCCCCCGCGCGGCCCGCATCTCAGCACCTAAGTTGACATTGCCGCACTTACGTCAATTCGTCAAGCGTACGGGCGCGGGCTCAACTGCGGTTGCAACGCTGATGATAACGGGATCCGGAGGAAATGACGCGTCTTGAGAGCAAAAAGTCTTGCATTGTGGCGTTTATGTCGGCGGAAGTCACGTTGCTGCAGCGTAATAGCGGACGCCTCTGGCATAAAGACGCGCGCGGCCGGTTGTTATTATTGTCAAAATGAAACGATGAGCGAGGCGCTTTTTGGCCCATTTGTGGGCCAGGTGCCGGAATAGCCGACAAAATCAACCCAAGGAGGTTTCCCCCGCGGGCCATTTCGAGTGGCTCTTCGAGGCCGTCAAGACCGCAGGCCTGAAGTCAGGCAAGAAGGGCGCGGATGCGCCCTTCTTCCCGTCAGATGCTTGTCAGAGCGCGATCGCCCGCGCGCGGCGGCCGCGACGGAACGCCACGAAGCCAAGCCCGCCGAACCCGAGCGCCATCATCGCCCAGCTCGAGGGCTCCGGCACCGTAGACGTCGTCAGCGCCACGCTGTCCAACAGCGCGAAAGGCGGCGCGCCCGACGTGGTCGGCCCACAGGTTACTGTGAGGCACGTGCCGAACGCCTTGAACGAAAGCACCTCGTCGGCGGCCGTTGCGGTGAAGCGGAAGCTTTCGGACATCCAGCCGCTGAAGCCCCCGCTCGCAACGGTGACCGTGGGAGTGTCGATCGTCTCCGATCCGAGGCTCACCGCCCAGTAATCGGTCGTGGCCCCGGTGTAGCCCAACTGCTGCGCCCCGGCCCAATCAAAACTCACCGTGTAAATCTTGCCGGCCGTCAGGCCCGTGATCTCCTGATTCACCGCGGCCGGACGGAAGGTGCTGTCCTGTGCGAGGAACTGAACGCCCTCATCGGTGGGCGTAAACGGATGCAGCAGGATGTGGCCGGTGTTGGAGTTGTCCAAGATCCAAGTGTAGCCGTAGTTGGAGTAGGGCGCGCCCGAACTCATGTACCAACCGGCCGAAGTCGGCGTCTTGGTCGTGATCTCCCCGATCGGATTTGACTCGAAGCTGCCGTCCGCGACCGACACGACGTCTGCAAACGCCGGAGTGGCGGCCACAGCCGACAACAAGACTGTACCAACTGTAAGTGATCTGATTTGGGATGGGGTGAAGGCCGCAGCCGACAGCAGGAAAGCTCCATTCATGCTAACAGCTCCCAAAGCACGAGAATACGCCGGCCGATGGCGCAAGGTTCTGGATAGACCGCCGCATTGTGGCGAGCATGACGGCCCCATTCCCGCCGACGTTGACAGTGACGCACCTACGTCAATTCGTCAAGAGCAAATTGTGTGACCGAATTGTGTCGATAATGAAGAGTGTGACGACCGCTAACTTCCGTCAAGCATATCCCCAGTCGAACAATAAATCTGAGGATAAAAAGCTTGGGATTTGTAGTCCAATTACTGATGCAGCACTTCATTTTTGCCTACGAGCCATGGCCGTCGCTCAGCACAGCCGGTGTGAGTCGCAACGTAAACACGCGGCTGATTGTCCGATTTTCGCCATGAAATGAAAGCGAAGGAGGCGAATTGACTGCCGGTATCGCGCCGCCAAAGCGCGCGGCCCCTTCTGTCCCATTTGCAGCCAGCTTTTCTTTTCTTTGCAGAGCGACGGGATGCGCCACAGTCTCGGCTTCATGCAAATCGACCCGCAGAGGGGTTTCCCCCGCAGGTCGTTTTGCCGGTTGGATCGAGGCGAGCGAGAAGCGGGCTTGCTGCGACGGGGTGGCCAGACCTCGGTCAGGCCGCCTTTTGCCGAGCGATCTCCGCCCGGAACAAAGGAACCTCGGCGGCAAGCGCGGCGGCGACGCTGGGGCGCTCGCGCATCCGCTCGAGATAGGCTTTGACATGAGGGTAGGAGGAAAGATCGATCTCAGGCGTCGCCTGCGTCCAGTTGAGGACGGTCGCGAGATAGCCGTCCGCGACGCTGAAGCGATCGAGCAGGAACGCGCGCCCCGCCAGCCGGTCGTTGAGATAGGCGAGGCGTGAGGCATACTTGCTCACGGTCCACGCCTTGACCTCAGCCGGCGTCTCGCGGCCGAGTAGCGGCGTCATCAAAGCTTTGTGCAACTCGCTTCCGATGAAGCTGAGCCATTGGCGCAGCCTGGCGCGCCCGAGACGATCGGACTTGGGCGGGGCGAGCCCGGCGTCGGGATAGGCGTCGGCGATATATTGCAGGATGGCGGCGTTCTCGGTCAGGACGGTCCCGTCGTCGAGCCTCAGCGCCGGCACGTAGCCCAGCGGGTTGACGGCGCGATAGTCCTCGCCGGTCGCGAGCACGCGCTTGGTGTGCGGATCGACCTCGACGAAATCGATCGCGGCGCCGGCTTCCGCTAACGCAATGCGGCCAGACATCGAGCAGGCAAGCGGGGAAAAGAACAGCTCCATGATTTCCTCCTTGGCTATTTACGTACTCTTTCGCATATAATAGCTCCTTGTCAAGAGTTTTATGCAAGATGGTACAAAACTCCACAGCGAAGCCTCGCGCAAACAAGCGACCTGATAATCCTGCCCGCCGCCGCGGCCGTCCGCGCGCGTTCGAGCCGGAGGTCGCGCTGACCCAGGCGATGGACCTCTTCTGGAAGGAGGGCTTCGCCGCGACCTCGCTCGACGAGCTCAGCGCCGCGACCGGCCTCAATCGCCCGAGCCTCTACGGCGCGTTCGGCGACAAACGCGCGCTCTACCTTCAGGCCTATCGCCGCTATCGCGAGCATGTGCGGGAAAGCTTCGCGCCGCTCTTCGCCGAGCCCGCGCCGCTTCGCGACAAGCTGAGACGAATTCTGCTCGCGGCGCTCGATCTCTATCTCACCGGCAGGGAAGGTCCGCGCGGATGCTTCACCGTGCTGACCGCGTCCTCCGACGCGACCGCCGATCCTGAGGTCCGAGGCATGGTCTGCGAGGCGCTGGAGACAAGCGATCGCGCGTTCGAGCGCCTGTTCGCCTCAGCGCGCGAAAAAGGCGAACTGCCAGTCGAGGCCGACCCGCGCCGCCTTGCGCGCATGGGCACGGCGACGACCCACACGCTCTCGATCCGCGCCCGCGCCGGCGTCGCCCGGCGCGAGATCGAGCCGATCGTCGAGGACGCGATTGCGACGATCTGCGGGCCGGCGCCGAGGCAGAAGACGGCGCGAGACGCGACGGAGAAGCGCGGAACGGTTGAGTAGGCCTCGTACGATCCCCTCATGGCGACGCAGCAGTCCAGGTGGAAGGCGCAGGGCGTTTTACGCCGGCGCGGCCGCCGTGCGGTCCGGCGCGCCGGACTCGCCTGCCGGCGTGCGCAGGAGCAGCATCAAGAGCAGCATGCCGATGACGGCGAAGCCGATGATCATGAAGCCGTCGATATAGGCCAGCACATTGGCCTGGATCTGAACCGAATGGGCGAGGAGCGCGGTCGCGCGCGCATCGGCGTCGGGTGGGCCGACCGAGCGCCCGGCCACCGCCCGGGCGTAGTCCTGCAGCCGGTCGCCGGTGATGAACGAGCCCGTCGCGACGTGGAGCCCGATGAGGTTCGAGTGCACCTGCTCGCGCACCCTTATGATGGTTTCGACGAAGGCCGTGCCGATTTCCGCCCCGAACAGGCGCCCGGTCTGCAGCACCGCGCCAAAGGTGAAAACCTGGCTCGGGTCCAGGTGCTGCAGGTTGAGCCAAACCAATGAGGTCAGCCCGATCGATTGGCCGAACGCCTGGACGATCTGCGAGGGCAGGAAGTCGGCGCCTATCCACTCGTCAGTTAGCTGCGCCGCCATGAAACAGGCGACGCCGATGAGGGCGAAGCCCACGGCGGTCAGAAGCCTTGCGTCGATGAAGCGAAGCGTCGCCGCCGTGAGCGGCGCCAGCAGGAATTGCGGCAGCGCAATCCACACCAGCACGCTACCGACTTCCATCGCCCGGTAACCTTGGACCGTCGTCAGGTACTGCGGAATGATGTACGACGTGGACAGGATGGTGAAGCGAAAAAAGGCGATGAAGAGGAAAAGCAGCGGGAAGTTCCCGCTAGCCGCGAAGCGCAGATCGACCCAGGGCCGGTGATGGGTGAGCTCCTGCACGACGAAGGCAGCGAGCAGGAGCCCTCCACCGAGCAGCAGCCCGCAGATCAATCCCGAATTCAGCCAGTCGAGCCGGTTGCCCTGGTCGAGAGCTGCATAGAGCAGGCTGAATCCGAGGCCGGCATAGATTATCCCTGCCCAGTCCGCGGTTTTGAGCAGCGCACGGTTTATCGGCTGGCGCGGCATGCCGAAATAGATGCAGACCAGCATGAGCGGGGCTACCAAGGCGGTGTCCCAGAAGATCCACTTCCACGACCAGTAATCGCTGAACCAGCCCTCGATCGAGGCGGCGATGTTGAGCGACAGTTCCAGGTTCAACACATAGGCTGCGACGCCGTAGACCACGAGCCGGGGCGGCAGGTTCTGCGCCACGAAACCAAGAGTAAGCGGGATGAAAGTGCCGGAGGCGAGGCCGCTGACCATCTGGAACATGAGGACGAAGCGCAGGTCGGGCGAGAATGGCAG
The DNA here is from genome assembly GCA_963782255.1 of uncultured Alphaproteobacteria bacterium. Classification (GTDB taxonomy): domain Bacteria; phylum Pseudomonadota; class Alphaproteobacteria; order Rhizobiales; family Beijerinckiaceae; genus Roseiarcus. The sequence goes on along the minus strand of CAWAIS010000002.1, from coordinate 789,785 downwards.
GAGGAAGTTTGAGACCGCGAAGACGGCGCACGAAATCATCAGGAGTCGGCGCACCCCAAACACCATCCCGAGCCAGACGGAGACCGGCCCCATCAACATTTGGCCAACGGTAAAGGCGGTGGGGATCCACGCGCCCTCATCGAAGCCGGCATGAACAGCGCCCCGAACGTCGGCGAGGCCGAAAGTCGTGATGCGGCTGTCGAGCGTCGATATGAGCGAGCCCAGGAGCACGGCGAGGATGCCGATCAAGGGGCGGCTCGCGATGACCGGGCGATGTTGGGCGGCGCGGTCGGCGGGCGAACAGAGGGTATGGCCGACGGCGCGGAAGGCGAGGTTGGGGGCCGTCGCCTCGCCGCTGATCCGTGATACGCTCACGGCGCCCCCTTCCCGGAGTTGGCGACAGCGCCAGGCGGGACCGAGCTTGTGTCGATGGTTGCGATCACCGACATGCCCGGCCGCAAGAGGTCGCCGAGCCGCGGATCGGGTTCGAGCGTGATCTTGACTGGGATGCGCTGCACCACCTTGGTGAAGTTCCCGGTGGCGTTGTCGGGCGGCAACAAGGCGAATTGCGCGCCTGAAGCCGGCGACCAGCTGTCGACCCGACCGTGCAGAACCACGCCCGGGAAGGCGTCAACCGTGACGCGCGCCGTCTGGCCGATGCGAATATGGGTCATCTGCGTTTCCTTGTAATTGGCGATGACCCAGATTTTGGGAAGCGGCGCCAGCCAGATCACCTGTGTTCCGACGCTGAGGTACTGGCCGCGCTGGACCAGTCGCTCGCCGACCATGCCGTCGACCGGGGCGACGATGCGGGTATAGCCGAGGTTGATCTTCGCGAGGTCCCGCGCCGCCTGTCGCGCGCTGAGAGTGGCGCGGGCCTGGATGTCCTGGCTATCGAGCACCTTGAGCTGCTGGCGCTGTTGCTCGAGCTCCGCCCGGTCGTGCGCGAGCGTGGCCTTGGCGCGCTTTTCATTGTCGACCGCCTGCTCCACGAGCTGACGCGTCCCGGCGAGGCCTCCGGCAAGCAGCGTCTGCTGACGCGCCGCCTCAAGATCATAGCGCGTCACATCCGCCTCGGCCCCCTCCATTGTCGCCTGTGCCTCATCGATCACCGCCGTCTGCAAGAGCCTCTGCTGGTCGATGGTTTGGATCGCCGCCTGGGCGTCGGCGCTATTCGCCTCGGCCTGCTCCAGATCGGCCCGGTAATCGTCGTCGTCGATTTGAACCAAGAGGTCGCGGGCTTTGACCTTCTGGAAGTCTCGCACCGGGATGTCGCGTACATAGCCTGGGACCTTGGCGGCGAGCGGAGTCAGATCGGCGTGCAGGTAGGCGTCGTCCGTGGTTTGCAGGACGGCCGATCCCACCCACCAGTCCCATTCGTTGGCGACGAATGCGATGAGGCCTCCGACCAGAACCAGCACGAACAGTCTGAAGGCGACGCCAACCCATCGGGAGGTTCGCGCCGGCGCGAACGGATGATGAGGCGCATTAGCCGCGGCGGCGCCGGGTTCGGCGGCGGGGGGTTTCTCCTGTTCGGCGGGCCGGTCGTTCATGGCCTTCGCGACTCCGACGCTCGGCGCGCCAGGCCCCTATCTGAGCGATGCTGACGAACAAGGAAGCGTCGAATCCGCGGATGCGGATCCATCCTGAGGCGCAAATGCAATGGCTGCCTCCACAACCTCGTCAGGACGTGAAAGCATCACCACGCGACTTGAATCAACGAATATTGTATCAGCGCGTCATCGCCGCCTCAAGGAAGGTCACCCGACGCTTCAACACACCGTTCAGTCCCGTCCTCTACGGCGCCCGCAGATAATCTTGGGCGGAGCAAGGCGCGAGGCGCGATGGCGAAGAGCGGAACGGTTGAGTAAGGGTTCGTTCGACATAATTTGGCGGCCGCGCCGCCGCCGGGGCCGGCGCTTAAAGGTTTTGGGATCGCCAATGATCGTCGCAACCACGGAAAACATCGCCGGGCATCGAACGGTGCGAACGCTCGGACAATGCTTTGGAGTCGTCGTCCGCAGCCGCGGCTTGGGCGGCAATCTGATCGCCGGCTTGCGGTCGATCGTCGGCGGAGAAATCCACGAATACACCCAACTTCTGGAGGAGGCGCGCCGCCACGCTCTCGATCGGCTTGTCCAGAACGCAACGACCATGGGCGCGAACGCCGTCCTGATGATGCGCTACGACAGCGCCGAGATCGGCAATACGATGAGCGAGATCGTCGCCTACGGCACCGCCGCGGTGGTCGAACCCGCCCCGTGACCGGCGCGCTCGTGCACGTCTTCTGGCTCGCCGTTCCCGCGGCGCTTGTTCTGATCTGGCTCCTCTTCCGCTCGGGCGGCTACAAGCGGCAGCCCCTCGACGCGCCGCCGGGCAAGGACTGGACGTTCACCGGCGAGCGCTTCGTCGATCCAAAGTCGGGCGTGCTGATCGACGTGTGGTGGAACGCTCGCAGCGGCGAACGGGCTTACGTGCGAGCGCGGCCGACTTCAACGTAAAGCGCCACCGGCGCCGTCTTATTCTTTTCGCTGCGGCGGGCTAAGCTCTCGCAGGCTACAAAACGCGAGGAGGAACGCATGGCCGCACAAACCGGAAAATTCGTCTGGTACGAGCATATGGGCGACGACCGCAAGGCGGCCGCCGACTTCTACACCCACGTCGTCGGCTGGACGGCCAAGGACGCGGGCATGCCGGGCGTCCCTTATGAGATCGTCTCCGCCGGCTCGCATATGGTCGGCGGCCTGATGGAGATCCCCGCTGAGGCCAGAGCGATGGGCGCGGGGCCCTCATGGATGGGCTACATCTGGGTCGAGGACGTCGATGCGGCCTTGCCCAAGCTCACCGCCGCCGGCGGCAAGGTCTTCAAAGAGCCCGCAGACATTCCCGGCGTCGGCCGCTTCGCAGTCGTCTCCGACCCGTACGGCGGCGCCTTCATGCTGTTCCGCGACCACGGCGGCAATCCGCCCCCTGCCCCGCCGCCGGGCGCGCCGGGCCTCGTCGGCTGGCATGAATTGCACGCCGACGACGGCGCTAAGGCGCTCGATTTCTATTGCGATTTCTTCGGCTGGAGGAAGACCAGCGATTTCGACATGGGGCCGATGGGCGTCTACCGCATGTTCGACACCGGCCAAGGCGAGCAGGGCGGAATCATGACCCGCACGCCGCAGACGCCGATGTCGTTCTGGCTCTACTATTTCAACGTCGACGGCGTCGACGCGGCGGCCGAGCGGATCAAGGCGCGCGGCGGGCAGATCGTCAACGGCCCGATGGAAGTGCCCGGCGGACAATGGATTGTGCAGGCGACCGATCCGCAAGGGGCGATGTTCGCGCTGCTCGCGCCAAAACGGTAGGCGTCGGCTGATACGCCCGCTGACGCGGGCTCCCGGAGCGGGTCGACGGGGATTTCGGTGCTCGCGACGCCGACGCCGCGATCACACCGGAACGGCTTCGTCCGCCTTCACAGCCTTGAGCTTCTCGATGCCGAGCATATTGAGGGCCATGGACTCGTAGAACGGTTCGCTTTCGCCCTTGCGCATCTTGCGCAGGAAGTACTTCTCGAAGCCGATCTTTGCGGCATGAACCCATTTGCCGGACGAGGACCAGTTGACGTTGCGAGGGGGAATTTGCGGCTGCGCGACGAAGGCGATACCGGAATCGCCGAAGTCGGCGAGGCAGACTGCATTCCAGGTCCCCTGAAACCTCGGCTTCTCCCCGCGAAGGATTGCGCCAAGGTTGCGCGCCGTCGCCGTGACCATGGACTCGATCATGAAGCCCGTCTTCGGCACGCCGCAGGGAACAGGCGTCGGCCCCACGGGCGGGATCGCGACGCAAACGCCGACGGAGAAAACATTCGGGTAGGTCGGGTTCTGCTGATGCTTGTCGACAATGACGAAGCCGCGCGGATTGACGAGGCCCTCGATCCCTCGCAGGGGTGCTATGCCGCGGAACGCAGGCAGGATCATCGAGAAGCCGAAGGGCAGGTCCTTGGTCGCCTTCACGGCGCCGTCGTCGCCGACCTCCTCAACCGTCATTTTGCCCTTCTCGACCTTCTTGATGCGCGTGCTGGTCATCCACTTGATGTGACGGTCGCGCATCGCCCCCTCGAGCAGGCCCTTGGTGTCGCCGACGCCGTCAAGGCCGAGGTGGCCGATATAGGGCTCGGCGGTGACGAAGGTCATCGGAACCTGGTCCCGGATTTTGCGCCGGCGCAACTCCGTCTCGAGGATGAACATGAACTCGTAGGCCGGCCCGAAGCAGGAGGCGCCTTGCGCCGCGCCGACGACGATCGGACCGGGAGTCTTGCAGAAGTCCTCGAACCCGCGCGCCGCCTTCTCGGCGTGATCGATGTGGCAGATCGAATTGGTGAAGCCATCTGGGCCGAGGCCCTCGACTTCGTCGAAGGCAAGCTCCGGACCGGTCGCGATGATGAGGTAGTCGTACGCCAGCGACGAACCGTCCGCAGTCTCGATCCTGTTCTCTTTCGGAGAGACTTTCGTCACCGGGCTCGCCTTGAAGCCGATGCCGCGCTTGGCGAAGGCCGGCGCCAGATCGACCTGAAGCGCCTCGCGCGTCCGCCAGCCGACCGGAACCCACGGATTGGACGGGACGAAATGATAGAGCGGGTCCTTAGTGACGACGGTGAGCCTGTCCTCCCGCCGCATCTGCTCCTTCAATTCATACGCCATGATCGCGCCGCCAAGGCCCGCGCCCATGATCACAATTTCAGCCACCAGCTTTCCTCCCGTCGCAGGCGCGCCGCTTCGATGGGCGACTCGTCAAGACAGTATATTTGAATGTACGAATATGTCAACACGTCGATCGGGCCTTGCGCCTTATCCATTCGTCAGGGTGTGCGGGCTGGGAGCGCGGCCGGTCATCCGCCAAGAACCATCGGCGGCAGGCGCGGCTGAAGCTGGTTGGGTCGGCGTAGCCGAGCGCTTCCGCCATTGCGTCGCGCGACAGCTTCCGCGCCTCGAGCATCGCGCGCGCCTTGTCGCGCAGGACGCCGTCGATGAGCCCGCGAAATTCGACATGCGCCGCAGACAGGCGACGGACGAGCGTGCGGCGCGACAGGCCGAGCCGGCGCGCCGCTTCGTCCTCGCCGAGGCGCCGCGGCAGGCTGATCGCAGCGAGCCGCTCGAGGTCGCGAATGAGCCCGTCCTCGCCGCCGATGCGACGCGCAGCGTCCTCGAGGTCGGCGATTGCGCGCGCGTGCAGCATGGGGTCGGCGAACGGCGAGGGATGAGTGAGAAGCGCGGACGGCGCCTCGAAGGCGAAGTCCGGCCGCTCGAACCGGACCTTGCAAGTGAGACATGCGCGGAGCCGCGGCGCGTGGACGGGCGGGGCCCAGGGAAAGCTGATGGTCGTCTCCGCGAGGCCGTCCTCGAACACCTGGGCGAAGAGGCCGATCGCCGATAGAGCGACGGCTTCGGCGATCGCCCGCCAGACAGCGTCGTCGATCGCGACCGCCGGCTCGATGACGAGGCGCTGGCCCTGTCCGCTCGATTGGAGGCGGACGACAAGATAGGGCGCGCGGACGCAGCCGTAACGCGCAACGACCTTCAGCGCATCATCCACATTCGCAGCGCTTCTCACGGCGACGTCGAGCGCGCCCTGCAACGCCGCGGACCAGAGCGTGGGGGCGTCGAGCGGCCACGTCGGTCCGTGGATGCGGGTGAGATTGCCGGTAAGCCGAAGCAGCCCCCCGAGCGGCGTCTCGGCGCCGGGCGCGTTGAGCGCGGCTTCAGTCAGCCCCGTTCCCTCGATGAGCCGCGCGCGCTCGGCCGGGGTCGGTCCGAAACGGCGAACGAGCGCGCGCGCATAGGCGCCCGAGACAGGCGTTTCCCTTGCCGCGCGGCGGGCGTCGTCGGCTCCCATGTGGCGCAAAATGCCACAACATTGGCGCGGCGTGAACTGGAACAGGGACGCCGAAACCGTCATCGTCGCCAGGACATTCCAAAAACTCCCGGGGAGGAGCGACGTATGACCTTCGTTGGCGTGAGCGCGAGCGGCGAGACGATCGCCTATCGCGACGGCAAGCGTTACCTTTTCCTGCTGTCCCTGTTTCTTCCGACGATCCCGATTATCGCTTTCGCGATCTATTTCCTGACCGGCGCACTCGTTGCGACGCTGATCCCCGTCGTCTTCGTGTTCGGCGTCGTTCCGGTCGCCGACGCCTGGCTCGGCGAGGACTTCAACAATCCGCCGGCCGAAGTCGTCGCGGCGATGGAGGCCGATCCCTATTACCGTCGTCTCGCGATCGCGACCGTGCCGATGTTCTGGGCGAGCTATCTCGCGACCGTCGCCTTCGTAGGCACGCAGAGCCTGCCGTGGTGGTCATGGGCGGCGCTGGCGCTCGGCGTCGGCACGCTCGACGGCGGCTGCATCGCGCTCGGCCACGAATTAGGGCACAAGGCAAACCGGGTCGATCAGATGTTCGGCCTGCTCGCGAACGCGGTCGTCGGCTACGCGCATTTCCGCGTCGAGCACAATCGCGGGCACCATACCTGGGTCGCGACACCGGAGGACCCCGCGAGCGCACGCTACGGCGAGTCCATCTACCGCTTCGCGGGCCGCGAGCTGCCGGGCGCCTTTACGCGCGGGTGGCGCAACGAGGCCGAACGGCTCGCGCGGCGCGGCATGCGCGTCTGGTCGCCCGAGAACGAAATCCTGCAGGGCTTCGCCTTGACCCTTTTCGTCGCGGCCTCGCTGATCGGCGCTTTCGGCTGGACGGTCGCGCCGTTCATCCTCGTCCACCACTTCGTCGGCTGGTATGCGCTGACCCAGGCGAATTACGTCGAGCACTACGGGCTTCTGCGCGAAAAGCGGCCGAACGGTCGTTACGAAACCGTCCAGCCGCGCCACTCGTGGAACACGAACCACATCTTCTCCAACCTCCTGACGTTCCACCTGCAGCGGCACTCGGACCACCATGCCAATCCGATGCGGCCCTACCAGTCGCTACGGGACTTCAAGGAACTTCCGCGTCTCCCGAACGGCTATCCCGGCATGTATCTTCTCGCCGCCATACCTCCGCTCTGGTTCCGCGTGATGAACCCGAAGGTTCTGGAATGGGCCGAGAACGACCTTGCGAAGGTCAACGTCGCGCGGCGCCTCAGCGAACCATCGACCGGACACATTCAGCGAGCGTGAAGCGGAGCGCCGTTCTTTCGCGGACGCTTCGCAAAGGACGCTTGCGGAACGACGAGCGTCGCCTGCTTTTTCGGAACGCGCGGTCGCGGCCCGATGCGTTTGCGACGCATGAGGCGACACGCTTTATGGTCTCGCCGCCGTCTTTTTCTTGATTGGGTATCCCCTTCATTGCCCCGTTGTCCGGGAGTTGCTGGAACCCGGTGGCTTGACGATGGCGTTGTAGGGCGCGGGTCCAACGGCGAGGGCTTGTTGGGCGAGGCGATGAAAGAGCAGCCCGCGGGCCTTTGATCTGCGGCGATTGAAGCGGAAGGTGAATTCGTCGAGGTAGTAGTCGAGATGTTGATGCTGGACGACACCTTGGTGAGTACCGATCAGCCATCGCTTGAGCAGCGAGGCGACGAGGTGGACGCGCGGCATGACTTCGTGCGCCGGGTCGGAGCCGCCGCTGAGGACCGTGACCTGATGCTGGTAACCCCTCCAGCCGTCGGTGTGAACCATCGCCCCGCGCTTCACAGCGCCTTGGACGAAGGGAAGCAGGCTGTCTGTCGAGACATCTCCGATCTGCTGAAGGCGGATGCGGCCAAGCCCCCGGCCGTTCTTCTCGACTGCTATGGCGACGATGGCCTTGCTCTCGGTTTCTCGGCCTCGCGTACCCTGTTCCGGGCCACCAACATAGGTTTCATCAACCTCGATCGCACCCGACAGCAGGTCCCGGCCCGGCCGGACCATGGCGCGGCGCAGTTTGTGCAGCCAGGTCCAGGCAGTTTCGTAGCTGCCAAGCCCCAATTCCCTCTGGAGGCCGAGCGCACTGACCCCATTCTTCTGGCTGGTGACGAACCACATCGCCAGAAACCACATCCGCAACGGCTTACGGGCACCCTCGAAGATCGTCCCGGCGGTCAGCGATGTCTGTTTGCGGCAGGCCCGACACCGCAGCCATCCCCCTGCCATCACCCATGGCTCCCCCGCCTCTCCGCAATGGGGGCAGGTGAATCCCTGAGGCCAGCGCAAACGACGGATGTACTCGCGGCAGGCCGCGTCGTCACGGAAGCGTTCGTCCATCGCCTGAAACGTGCGCGGGTAATCAAGTCCAGCGACCGGGTGTCGAGTGGTGTCCACCAGACAGGCGTACCACGTCCCTCAGGGGCAGTGAAGGGGATACCAATTTTTTCTTATAGCGGGCCTTGACGGCATACCAACCAGTCGGTACGGTATCCACCGACCTCCGGATCATCATGGCAATGGCGGCTCTCGAGACAGCGAAGGCCAAGGGGCGAGCAAGCGCGAAGGCGGCGGCTGCCGCCACCTCGAATGAAAGGCTGCTCGACGCCGCCGTCCACGTGATTCGCTCAAAGGGTTATTCCGCCGCCCGGGTCGAGGACATTTGCGCGGAAGCCGGCCTCACCAAAGGCGCCTTCTTCCATCATTTCGACAGCAAGGAAGCTTGCGCCCTCGCGGCTGCGGCGCATTTCGCTCAGCGCGCCGACGCCCTGTTCGAGGCTGCGCCCTATTCGCGCCTGCCCGACCCTCGGGCGCGCGTTCTGGGATATGTCGAATTCCGCAAGGCGATCCTCGAGGGCGAGCTGCCGCAGTTCACCTGCCTCCTCGGCACGATGGTGCAGGAAGCCTACGACACCCATCCCGCCATCCGCGCGGCCTGCGACCACTACATCAGCGAACACGCGGCGCGGCTCGAGATCGACATCGCGGCTGCCAAAGCGCTCTATGCGCCCGGCGCGACTTGGTCGCCTGCAAGCGCCGCGCTCTTCTCCCAGGCCGTGCTGCAGGGCGCTTTCATCCTCGCCAAAGCAAAGCACGGCCCGAAAATCGCCGCCGACTGCCTCGATCATCTGAGGCGCTATTTCAAAGAGCTGCTGCACGCGCCAAACGCCGAACCGAGGAACGCATCATGAGCGAACAGAAGATCACGCCCTGCCTCTGGTTCGACTTCAAAGCCGAGGAGGCGGTCGAGCACTATCTTTCCATCTTCAAGTCGGGCCGCGTCCTCTCGACGGCCCGCTACGGTCCCGGCCCCAAGGGCGCAGTCATGACGATCCTGTTCGAGATCGAGGGACAAAAGTTTCTTGCGCTCAACGGCGGCCCGCAATTCCCCTTCACGCCGGCGATCTCGCTCATCGTCGATTGCGGAACCCAGGCCGAGGTCGATCGGCTCTGGGAGCGGCTCGGCGAAGGCGGCAAGCCGGGCCAATGCGGCTGGCTCACCAACAAGTTCGGCGTCAGCTGGCAGATCGTGCCGAGTCTCGTTCCGAAGATCATGCAGAGCGCTGACGCGGCTGCGATAGAGCGCGTCATGCGCGCGGTCATGCCGATGAAGAAGCTCGACATCGCAGAGTTGCAACGGGCCTACGAGGCCAACTGAAGGAGGAAGGTCATGACCAACACATCGAACCTCGCCGGAACGTTCATTTGGTACGATCAAATGTCCAACGACCTGCCCGGCGCCGAAGCCTTCTACACCAAAGTCGTCGGCTGGACGCTCGCCCCCAACACGATGAACGCCCAGCGCTACACGCTGCTCAAGGCTGGCGAGACCATGGTCGGCGGGCTCATGCCGATTCCGGCCGAAGCGCAGGGCGTTCGTCCAGCGTGGATGGGCTATATCGCGGTCGACGACGTCAAGGCCTACGCCGACAAGGTGAAGGCGGCAGGCGGCATGATCCACCGCCCGCCGGCCGAGATCCCGAACGTCGGGACGTTCGCGGTCGCGTCCGATCCGCACGGCGCGGGATTTCTCTTGTTCAAGGGCAATAGCGACGAGGCGCCTGAACAGGACCCGACAAAGCCCGGTCACATCGGCTGGCACGAGTTGCATGGCGGCGACCCGGAAAGCTCGTTCGCATTCTACTCCGGCCTGTTCGGCTGGACGAAAGGCGAAGCGATGGAAATGGGCCCCATGGGGACCTATCAGATCTTCAGCACCCGGAGCCGGCAGGGCGGCGGCATGTTGAAGAAGACGGCGCAGGAGCCGGCTCCGTACTGGCTCTATTACATCACCGTCGAGGCGATCGACGCGGCGGCTGAGCGCGTGAAGGCTGCCAGCGGCAAGATTCTGCATGGACCCGTCCAGGTTCCCGGCGGAAGTTGGATCGTCAACGGTCTCGATCCGCAAGGGGCGGCGTTCGCGCTGGTCGCGCCGAAGCGCTGAGCGATCAAAGGGCGGCGAGCGCGTTCGCCGCCCTTTGACTCCTTCCCCATTCCGCTGGAGGACCAAGATGAAGATCTATTGGTTTGAGGCGCAGGCGCCGCGCCGCGTGTTGGCGCTCGTCAAGCACCTCTGCGTGGACGCCGAACTGATCGAGGTCGACATGATGGCGGGCGGCCTCAGGACGCCCGAATATGCCGCGCTCAATCCCAACATGAAGGCGCCGACGCTCGTCGACGGCGACCTCGCGCTGTGGGAGTCCTCGGCGATCATGGCCTATCTCTGCGTGAAAGCCGGCTCGGACATGTGGCCGGCGGCCGATCCCGCCGAGCAGGTCGAAGTTCTGCGCTGGCTGTCGTGGAATGACCAGCATTGGGGACCGGCGGTCGGGCCATTCTATTTCGAGCATATCGTCAAGGGGACGTTCGGGCTGGGCGACCCCGACCGCGCGTCGCTGCGAGAGAAGGTCCCCAATCTGCAACGCTTCGCGAAGGTGCTCGACGGACATCTCGCGAACCGGTCCCACCCCGCTTGCGGACGCCTGACGATCGCGGATTTTCAGCTGGCGTCGATGGCGACGTATTGGCGCCGGGCGGAGATGCCGCTCGACGCCTTTCCGAACATCGTGCGGTGGCTTGATGCGCTCGACAAACTTCCGGCCTGGGCCGATCCCTGGCCGAGAGCGCCCGCGCTGAGAGAGGTCGCCTGACCGCGCACGAACCCTCACCTCAATGGAGAACCCACGATGCGCGTCATGGTGATCGTCAAGGCGACCGCAAACTCGGAGGCCGGCAAACCGCCGAGCCCCGAACTCATGGCGGAGATGGGTGCGTTCAATCAGAAGCTGATCGAGGCCGGGGTCATGACTGACGGCGCCGGGCTCAAGCCCACGAGCAAAGGCGCGCGGGTCGCCTTCTCGGGGAAAGACCGCGCGGTGACGAAGGGCCCATTCGGCAACGTCGACGACCTCGTTTCCGGCTACTGGATCTGGAAGGTCCAGGATCTCGACGAGGCGATCGACTGGGTCAAGCGCTGCCCCAATCCGATGCCGGGACCCTCGACGATCGAGATCCGCGAACTCTACGAGATGGAGGATTTTGCCTAAAACGTCGCCAACCCGATAGTCTGCAGACGCGGTCCATAACGCCTCGATGGACGCCGTCCTTGCGGCGGCGCCTCATGGACCGCGTGGCGCCGCTACCGTCCTCGGGTTAGACTGGACTCCTATCCGCAAAAGGAGCGTGGCCTATGAGTCTGCCAATGCGCAAACTGGGGCGACAGGGGCTCGAAGTCTCGGCCATAGGCCTCGGCTGCATGGGCATGAGCCAGTCCTATGGCCCTGCGGACGAAACCGAGTCGATTGCGACCCTTCACCGCGCGATCGAACTCGGCTGCACGTTTCTCGATACGGCCGAGGTCTACGGTCCCTTCACCAACGAAGAACTCATCGGGCGAGCGCTCAAGGGAAAGCGCGACCGGGTGACGATCGCGACCAAATTCGGCTTTCGCATCCGCGACGGAAAGCAGGTCGGCGCCGAACTGGACAGCCGGCCCGACCATATCCGCGCCGCGGTGGAAGGCTCGCTGTGGCGCCTCCAGACCGATGTGATCGATCTCCTCTATCAGCACCGCGTCGATCCCGCCGTTCCGATCGAGGACGTCGCGGGCGCCGTCGGCGATCTCGTCAGGCAGGGCAAGGTCAGATACTTCGGCCTCTCCGAGGCCGGCGTCGCCAACATCCGCCGCGCGCACGCCGTCCATCCCGTGTCCGCGGTGCAGAGCGAATACTCGCTGTGGGAGCGCAATCTGGAAGCCGACGTCCTGCCGGCGCTGCGGGAACTCGGCGTCGGCCTCGTGCCGTTCTCGCCGCTCGGCCGCGGTTTTCTGACCGGCGAGGTCAGGCGCGCCGAAGACTATCCGGAAGGCGACTATCGCCGCATGGACCCGCGCTATCAGGGCGCGAATTTCGACGCCAACATGCAGGCCGCGCGAGTCGTCGGCGAAGTAGCGGCGCGCAAACGCGCCAAACCCGGACAGATCGCGCTTACCTGGCTCCTGCACAAGGGCGAGGACATCGCGCCGATCCCCGGCACGAAGCGGCGAACTTATCTCGAGGAGAATGTCGCCGCGGCGGACATCCGGCTCGATCTGGCCGAGATGAAGGCGCTCGACGAGGCGCTCGCGCCTGGAAACGTTTCGGGACTGCGTTACCCTGAGTGGACTATGAAGACGATCGATCGTTGAGGCTCACAATGGCTCGGCGCGCCTCTCTATGATCACCGATTGCGGCCCGTTCACGCGGTAGCGGATCCCCGCCCACTCGATTGTTCGCGAGAGCGGCGCCGCGGCGGCGGAGAGCGCATGCACGATCCACCAGAGCGGGCGCAGCCAGCGTTCGGCAAGCCAGCGCCGCTCGTCGCGGGCGCCGTCGAGATGCGGCCACAGCGCGCGCTGGACGCTCCGGCGCAGGCGCGCGCGGAGCTCGCCGAGGGCGACGACCAGGCCAAGCGCGATCCAGGCCGCGGGAGAGCCGGCGGCGAAGCGCGGCGCCGCGAGCGCGAGGCAGATCGGCGGCGCCCACAGGCAAATGAGCGCGACCGCAAAATTCCTCGGCTGGTGAATCCACACGAAACGATATTGCCGGACGCCGAACGAAAAAAATCCGCGCCAGGAGCACGAGACTGGCGTCAGGAGCAGCCCCTGGCGCGGCGCATGGGCGAGGAGTTTCGCCTGTCGCAGCGCTTCGGCCATCTGCGAATCGTCGCTGATCGCGCCTCGCCAGAAGTCCTTGATGCGGATCGCCTCCAGCGTCTCGCGCTTCACCGCGACGCTGCCGCCCCACACGATGGTCAACGGCAGCGCGCCGCGGGGCAGGGCGGCGATGGAGTCGTTCGCCGCCGCGAGACAGCATGAGCTCCACCGGTCGTCGGCGGGCGTCATCCAACGGTAGCCGGTCGCGAGCGGCCGGCCCGAATTGATGAGCACGGCGACGAGCCGCGGCAGCCACAGCGGCGTCGGCAAGGTGTCGGCGTCGATGAAGGCGACGATTGCGTCGTCCGGCCTCAGCCTCTCCAGCGCCGCGAGCTGGTTCCAGACCTTTTGCCCCGCATTCTGAGCGCAGCCGGCGACCGCGACATCGAGCGGCGCGCCGGCCTGGCGCTGGGCGGCGCGGAGAACCGCGAACGCCGGGTCGTCCGCGCTTTCGACGCTGGCGACGATCCGGTAATGGCCGTATTGCTGGGCCCTCAAGAGCGGCAGAATGCGCGCGAGATTATCGGCGCTCCTGACCGGCAGAATGACCGCGACATTCGGCTCGACGCCCGGGATTTCTGGCTGCGGCAGACCGCGGCGATACGCCGCGACCGCGATCGTCGAGAAGAGATTTTGAGCTGACCAGAGAGCGAGCGCCGCTCCCGAGATCCAATTCGCGACCGCCATCATTCCCGGTGCGCCCGCCGCGCATTTCCGCCGACATCAAAAGAATAGGCGGCAGCATAGCATGAGTCGGGCGAACGGCCCGCCCGCTGAGCGCAGCGAGGGCGAACGGGCGCCGGAAGCCGAGGCCACACGCGGTTGTCATAAATCTGTCGTCAACTTCGCGCGCTTGGCTTGGCCATCGCCGCCCGGGCGGCTAGCATGCGACTCACGTTTCACGCGGCCCGGCGACGCCCATGCGCTTGATCGGCGTCAATGCGAGCGCTTGGAGTTCGAGAATGGCGAAAATTCCGACGACGGCAGCCTTCGTCAGCCAGAAGGGCGGGGTGGGAAAAAGCACGCTCGCGCGGGTCCTGGCGATCGGCGCCATGCATCGCGGCCGCAAGACGCTGCTCGCCGATTTCGACCTCGATCAGCTGACCTGCGTCGAATGGGGCGCCCTGCGCATGCGCGCCAGCATCGAGCCCGAGGTCGACGCGCGCGCCTTCAAGAGCCTCAAGAAACTGCGCAAGGACAATGGCGCCGTCGATTTCATCGTCGCCGACACCCACGGCCTCGCCGACGACCTCTCGACCGAGATCGCCGAGGATTCCGAGGTCGTCTTCCTGCCGACCGGCGTGTCGCAGGACGACCTGAGGCCGACCCTCAATCTTGCGCGCAGGCTGGCGCGCCGCGGCGCGGAGGGACGTCTCGTCGTCGTCCTGTCGAAGGTCGGCCGATCGGAGACGCAGTTCGGCCGCGCCGTCGAGACGATCGAGGAGGCAGGCTTCGAGCTCCTTTCCGAGCACTGGCCGCAGCGCGACGGATTTCAAAGCGATCTCGACGCAGGCCGCGCCGGCCGCGAGGCGCGCAATCCCTACTTGCGCGAGATCGCCGAACGCATGGAGCAGGCGCTGTGGACGCGGACGATGAAGGCGAAGCCGAGGGCGTGAGAAGCTTCGGCCCCGATCGCGGCCCGCTCTCATTGAGGAAGCTTAATCCGCCGGCCAAGTTCCGGAGAGGTGCCAGAGCGCATAACGTCCCCGCGGGCGGCCGTCGGCTGTCCGCGGAGCGGACGAAAATGGCCAGGCGGAAACTCAGTCCGAGCGAAATCATCGAGAGGCTGCAGGTGATCGACGCGCTCGCGGCGGACGGTCATTCCATCGCGGACGCGCTCCGGCTGGCGGGGGTGCTTCCGGCCGAATATGAGAAATGGCGAAGCGAATACGCCGGCTTGCTGCGCACGCTCGGGCCCTTGCCGCCTGCGCCTCCGAAGTTTCTGAAGAGAACGCCGCGCGCCGGCCCCGGTCGCGGGGTCAGGCACTAGCGCGCGGGCCGTCTCCCTCTGGCGGGAGAGGCGTTATCCCACGATCTCGTTGCCCGAAAACCACTGCGCGATCTCCTGCGTCGCTGTTTCCGGCGCATCCGACCCGTGCACGGAATTCTCACCCATCGACAGTGCGAAGTCCTTGCGGATCGTGCCCGCATCCGCTTTTTCGGGATTGGTCGCGCCCATGACCGTCCGATAGAGCTGGATCGCGTCCTCGCCTTCGAGCACCTGCACCACCACTGGCGCCGCGGTCATCATCTCCACGAGTTCGACGAAGAACGACCGCTCGCGATGCACGCCGTAGAACGTCTCGGCCTGCGCCTTCGTCATGTGCACACGCTTCTGCGCGACGATGCGCAGCCCCGCCGCCTCGATCCGCTGATTGACAGCGCCGGTCAGATTGCGGCGGGTGACGTCGGGCTTGAGGATCGAGAAGGTGCGTTGCACGGCCATGGGGTCGGGTCTCTCGGCAGATGGTCAATGGGAAAAGCGCGGCGCTTATAGCCGCCGCTCCGAAGACGGGCAAGGCGCTTGGCTTTCCGCGGCGTTCGCATCGTGCTAGCCGATCGGCTCCCGCTTCCGGGCAGACCGGCGCCAAAATTGGACAGCGGAAGGAAGCGAAGGAGAGACGATGACACGCACACTCATGGCAATCGCGGCCTTGCTTTGCATGACCGCGTCTCTGCGTGCGGAAACCTATGAGTTGGACAACTGGCCGGCCGACATCGACAATATTCCCTGCAGCGCGTGGAGCAAAGCCGCCGACGGAACCTGGGTTCTCAACGGTTCGGTCAAGATCGGCGCGTCGGTCATCGAAAACGTCGGGGTCAAGGGCAGCGCCGCGGCGCACGCCCTCGACAGGAAGTGCGGGAAGTAAATCGTCAGAGCCTGCCCTTGCCGGCCGGCTGTCTCACGAATCCGAGCCGCCGAACAGGCCGCCGACGAGGCCGCCCGCCGCACCGATCGCCGCCGCCGTCCCCAGAGTCCTGCCGGCGCGTGAGTTTGCGCCGGTGTCGCCGCCGGGCAGATAGCGGGCGATCTCCTCGGCGAGATTGAGGATCGGCATGCTCTGCAGCCAGATGTGGCCCGGGCCGGTCAGCGTCGCGAGGAACAGGCCTTCGCCGCCAAACAGGATATTGCGGAACCCGCGCACCATCTGGATGTCGAAGCCGACTGTCGGCTCGAACATGCCGACATGGCCAGCATGCACGAGGAGCCGTTCGCCTGGCGCAAGGTCGCGCTCGACGAGCTCGCCCGAGAGATCGCACCACACGACGCCCGGGCCGGTCACCTTCTGCAGGATGAACCCGCCGCCGCCGAAGAAACCCGCGCCGATGCGCTGCTGCCAGGCGATCTCGAGCACGACCGTTTTCTCGGCGACGAGGAACGTCTCCTTGCGGCAGATGAGGGACTGGCCGGGCTGCAGCAGAGCCGGCACGATCGTGCCGGGAAAGCGCGGCGCGAAGGCGACGTGGCCCGCCCCGCGCGAGGTGAAGTGGGTGACGAAGAATGACCCGCCGCCGAACGAGCGCGCCAGCCCGGCGAAAAAGCCTCCGCCGGTATGCGTGTCCATCGTCACCTCATCGTTCATCCAGGCCATCGTGTTCGTCTGGCTGTAGACGGTTTCACCTGGCGCGAGATCGATCGCCACCGTCTGCATGATGCTGCCGCTGATCGCGTAACGCATGGGAGTCCGTCCTCATGGGGAGAGATGCTATCGAAACGCGACGCTAGCGCGATTTCGTAAAGCATTCGATCGCATGGGCGCCCTATCCCCGAAATCGTGGCGCCGCTACTGTCCCTGCGCCCGCCGCTTCTGCAGATTGTCGAGATAGACGACGCCGGCGATCAGCAGGCCCTCGATCACCAACTGCCAGAACGAACTGACGCCAAGAAGGTTCGCACCGTTGCCGATGGTGGTGAACAGCATCGAGCCGATGAAGCAGCCGAGGATCGTGCCGCGTCCGCCGAACAGGCTCGCGCCGCCGACGACCGCGGCTGCGATCGCCTGCAGCTCGTAGCCCGTGCCGCCGTTCGGATTGCCCATCGTCAGTCGGGCGACGAGCAGCATGCCGGCGACGGTGGCGAACACAGACGCAAGGCCGTAAGCAACGAGCGTCACCCGTGTTACGTTGACGCCCACCCGGCGCGCAGCCTCGATATTGCTGCCGAGCGCATACATGTAGCGTCCGAGCCGCGTCGCCCCGAGCAGGAAGTGCGAAACCGCGGCGAAGGCGATCATGACCAGGAACATCGTCGGAATGCCGAACACGTACGAGTTCGCGAAGGCGCCGAGCGAGTCCGGCAGTCCGGCGACCGTCATGCCGCCCGAGATGAGCATGGTCAGTCCGCGGTAGCCCTGCAACCCGGCGAGGGTGACGATGAACGCCGGGATGCCGAGCTTATCGACGGCGAAGCCGTTGATGAGGCCGATCGCCAGCCCGACCAGGAGCGTCAACGCCGCGGCGAGCGGGATGCTCATGCCGCCGGAGAGCATCATGGCGAAAGCGACCCCGGTGAAGCCCAGAACCGACCCGACCGACAAGTCGATGCCGGCGGTGATGATGGTGAACAGCTCTCCGTAGGCCACGATCGCGTCGACCGAGACCTGCCGCATGATGTTGAAGATGTTGCCGGTCGTCAGAAAATAGGGCGAAGCGATCGCCAGACCGATCCACAACAGCGCGGTACAGCCGAGCACCCAGGTTTCGACCGGGAGCCCATGCCGAAGCTCACCCATGAATGTTGCGCGCTGCCCGGGGCTGGGGGCAGGCGTGATGACGGTCGCCATCCTGATCTTTCTCCTTGCCGGCGTCGAAAGCCGGCGCGCCCGGGCCTAATGGCGCACGCCTGGGCGCGCTACGCTCAAGTTAACTGCCGAGGAACGGCGTTAGCTGATACTTCTTCGGGTCGAGCAGCCCCTGCATCTGCGGGCTGTCGATGTTCTTCTTGGTGACCACGTGTACGCCCGAGTCCATTCTATGGGGCAGCACGACGCCGTTCGCCGCTGCGAGCGCGTACCAGACGCCCGCGTAACCCATCATGTAGGGATTCTGCACGATGAGCGCGTCCAGATTGCCGTCGCGCAGGAAATGGATCTCCTGGTCGGAGGTGTCGAAGGCGTCCGCGCAGAGTTTCGATCCGAGGTTCTTCTCCTGGATGGCGCGCCCGGCGCCGTCGCCCTGGATCTCATTATCGGCAAAGATCCCGACGATTCCCGGATGGCGGGTTAGGATGTCCTCGGCGTCGGAGAGCGCGCGGCCGGGATCGTTGTTGCCGGTGCGGTGGTCGACGATCTTCAAGCCCGGATACTTCTTCAGTTCGTCCACGAAGCCCTTGTCGCGGTCGTTGAGCGACTGGGCGCCGGCGAGCGCGGTCATGTAGGCGACGTCGCCTTCGTCCTTGCCCGTGCGGGCCTTCACGCAGGAGGCGAGTTCGTCGGCCGCTTTCACGCCGCCGGTCACGTTGTTGGTGGCGAGGAAGGTCACGTATTTGTTGGTGTTGGCGTCAGAGTCGATCACGATGACCGGGATGCCGGCGTCGGTCGCCGCGGCGATCGGCTGGGCCAGCGCCTGGGCGTTGGTCGCCGCGATCACGATGCCGGTCGGCTTCGACTGGATCGCGTTCTCCATGATCGAGACTTCCTGCGCGACGTCGGTTTCGGCGCTGGCGCCGAGCTTGTTGATCGTCACGCCAAGCTTCTGCGCCGCTGCGTCCGCGCCGTCGAACACCGTCGCCCAATATTGCGACGTTGTCGCTTTCACGATCACGTCGATGCGGTCGTTGGAAAAACCAGCCGCCCATGCGGGCGTCCACGCGAGGGCCAAGGCCGTCGCCGCCATAAGACCTACCTTGAACATGAACTTCTCCTTCTGTCAGATCGCCCCCTCAGTGGTCTCCGCCTCCTCGTACCCCGTCATGTATTTGATGAGATCCCGCTGGTTCGTTTCGGCTGCCGGCGTCACATGGGTAATGCGGCCGCGAAACATCACCGCCACCCGGTCGGCAACCTCGAGGATCTCGATCAGGTTGTGGCCGATGTAGATGACGCCGACGCCGTGCTCGGCCAGCTTGCGGGCGAGCTGGATAACGTGCTCGCGCTCCATCACCGCCAGCGCCGCGGTCGGTTCGTCGAGGATGACGACCTTGGACTGCCAGTAGAGCGCACGCGCGATGGCGACCGCCTGGCGCTGGCCGCCAGAGAGGCGCGACACGGTCTTTGATTTCGGCGGAATGCGGCTTTCGATCCGCTTGAGCAGGGCTTCCGTCTCGTCCCGGATCTTGCGGTTGTCGATGACGGGTAGGCCGAGCCAGCGTTTGATCGGCTCGCGGCCGAGGAAGACGTTGGCCCCGACCGACAGTTCGTCGGCGAGAGCGAGATCCTGATAGACCGTCTCGATGCCGAGAGCCCGGGCGTCGGCCGGCGCATGCAGGTCGAGCCGCTCGCCGTTCAGCCGGATCTCGCCGGAATCGGGCCTGTGGACGCCCGCGATGTGCTTGATCAGCGTCGACTTGCCGGCGCCATTGTCGCCGACCAGCGCCAGAACCTCGCCCGGATGGAGCGTGAGGTTGGCCCCGTGCAGAACGCTGACGGGGCCGAAACTCTTGTGAAGATCGACGACTTCAAGCAGGGCCGGCACGGGCACGCCTCCATATCGCGCGCGTCAGCCTCGCTTCGAACAATGGGGCTGGGCGTCCACCCCGCCGCAAGATCGCTGGTAACACGGATTTTCGGCCTATTTTCGACAGAACGTCCGCCAGTTGCCAACAGTTCCGAGTTGGGTAAAACTCGCCTTCAAGCTTCGGACGGCCGCGCGGCTGGGTCGTCCGATCGCCCGTCACCCGCGATTAAAACCGTGAACAGGCTCGGGTTGGGCCCACGGGAGGAAGCTATGCTTGGACTGATGCAGCAGCGCCCGCTTCTGATATCGAGCCTCGTCGATTACGCCGCGACCTGGCACGGGAGCCGCGAGATCGTTTCACGCGACCCTGAGGGCGCATTCCACCGCTCGAGCTACGCCGAGGTCGCGGCGCGAGCGAAGCGGGTCGCAAACGCGCTCGAAGCGCTCGGCGTCGCTCCGGGCGATCGGGTCGCCACGCTTGCCTGGAACGGCTACCGCCACCTCGAACTCTATTACGGCGTGACGAGTTCGGGGCGGGTGCTGCATACGGTCAACCCGCGGCTATTCCACGATCAACTGCAGTATATAATGCATCACGCCGAGGACGCTTATGTGTTCTTCGACCCTGTGTTCGCGCCGCTCGTCGAGGAGCTTGCGCCGCGGCTGCCGCTCGTCCGCGGCTGGGTGGCGCTCTGCGAAAGGAAGGACCTGCCGGCGGTCAAGGACGTGGCGCCGCTCTCATATGAGGAGCTGCTGTCGAACGCTTCGCCCGATTACGCGTGGCCGATCATTGACGAGAACACGGCCTCGACCCTCTGCTACACCTCCGGCACGACCGGCAATCCGAAGGGCGTGATGTACAGCAATCGCTCGACGGTGCTGCACGCCTTCGCCGCCTGCGCGGCGGACGGGATGGCGCTTTCTTGCAGCGATTCCTTCCTCGTCGTCGTGCCGCTGTTTCACGCCAACGCCTGGAGCCTGCCGTTCTCGGCGGCGATGTGCGGGGCGAAGCTGGTGCTTCCGGGTCCGAAGCTCGATCCCGAGAGCCTCTACATGCTGCTCGAGCAGGAGAAGTGCACCAAGGCCGCCGGCATTCCGACGATCTGGCTCAATTTCCTCGCCTGGGTCGACGCCAACCGTGAGCGCCTCGACCTTTCGCGCTTGAAGTTCAAGGAAGTGCTGTCAGGCGGGTCGGCGCCGCCGCGCGCGACGATCGAGAAGTTCCACGATCTCCTGGGCGTCTTCCTCAAGCACGCATGGGGCATGACGGAGACGAGCCCGATCGCCACGACGGGATCGCCGCTCGCCAAGCACGAGGGGGCGAGCCGAAACGAACTCGTCGACATGCAGGTCAAGCAAGGGCGACAGGTGTACGGCATCGAACTCAAGCTCGTGGGCCAAGACGGGCGCGACATGCCGCATGACGGCGTTTCGGTGGGCGAACTGAAAGTGCGCGGCCCGTGGGTGATCTCGGGCTACTTCAAGGGCGAAGGCGGTCAGGTCGTCGACGAGGACGGGTGGCTCGGCACAGGCGACGTCGGCACGATCGACCCCGACGGCTACGTGCAGCTGACCGACCGCTTGAAGGACGTAATCAAGTCGGGCGGCGAATGGATCTCCTCGATCGAGGTCGAAAACCTCGCCATGTCGCACCCGGATGTGTTCGAGGCCGCCGTCATCGCGATCGCGCATCCCGTCTGGCAGGAACGTCCGCTGCTCATCGTCCACCCGCGCGAGGGGCGGACGCCGACCAAGCAGTCGCTCATCGATTTCCTCGCCGCCCGGCTGCCGAAGTGGCAGATTCCAGACGACGTCGTGCTTGTCGACAGCCTGCCGCACACGGCGACCGGAAAGCTGCTCAAGACCGAACTGCGCCAGCGCTTCCACGGGCATCTCGCCGTCAGCGCGTAAGACGCAGCCGAAGCACATCATTGACATTGTGCGCATCGCCGTCCATATGAGCGCCGTCGCTTCGACGCGACCAAAGGCGCGCTGGCCGCGTGAAGGGCTCCTTGCCCTCCTGCTGCGCGCAAAAGTGATATTCGCTCTCGACGCCCGGACACGCGGGGCGTTCCCCAATATGATCCAATAGCCGCTTCCCCCGCGTGCTTTCACGCGTGCGCGGCGTTCTGAAAGACTTTAATCTTGGATAATTTTCATGGGTTCGGCCTCGCCGCGCCCCTCAATCACGCGCTCGCCAAACTCGGCTACCTGCGTCCGACCCTGATTCAGGCGCAGGCGATCCCGCCCCTGATGAAAGGCCGGGACCTTGTCGGCATCGCCCAGACGGGCACTGGCAAGACGGCCGCCTTCGCGCTGCCGATCCTGCACAAGCTCGCGACCGACCGGCGCCCGGCGCCGAAGGGCGGCGCGCGCGTGCTCGTCCTCAGCCCGACGCGCGAGCTCGCAAGCCAGATCGCGCAGAGCTTTCGCGATCTCTCCGACGGCCTCTCGCTCAAGATCGCAGTCGTGTTCGGCGGCGTGCCGCATGGGGCGCAGATTCGCGCGCTTCAAGCGGGCCTCGACGTCTTGGTCGCGACGCCCGGCCGGCTGCTCGATCACCTCGACGCGCGCGTCGCTCATCTGGGCGCGGTCGAATTTCTCGTGCTCGACGAGGTCGACCAGATGCTCGATCTCGGCTTCATCAAGCCGATCCGCCGCATCGTGCGCGAACTGCCGAAGAAGCGGCAGAACCTGTTCTTCTCGGCGACGATGCCGGCCGACATTCGTGGGCTTGCCGGCGAATTGCTTCACGATCCGATCGAGGTCGCAGCGACCCCGGTCGCCAAGACCGCCGATCGCGTCGAGCAGAGCGTCGTGTTCGTCGATGCGGCGAAGAAGCGCGACATGCTGGTCGAGTTGTTCGCCGATCCCGACATGTCGCGCGTCATCGTCTTCACGCGCACGAAGCGCGGCGCCGACCGCGTCGCCAAGATCCTGGACGAGGCGGGCGTCGACGCGGCCGCCATTCACGGCAACAAGAGCCAGGGCCAGCGCGAACGCGCGCTGGGCGGGTTCCGCGCCGGCGACACGCGGGTCCTGGTCGCAACCGACATCGCCGCGCGCGGCATCGACATCGACAACGTGACGCACGTCGTCAATTTCGAACTGCCGGAGGTCGCCGAGGCCTACGTCCACCGCATCGGCCGCACCGCGCGCGCGGGCGCCGCGGGCTGCGCGATCTCGCTCTGCGACCACGAGGAGCGCGATCTCTTGCGCGCGATCGAGCGCCTGACGCGCATCAATCTGCCGAAGACCGATCGCCGCGGCGCCGCCGGTCCCAAGCCCGCGCCCACGGTGCGCAAGGCCGCGAGCGCGCCCGCGACCGTTCCGGGCCGGCCTCATCATTCGCCGCATCGCGACGCCCGCAGCGTGAGCCAGCCCGTCGCCGGTAGGCCCGTCGCCGGAAAGCAGCGGCCGGGCCAGCGCCAACGCTTTCGCCCCGCGCGCCGCGTCGAGCGCTGAGCACGAGCCCAAAGCATTACGCGCACGGGCGTCATCCGTGCTAACCGTAATGCTTAAGGGGCTGCCGGAGGCGGCCATGCCACGCGTTGCGATTGGCGCGCGCCTGCGCGAAATCTGCCTTGCTCTTCCCGAAGCCCATGAGGAGACGATGAAGCGCGGGCCCTCGTACCGCGTCCAGGGCAAGATATTCGCGATCGAGCGTCCCTGGAACGAGTGGGTCTCCCTGTGGTGCAAGGTTCCCGAAGGGACGCGGGAATACATCCTCGTCGCAAGTCCGGCGCGCTTTTTCGTGCCACCCTATTTCGGCGCCAAGGGCTGGATCGGCGTCGGCCTCGACGAAGCCGCCGACTGGCGCGAGGTCGACGCCTTCGTGCGCCGGAGCTACCGACTGGTCGCGCCGAAGCGGCTGGCGCGCCTTCTGGCTTGATGCTCCCGGTGCCGACAGACGCCTGAGCTTGGCTTGCGCGCGATCGACGCCTTATACAGACTCGATGACAGGAAAGACTTCGCGACAAAAAAGGGCGGCCCGGGCGGAGCTGGTGTTCGAGCGGCTGGCGGCGGCCAATCCCCATCCGAAAGGCGAGCTCGACTACATCAATCCCTTCACGCTTCTGGTGGCGGTGGTCTTGTCGGCGCAGGCGACGGACGCCGGCGTCAACAAGGCGACCAAATCCCTCTTCGCCGTCGCCGATACCCCGGAAAAGATGGTCGCGCTCGGCGAAGAGGCGCTCGCCGCGCGAATCAAGACGATCGGGCTCTATCGCGCAAAGGCCCGTAACGTCGTCGCGCTCTCGAAGGCGATCATCGAAAAGCACGGCGGCGTCACCCCGCGCGACCGCGCCGCGCTCGAGGCTCTGCCGGGGGTCGGGCGCAAGACCGCGAATGTCGTCCTCAACAACGCCTTCGGCGAATCGACGATTGCGGTCGACACTCATGTCTTTCGCGTCGCCAACCGGCTGGGCATCGCGCCGGGCAAGACGCCGCGCGAGGTCGAGGACGAGCTGATGCGCGTCGTTCCGCAACGGTTCCTGCCGCACGCGCATCACTGGCTCATTTTGCACGGGCGCTATATCTGCAAGGCGCGCAAGCCCTTGTGTGGCGCGTGCGCGCTCGTCGACATCTGCCCCTACGAGCCGAAGACCATCGAAGACCGGGGACAGGCCCGCGTCGCGGTCGCGGCGAAGGCGTGAGCGCCGACTTGGTGTACGGTCGCCGTTCGAAAGCCTGACGCAAGCCAGCCCCACAATTCCCATATAGGATCGGCGCAAGGCGGGCGGACAGATGATTCGGACAGAGGCTCGTTTGGCTCGACAGCAACGCGGATTTCAGGGGCCTCGGTCTTATGTGCCGGAGCCCCCGGCGCCTGGGCTTGCGGCGCGGATTGCCGCGCAGCGCGCGGTCGCGGACGCGGTCACGCAGGCGCGTCCTCTCGAAGAGCGTCTCACGGCGGACCTTTCGCTCAAAGGCCAAAGTGTCGATCCGCGCGACCCGGCTTTGGCGCGCTCGATCGCGACTGTCGCGTTGCGCCGGCTCGGCACGATCCGCAAGGCGCTCGCGCAGAGACTTGAAAAAGGCATGCCCAAGCGCAGCGGCGCGCTCGAATGGACGCTCGTGGTCGGCGCGGCGCAGATCCTGTTTCTCGATGTCCCCGACCATGCCGCGGTCGACCTCGCCGTGAAAGCGGCGCGCGCGGAGCAGGCAAGCGCGCCCTTCTCGGGGCTCGTCAACGCGGTGCTGCGCTCCATCGCACGCGAGCGCGACGCGATCCTGGCGGCATCCGATCCGCTCGACGACGACACGCCGCCCTGGCTCGCGGCCCGCTGGCGCTCAACCTTTGGCGACACGACGGCGCGGGCCATCGCCGCCGCGCACCGCTGCGAACCGACCCTCGACCTCAGCGTCAAGCGCGATCCGGACATTTGGGCGCAGAAGCTCGGCGGAATCGTGCTGCCGACAGGGTCGGTGCGCCTCGACACGCGCGTGCCGGTGGCGGAGCTGGAAGGTTATGGAGAGGGTGAGTGGTGGGTGCAGGACGCCGCAGCGGCGCTGCCGGCGCGGCTCCTCAAGGCGCGCGCAGGGATGCGGGTTGCGGATCTTTGCGCGGCGCCGGGCGGAAAAACCGCGGAGCTCGCGGCGACGGGCGCAGCGGTGACGGCTGTCGACCGCTCGGCCGAGCGCCTCAAGGTGCTGGCCGCCAATTTCGAGCGGCTCAGGCTTCATTCGGAGGTCGTGGTGGCCGACGCGCTCGCCTTCGAGGCGCCGCCGTTCGACGCCGTCCTTATCGATGCGCCCTGCAGCGCAACCGGCACGATCCGGCGCCATCCGGACGTGGCCTGGATCAAGCGTCCGAGCGATCTCGCTCCCCTCGTCAAGATTCAGAGCCTGCTTCTCGACAAGGCCATCGCCCTGACGAAGTCCGGCGGGGTCCTTGTCTATTCCGTCTGCTCGCTCGAGCCCGAGGAGGGCGACGCCCAGATCACAGCCCTCTTGCGGCGCAATCCGGACGTGCGCCGCGCGCCGATCGCGGCGCAAGAAATCGGCGGTCTCGTCGAATGCCTGACGCCTGCCGGCGACCTTCGCACGCTGCCCTGCCACCTCTGGGCCGACGACCCGCGGCGCTCGGGGCTCGACGGATTCTTCGCAGCCCGGCTGGTCAAGACAGGGTAGCGGATGAACCGATCCGATCAGGGGTGACGATAATCACGGTCGCGGCCTTCGAGGTGGCGCCGCAGCCATTCAGCCCCCGCCTCCGCCTGATATTTGCTCTGATGGCCGTGGTTCCATGCACGATCGAAGGGCGTCAGCGACTGGGTCGGAATCCGAGGGCCGGGGCCGACGCTCCCGTAGGACGACGACGTGCCGGACTGGGCGAGAGAGGCGGCCGGCGAAAGCGCGAGCGCTGTAGCGAAGCTGATGAACGCAATAGTCCTATACATGATGTTTCCCTGAAACTGACGTATGTGCGCCTGAGCGATATGTACGCGCGGGGCGCCCTCGGGGTAACGCCTCGGCGAAATCGCCGGGATCAATAAAATGTGTTCGAGACCTCCCCGGAGGGCTCGCTCGGATGAGACGGAGCTTTTAAGCCCGCAATCGCGAGCCGCAGTAGGGCGTCGAAACACGCCCGTCTCACGACCCTCTATTGCGTCACGCCATTGTTGGCCGAGCTCCCGCCTCCGAATTTAGCTCCTCGAGTCTCTTGCCCTTGGTTTCCGGCAGCATGGTGAGGGTCACGATCGCGCCGAGAATGCTGACGATCGCCGCCGCGGCCTCCGCCGCGATCAGCCCGCGCCAGGCCATTAGGATCGGGAACAGGAAGACGCCAAAGAAGCCGCCGAGCTTGCCAGCCGCCGCGGCGATCCCGTGGCCAGTCGTGCGCGCCCTCACCGGGAAAATCTCGGCCGGGTACACGAAGGTGGTCGAATTCGGCCCGAATTCGGTGAAGAAGTAGCTGACGCCATAGATGATGAGGAATGGCAGCACGAGCTTCTCGACATGCGGGATGAGCGCAATGAGGCCGAACGTCACGGCCATCATGACGAAGCCGACCATCTGGATCGACTTGCGGCCGATGCGATCCATCGTCGCCGCCGCGATCAGATAGCCGGGGAAGGCCGCGATGGTGAAGATTGCGAGCTGCATCAGCGTGTGGTTGAGCAGGCTCTTGTCGGGGCTCATGGCGGCCAGCACCATCGGACTCGAGACGGTATTGCCGTAATAGGCGAAGTCCATGAACGCCCAGGCGAGGCTCGCGCCGACAAGCCGCATCAGGAACACGGGGTTAGTCGTTAGCGTCCTGAAGCCCTGCCAGAACGGCTCATTCACCCGCGCCGCCTTGTCGGCGACTGGTCCACCCCTTGCCCGCCCTTCCATCTGCCCGAGCACGTGTCCAGCAACCTCGCCGAACGCCTCATGCTGGCCGGTCGCCAGCAGATAGCGTGGCGTCTCGGCCATGTTCCGGCGCATCCGGAAGACGGCCATCGCCGGAACCGCGCCGGCGGCGAGCAGGATGCGCCAGATCGCGTCGTACGACAGGCTCGTCGTCAGGAGCCCCGCCGCCAGCAACGGCCCGACGATGAGTCCCGCCGCCTGCATGGTGAACACGAGCGTCACCATCATGCCGCGCGTTCGCTTACTTGCGTATTCGCTCATAATGGTCGAGCTGACCGGATAGTCGCCGCCAATGCCAATGCCGAGAATGATGCGGAAGAAGATCAGCCACCAGATGTTTGGCGAGAACGCCGAGGCGACGGCGCCGATCGTCAGCACCAGCACTTCATAACCGTAGATGCGTTAGCGGCCGAGCATGTCGGCGATGCGGCCGAAGAGGACGGCCCCGACCGCCGAGGCCAGGCGTGGCCTTCGCCGGGGCCGTCCCCCCGGAGCAGCCCCGCGGCGCGCAATGACGGCGTTCTTCCAAGCTTCGGCTTTGGAGAGGCTTGTGCGACGACTCCTCGCAGCCGCCTCCGACCACGCCTAGTGATGATAGCGATAGCGGCCGGCCATGGAGTGGTGTCGCACCCATGCCGCGCCCGCTTCCGCCTGATATTTGCTCTGGTTCGCGTGGTTCCACGAGCGATCGAAGGCCGTCAGCGACTGGGTCGGAACGCGGGGGCCGACGCCCCTGCTCCCGTACGACGACGACGTGCCGCTGACTGCGAAAGCCGCAGTGGGAGGAAGGGCGAGGGCAACGGCGAACCCAATAAAGGCGATGGTCTTGAGCATGATCGTTCCTTGAAAAGGGGCCGGACGGATCCTCGCCGGCTGGAATTTCGGGCACATTTTTCAACGGCGCCCACGTTTGGAAACGCGCAACGACCCTTCCCTGTTGCCCCGGAGGAGCGCGATACTTCGCAGAAGGCGTTCCCAAGCGCCTGCCCGTGGCTTGAACCAAGCGAGGAGACAGGAAATGACCGGCGCCGCAAACACGCAACCGAACTCGGGGATTCCGCCCGACGACCCCAACCGAAAATTGACGGTTGCCGATCCTGACGGCGCCGGCGTCGCCCATGTCTCGGTCGTCGGCGACGCCTATACGATCCTTGTGTCGGGCGCCGACACGGCGGGACGCTATTGCCTGATCGATATGATTGTGCCCGACGGCGGCGGCCCGCCGCCGCACCGCCACGATTTCGAGGAAATGTTCACGCTGTTGGAAGGCGAACTGGAATTCACCTTCCGCGGCCATACGCAAACGGTCCGCGCCGGGTCTGCCGTCAACATCCCCGCAAACGCCCCGCATGCGTTCAAGAACAAGTCCGGCGCGACAGTCCACATGCTCTGCATGTGCGTCCCGGCGGGACAGGAGGGGTTCTTCATGGCGGTCGGGAGCCCGGTCTCCAGCCGGACCTCGCCGCCGCCAGTTCTGAGCGAGGAAGAGCAGGCCGAGAAGCGCAAGCTGTTGGAGGCGCTGCTCCCGCGATACCGCACCGAAATGGTGAGGACATGACCTTCGCAGGCGTTCCAGCCTGCGCCGAAGCATGCTATTGCGCTGCAACAATTCTGTCTGGCGCGAGCGGCGTCGAGGAGCACGCATGGCCACGGATATCGTCAAGGTCGGTCGGGCGCTCGTCTCCGTTTCCGACAAGGCGGGGCTCATCGATCTGGCCGGCGCGCTGACGAAGCACGGCGTCGAACTGCTTTCGACCGGCGGCACGGCGGCGGCGCTAACCGGCGCCGGGATCGCCGTCGTCGACGTGGCGCAGATCACCGGCTTTCCGGAAATGCTGGACGGGCGGGTCAAAACCCTGCATCCGCGTGTGTACGGCGCCCTGCTCGCGATCCGCTCGGAGCCGGCGCACCAGGCGGCGATGATCGCCAACGACATCACCCCGATCGACCTCTTGATCGTCAATCTTTATCCGTTCGAGGCGACGCTCCGGCGCGGCGCCCCCTTCGAGGAGAGGATCGAGAACATCGACATTGGCGGCCCGGCGATGATCCGCGCCGCGGCCAAGAACCACGACGACGTCGCCGTCGTCATCGACGTCGCGGACTATCCGGCCCTGCTCGATGAGCTTGCGCGCAACGACGGCGCGACCAGCCTCGCCTTCCGCCGCAGGATGGCGCAGAAGGCCTTTGCGCGCACGGCGGCCTATGACGCGGCCATTTCAAACTGGCTCGCCGAGGAGGCCCGTGAGACGACGCCGAAATGGCGCGCCTTCGGCGGCGTCATGGACGACAGTTTCGGCGCCCTGCGCTACGGCGAGAACCCGCACCAGAGCGCGGCGCTCTATCTGACAGCCGAGACGCGCCCCGGCGTCGCGACGGCGCGGCAGTTCCAGGGCAAAGAGCTGTCGTACAACAACATCAACGACACCGACGCGGCCTACGAGCTCGTCGCCGAATTCGATCCCCGCGAAAGCGCCGCGGTCGCGATCATCAAGCACGCCAACCCCTGCGGCGTCGCGGTCGGCGCGACGCTTCTCGAGGCTTACGGAAAGGCGCTCGCCTGCGATCCTGTCTCGGCGTTCGGGGGCGTCGTCGCGGTGAACCGCCGCCTCGACGCGGCTGCAGCACAAAAGATCGTCGAGATCTTCACCGAGGTCATCATCGCTCCGGAAGCGGACGACGAGGCGCTGGCGATCGTCGCGGCGAAGAAGAACCTGCGCCTCATGATCGCAGGAGCGCTGCCCAATCCGCGTGCGAAGAGCCTGACTGTGCGCTCGGTCGCCGGCGGGCTTCTCGTTCAGGATCGCGACAGCGGCGTTCTCGACGAGGCGGCGCTGAAGGTCGTGACCAGGCGCGCGCCGACGGCGGGCGAAATGGCGGATTTGCGCATGGCCTGGCGGGTTGCGAAGCACGTCAAGTCGAACGCGATCGTCTACGTGAAGGACGGGGCGACCGCGGGCGTCGGCGCCGGGCAGATGTCGCGGGTCGATTCCGCGCGGGTCGCCGCGCGCAAAGCGGAGGATGCGGCGCAGGCCGCAGGGTGGCCGGCGCCGCGCACCAAAGGCTCGGCGGTCGCGTCTGACGCCTTCTTTCCCTTCGCCGACGGGCTCTTATCCGCGATCGAAGCCGGCGCTGCCGCCGTCATCCAGCCCGGCGGCTCGATGCGCGACGCAGAGGTGATCGCCGCCGCCGACGCGGCGGGGATCGCCATGATCTTCACGGGAATGCGGCACTTCCGGCACTAGCGGCCCGGCCGGCGCGGCGTTTGCTATAACGACATGCTTATATGTCGATAAACGAATTGCCGTCGTTGGTAACTCTCGTCGCGATCTCCGACCTCAGGCGCGTCGCGCTCCCAATGGGATTTGGTTTTCGTTGGATTTCCGCCGTATGAAGGCCAAAACTGGCTGAGACGGGGGTTGGAAAAGCTTGGATTTCCTTGGATTCTCTCGTCCGAATCGAGCCTTTTCAGTTGCACGGAAATTCCGCGAAAAAAATTGTCGCCCACGGGAGACCGTCGCGGATCGCCCAGACGCTTCCGCGCGAGCCCTCTACAAGGTCACGGGCAGCGACGCCGTCTCGGCGGGAGGCGAATATCTGTTTCATGCCGTAATTCTGCTTATGTTCATGTTTTGACTCATCGAAACCCAAGATACAATACCACACATTCTGTATTTCGGAAACCGTTTGTCGTGCTTCCGTCATGGACGGGCTTGTCCCGGCCATACACGCGTCGCCGCGCCATTGATGCCTCTATTTAGAGCTTGAAAGCGGCGTCCGCCGCCGCTCGTGTCGCCTGACGCGACTCCATTGCCCTTTCCAGCCGGGCGATTTCTGCCTTGAGGAGGTCGATGCGCTCGGCGAGTTCGCGCTCCGAGAGGTCGTCGAGGATCTGGCCGATGTCGTGCGCGGTCGGCGCTTTGCGCTTCTGGCCGAAAACCTGTTCCTCGTCGAACTGCGCCACGCCGCCTCCTTGTCGGATTCTAGGTTGTCGCGATGAACCCTCCGCCCAGCACACGCGCCTGCGGATCGAGCGACTCGTAGAAGACGCAGGCCTGCCCCGGCGAAATGCCGCTCTCCGGCTCGAGGAATTCGACGTCTCCGGTCGGAAAGAGGAGCGCATGGGTCGGCGGCCGGGTCGAACGCACCCGCGCCGCGATCAGGAAGCCGTCAGCTGGCAACTCGGCGATATCGCCATCGCCGATCCAGTTGACTTCGCGAAGCCCGATCTTCGTCTTCGCCAGCGCGGCCCGCGGACCGACGATCACCCGCCGGCGCGGCGCGTCCAGCGCGACGACGTAGAGCGGTTCGGTCGCCGCAATCCCGAGCCCGCGCCGCTGCCCGATCGTGTAATGGACGATGCCCGCATGGCGGCCCAGCGCGCGGCCGTCGACATGGACGATGTCGCCCGGCGCGGATGCGCCAGGCATCAGCCGCTCGATCATGTCGCTGTAGTGTCCGGCCGGAACGAAGCAGATGTCCTGGCTGTCGGCCTTTTCGGCGTTGACGAGGCCGTAGCGGCGCGCGAACTCGCGCACTTCAGCCTTGGGCATCGCGCCGAGCGGGAAGCGGAGCCGTTCGAGTTGCGCGCGCGTGGTGGCGAACAGGAAGTAGCTCTGGTCACGATCCGCGTCCGCGGCGCGGTATAGCGACCGCCCTAGAGCCCCCTCGTCGCGCGAAACGACGTAGTGGCCGGTCGCCAACAGGTCCGCGCCGAGGTCCCTGGCCGCGGCGAAGAGATCGGCGAATTTCATATGCTGGTTGCAGGCGACGCACGGAATCGGCGTCTCCCCCGCGACGTAGGCGCGCGCGAACGGCTCGATCACCTTTTCGCGGAAGCGCTGCTCGTAATCGAGGACATAGTGGGGAACGCCGAGCCGCGCCGCCACGTCGCGCGCGTCATGGATGTCCTGACCGGCGCAGCATGCGCCCTTGCGATGCGTCGCCTCGCCATGATCGTAGAGTTGCATGGTGACGCCGACGACGTTGTAGCCTTCGTCGGCGAGCATCGCCGCCACGACGGACGAGTCGACGCCGCCCGACATCGCCACCACGACGCGGGTGTCGCAGGGCGACTTTTCCATGCCTAAGCTGTTGTGCGTCGACCGCGAGGCCGGCGCGAGAGAAGGCGCGAGCATTTCCAATCTTTACCCCGGCGCGGGGCGCCGGTCCGCCACTTTTTCCGTCACTTGGTCCATCACTTGGGCCTCGCGGCCCGCGAAAGCAATGCCTTAGCTTAAATCTGCTTTTGTCGCCAGATTTGCGGCAAAGACGCGTCGACGAAATCACTGGATCATCAAGTTGAAAATCCGCGCGTCCCGCGCCGGACTCCCGGGAGGCAGCGGGAGAAGGCGAGCGGTATCGACCTCGCGTCTTAGCGCCTGTTTCAAAAGCAACACCTCGTCCTAAGGCGCCTTTTGCGGTACGCAAAAGGCCTCGAAGAGCCTGCCCTGAGCGAAGTGAAGGGATGCTCCAGGATGCGCCAAACAGCGCCCTCTGGAACGTCCTTCGAGGCCGCTTCGCCGCGCCTCACGACGAGGGCGCAGGCTTTTGGGGTCAGGCTCTTAAAAAGTACATTCTCGCAAATCGGGCCGGGCCGGGCGGACCATCGCCGCGCGTCTGTTACGACGTCAGCAATACGCCAAAGTTAAAGCCCGCTAACACTTGCGTAAGGCTTCGCGCGATTTGACACACATACGTCGGTTCTTCGGGGACTGCCGTTTAGGCAAATCTTAAATCGCTTGGCTTATCGTCCCGATGCGTCAGTTCAGCGTACACGAGTGAGCGTTCCATGAGTGATGCGATGCGGCCCAGGGTGAAATACGTGATCGGTCCGGACGGCAGCCCGCTGACGGTCGCCGATCTGCCGCCTCCCAGCACCCGCCGCTGGGTGATCCGGCGCAAGGCGGAAGTCGTGGCGGCCGTGCGCGGCGGGCTGCTTTCGCTTGACGAAGCCTGCTCCCGCTACACTCTGACGGTCGACGAATTTCTGAGCTGGCAGGTCTCGATCGACCAATATGGCCTTGCCGGGCTCCGCACGACGCGGATCCAGCAATACCGGCAATGATGGATTCACGGCATCAATTGCCCGCCGTTCACCTCGATGATCTGGCCGACCACGTAGCCGCTCAGCGCTTCTGACGCAAGAAACAGGTAGGCGCCGACGCATTCCTCCGGCGTCCCGACGCGGCCGAGCGGAATGGTCCGTCGCATGCTCTCCATCGTTTCGGCGCTCGAATAGCGTTCGTGAAACGGCGTGGCGATCACCCCGGGCGCTACGCCGTTGACGCGGATCTTCTTGTCGATGAGCTCTTTCGCCTGCCCGCGCGTGAGCGTCGAAACGAAGCCCTTGGCCGCGGCGTAAAGCACGGCGCCCCCGCCGCCGCCGTTGCGAGCCGCGATCGAACTCGTGTTGATGATGAAACCGCCCTGGCGCTCGAGCCACGGAACCGCGGCGCGGGTCATCGAGACGACCGAGCGGGCGTTGAGATCGATCACGGCCCGGGCGTGCTCGTCGTCGGCCTCGAACGACGGAATTCGACCGAGCATCAGTCCCGCGTTGTTGATAAGACCGTCGAGGCGGCCGAAGCGCCCCGTCGCCTCGGCGACGATTCGATCGCATTGGCGGGGATCGGCGACATCACCCTTGACGGCGAGCGCCTCCCCGCCCGCGACTTTGATTGCGCGCACGAGCGCGTCCGCAGGCGTCTCGCTCGCGTGGTAGCCGATCGCGACCTTCGCGCCCTGTTCGGCAAAGGCCCGCGCGATGGCCGCGCCGATGCCGGTCGAACCGCCGGTGATGAGAACCGCCTTGCCGGCGAGATCGGGAATGACGAGGCGGTCGGGCATTGCGGAAGCATCCGGGCGGGGAAAACCCTGAGCATGGACGGGCGCGCGCGCACCGTCAAACGAAGGCGCCGCCCCCAATCCTCGGTTGAAGTTCGTCGTTTCCTGCTTTCTTGGACTGTTCGGCCCCCGCTCCTATATTGAAGCCGAAGGACACGCGGAGCCTCGTCCCCATGCTGATGACGCGCAAGTTGGCGGCTATTCTGGTGGCCGACATTGTCGGCTACTCGAGGCTCGCTGGCGCGGACGAGGACCGCATTCTCGCCCGGTTGCGCGCGCTCCGCAGCGACCTGATCGATCCCGCCATCTCCGTGCATCACGGACGGGTCGTGAAGCGCACCGGCGATGGCGTTCTGGTCGAGTTCCGCAGCGTCGTGGACGCCGTCCGATGCGCGGTCGAGATGCAGAACGGCCTCATTGAGCGCAACACGGGCCTGCCGGCCGACCGGCGCATTCAATTTCGCGTCGGCGTCCATCTTGGCGATGTGGTCGAGGAGGCCGACGGCGATCTCATGGGCGACGGCGTCAATATCGCCGCGCGCCTGGAGGGCATCGCCAAGCCCGGCGCAATCGCCCTATCCGAAGACGCCTACAGGCAGGTCAAGGGGCGCTTGGATATTTCCGTCGAGGACCTCGGTCACAAAGAGCTCAAGAACATCGTCGAGCCGATAAGGATCTATTCGCTGGAGGTGGGCCTGCCCGCGGAGCCGAAGCCTGCGCCCGTCGAGTCCGCGCCCGAGACGTCGGCCCCGCCGCGTCTGTCGCTCGTTGTCCTGCCCTTCGCCAGTCTGGGCGGCGGTTCCGAACACGAGACGTTCGTCGACGGCGTCACCGAGAGTTTGACGACCGATCTATCGCAGGTCGCCAACACCGTCGTCGTCGCTCGCAACACCGCCTTCACTTACAAGGGCAAGACGGTCGACGCCAAGCAGATCGGACGCGAGCTCAACGTCCGCTACCTTCTCGAGGGCAGCATCCAGCGCGGCGGCGCCCGGATGCGGGTCAACACCCAGCTGATCGACGCGACGACCGGCAATCATCTTTGGGCCGACCGGTTCGACAAGCCGATGGCCGATCTGTTCGACATGCAGGACGAGATCGTCTCCCATCTCGCCAACCAGCTGCGCCAGCATTTGATCGAGGTCGAAGCTCGGCGGGCCGAGCAGGAGCCCAACCCCGACTCGCTCGACTATTATTTCCGCGGCGTGGCCACCTTCAACAAAGGGCGGATGGAAAACCTGATCAAGGCCCGCGAGCTGTTCGAGAAGGCCGTCGAACTCGATCCGACCAACGTCGACGCGATCGTCGGGGCGGCGCGGGTCGACATCGTCGCCGACGCGGTCTATGCGAGCCCCGATCGCGCGAAGAAGCTCGCCGCGGCCGAGGCGCTTCTGTTGAAGGGACTGTCCATCGCGCCGCGCAATCATTGGGCCCACCTCTGGCTGGGGTTCGTCCAGATGCTGACCAACCGCGCCTCCCGAGGCATCGGCGAATTCGAGCGCGCGCTCGCCTTGAACCGCAACCTGGGGGTCGCCCATGCCTGGATCGGCATGGCGAAAATCATGCTCGGGCGCGCGGAGGAGACGGGGGCCCACGTCGCCGAGGCGTTCCGCCTTTCGCCGAGCGACGGCGCCACGTTCCTGTGGAAGAACATCGAGGGCCTCGCCAAGTTGCATTTGGGCGAGGACGAAGCGGCGGCCGAGCTCTTCCGCCGGGCGATCGACGCCAGCCGGAACTATCCCTTGAACCATTTCTACAACGCGGCGGCGCTGGCCCAGCTTGGCCGGCAGGGCGAGGCGGAGGCCGAGGCCAGGGCGGGGCTCGCGATGGCGCCGAAATTCACCGTAGCGGGCTTCTGCGGCGTCGCCGAAAGTGACAATCCCGTCTATCTCGCCCAGCGCGAGCGGGTGCTCGAGGGCATGCGGAAGGCCGGCGTGCCCTAGCGCTTCGCTGAGCAGAAACAAATAGTTAACATATTGATTTTGCTTGTCTATTCAAAAGCGGGTGACATTTCATTGATGTGGATGGTGGCTCGACAGGCGGCCCTGGCCCGCATGGCTTAAGACCGCAAACCTGCTGGCCCCGCCACCGCCCCTCGCCCTCGCCCACGCCGCCTGCGCCCGCGCTTAGCGCTGGCGTCAGAAGTTCACGATTTGGTGCCCAAGCCGTTGAAATCGCTCGCGCGCCTGTCGACTTTGCACGGGCGCCCGGACGAGCGAGGCGGCTTTGCGCCGACCGCCTCGACGGCTGATCGACGGATCCCGTCCGAAAGCCCGATCGCTGAGCTCGCGCAGGCCTATCCGACGAGCCCTTGCCACGCCGCCGTCCGAGGCGCAAACCTTGCGCCACGCGGCTCAAGTCTTCGCGGCGTCGGGAGGAGCGCTATGTCGGGCGATCGGCCTTTTCCTTTGAACGCGTGGTACCCGGCGGCCTGGAGCCACGAGATCGAGCCGGCGCTTACCCCGCGGACGATCTGCGGCAAAGATATCGTGCTCTACCGCCGCCCCAACGGCGGCGTGGCCGCGCTCGAGGATGCGTGCTGGCATCGCCTTCTGCCGCTTTCGATGGGCCGCCTCGCCGGCGACGAGGTCGTTTGCGGCTACCACGGCCTCGTCTTCAATTCATCCGGGCGTTGCACGCACATGCCCGCGCAGAAGACGATCAACCCTTCGGCCTGCGTGCGCGCCTACCCGACCGTGGAGCGGCATCGGCTCGTCTGGATCTGGCCTGGCGACCCGGCTCAGGCCGACCCGGCCGCGATGCCCGACTTTCACTGGAACGACGGCGCCGAATGGAGAGGCGAAGGCGGGACGTTCTACAGCCTGAAATGCGACTGGCGGCTCGTCGTCGACAATCTCATGGACCTGACGCACGAGACCTACGTCCATTCCGGCAGCATCGGCCACGACGCGATCCTCGACACGCCCTTTGACGTCACGCACACCGACAACACGGCCACGATGACGCGCTGGATGATCGACATCGAGCCGCCGCCGTTCTGGGGCGGCCTGCTCGGCAAGCCGGGCCGGGTCGACCGATGGCAGATCGTGACTTTCGAGGCGCCGGCGGTCGTCGTCGGCGACGTCGGCGTCGCGCCGACGGGGACCGGCGCGCCGGAGGGCGACCGCACGCAGGGCGTAAACGGCGCCTTTCTCGCGGCGATCGCGCCC
This sequence comes from uncultured Alphaproteobacteria bacterium, assembly GCA_963782255.1. Taxonomy (GTDB): domain Bacteria; phylum Pseudomonadota; class Alphaproteobacteria; order Rhizobiales; family Beijerinckiaceae; genus Roseiarcus. The sequence goes on along the minus strand of CAWAIS010000002.1, from coordinate 752,729 downwards.
GAGTCCGAGACGAGCTGCCATTATTTCTGGAACTTCGTCCGCACCTTCCGCACGGACGACGAGGCGCTGACGCGCGAGCTCCAGCTCGGCCATGTCAACGAAGGCAGGGGCGTCTACGACCAGGACCACGTGGTCCTCGAGGCGCAGCAGCGGGCGATCGACCGACATCCGCGCGTGCCGTTCTACAACCTCAATATCGACGCCGGCGCCTTGTGGGCGCGGCGCATGATCGACGGCATGCTCGCGCGCGAGCGGGCGGCGAACCCGACCGGCCGCGCGGCGGAGTGAGGGGTTATGGCGGAGGCGATCGACCGCAGCGGCGTCGTCCGCACCACACGCGATCTGACCCCCCGCATTCGCCTGATCGAAATCGAGTCGCGGGAAGGCTTCGTCCCGCCCTCTCCCGGCAGCCATATCGATTTCTCGGTCATGATCGGGGAGCGTCCCGACGTCCGGTCCTACTCGGTCGTCGGGCCTTGCGCGGACGGCGTCTACCGGATCGCGGTCAAGCTCCTCGAGGCCACGCGGGGCGGCTCGGCCTACATGTGGAGCCTCGCGCCGGGCGCGCGGATCGCCCATTCCGCGCCCGCCAACCACTTTGGCCTCATGCTCGGGAGACCGGACTACCTGTTGATCGCCGGCGGCATCGGCGTCACGCCGATCTTCTCCCACGCGCTCGCGCTCGCCCATGCCGGCCAGCCCTTTCGGCTCCTTTACGCCTGCCGGAGCAAGAACGACCTTGCGCTCGCGGACGAGCTAAAGGATGAGATCGGCGACCGGCTCGAGATCGTCCTCAGCCAGGACGGCGGGCGCATCGACATCGCAAAGGAGATCGCCCGGCTCGACCCGCAAGGCGAACTCTACGTCTGCGGGCCGATCGGCATGCTGGAGGCCGCCAAACGCGCATGGGGCGCGAGCGGCCGGCCGCTCGACCTTTTGCGCTTCGAGACCTTCGGCGCCAGCGGCGAATACCCTGCCGTCCCGTTCACGCTCAAGATCCCGCGGCTCGGCCGAGAGATCAAGGTCCCGGCGAACGAGACCATGCTCGAGGCTCTGGAGGCGGCGGGGATCGAGATGATCTTCGACTGCCGGCGCGGCGAATGCGGCTTGTGCGCCTTGCCGATCCTCGACGTCGACGGGGTCGTCGATCATCGCGACGTCTTCTTCAGCGACGCCGAGAAGGACTTGAACGCCAAGCTCTGCACCTGCGTCTCGCGCGTCTACGGGCGCGCGATCACGCTCGACACCGCGGACCGCTGACGGAGCAGCGCCGCCCCCCAAAAAGGCGAGCCCGATGACGGGGCCGGGCGCCGGAAGCGCAAGGCCGCGCGCCAGGACTTCGCCGACGAGCTGAAACAGAAGCAGAAAGGTGAAGCCGCGGATCATGGCCCGTTGCCGCAACGAGGCGCAGCGGTCAATGCGGCGTGATCCCCTTAGGTGCGCGACCGTGCGCAATTTTCGCGGACAAAACCGGCCCTTTGTGGTAATTCTGTTGCATCCGGAGGGGCGCAGTGAGCGAGACCCGGAAACTGGCGGCGATCCTGGTGTCCGACATCGTCGGCTACTCCCGGCTTGCGGGAGCGGACGAGGATCGGATTCTGGCCAGGCTGCGGACCCTTCGCAGCGACCTCATCGACCCCATAATCTCGGTGCATCATGGGCGCATCGTCAAGCGCACCGGCGACGGCAGCATCATCGAATTCCGCAGCGTGGTCGACGCGGTGCGCTGCGCGATCGAGGTCCAAAACGGCCTCATCGAACGCAACGCCGGCCTGCCGCCCGAGCGCCGCATCGAATTCCGCGTCGGCATCCACGTCGGCGACGTCGTCGAGGAGAGCGACGGCGACCTCATGGGCGACGGGGTCAACATCGCCGCGCGGCTGGAGGGCATCGCAAAGCCTGGCGCTATCTGTCTTTCCGAACAAGCATTTTGGCAGGTCAAGGGACGGCTCGATCTCAAGGTCAGCGATCTCGGCGCAACGAAACTCAAGAACATCGCCGAGCCGGTGCGCGTGTATTCGGTCGAGGTCGGCAAGCCCGCCACGCCGCGTAAACCCATGCGCGTCTTGAGCAGTCTCTTCCCGGCCCTCGTTGCGCTCGCCGCGATCCTGGCAGTCGCCGGCGTCGCGACTTGGTACTTCGTCGCCAGCAAGCCTTCAGCGACCGCGCCACCTGCCGCGACGGCGGCCGCGTCGTCTTTCGGACCGGCCGTCGCCGTTTTCCCCTTCGTCAACGCGACAGGTGACGCCCGAAACGACACGCTCGCGTTGCGGCTCGGTCAAAAGACGACCGACTATCTCGGCAAATACAGCTGGCTCCGCACTTTCGGACGCCCGGGCGGCGCGGCGAAGAGCAGCGCCGACCCAGTCGCAGCCGGGCGGGAGCTGGGCGCCGACTATGTCGTCACGGCCGAACTCGAATCGGGCGCGGATTCCCCGCGAGCGGCGTTCCATGTCGACGACGCTCATTCCGGCGCGCGCGTCTGGTCGCAGACGCTCACGCCGATTCTCGAAGACCCGAAGTCCGCCGCTGCCGAGGAGGAACTCGCCGGACGCGCGGGAGCGCTGATGCAAGACGGGATCTTTCTCGCCGAACACAAACGGGCAGAGTCCAAGAAGGACGGGGAGCGAACCACTTACGATTGCTACATCCTGGCCTTAGGGGACGATCCCGATTCGGCGCGGCTGCGCGACTGTCTCGAGGCCGCGGCGAAAAAAGAGCCCTTGAACGCCGACGTTTGGGTAGCGCTCGCCGTTGTCGTAAGCGATCAACGGATATACGGCTGGGGATTGCCGCCTGACGAAGCCAGTATCGAGAAGCGCAGTCATCTGGCGGATCGGCAGTTGCAGGCGGGCCTGCGCGCCAGGGATCTCGCGCCTCAGGACGCCCGCGCTCAAAGTGTGTTGGCGCATGGCTATCACGCCGAGTGCCAATTGGACCGCTTCCGGATCGAGGCGGAGAAGGCGGTGGCGCTCAATCCTTACGACGCCGACAATTTGGGCTGGCTTGGGATAAATCTGGCGTTTTCCGGCTTTTGGGACGAAGGAACGGCGTTCGCCGAAAAGGCGATCAAGCTGACGGGACCCGCGGCTTCGCCTTTCTGGTGGTTGGCGCCGGCGAAACGGCACTGGTTCCGCGGGGAATATCAGGAAGCCTATGACGCGTTTCAGCATTCCTACCTGGAATGGTTTTGGCTCTCACATCTCGACCTCGCCTATACTCTGCCATTCCTCGGACGCACCGACGAAGCCAAGGAGCATGTCGCGACGCTGTTGAAAATGTATCCGTCGATGTCGGTCGCAGAGGCCGACGCGTTCTACAGGCTCTTCTGCTTCGAGCCCGCCTTTCGCGAGAAGATGGCTCGCGGCCTGCGCCAGGCCGGGCTCCCGGAGGGGGAGAAGAAGACGAATTGAGATTGACGATCGCCGCAGTGTTCGGCTGAAAGCCTCAAGCCCCCTCGATGATCGCCTTCAGGAAAGCCACGTGGCGCGCGAAGGCCACCCGGCCTTGCGGGCTCGCCTTGACGGTCGTGCGCGGGCGCCGCGCGACGAAGGCCTTGGTCATCTCGACATAGCCGGCGCGCGCGAGATGATCGAGATGGGCGCCGAGATTGCCGTCGGTCGCGCCGGTCAGGCCCTTGAGCCGGGTGAAGTCGAGGCCCTCGTCGCCGGGATCGCACGCGGTCAGCGCCGCCATCACGCGAAGCCGGACCGGCTGGTGGATGACGTCGTCGGGCGCGTTCATTCAGGCCCGCCGCATCCAGAGACCGCACAGGATGAAGCCGAGCCCAGTGACGAATGCCAGCCAGAGATTGAACGCGTCGCCCGCCCACACGTAGCCGGCGACGATGAGGGCGGTGAGGCCGAGGCCGATGGCGGAAAAGGCGGCGCCGAACCACAAGCCGGCGAGCGCGTAGCCGAACAGGAACAGCGTCGGCCAGAACGCCATCTGTTCGCGCGCGCTGAAGCGGCCGATGAGGTCCGACCAGACCCAGCCGAAGGCGTAGAAGAGCGCGAACGCCGCCAGGATCCTGAACGGAAAGCGTCCAGCCGGGCTCGCGCCCGCTCTGAGAAGCGCGATCGTGCCGGCGACGCCGACGGCGTCGATGAAGAACCATCTCGGGCCGAACCACGCGGGCCAGATGGCGATGAGGATGTCGCGCACGAGGTCGACGACGCCCCAAAGCATGATGATAAGCGCGGCGTTGCGGTAGATGCGGGACTGCTTGACCTTCGCGACGACGTCTTCGACGTCGGCGAGCATCGCGGCTGCTTCGTCGGATCGGATGGTCATGCGGCCCTCGCGCTTGAAGGCTCCGGAGGCTCGGGCTTGGGCAAGAGCCCGAGCCGCCGGCAGAGAAAGAAGAGCCGCCGCCCCTGCGTCGCGCTGACGAGGATCATGAGGCCAAGGCTGATCGAGCCGAGCGCCGAGCGCAGCGCCATCGCCTCGAGCATCGCCAGGGTCCAGACGATCCAGACGTAGAAGGCGGCCTTCACGAAGAAGTACCCGGCCCAGGCGAGCGTGAACAGCCGGAAGAAGGCCCGGATCTCGTTCGTCGCGACGAATGTCTCGCCGCGCTGCTCTGCGACCTCCTGGATGATCGGCTTCTCTCCGAGCGCGCCGGCGACAAAGGCGACGCCGGTAGCGACATTGGTGACCGCCGCCTCGTATTTCAGCATGAAGGGCGAGGTCGCGGCGAGATCGATCAGGCCAAAGACGAGGGTGAGGCCGCTCGTCAGGAGATAGAGCCGCGTGAACGAAAGCCGCTTCCTCCAGCGCCACGCCGCGTCGGCGACGATGAAGAGGACGGAGCCGAGGATCGCGGGCTTCACGCCGAACGCCAGCGCGAGCGCCCAGAAGACGATCAGCGGCCCGAAGTCGGCGAGGATGAAGCGAGCGGCGCTCACGAGTCTCATGACCTGACGCGTCTCCTCTCGCCTTCAGGAGCCGGGCTGGGCGACGGCGGCGAGGATCGCCTTGATCGCCTCGGGCCGATAGACGATCCCCATGTGGTCGACGCCGGGAACGATAGTCACGCTGACGCCGAGCGGCGGCAATACGCGCTTATAGGCCTCGGCGTCCATGAGTTCGTCGTCGGCGCCGGCGATCACCGCGACACGGGGAGCGGACCGCTCGAGCGCGCCTTTCCAGTCGGGCGGCGCCGTATAGTTCTGCATGAGGCGGAAAGTGTACTGGCTGGTCACGAACATTTTCGCCTCCGGCGCGTCGGCAAAAGCAATCGCCGGCAGCGACTGCGGCCAGTCGATCCCGATCTTGCCTAAGGTCATGGTCGCGAGGATGCGCGGGAGGTCGGGCGACGCCCATAAGCCCCGCCCCTCGGCAGGCCGGTTGGTCGGCGCGGAATAGCCGAGATAGGGCGAGAGCAGCACGAAGCGCCCGAAGTCCCGGCCGAGCGGACTGTCGGCGATGCGAAGCGCGAACCCGGCGCCGGCGGAATGGCCGATCATCGTCAGCCGAGCGTCGGGATAGGATATTCGCAGCTCGGCGATCAGGTCGGCGAGGTCGTCGTCGAGCTGGCCGAGGTAGGCGATGTCGCCGCGCGCGCCCGAGGCGCCGTGACCGCGCGCGTCGATCGCGACCGCCGTCACGCCCGCGCCCGCCAGCGCCGCCGCGATTTGATGCATCTCGATCGAGCTGGCGGACGAGCCATGCGCGAGGATCGCGAGCCGGTCTTTTGCGCCGTCGGCTGCGGGATAGAGGCGATAGGCGAGCCAGGTCCCGTCGCGCGCCTGGAAGCGGCTGAGGTCCGGCGCCAAGGCGGCGTCGATGCTCGCCGCGCCTTCATGGATCGAGGCGAGCGTCGGCGGCGGGCGCAGGGGATAAGCCAACATCAGCACGAGCGCGGTCGCGGCGAGGCCGACGAGCGCGAGGAGCCACAGCGCGAAGTTCGAGAGAGCGGACAGCATGGCGGCCTCAGTGACAGATAACTCTATAATGCAGAGTTATCTGCTGCTGTCAATGTTTGGCGCGGGCGCCGCCCGGTGTTGGGGTTAATGGCCCCGTCCGCGCCCTGGTGGCGCTGCTGAAAGATGGCGCCAAAGCCTTTGGAACCACGCGAGACGCCCGCGCGCGCTTGCGCCGCTCGCGTCAGAAGTTGCACAGTTTGGCGCCCAAGCCTTTGAAATCGCTCGCGCGCCTGTCGACTTTGCACGTCGCCTGGACGGCGACGCCTGATCCGCCGACGCGCCCCGTATGCGGGCGAAGCGAAGCGCTAGGCTTTGGCGGACGGGGTCTGCTTGGCGCTGCTCGCGGCAACCTTCGCAGCCTCCGCAGCGACCTTCGGCGCCGGAGGAGCGAGGGCGACCTTCGGCGCCGCGGTCTCTGAACATATGGTCAGGGCCAGCTCTCGCGCGCGCCTGGCCAAATTCAATCCGGTCGTGAAATGCCGAATGCACTGCTGCTCCGCGCCGGGGCTGGGCGCAGGGCCGCTGTCCAAGAGGCACATGACGAGATTCTTGTAGAGGGTCTCGACATGTTCCCCGTACGCGGTTTCGATCGCGTTCGCTTCGGAATTTGCCTCAGGCATTCCCTCCGCCCCCTGGTTGTCAATAAGCTGTTGGGCTTCGGGCTTCGCTGTCAAGCCGGATTTCGCTTGCCCTGATTTGGCTGGCCCGGATTGCCCGCCCTTGCGCGGTTTCATGCCGTCCAGTCCAGCACGATCTTGCCGCAGTCGCCGCGGCGCATGGTCTCGAAGCCTTCGAGGAACTTCTGCGCGGGCAGGCGGTGGGTGATGACCTTGCGCACGTCGAGGCCGCTTTCGAGCATGGCGATCATCTTGTGCCAGGTCTCGAACATCTCGCGCCCGTAGATGCCTTTCAGCGTCAGTTGCTTGAAGATGACCTTGTTCCAGTCGACCATCGTCGGCTTCGCCGGCAGGCCGAGGAGCGCGACCCGTCCGCCGGTGACGACGGAATCGAACAGCTGATCGAACGCCGCCGGCGCGCCGCTCATTTCGAGCGCGACGTCGAACCCCTCGGTCATCTTGAGCCGGCCCATAACATCGCTCAGGCGCTCCTTCGACACGTCGACCGCCACGACGTCGGCGACCTCGGCCGCAAGGGCGAGCCGCTTCGGGTTGATGTCGGTGATTACGACGTGCCGCGCGCCGATGTGGCGCGCGACCGCGCCGGCCATAATGCCGATCGGCCCGGCCCCGGTGATCAGGACGTCCTCGCCGACGAGGTCGTAAGCCAACGCGGTGTGGACGGCGTTGCCGAGCGGATCGAGGATCGCGCCGAGTTCGTCGTCGACGTCGTCGGGCAACGGCACGATGTTGAACGCGGGCACGCGCACATATTCGGCGAAGGCGCCGGGGATGTTGACCCCGATGCCGCGCGTCTCCGGGTCGAGATGATAGCGCCCGCCGCGCGCGGCTCTGCTCCTCATCCCGATCACATGGCCCTCGCCCGACACGCGCTGGCCGACCGAGAGCCTTTTCACGTTGGCGCCGAGGGCTGCGATCTCGCCAGCATATTCATGCCCGATCGTCATCGGCGTCGGGATCGTCTTCTGCGCCCACTCGTCCCAGTTGAAGATGTGGATGTCGGTGCCGCAGATGCCGGTCTTCATGACCTTCACCAGGACATCGTCGGGGCCGATCGAGGGGATCGGCTGCTCTTCGAGCCAGAGGCCGGGCTCCGGCTTTTCCTTGACGAGGGCGCGCATCGGGGCTCCCGAGCAGTAGGCGGCAGCGACTGGGCCGCCCGTGACGATTTAGCTGTTTGAGCCAGATTGCGATAGCGGCGAGTTTTTACTCTTGGCTTAGAGATCGAAATTGGTGGGCAGCATGACCACGTCGCGAATCGTCATGCCGCGTGGCCGTGTCAGCATGAACGTCACAACGTTGGCCACTTCGCTCGCCTCCAAGAGACTTCCCGACTCCCTGGCTTCTTTCAGCTTCTCCGGCGGCCAGTCCGCGAGGAGTGCGGTGATGACGGGGCCGGGAGAGATTGAGCCCACGCGAATGCCGTGCTTGAACACTTGGCGTCGCACCGTCTGGACAAAGCAGTTGATCGCCCATTTGGACGAGGCATAAACTGGCTCCCATGGCGTCGGAAAATGGGCGGCCAGGGAACTCGTGACGATGATGTCGCCCGTCCGACGCTCGATCATGTGAGGCAGCACATCGTGCACGTTCTTCATCACGACGTTGACATTCAAGTTCAGCATCCGGTCGATAGCGGCAGTGTCGGCATCAACCAAGTCGCCGCCGACGTACGTGCCCGCATTTGCATGCAGGATGTCGAGTTTGCCTGCCTTCTCCAGGACTCTCGGCATTAGCGTAGCGCAGTCCTTCGGGTCGATGAGGTCGATGACCAGCGGGATCACTGCGCCGCCATGCTTGTTACGCAGCGCGTTGAGCGCCGCCTCGTCGCGGTCGACCATCACCACGCGCGCGCCTGCGGCCAACATGGCCTCGGAGCTGGCCAATCCGATGCCCGACGCCGCCCCGGTCACGGCCGCGACCTTGCCGTTCAATTCTCTCGCCATGTCTCTCCCCTTGTCGGGCGCGGAGGGCGCCGCAGTCCGCCGATCTCAAATAATCAGCGTCTATTCTGATCGGCCGCCTTCAAACAATTCCCAACTCCTTGCCCGCGTCCGCGAACGCCGCGATCGCGAAGTCGACGTCCTGCGTGTTGAGCGCGGCCGACATTTGCGTGCGGATACGCGCCGCGCCCTTCGGCACCACGGGGAAGAAAAAGCCCGCGACATAGACGCCGCGCTCGTCGAGCGCCTTCGCGAGGTCCTGCGCCAGGCCCGCCTCGCCTAGCATGACGGGGATGATCGGCGTCACGCCGGGCAGAACCTTGAAGCCGGCGTGCTCGATCCCCGCGCGGAAGCGTCGCGCGTGGCTTTGCAGCATCGCGCGGCGGTCGTCGGCGGCGATGGCGATTTCGAGCGCCTTCAAGGCGCCCGCCGCGACCGGGGGGCTGAGCGAATTCGAAAAGAGATAGGGCCTCGCGCGCTGGCGAAGGAGATCGACGATCGCTTGAGCCGCCGCGACGAAGCCGCCTATGCCGCCGCCGAGCGTCTTGCCGAACGTGCCGGTGACAATGTCGACGCGCTGACCCGCGCCGGTCAGGGCCGGCGTTCCGCGTCCCTTCTCGCCGAGATGGCCGGTCGCATGGCAATCGTCGACGAGCACGAGCGCGTCATAACGGTCGGCGAGCGCGCAGATCTCCTTGAGCTTCGCGACATAGCCATCCATCGAGAAGACGCCGTCGGTCGCGATGATCTTGAAGCGCGCGCCCTCCGCGGCGGCCTGCTTCAGGCGATCCTCGAGCTCGTCCATGTCGGAATTGGCGAAGCGGTAGCGTTTCGCCTTGGAAAGCCGGATGCCGTCGATGATCGAGGCATGGTTGAGACCGTCGGAGATGATGGCGTCGTTCTCGTCGGTCAGCGGCTCGAATACGCCGCCGTTGGCGTCGAAACAGGCGGCGAACGCGATCGCGTCGTCCTTGCCGAGATGTCTGGCGATGGCCTGCTCGAGCTCGCGATGCAGCGTCTGCGCGCCGCAGATGAAGCGCACCGAGGCCATGCCGTAGCCGAATTCGTCCATCGCGCTTTTCGCGGCGGCGATCACATGCGGATCGTCGGCGAGACCGAGGTAATTGTTGGCGCAGAGATTCAGCATCTCCCGCGCGCCGCCGTCGGCGGCGACGCGGATGCGCCCGCCCTGCGGTCCGGTCAGGAGACGCTCGCGCTTCGTGAGCCCCGCCGCCTCGATCTCGTCGAGCGTCGCGCGTATGTGCCTCAGGAAAGCGTCGGACATGTCGCCTCGCGGGTCTGCCGGGGCGGCAGCATAGCAGCGGAAGGGGCACGCTCAAGGGCGCTCGCGCGCCTCCCATGTGAAACCTCGGGCGACGGCGGGCGGCGGTCATTGTTCGGGCACCCCGGCCTTGCGCATGCCTTCGAGAATGGGCTCAATCTGGGCCATATACGTCAGATCGTCGCTCATCACCGTCCAGGCCGCGCGGGCGCGAGAGATGGAGAAGCTTGGGTTGAGGGCGAGGCCGGCCTTGGCGGCAGAATGCGCCTCGTCGAGTCGGCCAAGCTGCGCGAGGGCGGCGGCCAACGAAAAATACGCCTGCGGGAAATTCCGGTTTGCTTCGATCGCGCGGCGAAACCACGCGGCCGCTTGCTCGTTACTGCCGAGGTGTAGCTTCGCCACGCCCGCGTGCATCATCCAGGTGTAAGCCAGCGTATCGCGCGGACTGAGGCGCAGGGCCTCGGCAACGTGAGCCTCCGTTTCCTCGGCGCGACCAACAAAGATCTTACCTCTTCCAATAAACGAATGGGCTTGGGCGAGATTTCGATCCAGCGCCAAAGCGTGCTCGCATTCGGCGATGCCCTGCGCAGCGCGCCTGGTGAATATGTCGACAATTCCCAACAACATATGGGCGCGCGCATGGTCTGGGACCGAGGACAGGGCTTCCGTCAACTTCGCTTCGGCCGCGAAGAGGGCCGCCGTAGGATCGGTTACAAACAGAAATGAGCCTGCGACCGTGTCCGTGCGAGCCGATCCAATAAGCGCGTCAACATTGTCCGGATCGGCGATGAGCGCGCGATCGAAAAAGCTGCGCGCTTGCGCCACATTGTCGGGGGTAAAACCCTTGTTGAGCCAAGCCAAACCTTGAAAATAGAAGTCCATGGAGTCGGGGTTCGGCGACTGTTCGGCGCGTCGCGCCTCGGCCGCGGCGAGCTGGGCGTTCAGCGCGCCCGCCAGGCGCGCAACGATTTCGTCCTGCGCGTCGAAGAGATCGGCAAGGGGCTTATCGAACCGCTCGGCCCAGAGATGATTTCCGGTTAAGGCGTCGATGAGCTGCACGTTGACGCGCATACGGTTGCCGCCGCGCTGAACGCTGCCCTCAAGGACATAGCGGACGTTCAACTCGCGCCCGATCTGCTTTAGATCGACGGCCTTGCCCTTGTAGGTGAAGGCCGTATTGCGCCCGATCACGACGGCGCCTCGTATCCGTGAGAGGTCGGTTGTGAGGCTTTCCGTGACGCCGTCGACGAAATGCTCCGGCTCCGGGTCGCCGCCGATATTGGCGAACGGCAAGACGACAATCGAGAGGCGCGGCGGGGCGGATTTTTCGGGCGCCGGGGCCGGCGGGGGCTTCGCTGCGGCGGGCTGGCCGACGTCAAGCGAGTAGACGCGAATCGGCTCGGCGATGTTCTTGAGCTCTTTCGGGCCGAGATCGGTGATGGCCAGATCGAGCCGGCCTTTGACCTGGCGATAGGCGTCCTCGGAGAGACAGATTGCGCCGGGCTTGGCGATCCCCTCCAGCCGCGCGGCGATATTGACGCCGTCGCCCATCAGATCGCCGTCCGCCTCCTCGACGACGTCGCCGAGATGAATGCCGACGCGAAATTCGATGCGGCGCTCGGGCGGCAGGCCGGCATTGCGCTCGACCATGCCGTTCTGCACCTCGATCGCGCAGCGCACGGCGTCGACCACGCTGCGGAACTCGATGAGGCTGCCGTCGCCGGTCCGTTTGACGATCCGCCCGTGATGCGCGGCGATGGCGGGATCGATCAGATCGCTGCGAAGGCCCCGGAGGCGCGACAAGGTGCGCTCCTCGTCGGCGCCGGCGAGCCGGCTGTAGCCGACCACGTCGGCGACCAGGATCGCGGCGATTTTCCGGGTCTCGCTCATCCGTCCGGAACCCCCGCCTTGCGTATGTCTTCAATGATCCGCTCGCGCCCCTTCAGGAAAGCTGGATTGTCGCTTTGGGCGCCGTCCCGATAGCGCCGCAGGGTGAAATTAGGACTGAGGGCAAGCCCGGCTTTGACTTCGCTCTTCGCTTCCTCGAGCCGGCCAAGCTCCACCAGAATAGCGGCACAATAGGTGAAACGCGCCGTGGGGTAATTCCGGTTCAGTTCGATCGAGCGGTGACACAGATTGAGCGCGTCCTCGTAAGCGCCAAGATACAGCTTGGCCTCGGCCATCCATCCCACCCAAAAATAAGCATCAGTGTCGCGCGGACTGGCGCGTAGCGCTTCGAGTTCGTGGCTCTCGGTTTCCTCGGGATGACCGTCGTAAAGCTTGGCGAGACCGATGATCGCGTGGGCGGAAGCCAAGTTCGGATTCAACGTCAGCGCTCTATTCAGCTCATCAATGGCCTGGGCCTGACGGTTGGTTTGGTTGACGATCCTGCCCATCAGGAAGTGCGCCCCGGCATTGTTCGGCGACTGTGACAGCACCCGATTCAGCTGCGCCTCAATTGAGTGAAGGCGTTCGAACCTGTCGTCCACGGAATAGCTTACGGCGACCTGAAAGTCCGCCATCACCTTGCCGAGCGCCGCGTCGAGATTGTTAGGATCGAGCGCCACAGCTCGCTCGAAGAAACCGCGCGCGCGGTCGATATCAGCAGGATTTCGCCCTTTGTTGTACCACGCCATCCCCTGAAGATAGAGATCCATCGAATCGGGAGCGGGCGCCCGTTCCGCGCGGCGCGCCTCGTGGGTGATCAACTCGACCCCCAATTGGCTGGCCAGACTTGCGACGATCTCGTCTTGCATGCTGAACAGGTTGGACAGGGGCTTATCGAAGCGCTCGGCCCACAGATGACCGCCGCTTTCGGCGTCGATCAACTGCGCGTTGACGCGAACTTGGTTCTGATCGCGCTGCACTGAACCTTCGAGCACGTAACGGACGCCCAACTCCTTGCCGATCTCCTTAGCGTCGACGCTTTTGCCTTTGTAAGTAAAGGCGGTGTTGCGCGCGATGACGAAGGAGCCGCTGAGGCGAGAGAGGTCGGTGGTGAGATTCTCGGTAATACCGTCGGCGAAGTAATCCTGGGCGGGATCGCCCGAAAGATTTGTGAAGGGCAGCACGACGATGGAGAGATGCGCGGGCTCGGTCGGCAGAGAGCGGCCCGCGCCCAACAAATACCAGGCGCTGCCCGCGATCAGGACGAGCAACGCGGCGATCCCCAGAGCGAGCGGCGCCTGCGCCGACCGCTTTTTCGGCGCGGGCTGCTCTATCGGCGTCGCCGGCTTCGCCTGGGCGGGGACGTCGACTTGAAGCGCGTAAACCCGAATCGGCTCGGCGATGTTCTTGAGTTGAGTCGGGCCGAGGTCGGTGACGGCGAGATCGAGCCGTCCTTTGACCTGGCGAAAGGCGTCTTCAGAGAGACAGATCGCGCCCGGCTCGCAAACGCCTTCGAGCCGCGCGGCGATATTGACCCCGTCTCCCATTAGATCGCCGTCGCTCTCTTCGACCACGTCTCCGAGATGAATGCCGACACGAAAGTCGATGCGGCGCTCCGGCGGCACGCCGGCGTTGCGCTCGGCGAGGCCGTTCTGGACTTCGATCGCGCAGCGCACCGCGTCGACCACGCTGCGGAATTCGATGAGGCTGCCATCGCCGGTGCGCTTGACGATCCGCCCGTGATGCGCGTCGATGGCGGGATCAATCAGGTCGCTGCGCAGCCCCCGGAGGCGCGACAGGGTGCGATCCTCGTCCGCGCCCGCAAGCCGGGAATAGCCGACGACGTCGGCGACCAGGATAGCCGCGATTTTCCGCGTTTCCGCCATGGCGCGCCCTCACGCGCCGTGCAGAATAGCACAAGAAAGGCCTGTGTCGCGTTCCGCTGCGCTCAAGCGCCCCAGTCGATCAGCTTTTCGCCGCGATGAATAGCATCCGCTTCGGCCGTGAGGCGGCCGTCGGACTCGTGCAGAACGAGCGCGGGCGCGATCCGAAGCGGCGCCTTCGAACCCTTCACGCCCAAGATCAGAAGGCGATGCGCCGATGCGCCGGCGCGCGGCTGAACGGGCAGGAGCGTGAGCGCGCCGAGACGGTTCTCGACCGCCGCAAGAATCGGCTGAAGCGCACCGGGCCGATGGATCATGACGAACCGTCCGCCCGGCCTGAGGAGAGCGAGGCACGCGCGAATCCAGTTCATGAGCCCGCCCGATTCGCTCGCGGAAAAGACATGCGCGCGCGCTCGGGCCGCCTCGGGCGAGGCGCGCGCGGCGCCGGCTTCGAAGAACGGCGGATTGGTGACGACCGCGTCCGAGCTCTCGTCGGCAAGCCCCGCCTCGCACCGGGCGCGCGCGTCGGAGACGTCGACCTGAAGAATGCGCGCGCGCTTCCCCAAGCCGTTGCGCTCGGCGTTGTCGCGCGCCAGTCGCGCAAGCGCCGCATCGATCTCGACGAGATCGGCGTACAGGCGCTCGCATCGGCGAACGAGCGCCAGTCCGACCGCGCCGACCCCGGCGCCGACATCGACCACGCGACCCGATGACGCGTCGCAGGCCGCGGCCAGCAGGGCCGCGTCGGAGCCGACGCGATGTCCGCGCTTCGGTTGCGTGAGCTTGAGGCGCCCGCCGAGCCATGCGTCGAGCGAGAGGCCGTCCGCTGCAAATTCGCCGGCTTGCGCGAGGGGCGGCGCCTCAGGCATCGCGCAACTCGCCGGCCAATCCCGCGTCGGCGATGAGCCGGCGGGCGCGCGCGGCTTCCCGCGCGTCCACGAGAATCCGGCGCGGCAGGAATCCGAGCGAGCCCTCGACCGCGGCCATGTTCTGGTCGGCGACAAAGAAGCCGATACGCTCGGCGGTGAGTATCGATTCGATCACGCTGATGAGAACAAGATCGTTGGTGCGCAGGATTTCAACCACCGAAGGACCCTTAAAAAACGCGCTCTTGCCGCGTCGTTTCGGCGTCTTTATGGTCGATCCGTGGGGTCTGGCAAGGGAAGCGTCTCGTGGGAATTGTCCTTCCGCTCGAAGAAAAATCCGCCGATCGCCTGATCGAGCCGCTGACGACGCTCGTCACGGGCGACATGGACCGCGTCAATGAGACCATAGTGTCGCGCACGGGATCCGACGTTGCGATGATTCCGGAAGTCGCCAACCACCTCATTTCGTCCGGCGGCAAGCGGCTGCGGCCGATCCTCACTCTGGCGACGGCGGGTTTATCCGGCTACCGCGGCGCGGGGCATGTGAAGCTCGCTGCGGCGGTCGAGTTCATGCACACCGCGACCCTCCTGCACGACGACGTCGTCGACGAGAGCGACATGCGGCGCGGCAAGGCTGCGGCGCGGGTTCTCTGGGGCAACGAAGCGAGCGTGCTCGTCGGCGACTTTCTCTTAGGCCAAGCCTTCAAGATGATGGTCGAGGTCGGCTCCCTGCCCTGCCTCGAAGTTCTGTCGAGCGCAGCCGCCGTGATCGCCGAGGGCGAAGTGATGCAGCTTTCCGCCGCCAAGGACACGGAGACGACGGAAGACGCCTACCTCGCCGTGATCCGCGCCAAGACCGCCGCCCTGTTCGCGGCGGCCTGCGAGGTCGGCCCCATTCTCGCAGGGCGCCCCCGGGCCGAGATCGCCGCATGCCGAGGCTACGGCGCCAACCTCGGCATCGCGTTCCAGCTTATCGACGACGCGCTCGATTACGGCGGCTCCTCCGCCAAGCTCGGCAAGAACGTCGGCGACGACTTTCGCGAAGGCAAGATCACGCTTCCCGTCGTGCTGTCGTTCCGCCGCGGCTCGGAAAGGGAGCGCGACTTCTGGCGCCGCACGTTGGAGCAGGGGCAGATCGACGAAGGCGATCTCGAATTCGCCCTCGCGGCGGTGAAGAAGCACCGCGCCCTCGAAGACACCATCGAACGCGCGCGGCGCTACGGCGCCATGGCGCGCGACGCGCTCGAACTCTTTGCCCCCTCAACCTGGAAGCACGCGCTGATCGACGCGGTCGAGTTCGCGGTTAGCCGGGCGCATTGAGGGGGGTTAATGTTTCAGTTTGAATCCTGATTGGAATGCCCGATTCCGCTGAATTGAACGGCGCTACCTTTCTTGTTCTAGGCGCGAAAGGCGGTTTGGCAATTGCGAAGCCGGGCGTAACATGTTACAGGCGCCGCATGCCACGCGCTCGCCGCAAGCCGCTTTCACCCACTAAGCGAATGGCCGCGTATCGCCAGCGGATGCGAGCCGCTGGACTTCGGCCGGTGCAAATCTGGGTTCCCGACGTGAACGCGCCCGGCTTCGCCGAGATATGCCGCAGACAGGCGAGGGCGGTCGCGGCGGGCGATCCCGCCGGCGACGAAATCATGCGCTTTGTCGCCAGCGTGTACGAGTGGCCGGAACCGTAATCCGCCGAGGCCAATTCGTCACCGTTGTCATGTCGGGCGAGTACGGAAAGCCGCGACCCGCCCTCGTCGTCCAAAGCGATCTGTTCAACGAATTGCCTTCGGTGGTCATCTGTCCGTTGACGACCATGCTTCGCGACGACGCCGACCAGTTTCGCCTCGACGTAGCTCCGTCGCCAAGGAATGGGCTCCGTGAGCCGTCGCAAATCACCATCGACAAGATCACCGTCGTGCCAATGGGGAAAATCGGCAATGTAATCGGCGACGCGGACGACGCTCTGCTCCTGCGCGTCAATCGCGCGTTGGCTCTCTTCTTGAGCATCGTGTGAGGGCGGGCCGGCTTACCGGCCGGCGGCGCCTACACGTAGCTGCGCTGGTAGCGCGGTCCGAGACTGGTCAGAACCTGATAGCCGATCGTGCCGCTTCGCGCTGCGAAAACGTCCAGATCGCCCCCCGCGCCGAAGAATTCAGCCGGAACTCCGGGCTTGACCGCTTCCTCGGGCAGATCGGTGACGTCGGCGATGCTGAGGTCCATCGATATCCGCCCGACCAGCAGACAAGGCCGCCCCGCGATCACGACTTCGGCCCCGCGCTTCGCGTCCGTTCCGCCCGCGCCGCGCGGCAGACCGTCGGCGTAGCCGGCGAGCAGGGTCGCGAGCCGGGTGCGCCGCTTCGCCGTCCATTGCCCATTGTAGCCGCAGGTCGCGCCGGGCTCGATCCAGCGCGTCTGCTGGACCGCGACCGAAAGCGTCGCGACGGGCCGCATCGGATTCGGCCGGCCAGGCGTGGGATTGCCGCCGTAAAGCGCATAGCCGGGCCGCGCCAGATCGTAGATCGGGCGGGCGGGCAGGAACATGCCGGACGAGTTGGCGAGCGAGGCTTTCAGATGCGGAAAGGCGGCGCGAGCGGCTTCGAAGCGGGCGATCTGCGCCGCGTTGACCGGATCGTCGGCAAGTTCGGACGAGACGAAATGGCTCATCAGGAGTTCGGCGCCGCTGGCCGCGCCGGAGTGCGCCATCGCGTGCTTGAGCGCCGCGAACGAACCGAAGCCGAGGCGGCTCATGCCCGTGTCAAGATGCACGGCACAGGATGCCGCGCGGCCGCGTCGCGCGGTATGAGCCGACCAGCGGCTGAGTTCCTCCGCGCTGCCGATCACGGGCTTGAGCCCGTGCGCCGCGTAGTCGGCGGGGTCGGCGCCCGCTTCGAGGCCGTTCAGAATGTAGATCGTCGCCTCGTCGGGCAGGATACGGCGGGCGGCGACGCCTTCGCCGAGCTGGGCGACGAAAAAAATCCTCGCGCCCGCGGCCCAAAGGGCCGGCGCCGCCCTGGCGAGGCCAATTCCGTAGGCGTCCGCCTTCACGACGGCGGCGCATTCGCCGGGCGCGGCCAGGCGAGCGAGCGTGCGCCAGTTGTCGGCGAGCGCGCCGAGGTCGATCGTGAGGCGGCCCGGCGCGCCGTCGAGAGGAGCGGAAGCGGTCACGACAGGCGTTTCTCCATCACCGCCGTCGTCGGCGCGTCGAAGCCCGGATGCGCCTCGAGGCGAATGCGAACGAATCCCATGCGCTGAAACAGCCGCTCGTTCTCCATGAGCTCCAGCCGCACTCTCAGCCTCATTCGCTCGAGGCCATGCGCCCGCGCAGCGGATTCGCAGGCGGCGATCAGCCTGCGGCTCAGGCCCCGGCCGCGCTCATCGGGCAGAACGCAAACCCGTCCGATAAGCAGCGCGTCGTCGTCGACCTGCCAGAGCGCCACGGCGATGAGCCGGCCGCCGGAAAAGGCGCCGAAGCCGCCGCCGGCCTCGATCTTGGCCGCAATCGACGCTTGCGTCTCGCGTAAGGCCGATGACGGCGGATCGGTGGCGCGGCTCTGCGCGGCGAAAGCGGCGCGGATAATCTCTTGAGCCGTCTCGGCGTCCGCAACCGTCAGGGGGCGCACGGAGAAGGCGTCAGCTGTCGACCGAGCGCGCTCGGCAATGGGCGGGGAAAAGACCATGGTGGTCCGGCCCGTACACCTCGGCGGCCCGGGGCGGCAAGTCCGCCGACGACAGCCCCAAGGGCTTGGACATCGGATAGCCGGAGTCCATTCTGGCGCGCCGGCGCCGACCCGCGGGCCAATCGGGCCGGAGATCATAGGTGATGAACGAACTTTAACCCGGCGAATTGGCCCTTCTTCCCTCGACGCCTCGCTTTCGCCGCGGTCGCTAGCAATGAGCCTTGGCGCGCGGTAGACCCGCGCGGAGCGGAGTCGATTGCATGGTTTGGATCTTTTCTCGGAGGGCGGCGCTGAAAACCGCCGGCGCTGGCGCGCTTGCAACGCTCGTCGCCCGGCCTTTCGCCGCCCTTGCCGACGACGGGATCGAGACCCACGGCCTCTCGTCCTTCGGCGATCTCGCCTTGCCCCCGGATTTCCCGCATTTCACTTACGTCAACCCAGCGGCGCCGACCGGCGGCCTCCTGTCTCTGCAAATCACCGGCACGAGCGGCAACCAGAACTTCGACACATTCGACACGCTCAACATCTATGCCTGGAAGGGCAACGGCGCAGCCGGCATGTCGGCGACCTTCGACACCCTGATGACTGCGAACGGCGACGAACCGGATTCGGTCTACGGCCTGCTCGCCCGGTCGGTCATGGTCTCCGGCGACAAGCTCGATTACCGCTTCCGCCTGCGGCCGGAGGCGCGCTTCTTCGACGGAACGCGCGTGACCGCGGCCGACGTCGCCTTCTCGCTCAAAATCCTGAAGGACAAGGGCCACCCGATTTACGCGCAATTGCTCAAGGAGGTCGAATCCGCGACGCCCGAGGGCGACGACGTCGTTCACGTGCGCTTCGTCAAGGATCGCAGCCGCGACGCTCATCTCATCGTCGTCGGCATGCCGGTCTTTTCGGCCGCCTGGTGGAAGGGACGCGACTTCACCGCGGCGACGCTCGATCCGCCGCTCGGCTCCGGCCCCTATAAGGTCAAGACGTTCGAGCAGGGCCGCTTCATCGAATTCGAGCGCGATCCCAACTATTGGGCCGCGAAACTGCCGGTCAATCTCGGCCAGAACAATTTCGACCGGCTGCGCTTCGAATATTACCGCGAGCGGCAGGTCGCCTTCGAGGCCTTCAAGGCGGGCGCGATCAACTATCACGAGGAGTTCACCTCGCGCTTCTGGGCGACGGCCTACGACTTCCCGGCCGTCAAGGAGGGGCGCGTCAAGAAGGAGGTTCTGCACGACGGCGCGCCCTCGCGCACGCAGGGCTGGTACCTCAACACCCGCCGCGAACAGTTCAAGGACCCGCGCGTGCGTGAGGCGATCGGGCTGGCCTTCGATTTCGAATGGACCAACAAGAACATCATGTATTCCGCCTACAAGCGGATCGTCTCGTTCTTCCCGAACAGCAACATGGAGGCGAAGGGCAAGCCGGGCCCCGACGAGCTCAAGCTCCTCGAACCCTATCGCGCGAAGCTTTCGCCTTCCGTCTTCGGCGAGCCTTATACGCCGCCTGAGAGCGACGGGTCGGGCTTCGACCGCAAGCTCCTGAAGCAGGCCTACGAACTCCTCCTATCGGCCGGCTGCAAGCGCGCCGGTGAGACGCTGACCCTGCCGAGCGGCAAACCGTTGACGCTCGAGTTCCTCGACTCGTCGAGCGCATTGCAGCCGCACACGATGCCCTTCATCCAGAACCTCGGCAAGCTCGGGATTCAGGCGAACATGCGCATCGTCGACGCCGCCCAGTACAAGAGCCGCACCGACGCCTTCGACTTCGACGTCGTCACCGCAGCGAACGGCGGCTCGACGACGCCAGGCGCCGATCTCAAGGTCGCGTTTACCTCGCAGGCCGCGGCGCAGAACGCCTCGCGCAATCTGGCGGGAGTCTCGGACCCGGTCGTCGACGCGCTCGTCGAAATCATCGCCGACGCCAAGTCGCGCGCTGAGCTCGACACGGCCTGCCGCGCGCTCGACCGGATCTTGCGCGCAGGACATTATTGGGTGCCGATGTGGTATCGCGACACCTACTGGGTCGCATACTGGGACGCTTTCTCGCGGCCCGAGCGGCAGCCGAAGCTCGGCGTCGGCGCGCCAGGCACCTGGTGGTGGGACGAAGGAAAGGCCAAGGCCATTGGGCTGTGAGGGCAAGATGAGTCGGCAATCGGCACTCGGCGCTTCGTGGCCCCCTCCCCCGCGTTGCGAGGGAGGAAAAGCGCCGCCGCCTTCCTCCCCTGCGAAGCGGGGGAGGGGGACCGGGCGAAGCCCGGTGGAGGGGGTTCAACCGCGCGGTGCAAGCCAGGCTGCAAGTTGGCTCGCTCTCCGCGTCGCCCTCTGACCGCCGCCTAGAGCATGTTCGCCTACATCCTCCGCCGTCTCCTGCTCATGATCCCGACGATCCTCGGCATCATGGCCGTCTCGTTCGCGATCGTTCAGTTTGTGCCGGGCGGTCCGGTCGAGCGCGCCATCGCGCAGTTGCAGGGCGCGGAGCAGAGTTCGACTGCGGGCTTCGGCGGCGGCGGGCAGATCGGCGCGGGCGCGCCCCAGGCCGGCGGCGACATCTCCTCGCGCTATCGCGGCGCGCAGGGCCTCGATCCGAAATTCATCAAGGAGCTCGAGAAGCAATACGGCTTCGACAAGCCGGCGTGGGAGCGGTTCTGGATTCTGGTGCGCGACTACGCGACCTTCGACTTCGGCAAGAGCTACTACCGCGACACGCCCGTCCTGACGCTGATCGAGGAGAAGCTGCCGGTCTCGATCTCGCTCGGCATGTGGATGACGTTCATCTCCTATGCGATCTCGATTCCGCTCGGCATCCGCAAGGCGGTCAAGGACGGCTCGCGCTTCGACACGGCGACCTCGGCCGTCGTCATCTTCGGCTATGCGATCCCGAACTTCCTGTTCGCGGTGCTCCTGATCGTGCTTTTCTGCGGCGGCTCGTTCTGGCAGATTTTCCCGCTGCGCGGCCTGACCTCCGACAATTTCGCCGACCTCGACTGGCCGCACAAGATTCTCGACTATCTCTGGCACATCACGCTGCCGGTGACCGCGCTCGTGCTCGGCTCGTTCGCCACCTCGACGCTGCTCACCAAGAACTCCTTTCTCGATGAGATCAAGAAGTCCTATGTGCAGACGGCGCGGATGAAGGGCCTTTCCGAGCGGCGGGTGCTTTACGGGCATGTCTTCCGCAATGCGATGCTGATCGTCATCGCCGGCTTTCCCGGGGCCTTCATCGCCGCCTTCTTCACCGGCTCGCTCCTGATCGAGCAGGTGTTCTCGCTCGACGGTCTTGGCTACCTTTCCT
This sequence comes from uncultured Alphaproteobacteria bacterium, assembly GCA_963782255.1. GTDB lineage: Bacteria > Pseudomonadota > Alphaproteobacteria > Rhizobiales > Beijerinckiaceae > Roseiarcus. The sequence continues at coordinate 731,341 of CAWAIS010000002.1, read as the reverse complement.
ACGATTCGCTCATTCAGCGCGACTATCCGGTGGTGCTCGCCAACCTCTACATCTTCGCCCTCATCGGACTCGTCGTGAACCTCATTTCCGACCTCACCTATACCTGGATCGATCCGCGCATCGATTTCGAGACGCGCGAGGTTTAGGGGATGATGACACTATCCTCGCAACGTTCCGTGATGGGCGGCCACGCGGTCCCGCTTTGCCTGCCGGCGGCTAAAGAGGCGGCGGCATTCCGTGCGGCTCTCTCGCTCGAATCGGCCGTGAATTCATGACAGACTTGGAGGCTCGCGACCGCGTGGACGACCGGGACAGGCCCGGCCATGGCGGCGTAGAATCCTTAGCCCAGAGGAAGGCGCCTGTTCGCCGGCCCTGGCTCAAGCTCTCGCCGATGAACCGGCGGCGGCTCGACAATTTCCGCCGCAACCGGCGCGGCGCCTGGTCGCTCGTGATCTTCCTCATCCTGTTCGCCGCATCGCTTGGCTCGGAGTTCATCGCCAACGACCGGCCGCTGATTGCGATGTACAAGGGCGAGCTTCTTTTTCCAGTATTCGTCGACTATTCCGAGGACAAGTTCGGCGGCTTCCAGGCGCGCGCCGATTATCGCGATCCTTTCGTCGCCGACGAGATTAAGGCGCACGGCTGGATGATCTGGCCGCCGATCCGCTTCGCCAATTCGACCACCATCCTCGATCCGCCAACGCCGCTCCCGACCCCGCCGACCTGGCTGCTCAGCGACGCGCAGTGCCGCGCGGCGCTGGAGAAGCAGAAGATCAAGGACGCCGCGGCCGTCCCGCGCCCCTGCTCCAGGCTGGAACCGCTCTGGCTCGGCTCGGATCAGGACGGATACGACATCGTCGCGCGCCTCCTCTACGGCTTCCGCATCTCGGTGCTGTTCGGCCTCATTCTCGCCGGCGTCTCGTCCGTCATCGGCGTCTTCGCCGGCGCGGTGCAGGGCTATTTCGGCGGCTGGCTCGACCTCACGATGCAGCGCGTGATCGAAATCTGGTCGTCGCTGCCGCATCTCTACATTCTCATCATCCTGTCGGCCATCCTCGCGCCGAGCTTCTTCGTGCTGCTCACGATCCTGCTTCTCTTCTCGTGGGTGAGCCTCGTCCACGTTGTGCGGGCCGAATTCCTGCGCGCGCGCAATTTCGAGTACGTGAACGCGGCGCGCGCGCTCGGCCTCTCCAACGCGAAAATCATCGTCAAGCACGTCCTGCCGAACGCGATGGTGGCGACGCTGACCTTCCTGCCCTTCATCGTCAATTCGTCGATCAGCACCCTGACGTCGCTCGACTTCCTCGGCCTCGGCATGCCGCCGGGCTCGCCTTCGCTCGGCGAGCTTCTGCTCCAGGGCAAGTCCAATCTGTCGGCGCCGTGGATCGGCCTTTCCGCCTTCGCCGTCACGGCGCTCATGCTGTCGCTCCTCATCTTCATAGGCGAAGCGGTGCGCGACGCGTTCGACCCGAGAAAGACCTTCACGTGAGGGACGCGCCGCCCCTCATCGACGTGCGCGATCTCTCAATCGCCTTCGCTCAGGGAGACGAGCGCAAGACGGTCGTCGACCGCGTGTCGTTCCGGCTGGAAAAGGGCAAGGCGCTGGCGCTCGTCGGCGAATCCGGCTCAGGCAAAACAGTGACCGCGCAGGCGATCGTGCGCCTGCTGCCGCAGCCCGCGGCGAGCTACCCGACCGGCGAAATTCTCTTCCGCGGACGTGACGTCCTCAAGATGTCGGCCGGAGAGCTGCGCGACATGCGCGGCGCGAGCGTCACGATGGTGTTCCAGGAGCCGATGACCTCGCTCAATCCGCTGCACACGATCGAGCGGCAGATCGGCGAGATCATCGCGCTGCATCACGGGCGCGCCGCCGCAACCAAAGCGCGCATCGTCGAGCTTCTCAACGAGGTCGGCATTGTCGATCCCGCCTCGCGTCTCGGCGCCTATCCGCATCAGCTGTCGGGCGGCCAGCGCCAGCGCGTGATGATCGCGATGGCGCTCGCAAATCGCCCGGACCTTCTCATCGCCGACGAGCCGACGACTGCGCTCGACGTCACCGTGCAGGCGCAGATCTTGACGCTGCTCAAGAACCTGCAGACGAAGCTCGGCATGGCGATGCTGTTCATCACCCACGATCTCAACGTCGTCCGGCGCATCGCCGACGAGGTGATCGTGATGCAGCAGGGCGTGATCGTCGAGGCCGGCAAGATGGCTGAGGTGTTCGCTCGCCCCCGCCACCCCTATACGCAAGCCCTGCTCGCCGCCGAGCCGAAGGGCGACCCGCCGCCGGACGACCTGAGCGCGCGAACGATCGCGAGCGCTGAAAACCTGCGCGTCTGGTTCCCGATCCGGCGCGGCTTCCTTCGCCGCACGGTCGGGCATGTCAAGGCGGTCGACGGCGTCACGGTCCATGTGCGCGAGGGACAGACGGTCGGCGTCGTCGGCGAATCCGGTTCCGGCAAGACGACGCTCGGCCATGCGATCTTGAGGCTGATCCGCTCAGAAGGGCCGATCGCCTATTGCGGTCGCTCGATCGATGGGTTGAACGCCAAGGCCATGCGCCCGCTCCGGCGCGAGATGCAGGTCGTCTTCCAGGACCCGTACGGGTCGCTCTCGCCGCGCATGTCGGTCGCCGAGATTGTCGAGGAGGGCCTGATCGCGCAAGGGACGAAGCTCAGCGCCGCCGAGCGGCGCCGCGTCGTCGAGCGCGCGCTCGCCGACACCGGGCTCGACCCCTCGACGCTCGACCGCTATCCGCACGAGTTCTCCGGCGGGCAGCGCCAGCGCATCGCGATCGCCCGCGCGATGGCGCTCGATCCCAAATTCGTCGTGCTCGACGAGCCGACTTCCGCGCTCGACATGACGATCCAGGCGCAGATCGTCGATCTCCTGCGTGATTTGCAGAAGCGCCGCAACCTCGCCTATCTGTTCATCTCGCACGATCTCCGCGTCGTGCGGGCGCTGGCGAGCGAGATCATCGTCATGCGGCGCGGCAAGGTCGTCGAGAGCGGAGCGGCGAAGGCCGTGTTCGCGTCGCCGCAAAGCGACTATACTCGCGCGCTGTTCGCCGCGGCCTTTTCAAACGAAGCGACGCTGAGCGGCGCCGTCAGCCAGTGAGGCAGCGTCATGGGCCGCGCAATTGTGATCGTCCTCGATTCGGTCGGCTGCGGCGGCGCGGAAGACGCGAAGGCTTACGGCGATGAGGGCGCCGACACGCTGGGCCATATCGCGGAGGCTTGCGCGCTGGGCCGGGGAAATCGCGACGGCCTGAGGCGCGGACCCTTGAATCTGCCGCGCCTCGACGCGCTCGGCCTCGGCCATGCGATCAAGGCCTCGACGGGCCGCGCGCCGCCCGGATTCGCGCTTCGCGCCCCGCGCGGCCAATGGGGCTACGGCGTCGAGACGTCGCGCGGCAAGGACACGCCGTCCGGCCACTGGGAGATCGCGGGAACGCCGGTCGATTTCGACTGGGGCTATTTTCCGGAAAAAATTCCCGCCTTTCCGGAAGCCCTCACCGCCGCAATGATCACCGAGGGCAAGCTCGCCGGCGTCCTCGGCGAGAAGCACGCCTCGGGCACCGCGATCATCGCGGAATATGGCGAGGAGCACGTGCGGACCTTGAAGCCCATCTCATACACCTCGGCCGATTCGGTGCTGCAGATCGCAGCGCACGAGGAGGCGTTCGGGCTCGAACGGCTGTACGCGCTCTGCCGCATCACCCGCCGCCTCTGCGATCCGTTGAAAATCGGCCGCGTCATCGCGCGGCCCTTCGTCGGCCGCAGCGCCCAGGATTTCGTCCGCACCGCCAATCGCAAGGATTTCGCCGTCCCGCCGCCCGACGGCAATCTCATGCAGCGTGCGACGCGAGCGGGTCGCGCGGTCGTCTCGATCGGCAAGATCGGCGACATTTTCGCCCATCGCGACACGGGGGAAGAGCGCAAGGGCAAGAGCAACGACAGCAACGTCGACCTCCTCATCGACGCGCTCGAGACGACGCCGGATTGCGGCTTCATCTTCGTCAATCTGGTCGATTTCGACACCGAATGGGGCCACCGCCGCGACGTCGCCGGCTACGCCGCCTGCCTCGAGGTGTTCGACCGGCGGCTCGGCGAAATCGAGTTGGCGATGCGGCCGGACGATTTTTGCCTCATCACCGCCGATCACGGCAACGACCCGACTTTTCGCGGCTTCGACCACACGCGCGAGCACGTGCCGATTCTTGCCTTCGGCGCCGGCGCGCCGGCAGGCCCGATCGGCGCCCGCGGCACGCTCGCCGACATCGCCGAGACGATCGCGATGAAGCTCGGCCTGCCGAAGGGGCCGCATGGGGCGGCTTGGCCGGCGTGAGCTTTGCGCTCGATGGCAAGCTTCCGAGTAGGCGGATCAGTTCCATCGCGAGGAGAAAATTGGAAGCTATGAGTGTCGAGCATTTTCCGGATTATGTTGCCGAGAAGTTGGCTTGGTATGTCTATCGGCTGGTCGACCCAACTGACGACAAGACTTTTTACATCGGAAAGGGACAAGGGGACCGCGTATTTCAACACGCAAGAGGTGCAGTAAGAGAATTCGATGTAACCGACAATGAATTAATGGACCTAAAAACTGAGATAATAAAAAGGATTATTAGCGACGGCCACGCTGTAAAACATGTTATCCATCGTCACGGTATGAAAGAAGATACAGCTTATGAAGTTGAAGCAGCGCTCATTGAGCTTATCAAGACCTTGCAAATATCCAAGGTGGATATTGGAGCAATGAGCTTTGGCCAATGAGCGCAGAAGAAATTGTTGAGTTATACTCTCTTGAGGAGGCTGTTCTCCAGCATAGGCTGATCGTTATCGACGTTAATCGTTCTTTCGGTTGGCGCAAGTCAGCTACACGAGACAATCTTCTAGATGCCGTCAGGTTTATGTGGCGATTAAACCTAAAGCGTGCAAGCAAGTCAGAGTACGTTCTTGCACAAAGGGGCGGAGTTATAAAAGGGGTTTTCAAGCCGGAACTGTGGCTAAATGCGACCGTCAAGAATTTCCCAGAATTTCGAGAGCTCGTTAGAAGAAGGGAAGAGAGGGGTGGCCCCCCAAGAATCGGCTTCAGAGGTCAAGAGGTGACAGACCCTTCCGTCGTCTCTCTCCACAAGAATAAGAGACTACCGAGTAGTCTACGGCAGTCTCCGCGGTCGCCGTGCCGTTACGTCAACATCCCCCCAAGATGAACATCTGGTTATGGGCTTCGTACTCGACCCGCGGCTCGAACGGGATACGTTCCTCGTCAACGACCTGCCGCTCTCGCGCGTTCTTCTCATGAACGACGCGCGCTGGCCGTGGCTCATCCTCGTCCCCCGCCGCGCGGGCGCCGTGGAGCTGACCGACCTCGACGTTGCGGATCGCGCCCGTCTCATCGAAGAGGCGGGGAAGGCGGCAGACTTCCTCAAGGCTCATGCGGGGGCGGACAAGATCAACGTGGCCACGCTCGGCAACGTCGTCCGCCAGTTCCACCTGCATATCGTCGCGCGCTCCGCGGGCGATCCGGCATGGCCCGGTCCCGTCTGGGGGCATGGAACGGCGCGGCCCTACGAGGGCTCGCAAGCAGGGGCGCTCATCGAGAGGGCGCGGACCGCGCTCTGCCTCTGACCGGCTCGAGCTGCGGGGGCGCTGGTTTTTCAAAAACTTAGTTTGCGGAAAATCAGAATTATGTATATACTGTTTGGATGAAGCGAAATCCGATCGAGGAGAGAGAAGGACGGCGAGCCGTCAGCGCGAGGAGCCGCGGCGGCGACGTCCTTTGGCTCGCGGCGACGGCCGACCTAGAGAAGAGGGCCATGAAAAAATTTTTTCGCGGAAATCCCCCATAACCCATTGAAAAGGCTAGATTCTGACGAGAGAATCCAAGGAAATCCAAGCTTTTCGAAGCCCCGTTTTGCCGGGTTTTGGCGGCCCATCCAAGCCTTTCCAACAAATCCCAAATCCGACATGGGACGCCGACGGCCCGCCCCCTAAGGCGCGCTCGCCTCGTCGAGCGCCGCGACGTCCGCGGCCGTGAGCTCAAGCTCGGTTGCGCGGACGAGGCTGTCGACCTGTTCGATCGAGGTCGCGCTCGCGATCGGCGCCGTCACCGCCGGCTTGGCGATGAGCCAGGCCAGCGCGACCTCGGCCGGCTTGGCTTCGTGCTTCGCCGCGACCGCGTCGAGCGCGTCGAGGATGCGATAGCCGCGCGGGTTGAGATAGCTCTTGACGCCGCCTCCGCGCGGGCTTTTCGAGAGGTCGGCTTCGCTGCGGTACTTACCCGACAGGAACCCCCTCGCGAGGCTGAAATAGGTGATGACGCCGATCTCCTCGCGCAGGCAAAGCTCGGCGAGTCCACCCTCGAATCCGGCCCGGTCGGCGAGGTTGTACTCGGGCTGCATGACTTCGTAGCGCGGCAGCCCGTGCTCCTTCGCCGTCGCGAGCGCCGATTCGAGCAGGTGCGCGGTGAGGTTCGAGGCGCCGCACCAGCGGATCTTGCCCTTCTCGATCAGGCGTTGATAGGCGCGGAGCGTGTCGGCGACCGGCGTCCTCATGTCCGGCCAGTGCGACAGGTAGAGGTCGATCCTATCGGTCTTGAGGCGCTTCAACGACGCCTCGACCGCCTCCTCGATGTAGCGCGGCGACAGGCCCTCCTTGCCCTTGCCCATCGGCGAGCCGACCTTGGTGACGACGATCGTGCGGGCGCGATTTGCGCGCGCCCTCATCCATTCGCCGATGATCGTCTCCGATTCGCCGCCGTGATTGCCCGGGACCCATGCCGAATAGGCGTCAGCCGTATCGATCGCGGTGAACCCCGCCGCGGCGAAGCGGTCAAGCACCGCGAACGACTTCGCCTTGTCGGCCGTCCAGCCGAACACGTTGCCGCCGAGGACCATGGGCGCGATCGACAAGTCTGTGCGTCCCAACCGGCGCAGTTGCATGGGTTTCTCCCTGTTTCCCATGATAACGCATAGTTGACGCGTGTGGAACAGCCGGAGCGAGACAAAGCGGCGCGATGGCGCGTAATGTCGCCTTCCTCTGCCCCAACAACCATATTTTCGGCGCGGCCATGCCCGACTTTCGTTTGGTTCATCCGCGCCCCCTCCCCTATAGCAGGCCACATGCCCGCTCTCACGACGCACCGAACGCTTGTGCTCGCCGCGGTGATGGCGTCGAACTTCATGATCGCCATCGAGGCGACGATCGTCTCGACCGCCATGCCGCAGATCGTCGCCCAACTCGGCGGGCTTGAGCTTTACAGCTGGGTGTTCGCGGCGTTTCTTCTGACCCAGACCGCGACGACCGTCGTGTTCGGCAAGCTGTCGGACATCAAAGGCCGCAAGACGGTCATGCTCATGGGCATCGCGATCTTCCTGATAGGCTCGCTCCTGTGCGGCTTCGCCTGGTCGATGCCCTCGCTGATCGTGTTCCGGCTCATCCAGGGCGTCGGCGCCGGGGCGGTCCAGCCGGTCGCGATGACGATCGTCGGCGACCTCTATTCGGTGCACGAGCGCGGCAAGATCCAGGGTTGGCTCGCCAGCGTGTGGGCGCTCTCGGCCATCATCGGCCCGCTCGTCGGCGGCCTCATCATCCAGTACTGGTCGTGGGCGTGGATCTTCTGGCTGAACCTGCCGATCGGCCTCGTCGCGTGCGCCGGCTACCTGGCCTTTCTGCATGAAAAGAAGTCCGAGGCCGGCGGGCGGATCGATCATGTCAGCGCGGGCGTGTTCACGATCGCCATCGCCGCGGTCATGGCGGACTTGACGGCGCTCTCGAGCGCGAGCCGGGTCGAGATTTCGGTCGTCACGCTGGTTGCAGTTGCGGCCGTCGTCGCGTTCGTCGCGCAGGAGCGCCGCTCGCCGGAGCCGATGATTTCGCTCGCCCTCTGGGGGCGGCGGCCGATCGCGGCGGTCAACGCCGCCTCGCTTTTCTCGGGCATGGTGATGATCGGGCTCACGACCTTCCTGCCGGTCTTCGTTCAGGGCGCGATGCAGCGGCCGCCGTTGATCGCGGGCTTCGCGCTCTCGGCGATGGTGCTCGGCTGGCCGATCGGCGCGACGGTCTCGCCCCGGCTCTGGCGCCGGTTCGGCGTCCGCCCGGTCCTGCGCGTGGGCGCCGTGCTCGTTCCCATCGGCGCGCTTATCTTCGTGCTTTTGCGGGCGGAGACGCCGCCCTACGTCGCCGGCGTCGGCTCGGCGATCGTCGGCTTCGGCATGGGGCTTTCGAGCAGCGCCTCGATCGTCTTGATCCAGGAGATCGTCGAATGGTCGGAGCGCGGAAGCGTCACAGCCTCGTACCTGTTCGCCCGCAGCCTCGGCAGCACGTTCGGCGCGACCGTGTTCGGCGCCGTCCTCAACGCCGGCCTCATGCGCTCGGGCCTCGGCGCGGTCACGTCGGACGAGCTCCGGCGCCTCCTCGACGGCGGGGCGGCTGGGGCCAACGCCGCGCTGCGCGGCGCGCTCGAGGGTTCGCTGCACCTGACCTTCGTGTCGATGTTCGCGATTGCGGCGCTGATCGCGCTGAGCGCTGCGTTCGTTCCGAAGGTGGCGTTCGCGGCGAGGCGCGCCATGGCCGAGTGAAGCCGCGCTTCGACGCGCCACCCCGCTACCCCTCGGCCATCCCCGCGCGGCGCTCCGCAACCGCCACCGCAAGCGTCATCGCGAGGCAGAAAGTCGCGGCCAGCGACCGGAATGAGCCGAAATCGCTTTCGATAATCTCGAAGCGGACATCGGCGAGGCCGGCGAGCGGGGAGAGCGCGCTGTCGGTGACGACGACGACCGGCGTCCCGGCGCGGCGCGCCTGCTTGGCGAGGTCGACCGTCACAGGCGAATAGGGGGAGAAGCTGATCGCGATCAGCGCGTCCTTGGGCCCCGCGCGGGCAATCTGCTCGGGCGCGAGGCCGCCCACGTTGTCGACCAGGCGCGCCGCGAGGCCGAGCTGGGCCAGCGCGTAGGTCAGATAGTGCGCGACGCCGAACGAGCGTCGTTGTCCGAGGCAAAAGATCGTCGCGGCGCCGGCGAGAAGGCCAACCGCGCGGTCGAGTTCGCTTCGCCGCACGCCTTCGCGAAGCCGGGCGATCGAAGCGGCCGCGGAATCCGCAAAACCCATGAGAAGATTGGTCGGATCGCCGCTGTCGCGCGCGCTCTCGTGCAAGGCCTTAAGCCGCTCGGAATAGTCCGGCCAGCGGTTGCGCAGGTGGGAGCGGAACACCTCCTGCAGATTGGAGAAGCCGCCGAACCCCAGGGTCTGGGCGAAGCGCACCAGGGTCGAGGCCTGCACGTCGGCGTTGCGGGCGATCGCCGACGTCGTCCCGAGGGCGAACTCGTCGGGATGTTCGAGCGCGTAAAGCGCGGCCTGGCGAAGGCGCTTCGGCAGACGCGGCTCGATCTCAATCAGGCGGCGCTGGAGCGCTTCGAAAGTCTCCGGCGGCTCGATCGTCGCGTTGTCGATCATGGCTTCATCCCCATTCCAGTTTTAAGCCCGCGCTCATGACGACTGCCCCCCGAATAGGGATAGAACGAATATTCCAGAATGTGGAGAGGACGAAATGTTTGTTTTGGCGCCAAGCAACCCCGCGCAGCGGGGACCCGGCTACTCGAAGGTCGCGCCGAGCCGCTCCATCGCCGGACGGAACTCGGGGAAGCTGGTGGCGATCATCGCCGTGTCGTCGACCGTCATCGGTTCGCGGCTCGCGAGCCCCATGACGAGGAAGCTCATCGCGATGCGATGATCCATGTGAGTGGCGACCAGGGCGCCGCCGCGCGGCGCCCCGCCCTCGACCACGAGATCGTCGCCCTCGATGGCGTAGTCGACGCCCGCGGCGCGAAGCCCGGCGGCCACAGCCGCGAGCCGGTCGCTCTCCTTGACGCGCAGTTCGTGCAGGCCTCGCATCCGGGTCGCGCCGCGAGCGAACGACGCGGCGACGGCGAGGACCGGATATTCGTCGATCATCGAGGGCGCGCGCGCGGCCGGCACGTCGACGCCGTTCAGCGCGCTCGCGCGCACGCGAAGATCCGCGACCTCCTCGCCCCCTTCGATGCGCCGGTCGATCACGGCGATGTCGGCGCCCATTTCGATGAGCGTCGTCAGAAGCCCCGAGCGCAGCGGGTTGACCATCACGCCCTCGACCACGATGTCGGAGCCCGGAACGATCAGGGCCGCAACGATCGGAAGCGCCGCCGAGGACGGATCGGCCGGGACGGCCACGGGGCTCGGCCTGAGTTCGGGGCGGCCGGCGAGGTCGATCCGCCGGCCCTCGCCTTCTCGTTTCACGCTGACCTCGGCGCCGAAATGGGCGAGCATCTTCTCGGTGTGGTCGCGGGACGCTTCGGCCTCGATGACGGTCGTCCGCCCGCGCGCGTTAAGGCCGGCGAGGAGAACGGCCGACTTGATCTGCGCCGAGGCGACAGGGGTGCGATAGAGGATGGGCGCGGGGTCGCGGACCCCCTTCAGGACGATCGGGCAGCGTCCACCCTCTGCCTGCGATAGAACCTGAGCGCCCATGCGCCGGAGCGGGTCGAGGATGCGGCCCATCGGCCGCTTGCGCAGGGAGGCGTCGCCGTCGAACGTCGCCGTAATCCCGTGCGCTCCGACGACCCCCATCATCAGGCGCGAGCCGGTGCCGGCGTTGCCGAAATCGAGCGTCCCGCGCGGCTCGATGAGCGCGCCGAGGCCGGGACCGCGAATTCGCCACCCGCCCGGCGCAACGCGCTCGATTGTCGCTCCGAGCGCCCGGCAGGCTTCTCCCGTCCGCAGGACGTCGTCGCCCTCGAGCAGCCCTTCGACCTTCGTCTCCCCGCATGCGAGCAGTCCGAATATGAAGGCGCGATGCGAGATCGACTTGTCGCCCGGCGGCCGGAACCGTCCGGCGAGCGCGCGTCCGCGCTTCGCCCGCAAAGGAGAGGCTTGGACGGCATGCGACATGGGGACGGACACGCTTGGAACTCGTATTCTTAAGGACGTCGCCGCGGGTCGCGACGCCCGCGCTCGTATCATCGGGACCCGCCCCTGTCGACTTCAGCCGGAAATGATTGACAAGGGCCCAGCGACCCGACTAACGGAGCGCTCCCAAAAGCACCCCGAAACCTTAAGGACGCCGATCGCCGTGGCCAAACCCGAACTCGGAGCCAAACGCCAATGTCAGGCTTGCGGCGCCAAATTCTTCGACCTCAACAAGGACCCGATCATCTGCCCGAAATGCGGGACCGTCTTCCAGGGCGCGGCCCGGACCCGCGTCGCCGCGAAGGAAGACGAAGAGGAAACCGAACTTGCGACGCCCCCGGGGGTTGATGTGGTGTCGCTCGACGAAGTCGAGGCGGGCGAGGAGAAGGCGGTCGAGGTCGCCGTCGACGGCATCGACGTCGAGGACGACGCCGCCGAGACTGAAGACGATTCCTTCCTCGAAGAGGAAGAGGAAGACGACGACGACGTCACGAACCTCATCGACGGCGACATCGCGCCGGACGAGGAGACTTAAGGGCCGTCACGGGAAGTTTTTGCGGGGCTCCCTGGGGCTCGAACGCCAGCCTGGGCGCGACCGCGCTTTTTTTCGGCATGGGCCTTGTAGCGAGCGAAGGTTTGCGGCTATACCGCCGCCCGCGCAGTTTTCTGGCGCTTCGCCCCAATCGAAGCCGCCGCGCGATGCCTGGAAAAATGGGGCCATAGCTCAGTTGGGAGAGCGCTTCAATGGCATTGAAGAGGTCGTCGGTTCGATTCCGTCTGGCTCCACCACCCATACCACATTGATAAAGCGACTGAGAACCGCTTCTTCATTTCCTTCAGCGGCGCGATTTCCGCTCTTCAGGTTCCATAGAGGTTCCAGCGCCTGTCGGCGTCAGACATTTGTCGTCCGCGACGGTTTGATGGTGAGTGGTATCGAGATAGGGGCGAACGGTCCGCGACCCGGGGGCAAACCATTCTGAGATACGAGAGGACAGTCCGCCATCGCCAGCGCTCGCAGCTACAGGGTCAATGAGGAAGATACGAGTCGAGTCTTGGAACCGCTATACCAGTTTGAGCTCCCGCTCAGCCCTCCTCTTCGCCCCGATGTCCCTCGAGCGCGACGCCGAGATAATGGATCAAAGTCGGTCCGGCGAAGGGTTTGGAGAGGAAACAAATTGCTCCCGCCTTCAACGCTCGGGCGCGAGTGCTTTCGTCAGGGAAGGCCGTGATGAATATGAACGGCGCGCCATAACCCTGGGCGCGCATCAAGGCGAGTAGCTCTAATCCGTTCATCCCGGGCATCTGAAGATCCGCGATCACGCACGACGTGTCATTCAAGCGGCCTGACTGTAAGAAGTGCTCGGCCGACGAAAACGCCTGTACCGTATACCCGTGCGACGTCAGAAACTTGCTCGTTGCCGCACGAACAGAGGCATCATCGTCGACGACAGAAATCACTGAAACCGTTGACAAGGGCCTTCCTAACGCGAAAGCCGCCGCTCGGGCCCGCTCCGTCGAAAAATACGCTGCGAATCAACAATTTAAAATCATACTTAGGTTTGCGCGATAATTAAGCGGAATGGCTGGTTGGCCTTCTTCAGCTGTTTACTGTTATCTAACAACCCATTGAACCTCGGCTGGATCGATCGAGGAATACCTCGCGATCTGGTCAATGGTCAGTCCCGTCTGCTTGAGCGCCCCTGAGCGACGGCGATCGATAGCCATCTGGCGCCTTCGGCGAATTCCTGCTTCCGCAGGCAATCCAACTCGTCTCGATTGTATCGCATCGCCAAGCCTCCTTTGTTTGAAGCACGTCGCAGTTCGTGACCCTTATCGGCGCTCAACGCGGGATGGGCGCACAATTAGGCCACGCTATCTTGGTAGAGACACGCGATCCTTTCGTTTCTTGAAGCCAACCCTTCGTATGATCGTTGATATCGGAGGGCTGATGGAAGTTATCGGAGCGCTGATGGAAGTTGGCGGTGCGCGGATAGGGCGCGCGAATAGATGGATCGGGATCGCCGAGCGTGCAATCGGTCGAGGGTGAACGAACAGCCCGCGCGAGGATGGCGGCGACTGAGTCAGCCGGTCGTCGTGGAGATCTAGGCGCCTCAGCAACCCCGCATCGATCGTGCTCAAACGAGCGAGTCGTTGCCGCGAGATTGACTTGCGCGGAATTCACTGTCGTTCCAGCGAGCGATCCCGACCGGACCGGAGCCGGGCAAACAATTTGCAGCTTGATCATTCAAGAGAAGGCGGATGTTTGCCGGCCTCCCAGAACGGAGGGGCTGCTCTGTGGTCAGTTGGCCCGGCCTTTCGCCTAGGAGGGAGTTCCCGTGATACAGCGAAGGCCATCCAAACAGATTGATGCGCGCTCTGAGACGCCCATCGTCCTGATCGTCGATGACGATCCCTCAGTTCGTGAGGCGCTGGGCCGCTTGTTTCGGTCGGTCGACCTCGAGCCAAGATTGTTCGCGTCGGTGGCGGAGTTGATGCGGCAAAAGTTTCCGGATGCGCCCTGCTGCCTTGTACTCGACATCAGACTGCCTGGAGTGAGCGGCCTCGACTTCCAGACCCAGCTGGTCGAAGCAAACATCCACGTCCCGATTATCATGATGACCGGCCATGGCGACATTCCCATGTCCGTCAGGGCCATGAAAGGAGGAGCTGTCGATTTCCTGACCAAGCCGTTTCGCGATCAGGACATGCTCGATGCTGTGGCGCATGCGATCGAACAGGACCGGAAACGACGGGATAGCGAGAAGGCGCTTGCCGAACTACGCGGATTGTTCGAGTCGCTCACGCCGCGCGAGCGGGAGATCATGGCGCTTGTCACGGCAGGGCTCATGAACAAACAGGTGGCGGGAGAACTCGGGCTGAGCGAGATCACGGTCAAGATCCATCGAGGTCACATTATGAAGAAGATGGGCGTGCGATCCTTGGCAGACCTCGTCAGGGCGGCTGAAGCCCTGGAGTTGCGTCAGTCGGCGAGGTCCACGCCGCAAACGTCTGCATGAATTGTTCCTGCTGACCGGCGCTTGGCTTTGGGCCGCCGCGCGGCCGCCTCGACTGCCAGCGCCGACGCCGTTGCTTGCTGTACGTTGGCTACAATGTCCACGTGAGCGATTACGAGTTTCGCGAGGATGACGATCGGCGTCCGGTCGGCTTCGCTGTCGGGGCGGGCGTCCGCGGCCAGTTTCCCTTGGTTTGCAGTTTTAGCGATTTACTGAGTCCGCGCGAAACGCGGACGGAAATGGCGTCACGCGATCCGAGCGCGGCGAACCTGACCTGCGTCGCCCCGCTTCAGAAATCCAACGCGGCGACGTCGCGGGCGCGCAAGCAACGCTGTCAGTCTCAACCACCAACCTTGGTTTGACGACGTCAAACCTAAGGTCGTGAACTGGACCCCGTTGGTGGGACCACGGGTCGCTGAATTTAAGGTGTAATCTCGCCTGCCCTTGTCCTTCAAAAAGTCAAGCCGCTTCTTGCTGCGTCTGTCTCTGCTGTGGGTATGTGGGCAACGCGGTTGCGTTGTCCAAGCGAAGCGGCATATCCACAGCCCTCGCCGCCGCCTCGATTTTGTCCATGCCGGCGCGCCACACCGCCATCGGCATCTGGTTGTTCATCGCCTGGTGAGGGCGCCGAAAATTGTAGAGGTTCATCCAGGAACTGATGCCGGACCGCGCCTCGCAGCCATCGGCGTAGGCTTTCAGATGCACTTCTTCATACTTGATCGAGCGCCACAGCCGTTCGATGAAAATGTTGTCCATGAAGCGGCCGCGTCCGTCCATCGAAATCACGACGCCGGCCGTCACAAGCTTGCTGGTGAAAGCCTCGGCGGTGAAAGTGGAGCCCTGATCGGTATTGAAAATCCGCGGCTTTCCGAACCGAATCAGCGCCTCCTCCAGCGCCGCCGCGCAGAAGCTCGCATCGTTGGTGTTCGACAGCCGCCATGCCAGAACCGCCCGGCTGGCCCAGTCGATGATCGCCACCAGATAGAGGAAGCCGCACGCCATCGGGATGTAGGTCACGTCGGCCGCCCACACGTGGTTCGGCTCGACAATCTTCAGGCCGCGCAGCAGGTAGGGGTATATCTTGTGCCCGGGCGCGGCTTTGCTCGTGCCGGGGCGCGGAACCAGCGCCTCGATCCCCATCACCCGCATCAGCCGCCGCACTCGCTTGCGGTTGACCCCGCGGCCTTCCTTGTTGAGTTCGAAGGTTATTCGCCGCGAGCCGTAGAACGGAAGTTCGAGATGCAGTTCGTCGATGCGGCGCATCACCGCCAGATCGTCCGCCTCGGCGACGGGCTTGGGGCGGTAGACCCCCGAGCGCGCCACGCCCACAAGCGCGCATTGGCGGCGCACCGACAGGTCCTTGCCAGGCCGTTCGACCATCGCTCTTCGATCGGGCGCGCTCATCGCCCTGGCCTCCTGGCCAAGAAATCCCGTTCGACCGTCAGTTGGCCGATCTTGGCGTAGAGCTTGGCCGTCTCGCGCTCGCGCTCCTCCTCGCCATCCCCCGAACCGCTCGCCCCTCGCGCGAAAAGGCTCACCGCATTGTCGAGAACCTGCTTCTTCCAGGCATAAATCTGGTTCGGATGCACCCCGTGCCGCTTCGCCAGTTCCAGAACCGTCGCATCCTCGCGCAGCGCCTCGAGCGCAATCTTCGCCTTGAACGCCGCATCAAACTTCTTGCGTGACTTCGTCATTTCTCGCTCCATCGGTTGCGACAGAGCAGGTCATTCACACCTTAGCCAGTGGTCCCAAATCCGGGGTCCAGCTCATCGATCGCAAGAGACCAACGTGCTGTCTGCGAGAACCTAAGGGGAATAGTCGCGTCGCCGCGGAGGGGCCTAAAACCCTACCAACACCGTCGCGATCGATTTTCGAGACGGCGAAGAAAGGACGATGACGGAGACGGCTGCACTTCCGGCCCGATGGACTGGAGCGCGCGTGCGCGGATTGCGGCCGAGAAACGACGTCGTCGCACTCCTCAGAGGGAATGTCATGAATTCAGAGATCAAGCCGGACAACGCCGAGATGGAATATCTCACCGCGCCCTTGAATCTTTCCCGCATCGCACTCGGCACATGGGCGATCGGCGGATGGATGTGGGGCGGAACTGATGAAGCGGCGGCGATCGGCGTCATTCACGAAGCTGTCGATCGTGGCGTCACTGAACTGGACCCCATTCGTGGGACCACGAGGGGTTGAATTTAAGGTGTGATCTCGCCTGCCCTTGTCCTTCAAGAATCAAGCCGCTTCTGGCTGCTTCTGCTGTGGGTATGTGGGCAACGCGTTTGCGTTGTCCAAGCGAAGCGGCATATCCACAGCCCTCGCCGCCGCCTCGATTTTGTCCATGCCGGCGCGCCACACCGCCATCGGCATCTGGTTGTTCATCGCCTGGTGAGGGCGCCGAAAATTGTAGAGGTTCATCCAGGAACTGATGCCGGACCGCGCCTCGCAGCCATCGGCGTAGGCTTTCAGATGCACTTCTTCATACTTGATCGAGCGCCACAGCCGTTCGATGAAAATGTTGTCCATGAAGCGGCCGCGTCCGTCCATCGAAATCACGACGCCGGCCGTCACAAGCTTGCTGGTGAAAGCCTCGGCGGTGAAAGTGGAGCCCTGATCGGTATTGAAAATCCGCGGCTTTCCGAACCGAATCAGCGCCTCCTCCAGCGCCGCCGCGCAGAAGCTCGCATCGTTGGTGTTCGACAGCCGCCATGCCAGAACCGCCCGGCTGGCCCAGTCGATGATCGCCACCAGATAGAGGAAGCCGCACGCCATCGGGATGTAGGTCACGTCGGCCGCCCACACGTGGTTCGGCTCGACAATCTTCAGGCCGCGCAGCAGGTAGGGGTATATCTTGTGCCCGGGCGCGGCTTTGCTCGTGCCGGGGCGCGGAACCAGCGCCTCGATCCCCATCACCCGCATCAGCCGCCGCACTCGCTTGCGGTTGACCCCGCGGCCTTCCTTGTTGAGTTCGAAGGTTATTCGCCGCGAGCCGTAGAACGGAAGTTCGAGATGCAGTTCGTCGATGCGGCGCATCACCGCCAGATCGTCCGCCTCGGCGACGGGCTTGGGGCGGTAGACCCCCGAGCGCGCCACGCCCACAAGCGCGCATTGGCGGCGCACCGACAGGTCCTTGCCAGGCCGTTCGACCATCGCTCTTCGATCGGGCGCGCTCATCGCCCTGGCCTCCTGGCCAAGAAATCCCGTTCGACCGTCAGTTGGCCGATCTTGGCGTAGAGCTTGGCCGTCTCGCGCTCGCGCTCCTCCTCGCCATCCCCCGAACCGCTCGCCCCTCGCGCGAAAAGGCTCACCGCATTGTCGAGAACCTGCTTCTTCCAGGCATAAATCTGGTTCGGATGCACCCCGTGCCGCTTCGCCAGTTCCAGAACCGTCGCATCCTCGCGCAGCGCCTCAACCGCAATCTTCGCCTTGAACGCCGCATCAAACTTCTTGCGTGACTTCGTCATTCCTCGCTCCATCGGTTGCGACAGAGCAGGACATTTCACACCTTAGCCAATGGTCCTAAATCCGGGGTCCAGCTCACACGCTAATTGATACGGCGCCCGCCTATGGCTTCGGTCGCTCCGAGGAAATCGTTGGCAAGGCGCTGGCAGAGGGCGGCCGTCGCAAGCGGGTGATTGTAGCAACCAAGGTCGGTCTTGACTGGAAGGACGGCCAGTCGTTCCGCGATGGCAGCAGGGCGCGCATTCGCAAAGAAGTCGAGGATTCGCTGAGACGTCTGCGCACCGATGTCATCGACATCTATCAGGTGCATTGGCCCGATCCGAACGTGGCGATCGAGGAAACCGCTGCGGCGATGGCGGACTTGCAGCGCGCCGGCAAGGTCAGGGTCATCGGCGTCAGCAATTTCAGCCCCACCCAGATCGAAGCCTTTCGCAAGGTTGCGCCTCTGCAGACAGTTCAGTCGCCCTACAACCTATTCGAGCGCACCATCGAAGGTGACGTGCTCCCCTATTGCCGGGACAAGAACATTGTCACGCTCGCCTACGGTTCATTGTGCCGAGGCCTGCTCTCTGGCCGCATGACGCCGCAGACGCAGTTCGCCGGGGACGACCTGCGAAAGATCGACCCCAAGTTCCAGGTCGCGCGTTTTGCGCAATATCTGCGGGCGGTTGAGAGGCTCGACCGGTTCGCGCAAGCCAATTACGGGAGGCGTGTCATCCATCTTGCCTTGCGCTGGGTTCTCGACCGCCAGGACTCGATGATCGCACTTTGGGGCGCGCGGCGACCGGACCAACTCGCCCCGATCGCGGGCCTCGCCGGGTGGCATATCGACTCCTCCGCCATGGCCGAAATCGATCGGATCCTTTCGGAGACGATCGTCGACGCCGTGGGCCCGGAATTCATGGCCCCGCCTGTTCAGCTGGCAGCTTAGGTCGACCGAAAACCATTGATGGAGGGCGACATGCTCGACCACGTAGTGCTGCAGACGAATGACCTTGGTTAGGAGCAGCGTCATGCCGAATAAATTCCTGCCTCATGCGCCGGCGCTTTCCGCCGACAGCGTCCGTGAGAATCCGAGAGCGAAGGCCGTTCGCGCCTCCTATGAGTTCTGGAGCACAGGCGATGAGACCCTCCTCGAACGAGCCTTCGCGGAGACCTTTGCCGAGCACGCCGCGCAGCCACCGTGCGCGCCGGTCTCGAGTGTTGTGCGGTCAAACCGGCGCCCCGGGGCGCCGGAAAAGGAGTCGAAATGATCACCCTCAAAACGATCTCGGAGAAGATCGGCGCTTCGCTCCAGGATCGAGAGGTGGTGCGTGAATTGTCTCAATTCTCCGATCGTGAGCTGTGCGAGATCAGCATCCGCCGCTCCGATATCGAAGACATCGTGCGGCGTCCGGGTCCGCGCAAGGCCCACACGTGAAGGCGAAGGTGTTCCCATGCGCCTCCGCACCCGGCGGCGGGAAGACGCACGAGGATACGATGGTAAGACTGTTGCTCATCGTCATGATCTTTAGCGCGCCGATGGCGGCCGTTGCGGCCAATGGCCAAAGCGACGGCGGGTACGTAGCCCCCGAACTCAGCAGGGCGACGCCATGGCATCTTCTCGATAAGGATTATATAACGTCGAGCGGCGCAACTGTCGCGCGCCCTGGCGTCCCGCAGTCTTCGGGTGAAACGCCGTTCGATCGTTACATAGAGCAGCAGAACGACCGCATCGACGACAGCATCTGCAAAGGTTGCTAGGAGTCACGCGAATGTCAGACCAACCTCTGTCTTCAGATGGCAGGCCAGGCGTCCAGGTCCATGAGCCGGAGGCAGGCCCCCTGTTCGAGCCTTATGAGAGCCCTGCCGGAGGCTGGGGCGCGCTACACGCCGTTGCGCAAGCGCTTCGTGAGCAGAGCGTTGTGCTGAAAGGCTCGGAAGCGTTGTTGAGGATGAACCAGCCGGACGGCTTCGACTGCCCGGGATGCGCGTGGCCGGACCCGAGGCATACCAGTTCCTTCGAGTTTTGCGAGAATGGCGCAAAAGCTGTCTCCTTCGAACTCACCAAGCGAAAGGTGACACGGGAGCTGTTCGCGGCCTACACGGTCAGCGAACTGGAGCGGCAAAGCGATTACTGGCTGGAGGAACAGGGCCGCCTGACGGAGCCGATGCGCTACAACGGCGCGACGGATCGCTACGAGCCGATCAGCTGGGACGACGCCTTCGTCATGATCGGCGCAAAACTCCGGGCGCTGGAGAGCCCCGACAGGGCGGACTTCTACACGTCGGGCCGCACTTCGAACGAAGCCGCGTTCCTCTACCAGATCTTCGTCAGGCGCTTTGGCACAAACAACTTTCCCGACTGCTCCAACATGTGCCACGAGGCGACCAGCGTCGGCCTGCCGGAAAGCATCGGCATCGGCAAGGCGACGGTCGTGCTGGAGGATTTCGACAAGACAGACGCAATCTTTGTGATCGGCCAGAATCCGGGCACCAACAGCCCGCGGATGATGACCCCGCTGCGCGAGGCGTCGAGGCGCGGCGTTCCGATCGTCGTCATGAACCCTTTACGCGAGCGCGCGCTCGAGCGCTTCGCAGCGCCGCAAGATCCGATCGAGATGGCGACCTTCAGCTCGACCCGGATCGCCAGCGAATATTGCCAGGTCCGGGTCGGCGGCGACGTCGCGGCGCTGAAAGGCGTGATGAAGCTCGTTCTCGATGCGCACGACGCGGCCGTTCGCTCAGGGCGAGAGCCGGTTCTGGATCTTCCCTTCATCGAGCAGCACACGTTCGGTTTCGAAGGGCTGAGCGAAGATCTTCGCCGCACCTCGTGGGACGACATCTTGCGCGTCTCGGGCTTGCCGCGGGCCCAGATCGAACGCGTGGCGCGCATCTATACGCAGGCGAAGTCCGTCATCGTCTGCTACGGCATGGGCATAACCCAGCACCGCTACGGCACGGAGAACGTCCAGCAGATCGCCAATCTCCTCATGCTGCGCGGCAACATTGGCAGGCCCGGCGCCGGAGTTTGTTCCGTCCGCGGCCACTCCAACGTGCAGGGCGACCGGACTGTCGGGATCACCGAAACGCCGAGTGCGGAACTGCTCAGCCAGATCGAGAAGATCTTCGGCTTCAGGCCGCCTCAGCAGCATGGGCGGGCGGTCGTGGATACGGTTCAAGCGATCCTCGAAGGCCGGTCCGAAGTGTTCATCGGTCTTGGCGGGAACTTCGTCGCGGCGGTCCCCGACACGCCGATCGTGCAAGAGGCGATGCGGCGGTTGAAGCTGACCGTGGGGATCAATACGAAGCTGAACCGCGGCCATATCGTCCACGGCCAGGAGGCGCTGATCCTGCCCTGCCTCGGCAGAAGCGACGTCGATATGCAGGCGACAGGCCGTCAAAGCGTGACGGTGGAAGACAGCATGTCGATGGTGCATGCGTCCGGCGGTCTCGTTGCGCCGCCGAGCCCCGATCTCAAATCCGAAGTGTCGATCGTCTGCGGCATGGCGCGGGCCACCCTGCCAGGAAGCGGGATCGAGTGGGACGCCTTCGAGGGCAACTACGACCTGATCCGCGACAAGATCGAGGCGGTGTATCCCAAGCTGTTCGCCGACTTCAACGCCCGCATCCGCGTGCCCGGCGGCTTCCACCTCTACAATGGCGCGCAAAACCGGGAATGGAATACTGCGACCGGACGCGCCAACTTCCTCGTTTGCGCCGGCGTCGCGGAAGACCCGGAGGTTCAAGATCCCGCGGCCCTGCAACTTGCGACGATCCGCAGTCACGACCAGTACAATACGACGATCTACGGCCTCGATGATCGTTACCGCGGCGTCTTTGGCGGCAGAATGGTCGTCTTCATGAACAAGGACGACATGGCGGACCGCGGGATCGAGCCGGATGCGCTCGTCGAACTCGAATCGGTGACGGAGGGCGGCGATGTGCGCCGCACTGCGAGCGGATTTAAGGCGCGGCCTTACAACGTTCCACGAGGTTCGATCGCATCCTATTATCCCGAGACGAATGGCCTTTTGCCGCTGAGCTACCACGACAAGAAAAGCAAGACGCCGTCCGCGAAGTCGATCCCGGTCGTGGTTAGGCCGATGGCGAGCGAGGGCGCGGCGTGAACACGCTGCGGAGATTGATCGACTTCGACCTCGACGTCCAAAATTCACGACGATTTTCATGGTGGCGGCGCCGCGCCCGACCGACCAATTTCGATAGGACCGAAAGCAATGCTATCGAGACGCAATGTCCTCGCAACAGCCGCCGCGGGCGCCTTGTCGGCTGCGGCGGCCCGCGCCGCCACCTTCGGCAACCCCGACGAGCCCCCCGAGGGCGCGATCAACGTCACCAACCCGAAGGCGCTAACTGACCCGGGGCCTCAGGATCCGGGTCTTGCAGGCAACGAGCCCGCTTTCCTCAACCCGCCAGCGACCGACATCAACGGCATGCCGCAGTTTTGGGCTTCATTCGATCTTGCTCCCAAGCGAATCCAAAACGGCGGTTGGGCGCGGCAGATTACCCAGGACGACTTCAAAATTTGGTCGACGATCGCAGGCGTCAACATGCGGCTCGGTCCGGGTGGCGTTCGAGAGCTTCATTGGCACCAGCAAGCCGAGTGGGCGGTCATGACTTACGGCAACTGCCGCGTGACCGTTCTCGACCTGAATGGACGTCCAGAAAAGTCGCCGATCTGAAGGAAGGCGATCTGTGGCCTCCCCCATTCATTACAGGGCTTGGATCCCGACGGCGCTGAGTTTGTGCTCGCCTTCGACAATGGCGAGTCCTCGGAATTCAATACATTGCTGGTGACGGACTGGCTCGCTCACACTCCGCCAGGCGTGCTTGCCAAGAATTTTGGGCTGCCCGTAGACGCGTTCAAGAATATACCCACGCATAACAAGTGGATTTACCAAAGCAATGTCCCGGCGCCCCCGCTGGCGACGGTCGAAGCGCAGATTGCAGCGGCTGCAGGCAAGCCGCCGAATCCCTTCGTGTTCAGGCGGGCCGATTTCAAGCCGTTGGCTGACACGAAGAGCGGGTCGGTATGGCTTGCGGACAGCACCAACTTCCTTGTTTCGAAAACGACAGCTGCGACGGTGGTCACGATCAAACCGGGCGGCCTGCGAGACATGCATTGGCATCCCAATGCCGACGAATGGAGTTACTGGATCAAGGGCGAGGGACGTGTGACCGTTTTCAACACCGGGCCGGCGGCAATGACCGCAAACTTCCATCCTGGCGATATCGGTTACGTCAAAAAGGCGCTTGGTCACTATATCGAGAATATCGGGGATACCGATCTTGTCTACATGGAAGTGTTCAAAGCGGATCGGTTTGAGGAGGTATCGCTGTCCGACTGGCTGGCGCACAGCCCGATAGACATGGTTGCCGAGACGCTGAACATCGATTCCTCTCTCATCGCGCAGTTTCCAAAGAATCGACCAGACATCGTTCCGGTCTAAACCTGCTGTTTCGTCATCAGCGCGCCGCGAAGACGCGCTCTAATGTCGGCCAGCAACAGTCTTACGCGAGCGGCTCCTCGACCCGAAAGAGGCGGCAGATGAACGTTCGTGACGCCGTGGCCTTCCGATACGCCTCGCTCAAGACGGCACCAAGTCGACAGGTGGCGCGATGAAGCCGAGCTAACGTGCGCGAGCTGAGTCGCAACCATGGAGCAATTGGCGGACTCGATTGCACAGGAAGTCAACCAGCCGATCACAGTAGGATTTGCCGCTAAGGGGCGGCGACTCCCTCGACCAAACTCAGGAGGCGCAGATGTCAGAGACAGTGGCCGGCACCTTGGTTGAGGCGCTCGAAAAGCTCGGCGTCAGACGCATATTCGGCCTCATTGGCGACTCGCTTAATCCGCTCGCCGACGCCGTCCGCCACAGCCAAATCGAATGGATCGGCGTCCGCCATGAGGAAGGGGCGGCGCTCGCGGCCGCGGGCCAAGCAAAGCTCACCGGTCGGCTCGGCGTCTGTTGCGGAACGACAGGGCCCGGCAGCACCCATCTCGTCGCTGGCCTCTATGAGGCAAGTCGCGACCACGCGCCGGTTCTTGCGCTCTCCGGGGACATGCCGGTCAAGCTGCGAGGCACGGACTATTTTCAAGCGACGGATCCAAACGTGCTGTTTCGTGACGTCTCGCTCTATACCGAGACCATTTCCTCGCCGGCACAGGCGCCGGCCGTCATCCATCAGGCCATCGCCGCCGCCTATGCAGGCCGCGGCGTGGCGCATTTAACGGTGCCGATAGACGTCATCAACGCCAAGGCCGACGGCAGCGTTCCGAGCCTCGCCACGCTCAAGCCACGACCAGAAATCGTCGCCAGCGAAGCGGATGAAGCAGATATCGCCGAGATGGCCCGCCGCATCGACGAAGCCGGCAGCATCGTGATCATGTGCGGCGCAGGATGTCATGGCGCAGCCGACGAATTGCGCGCGCTGTCCGATCGGCTCAAGGCGCCATTGATCCATTCCGTCAAGGGCAAAGACATCATGCCTTACGACGACCCGCGCTGGATGGGCGGCATAGGCATGATCGGAACCAAGCCGGTCTATCACGCCGTGATGCATTGCGATCTCTTTCTGATGCTCGGCACCGACTATCCGTATTCCGTGTTCTTGCCGCCCAAGGGCGCTGTAATCCAGGTCGACGAGCGGGCGCGCGTGCTCGGCCGCCGCACGCCGACTGCGCTCGGAGTGATCGGCTCGGTGCGACCGGCGGTCAAATCGCTGCTCGATCGGGTCAAGCCGAGGAGCGACAGCGAATTCTTCGATATCGTCACGGCCCAGCGCAAAGCCTGGGACGAGATGCTGGACAAGCAGTCCGATCTTGCGCGCAGCAGGGACCGCATTCATCCGCAGGCTGTGGCGCGCGCAGTGAGCGACCTTGCCGCGCGCAATGCCGTGTTCGTCATCGACACCGGGCTCAACACGCTCTGGTCGGGTAACTGGATCCGCCAGAGCGGCGAGCAGCGGATCATCGGCTCCTTCAACAATGGCGCCGTCGGCACCGCGCTTGGCCAGGCCACCGGCATCCAGGCGCTCGATCGTTCGCGCCAGGTCATCGCGCTCTGCGGCGACGGCGGTTTCAACATGCTGATGTGCGAATTCCTCACTGCCGCGCAGCATAAGCTGCCGGTGAAAGCCGTGGTCTATGACAATTCGGCCCTCGGACTGATCGTGCTGGAGGCCGAATTGATCGGGTTGCCGGCCTGGAAGAAGGCTATTGACTTTCCAAATCCGGATTTTGTGGCGCTGGCGCGCGCTTGCGGCGGCGTGGGCTTCAAGGCCGAAAAGCCCGGCGAGTTGCGCGAGGCCATCGACCAGGCGTTCAAGGCCGACGGCCCGGCCATTATCGATTGTGTGGTTGCGGCCGACGAATTGCCCAATGTCCCGCATCTCGATTTCGAGACGATGGACAATTACGCCAAGGCAAAGATCAAGGAAACGATACTCGCATTTACCGGCGGCTGATGGAGCGCGGCGATAGGGCGTTTGTCGGGGCGCGAGGGAATGACGCGAGGGAATGACTCGTGTCCGACACAAGGCAGTGGCGGCGTTCGCCGTCGCCGCCGAGGCCCATCTGACGGGTCATCGCGACGTCCGCGCTGAAGCAGCAGGCTGATTTCGTTATCGGGTGACGGCAAGCTCGGGGACGAATTGAAGGAGCGCTTCGATGGACGCCACCGCTCTTCTTCTATCGCGGCTCCAGTTCGCCTTCACCATCTCGTTTCACATCATCTTCCCATCGTTCACGATCGGCCTGGCGGCTTGGCTGACCCTTCTTGTGGCTTTGTACCTTGCGACGGGCCGTCCAGCGTACCGGGTGGTGTTCGAATTCTGGCTGAAAATCTTTGGGGTCGCGTTTGGACTCGGAGTGGTGTCGGGGGCGTTCTTTGTAGAGAATGAAGTCGCATTCCCTGCGTGATCCGAAGTGCGCAGCCGTCGACGCCGGAGGAAGTACCTGGGCCACGATCGGGCTGGAGAACAGCGTGCAACCAACCGTTGCGACGGCCGCCGGCTTCAGAACCTAACTCGTCATGAAACAAACCCCCGTTGGCATACAGTCAAGAATCATGTGGCGGATGGTTGAGACAGACAGACTTCCCTCCGTCGCCTTGTTTTGCCCTACGGGATAGGTTTCGGCGCGGGCAGAGGCGCTACGCCGCAGACAGCCGCCGCGCAGGGCGGAAGCGGGTCGGGCGTGGGGATGAGGACCTCGTTTCCTTGGGTCGACGCCGAGCCGCCCGTCTTGCACACGCCCGTAAAGGTATCGCTGTTGGGATAAGGGGTCGTGAAACCGTCCGTCAGCGTTTGCAAGAACGCCACAATCTGGTTCTCCTCCTGATCCGTCAAACCGAGGTTGCCGGTCGTCATGTCGATATTGTTCGGAACTTCGGGCATCGGCCAGCAGTCCACCTTCTCCGTCGTTCCCGCCGGGCAATGTCCCGAGGTGACCTTGTAGGCAAAGACGTCGCGCGTGTTGTAGAAATGCACAAGCTGCTTCAGGCTCTTGATGTAGCCGTTGTGAAAGAACTCCTTCTGGAAATAGGGGCCGGGCGCCTCGGTGGTGGGGCACTGCGGTGGCGTCATGGCCACATCGCGCGCCGTCGATGTCTGCATCTGGCCGTCAGCCGCCGGCGCCAACGATATCCATGCCGCATTCGGGTTGGGTGCGGACCCGGGGCCGCTTCTGAGGAAATTGCCCAATCCCAGATCTCTGTAGCCGAAGCCCAAGGAATTGGGGGTGAAGCCGAGCGCATCCGACTTGTTCTGGTAGAAGATAGCGACCCTTGGGTTCAGGGGCAGGCCCTCATTGGCATAGCCGAAGCAGGTGAACGGCGGCGCCTGATTGGTGGCCGCGCTGGTATCAATCCCCGTTGTCGTAGAGGGCTTCGAATCCGACCCGGTCCCGGGCGTCTGAGTGCTCCCTCTGCCGTCGAGGTGGCATGTGTTGCAGGCGGCCTTGCCGTCGAACAGCTTATAACCGGCCATCTCGTCCGATGTCAGGGTCGCTTTGCCCGCGAGGAACGCATCGAATTTCGACGAGAAGGGGCTGACATCGGCTGTGTGTTCAAGGGCGGAGATCGACTGGCCCCAGTGATCGAAAATATCGTTCGTCTTGGTGCGATCGTTCGGACTGAGCGCGATTGGCGTGGCGGTCGGAAAATTCCCTCCCGGGGTAGAGCAGGTCTGTTCGGTATCGCTCGGCCAATTGACGTCGAAGTCCGAGCCCCAGACCTGCTCGAAGAGTGATTTGTACTGCGCTTGGGATATCCGCCACGCGATGCACGCCGTGTCGGGGAACCCCATTTCCTGGGTGTCGACCGGCGGATGCTGCGCCTGTTCGGCGTCTGGACTCTGCAGCTTGTACCCAGTCGCGCGCGCATCCCAGAACTCGCCGCCGACGAACGCCTGGAGCCTTTCGTTGAAGTGCAACACCGCGAATAGGGGCGCATACGTGTATCGCTGCGCAGTCCGCTTGCCGGCCCGATCGTGGAATGTTCCGGGATAGGCGACCATCGTCAGATTGACGGACGGGATCGGTCCGCTAAAGCCAGCGTAGGGCAGGTGGCAGGAAGCGCAGGCCTCATTTCTCAAGGGAGAGATGTTCTCGTCGTAGTTCAAGAGCCCACCGAGAATCCGTACCGCCTCATATCCGGAGCCCTGCAGGATTGGAGGGTTACCCAGTCCCTGGGTGTTGCTGTAAGTCAGAGGAGGCAGGGCTCGCCACTGCGCGAGATAGCGACCGAAAATGGCTCGGATTTCGGACCGAACTCTTGCGATCTCCGCGTCCAAATCGGGCGGAAGAATGCCGGGCGGATACGGGTTGTAGACCGGCAGGCCTCCAGGTTGTCCCGACTGCGGTGTGACTCCAGCCGACGCGGCGTCGCCCATTGTTGCGGCCAGCACGACGCAAATGATGGTCGTTGTCGCCAAGCGACATCGCCGGACGATATCGGTGTCAAGGCTCAAGACAGTGGTCTGCGTGAATAGTGGGTGCACCCGAGACGACATTCGTGGACTCCTTCCCTCGACGTGGAGTGCTACGACATTCACGCATCTTTTTGCGTTTTCGCTTGGGCGTTTGACCTGCCTGCCTATAGCGGTGGCAGCGACGTAAAATTGTCAACCTCTCTGACGCCGCTCAAGCGTCTCCCCAAGGAAGGCCGATCTCGGTTCAGTGGCGCGGGCGGCGACGCTTTTCGGCTCGGGGCGAGAATAGCTCCTCCGCGCGAAAATTCCTTGCGCGCTCCCTGAAGGCGACGGCAAAGGCCATGGTGACAAGACCGTGGGCGAGGGCAAGCGCGGCTATGCCGGCTGAGCCGACATCGTCGCGAACGACCGCCGCGGCGCCAGCGTCGATGAATACGAATGTAAAGGTACCGACGAACTCTGGGAGCAGCTTGGGCGCAGGACGGTTGGATCTTGCAACAGCGGACATGGAGGGCTCCGAGGTTTGAAAGGATGGCCTTGACTCGGCGCGTGTCCGCCGGAGCGTGCGGTCACCCCCGCCACGCAGAGCCGCGGATCACACTGCAAAAGTTGCGTCGTCTAAAGCTCGGATCTTTATCGGCAAGCACGTCGGCCTTTACATTGCCGAATGTTGTCGCGGGCTTGTCCTTGATACCGTCGTAGAAGGCCTGGATGATGTCTTCCTTGAAGCTGCCGGTGCGCGGGTGAGCGTGGACGACTGCCTCGCGCTCGGCGCGGGTGTAATCGTCGTACGCAAGTCCCAGAACGTCCATTTCGACGCCCGCGGTGACCAGCGCGATGACTGGATGCATATATTGCGGAATACCGGGCGTGGTATGCAGCGCGATCGCTGTCCAAACTATGTCGACGTCCTGCTGGGCGATGCCTTGGCTTAGCAAGAAGTCGCGGGCGGCATTGGCTCCGTCGACTTCGAAGCGATCGTGCTCGCTACTATGCTGGTGGGTGAGACCCATGTCGTGAAACATTGCTCCCGCGTAAAGCAACTCGGGATCGAACCGCAGCCCTCTACGCTTGCCCGCCATCGCGCCCCAATAGTAAACGCGGCTTGAATGATGAAAGAGAAGCGGGGATTCCGTGTCCCTCACCAACTCGGTTATTTCACGAGCAATCCTGCTGTCGGGGACGGAAATCTCGTCTGCCGCGATCGTCATTGCGTCTCTCCTGTTGGCCTCATCAGGCAATCCATTGAACGACGGTGTCATTGGCCGGAAAATGTTTCACGCTCCGTCTTGGGGGGAGCCGATTGCCTGGTTTGGCAGTACTAGTGATAAACTAACTTGAACACATCAAAGCTTCGAGCCTACGGGGGTTGATTTGAGTATAGCATTTTGGCGACCTATACGTTGGTTTGCTGGTCCGTGAAACTCGCTCGCTTGGCTGAGAACCACGCTGATGGGGGGCCGACGTCAATGTGATGGGCCTCTTGCCATGGTGGGTCCTCATCACACTCGAGAAATGCTCGGCAGACGATAAGGGTAGGACCCTTACCTGTGCGGACTCGGAAAATTGAGACAGACGACAAGGTCTCGTACGGTCGTGCCGATGCGGGTCCTCGCGGTGCGCCTGCTTCATTTGCGCGGGCGCTGCGCCACGTCCAGTTTGTCCCTGATGATGCGACGTTACTGTTCCGCCCGCAACGGAACAGTGAACCGGACATCGGCGCCATGCGGGGCGCGCGGCGACACCCATAAGCGCCCGCCGTGGGCTTCGACGATTGATCGGCAAATGGCGAGACCCATGCCGAGGCCGTCCGGTTTCGTGGTGAAGAAGGGCTGGAACATACGTTCCGCGACGGTCGGATCCAGCCCCGTACCGGTGTCTTCGACCGCAACGAGCACGCTGCTCGGCTCGGCGAGCCTCGAGGAGACCGTCAGCTCCCTCGTACGCTCCGTTATCTCCCTCATGGCTTCGACGCCGTTCATGATCAGGTTCAAGAGCACCTGCTGCAATTGAACGCGATCGCCCATGACCGGTCGCTCGTCCGCAGCCAGATCCGCGTGCAGCACGACGTCGTGCCGCCGCAATTCGCCGCCGGCGAGTGCGAGCACTTCCCTGATGACGTCGTCGATGTCGAGCTTCGCCAGTTGCGGCGTGGATTTTTTCGCCAGCGCTCGCAGGCCGCGGATCACGCCCGCCGCGCGCATGCCGTCCCGTGCGATGCAGGAGAGCGCATCCCGCGCTTCGTCAAGATCGGGTTCATCCCGGTCCAGGAACCGTAGGGCGGATTTGCTCTGGGTCACGATGGCGGCAAGTGGCTGGTTGATTTCATGGGCGATGGACGCAGTAAGTTCGCCCATCGTCGTCAGCCGCGCCATTCGCTCACGGTCTGCCTGTGCGGCTCTCAGCGCCTCCTCTGCGAGTTTGCGTTCGGTGATGTCCACCGAGACCGCCGCGAGGAAAGGCCCGCTGCCGGCAATCGGCGCGAGAAAGGCGTCGACCTCCGCCCAGATGACGCCGCCATCCTTGCGCCGGTAGCGCTTCTCGATGCGCGTCGCGTAGGACTGAGCCGTGGCGCTGATCGCAATGATCGCTCCGGTCGCCGATTGATCGTCCTCGTGGGTGATGTCGATTGGCGAGAGCAGACGGAGTTCTGCTTCGGTGTAGCCGGTCATTTTTTGAAAGGCCGGGTTCACGGCGACATAGCGTTGGTCCAGACCGATCATGGAAACGCCAACGGGGACGCTTTCGAAGAGGTTGCGCCAGCGCTCCTCGCTCACCGTCAGCTCGCCGTAGAGACGGGCGTTTTCCAGCGAGATCGCGGCCTGCGACGCCAACAGCTCCAGAAGCGCTATCCTGGCGGGCGTGAACACGTGCGAGGCCAGGTTGTTCTCGAGGTAGAGCACGCCGATGAGCTTGGCTTGCTTCACCAGGGGCGAGCAGAGGACGGACCGGGCGCGCTTCTCACGGATGTAATCATCCGTTGAGAACGGGTTGTGGGCCAAGGCGTCATCCACGATCACGCTCTGGCGCGTCCGGATCACGGTGTGGACAAGGGATTCAGGGACCACGGCCGGCGTCACGACCTCCTGTCGCACGGTGACCACGACCGCTTTTTGGTCAGTCGTGGCCTCTGCCTCGATATGCGGCGTATCGCCTTGCATGAGAATGAGCAGGCCGCGCTGCGCGCCGGCATGTTCGAGCGCGATCGTCATCAGAGTTTCGATGAGCCGGTCGACAAGGATCTCGCCAGATACGGCTTGTGAGGCTTTGATCATCGCCCCAACGTCCAGCTGCTCGGCCGGCGCGCCGATCATTGCAGTGGGATAGGCCTGGGCCGGATGCTCGCGGAGGTGTGGATGGAGCTGTTCAAGCTGCCGGACCTTTCCCTCGGCGCCCCAGCGAACGTAGCAGTAGCGCGCGTTTCGCAGATAGGCGTGGGCGATGGTTTCGAAGCCGCGCGTCGCATAGAAGCGCGCGGCCAACTCATGAGCCAGGCCCTCATTCTGGACGAAGCCGTGCTCGCGCGCCGAATGAATGGCGGCTTCGTAGAGGCGCTCGGCATCCAGTTCCCGCTCTTCCAGCCTCGCGAGCTCAGCACCAATCAACGCCGCCCGGTTTTCGAACGTTGCAGGACAGTTGTCAGCCCAGATCGCTATTTGCTTGAGGCCCCCTGCTAGCGCCTCCAGGTACCGCGGTCGCTCCTCGGCCGTGGCCGTATCGCAATGCCCCGCTCGCGCAAGCGCTGCATAGAAATAGTATTCGGGCAACTCAACTTGAGTTGGCACTGTCCAAAGCAGTGACGCGGCCTTCGATGCCGCCGCAACAGCAGTTGCGTAGTTGCCGGCGTAAACGCATGCTTGCAGCTTGCGAATCCAATACCGGGACTCGGCAATAGCCAGCCGGGGATTGCTCTCCAGGTGTTGCTCGAAATGGCCCTCGTCGAACTCCGCCTCGTTGAAGGAGGTGAAGGCCGGACGAGGTAGACGCGCGCCCTGAACCGGTCGAGCCCGGGCTTCTCGACCAGATCTAGGCCAAGCCTACCGAAGCGGAACCCTGTGAGATAGTCTCCGAAGTAGGTCCCGAGGATGCCGCCAACCCATACATAGGCAAGGCATGATCCATCGCTGTTGCCATGATCGAGGCTGAGAGCCGCCATCCGACTCACAATGAGACGGAAAAGGTTCACATCCGCAAACAGGGCCGGCGACGTCAGCATCGTGAGCACGTCCATGGTCGCGCGCCGGTTGGGGTCGGTCATCAACGGCAGATCAAGCAGCGCCTCGATCGAGCCAGACCCGAGTCGCTGCCACAACCGATCATAGTCCTTGCGGACGTCGTCCGCTGTCGCGCGCAGCGGCCACTGGCCATCAATCCGCCGGAGGTAGTCCAGGCCCACCTCGACCGCGCTGTCGCTTTGGTCCAAGGTCGTGTAGAGATTCAGGCGCACGCAGGTGACGGCGGCAGAGTCGACAATGGTCCGCGCGCGGGTTGACAGTGACGAGAGCCGTGCTTCAGCCGACGCCAATTGTCCGGTCAAATACTCGCACACCGCGCGTTCGAGCCGCAGGCTGAACATTGGGTCGTACTGGCTGGCCCAGTCTCTTTCGTCCAACAGCGCCATCCCGGCCGAAAAATACGCGCGCGCCGATGCATAGGCCGCCGACGCTTTGGCCTTTCGTCCGGCACGTAGATCGATCGTCGCCACCTGCGCTTTCTCGTCCCGGTCGATCAGCCGGTCGGCGCCCCGATTGAGTTGGTTCGCCACATCGAACAGATGCTCGGCGAGTTCATCCGCCGGCATGCTCGCAAGCAGCGCGCGGCCGATTCGCAAGTGGACGTCGGCGCGGCGCTCTTCCGGGATCAGCGAATAGGCTGCCTGCTGGATCCGATCGTGCAGGAACGTGTAGGCGCTCGCCTGCCGCAGGACGAGGCCTGCGTAAACGGCCTCCCACAGCGCCGCGTGCACCGCCTCCTCTGATTCCTCGTAAACGAGAGTCAGGGTGGCGACATCGGCGACGTTCCCAAGGCAGGCGAGCTGTTTCATCGCCTCCTGGGCGGAGACGGAGAGCCGCTTCATCTTTTCGACCAGGAGATCCGCGACGTTGTCGGTGTAGCTCCTGGCGCGGATTAGATCGATGTCCCATCGCCAAGCCGGCGCGACAGGGTCGAACGCGAGGAGCCCCTCTTCGTTCAGCGCAGAGAGGAACTGGATCGCGAAGAACGGATTGCCGCTGGTCTTCTCGTGCACCAGTTGCGCCAGCGGCCGCGCGCGCTCCGGCTCGCAATGCACGGCGTCGGTGACGAGCCGGCCAATATCGTCGAGCCCGAGAGGGGTGAGCACGATCTCCTCGACCCTTGCTCCGGCGTTGCGGATCGCCTCGAGCGTCCGCATGAGCGGGTGCGCAGGGCCGACCTCGTTGTCCCTGTAGGCCGCGACCAGAAGCAGATGCCTCACCTCAGAATGGGTGACCAAGTGCTCGATGAGTTCGAGCGTCGCTGCGTCCAACCATTGCAAATCGTCGAGGAACAGAGCGAGCGGGTGTTCCTTGCGCGCGAACACGCTGAGGAAGCGCCGAAAAACCATCTGGAAACGATTCTTGGCGTCCTGTGGAGGCAAGTCCGCGACCGGTGGCTGTGGTCCGAGAATGAGCTCCAGCTCGGGAATGAGATTGACGATGAGCCGGCCGTTCGGGCCCACGGCCTCCTGCAGAGCGCTCAGCCATGGGCCAAGCTCCGTCTCGTTCTCGCCGAGCAGGGGCCGCACGAGGCTGCGGAAGGCCTGGGCCAGGGTGGCGTAAGGGATGTCGCGCTTGTACTGGTCGAACTTGCCCGACGCGAAGAGGCCGCGCGGCGGGACGAGCGCCTTCTGCAGTTCGTTCACCAGCGAGGACTTGCCAATGCCGGCATAGCCGGAGACGAGCACGAGCCCTGTTGCGCCATTCGTCACGACCCGGTCGAATGCGCCGAGCAGCGTCTCGATCTCATGCTCCCGGCCGTGGAGCTTCTCCGGCGCCATAAGACGGTCCGACGCATCGTCAGCGCCAAGCGGGAACGGCTCTATGCGGCGATGCGATTCCCATTGCGCCAAGCACTTCCGCAGATCGACCGTCAGACCCGCGGCGGTCTGGTAGCGGTCCTCGGCGGTCTTGGCGAGGAGCTTCATCACGATCGCCGAGAGCGGCCCCGGGATGCCCGCGACCAGCTCGTCGGGCCGGGCGGGTTGGCGGGCAACGTGGCAGTGCACCCATTCCATCGGATCGGAGGCGGTGAAGGGCAGTTCGCCCGTCAGCATCTCGTACAGGGTCACCCCGAGGGCGTAGAGGTCGCTACGGAAATCGATCGACCGGTTCATCCGGCCCGTCTGTTCGGGGGCCATGTAGGCGAGCGTCCCGGCGATC
Organism: uncultured Alphaproteobacteria bacterium; assembly: GCA_963782255.1. Classification (GTDB taxonomy): domain Bacteria; phylum Pseudomonadota; class Alphaproteobacteria; order Rhizobiales; family Beijerinckiaceae; genus Roseiarcus. The sequence continues at coordinate 697,591 of CAWAIS010000002.1, read as the reverse complement.
ATCTCCGGCGGCGCGGGGGCCTGGCGCTCGCGTGGCAGACGCGAGGCGATGCCAAAGCCCAAAAGCCAGACGTGGCCGGTCGCCGAGTTCACCAGAACATTGGCCGGCTTGATGTCCTTATGGATGAGGCCGCGCTGGTGAACCTGAGCAAGCGCCGCGGCGATGCCGATGGCGAGGCGCAGAAATGACGCAATCTCCAAGGGCCGCCCCAGGAGCCGCAACAAGGGCTCGCCGCCGGGGTCCTCGCTTAAGAGCGTAAGCCGGCCCCGGTGAGGCTCCAATCTCAAGGGCCGGGCCGCCCAGGCAGGATCGAGTTCGTCTCGCAACGCATATGCGTGTTGCAGCCGCGCGAGGGTTTCCGGCGAGGGCTGCGTCGAAGAGGGCATAGCAGCGAGGCGCGGGAACGGCTCGCCATCCCACACGCCCCGGGACAGGACGAACTCCCCGTCGTCCCAAAAGATCTCAGTCATATGCCTGGACGAGGCCGTCACGGCGCGGGCCTCTTTTGATGTCGTCATTCCGCGGGCGAAACTCCCGCAGAGGCAGTCGGCGGAGGTTTGACGCAGCTTTGAACAAGATCGCTGTTGCGACCAAACCATTAATCTTACGCGGAGTCCCGCGCAAGCCATCAGCTCGCTGTCGGGCGCGGACTATCTGATCCCGCGCCACTCCTCTGACAATTAAGACGCAGAACCCGTCGTCTTGTTTTGCTTGATCATCAAACCGGTTGGGACCCAAACAATCGTTGGCCAGCCAACGTGGTGGACTCTGCCTGGCGGGAACCGATACGCGGCGTAGTTGATTTTCATCCGCTTCGCGGTCGGGCCGCCAGTAGGCCCACAAGCGCGACCCCATATGACAATGCCCGTCGCCTAGCTTTCCCGCAACACGATCTAGAACTAACCAAAGAGGATGCCGGACCTAAACCAGTAGGCGATAGGAGCGAAACATACTCTGATGATTATATCCGGCGCATCGCCGACCATGACCTTGCCGCATATAAATCTCAAACTTGGCATCCGGGCATCTTGTGAGATTGAGTCAATTGCGTGGATGAAGGGGATTTAAATCCGCCGGATACGGGGCCATCGCCTTTTCGCGCGACCGGGGGTCGGAGCTGATGACAAGAGGGCGTCCGCATGCGTGTCCCCTACAAATCTCTATTAGGCCTTGGCGTCCTGGCCGCCGCAGCGTTCGCCGTTATTCATTGGAAGTTCGCTGACCAAACCATCTCGGCGCCCGCGGCCGCGCCCCCGGTCCCTGTCGTCACCACGCAGGTGCAAGAGCACGACGAGCCGATCGTGCTTTCTGGCCTTGGAACCGTCACGGCGCTGAACACGGCCTCGATCCAGAGCCAAGTGACGGGCGTGCTCGAAGAGGTCAATTTTACCGAAGGCCAGACGGTCAAGAAGGGCGACGTCCTCGCCAAGATCGACCCGCGTCTCTACCAGGCGGCGCTGGAGCAGGCGCAAGGGCAATTGGCCAAGGACACCGCCCTGCACGCCCAGGCGGAATTGGATCTCGCGCGCTATCAAAAGCTCGGAACCGAGAATTCGATCGCCCTGATGCAAGTCGCCGACCAGCAGTTTCTGGTGGCGCAGGACGCGGCCGCCATGAAGACCGACCAGGGGTTGATCAATACCGACCAGACGAATTTGGACTACACGACATTGCGCGCGCCCTTCGATGGCGTGACCGGCCTTTTGCGGATCCAAATCGGCAACCTGATCCAACCAACCAACACGACCGGCATCGTGGTTCTGACGCAGGTGCAGCCGATCAGCGTCGTGTTCACGCTGCCGAACGCCGATATCGCCCCCGTCCAGGCGGCCATGGCGCGCGGACCGGTTCAGGCGACGGTCTACGATCAAAGCGGTGCGAAAAAGCTCGATGTCGGCACGCTGCTGGCGATCAACAACCTGGCGACCACGACGACCGGGACCGTGCAGCTCAAGGCGATATTTCCGAACCATGAGCGTCAGCTGTGGCCCGGGACATTCGTCAACGTCGACCTCACGACCTCGGTCGTCAAGAACGCGCTGACGATCCCGACCAACGCGTTGCAGCAGGACAACAACGGGCAATTCGTCTATGTGGTCGGCGCCGACAAGAGGGTCTCGGTCCAGCCGGTGGAGGTGGCCCAGCGGCTGCATGCCGTCGCCCTGATCTCAAAGGGTCTGGAAGTCGGCGAGACCGTCGTCGTGCAGGGGCAGTACCGGCTGACGCACGGGACCCTCGTCGTCGCAACGGCGCCATCCAACGTGCTGAACCCGACGACGGCCAGCTCCGGGATGCTGCCTTGAACCTCTCCAGCGGATTCATCAAGAGGCCGATCGCGACCGCGCTCCTGATGGTCGCGGTCGTGGCGTTGGGGGCGGTCAGCTACCTCCTGCTTCCCGTCGCCGCCTTGCCCAATATCGATACGGCGACGATCCAGGTGACGGCGCAGATGCCCGGGGCGGACCCCCAGACGATGGCGTCCTCGGTGACCACGCAACTTGAACGGCAATTCGGCGAGATTCCCGGCTTGGCGCAAATGACCTCGAGCAGCGGCACGGGATTCGCCTCGATCACGCTGCAATTCGACCGCAGCCGCACCGTCGATTCGGCGGCGGAAGACGTGCAGGCGGCGATCAACGCGACGCAGGGGCAATTGCCGATTTCGCTCCTGAGCCCGCCGATCTATCGCAAGACCAATCCGGCCGACACGCCGATCCTCTTGATATCGCTCACGTCCGACGTGCTGCCGATCATGACGGTCAGCGACTATGCCTACTCGATCCTGGCGCAGAAGCTTTCGCAGGTTCCCGGCGTCGGCCTGGTGACGGTCGGCGGCGAGCAAAATCCGTCGATCCGTATCCAGGTCAACCCGGCCCAACTCGCAAACATGGACCTCGATTTCGAAACGGTCAGACTCGCCCTCGCGAACCTGACCGTCGTTCAGCCGACGGGGCTGCTCTACGGCGGTCAACAAGCCGTCGCGCTTCAGACGAACGACCAGCTGATGACCGCCCAAGGCTACGGCGACGCGATCGTGGCCTATCGCAACGGGGCCCCGATTCGCGTCCGCGACATCGGGCGGGCGATCAAGGCGCCCCAGGACACGACGCTCGGCGGCTGGCTCGACGGCGAGCCGGCCATCTTGCTGGCGGTTTTTCGGACACCCGGCGCCAACGTCATGTCGACCGTTGCGGCGATCAAAAAAGCGCTGCCGCAGCTCCGGGCCTCGCTCCCGCCGGGCATCAAGGTCGAAATCGTATCCGATCGGACGCAAACCATCGCGGCCAGCGTCGCCGATGTGCGCTTCACCCTGCTCCTGACGATCGCCCTCGTGATCGGCGTCATTGCGCTCTTCCTGCGAAAGCTTTGGGCGACGGTCATTCCCGCGATTTCGGTGCCGATTTCGCTGATCGGAACCTTCGCGGTGATGTACGTCCTCGGCTACAGTCTCGACAATCTGTCCTTGATGGCGCTCACGATCGCGGTTGGCTTCGTCGTTGACGACGCCATTGTCATGGTCGAGAACATTGTCAGGCATATGGAAGGCGGGGAGTCGCCGTTGAAGGCTGCGCTCGACGGCGCCGGCGAGATCGGCTTCACCATCCTGTCGATTTCGATTTCACTCACCGCGGTCTTCATTCCGCTCTTCCTGATGGGCGGCGTCGTCGGACTCCTGTTCCGGGAATTCGCCATCACCGTCGCCGTCTCGATTCTGGTCTCGGTGATCGTCTCGCTGACGCTCACGCCCATGCTCTGCGCAAAATTGCTGCCCGTGCCGGGGCATGTGAAGGAGGGCCGGGTTTCCCGCGCGCTCGAAGCGTTCTTCATCTGGCTCGTGCACGTCTATGATCGCGGTCTGATCGTCGCTCTCAGACATCGGCAAATCACGCTTGGCGTCATGGTCGCGACCGTCGCCGCGACCGGGTATCTGTTCGTCATCATCCCCAAGGGCTTTTTCCCGCAACAGGACACGGGCCTCATTGTCGGCATCAGCGAAGCGGCCCCGGATGTCTCGCCCGACGGGATGAAGGAGCGGCAGCGGGCGATCCTCGAGATCGCCGCGCGCGACCCCGCCGTCGCCTCTGCCGTCGGCTATATCGGGCCGGGCGGCCCTACCACCACCGAGAACGACGGCCGCGTCTTCATCACCTTAAAGCCCGAAGGCCAGCGCAACGTAACGGCCGACCAGGTGATCGCCCGCCTGACAAAAGCGGTGCAACAGGTGCAGGGGATGAGGCTTTATATGCAAGCCGCGCAGGACATCACCATCGGCGCCCGGCTGTCGAAGACGCAGTACCAGTACACCCTGGTCGACATCGACCAGGACGAGCTCAATTCATATGCGCAAAAACTCATGGCGAAGCTGCAGGAATTGCCGGAACTGACGGCGGTCGCCAGCGATCAGGAAGCGCCCGGCCGCACTCTGAAGGTTGAGATCGACCGGCCGGCCGCCGCACTGTTCGGCATCACGCCGGCGACGATCGACAACACGCTCTACGATGCGTTCGGCCAGCGTCATATCGCCCGGATCTACACTGCACTTAACGAATATTACGTGCTTCTCGAAGTCAATCCGCAATATCAGCTCGGACCCAACGCGCTGCAACGCATCTACGTCCTCTCCCAGAACAGCACGATGGTGCCGTTGAGCCAGATCGCCCACCTCATTCCGGCCGTGACCCCGATCGTCGACAACCATCAGGGCCAGTTTCCGTCGGTCACGCTGAGCTTCAATCTTGCGCCGGGCGCGACCATCGGCCCGGCGGTTTCAGCGGTGCAAAAGGCCACCGCGGATCTTCACTTGCCGCGGTCGATCGCCACCAGCTTCCAGGGCAACGCGCAGGCCTTCCAAAGCTCGCTCAGCACCACGCCGCCGCTGATCCTCGCGGCGTTGTTCGCGGTCTATATCATCCTCGGCATGCTCTACGAGAGCACGATTCACCCATTGACGATTTTGTCGACGCTGCCCTCCGCGGAACTCGGGGCGCTGGTCACGCTAATGCTGGTCGGCCGTCCGCTCGACGTGATCGGCATTATCGGCATTATCCTCTTGATCGGCATCGTCAAGAAGAACGGCATCATGCTGGTCGACGTCGCGCTCGAAGGGCAGCGCGATCGCGGACTTTCTTCTCAGGAGGCGATCCAGGAGGCGTGCCTTCTCCGCTTCCGGCCTATTCTCATGACGACCCTGTGCGCGCTGTTCGGCGGCGTTCCGCTCATGCTCGGAACAGGAACGGGATCCGAAATCCGACAGCCGCTGGGCTATGCGATCGTCGGCGGATTGCTGGTGTCGCAAGTGCTCACACTCTTCACCACGCCAATCGTATTCATCTACATGATCGGCCAGGCGTTGTCCGCCCGCAGCCGCGCCAAGCCCTCCACCCTTGCCAACGCGATGCGGGCCGGTTGAGGGACGACGGCAAAGCGGTGGGCCGGCGCCAGGCTGGTGGACTGGCGGCCTCTCTCTCGCCCAAGGGGGACAACAAAACCGACTTCATCATTATATTCTTGTTGATAGATGTCCGGTTTTGCGATCGCATACTGGAGACATGACCAACGCGAAGCTCTCTCGACATTTGTTTCCGAAAAGTCGAAAGGTGTGCTATGGTTCTGCATGACCCGCGAAACATCTTCTCCGGACATGAAAGCTCGGGGCCGAGCTCCCCACGGCGAAGCGGCGCCGCGCGGGAATGAACACAACATGATATTTGCAGTCCCAAGTCGTGTGGCTTAGGCTCTCGTACTCGTCCATCGGTGGAGTTCCTTTCGTGTGAGTGGCTGCTCACGTTGGAACTTCGCTGATGGACTGCCGGAAACGTCAAACTACTGCCACCCCGGCATAGCCGGGCGGTCTCCCGCTTACGCTAGGCTCTTTGAGTATTCGTTAATACACAATTTCAAGAACTTGCTGTTGTTTTTTCTTGCGGCCGTCAAGTACGCTTGGTAGGCGGTAAAGAGCGCTTCCCGATTGGTTTGAACTGGCACCCTAATAAATTCTTTTATAGCACCTACGAAGGGGGGAAAGACGTCTTCGAACGCCGCAAAAATATTACGTACCTCTACAGAATCTCCTAACAGAACCTGCAATGCTTTATAATCCGTGAGCCCGTCATCAGCCGCATCGGCAGTTATACGATCAATGTCTTGAAGCATGCGTTTCGACTGATCGATTAAATCGTCATCCGATAATTTATTCAGTCGCTCAACTGCGTATGAAGCGCCCGTCTCTATAAACAGCGATCGAAAACGCGAACCAACAACAATACCGGCAACTAATGTTGTTGTTTTTTCATCCCCTCCCTTAACCTTGCTTAGAGTCTCGATAAGGTTGATAACAAAATCGCGTCTCTTGTTACCGTAAACGTTGTGCTTTACGAGTATGACCCTATACCAACGTCCATTCGGCGCTCTAAAGACGTAATCGTTCTTTGCCTGCTCGTTGTCCGGCAGTGCCGAAATAATTATGTCTGAAATCAATATCGATAAAGCATCGCCACCCGTCTTATCCCTCATGAACTGCGCAAACTCACTCCAACGATAACTTTTTTGATTCGCCGGTGCACCAGCGCCAAATATTGAATAGGTCGTACTAGTCATATTAACTTTTGCGTCAACAGGAATTGCCGGAGATTTGTCCTTAAAAAAATCCCCGTTGAATATTATGAGTTCAATACGACCCTGCGGGTACCACTCGTCCCTAACTCTATTATTAATTGCAGCAACAAACGCCAAGGTAAGCTGCTCCGCAGATTCCTTTGCCCAAGTTTTAGCTCGCTCCCAATACTCAGATTCTGAACCTTTAACTCCAAGTTTTTCTGAGCAACGTCCATAAAATAATCGTAAAATTCACAATTATTGACTTTAACTACAGGAGATCCCAATACATCCTCCTGGTCATGATTAATTGACTGGGCTTGATAACCCTTCCTCTGCCTAAACAACTCCGGAATATGCTGGTCAAATAGGCAGACCTCACGCCGATTTTCAGGGTGCGCGCTTCGGTAAAAACCTAGCTCCTCGCCACACCAATCAAAATTCCTTCTCTCTACGTCAGTACCAATGGCAGTAAAATATACAGTCCCATTTAAAGCTTTCGCAATTTCATCGTTGATGTTCTCGCCACCGGCAATACATGGACGATCCTGGAATGGCTCCCATTTTCTATCTGGCATATCCCTAATTGCCTTGTAAAGCGCCGTAGCAATTACCTCATCTTCAGATGGATAACTGACGAATGCGATTGGGTCACCCATTTTTACCTCCTAGCGCTACCTCACCAAGTGGTTGTTCATTTCTCATCCGAAAGACGATCTTAAGCTTCCAGTACAGATGCAACTAACTGACCACAGGTCTCATTAGTGACATTGTTGTGGGCGTCGCTTAATTCCGTGGCAACAACATAGCGATCGGCGAGGAACCCGTTTACCTTGCTGCGCCGAGGGGCAAATGGTGGACCGCTCACGTCCTTCACGCTCGCATCCTCGCCAAGCTTTTGGGGACCATTCGCACCCATGGCACCAAAGACATCGTCGGGGTCACCGAAGCCTGTGGTTCTGTCGTTCGAGAGGCGTGAAGCGAGCGGGTACCAGAAGGTGCATGCGCGGTCATTATGCGTGTGGGTAATGACAATCGGCCCCGTCGGGCGACCGATCACATTCGCGAAAGCTCCTGAGGCTGATGTAGAAAATCCGTTGTGTGAAAAAGCCCCTTGAAGCAACGTCAGGCTGAAAAACTCAAAAGGCAGATCTGGCGGCAAAGCATTCGCTGCCGAGGTCACAAGGCGGGCTCCGAAACTGTGCCCGATCAAGTGAAAGCGTTTGCGCGACGTGAGGTTCAGCCCCGGCAGCACACGACCCCCAAGCGCGGCGCCGATGACGCCCGCGCGGGCTTTCATCTCGTAGTACGTTAGTTGATTGAGCACACGCCCGACTGCGGCGCGCGGACCGTTGAAGACATCTCCGATCGCTTCCCCCAGGCCGCTCACGTGGCCGAGTTCGGGCGCCGCCGTAATCTTCGGCGATTCGATGAGGGAAACGAGGGCGACGTCGGGACTATCGGGGGCAAAGAATTGCGCGTTCTTCCGCAATTCGGGATCGCCAGGAGGCACCTCGACCGCGTCGAGAGAAGATTGAAACAGCGCGTTCGCGGTATCGAAAGAGATGCCCTGAGCCGCCGCCCGGGCCGCGACGACGATCGCGTCGCCTCGGGGCCCGAAGAGGTCCTTGACTTCCTTGATTTTGGATTCGAACTCGGCGTCGCTGAGGTCGTGGGGAGCGTTGCCATCGCCGGTCGAGAGGCTTCCCCCCGCCGCACTCGCGGCGGCGGCTGCATCGTCAAAGTCGGTCGAGAACTGCTTCGCTGGCCAGATGATGCCGACGACTGCGATTGTCGTGGGGTCCTTCTGCCTCAGCGCCGCGACCGCGTTGCCCCACAATGTGCCGTAGAGCGTCGTGGCGTCGGCCTTGGTGTTCTTCCAGCCGTGCGACATGACGACTAAGTCCGCGATCCCCGACGGGCTCATCATACTCTCGATTGCCGCGGTAGCGCCGGGGTCCACGAGGCTACCGTCAGCGTCAAATTCAAGCCAACAAAACGGAGAAGGTCCAATTGTGTCCACCATCGTCTCCCTTTCACTGACGTCTGGCGCGGCGTCACACCGCCTGCAGAGTTCTGAGAACGTCGATGAGCCCCGCGCCTTGAAATTCCACGCGGCGCTTAAGGTCGGTGGCGTTCGCGCAGAAAAGATCCTTGATGGTCTGCGTCTGGCCGATGAATTCGTTGCGGACGGAAAGAAAGGCAGCAACCGCACCAGACACGTGCGGCGCGGCCATGCTGGTCCCAGAGTCCTCCCGGAAGGGGATCACTGCAGAGTCGTCTCCCGCGTCCGCAATGCGGGCGCACGAGACGATCCGCTCACCGGGCGCGACAATGTCCGGCTTCATACGGCCGTCCGCCGTCGGCCCTTTCGCGGAAAAATACGACACGCCGTAGGTGTGCGGCATGTCGCGATGCGCGGAACCGACGGTAATGGCGCACTGGGCATTGCCAGGGTCGGCGATCGTCCCCTCGTGCGCCGCGAACTCCGACTTTCCGTCCGCCGAAATAACCTGGCCATAACCGGCGTTTCCGGCGGCGACCACGACCACGACGCCAGAGCGCGCGAGCCGGTCGACTTCGACGCAAAGCGGGCTCTGGCCTGCCGCGAACCAGCGGGGAACGAACGGATAGCCAAGACTGAGATTGAGGCCGTGCACTTTGATGTTGCGCCCAAACTCATTGACATTCTGAAGATAGCCGATCGCCGCCAGCAGATAGCTGACGCGGCCGCTGTCGCCCGCGCGCAGCACCTTTAAACTCATGATCTTGCAATGGGGTGCGAGGCCAAGAATCGAACCCTTGTGATTCTCGTTCACAATGGCGATGTCGTTGACTGTGTCGTTGGTTCTCACCGCCTGCTGGATTTTGATCTTGCGTCCGGAGGTTGGATTCGTCTCGCCGGCAATGATGCCGGCCACATGCGTGCCGTGACCGACATCATCGACGAGCGCGGCCTTGGAAGCTTGCACATCGGTGATGAAGATGTTGGTGAAGTCGCGATGTTTGAGGCCGTTTTCGAGGGCAAGGGTTTTATGTGTCTTAAAATGAGGGTGGGCGCCGTCGATCCCGGTGTCCGCAACCGCCCAGACTATGTTCCTGCCGCTCGCGGCGAAGGCGGCGCGGGCGGCGTCGCATTTGATCGTCTGCGCCGAGACAAAGACGAGGGGGCGCACGGGGTGGTCCTGCCAGACCTTGTAGAGAGGTGCGTCCAGAGACGCGCGGGCACCGCCGGCGCCGGCAATGGTGAGAGCCGCCAGCCGGCCGATTGTCTCATTAGTGACGTCAGCGAAAAGATAGTGATCGGTAAAAAGCGAATTGGTAATGGCGAGCTGATCCTCCGGAGCGAACAGCGGCGTCATTCCTGCTGGCAGCGGCTTCGGACGTAAACGGGCCACGGTGCGGCGCGCCAGGACCATATCAGGAACCCTCGCACCGGCCCGCTCCTTGAGGAACTGCTTCAAGATCATGGCGCGCGCGAGCTGCACGCCGCCGGGATATCCGGTATTCATCTCCATTACGACGGAGAACATGGCTGCCTTGGGTGCAACGGGAGGCCTAGCCGCCCCAGAGACGTCTGGATGCGCCTCCGCTTCCAGCTTAGGGGGTGACTGCACCCGCTCGGTCGTTTGCTGCATCGTCTCCAGAAGGTCGAGGCCGATGCCTGTTTTCGTCAGGTTTTTCTGGATATCATCGTCAGACCGCCTACCGTCAACCATTTCGCTCTCCAGAAATAACCACAAGGAATAACATTGCAAAAAAACTGGAATGAACCCTTCAGGAAAAATTGACTTGCCAGTCGGTCGGCAAGGTCACCGGTAGCATTTCTTAGCTAAGATTTCTTATCCCTGTCGACAAACTCAAATTATTTTTGAAATAGGTCCTAAAAATCCGACACTACATTAAATGTATCTTTTTCACTTGGGTATTTGATGAAAACGCCGCCGACATGTTCAATCCTCCACGAACAAGCCAGACCAGTCTAGCTAGTAATAGATCAGTGAGAGTCGAATCAACCAGATCAGATCGGTGCGAGTCAAGCCTGAAATGGATGCGGTTTGGATCGATGTTTGCGGATCCCGAGGACGGCTGCTTCCAGCCCAAAGGCTGCCTAATAGCCAGACGTGCATTTCATCGCAGGAGACCGGTAGTCCCGATACCCACAATTCTTCGCGCCAATTCCGGATTAAGTCGCACCACACCGTCGCCTCGGATCACGAAATCCGCCGGATGCAATTTCTCGGATTTAAGGAATTCAATTATCGCGCGATCGATTTTCGGCCGCTCCGGCTCCATTAAGTCGAATATGAATGGCTGGTGAGCCTGGATTGCGGAAATGCATTAGTCCAAGGGTCGGATCATAACCATCTGAAATCGCGCGAATTTGTAATTGCGATTGCAATATATCGCGCAGGCGTAATTCAATATCGAATTGACCTGGTGCGACGCATTGCGATTTCCCGCCAAATTAAATTGCGATCTCCGCGGGCCGATAAATTTCCAATCAGGTGAATCGATTGCGCTCATTTCGTGCGCCGCATGCGGGCAATAATAGCCCCCGAAATCCGCTCTTGTTTATGGCGTTCAATTTCTCGACGACCTGAGTCTCTCTTGAGATTGCGCCGATATTACCGCGGCGACATGTCGAGCCAGCTCCGGATTGAGCCGCACGACCCCATCCTCGCGGATTGTGAAGTCAGCGGGATGCAGCGTTTCTGATTTGAGGAACGCAAGCACCGCCCGATCCACCTTCGGTCGTTCCGGCTCCATCATGTCGAACACAAAGGCCGGCGATCCATCCCGCTCATAGTGCATGATCCCGATCATCGGGTCGTAGCCCTCCGAAACGAGCTTGATCCGCACCTGGCTCTGCAGGATCGCGTATGCGTAGTTCAGGATAGCGTTGGCCGGGTGCGCTGCGCTTCGATTACCGGTGAGCTGTAACCGAGACGACCGCTGTCCCATTGTTCGCCATTGGTCCGGGATCGGATGGCGGGACGCCGCACGCCAAATCAGCGGGGTCGCTCGCCATGCTCGAAAATAGGCCGACGCGCTGTGTGCTTCCAAGAACCGCAATCCTTCCATGGTCTGCGGCGGGTCGCTTGCAAGCCGAGCGAGATCATCACGGGCTCGTTGTACCGCCCTTTCCCACGCCTCAGACCGACGAAGCGATGTTTCGAGCGTCTCGATACAGCCCTCAATTTTCGTAGCGATGAGGGCGTTACAAAACACCATCCGCTTGCGCCGGTCGGATCGCGTTTGAGTTTGCCAAGCTACAAGATCGCGGTTGGCTGCAAAGCTTTCACCGCTGGCGACCGTCACGACCTCGCCGGTCCAGTCGACTTTGACGAGCGGCACCTTCTGTTGGTTGAGCCACGACAGGACGTCGAAGGTGATGCTGCCGCTGCCGTCGAGCATGATGATCCGCGAAGGCAATGCGGCGTCGCCTTTGAAATAGCGATAGGTCTCCTGCTTCTGCGGGTAGCGAGTGAAGCCATTGCGGATAAGGAGCGTGCCCGCGTCGACCTTCAAGCACACGCCATGGCCGGCGAGCGTCAATGGCTGGCGCGACTTCTCGCGCTTTGCGACTCGGCGATCAATAGCGCGCAGTTGCATTGCCCAATGCGATCCGCGCTCGCTCCATTCCTGATCATCGTCTTCCAGTTGAAATCCGCGCGGAAGCGGTTCGGCGCATCGAAGTGGACGCGACACGATTGCGCGGTTCGGCAATTTTTTCGCTGTCATTGCCCCACCCAATTCATTGGGTTTCAATTGGCATCAAGCTAGCCTCTTTCACCTCATCCCGCCAGCGTTTCAATGCGATTGGATCAGCGAAGGCCTGCTTGATTCGCTTAGGATCCAACAGTTTGGTGAAGCGGGGATCGTGCCTCCAATGCCATTCCAATTGCTTTGAGCCCAAGAATGCGGCGTAGGCGGTTTCAGCCATGTTTTTGATGACTTCGGACGAATGGATTGCACCTGGCACTTGCCGAAGTCGGAACATCACGATCATCATCGCGTCGACGAGGGCGTCAGGCGCTTTGCGAGCAATCCACGAATGAAGTCGAAGCCCAAACGCCTCATCGCCATAGATCCATCGGTTGGCTTCGTAGAGATAGAACCCCGCCGTGGCCGCGTTTCTCGCGTCGTCGCGGGCTATGGCGACGGCTTCGGCTGGCATGTCGGCAATGTCCTCAAATCGCCCAAGCCGAAAAGCCGCCGAGACATTTTCCAAGCCGGTCGGCAGCAGTTCTACGAAATTGAGTTTTTGGCCAAGAATTGCATGCTTGTCCGACGCGGCAAGATCCAACGCCAGGATTGTCGTCGCCTTGTCGATCGCTTGCTCCTGGCCAGACGTCTCGCTTTCGAAACCGTCGAATTCGGTTGTGGCGATATCACCAATGACGCGCAGAAATGTCGGACGACAGTCGACATCGACGCGTCTCTTGATGCGTGAGAGAACGATGTCGTTGACGCGTTCGAGCCGGCGAGCTGCGCGGTCGTAGAACGTCTCATTCCGCCAATCCCGATCTGACCGGGCGATCAACAGTCTGATCACCGGAAGCATCCGATCGAGGAGTCGTCCCATCCACCTCAGCCGCGGTCGCCAATATTTATCGTCGACCGGAAAGCCTAGCCGCCACAGGCGAAGCCCGACGTAGTCAACACGGTTCTTTTGCTTGAACAGCGCGTTCGCGGCGCGGATCTGGGCGCACGTCCCTTTGGGATAGAGCACAAGGCTGCCGCGGTACGCCTGCTGATTCTGGACGACGTCCGGAAGCAGTCCCTCCCGTCGCCATCGCCGAACCTGGCCCATTGTCACGCCAGTCTCGGCGAGGACCGCGTCTACCTCGGCCTGGCTTTCGAACTGCTGATCGAGCTCGTCGCCACCCACCCTAAGAGCCCTACGCCAAACGCGGATTTTCCAGGATTCGCGCGCCTGATTGTCGCGCTCCCTCAAACTTTGGGAGCGCCACTATGGCCTCGAAATCGAAGAAAAACCGGGACTATCGCAAGGAGTATCAAGCCCGCATCGCGCGCGGATTGGCAAGCGGAAAAACGCGCTCGACAGCGCGCGGACACGCGAAGGCCGCCGACCTGACGCAACGTAATGCGCCACTCTTCAAGGACCGGCGCGCCCCGCTCGAACAGGCCCTGAAACTCATGAAGCAGGGCGCTTCTCAGCGGGAAGCCGCCAAGCACATTGGCGTCTCCACCGAGCGCCTGCGACGGTTCGTCGCTGAGAATACGGAGACGAAGCGTCAAGGGCGTCGCTGGATCATCCTCGACAAGCGCTCGGTGACAGTGCTGATGGCGACGCGCGGCAAGATGCGCGACGTGACCGTGACGCATGACGCCTCGAGCGACATCGGACGTCACTGGGCTGCGATCAACCGCTTCCTGGAAACTCAGAACGTTTCCTACCTTTCGCCATTCGTCGGCTTAGGCCTTCGTGACGTCAAGGGTCGGTTTCATCCATTCGAGACCCGCCCGAATATCCTGCGTAAGCTCGACAGCGCGGGCGAGCTCTCGTTCATCGACATCTACCGCCAGACGGCGCAGCAATAGGAGCGCGCCGCCATGGACGATTTTGATCGTTTCATGATTCGTCAGCGGGCGCTCCGGCGCGCCCGCCTTTCGGAAGGGGACTCACGCGCCTTATGGAACTTCGCCCACTGGGGCGACGGCGCGACCGAGGATCACCACCCAGGCCGGCGGAAGTTCACCGAGGAGCTGACCGTCACAGTCCCAGCAGCTATGCACCCCGAGCTGACGCGGAGAGGAGAGGAAGAACACCCACCACTGGGCTCTGATCCAGCCAACGAGCTCGAACGACTCGGCCGGCTGCATCTCGGACTTTCCGACATGCATGCCGGCTTGTCCGGCGCTCACCGGGAGGTCGGCAAAAGAATTTTCACCGCGGTTGAGAGAGGCGCGTGCGACATCGGAGCAGTTCAGATCCCAAAAGGATTGCTCGGCTGGATGGCCCGAATCGCGCATGATGTGGAGCGCGTCGCGAAGGGGCTCACTGGCGCTCTAGACGAGGGATGACGCATGGGCGCGGTCGACCGAGGTCCGGATAAGGGCGATCCGGCTCCGGTCGACAATCTGATCGTTTCCCTTCGAGCCTACGTCACCCGCGAGGACAAGGGATCCGGCAAGCGGAAGGGTCGGTGGAACAAGCCTCTGCGCGACGCGCCGAGCGATTGGGTGCTTGTTTTCGACTGCGAAACCCGCACCACGCCGGACCAGCGACTTCGGTTCGGAGCCTATCATCTTCGCAACAAGGGTCGACTGTTCGAGCTCGGGTTCTTCTACGAACCTGAGGTCCTAACAGACAAGGACCTGTCCGTGATCGGCGAAGTGAGGGCCGAACTGGAGGCGAAGTCGGAGGGCGAGCGCGTCCGACTTCTCACTCGCGAGGAGTTTGTTGAGGGCGTTTTCTTTGGCTCCGGCCACGACGTCGGCGCCCAGATCGTCGGTTTCAACCTGCCTTTCGATCTGTCCAGGCTAGCGATCGACCACTACAGCGCCCGCGGCCGCATGCGCGGCGGATTCGGTCTCAAGCTCTCTCCGAAGCCGAGCCGTCCGCGGGTCACGATCAAGCATCTTTCTCAGCGCGCCGCGATGATAAGCTTCACCGGCGTTCAGGATCCGGACGCCGACACCGACCGCGATGACGCCGAAGAGGCCGGCCCAGATCGCGGATATTTCGTCGATGTCAAGACGCTCTCCGCGGCGCTCCTCGGACCGCCACACAATCGCTCTCTGGCGGGTCTCTCCAAACTCCTGGACGTTCCAACCAAGAAGGTCGCGTCAGACGAGCACGGCGGCCCGCTGACGCTGGAATACGTGCGCTACGGCATGAAGGACGTGCAGGCGACCTGGGAGTGCTTTGACGCCCTCGCCAGGCGGTTCAATGCGCTCGGGCTGACGGAGACTGGTCTCTATGACCTCTATAGCGAGGCGAGCCTCGGCAAGGCCTACCTGAAGACCATGAACGTCGGAAAGTGGCTCGACTTCCAGCCTGACTTTCCGCCAAAACTGATCGGCCATATCCTCAGCGCCTATTACGGCGGACGCGCAGAGGTGCACATTCGTCGGCAGATCGTTCAAGTCATACACACAGACTTTTTGTCTATGTATCCGACCGTTTGCACGCTGATGGGCCTCTGGAGCTTCGTCCGCGCCAAAGGCGTTAGCTATCGCGACGACACGAACTCCGTCCGTTCGCTCGTCGAAACGCCGGCCGCTGATCTCATCGAGCGGTTTCGCCACAAGCCGGCATGGTCCGATCTGGCAGTCTTGGTTCAGGTGTCTCCGGACAATTATCTTCCTGATTACGCGCTTGCGTCAGCTTCAGACGTTCAGTAGAACGGAACATGAACATGTTGTTTTCGCAGGGGTTCTCTGATGGCGCGCAATCAGGTTCAGTTTCAGAAAGGCCTCAGCGAGGCTCGTTTCGCCGAGATTTACGGAACCGAAGAGCAATGTCATGCGGCGCTGGTCAAATGGCGGTGGCCGAACGGGTTCGAATGTCCTGGGTGCAAGGGCGCTGATCACTGCGTCGTCACGCGCGGCGCGCGGCGTTTATTCCAGTGTAACGCGTGTCGCAAGCAGACCTCTGTCAAAGCGGGAACGATCTTCGCTTCGAGCAAGCTGCCGCTGCGCATCTGGTTCAAGACGATCTACCTGGTCACGCAATCAAAGAAGGGCATTTCCAGTATCGAACTCGGTCGACGCCTTGGCGTCACCCAGACGGCTGCTTGGATGATGAAGCACAAGCTCGCTCAAGTCATGTTGGAGCGTAACGCGAGCAAACGCTTGAAAGGCAACGTCCAGATGGACGACGCCTATATCGGCGGCGCCCGGTCCGGCCGCCGCGGGCGCGGCGCAACAGGCAAGACGCCGTTCGTCGCTGCGGTCGCGACAACCGACGACGGCAAGCCAGATCAAATCATCCTTCGGCCTGTCAAAGCCTTCAGCAGCTTTGCGATCCGAAAACTCGCAAGCACCGCGCTCAGGCCCGGCGCCAATATCGTCTCCGACGGCCTGGCGTGCTTCGCCGCCGTCACCCAAGCCGGATGCCTGCACACCTCAATAAAGACCGGAAGCGGCAAGCAAGCGGTTCGCACCCCTGCTTTCAAATGGGTCAATACCGCATTGGGCAATATCAAAGCCGCCCTCGTCGGGACCTACCGAGCCGTAGGAGAAAAACACGTCCCTCGATATCTCGCGGAGTTCGAATATCGATTCAATCGCCGATACGAGCTCGAAACCATGATCCCCCGCCTCGCATTCGTTGCGCTGAGGACCCTCCCGATGCCTTACCGCTTGCTAAAACTGGCTGACGTTGCCGCGTAATCAGGATTATCTTTTTCCGGTTCGCGCCCTCTACCCTAGCGCCGAGACCTCAACGATCGGGCTCAACTACCTCAGCGCCGACCAGCCCTTTTGGTTCACGCTGGCGGATGTCCTCGTCTCGAAGATCTTGACAGGCTGGTCGCCGCGCATTCTGAGCGCCATTCGCTATGAACCGCACGAACCGCAGGACGATCTTCGATCGATTGACGTCTATGGGCAGACCATCGATCCCTCGACCGATGACTTCTATCGCGGTCTGATCATTCACCGAAATTCGGTGAAGACTGCGGCCGGCGAAGCCAGAGGCGCAAAGAAAACGGCGCTCGAGAGCGATGAACAGGCGATCAAGATTCTCGCCAACGCGACCAGCTATGGAATCTTCGTCGAGCTCAATGTCGAAGACTATCGCGTCGCGAAGGCGATGGTTGGGTTTGGAGCGTCGCAGCGAACTTTCAAGTTCAAGTCCAAGAGCTTCGAGAAGCCGGGGGCGTACTTTCATCCGCTCCTCGGCGCGCTGATCACCGGCGCAGCCAGGCTGATGTTGGCGCTCGCGGAACGACAGGTTCGGGAGCAGGGACTTGAGTGGGCGTTTTGCGACACCGACAGCATGGCGATCGCAAACGTCGGCAATCTTGCGCTCGAGGAGTTCAAGACGCGGGCGCTAAGAGTTCCCGAGTGGTTCAAGGACCTCAATCCGTACGGCGAGACCGCCTCAATCCTTCAGCTCGAGAAAGTGAACTTCCCGCCGGACAAGAGGGGGGACCTCGAAGCTCTCGATCCGCCCTACTGTCTCACCATCTCCGCCAAGCGCTACGTCCTCTTCAACAAGGTCAACGGCAAGCCGGTCATTCGCAAAGCGTCGGGCCACGGTCTCGGACACCTGCTCGCGCCCTACGACGAGGCTCCGGAGAGGCGAGCCGAACGCATCAAGAGGATCGGCGTCCCACTTTGGCAGGACGATCTTTGGAAGGAGATCATTCGCGCCGCGGAAAGCGATCAGCCGGACCAAGTCCGCTACATGGACATGAAGGGTTTCGACGCGCCCGCCGCTAGTCCCTACGCCGCGACGACGCCGGAGCTCCTGCGTTGGTTCAAGAGCTACAACGATCGGCAGGAGCCCGGCTATCGCGTCTTCCCGTTCGGCTTCCTGCTCTCGCTCCAAGCGAAGTCGCGAGTCGAAATGGCGACGGATGAACCGGAGGCGCTCGAGAGCGAGCTTTGGCGTCGCCGCGAACCGCGGCCGGCCGCGCCTTATTTCAAGCGAGCTGACGACGCGACCTCGCACGCCTTTGACCGTGAGCGAGGAGACCCGATCCCATCCTCATGGCTAAAGTCTCATGGGCGCAGCCTGATCCACTACCACCTGCATCCGGAGAGCAAATTCCAGGGTGGCGACTATCACCAGCGCGGCGTACTCGGGCGTCGCCACGTGAAGGCACTGACCATCCAGGCGATCGGGAAGGAGAGCGACAACCTCGAGGAGAACGTGTTCATCGGAGAGGACGCGGGACCGGTCGAGCATCCGATGGAGAGATCGGGCATTGCCAAGATCGCTGCGTTCGTGTTCGAGATGCAGCGGCGGGACGGCATCAGCGATCGCAGTCTGCTAGCCCAGGCGAAGGTGTCACCGCACACGCTGAAGGCCTTTCGAAGTGGCAGACGTACGAGCAGCGATGTGCCGCGCCGGCTGGCGAGCGCTGTCGAAGAATTAGGACGAGAGGGCTCTCAATCCCAATCGGAAGTCGAATATTGGCTGGGAGTGGCGCGAGCGAGGGCCAAACAGCTCGGTGGGCGGAATAAACTGGCCGCGGCTCTTGGGGTCAGCGGACCATATCTAGGACGCGTGCTGCGTGGTATTAAGCCGTTAAGCACTGAACTGATTTCAAAACTGAAATTCTTTGTGGAAGGGGAGGGTCAAGGTGACACAAATTCCACTTTCTGACGCGATCCAGCAGCTTCGCGACCAGCTTCGGGAGGCGATCCTTGAGGGTAAGGACCAGGACATCGTTTTCACTCCAAACTCAATAGACATCTGGAGTGACTTTCAAGGTAGAGGCAAAGGCAGGCGGAGGCTTCAAGCTTCTGGCATTCTTGGATCTCTCGGGCGAAGCGACAGCGGGCCGCGAGAGCCAGCACAAGATCAACATATCGCTGTCTGTGGCGGACAAGAATGGGCAGCCGATCAAGGTGCGGTCAGACACAGTCCGGAGAGGCCTGCCGCAGCGCGTGGGAGATGAGCCTCCATAGGATCAAACCATTTGCGGACAAGCGACGAGTTTCTAGCGGACGTTGCCGCAGTTTACATCGGAGACGAGGCCAAAGGGTCATTCGGCTCCGGTCGGCTGATAGCGCCTGATCTTATCCTAACCGCGGGTCACGTCGTAGATTATCCGACGCGCGAGGATCCCGCGCGGGCAGGATGGAAGATCACGCTGATCGGCGAGCGTGGCAAAGATGGCCGCTGGACCGCCCCAGCGCACGACGCTGAGGTCGTTTGGCGGGGGAAAGGCGACGTCGACATTGCGCTTCTCCAATTGACCGACAAGAAGCGCTTGGAGCCGAAGCTAAGGCCTGAGTTTGTGTCATACAAACTCGTCGGACCAATTGGCGAGATCGTCGCCGCGGGTTTCCCCGACGCATGGGCCAGCGAAGATGAGCCCACTCGCGACTATTCGGTTTGGGGCGCCCTCAGGATCGCTAGCCAGCTTGGGCCATACGCGTGGACCGTCCTGGGCGCAGACAAGCCGGACAAGCCCATAGGTTGGAAAGGCATGTCTGGGTCTAGCGTCTGCCAGTTTGGATTGGACGACAAGCTCTATCTGTTCGGCGCGGTGCATGAGGTCCCGGCCCACTTCTCCGAAGGGCTCGTCGAAGTTGCGCGCATCTCAGACGCGTTTGAAGACGCAGATTTCTGTTCCATTCTCGAAAGCGCTGTCGGAGCCACCCCCACCATATCCACCTTCCAATCCACTCGAAATCGAGCGGATCTCGGCATAGCGCGGATCTTTCAAACTCGAACTCGAGCATTTACCGACGAATATCTCGTATCCGAAACCCGCCCCGTCCCCTTCGGCGGACGCGATGCAGAACTGCGTCGCCTGGACAATTGGCTCCTCGATCCGAAGAGTGCTCCACGGATGCTGGTCACCGCCCCGGCGGGGCGAGGAAAGAGCGCGCTGCTTGTGCGATGGATTAAGAACTTGCAGGAGGGGGGCGTTTGCGGGGTCGACGGGTGGCAGCTTGCATTCATGCCTATAAGCATCCGAACAGGGACGAACCGCTCAGAGGTCTTCCACGAGGGTCTTGCGCGTCGGCTCGCCGAGATAACCGGGGACGTCCTGCCGACCGAGGCTTTCCGTAGCAGCGACGCCTTTCGTTACGCTGTTCGCGACCAGCTCGATCGGTTGGCTTCCGCGGGGCGGCCAAAGGCGCTGGTCGTCATCGACGGAATTGACGAGGCTCTGGAAGGCAGCTTCGACGCGGACTTCCTCCCGACACCCATGCCGAGGAATGTGCGCGTACTGCTGTCGGCCCGGTGGCAGCTTGGCGATCACAACTCCAGGGGATGGTTGCAGCGGCTCGGCTGGGATCGTGGCGTCAAAGTTGAGGCCTTCGAACTCAATCGGCTTGGAGCAGCTCAAATTGCCGACGTTTTCATAAAGCTCGGCGCGCCAGTTGACGTACTCGCACAAGAGCCTGGCTTGGTTGAGCGTCTGGCACAACTGACCGAGGGCGAGCCGCTCCTCGTTCGCTACTACGCCGAAGACCTATGGGGCGCGAGCAGCACAGGGGCTCGGGTCACGCGGGCCGATCTCGAGCATTTGAAACCGGGCTTCGACAGCTATTTTAAGCGCTGGTTTGAACTCCAAGAAAAGCTCTGGAAGGAAGAGGAAAGCAACGTAAACAGGAATGAGATTGATTCGATTCTGTCCGTCTTAGCATTTGCTCTTGGACCGCTCGGTGAAGACGATCTTCTAGCACTCTTGGCTCTCGTCTGTGAACTCCGCTGGGTTGCCGCAATTGATCGACTACTCGAGCCGTTGCGGCGTTGGGTTTTTGGCAGCGGAAAGGGTGAGACTGGGTACGTATCAAGCCACCCAAAAATAGGAGAATATCTTCAAAGAAGTCGCTTCGCACCGGTCGCTGCACGAATCAGGGGTGTCTTTTCCGAGTGGGGCAAGACCCACTGCATCAGATTGAACGAACGACGGATCAAACAGCGTATTGCCTGCAGTATCTCCCTGAGCATCTAAAACAAACAGGAGCGAGTCCCAACGATTTTATGTTGATGGTCGAAGACGGTTGGCGCTGCGCTTGGGAAAAACATGATGGTGGGCAGCGAGGCTTCTCCACTGCTGTGCGCGCTGCGCTGGTGCGCTTGAGCGAAGATGAAATTGAACCCCGAATTGGCCAGCGGTGGCGCTGCGCGCTTACGCTCTCATCGATCAAGAGCTTGGGCCAGAACGTGCCAGCAGGGCTCTTGCTCGCGGCTATGAAGGCAGGGGTCTTGACGATACGGCAGGCGTCATACTTTGGGGACTTGAAAGGTCCGTCGGAAGACAGTGTGCGTCTATATGCGGGGCTAGCGTCGTCCGGACAGGCTGAACCCAAGCTAAAATACGAGCTGCTAGTGTCCGGACTAAGTGCCGCCTGTGCGATTGCCGATGAACGGATCCGAGCGGCCGCGCTGGCCGAACTGGCTGAAATTCTTACTCCGGACCTGCTGGTCGACGCCCTGGAGTCCGCCACTACTATCCGAAGTGAAAAGTATCGGACACAGGCTCTTGTTTCGCTGGTCCCACAATTAACGCCACAATTGGTATCACAAACTATTGATGTAGCGGTGAGACTTGATAGTGAGGAATGTCGTGAAACAATTCTGGTCGCACTTGCCCGACGCCTACCGCACAATCTTGTCGGTAGATATCTTTACGCCACTGACGATAGTGAAAGACCTTACAGTCGCTCTATTGCGCTGGCGGCCGTGCTTCGTCATTTGCCCCTAGATCAGCGGGACTCCACTTTACGCGTCGCACTTGATGCTGCTGGTGCTATCGATGATACCAGCTGCCGCGCTCGCGCTTTGACCAATATTGCGGCGGAGTTATCCAGTGATGAACGAAAAAATATTTTGCGTTCGGCAATTGAGGTGGTTGACTTGATCAATTGGCAGGCCAGCCGAGCGGACCTACTAACATCCTTAGCACCCATTTTAACACCTGAGGTATTTGAAAAGGCGCTCGCCGTGGCTATTGGGATAACGAATGACTACGATCGCGCTCGCGCGTTGACCGTGCTTGCGCTTCATAGTCCTTTAGACAGTCGGGAGCAGATACTCTCCCTGGCATTCACTGCTCAAATGGCTACAGGGAATGAAAAGTCTATCGCTGACAGTTTAGTGACTCTTGCCGAGCATCTACCTAGCAATCTTCTATCGCGCGGTTACGCGATTGCTAAAGCGTTTCGTGCAATGCACTTGCGAGCAGAAGCGCTCACATCGATCGCTCCGCATTTAACGTTTGCTGGAGGCGTACAGGCTTTCTCAGATGTGATGACCTCAATCAAAAGTATCAGTGATAAGGCCGTGCGCTTACGAACCATTGTGGATGTTGCTGGTAGACTATCAGACGACCTAATTGAAGAGACCTTTTCCATCGCGGAATTGATAGATGAACCATACTCTCGGTCGCGCGCGCTCGCTGCTTTGTTGCCACGACTGTCCTCGGATAAACAGCAAAAGGCTCTAACCATCGTATTGAACGACGTGAAAGCGATTGCGGACAGGGATGAGTTGGCACAATTGCTTGCGTCGTTGGGGCCATACCTTTCATCTGATCTTATTTCATCTGCCCTTCTAGCGGCGACAGCTATAGGCGATGAGACGGGCCGCGCTCAAGTTCTAGCGTTCCTAGCCCCCAACCTGCCTTTTCGGCAGAGAGATCATGCGCTTGCGGCAGCGTTGACCGTGGCCAAAGACCAGATCAACGAATATACAAAACCACAAATTATAGGCGCTCTAGCGGAGCACTTGCCCCCTCGAATGCTTGGTATTGCTCTCGACGCAGTCAAAGCAATCCAGAATGAACATTGGCGTTCTCAAGCGTTAAGTGCCCTCGCACGTCATCTGCCGACTGTGCTCCTTTTCGATGCAATTGGTGCAGCCGCGACGATCCGCGACCAACTTGAACGAGCGCAAGCACTTGCGATCCTGGCCCCTAATATTCTCCAGCCGCTTCTCAACGATGCCCGGAGTACCGTGAATGTGATCTCCGGGGAAAACGATCGGTCCAAAAAATCGACTCCGTCCCGCGCCGAGGTCCCGACAGAACAGCTTTCACGCCGCCTTTCCATCGCGAAAGCAATCGCAAACGACTATATGCGGGCGCAAGCTCTATCCGCGCTGGCACCAATTCTATCTCCGGATCAGCTGGCTGACGCAGCGACCGCCGCCGGCGCAATACCTGATAATTTCGCGCGAGCAACCGCGTTGGCGACGTTAGCTGTTTACTTACCGCGTGAGAGGAGGAGACGGGTACTCTCCGACGCGTTCGGGGCGGCCGAGGCGATCGGCGATGAAAAGTACCGCCTATCAACCCTCGGCGTAATGCGACAAAGACTTTCGGTGAGTCTGCTTTCGGACGTCCTGGCGGCCGCCGAAGGGATTGGCTGGCAAGTCTTGCGATCCGAAATCTATCTCGGGTTGGGCCCGACGTTACCCCCGGGGCTGCTCGCCAACAGTGTCCATGAAGCTCTACAAGCAAGCGAACCGTATCAGCGGTTTCAAGCTTTAGCCGTGTTGGTGCCAATTGTTCCAAACGAGCAAAGGGCCCAGGTAATGCAGGACACTATCTTAGCAGCAGACAGAATAGGCGATGAAGTTAACCGGGCCAAAGCAGCGGCTGCGCTGGTCGAGCTACTACCCCAAAGCTTGTACTCCGGAGTTGAGCCTACAGGCGACGCGTCCAGGCAGAAAGCGGGTCTTGACAGGACGAGCGGGCAGGTGACGACGCATTCGGGTCTTCCCATAAAATACGCAATGAAATAGCTGCCGCGGCTGACGCGATCGGGTGGCAGATTCAAAGGTCTCAATCGCTGACCACGCGGGCGTTATCCCTACCTGAGAAACAAAGGAGACAAGAGCTCTCTGAAGCTTTTGCGGTTGCCAAAAACATTGGTGTAGAAAAATATCGAATACAAGTGCTCTCGGCACTAGATCCGTTCCTATCAACGGAACTGCTGGCTGACGTTTTTGCCGCTGCAAGGGCAGTTGGCTGGAAGATACGCCGCACAGAGCTCGCTAGTGCCTTCAATACAGAGCGCTTACGAGAGGTCCTCCAGAATGCCGTCAAGCAAGCGAGAGCGACTGTCGACGAATCTGCTCGCACGATCGTGCTGGTGGATGTTGCTCCTCATTTAGAAGCAGGCCTTCTTTCAAGCGCTTTAGTTGCAGCGTTATGTATTAAGGACGAAAAATTGCGTTCAGACGCGTTATCCGCAATTGCTCCGCATTTGTCGCGGTGGCACGTCAGAGAGCTATTACGACGGAGCCTTCTCCACGACAGAAGAAGGCGGCTATCCCTGCGAACGGCCTGGCTCTGCATCGCTGTTGAGTTCGCATCTGCCTCCGGAGGTACTTTCTGACGTTCTTGCTGCCGCAAAGGCAAAGGAGTGGTTGAGTAGACGATCGCTGTCCTTCTTGGATCACGCAGTGTATCTAACAGGTAATAAGAGGCGAGAGAAATTTTCGGACGCCTTTGCTACCGTTAAGTATACCAATTCTAGAGCTGAGCGATGCGATATTATGGCTAGCTTACGACGACATCTTTCGCCGGAATTACTTTCTGACATCCTCGCGGCCGCCAGAGCGGTCGGCTGGCAAATCAGTCGATCAGAGGCTCTGGAAGCATTCGGCCCCGATTTGTCGGAGACGCTACTTGGCTGTACGCTCGCTAAAAGCAGGTCGAGCAGGAACGAGTTTGCTCGGTCCCAGACTCTGATTGAGCTAGCGCCATATCTTTCGCCAGAGCTCGCGTCTGAGGCTCTAACCGTTGCTCGAGGAATTGTTCGGGAGGACCCCCGCTCACGAGCACTTGTTGCATTGGTACCCTCGTTGCCGACAGAGAGTAAGGCGCTGGCATTGGCGGAAGCGTTGTCGGCTGCCGAGGCAATCGAGGACGAAGATGTTCGCGCTTCGGCGCTTGGGGCTTTGGCAGCTTGCGTTCCACAAGGCCTCGGTTTTGACTTCCTTAGCGCGGCCAAAAAGATCAAAGACAAAGAAGCACGTTGCGAGCTTTTGGTGGAAATCTGCACGTCGAAGAATCAGAGGGACGTGCACATCACGAATCAGAGCAAACAGGAGCTAATTAACGTAAGTGTACAAATCACAAGGCAGTTGGTATTTTCTGTGATATTGAAGATGTATAAAGATGCGAAATCAAGGGGTTTGGAAACGGAGATATTGCAATTATATCAGGCAATAGTCGCCGTGTGCGAATGGTATCCATAGTCGTGTATTGTGCGGCGGGATATAACGATTGAGGTATTTAAGCTCCACCTGCTGGAACCCAACAAATACTTTGGATTGACTTGAGCCTGCGGAATATTAACGATGTACGATCGTAGGTTCTCATGTTCGCGAGGAGGGGTGCCTGAAATGGTGCAGAAATAGGCTATCACAATATCCCGAAATCCAAGCTTTTCCAACCCCGCGCGGCCAAGGAAATCCAAGACAATCCAAGAAAATACAAGCGAATCCTAGGGAATCCAAATCCGGCGCCGCGCCCGCCCCGGCGCCGCCTGCGAACGCTTGGCGCATACTCATCGCCAAGCCAGAAAACCGTCGGAATGCGCAAATGGGCTGAACGTCGGTCAAGGCCCGCTCGTATCACCGATTGATGGCGAGCTTTGTCAGACGGGGACTCGCCGTCGGAACGGTTACTCGGGGAATTCATAAATCCATTTGTCGGTCCCGCTGAGCCGCGTCCAGCCTGGGTCATTGGGAACGACCGGCGTCGACAAGGAGATGACGGCGCGCGCCCCGGCAGTTCGGAAGGCCGACAGGACAGCGATGCGCTGCGCATCAGTCAGTTCGAGCCAGTACAGACGCCCAAAGTCCTGATCCGCTGCCGGTTCTGTCGCGTCGCCATCAAAGCGCGTGCGCTCGCGCGGAGCGATCCGGAACGGAAGAGCGCCGAACTCAGCGACGAGCCGCAAGTGATCGACATAGGCCCAGTGATAACGGTCGGTCGCGGTGTACCCGTTGATTATGGCCACGGGATCCTCGGGCCTGAGCCCCTGGGACCGCAGGGCGGACGCAAGCCGCCATTGCGGCGCCTCATGGAAGTCCGCACCCGCGACGGCGGCGCGGACCGAAGCGCCTGCGTTGCGCACATATTCCGCGAATCCCGTGACCGTGAAGATGACCATGAGCGCGATCGCCAGCGCGCGCCGCGCCGTGAGCGTCTTCTCCAAGAGCGGCGCGAACGGCAGCAGCCCAAAGACCAGGGCGAAGGGAGCGAGGTACCGCTCCTCGACCGAGACCGCGAGATAGGCGCCAAGTCCCAGGAGCGCCGGCAGGAACATTGGCCAGCCGTACCACGCCGCTGCGAAGACGGGGCGACGCCACGCGGGCTGGATCAGCGATGCAATTAACGCCAGCAAAACGCCGAGCAGGATCGGTTGGACGAAAATCGCGGCGGTGAGGTGATAGCCCGATCGCAGGAAAGCCAATATCTGCATTCTAACGCTGAAGACTTGGTGAAAGCCTTGATACCAATAGGCGATATGTTCGTAGGGCGCGTAAGTCGCATGAAACGGGCCTGCGAATGCAAAGACCGGCAGGTCGGGCACAAGCGGCGGCGAGGGGTGAACCGGCATGCCGAACGGCTCGCCGCCCTGCCAATGATACCAGTGCGGCAGATGGTTCACGTGAAAGGCGTAATTCAGAGGTCCGGTCGCTCCCAGCGTGAACTGACCGAACGACCATGACATGCCAGCAGCAAAGATCACCAGTAATGGCAGGTAAATCGCCGCGGCGAATGCAAGCGGCAGCCACCCGGCGCGCTTTTGCAGGCGGCCCGCCACGGCGACGAGGAAGAAGAAGGCCGCGAAGGAGAGAAGCACGCCTTTGATCCAGACGGCGGTTCCCAGCAGCAACCCGAACAGCAGCCCATCGTGGGTGCGGCCTTGGCTGATCAGCCGCAGCGTTAACGCCGTCCCCAAAACAAAGTACGCCGTCACCAAAAGATCGGGCGACACGCTGGAGACGTTCACAAGTCCAAGGCAGCTGCCGACAAACAGCCACGATGTGGTCCAGACCGCGACGGGATGATTTTCCATACCGAGCGCAGACGGGCGACAGAAAGCGATGGCGCTGCGAATCAAATAGCGCCAGGCCGCATATGTCGCCAGGAAGATCACCAAGTTCAGTATGGTGACGGCGTACCATTCGCCTTCTGCGGTTGCGGGCGCAAGGCTCCGCGCCAAAGCCACCAGAAGAGGATAACCCGGACTCCACATCGGGTTGAACGCGCCCGCCCAATCACGCCCGGCGATCGCGCGGCTTACATCCAGATAGGAGATGAAATCGTTGAGGTAGACGGTTCTTCCGTAGAAACCTTCCAACGCGCCTAGAACAGCGACAGCGAGCCAGGATAGTGTCACACAACCAACACGAAGTCGGCTCGCGCCTGTCGCTATCATCAAGGCCGAATTCCCCCGGATCTGGCGAAGAAGGTTTTTCAAGTCCACGCCGTCACGCGAAAGACAATAGCTTCAAAACAACCCTTGACCAAGGGGCGCGCGACGCGGTCATCTGACGGGCAGTCGTCCGACGCGGCGAAGCTCCGATATGCGCTAATGGCGCGGCTACAGGGCCGGCGCCTCGAGGTCAAACTAGGGCGGCTTGTAGCTCTTGAGGTAGTGCGCGATCGCCGCGAGGTCCTGCGGCGGCGCGTGCTCAAGGTTGCGCACCACTTCCGCCATCGGGCCGGAGAGCACGTCGCCCGACGGCGTCAGGCCGGTCGCGAGCGCGTCGGAGATGTCGGTTTCGGACCAGTCCTTGAGGCCGGCTGCGGTGATGTTCGGCGTCTTCTTGCCGTCCGGCAGCACGCCGCCTGTCAGGCGCCGCTTCTTTATGACGCCGCCCAAAAACGTGCGCGGCGAGTGGCACTCGGCGCAGTGTCCCGGTCCCTCGACGAGATATCGTCCGCGCGCCTCGAGGCCATCCGGATCGACGGCGAGGGGATGGTCGATGCGGGGCATGTAGAGGAGCTTCCAGACGCCGACCGCGCGCCGGATCGAGAACGGGAAGGCCAGCGCATTCGGGCGCGGGCGACCGGAGACGGGCGCGGTCGTCCTCAGATAGGCGAACAGGTCGCGGACGTCCTTGATCGACATGCGGCAGTAGGAAGGATAGGGGAACGCTGGGTAGAGGTGCTCGGCCTCAGGCGAGACGCCGGCCATCACGGCGTTGGCGAAATCGATGGCCGTCCAGGCTCCGAGCCCATCGACCGGATCGGGCGAGATGTTGGGCGGGTAGACGGCCCCGAACGGCGTCTTCAGCTCCATGCCGCCGCCGAGACGCGTATTGTCGGTCTGGCCGGGCGACATGTGGCAGGAGGCGCAACCGCCGAGATAGAAGACGATCCGTCCGGCCGCGGGGTCGCCGGGCGCCGAGAGGCCGCGCGCGACCTCCGCGCTTACGACATGCGGAGCGGTCACGAACCATGCGATCAGCGCGGCGACGGCCACGATCGCCGCGCCGAGCGCCAGCGCCAGCCAGAGCTTCACGCCTAGCCTCGAATCGGCGCCGCCGCCGGCTTACTCTTTCAGCTTCGCGCGATACTTGTCGTGGCAGCCGCCGCAGTTCTTGAAGAAGCCGGGCATGATCGCCTTGAAGCTGGCCTCGTCCTGAACCTCGGACAGCGCGGCCGTCGCGTCCTCGCCGAGCTTCTTGAAGCGCGCATCGACATCCGCCTTGTTTTCCCAGATGGCCGGCAGAGCGTGGGTGTCGTCGCCAGTCTTGCTGTCGGGCGGGAACAGGCCCGGCATCTTGTTGGCGGCGTTGATGTAGGTCTTGAGCGCCTTCTGCACGACAGCCAGGTCGAACGGGCCCCCTTTGAGCATCGGCACGAGCGGCTTCGAGGCCTCGCCATTCGCTTTCATCAGCGCCTGCCGATCCTTGATCGCCTGCAATCCATCGGCAAACGCAACGCCCGAGCCTATGGCCAGCGCCAGACCCGCAATCGCCCATAGTTTCATGTGCTCGCTCCTGCTTAGGCCCATCTCTATCGGCCGTCTTTCTTTCTCGCCTTCGCGGCCTCTATGGCGCGGAAGATCGCCTGCGGGGTCGCCGGCATATCGATGTCGGCCGTGCCGTAGGCGCGCCAAAGGGCGTCGGCCACGGCGTTGACGACCGCGGGCGTCGAACCGATCGTCCCTGCTTCGCCCGCCCCCTTGAGGCCCATCGGGTTGGTCGTCGAGGGGACGTTGCGGGTTTCGAACGCGATCGAGGCGAGATCGTCGGCGCGCGGCACGCAATAGTCCATGAAGCTCGCGGATATGAGCTGGCCCTCGCCGTCGTAGACCGCCCGCTCCATCAGCGCCTGCCCAACGCCTTGCGCGACGCCGCCATGGACTTGCCCTTCCAGGAGGAGCGGGTTCAGGGTGAGGCCGAAATCGTCGACGATGGTGTAGCCAACGACCCGCGCGAGGCCCGTCTCGGGGTCGATTTCGATTTCGCAGATATGCGTCCCATTCGGATAGGTCGCCATGTCCGGCGTATAGGCGCCGGCGCTCTGAAGCCGCTCCGGGGTGGCGGAGGGGAGCGCCGCGACTTCGGCGAGCGACAGCGCCTTGTCGGTGCCGACGATGCGAAACCGTCCGTCGACGATTTCGAGGTCGGCGGTCGCGGCCTCGAGCTTGTCGGCCGCGAGGTCTTTCAGCGAATCGGCGAGCGCCTTCGAGGCGCGCGCCGTACTCACTGCGCCGAGCGGTATCGAACGTGATCCGCCCGTGCCGCCGCCGGTCTTGATGCGGTCCGTGTCTCCCTGGACGACTTTGATGCGGTCGATCGGAACATCGAACTGATCGGCGACGACCTGGGCGTAGGCCGTCTGATGCCCCTGGCCAGTGGATTGGGTGCCGATCAGAAGCGTCAGGGTTCCGTCCTTCTCGAGAAGAAGGGCGGTGTTCTCCCCTTCGCCGAACGCGGTGCATTCGATGTAGCTCGAAAAGCCCAGACCGCGCAGAAGGCCGCGCGCTTTCGATTGCGCGGCGCGGGTCTCAAAGCCCGCGACGTCAGCCTTCTCGGAGGCTCTGCGAAGGGCGGCGCCGAAGTCTCCCACATCGTAGGTGCGGCCCGTTTGGGTCTTGTAGGGCATCGCGTCGGGCGGTACGAAGTTCTTCAGCCGGATCTCCTCCTGCGACATTTCAAGTTCGCGCGCGCACCGGTCGACGAGGCGCTCGAGGAGATAAGCCGCCTCGGGCCGTCCGGCGCCCCGGTAGGCGTCGACGGGGACCGTGTGCGTGTAGACGGCGCGCGCCCGGGCGTGCAGCGTGTCGATCTTGTAGGCGCCGTTCGTCATCGTGAGCCCGAGCCAGGGGATGAACGGCCCGAACTGCGAGAGATAAGCGCCCAGGTTGGCGACGAGGTCGACGCGGAGCGCAAGAAAGCGGCCGTCAGCGTCGAGAGCCATTTCCGCCGTCGTGACGTTGTCGCGTCCCTGCGCGTCGCCGACGAAGTGCTCGGAGCGGTCAGCCTGCCAGCGAACCGGAGCCTTGAGCCGGCGCGCCGCCTCGAGGACGAGCGGATATTCGCGATAGAGGAAGATCCGGGTGCCAAAACCGCCGCCGACGTCGCCCGTGACCACTCTCAGGCTTTCCGGCGGGATGTTCATGACCTTTCCGGCGATCAGGTCGCGAAGAAGGTGCACGCCCTGGCTGCCGAGGTAGAGGGTCAGGCGCCTGCTCTCCGGGTCGAAGTCGCCGACCGCGCCGCGCGGCTCCATGTAGTTCGCGACCACGCGAGGGTTGACGATCCGGATCTTCACCACGTGTTTGGCGGCCGCGAAGATCTCGTCGGTTTTCGCCTTGTCGCCGAGTTCTGCGTCGAAGACGACGTTGCCGAGGGCGCCTTCGAACACAAGGGGCGCGTCGGGTCGAAGCGCCTCGACCGCGTCGGCGACCGCGGGCAGCGCCTCCCATTCGATCTCCAGCGCCTCGGCCGCGTCTCTGGCTGCGAAGGCCGAGTCGGCGACGATCATCGCGACGATATCGCCGACGTGATGAACCTCGTCCGCCGCCATCACCGGATAAGGTTTTAACGGAGTCTGCGAGCCGTCGGCGTTGGGAATGGGAGCAAGGCACGGGAGATCGCTGAGGTTCGAGAGATCGGAGGCGACATAGACGGCCTTCACCCCCGGCGCCGCTGCGGCAGGAGCCGTGTCGCTGATCACGAAGCGGGCGTGCGCGTGCGGACTGCGGACGAAATGCGCGTGCAGCGCGCCTGCGGGCGCGAGGTCGGACGTGTATTGGCCGGCCCCGCGCACGAGCCGGTCGTCCTCGATCCGCCGCAGCGGCTGACCGACGCCGAATTTCATCATCGTCATGGGCAAATCACCAATTCTTTTGATGGGCGGGCTGAATGGTCAACGGTTCGTTAATCCCGACCGCCGACAATCGAATGAACGTTTGCGGAAAGCGCGAGCTTGGTCATGACGGAACACCATTCTTCGAATTCGGATGAACTGTCCGGGGAGGAGGCTGAGCGGTCGGAGCCCGATAACACCCCCGAGCAAGACGAAACGCAAGGGGCTGCCAGTCGCGGGGACCTTGGAGATCTGATCCTTTTTCCCGCCATTCTTCCGTCGATCCGGTGTTTGGAGCATGAGGACGAGATGTCGGGAGGCGCCCGCGACCCGCGAGGGCGCGCGTCGAAACGGTTCGCGGCGGCCCGCATGGCAGGAGGCGCAGCGGTGGTCGCGGTTACCGGAATGCTCGCCGGCGCCGCGCTTTTAGCCCTGAACGATCACCATCGCCAAGCCGATCTGCTTACCGAGCGCACGCGCCAGACAGAAGCGCTGGCGAAGACGGTCGATGCGCTCAGCGCGCGCCTGAATGCGATCGAGAGCGACAGGTCCCGCGACGAACTCATCGACCTGCGCCGCTCGGTCGGCGAAATGAAGTCCAGCATCGTTTCGTCACACGAACTCACGGGCGCGCTCACGCAAATCTCTCAACGTCTGGAGAAATTGGATCGGGAGGAGAGCGCGAAAGTCGACAAGCTCGGCCAGCGGGTGGACACGGAGACGAACGCGCGCGCGGCCGAGCTTGCCGCGCGCATCGAGAAGCTCGAAAAGAAGGCCGCTGCTCCTCAGCCGACCTCGCCCGTTGCCGCCGCTGCGCCGCCAAAGCAACCCGCTCCGCCGAAATTGGGCCCGAACGTGTCGATGGAGACGACCGGATCGATCCAACGCGAGCGACCGGTGTTGAGCGGTTACGTCGTTCTCGGCGCGCGCAACGAATACGCGCTGGTCGGGGACGAATACGGGGAGCGCGCGGTTCGGCCCGGGGACTTCCTCCCCGGCGCCGGTCGGGTCGAACGCATTGAGCGCCGCAGAGGGGCTTGGGTTGTGCTCACCGACCGGGGTATGATCGCCTCCGCCGAACCGACTCCTTATTGAGGCTTGCGCCGGCTGTAGCCCGCGCTGGTTGATCGCGTCTGGAAAATGCGGCTGCCCGCGGGCGAGCGCCGTTGCGCCCATGCATCATCATCCGCGGCAAAAGCGCACGAAATCGGGCTGACGCTTCCGGCGGCCGGAAGCCTGTGTTACGAAGCCCCGCGAAAGGCCCGCTCGCCGGAAGCGCGTGGTCCGAAGTACAGTCACCCCCGCGTGCAATGAGCGAACGGCGCAAAAGCTTCGACTATGAGGACCTCCTCGCCTGCGGGCGGGGCGAGTTGTTCGGCGCCGGCAACGCCCAGTTGCCGCTGCCGCCCATGTTGATGTTCGATCGCATCGAGCGGATATCCGAAACCGGCGGGGTCAACGGCAAGGGCGAGGTGCGGGCCGAGTTCGACATCAAGCCGACGCTGTGGTTCTTCGATTGCCATTTCAAGGGCGATCCCGTCATGCCTGGATGCCTCGGGCTCGACGCGCTTTGGCAGCTTACGGGCTTCTTCCTAGGCTGGCTCGGCCTCCCCGGACGCGGCCGCGCGCTCGGCGTCGGGGAGGTCAAATTCGCCGATCAGGTGCTTCCGACCGTGAAGAAGGTCGTGTACGGCGTCGACATCAAGCGCGTCTTCCGAGGCAAGCTCATACTCGGCGTCGCTGACGGTTGGCTCGAGGCCGACGGCAAGCGGATCTACGACGTCAAGGACATGCGCGTGGGTCTGTTCAGCCCGCCCGGTCCGGCCTCAGCCTGAAGGACGCACGAAGACGCTGCGCTCAAATCACCGGAGAGAGAGAAGCGCATGAGACGCGTCGTCGTCACGGGGATGGGGATCGTGTCCTCGATCGGCTCGAACGCGGAGGAAGTCACGGCCAGCCTTCACGCGGGCAGGTCTGGCATTACCCGAGCGGAGAAGTTTGCCGAACTGGGCTTCCGGTCACAGGTCCACGGCGCGCCGACGCTCAAGGCGGAAGAGGTGGTCGACCGGCGCGCGATGCGGTTCCACGGCGGGGGAACGGCCTGGAACCACGTCGCAATGGATCAGGCGATCGTCGACAGCGGCCTCGCTCCAGACGAGGTCTCGAATGAACGGACCGGACTCATCATGGGATCGGGCGGACCCTCGACCCGGACGATCGTCGAGGCAGCCGACACCACCCGGACGAAAGGCCCGAAGCGGGTGGGTCCATTCGCCGTGCCAAAGTCGATGTCTTCGACAGCCTCCGCGACCCTGTCGACCTGGTTCAAGATCAAGGGCGTCAGCTATTCGATCTCCTCAGCGTGCGCCACCTCCAACCACTGCATCGGCGCGGCCTACGAGCACATCCTGATGGACAAGCAGGACATCATGTTCGCGGGAGGCTGTGAAGAGCTCGACTGGACGCTTTCGGTCCTCTTCGACGCGATGGGCGCGATGTCGTCGGCCTTCAACGAGACGCCGTCCCGCGCCTCGCGCGCGTACGACAAAAACCGGGATGGCTTTGTCATCTCGGCCGGCGCCGGCGCGCTGGTCCTGGAGGACTACGAACGCGCGAAGGCGCGCAAGGCGAAGATCTACGGGGAAATCGTCGGCTATGGGGCGACGTCCGACGGCCACGACATGGTCGCCCCGTCCGGCGAAGGCGCGGCGCGATGCATGCGTCAGGCGCTCATCAACGTGAAAACGCCGATCGACTACATCAATCCGCACGCCACTTCGACGCCGGTCGGCGACCTCAAGGAAATCGAGGCTTTGCGCGAAGTCTTCGGCTCGGGGGACAAATGTCCGCCAATCTCGGCGACAAAGTCCCTGACCGGGCATTCGCAAGGGGCCACAGGCGTGCACGAAGCGATCTACTCATTGCTGATGATGCGCCAAGGCTTCATCTGTGGGAGCGCCCACATCGACGAGATCGATCCCGCATTCGCCGACATGCCAATCGTGCGCTCGCGAAGGGACAACGTCAGCCTGAGAGCAGTTCTCTCCAATTCCTTCGGTTTTGGCGGCACCAACGCGACGCTCGTCTTCAAGCATGTCGACACATGAATCCGGGCCTGCCCGCCTAGCGATTTGAATGACCCTCGAGACCCGGAATTGACGATGTCTGCGCCTTTGATGAACGGAAAACGTGGTCTGGTGATGGGAGTGGCCAACGATCACTCGATCGCGTGGGGAATCGCACAGGCTCTCGCGGCTGAAGGCGCAGAACTCGCCTTCACTTTCCAGGGCGAGGCGCTCGGCAAGCGGGTCGTGCCCCTGGCCAAGAGTCTAGGCTCGAAGCTCGTCCTGCCCTGCGATGTCGAAGACGTCGCGTCGATCGACGCCGTCTTCGCGGAGCTGGCCTCGACTTGGGACAGCATCGACTTCCTCGTCCATTGCATCGGTTTTTCGGATCGCAGCGAATTGAAGGGCCGCTACGCGGACACGAGCCGGGCGAATTTCGTCCGCACGATGGTGATTTCGGCCTTCTCCTTTACCGAAGTCGTGCGACGGGCCGCGCAGGCGATGCCTTCGGGCGGCGCGATGCTGACCCTCACCTTCGGCGGCGCCACCCGGGTCGTGCCGAACTACAATGCGATGGGCGTCGCCAAAGCCGCTCTGGAAGCGAGCGTGCGTTATCTCGCAGCTGATTTTGGGCCGGACAACATCCGCGTCAATGCAATCTCGGCCGGTCCTGTGCGCACGCTTGCGGGCGCAGGCATCGCCGACGCGCGGTTCATGTTCAACTTCCAGCGCGCCCATTCGCCGTTGCGCCGCACGGTCACTATCGAGAACATCGGCGGCGCCGCCGTGTATCTGCTGTCGCATCTTTCGGAAGGGGTGACGGGAGAGATTCACTTCGTCGACGCCGGGTACAACATCATTTCAATGCCCCGGCCCGACGAGATTAAAGAATCCGACGATCGATAGCCCGTGCGCTCTGCGCTTCGACGCCGCTTGCGTTCGCGGTTTCATGTTCTACTGTCGCGATAATTTGACGAGAGAAGTACGCAGGTAGGCGGCATGGCGCGTTGGCGTTTTCGCTTTTGCTTTCTCGTGGCGCTGACGGCGCATTTGGCTTTTCCCGCAATCGCCGCCACAAGCGAGCGGTCCGGGCCCCGCTCCTTTCATGCGTTTGTCGCATCCATCTGGCCTCTCGCCAAGCAGCGAGGAGTCTCGAAAGAAACCTTCAGCAAGGCCTTCGCCGGGGTCTCGTTCGATTGGAGGGTCCTCGCGTACACGGAGAAGCAGCCTGAATTCGCGCTCTCGATCGGCCAGTACATCGCCAACGCCGTCTCGAGGGATCGGGTTGAGCGGGGACGCGTCAAGGCGAGCGCGGTCAAGCCTTGGCTCGACAAAGCGAGAGAGACATATGGCGTCGATGAGGGCCCGATTGTGGGAATCTGGGGGCTCGAGACGGATTTCGGCCGTTATCCCGGCGGATTCGGCATCATAAGATCCTTGGCCAGCCTCGCTTACGTCCGTTTCCGCGGAGACTATTTTCGTGACGAGTTGCTTTCGGCGCTGGTAATCCTGCAAGCGGGCGACATTGCGCCGAAGCAGATGCGGGGTTCGTGGGCCGGCGCGATGGGTCAGACCCAATTCATGCCTTCAAGTTTCCTCGCATACGCCGTTGATTTCGAGGGCCACGGCCGTCGGGATATCTGGTCGAGCGAGCCCGACGCGATCGGCTCGACCGCCAATTATCTCGCCGCTCACGGATGGAAGCCCCATCTGCCATGGGGTTTCGAGGTCGATCTTCCGCCGGATTTCGCCCTGACGGACGCGGACTCCTCCCGGCCAGCCCCGTTCTCGGCTTTCGGCGCGCGGGGCGTTCGTCGCCCGGGCGGCGAGCCTCTGCCCGCGTCCGGCGAGGCGCGATTGTTCATGCCCGCCGGGATCAAGGGGCCGACCTTCCTGGTCACGGACAACTTCGACGTGATCAAGACCTACAACGCCTCGACGTCCTACGCGCTTGCGGTCGCGCTGCTCGGCGATCAGGCGACCGGGGGCGCCACGCTCGTCGCGAACTGGCCGGCCGCCGACCGGCCGCTTGCCGAGAGCGAGGTTCGCCGGCTCCAGGCAAGCTTGAAAAAAATGGGCTATAATGTCGGTGAAATTGACGGCATGATTGGCGACGGATTGCGCTCCGCAATCCGTGCTTATCAGGAGCGCAATGGCATTAGCCCGGACGGCTACGCGGATTTGGCATTGCTGAAACGTATCGACGCTGCGAAATGAGTGAGCAAGGGGCGTCCGGATCAGGGCGCGCTTCCGACAACCGTGCGCCATCTCGCGCCCTTTCGGTCTGCGCGACCCTGGCGCGCCTCATGGCGGCGGTCCTGTGCTGCTGGCTGCTCTGCGCGCCCGCCTCGCAGGCGCAAAATACCGGCGGGTTTCCCGGCTTTCTGCAGAGCCTGTTTGGGGGCGGCGCCAAGCCGCAAGCTCCTCCATCGACCAATGCGCCCTTGCGCGTTCGCGCCCATAAGCCGAGGAAATCGCAACAGGACTTCGTCGCGTCGACAGTCACTCGTGCGCCGGGCTCGCCGGGCGGCGCGCCGAATAAACCGACGTTTTTCGTCTCGGTCTTGGGCGATAGTCTCGGCATCCTGACGGCGCAGGGTCTCAGCGAAGCCTTCGCCGACAAGCCGGAGATCCTGATCTCGAGTCTCGCCCGGGACAACTCGGGGCTGACCCGCGACGACTATTTCGACTGGCCCAAGACCGCGCGCGCGCTCGCGTCAGCAACGCCAAAAGTCGACGTTGTCGTCATCATGCTCGGCATCAACGACGTGCAACCTCTCAAGGACGGCGCCGACATGGTCGATCCCTTGAGCGACAGGTGGCGCGCCGCTTACGCCGCGCGCATCGAGAGTTTGGTCGCGCCATTTCAGGAAGCACATATTCCGGTATTCTGGGTGGGCCTGCCGCCGATGCAGGACGAACGGTTCAACGCTCAGGCGATTGCGCTGAACGAGATTTTCCGCGAGCACGCCGAAAAGGCCGGAGCGAAATACATCGACATCTGGGACGGGTTCGCCGACCAAAGCGGCCGATTTGCCGCTTTCGGGCCCGACGTCGAGGGACAAAACGCGAAATTGCGCTCCGGACCCAACGGCATCTACTTCACCAAGATGGGATCGAGAAAAGTCGCCCAGTTCCTGGAGCCGGAGATTCGACGGATCTTCGATAAAGGACGGTCCGACGGGGACATCGCGGCCCTTCCCCCGGACATCGAGCAGCAGGCCGACGACATCAATGCGGAGATCCGCCGAGAGATGGGCGTCGGCCCGTCCCCCGCCGGCGGCGCTCCGGAGCCAAGATCCACTCCGGGACCGATTCTGTCGCTGACAGCTCGGCCGGTCTCCCCCGCCGGCGCGCTCGTCGGCTCTCCCGGCATGTCGCCCCCGAGCGGCCAATCGATTGCCCTGAGATCGGGCGACGCGCCGGGACCCCGCGCGGGTCGCGCCGACAGTTTCCCTTGGCCTCCGCACGAGTGAGCGACGCCCCCGATCAGCCGCCGAGGCGCGGGCCAGTCACGGCGCGCGGGGCGGCATCAAGCCCGTCAAACTCGCCTTTTGCCGCCCGGCGGCGTCGAAATTGGCGGGGTCGAGCCAGCGCTCGTAGGCGGCTTTGCGCGGCGGCCATTCGTGGTCGAGCATCGAGAACCACGCGGTGTCGCGGTTGCGGCCCTTGACGATCATGTGCTGGCGGAAGACGCCCTCGAACGCAAAGCCGAGGCGCTCCGCGGCGCGCTTGGACGGCGCGTTGAGGTCGTTGCATTTCCACTCGTAGCGGCGATTGCCGAGCTCGTCGAAGACGTAAGCCGCGAAGAGATATTGCGCCTCCGTCGCCCCCGCCGTGCGCTGCATCGTCGGCGTATACATGATGTTGCCGACCTCGATGACCCGGTTCATCGAATCGATGCGCATGAGCGCCTGATAGCCGACCGCGGCGCCGGTCGCGTTGTCGATGACGGCGAAAAAGAGCGGATCGACCGAGCGGGCCTTGAGTTCGATGTCGGCCCCAAAGTCGCTCGGGTTGGAGAATGGACCGTTGAAGAGATAGGTCCAGAGGCGGTCTTTGACGTCATCGCCGTTCGAGCCTTCATAGAGCGCGGCGGCGTGCCTCGCGGCGTCGAGCGGAGCGAGGGTGATCAACCGCCCCTTCATCGTCACGCGCTCCGGCCGCTTGGCGTGACGCGCGTCGACCGGAGGGCCGATGGGTTGCGAAGCGGCGGTCGTCTTCCTGACGCTTGAATCGGGCTGGGGTCTGTTGCTCATTGACGTTGGTCTTAGCAAAATCGTCGCTCTTGAACAGAAGCTCGCGCCGCGGGCCTTGGCGCAAGCGTAAGACAGGCAGTCATCAAAATTGAGCTGAGCGCGATTTCGACTTGCCGTATCCTTGGAAGCAATCGACCGCGAGCCCACCGATCCTTTCGCTTGCGGAGGAATGCGGCGTCAGGGACGTTCCGATCGACCTCCCCGTCAATGATTGTCCCTCGGCACGCCGGCCGTCTGGGCGAGGCGCTGGTACGCCACCGCGGGTTTCAGGACCATGCCTTCGTCGAACTGGGCCACCATCTCGCGCTGGATCTCCTGCCACGGCGTCTGGCTCTTCGGGTAGGCGTACCCGCCGTGCGCGGCGAGCGCTGCCCGCCGCTCGGCGAGCTCGGCGTCGGAAATGAGGATGTTCGCCTCGCGTTTCTTGAGGTCGATCCGCACCCGGTCGCCGGTCTTCAGGAGCGCCAGGCCCCCGCCCGCTGCCGCCTCCGGCGAAGCGTTGAGGATCGAGGGGGAACCGGATGTGCCGGACTGGCGGCCATCGCCGACGCAGGGCAGCGTGTGGACGCCTTTCTTGATCAGCGCCGCGGGCGGCTGCATGTTGACGACTTCCGCGCCGCCCGGATAGCCGATCGGCCCCGTGCCGCGGATGAAGAGGACGGAATGCTCGTCGATCTTGAGTTCCGGATCGTCGATGCGATGATGGTAATCCTCTGGTCCGTCGAACACGATCGCGCGCCCCTCGAACGCGTCTGGATCCTTGGGGTTCGAAAGGAATCGCTCCCGAAATTCCTTGTCGATCACGCTCGTCTTCATGATCGCGTCGTTGAACAGATTGCCCGAAAGCACGATGAAGCCCGCGTCTTCCTTTAGTGGTTTGTCGATCGGGAAGATGACGTCCGGGTCGTCGGACACCGCCTTGACGCAGTTTTCCCCGATGGTCTTGCCGTTGACTGTGATCGCCTTCTCGCGAACGAGCTTCTTCTTCATCAGCTCGTGAACGACCGCGGGCACGCCGCCGGCGCGGTGGAATTCCTCTCCGAGATATTTTCCCGCTGGCTGCATGTTGACGAGGAGCGGCACATGATGGCCGACCCGCTCCCAATCGGCGATGTCGAGCTTGACCCCGATATGGCGGGCAATGGCGTTGATGTGGATCGGCGCGTTGGTCGAGCCGCCGATCGCGCTGTTGACCACGATCGCGTTCTCCAACGCGTCTCGCGTCAGGATGTCCGAAGGCTTCAGATCCTCCCACACCATGTCGACGATCCGCCTGCCGGTATCGTAGGCGATCTGGCCGCGCTCGCGGTGCGGCGCCGGAATGGCCGCGCAACCCGGCAGGCTCATGCCGAGCGCCTCGGCCAGCGCGTTCATGGTCGAAGCCGTGCCCATCGTGTTACAATGGCCGGCCGATGGGGCGGAGGAGGTCACGATCTCCATGAACTGCTCGTAATCAATCTTTCCTTCGGCGAGGTCGGAACGCGCCTGCCAGACGATCGTGCCGGAGCCGGTGCGCTGGCCGTGATGCCAGCCGTTCAACATCGGGCCGCCCGACAGCACGATCGCAGGAATGTTGACCGTCGCGGCCGCCATGATGCAGGCGGGAGTCGTCTTGTCGCAGCCGGTCGTCAGCACGACGCCGTCGATGAAATAGCCCATCAAAATCTCGACGAGGCCGAGATAGGCGAGGTTGCGGTCGAGCGCCGCAGTCGGCCGCTTGCCGGTCTCCTGAATTGGATGAACAGGAAACTCGAAAGGCACGCCGCCCGCGGCGAGGATCCCGTCGCGCACGCGTTTGGCGAGGTCGAGATGGTGCCGATTGCAGGGCGAGAGGTCGGAGCCTGTCTGCGCGATGCCGATGATCGGCTTGCCGGAACGCAGTTCGCCCGGCGTCAGGCCGAAATTGAGATAGCGCTCGATATAGAGCGCGGTCATGCCCGGATTGTCGGGATTGTCGAACCAAAGCCGCGAGCGGAGAGGTCGTTGGCCCTCGCCTGTCGCGACGTTGCTGGTGTTTTTGGGGGTGTTGGCCATGGGTTTGCTCCCGGGCGCCGCTTAACCGGCTCGTCTAACATGTCAGTATGCGGCGCTGACCCAAGAATCAACGCTCTTCGAAACAAACGGCTCCGGAAAAGCCAAATCCGCGTTGGACGGACTCATATCACAAGTCCGGCGCGCCGGCCGGATCGGCGAGCCGGTGCAGCCTATCCGCCGCGGCGAGAGCGAAGCGCAAGAGGAGCGCGCGGCGGCTTGCGGACGCCATTCGCTTGCAGTCGGCATCGCGCAGAATTTCCGCGCCGTAAGTGTCGGCGACGATTAGGCCCGCCTCGACGGGCACGATCTCGGCCGGCGTGTGCTCCGAGATCGCGAAATAGAGCCGATCACAGCATGCGGCGTACTCGCGCCACTTGCGGTCGGCGCGCAGGTCCGCGGGCGACGACTTGATCTCGACGATCATGACCTCGCCATCGCCGTTTACCGCGACGATGTCGGCGCGCCGGCCGTCGATGAGCAGCAATTCGGTCAGGCTCGAATAGCCTCGCGCCTTCAGAAGCCGACGCACCCCGCGCGAGATCATCAGCGCCGTTTCGGACTGTCGGCCGTCGGCCGGGAGAAGGAGCCGCTCTTCGCGCATATCAGGCGCTCGTATGCCCGGGGTCGCTCATGACGCCGCCCAGCAGGCGACGTCGCGGCCCTGCTTCCGCTCGACCGGCGGCTTCTCGCTGCGGCAGCGGTCGAAGGCGAGCGGGCAGCGCGGATTGAAGGGGCAGCCGGCCGGGGGGGCGATCGGCGAGGGCGGTTCGCCAGTCAGAAGGATGCGCTCGCGCTTCGCCGTCGGGTCGGCGACCGGCGTCGCCGACAGGAGCGCGCGCGTGTAGGGGTGCTGCGGGCTTTTAAAGATCGCGTCGCGCGAGCCCATCTCGACCGCATGGCCGAGGTAGATCACGAGCACGTCGTCCGCGATATGGCGCACAACGGTCAGATCGTGCGAGACGAACACGTAGGCGAGCCGAAACTCCTCCTGGAGCGCTGCGAGCAGGTTGAGCACCTGGGCGCGGATCGACACGTCGAGCGCCGACACGGGCTCGTCGAGCACGAGAATCTTCGGTCTGAGCACGAGCGCGCGGGCGATCGCGATGCGCTGGCGCTGGCCGCCCGAGAACATGTGCGGATAGCGATGATAGTACTCGGGGCGCAGGCCGACTTTCTCCATGATCGCGAGCGCCGCCGCCTTCCGCTCGGCTGCGCTCGCGTGCGTGTTGACGAGCAGCGGCTCCTCCAGCGCCTTGCCGATCGTCTGGCGGGGGTTGAGGGACCCATAGGGGTTTTGGAACACCATCTGGATCTCTTGCCTGAGCCGCTTGCGCGTCGCGGGGCTCGCGTGCGCCACGTCCTCGCCGTCGATCAGGAGCGCGCCCGCGGTCGGCTTCTCGATGAGAGTGAGGAGCCGCGCCAGCGTCGATTTGCCCGAACCGGATTCGCCGACGACCGCGAGCGTGCGCCCGGCTTCAAGCGAGAACGACACGCCGGCGAGCGCCTTCACGGTCGCGGGCGGCCAGAAGGCGCCGCGCGAGACCGAATAGTCGCGCGCGAGGCTTTGGGCCTCGATGACCGCCGTCATGGCGCCGCCTCCAGTGTCGCGGCAGGCCGCGGAGCCCCGTAGCGGAGCGGCGTGTGACAGAGCGCGTATCCGAGGTCCGCAGACGCATGGCGCGGCGCAACGCGGCGGCAGAGGTCGAAGGCGAATCCGCAACGGGGCGAGAACAGGCAGCCGCGCGGCCGGTCGAACTGCCCGGGCACGACGCCGGGAATGGCCGGCAGGCGCCGCTCCGTCGCCCGTTCGGGCAGGGCGGCGAGCAGCGCCGCGGTGTAGGGATGATGCGGATCGGCGAACAGTTCGCGCGTTCCATCGGCCTCGACCTGCTGGCCGGCGTATTGCACGATGACGCGGTCGGCCGTTTCGGCGACGACGCCCATATCGTGCGTGATAAGCACGAGACCCATGCCGTTTTCGCGCCTGAGCGCGAGCAAGAGGTCGAGAATCTGCGCCTGAATGGTGACGTCGAGCGCGGTCGTCGGTTCGTCGGCGATCAGAAGCTTCGGCCGGCAAGCCAGCGCCATCGCGATCATCACTCGCTGGCTCATTCCGCCCGAAAGCTGGTGGGGGAAGGCGCGCGCCCTTCGCGCCGGATCGGGAATGCCGACTTCGGCGAGTAGCTCGACGATGCGCGCCTCGCGCGCCTTGCGGTCGAGACCGAGATGGGCCTTCAGCGCTTCGCCGATCTGGAAGCCGACGGTGAAACACGGGTTCAGCGACGACATCGGCTCTTGAAAAATCATCGCCAGGTCCTTGCCCGCAAGCTTCCGGCGCTCTTTGCGCGACACTGCCATGAGATCGACGTCGTCGAAGGCCATGCGGTCCGCTGTCACCCTCGCGGTCGGCGGCAAGAGCCCCATGACCGCAAGCATCGCGACCGACTTGCCGGAGCCCGACTCGCCGACGATCGCCAGCACCTCGTTGCGGTCGACCGTCACGTCGATGCCGTCGACCGCCGTGAACGCGCCCTGTCGGGTGGCGAAGGAGACGGAGAGATTGCGGATTTCGAGCAGGGGCATCAGCTTCGCCGCATCTTGGGATCAAGCGCGTCGCGCAGCCCGTCGCCGGCGAGATTGATGGCGACGACGGTGACCAGGATAGCCAGTCCGGGAAGGGTCACGATCCAAGGGTCGGAGCGGATGAACTCGCGTGCATCGGCGAGCATCGAGCCCCATTCCGGCGTCGGCGGCTGGGCGCCGAGCCCAAGAAAACCCAGGCCCGCCGCCTCGAGGATCGCATCCGACACGCCAAGCGCGGCCATGACGATGAGCGGGGCGAGGCAATTGGGCAGAATCGTCGACCAGGCGAGTCGGAACGGACCGACGCCCACGACCCTGGCCGCGGTTACATAATCCTTGTTGAGTTCGCCGAGCGCGGACGCGCGCACGAGCCGCACGTAGCGCGGCAGATAGACGATCGTGACCGCGACGATCGTGTTTGCGAGGCTTGGGCCCAGCACAGCCACGACAAGAATGGCGAGCACGAGGCTCGGCACCGCCATGATGAGATCCATGAGACGCGTCACCGCCGTGTCGACGATCGGCCCCGTCATTGCGGCCAGGAGGCCGAGAATTGCGCCGATCACGAAGGAGACGCACATGACAGAGAAGCCGATGAACAGCGAAACTCGCGCGCCGTAGATGAGGCGCGACAGCATGTCGTGACCATCGCCATCGGTGCCCAGGATGAAGCGCCACGAACCGCCCGCCTCCCAGACCGGCGGAGCCCGCACCGCCTCGCGGAATTGTTCGATCGGCGAATAGGGAGCGACGAGGTTCGCCGTCAGCGCGAGGAGGACCACGGCGCCGAACACCGCAAGTCCGAACACTGCACCCTTGTTCTCGCGAAAGGCGGCCCAGAAGGCCGCCAGCGGCGAAGGCTGCGCCAAAACCTGCGTGACGGTCTCGTCGGCCTGAGGGAGGTGAGCTACGACGGCGTCAGCGGCCATGGCGGATCCTCGGGTCGATCGCGCCGTAGATGAGGTCGACGATGAGATTCACGGAAATGACGACGGCCGACACGAGCATCACGCCGCCCTGCAGCGCAGGATAGTCCCGCCGCCCGATCAACTCGATCAGCCACTTGCCGACGCCGGGCCAGGAAAAGATCGTCTCTGTCAGAACCGCGCCCGCGAGGAGGCCCGAGACGGAGAGGCCGATCACCGTCACAACGGGCAGGAGCGCGTTGCGCAGCGCGTGAACGCCGATTACGCGGCTTGGGCTCAGCCCCTTGGCGCGAGCGGTGCGCACGTAATCCTCGCTCAGGACCTCGAGCATCGAGGAGCGGGTCATGCGCGCGATGAC
Organism: uncultured Alphaproteobacteria bacterium; assembly: GCA_963782255.1. GTDB lineage: Bacteria > Pseudomonadota > Alphaproteobacteria > Rhizobiales > Beijerinckiaceae > Roseiarcus. The sequence continues at coordinate 652,819 of CAWAIS010000002.1, read as the reverse complement.
GCCGAGCGGCACGGTGCCCAATACGATCGCGGGCAGGACGAGATGGCGCAGGGCGTCGAGGAAGGCGCCCGGCTGACCCGAAATCAGGGCGTCGATCGTCATGAAGCCGGTCGGCTGGTCGAAATCGTAATTGATCAGATCGATGCGGCCCGAGACGGGAAGCAGCCCGAGCTTTACCGAAACGAACATGATGAGCAGCAGGCCCCACCAGAAGATCGGCATTGAATAGCCGAAGAGCGAAACCATCATCAGCGCCTGATCGAACACGCTCCCGCGCTTGACCGCCGCGGTCGCCCCGGCCGGCACGCCGACAAGAACCGCAAACAGCATGGCGAAGAACGACAGCTCGAGGGTCGCCGGAAAGAGCGTCAGAAACTCGGTCAGCACCTTCTGCTGCGTGGCGAGCGATACGCCGAAATCGCCGTGCAGAAGCTTCCAGACGTAGTCGAGAAACTGCTTCCACACCGGCTGGTCGAGCCCGAGTTCGTGGCGGAAGAAAGCGAGCCGCTCCGGAGAAATCCCGTGCTCGCCGACCCTGACCTCCACCGGATCGCCGGGCACGAGGCGGATGGCGGCGAAAGTCAGAAACATCAGCGCAAGAAAGGTCGGGATCGTCAGCGCAACGCGGCGGAGAAAGTAGACGAGCATGGCCGTTCGTCTTTGCGGGCGCCGCCTTGCCGGCTGGAGCCCGCAAAGACCTTATTTGAGATCGACGCCTTCGAAGGCATGCGTGCCGAGCGGGCTTTGCTTGTAGCCGGTGACGTTCGAGCGCATGGCTTCGTAGACGATCGAATGTGCGATGAGCAGAGACGGCGCTTCGTCGTGCTCGATCTCCTGCATGCGCTGATAGAGCTTCGCGCGCTCTGCCTGATCGGGGACTGTTCGCGCCTTGGCCAAGAGCTCGTCGAATTCGGCGTTGCACCACTTGGGGATATTGTTTCCGGCCGGCTTGCCGTCCGGACACCCCAACAGGAAGAAGAAGTTGTCCGGGTCGCCGTTGTCTCCGGTCCAGCCCATCTGCCCGGTCATGTCCTCGCCGTCCTGAATGCGTTTTCGGTACTCGCCCCATTCGTAGGTGACGAGCCTGGCGTTGACGCCGACCTTCGCGAGATCCGCCTGCATCATCTCGCCGATCCGCTTGCCGTTCGGATTGTAGGGGCGCGACACCGGCTGGTACCAGAGATCGATGTCAATCGGGGTGTGGACGCCCGCGGCCGCGAGCATCGCCTTGGTCTTCTCGGGATCGTACGGCACGTCCGGAATCTTGTCGTCGTAGGACCACATGGTGGGCGGGATCAGAGTGGTCGCCTTTGCGCCGGCGCCGAGGTAGACGTCCTTGATGATCGCGTCGCGGTCGATCGCCATTGAGAGCGCCTGCCGCACCTCCTTCTCGTCGAACGGGGGCTTGGTGTTGTTGAAGGCCCAGTACGCGACGTTGAGGCCCGGAGCGCTGATCACCTTGAGCGATGGGTCCTTTTGCATCTCGGCGAGGTCGGCCGGCCGCGGATAGGCGTTGACGTGGCACTCGCCGGCTTTGAGCTTGGCGTAACGTGCTGTCGCGTCGGGGGTTATGGCGAAGACGAGGTCGTCGACCAGCGGTTTTTCGCCGTAATAATCCTTGTTCGCCTTGTAACGAATGACCGAGTCCTTCTGGTAGGCGACGAACGAGAACGGGCCGGTGCCGACCGGGGCCTGGTCGAATTGTTCCGGCGTTCCTTTTTTCAGGAGGAAATCCGCATATTCCTTCGAGCCGATCGCCATGAAGTCCATCGCGAGATTCGCGAGGATGGCGACGTTCGGCTCCTTGAGCTTCATCACGACGGTATAGTCGTCGGTCTTGTCGACGGACTCGAGCAGGCTCGGCATGTCCATGTCGTTGAAATAGTCGTACTTGCCGCCCGAGACCTTGTAATAGGGATGGGTCGACTTCCACTGGCGGTCGAACGACCACAGCACGTCGTCGGCGTTGAAGTCGCGCGTTGGCTTGAAATCCTTGAGCGAATGGAATTTCACGCCCTTGCGCAGATGGAAGGTGATCGTCTTGCCGCCGTCGCTGATGTCCCAGCTTTCAGCGAGGCCGGGCACGACCTCGGTCGTGCCGCGCTTGAATTCGGTCAGACGATTATAGACCGGGCGCGCCGCGTCGAAGCTTGTTCCCGTCGTGTTGATCGCCGGAGTGAAATTCTCGGGGCTGCCTTCCGAGCAATAGACGAGCGTCTTGGCCGAGGCCACGCCGGCGCCGGCGAGCAACGCTGCGAGCCCGAGGCCGGCGAGTGTCATGGGTCTCATGCTTTCCTCCTGACGAACAAACGCGTCTTCATGGCCGAGCAGCCGCGCGTTGCGCGCGGGCGAAACCGCGCAAAATCTAATCATCCATCGAAGCCCTTTTTCGGGTGAAGCGCAATGGCGTCGCGAGCGCCTAACATCAAAGCGTGCGCAGCCGCGCGATCAAGGTTTCCGGGTCTCCGGTCACAGCGACCTGTTTCAGCCGGCTTTTTACGCCGCCCGCGAGACTGACCCGCGATCGCGGAGCATCGAGCTTCGCGGCCAAGAGCGCGCATAGCGCCTCGTTGGCGCGGCCGTCTTCGGGCGCATTGCGCACCCGCGCGAGGAGCACGCTCGTTCCGTCGGAGAGCCGCGCCACGCCATCAATCGCGTCGCGTCCGCCCTTCGGCGTGAGACGGCAGGCGACGACCACGCCGGTCAGCGTCGCGCGCCAAGGCTCATCGACCGCCGTCACGCCTCGTCCTCGTCGTTCATGGGATGCAGATCGCGCACCATCGCTTTCGCGCGCGCATCGAGCACGTGCGTGTAGATTTGCGTCGTCGAGATGTCTGCGTGACCGAGCAGATCCTGAACGACGCGCAGATCCGCGCCGTTTTGGAGGAGATGACTCGCGAAAGCATGGCGCAGCACATGCGGGCTGACGCGGTTCGCCGCGATGCCCGCTGCGGACGCGACGAGCTTCAGATCGCGCGCGAAGGCCTGTCGCGTCATGTGCCCGCTCGCGCTCACGGCGGGAAACAGCCAGGGCGACGCCGCTGCCCCTGGCGCTGCTTCGGCGAGCAGCGCGCGGTAGGCGGCCATCGCGGCCCGCGCAGGTTCGGAGAGCGGCGCGAGCCGCTCCCTGCCGCCCTTGCCACGCACGGTCATGAGCCGCTCCTTCAAGCGCGCGGTCGACTTCGGCAGGCTCAAGACTTCCGAAACGCGCAGGCCGGAGGCGTAGATAAGCTCGATCACGCAGGACATGCGGGCTGCGGCGAGCCGCTCTCGCAGCGGCCGCTCGGCTGCGTCCAAGCCCTCGCGCGCGGTCGTGATCAGCCGATCGACCTCCTCTACGGTCAAGACCTTTGGCAGGGGCCGCGCTCGTCGAGGCCCTTCGATCGCGAGCGTTGGATCATCGCGCCGCCGCCCCTCGGCGTAGAGGTGTTTGTGGAACTGGCGGATCGCGGAAAGGCGGCGCGCGATCGAGGTCGCCTTCAGGCCGTCCGCGCCTCGCGCGGCGACGTAGGCGCGCACGTCATTCGCCGCCGCGCTCAACACGCCGGTTCCTTGCGCGCGCAGATGCGCCGCATAGTCGGAGAGGTCGCGCCGGTAGGCCTCGATCGTGTTGGCGCTGGCGCCCCGTTCCGTGGCGAGCGCCTCGAGAAAGCCGACGATGAGTCCATCGTGCGTCTTCATTTGTCCGGCTTTGGCAGCGGGATCGTCTGGGTGATCTCGCGCGGCTTCACTTTGACGTAGTTCGCCAGCGCGAACAGCCCGGCGTAGATGAGACCCGCCAGTACGGCCACGGCGACGAGAAAGCGAATGAGGCTCGGCAAAGCGGGACCTGGTCAACCGGAACGCGCGATTGGTTAGCGGCTTATTCGTCCTCGAACAAGGTCGGTTGCGGACCCTCGCGCTGCGGCTCCGCAAGGCCGAGGTGCCGGAAAGCGTGCGAGGTCAGGAGCCGTCCGCGCGGGGTGCGCTGCACGAAGCCCTGCTGGATCAGGAACGGCTCGATAATGTCCTCGATCGCGTCGCGCGGCTCCGAGAGGGCCGCGGCGATGGTCTCGACGCCGACCGGGCCGCCGCCGAATTTCAGGGCGATGGAGTCGAGGTAGCGACGGTCCATCTGGTCCAGGCCGATTGGGTCGACGTCGAGCAGCCCCAAAGCGCGGTCGGCGAGCGCGCGCGTCACCACGCTCGCGCCCTCGACGGTGGCGAAATCGCGCACGCGGCGGAGCAGGCGCCCGGCGATGCGCGGGGTGCCGCGCGAGCGCTTGGCGATCTCGTTCGCGCCATCCTCGGCGAGCGCGAGGCCGATCACCCGCGCTCCGCGCGCGACGATCCCCTGCAATTCCTCGGTCGTGTAGAAGTTGAGCCGGACGGGGATCCCGAAACGGTCCCGCAGCGGCGTCGTCAGAAGACCAGCGCGGGTCGTCGCGCCGATGAGGGTGAATTTGGCGAGGTCGATCTTCACCGACCGCGCCGCCGGGCCCGCGCCGATGATGAGGTCGAGCTGGAAGTCCTCCATTGCAGGATAAAGGATCTCTTCGACCGCCGGATTGAGACGGTGGATCTCGTCGATGAAGAGAACGTCGCGCGGCTCGAGATTGGTGAGTTGCGCGGCCAGGTCGCCCGCCTTGGCGATGACCGGGCCCGACGTCGAGCGGAAATTGACGCCGAGCTCGCGTGCGACGATCTGGGCAAGCGTGGTCTTGCCGAGGCCGGGCGGGCCGACGAACAGCACATGATCGAGTGCCTCGCCGCGCGCCTTGGCCGATTCGATGAAGACCTTCAGGTTCTTGCGCGCCGCCTCCTGCCCGGCGAAGTCGGCCAGCGTCTGCGGGCGCAGCGCGGCGTCGTCCTCGGGGCGCTTCTCGGCGGAGACGAGCCGGCGCGGAGCGTCGGCCATCACCCGGCTCCGGAAGGCTGGGCCGGCGCCGGCCGCATCGTCAGCCCGACGAGGCTCGCCGCCATCGCCGAAACGAAGCCCGCGACGGCGCCGCAGGCGACAAAGGCATGCGCGAGCGTCCCTTCGAGCCTTCCGGCAAACACAGATTGGGTCCAGTCAGCCCCGGAGGGGTCCATATTGTGTTCAACCGCAATCTGAACCGATGCGCCGATGGCGGCGAGCCTCAGAAGCATGGCGTAGGCGACAACGCCGCCGATGACGGCGGCCGCGAGCGCGCGCGGCCATCGCTCAGGCGCGACGGCGTCCCACAACGCATAAAGGAAGCCGGTCGCGGCGGCCGGCCCGATCCCGACGACATAGGCTGCGAGCATGAGGACCGTGTGGCCGAGCAAAGCGGCGATCAGCGCGGACAAAACCACGGCACCGCCCGCTGCGGCAGGAGGCTTGAGGATAACGGCGAACGGCGCGAACAGAACCCCGCCGACCGGCGGACCGAGCGCGGCGAATATGAGCATGATGCCGATCAGGGGCAGGATCAAACCTCGCGAGTTGTTGCCTGGGCTCATTGCGCCAGTTCCTTGAGCCCCGCGCGGATGAGCGCCGCGGTCTCGGCGTCCTGACCAAGCCGGGCGGAGCACCTCATGATCGCCGCCGTCGCCTGAGCCCGCGCATAGCCGAGGCCGACGAGGGCGAGGATCGCGTCTTCGGCCGGCTTCGGCAGTTTGGAGCCGGGCTCCGGGCTCATGTCCGGAGCGCCGAACTCAGAGCCCCCGGGCGCCGGCGCCTTGTCCTTAAGCTCCAGCACGAGGCGCGCAGCGAGCTTCGGGCCGACGCCCGGCGCGCGCGCCATCATCGCCCTGTCCTGCTTGGCGATCGCGGCCGAGAGCGCATCAGCCGTCAGCGCGCCCAAAATTCCAAGCGCGACCTTCGCGCCCACCCCCTGAACGCTCTGCAGCAAGCGGAACCAGTCGCGTTCGGCGGCGGTGAGAAAGCCGTACAGCCGGATCGCGTCCTCTCGCACCTGCGTCTCGATGAGGAGCTCCGCCGGCGCGCCGACCGGAGGCAACGCGCGCAATGTCCTAGCGGAAGCGGCCACAACGTAGCCGACCCCGTTGACGTCGAGGATCAGGTCTTCCTCGTCGAAGCCGTCGACGACGCCCTTGAGCTTGCCGATCATGCGACGCCTCTCTCGCGCGCGTCTCGATGTTGGGCGTGGCAGATCGCGACCGCAAGCGCGTCCGCAGCGTCCGGAGTTGAGGCGTTCGAGGCCGGCAGCAGCATCCTGACCATCATCGCGACCTGGTTCTTTTCCGCATGTCCGACCCCGACCACCGTCTTCTTAATGAGATTGGCGGCGTATTCCGAAACCGGCAGATCCTTCAGCGACAGCGCCGCCAGCGTGACCCCGCGCGCCTGGCCGAGCTTCAGGGTCGATTGCGGATCGCGGTTGACGAAGGTCTCCTCGACCGCGGCCTCATGCGGCCGGTCCCGTTCAACGAGCGCCGTCAGCGAGCGATGGATCAACGCTAGCCGGACGGCGAGCGAAACGCTCGCGTCAGTCCGGATCGAACCGCAGGCGATGAAGCTCAGCCGTGAGCCGGCGGCCTCGATCACCCCCCAGCCTGTATTGCGCAGGCCGGGGTCCACGCCAATGATGCGAATCGCGGGCATGTTCATGGAACGTCTCTTATACGAAAACGCGAGCGGCGTGAGGCGGGTTCACGACAGCCGCTCTTCCGCGGCGAGACGTTTTAATTCGCCGTCCATCGCGCGCAGTTCGTCCAGAGCGGCCGAGAACGCCTCGTTGCCGATCTCTCGCCAGACGAACGGCGCCCGTTGGGCAAGCCGGGGGATAGTGATTGGAAAGCTTGCCGCCTCGGTGAGCGCGCCCTTCTCGTTGACGAGATAGCGCCGGTTGAGGGCGAAGAGCGTCTGGGCCATGGAAGCAAGCGCGCGATAGCTGCAGCCGGCGATATGGGTTGGGTCGCCGCGAGCGATCGCCGTTTCGCCATTTTCGATGCTGAAGGGGACCTCCCAAAGGAAGCGCCGAATCAGCGCCTCCCGCAACGCGCCGGGATAGGGCTGCGTCATCGCTTCCAGCCGCGCGAGCACACCCTCGGGGTCATGGAGCGGCGCGCCGTGTGCGACCTCGCCCATCCAGATCGCTGATGAGAAGCCGTGCGGATGTCCCGGCTGGTAATCCACCCGGACTTTGCCCGCATGGCAATCGCGAATGACCGCCTCGACGGCCTCCAGGCAGCGATAGAGCAGATCGACCTTTGAGCCTCCGACCGAGAGCCAGGCGCCGCCGACGATCCATGGACCCCAGGCACCGACTTCGGTGACGACTGCGCGCTCGGGGTCGTCGATGAGGCTATTCAGCGCCACGCGCACCCGCGCCGGGTCGGGTTCGGCGCCCCGCCGATAGTAGAGGCCGATGTCGAAGTCGGACGAAGGCGCCGCCGAGCCGCGGGCGCGCGAGCCGCCGAGCGCAATCGCAGCCACGCCCGGAATTGCAGCGAGGGCGGGCGTCAAAATCTCCAAAGGCGAATTGGTCATATCACCCCGCTAAGACGGTGGGCTCGATATCGAGATCGTCCGAGTGTAATCGATTGAAGTGGGGATGGCGCTCCTGCTCGCTGGCGCGCCCGGCGCCGCTGCGGTAAGGCGCGGGAGGGGCAAAGGCGCGAATTGGAAGGGCCGTAAGGGATGCTTCCGACGAAATTCTGGGCCGAGATGACCTGGCCCGATTTCCAGCGCGCCGACATGGGCCAGGTCATCGCGGTCCTGGGGGTTGCGGCGATCGAACAACACGGACCGCATCTGCCGGTCGGCGTCGACGCCATCATCAACGAAGGCTACGTGCGGCGCGCAGCCTCGAAGGTCCCCGACGACCTCCCGGTTCTCTTCCTGCCGCTGCTGTCTGTCGGGGCCTCGCTTGAGCATGCGCAATATCCAGGGACGCTGACCCTGTCGGCCGAAACCGCAATCCGCGTTTTGACCGAGATCGGCGACAGCGTCGCGCGCGCGGGGTGCCGCAAGCTCATCGTGATGAATTCGCACGGCGGCAACAGCCCGGCGATCGACTCGGCCATGCTCGCGTTGCGCATGCGATGGCGAATGCTTGCGATCAACGCTTCGTGGCGGCGGCTCGGCTATCCCGAGAACGTGTTTTCGGCGCGCGAGGCTGCGCATGGAGTTCACGCCGGGGACGCGGAAACGTCGCTCATGCTCGCCTTCCGGCCTGAGATTGTTCGGTTGCGACAAGCGCGAGACTTCGCGAGCGCGGCCGAATCGATGGAGCGCGATTTTGCGTTCCTGCGCGCGAAGCCGCCGCTCGGCTTCGCCTGGGCGGCGAACGACCTGAATCCGGAAGGCGCGGTCGGAGAGGCCGACAAGGCGAGCGCCGAGAAGGGCGCTGCCGCGGCCGACTTCGGCGTCGAGCGTTTCCTCGCCTTCCTCCGCGACGTGCACGCGTTCGACCTCGCCCGGCTTGCGCATGGGCCTCTGGAGTTGCGGCTATGAGCGAGCCGCATTTCGATTTCGAGCGCGAGGCGATGGCGCAGGGCGCACGCTGGGTCGCAGGCGTCGACGAAGTCGGGCGCGGTCCGCTCGCCGGTCCCGTAGGCGTCGCCGCCGTCATTCTCGATCCGAACGATCTTCCGGACGGCCTCAACGATTCGAAGGCGCTGACCGAGGCTCAACGGGACGAGCTCCGGCCCGTCATTTTCGCCAAGGCGCTCAGCGTATCCATCGTGTTCGCAAGCGCCGAGGAGGTTGACCGGCACAACATCCGCGGCGCGGCGCTGAGGGCGATGGCGCGCGCGGTCGGCGCTCTCAGCCTGAGGCCGGATCTTGCGCTCATCGACGGGCGCGACCTTCCTGACGGCCTCGTCTGCCCTGGGCGCGCGATTATCGGCGGCGACGCCTTGTCGATGTCGATCGCGGCGGCCTCGATCATCGCCAAGACGACGCGCGACGCGCTGATGCGAAACCTGAGCCTCGAATTTCCGCAGTACGGCTTCGCCGACCACGTGGGCTACGCGACGGCGGTCCATCGCCAGGCGCTGGCGCTCGCCGGCCCGTGCCCCTATCATCGGCGCTCTTTCAGGCTCGGCGAAGAGGCGGTCTGACCGGGGGCGCGAGCGCAAAAAGGATTCGAAAGAGTACAAGTTAAGAATTGGTTCGCAGGACTTTCGGCGTACGAAAACGACACAACGTCAGGCCGACTCGTATAACCAGACCTTTACTTAAAATACCTCATAAGCGACGCGCCGGTTCGAACGATCCGGGTTCTGCGGCGAGTTCATGCGTTGATGCGTACCTTGCGTGCCGGAGCGTCCCGTCTCCCCGCCCAGCTTCAGGTTCTGCGTACTGGCGACGGCGAGACGAGGCGCCCGGCCGCAATCGCGTCGCCGCCGCGCGACGGGATCCTGATCGGCGATTGCGTCGGCGAAATGGACAAGCTGCCGCCGGCCTGCGTCGATCTCGTTTTCGCCGATCCGCCCTATAATCTTCAGCTCGAAGGCGCGTTGTCGCGCCCCGATCAGAGTCTCGTCGACGCGGTCGACGATGACTGGGACAAATTCGCCGATTTCGCCGAATACGACGCCTTCACAAGACTGTGGCTGACAGCCGCACGGCGCGTGATGAAGCCGAACGCCACGATCGTCGTGATCGGATCGTACCACAACATCTTCCGCGTCGGCGCGATCCTTCAGGATTTGGGCTTCTGGATCTTGAACGACATCGTCTGGCGGAAAGCCAACCCCATGCCGAATTTTCGCGGCCGGCGCTTCACCAATGCGCACGAGACGATGATCTGGGCCGCGCGCGGGCCCGACGCCAAGGCCTATACGTTCAACTACGAGATCTTGAAGGCCGGAAACGACGACTGCCAAGTCCGCTCCGACTGGTTCCTGCCGATCTGCACCGGCGCCGAGCGGCTGAAGGACGATGAGGGGCGCAAGACCCACCCGACCCAGAAGCCCGCCGCGCTGCTTGCGCGCGTCCTGATCGCGGCCTCGCACGCAGGCGACTTGGTGCTCGACCCCTTCTTCGGCTCAGGCACCACCGGGGCGGCCGCGCGGCGGCTCCGCCGTTCGTTCATCGGCATCGAGCGCGATCCCGTCTACGCCGCGGCCGCCCGGAAGCGAATCGATGCTGTCGAGCCCTTGGCCGAAGGCGCAGTCGAAACCGCCCCGAGCCGGCGCAGCGAGCCGCGCGTCGCCTTCGCGAGCGTGATCGAGGCGGGGCTCGTCCAGCCCGGCGAACAGGTCGTCGACCTCCGCCGCCGCCATAGGGCGCTCGTCAGGGCTGACGGGGCGCTCGCGGCGGGACCGGCGATCGGCTCGATCCACAAGATCGGCGCCCTCGTTCAGGGTCTTCCGGCCTGCAACGGCTGGACGTTCTGGCACATCGAACGGGCGGGGCGTCTGGCGCCGATCGACGACTTGCGCTCAACCATGCGCGCCATGATGCGCGCGGCGGAGTAGCGACGCCACTTCAAGGCTCACACCCTGACAGCCTGCGCGCCCGTCGATTCGTCCAGAAATCGCTTGGCCTCGCCTTGGCTGGCGCACGTGGCCGCCGCCTCGAGCTCTTCCTTCTCCCGCCGCGCAATTTCGACGACCAGTGCGACGATGGCTTCCCGCCTGGCCGGGTCCCCAACGCTGAAGAACGCTCGGTTCAGCCGTTGACCCTGATCGGCGAGAGAGAGAGGAACCCTCGGGGCCTCGTGGGGCGTTTGCTGGTCGGCGAAATGACCCCCCGCGCCTGAACCCGCGAGGAAATACGTTGGACCTACGCTCAGCGTCCTGGCGATCCGAAGCAGGAGTTCCGCGCTGAGGCGCTTTGCGCCCTTCTCGTACAGGACGACGTCGCTTGGCAAAATTCGCAGTTCGTCGGCGAGCGTCTTCTCGGTGACGCCGAGCGACATGCGCCTGTCGCGCATCCGTCTGCCCACGAGCCTATCGATGTGACTTCGGGCCTCGCCAGTCTTGCCGCCGGCCCGGCTCAGCTTTAGCGCCAAGCCCGCTGAATCAACGATTGTGGCGTCAAGATGCACGTCCATGAATGTTCCCCAAAGCGAAAACGACGCCGCGACGCCGATCTTGCGGTACATGAAGCCGGCTCCGCAGTGACGTACGTCACACTGAAGCAACAACGCCGATCTGGGGAGTCTTTCCCACGCGAAAGCGGCGGCTGCCGCGAAACGCGGACCCTATCGTTTTCGCCCCGGCCGAAGCTTCCGGCCGGCGAAATCGCCCGCCTTCAAAAGAAGCACTTCGCCTGAGCTCTCCTCGGTGTCGAGCCAGACGAACGGCAGTCCGGGATAATCGCGCATCATGAGATCGCGCCCCCGGCCCATCTCGCAGACGATGTTGCCGTCGGGCGTAAGATGGTCCGGCGCCTCGGCGAGAATCCGCCGCACGATGTCGAGGCCGTCCTCGCCGCCCGCATGCGCCATGCGCGGCTCGGCGGCGTATTCGGCGGGGAAGTCGGCGAGCGACCTCGCGTCGACGTAGGGCGGATTGGCGAGGATGAGGTCGTAGCGCTCATCTCCCAGCGGCGCGAACAGGTCGCCTTCGATCAGCCTTATGCGGTCCGCGAGCCCATGCTCCTCGACATTGCGCCGAGCGACGTCGAGCGCGTCGGCCGAAAGGTCGACCGCGTCGATCCGGGCGTTCGAAAAGACGCGCGCGGCGAGAATGGCGAGCGACCCGCCGCCCGTGCAGAGGTCGAGCACGCGCGCGATCCTCTCAGGATCCCCGAGGAGCGCATTGTCTTCGGCGAAGGCGGTCATCATGAGTTCGCCGATCAAGCTGCGCGGCACGATCACGCGCTCGTCGACATAGAAGGGCACGCCCTGGATATACGCGCGGTGCACAAGGTAGGCGGCGGGTTTGCGGGTCGTGACCCGCGCCTCGATCAGCGCCTCGAGGCGTTCGCGCTCGCGCTTCGTGAGCTTCGCGTCGAGAAAGGGATCGAGCGCGTCGATCGGGAGGCCGAGCCCCTCGAGGATGAGATAGGCCGCTTCGTCGAGCGCGTTCGTCGCGCCGTGCCCGAATGCGAGGCCCGCTGTGCGAAACCGGCCGATTGCGTAGCGCAGCCAGTCGCGCGGCGTCGCGAACAGCGCAACGCGCTCATCCGCCTCGCTCAAGGGAGAGCCTGAGGATGAAAAACGGCCGGCGCCCCGTCCGGCCGTTGCGCGCGCCGCCGGCGGGTCACGCGCCGTGCTTGCACTCGTGCATGAAATGCTTGCGCGGCTTGCCGTGCAGGTTCTGAGCGTCGGCTTTCTGCGAGCATTCGATGGACTTGGCGGAGCGCGCGCCGGCGTCGCCGGGCGCGGCGGGCTTCGTCATCGGAGCGCTCGCGCCGCTCGAGTCGTCCGGCGCCGCCGCATCGAAAGCGAGGGCCGCGTTCGCGACGAACAACGAAAACGCCGCAGCGCATCCCACAGTGATGGTTCGCATTGTTGAAGTTTTTCCCATTGTTGTTGATTGTTCTTCTCAAACCCGGCGAGGCTTATAAAGCCGAGGTGCTGAAATTCAAGTTGCGCGCGCATGCAAGCGCGATCTCGGCGAGCATGTCGAGGTGCGAGGAACGACCGAGCCCAACGGCTCGATGACCGCGAGCAGAATGCTGCGGGCGAAGGGCGGAGCGAAGCGCCAGGCATGCCGACGCCACGCCTTTGCCGAGGTCGGCCGCCTGATGCGCTGAACGGGCGACGCCGCCGATCCGATGAGCTATACAACACACACGGCGCGCGCGACCGCTTCGACGATTGCTTCCCCCTCGGCGTCGCCGATCGCAACAGAACGCCAAGATAATCAGGAGCGCGCGATGGCCGATCAGACGGAACCGATGGTCACGCTCAACAACGGAGTGTCGATGCCGCAGTTCGGGCTTGGGGTGTTTCAGACGCCGCCCGAGACGACCGCCGAGATCGTGAGACTCGCGGTCGACATGGGATATCGCGCCGTGGACACGGCCTCCATGTATCGCAACGAGGAGGGCGTCGGTGACGCGCTCGAAGACCGGACGGACGTCTTCATCACGACGAAGCTCGGCAACAGCGATCACGGATTCGACGCAACCTTGCACGCCTTCGATCAGAGCGCCAGGAAACTGCGGCGCGCGACGGTCGACCTCTACCTGATCCACTGGCCGCGTCCGCGCGTCGACCGCTACGTCGACAGCTGGAAGGGGTTGGTCCACCTCGAGCGCGAGGGCCGGATCCGTTCGATCGGCGTCTCCAACTTCAATCGCGATCACCTGGAGCGGATCATCGGCGAGACCGGCGTGACGCCGTCCGTCAACCAGATCGAGCTTCACCCGCGCTTTCAGCAGGAGAGCTTACGCGCCTTTCACGACGAACGCGGGATCAGGACGGAGTCGTGGAGCCCGCTCGGACGCGGCGCCATCCTCGGCGATCCGACCATCGTCGGCGTCGCGACGAAGCACGGGCGGACGCCGGCGCAGGTCGTCATTCGCTGGCACATCGACAGCAACCTGATCGTCATTCCGAAATCCGTGCACCCCGACCGCCTGAAGGAGAACATCGGCGCGCTCGACTTCCGCCTCGACGAGGACGACATGCGCCGCATCCGAACGCTCGATTCGCCCAATGGCCGAATCGGGCCCGATCCCGAGAGCGCGTCGTTCTGAGGCCTCGGCGAGCGCTTTTCTCCAAGCGATTGTGTGTTGAGCGGTTGGAGCGGGTGAAGGGAATCGAACCCTCGTATTCAGCTTGGAAGGCTGCTGCTCTGCCATTGAGCTACACCCGCGCTTGAAAAGACCCTAGCCGCATCCGGTTAAGGACGTCGCGCCCGGCCCGCTTCCATGACAATCCGGGCTCGCGAAGTCAATGCGGGCGGGACGCAGGAAGCGCGGCGCGATCGAGGGCGCCGAACTGTGGCTTTCGCCGAAGGCCGGAAGCTTACTGTTGATTGCGGCTTGTGGGCCGCAGCTGGCGATGGAGGGATCTGTTCGGGACGTGACCAAGCGACTCGTTGGCCGATTTGGATTTCCTAGGATTCCCTTGTATTTTCTTGGATTGTCTTGGATTTCCTTGGCCGCGCGGGGTTCGAAAAGCTTGGATTTCCTTGGATTCTCTCGTCCGAATCGAGCCTTTTCAATGGGTTATGAGGGATTTTCGCAAAAATTTTCCTGATTACGCGGCAACGTCAGCCAGTTTTAGCAAGCGGTAAGGCATCGGGAGGGTCCTCAGCGCAACGAATGCGAGGCGGGGGATCATGGTTTCGAGCTCGTATCGGCGATTGAATTGATATTCGAACTCCGCGAGATATCGAGGGACGTGTTTTTCTCCTACGGCTCGGTAGGTCCCGACGAGGGCGGCTTTGATATTGCCCAATGCGGTATTGACCCATTTGAAAGCAGGGGTGCGAACCGCTTGCTTGCCGCTTCCGGTCTTTATTGAGGTGTGCAGGCATCCGGCTTGGGTGACGGCGGCGAAGCACGCCAGGCCGTCGGAGACGATATTGGCGCCGGGCCTGAGCGCGGTGCTTGCGAGTTTTCGGATCGCAAAGCTGCTGAAGGCTTTGACAGGCCGAAGGATGATTTGATCTGGCTTGCCGTCGTCGGTTGTCGCGACCGCAGCGACGAACGGCGTCTTGCCTGTTGCGCCGCGCCCGCGGCGGCCGGACCGGGCGCCGCCGATATAGGCGTCGTCCATCTGGACGTTGCCTTTCAAGCGTTTGCTCGCGTTACGCTCCAACATGACTTGAGCGAGCTTGTGCTTCATCATCCAAGCAGCCGTCTGGGTGACGCCAAGGCGTCGACCGAGTTCGATACTGGAAATGCCCTTCTTTGATTGCGTGACCAGGTAGATCGTCTTGAACCAGATGCGCAGCGGCAGCTTGCTCGAAGCGAAGATCGTTCCCGCTTTGACAGAGGTCTGCTTGCGACACGCGTTACACTGGAATAAACGCCGCGCGCCGCGCGTGACGACGCAGTGATCAGCGCCCTTGCACCCGGGACATTCGAACCCGTTCGGCCACCGCCATTTGACCAGCGCCGCATGACATTGCTCTTCGGTTCCGTAAATCTCCGCGAAACGAGCCTCGCTGAGGCCTTTCTGAAACTGAACCTGATTGCGCGCCATCAGAGAACCCCTGCGAAAACAACATGTTCATGTTCCGTTCTACTGAACGTCTGAAGCTGACGCAAGCGCGTAATCAGGAAAATTTTTTCTCCGCCTTTTTCGTCGCCGAGGCGGGGCCGCCGCCGGCTCGCTGGCGGCCTGGATCATCACCGATCGAGAGAATTCTGCTCATCGAAATTACGATAACGAATATTTCTGATTATGTAAAGACATTCCCTGGCTCGGTGGTGGGTCAGTTTGAACTTCAGATTTGGGCGGAGAGCGGGCCTACAAGGGTCGCCTCGGGAAGGCCCGGAATCCGTGCAATATCCGCCATTCCATCGCAAGCGCGAAATAAGGTTCACCGCCCGAAGCACGCATTCATCCGAGCCTCAGCAGACCGTCGCGCATGGCGGACAGCAGCCGTTCCACGGAAGGCAGCACTGCGGTCGCTTCCGGCCTCTCGCGACCGGTCTGGATTGAGCCGTCGTCGAGGGTCGGGCTAAGCCATCTCGCCGGAAAGCCTTGCCAAGTGACGCCCATGGCCGAAAGGCTCAAAAAGAGCGTCCCACTTCTCCTCGGCCGCCTTCGCGCGGTGCGCTAGACGAAGGCGCGCTTGTCGCCTTCGTCTATCGAAAGCGGGCATAAAGCGGGCATTTCGCTACGGCTGTTTGCCCGGAGGTCTAGACTACATGTTCGCCTGAGATAGGGCGACCCGTCTCACAGTATGCAGGCTTGTCGAGGGTTGCGCCGGGCTTTCCGGCGCCGAGCCTCATGCATAGGAGACGGGTCTTGGACGAATCTATCACATACGTGGGCCTTGACGTGCACAAGGATACGATCGCGGTGGCGCTTGCGGAGGCGGGCGCACACAAGGACGTGCGCGAGTATGGCAAGATCGCGAACACAGCGACGGCCTTGAACGCTCTGGCGGCGAAGCTGTCGCGCGCTGGAAGCGAGCTACGGTTCTGTTATGAGGCCGGCCCTTGCGGCTATGGCATTCAACGGCAGTTGACCCTGGCTGGGCATGGTTGCGTTGTCGTTGCTCCGTCGTTGATCCCACGCAAGCCGGGAGATCGGATCAAGACCGACCGGCGGGATGCGATCAACCTGGCCAAGCTGCATCGCGCCGGTGAACTGACCGCTGTGTGGATTCCTGATCAGGCTCATGAGGCGATCCGCGATCTTGTGCGCGCGCGTCTTGCGGCCGTGCGCAGTCTGCGCCAGGCCCGTCAGCAGCTCTCTGGCTTTCTCCTGCGTCATGGCCGTCACTACAATCGGCCGGCGTGGACGTTGATGCATCGTCGCTGGATGGCCGGACTGAGATTCGAGCAAGCGGCGCATCACATCGTGCTGGAAGACTGCATCGCCGCCGTCGAGGCGGCGACGGCGCGGCGAGATCGTCTGGAAGCGCATATCGAGGCAGCGCTGCCGGATTGGTCGCTGGCCCCGGTGGTGCGCGCCCTGCAAGCGCTGCGCGGGATGGCTCTGGTCGCGGCGGCGACGGTGATCGCCGAACTCGGCGACATCACCCGCTTCGCCAATCCCCGTCAACTCATGGCGTATCTCGGTCTGGTTCCGTCCGAGCGCTCCAGCGGCGCCACACGACGCCAAGGCGGCATCACGAAAGCCGGGAATGGCGCGGCCCGGCGAATGCTGATCGAGGCGGCCTGGAGTTATCGGTTCCCGGCGCGCATCAGCCGGGAGCAGCTGTTGCGCCAGGAGGGTCTGGCAAAGCCGATCCGCGACACCGCGTGGAAGGCCCAAGAAAGGCTGTGTCGGCGCTATCGCAAGCTTGCCCGGGCAGGAAAATCACCCACTGTGGTCACGACCGCGATCGCTCGAGAACTGGCGGGCTTTGCCTGGGCGATCGCCAAGCACGTTCAGATCGCCGGCGCTTGATGCGCTGAGATCGACAGCGGACCTCACGAAAAGGAGGTCATCGCCGACAACGCATCTATCCAAAGCTGAGCAAGGCTGGAGGCACGGTCACGGCCAGGAGAACCCTCGCGTCCACTATCAGCCGGATATTTTCCGACGCTGGCCGCTAGACAGAGGAAGCTCCGCGACGCATCACCGGTCCGGCGGTATCCAACCCGCGCATCAGAGCATGATCAACCGTCGTTTTGATGATCGTGCCTCCTGCCCTGCTCAGTGGCGGCCATTCTGAACCGCTCGCGCGCGAGCTACGCTTTCTTGTGCCTGCTACTTGAAACGGCGAACATGAGAGTGGACGGATTCCGACTGTCGAGAAAGGATGATTCCGCGCTCCTCCAACCGGTCGCGAATCACGTCGATAGGCTCTCGCCGATCAAGCCAAGGCGAGATTGCGCTGCGGATCCGTGACTTCAGTTCACCGCGCATGCCGCGGTAGTCATCGGGCATGCCGCCGTAGGAAGCAAACGGGGCGCAGCGAGCTCCTTCAGTCTCCGGCACGCCGTTCATCCGGAAATACTCGGCGAAGTTGACTGAGCTTTCGTCCACGCGCAGCATCGTTTCGACCGGAGCCCCTTCGGCATAGATTGCGTCGTGACTTTCCAGTTTGATGTGAAAGAACTCTAACTCGTCGTCCTCGCTCGCCTCATCGCGAGCGATTGTTGTGCCGTTGATCAGGTTTCCGGCAGGTATCAGCAGGCCGTCGATGAGCAAGGCATGCCATCTCGTCACAAAGAGGTCGGCGTGTGGAACATCGGGCGCGATCGCCGCGCGGGCGACCCGGATGGGGCGCACGTCCTTCGGCCATGGCTTTGACGGATCACTCTTCCTGAATGGATAGCGTCCAATCCACTGAACGGGACGTACTCCCCCGAAAACCGTAGGCAACAGATCGCCGATCGCCAGGTCTTCAATTCTGCGAGCGCCGTCGGCAGTCAGAATCGTCGTGCCTCTTAAGAAGCACTGATGAGGGCCCCCCGGGCCGCCCGGAGGTCCAGGAGGCCCAGGAGGCCCAGGAGGAGGTGGGGGAGGTGCGGCCAACCCGCTCTTTGCTGAGGCGAGAGCCGCGACAACGGCTGACGCTGCGATCGCGCCCATCTTCAGCATGTTGCGTCGGGTGCGCTGCGCCCTGACGCTCATATTTTCGAGATTGCCCGCCATGATCGTTCCCCATTATGAAGTCGAGCAGCACAACCTATGGCGTGTACGTGCGCTTCTGTCAATTAAGTGGCGTTCAAATGCGCTAGTTCATCGATTTTGAAATTCGAATCATATCAGGCGGCTTGGTCGAGCTTATAGGACCAAGTGTGGACGACGGGGTCGTGATTGAAGTGATCCATTGCGGCCATGATGCGGTCCTTGAGTTCCTGTTTGGAGGCGACGCGGATATGGCGCAGCACCGAGCGGGCGAGCTTGGAGAAGAAGCCTTCGACGAGATTGAGCCACGAGCCATGCTTGGGGGTAAAGGTGAATTCGAAGCGACCGATCGGCTGGTCCGCGAGCCAAGCCTTGGTCTCCTTTGAGATGTGCGCCGAATGATTGTCGAGGATCAGCTTGATCGCAGTATGGGCCGGATAGGCGGCGTCGATGAGCTTGAGGAATTCAATGAATTCGCGGCTGCGGTGGCGGTCCTTGACGAGGGCGTGGATCTGGCCGGTGAGCAGATCGACGCCGGCCAGCAAGCTGACCGTTCCGTGGCGCTTGTACTCGTGGTCGCGCGCGAAGGTCGCATGTCTGCCGGGCTCGGGCGGCAGGTCCGGGGCTGTCGTGGCGATTGCCTGAATCCCGGGCTTCTCATCGTAGGAGACGATCGCCACCGCATCGCTCGGTTCTTGTTTTGCGGCCGCCGCCGTCTCCTTGATGAGCTTCACTTCGCGATAGACGCACAGAACCTGCGCCATCTTCTGCCCGAACTCCGGGTCG
Source organism: uncultured Alphaproteobacteria bacterium (assembly GCA_963782255.1). Lineage (GTDB taxonomy): Bacteria > Pseudomonadota > Alphaproteobacteria > Rhizobiales > Beijerinckiaceae > Roseiarcus. The sequence continues at coordinate 633,959 of CAWAIS010000002.1, read as the reverse complement.
CGGCGTTCCAGGTAATAGCGGACCCTATGCGGCCTTATCTCCTGCTCATTGAGGACTTTGCACAACGTGCTCTGAGCCAGCTTGGCAAGGCAAGCGTGCCCCTCCGCCGGCCCATGCTCACGCGCGTGGCGGGCGAGCAGCCGCGTCGTCCACAATTCGTGCGGATAGCCGAGTTCCTTGGCCTTACGGCAGGCGAGGTCGACAACCCAAGCCTTGGCCTCGGCGGTGATCGTCGCCTCCCTGCCGGGCCGCGGTCGATCGTCGAGCGCCGCCATCGGGCCATAGGCCAACGCCCGCTCGACACAGCGCTGGACGGTCTGATGGTGCGCGCCCACAGCCCGCCCCACCGCAAAAAACGACGGGTCTTCCCGGTAGGCCAGCAGCATCCGCGCTCGTTCGACCCGGCTCGCCGGTTCCATTCGCGAACGGGCAATCGCGCGCAACGCCGCCAGATCCACCTCGCCAATTGCCAATTCGATCGACCGCCGCAACCCCGCCATCACCTCAAAACTCGCTTCCGAATCAAAGCCGCAAGGCTACAAGCCATGTCAGGAAAAATGAATCCCGCGCACATGATTGGTTTCAAGGAATCGAAGAACTAGGGACCGGCTCGCGCACCGCTCTCGGCACGACAGTCGCGACAAGATTGGTTTCGGCCAGCAGCGTTTGCAACCAAGATCGCGGAAAGCATTACGGCAAGCGTGATGTCCTTTAGGCGACCCGCGCGGGGAGACACTTATTTCTGCTTCGGGTCGATCTGACGCGTTCGGAGCTCCCTCCCGGAACAGTCGCCCAATGCCGCAATCCGTCCATTAACGGGACCAGTCTGAAAAAGCAGCAAAGGGTCGGAAGCCGAAGTTCAAACTGATCCACTACCCCTGGCTCTTATAGCGCTGGCTGTGGGTAGGGCAGTTCTTTCTGTTTTTCGTCATGGCTGTCCCCGGATCAATCCCCGGATCAAGTCCGGGGACGGCCATGACGGGGAAAAACGAAAGGCTGAGCTACGACCAACGCTGCCAACGGCTAACGCTATAAGCGCCAATTCCCTGGTCAACCCTTCGGGTTTTCCTTTGTCATAGCCGGGCTTGACCAGCCGTGACCCGGTCACGGCGGGAAACGGTCGCTTCGGCCCTTGCCGCGCCTCTCGCGAAAATGCGAATATGTCGCCTTCCGACGCTAGCGTCCCCTCTATCCTCCGCTCTCACCTGTAGAAAAGCGCCTCCCATGCCTGCCTATCGATCCCGCACCACCACGCACGGCCGCAACATGGCGGGCGCCCGCGGACTCTGGCGCGCGACCGGCATGAAGGATGGGGACTTCGGCAAGCCGATCATCGCCATCGCCAATTCCTTCACCCAGTTCGTGCCCGGTCACGTGCATCTGAAAGACCTCGGCCAGCTCGTCGCGCGCGAGGTCGAGTCGGCGGGCGGCGTCGCCAAGGAGTTCAACACCATCGCGGTCGACGACGGCATCGCGATGGGCCACGACGGCATGCTCTATTCGCTGCCCTCGCGCGAGATCATCGCCGACAGCGTCGAGTACATGGCCAACGCCCATTGCGCCGACGCGCTCGTCTGCATCTCGAACTGCGACAAGATCACGCCCGGCATGCTGATGGCCGCGCTGCGTCTCAACATCCCCGCCGTCTTCGTTTCGGGCGGGCCGATGGAGGCCGGCAAGGTCAAGCTCTCGACCGGCGCGAAAAAGATCGACCTCATCGACGCGATGGTCGCCGCCGCCGACTCGAAGGTCTCCGACGCGGACGTCGCGGTGATCGAGCGCTCGGCCTGCCCGACCTGCGGCTCGTGCTCGGGCATGTTCACCGCCAATTCGATGAACTGCCTGACCGAGGCGCTCGGCCTCTCGCTGCCCGGCAACGGCACGGTGGTCGCGACCCACGCCGACCGCAGGCGCCTCTTCGTCGAGGCGGGACATCTCATCGTCGATCTCGCGCGCCGCTACTATGACGAGAACGACGAGAGCGTGCTGCCCCGCTCGATCGCCAACTTCAAGGCGTTCGAGAACGCTATGACGCTCGACATCTCGATGGGCGGCTCGACCAACACGGTCTTGCATCTGCTTGCCGCCGCGCACGAGGCGGAGGTTCCGTTCACCATGGCCGACATCGACCGGCTGTCGCGTCGGGCGCCGGTCTTATGCAAGGTCGCGCCCTCGGTCGCCGACGTGCATGTCGAGGACGTGCACCGCGCCGGCGGCATCATGGGGATATTGGGCGAGCTCGACCGCGCCGGCCTCCTGAACCGCGAGGTCGCGATGGTGCACGCCGAGACGCTCGAGCACGCGCTCTCGCGCCACGACATCAAGCGCACCCGCAGCAACGCGACGCGGGAATTCTTCTCCGCGGCGCCCGGCGGCGTGCCGACGCAGGTCGCCTTCAGCCAGTCGGCCCGCTACGCCTCGCTCGACGAGGACCGCGCCAGGGGCGTCATCCGCGACATGCGCCACGCCTTCTCGAAGGACGGCGGGCTGGCGGTGCTTTCGGGCAACATCGCGCTCGACGGCTCGATCGTGAAGACGGCAGGCGTGGACGAGAGCGTCCTCAAGTTCACAGGCCCGGCGCGCATCTTCGAAAGCCAGGACGACGCGGTGCAGGGGATCCTCGGCGGCAAGGTCGCCGCCGGCGACGTCGTCGTGATCCGCTACGAGGGCCCGCGCGGCGGCCCGGGCATGCAGGAGATGCTCTATCCGACCAGCTACCTCAAATCGCGCGGCCTCGGGAAGGCCTGCGCGCTCTTAACCGACGGGCGCTTCTCGGGCGGCACGTCTGGCCTTTCGATCGGCCACGTCTCGCCGGAGGCGGCCGAGGGCGGCGCGATCGCGCTGATCGAGGAAGGCGACCAGATCGAGATCGACATCCCGGCGCGCAAGATCAACATGCTCGTCGACGACCTCACGCTCTCGAATCGCCGCGCCGTGATGGAGTCGAAAGGGCAGGCCGCGTGGAAGCCCGCCAAGCCGCGGACGCGAAAAGTCTCGCAGGCTTTGCGCGCCTATGCGGCCTTCGCGACCAGCGCCGCGCGCGGGGCGGTGCGCGAGGTCCCGTAAGCGCTTGAAGTTCAGGACGCTCAGCGCGCGGTCGATCGCCTCGCGCCTCTTTCTGTCGGCGGCGTTCTGGAGCACGCTGATCCTCGCCCTGGCGGGACTGGGCTTGAGCGCGCTCAACGCGCGCTGGACCGAAGCGAACTTCGACGAGCAGCTCGGCGTCTATCTGAAGGCGCTGGTCGCCAACGTCGCCATTCCGAACGAGGAGGCGAACGGCGCGGTCGCTGCGATTGCTCCGCAATTCGAGCTCGCGTTCTCCGGCTGGTATTGGCAGATCACCCGGATCGACACGAACCCGCCCGAAATCCGGGCCTCGAAGTCGCTGTTTGCGACCCAATTGCCCCATCTCGTCCCGGTCGGCGAGGACCATGGCGCGATCCTCAGCGGCTACGCGATCGGGCCCGGCGGCCATGAATTGAGAATGGTCGAGCGCGAAATCGACGCCGGCGACGAGGGCCGCTATCTCGTCCAGGTCGCCGCCAATGCGGACGTGATCCAGGCCCAGGAGCTCGGCTTTCGCTGGGCGCTGGCGGCGACCTTTATAACGCTGGCGCTCGCTCTGATCGGGTCGACGGGGCTTGCGGTCCGCTTCGGCCTGAGGCCGCTTCGCTTTCTGCGGGAGGGCGTGGCGGCCATTCGGCGCGGCGAAGCGGTGCGGATCGCGGGCGAGTTTCCGGAGGACGTGGCGCCGCTCGCGGCCGAACTCAACCAGCTCCTCGACGCCAACCGCGAGATTGTCGAGCGCGCCCGCACGCAAGTCGGCAACCTGGCCCACGCGCTGAAGACGCCGCTCAGCGTGCTCGTCAACGAAGCCGATTCGGCGAGCCCGCTCCTGCCCGACAAGGTGCGCGAGCAGACCGAAATCATGCGCCGCCAGGTGGCGTTCTACCTCGATCGGGCGCGCGCCGCCGCGCGGGCGCGGACGATCGGCGTCATCACCGAGGTCAAGCCGGTGGTCGAGGGGCTCGTGCGGACCTTCGAGAAGCTGCACGCCGAGCGGGGTCTTGCTTTCTCGGTGGACTTGCAGGACGGCCTCCGATTTCGCGGCGAGGCGCAGGACCTGACCGACCTCATCGGCAACCTGCTCGACAACGCCGGCAAATGGGCGGAGGAGAACGTCTCGCTGCGGGCCTGGCGCGAGGCGGTGGCCAAGGACGCAAGTCCATTCCTGATCGCCGAGATCGACGACGACGGTCCCGGCCTCGATCCCGGAGCCAGGGCGGAGGCGATCGAGCGCGGCAAGCGGCTCGACGAGTCGCGCCCCGGTTCCGGACTCGGCCTCTCGATCGTCGGCGACCTCGCGTCGGTCTATGGCGGCTCGCTGCAACTCGACGAAAGCCCGCTCGGCGGACTGCGCGCGAGGCTGCGCCTGCCGGGCGCCTGAGCGCTAATCCGGCGGACTTTCACGGGCGCGCGATCGGTGTATTTTCGCGCGCGGTTTTTGGAGGGGTTCGCTAAATGAGGCAGCGGGTCATGGGGGCGCTGGCGTTGGTCGCGCCGGCGCTGGCGGGCTGTTCGGGCGTCGGCTTCGGCTCTCCGCCCGCGGCGACCGTCGCCGCCGCTCCGGCGCCGCAGGCCGCGCCGGCCGCGCCGGCCGTTCCGACCGGCGCCGCGCTCGGCGGGATCCTCGGCGGGCCGCTCGCCGCCTCGCTTAGCGAGGCCGATCGCGAGGCGGCGTGGAACGCGCAGGTCGCAGCCCTCGATGCCGGACAGCGCCGCTCCTGGCGTGGCGCCCGCGGCGTCTTCGGCTTTGTCGAACCAGGCGCGGCGACAGGCGACGGCTGCCGCGCCTATTCGCAGACGATCTACCTCTCCGGACGGCCGAAGCGCGGCCAGGGCGTGGGCTGCAAGCAGCCGGACGGGACATGGAAAATGACAAGCTAGAGTTTTTGGCGGAAGTTTTTGGCGAGACCTGCCGCTCGTTTTGCGTTAACGGAGCGCCGGCATTGTCGCGCGCGCCCTCGCGGGCCGCCTCAGAGGCTTGTTGATGGTGTGGTTCGTCCTGGCGGGAATGGCCGCGTTCGCGGCGCTCGCCGCGTTGTGGCCTATTCTGCGCTCTTCTCCCGAGTCCGCCGAGGTCGAGCTGGAATCGAGCGAATCGGCGTTCTACAAGGCGCAACTCGAGCAGATTCGGCGCGACGTCGAGCGTGGCCAATTGCCGCAAAGCGAAGCCGCGAGCGCTCGCGCCGAGGCGGCTCGGAGGCTCATCGCCGTCCGTTCGGAGGTCCCGAAAGCCGACCCGCCGCGCGGGCGCAATCGCATCGCCGCGGCGGCGTTGATCGCCGTCGGCCTGCCGGCGATCGCCTTCCCGCTCTACATGGCGCTCGGCAGGCCGCAGATGCCCGACGAGCCTCTGGCGGCCCGTCAGCCGACGCGCGTCGCGCCGAGCGACATCGAGGCGGCCGTCGCAAGCGTCGAGGCGCATCTCATCGCCAAGCCCGACGACGGCAAGGGCTGGGCGGTCCTTGCGCCCGTCTACATGAAGCTCGAGCGCTACGAGGACGCCGCGCACGCCTATTCCGAGGCGCTTCGGCTCATCGGGGAGGAGCCGACTCTCCGCGCCTCCTATGGCGAGGCGCTGGTCGCCGCGGCGGGCGGCGTCGTCACCGACAAGGCGCGCGAGGCGTTCGAGAAAGCGGTCGCCGAGGAGCCCGGCCAGCCGCAGGCGAGCTTCTATCTTGCGCTGGGCGCGGAGCAGGACGGCAGGACCGCGGACGCCATTCGCGCCTATGAGGCGCTCATGGCCGCCGCGCCGAAGAACGCGCATTGGCTGGGGGCCGTCGAATCGCGCCTCGCCGCGCTCAAGGGCGAGCCTCAGCCGGCGACCGCGGACGCGGCGCCCTCGCTCGGCTCGGACGAACAGAAGGCCATGATCGAGGGCATGGTGAACCGCCTCGCGACCCGCCTCGCCAGCAGCGGCGGCAGCGTCGACGAATGGGCGCGCCTTATTCGCGCCTATACGGTCCTGCATCAAGGGGACAAAGCCAAGGCGGCGCTTGCGGACGCGCGAAAGGCGCTCGCGCCGGACGCGAGCTCGGTCGCCCGCCTGGACGAACTCGTCCGCGACCTCGGCCTCGGAGACACGAATTGACCCGTCGCAGCCGACGCCTGGCGCTGATCGCCGTCGCGCTCGCCGTGATCGGCGCCGCGGCGGGGGTCGCGCTCTACGCGCTGAGCGACAGCATCGTCTTTTTCTACAGCCCGAGCGAGATCGCTGCCAAGGCCCTGCGCCCCGGCGCGCGCCTGCGCGTCGGCGGGCTCGTCAAGGCCGACACCGTAGTCAAGTCGGGCAACGAGAATGTCGCCTTTGTCGTCACCGACGGATCGCATGACCTCAGCGTCGCATATCAAGGCTTGCTGCCCGATCTCTTCCGCGAGGGGCAGGGCGTGGTCGCCGAAGGCGTACTGGACGCGCCGGGCCACCTGCGCGCCGACACGATCCTCGCCAAGCACGACGAGCGCTACATGCCGCGCGAAGTCGTCGAGGCCTTGAAAAAGCAGGGCCGCTGGCAGGAAGGAGAGGCCGCCAAATGATTGTCGAGATCGGCCATTTCGCCCTCGTCCTCGCGCTCTGCGCAGCGCTCGCTCAGACCGTCGTTCCCGCGTGGGGCGCCCGCCTCCGCGACCCGGACCTGATGGCGGTCGGCCGCAGCGCGGCGCTCACCCAGTTCGCGCTTATCGCGATTTCCTTCGCAGCGCTGGTCAACGCCCATCTCACGTCGGACTTCTCGGTCCTCAACGTGGCGGAAAATTCCCATAGCGCGGTGCCGACGATCTACAAGATCTCCGGCGTCTGGGGGAACCATGAAGGCTCGATGCTTTTGTGGGTGCTGATCCTCTCGATCTTCGGCGCCCTTGTCGCGGTGTTCGGCCGCTCGCTGCCGCGCACGCTGCGGGCGAACGCGCTGGCGGTCCAGGGCCTGATCAGCCTGGCGTTCCTTCTCTTCATCCTCTTGACCTCGAACCCGTTCCAGCGCCTGTCGCCCGCGCCGTTCGAGGGCCGCGATCTCAATCCGGTCCTGCAGGACCCCGGTCTCGCGATCCATCCGCCGCTGCTCTATCTCGGCTATGTCGGCTTCTCGATCGTCTTTTCCTTCGCGGCCGCCGCGCTGATCGAGGGACGGATCGATGCGGCCTGGGCGCGCTTCGTGCGCCCCTTCGCGCTGACCGCCTGGTGCTTCCTCACGCTCGGCATCGCGGCCGGCTCGTTCTGGGCCTATTACACGCTGGGCTGGGGCGGCTTCTGGTTCTGGGATCCGGTCGAGAACGCGTCCTTGATGCCGTGGCTCGCAGGCACCGCCTTCATCCATTCGGTCGCGGTGATGGAGAAGCGCGACGCGCTCAAGGTCTGGACGATTTTCCTGGCGATCCTCGCCTTCTCGTTTTCGCTCCTCGGCACGTTCCTGGTCCGCTCGGGGGTCTTGACCTCCGTGCACGCCTTCGCGAGCGACCCGACGCGCGGCGTCTTCATCCTCGTCATCCTCGCGTTCTTCATCCTCGGATCGTTCAGCCTGTTCGCGTGGCGCGCGCCGATGCTGAAGCAGGGCGGCCTGTTCGCGCCGATCTCGCGTGAAGGGGCGCTCGTCTTCAACAACCTTCTCCTGACGACCTCCTTGTCGACCGTGTTCTTCGGCACGCTCTATCCGCTTTCGCTCGAGCAGCTGACCGGCGCGAAGATCACGGTCGGCGCGCCCTTCTTCAATATGACCTGCGGCGTCCTGCTCCTGACCGCCGCGGCCGCCACCCCGATCGGCTTCTCCCTCGCCTGGAAGCGCGGCGACCTCCTCGGCGTCATCCAGCGTCTCACGGTCGCGATCGGCGCCGGCGCGATCGTGGCGATCGCGGGTGGCGCCCTGCTTCATGGGCGGTCGGTGCTCGCGCTGATCGCCGCGGGCCTTGCGATCTTCGTCATCGTCGGATCGCTGACCGAAGTTCTGATGCGGACATGGCGGCCGGGACTTTCCCCGAGCGTCGCGCTCAAGCGCGCATCGGGTCTGCCGCTGTCCTTCTGGGGCGCGGCGCTCGCGCATATCGGCGTCGGCGTGACGCTGCTCGGCCTCTCCGGCATGGGCTTCGGGGCCGAGGCGATCGCGACCCTGCACAAGGGCGCGCCTCAGGCGGTCGGGCCCTACGAGGTTACGCTCGATTCGATCGGCGAGCGGGTCGGCCCGAACTACAAGGAGGCCGTGACGACGATGACGGTGCGTTCCGGCGAGACTGTCGTCGCGAAGATCGAGCCGGCGCGGCGTCAATTCGCCGCGCGCGAGATGACGACGACCGAGGCCGGCATGGCCACGCTCGACTTCGGTCAGGTCTATGTGGCGATCGCCGACCCGACCCCCGATGGCGCCGTGCCGGCGCGGCTCTACTGGAAGCCGCTCGTGACCTTCATCTGGCTTGGCGGCTGCGCCATGGCGCTCGGCGGCGCGCTCTCGCTCGCGGACCGGCGCCTGCGCTTCGGCGTCGGCGTGCGCGCCAGGGCGGCCGCGGTCGCCGCGGCGGCGGAGTAAAGACAATGCGCCGCCTCCGGCTCGCCCTCATTCTCATTTTCGCAGCGATTGCGGCGCCCTCGTTCGCCGTGCAGCCGGACGAGGTGATGAAGGACCCGGCGCTCGAGGCTCGCGCCCGCGCTCTCTCGGCGGAGCTGCGCTGCATGGTCTGTCAGAACCAGTCGATCGACGATTCCGACGCGCCGCTCGCACGCGACATCCGCATCCTCATCAGACGACGCATCGCCGAAGGCGAAAGCAACGCCGCCGTGCGATCCTATCTCGTTTCGCGCTACGGCGACTTCATCCTCCTGAAGCCACCGTTCGAGCTCGACACGCTGCTCCTGTGGCTGAGCCCGCTCATTACGCTGTGCGCGGGTCTCGCCGCCGTTTTCGTCGCCCGCCGGCACATGAGGACGCCTGCGCCGGCGCTGAGCGCCGAGGAGGAAGCGCGGCTTGCCGCGCTGATGGGAGAGGAAGGCCGCACGCAAGGCTGACTTCCGTCAGCCGCTGGCGGCGGAGCGGCCGTGGGGGGAGATATGCGTGACCGGCATTTCATGATGGCGCTCGCGGGGCTTCTCGCCGCCGCGCCCTCGGGCGCCGCCGATGCGAGTTCGTGCGACAGGAACGTCGTGGCCCGCATCCTAATGACGCCAGGCCAGAAGTGCTGGAGCTATCGCGGCGCCGCCACGACCTTCGTCGGTGACTTTTCCCACGGGCAGAGGATCGCCGCGCAGATGACGGGCAAGGCGTCCGACTACGACCCGCGCACCGGCGGCGTCACGACGTCGTGGCGGCCGCGCGACCCGAATGTCGAGGGTCCGGGCGGCTTCTACTTCGGCGACGCGCAAGCCCCTGGCGCCATGACCTTCGTCGCGCCCGCGAACGGAACCTACCGCTTCAGCTTCTCGCCCTGTGCGATGTGGGGCGCGCCCGGCAGGGTCAAGATCTGCGCGCGGTGAGGCTGCGGCTTTTCAACCAAAGCGCTGTCTTCAGACCGCGCTCTCGCTCGTCACGAAGCTGTCCATCACCAGCTTACGGCCTGCGCGGTCGAAATCGACCGTCAACTTCTGGCCGTCGACGGCGACGACGCTGCCGGGGCCGAACTTGAGATGGAAGACGCGCGCGCCCTCCTCGAAGGGCGATTCCGGCGCGGGCCGCCTCTGCGCCTGTCCTTCGATCACGCGTCCGCCGCTTGCGCCGAACCGCTGTTCCTCACCGGCGCGCCGGGACTGCGCCTCGGCGCGCCGCATGCCCGGCGTGTCGTAGCGCGACGCGAAGGCGACCGGCCCTGCGTCGAACCGGGAGTGGCCGTAGCCGCCGAACGTCGACAGGCCGGTCGTCTCCTCGAGCTCGATGTGATCCTCCGGCAGTTCGGTGAGGAAGCGCGAGGGGAGCGAGGTCTGCCACAGGCCGCGCACGCGCCGGTTCGCGGCGTAGTAGATTTTCGCGCCCGTTCGCGCGCGCGTGAGCCCGACATAGGCGAGCCTGCGCTCTTCCTCGAGGCCCGCGCGGCCGTTTTCGTCGAGCGAGCGCTGATGCGGGAAGAGTCCCTCTTCCCAGCCCGGCAGGAACACAATCTCGAACTCGAGGCCCTTGGCGGCGTGCAGGGTCATGATCGACACGCGCTCGCCCTCCTGCGACCCCTCGACGTCCATCACCAGCGAGACGTGTTCCAGAAAAGAATTGAGGTCTGGGAATTCTCCCATCGACCGGACGAGTTCCTTCAGGTTGTCGAGACGGCCGGCCGCGTCCGGGGTCCGCTCCGCCTTCCACATGTCGATATAGCCGCTCTCTTCGAGGACGAGCTGCGCCAGCTCCTCGTGCGGGATTTCGCCTGCCCGCCGCCGCCAGCGGTCGAACCCGGCCAGAAGGTCGCGCAGGGTCTGGCGCGGACGCGACTTCATCTCCTCCGTCTCGATGAGCGCTTGGGCGGCGCGCATGAGCGACGTGCCGGTCCGCCGAGCGTATTCGTGCAGAATTGCGAGGGTCGCTTCGCCCAAGCCGCGCTTCGGCTGATTGTAGATGCGCTCGAAAGCGAGGTCGTCGTCGGGTTGCGCGACGCAGCGGAGATAGGCGAGCGCGTCGCGAATTTCGGCGCGCTCGTAGAAGCGCGGGCCGCCAATGACCTTGTAGGGCAGCCCGACGGCGATGAAGCGCTCCTCGAACTCGCGCATCTGAAACGAGGCGCGCACGAGAATGGCGATATCGTCGAGCGAGACGCCCGCCCGCTGCGCGGCTTCGATCGCCTCGCCGACGACGCGGGCCTCCTCCTGGCTGTCCCAGACGCCGGTGACCTTGGGACGCTCGCCCATGGCCGCGTCGGTGAACAGCGTCTTGCCGAGCCGGCCCTGATTGTGCGCGATGAGGCCGGACGCGACCGCGAGAATATGCCCCCCGGAGCGATAGTTGCGCTCGAGCCGGATGACTTTCGCGCCGGGAAAATCGCGCTCGAACCTCAGGATGTTGTCGACGTCCGCCCCGCGCCAGCCGTAGATCGACTGGTCGTCGTCGCCGACGCAGCACAAGTTTCCGTTGGCCTGAGCCAGGAGCCGCAGCCACAGGTACTGGACGACGTTCGTGTCCTGGTACTCGTCGACGAGGATGTAGCGGAACCGGCGCTGGAAGTCGGCCAGCACGTCGGGATGCTCGCGAAAGAGCCGCAGCGATTCCAGGAGCAGGTCGCCGAAATCGACCGCGTTCACCGCCTTGAGCCGCGCCTGATAGGCCTCGTACAGGGCGACGGCCCGGCCGCCCGCGAAGGCCGCGTTTTCGCTTGGCCGAACACGGGCAGGATCGAGCCCGCGATTCTTCCAGCCGTCGATCAGGCTCGCGAGCGCGCGTGCAGGCCATCGCTTTTCGTCGATGTTCTCGGCCTGCAGGATCTGCTTCAAGAGCCGCAGCTGGTCGTCGGTGTCGAGGATGGTGAAGTTCGGCCTCAAGCCCACGAGCTCGGCGTGCATGCGCAGGATCTTGGCGCCGATCGAATGAAAGGTGCCGAGCCAGGGCATCGCCTGCACGGCGCCGGTGAAGAGGCCGACGCGCTCCCGCATCTCGCGCGCGGCCTTGTTGGTGAAGGTCACCGCGAGGATTTCATAGGGCCTCGCGCGCCCCGTGGCGATCAGGTGCGCGATGCGCGCGGTGAGCACGCGCGTCTTGCCGACGCCTGCGCCGGCCAGCACGAGGACGGGCCCCTCGAGCGTCTCGACCGCGACCATTTGCTCGGCATTCAGCCCTCGCAGGTACAGGGGCGCGATGCGCGAGGCCGGCGTGAGGCGCGTGCGCGCATGCTCCACCGGCGAGGTCGCCTCCGGCTCGGGTTCATCCGCTCGATGCGACATGGACCGAATCATGCTCCCGCAAGGTGGGGCGCGCAATCCGATTTGTCGACCCTGTCGCGATCGTCCGCGACGCGCGCCTAGTTCCAGTGGTTGATCTGGATCGCCGCCGGGGACAGGATCGCGGCGAACAGGCCCGGAAGGAAGAACAGGATCATCGGCACCGTCAGGGTCGGGGGCAGGGCCGCGGCCTTCTTTTCCGCAGCCGTCATGCGCTGGTCCCGGCTCTCCTGGCTAAGGACCCTGAGGCCCGCGCCGAGCGGCGTTCCATAGCGTTCGGCTTGCGCCAGCACCGTCGTCAACGCCCGAACCGAGTCGAGGCCCGTTCGCGCGGCGAAGTTGTCGAAGGCGATGCGCCGTTCCTGCAGATAGGACAGTTCCGCCGCGAGCAGGCCCGTTTCCTCGGCCATCGCGACGCTCTCGATGCCGATCTCCTCGCTCACCTTGCGCACCGCGTGCTCGATCGACATGCCGGACTCGGCGCAGATCAGCAGGAGGTCGAGCGTGTTCGGGAAAGCGTGCTCCAGCTCCTTCTTCCGCCGGATCGTCTTGTTGCGCAGGAAAAGCTCGGGCGCCTTGATGCCGATGTAGCTCGCGCCGATTGCAATCCCGAGCTTGACGAAGAACGGCTGGTCCCAGTGAAGGACGAATAAGAGGTAGAAGGCCGTCGTCACGAAGAAGGCGATCGGCGTAATCAGCCGGAACGCGAGGAAGACGTACTCCGCGCCGGCGCCGCGGAAACCGGCCATCGCCAGCTGCGCCTTCGCCGTCTCGGTGCTGAGCCACTTGGTCAGACTGAGGCTGTCGACCAGCTGCTTGACGAGCCCGCTCGGCTTCGACCTCAGGTTCGACCTGCTTTGCGTCGCGGCCAGTCGTTCGCGCTCGCGGGCGCGGATGCGCTCGCGCTCGGTGCTGACCGCCTTGATGCGGCGCTTGAGCGTATCGGGCTGGAGCCATGGCATCGCGGCCGTCACCACGGTCGCCGCCGAACCCAGGGCCGCGAACAGGACCGTGAGAAAGTGAGGATCGGCGAGTTTCGTTTCGGTCAGGTCCAGCATCGTGCGCCCGCGATCAGAAGTCGAAAGCGACCATCTTTTTCATCATCGCGACGCCGATGGCCATCCAGGCGATCGCGATCCCGGAGATCATGCGGCCGTGGCTCGACGTCCACAGCACCGAGATATATTTCGGGGAGGAGACGTAGAGCGCGCCGACGACGAGGAACGGGACCAAGCCGATGATCACGGCGGAGGCTTTCGCCTCCATCGACATGGCGCTGATCTTTTGCTTCATTTTCTTCCGCTCCCGCAGCACGCGCGAGAGGTTGCCGATCGCTTCGGAAAGATTGCCGCCCGCCTTGCCCTGGATCGCGATCACGATCGAGAAGAAGTTGGTTTCGGTGATCGGGACACGCTCGGCCATCCGTTCGACCGCCTCGGGCAATGTCAGGCCGAGCGACAGCGATTCGACGATCTTGCGGAACTCGGTCCTCACCGGCTCGACGCTTTCGTTGGCCGCGATCCGTATCGTATCGCCGAGCGGGAGTCCGGCCTTGACGCCGCGCACGATGATGTCGATCGCACTGGGGAAGTTGGCGATGAATTTGTTGATTCTGCGTATCCGCATCCGTTTGAGCATGAGACGCGGCAGGCCGCCGACGCCGATCACGCCGATAAAGAGCGCGAGGAGCGGGTTGTGCGTTTCGAGCATCGCCAGCGCCGCGAGCCCGATCCCGAAAGCGATGCTGCCGATGATGAACTGCCGGACGGTGATCGAGAGCCCCGCCTGTTCGATCCTGGCCTGAAAGCTGACGCGCTGGCGGCTTTTCTTCTCCATTTCGCGCAGGCCGTCGGCGATCTGCTTCTTGCGCGCCGCCCGGTCGGCCTGGGCGGCGACGGCGGGGGACTTGCTCGTGGTCTTTCCCAGCGCGGCCCGCCGCTTCTCGGCGCGCGAGTCCCCTCCGAGCAACAGGAAGGCGATGCTGCCGACCCCGACTGCGAGGCATCCGCCGATGATCATTGGGTTCAACATGCCGCTACGCTTCCAATCGGGATCAATTCGGCGCCGCGAGTTCGGAGGCGTCCAGCGCCGCGGCGAGGCGCCGCTCCTCGCCGTAAACCCGCGCCTTGTCCCAGAACCGGGGCCGGCCGATTCCGGTCGAACGGTGCTGGCCTTTCAGCTTTCCTTGCGCGTCTTCTCCCAAGATGTCGTAAACGAGCAGGTCCTGGGTGATGACGACGTCGCCTTCCATCCCGAGAACCTCGGTCACGTGGGTGATCCGGCGCGACCCGTCGCGCAAGCGGGCCGCCTGGATGATGACGTCGACGGACGAGGTGACCATCTCGCGGATGGTCTTGGTCGGCAGCGCATACCCGCCCATCGTGATCATGGATTCGACGCGGCTCAAGGCTTCGCGCGGCGAATTGGCGTGCAGCGTTCCCATCGATCCGTCATGGCCGGTGTTCATCGCCTGGAGAAGGTCGAACGCCTCGGGTCCGCGGACTTCGCCGACGATGATCCGCTCCGGCCTCATGCGCAGGCAGTTTCTCACGAGATCGCGCATCGTGATCTGGCCGGCTCCTTCGAGGTTGGGCGGGCGGGTCTCGAGCCGCACCACGTGAGGCTGCTGCAATTGCAGTTCCGCAGCGTCCTCGCAGGTGATGACGCGCTCGTCGCCGTCGATGAAACTCGTCAGGCAATTCAGGAGCGTCGTCTTGCCCGAGCCTGTTCCGCCCGAGATGATGACGTTGCAGCGGATGCGGCCGATGATTTTCAAAATCTCCGCGCCGGCGGTCGAGATCGATCCGAAGCGGACGAGCTGATCGAGCGTGAGCTTGTCCTTCTTGAACTTGCGGATGGTCAGCGCCACGCCGTCGATCGAGAGCGGCGGCGCGATGACGTTGACGCGGGAGCCGTCGAGCAGTCGCGCGTCGCAGATCGGCGAGGCCTCGTCGACGCGCCGCCCGACCTGGCTCACGATTCGCTGGCAGATGTTCATCAATTGCGCGTTGTCGCGGAAGCGGATGTTGGTGAGCTGGATCTTCCCGCCGACTTCGATGAAGCAGCGCGTCGGGCCGTTGACCATGATGTCGGCGATGTCGTCGCGCGCGAGCAGCGGTTCGAGCGGGCCGAAGCCCAAGACGTCGTTGCAGATATCGTCGAGCAGGTCCTCCTGCTCCGCGATCGAGAGCACGAGATTCTTGATCGTGACGATTTCATGGACGATGTCGCGAATTTCCTCGCGCGCGCTCTCGGCGTCGAGTTTCGACAGCGCCGCAAGATCGATCGCCTCGATCAAAGCCCCCGAGATCAGGGACTTCATCTGAAAATAGGCTTCGCTCTTCCGCTCGACCTGGATGTTCGCCGGAGCCTGCGACTTTGCGGGTTCAGCTTGCAGGACGCCGATGACCGCCCGCGGAGGAGCGGGCTGAGCGCTGGAAGCTGAACTGGCGCGCTTGCCGAACATCACCGATTTCCTGTCGCGCTTTCAAACGTTACGCGATAGCGTCACGCCCGCTTGCGCGCGAGCCTCTCCATAAGCGGATTGAGAAGTCCCCTTTTTGGCTTTCTGGCGTCCGCCTGGCCCGCGAGGACGGACGCGAGCCCCAGATAGATTTCGGCTGTTTTCCCTTTCGCCTCGATTTCCGCGATCATCTGTCCGTTGTTCGCGGCCGAGCCGAACAGCTTGGCGTCGTGCGGCACGATCGCGGTGGGAGCGATCTCGACGGTCTTCGCGAAGTCGCTGGCCGGGATCTCGGGACGCTTCGTCATGCCGACGCCGTTGAGCACGAGCCGCGGAGGCTGATCGAACTGGCGCGCGCTCTTCAGGTTGTCGACGATGTTCTTGGTGTTGCGAAGGCTGGCGAGATCGGGACTGGCGACGACGATCACTTCGTCGGCGGCGACGAGCGTCCGTCGGACCCAGCTGGTCCAGATATGCGGCAGGTCGACGACGATCCAGGGCGTCGAGGCGCGCATCGCCTCGATCAGCGAATTGAACGACGTCTCCGGCAGATCGAGGACATGATCGAGGGTCGCGGGCGCCGCGAGCAGGCTCAGGTGCTCGCCGCACTTGGACAAGAGGCGATCGACGAACACCGCATCGACCCGCTCCGGCGCGAACACCGCTTCGGCCACGCCCTGCGGCGGGTCCTGATTGTAGTCGAGGCCCGCCGTGCCGAAGGCGAGATCGAAGTCGGCGACGATCGTCGCCATCTCAGTGCTGGACGAGAGGCACCAGGCGAGATTATGGGCGACGGTCGAGGCGCCGACGCCGCCCTTGGCGCCGACGACGGCGATCATCCTGCCGAGCGGCTTGGCGCCGGGAGTGCTGAACAGACGCGAGATCGCGTGAATGAAGTCGACGACCTCGAACGGCGCGACCAGGTACTCGCTGACGCCGCGCGCCATGAGCTGACGATAGAGCGCGATGTCGTTGGTCTTTCCGAGGACGACGACCTTCGTCGCGGCGTCGCAGTAATGAGCCAGCTCCTCGAGCTGGGTGACGAGCGCATCCCGGTCGGCGGACGCCTCGAGGACGATCACGTTCGGCGTCGGCGAGTTCTTGTAGGCTTCGACCGCGGCCACGACCCCGCCCATGTTCTGCTTGATCCGCGCCTTGGACATACGCCGGTCGGTCGACGCCGTGTTGACGAACGCGGCGACGTCGGACGATTCGCAGAAGGCCTGGATCGACACGCGCGGAACCGGATCGATATGCGGCGCAGGGGCGGCGGCCCCCTCCCGGCTCGCGATGACGTCGCTCATCGGTCAATTTCCTCCGACGCCGCCGATGGCGGTGAGGCCCGTCACCCAGGCCGTGCCCGGATCCGCGCCCCGGCGAACGTCTTCGATCGCGCGCGTGCGCATCGCGACGTCGGACGGCGCGAGCGCGCGCGACTGAACGAAATCGCGCGGATCGTCGACTTGGGCGGCGAGCATCGCCTGGGTCGCGCAGCCGAAGTTGGCGTAGGGCTCGTTCTTCCATCCCTGGAGCGAGGACCCCGACGCCAGGTCGTCGGGCCAGAGCCCGCACGGCGTCTTCACCTCCGCCTTGAGGCCCAGGAACGCCACGCGAATCGGCGCGCTCCGGTCGCGATCGATCGGCGCGTACGAGCCGGCGCCGATCGCGCTTCGGACGCCGGCGGCGCGCAGGGTCTTGCGGATCTCGGCGACCGCCCTCGCGTCGGCGTTCCGTCGGTCCGGCGTCAGAATCACGAGCTCGCCCGAGCCAAGATTTTGGTAGCGCTTCGCGAAGGCGCGAAGCTCCGCGACCGAGCGCGCGTCGAGCGCGCTCCCGATCGGATAGACGTCCAGGATCGTGGGCGCTGTTGCAACCACGATCGGATGACGCGCCTCGACGTCGCCGGGGAAGGCGGGATCCGACGATGCGTAGTCGGTTCCGCAGGCCGAGAGCAAGAGCGCGAACGCGGCGGCCGCCCCGAGCGCGAGCCCCGTTCGCCCGCGCCCCGCGAATCCGTCGGCTAAGGCCGCGAAGCGCGCCGTCGCCAACATTCCGGTCCTCGTCATGGGGTGCCCGCTCCTACTGAGTGATGAAGCCGATTTTTCCCGCATAGCCCGGCATGGGCTGCAGCGCGCCGGAGGTGGAGTAGAGCCGGTTGACGCGTCCGAGGAACCAGGCCTGCGGGTCGCTCGCCTCCTCGAAATTGAGGTCCGGACGGACGACCTGGCTCGGGTCCATCGCGTGGACCACGTAGGGCGTGACGACGACCATCAGTTCCGTCTCGTTGCGCTGATAGTCGTGCGAACGGAAGAGGGCGCCCAGCACCGGCAGGTTCATGAGGGCCGGCAGTCCGTTGACGGCCTGCTGCGTCTGCGTGGCGATGAGGCCGGCGGTTGCGATCGAGCCGCCGGACGGCAATTCCACCGTCGTCACGTTGTTGCGGGTGCGGAAGCCGGGGATCGAGATGCCGCCGGTGCCGCCGATGGTGATCTGGGTCGAATAGTCGATGTCGGTGACCTCGGTCGCGATCCTGAGCTGAATGCGCCCCTCCGACAGCACGACAGGCGTGAAGTTCAGGGTCACGCCGTAAGGCTGCTGGATGAAGCCGACCTGGCAGAGGCCGCCGGTGCAGGACTGGCTGTTGGCGATCGGGATCGTGCCGCCCGCCATGAATTTTGCGCTTTCTCCCGAGACCGCCGTGACGGTCGGCTCGGCGAGCGTGTGCGCGACGCCCTGCCGTTCGAAGGCCTGCAAGGTCGCGCTGAAGCTGCTGGCGCCCCTCGCCCAGTTCAGCGTCCCCTGGGTGGCGCTGATGGCGCCGTTGATCGCAAATGGGTTGTCGAGCCTGAAGCTGCCGTTCGGCCCGGCGCCGCTCATGGTGACGCCGAGCTGCTTGACGATGTCGCGTCGGATTTCCGAGATCGTGACGCGCAGGCTGACCTGATCGAGCCCGCGGATCGTGAGCGAGTTGATGACCTTTCCGTTCGTGCCGCCCGAGGCCGAGATGCCGGCGGGGCCGAAGGAGAAGGAGCCGTTCGCGTCGGAGACGAAGCCCGACGAGATGTCGATCGCCTTCTGCGCGTCTCCGGCCGAGGCCACGGAGCCGGTGAGGATGATCGAGTTGGCGACGGTGCGGACGTGGATGTCGTTGTTCGGGATCGCGGCGTCGAGCAGACGGGTGAGTTCGCCGACGTCGCGGCCGACGGAGACTTCGAGGCTCTCGATCTTGCGGCCGTCCTTGGCGAGCGCGAAAATCGTCGTCTGTCCGTTCGCGACCGCGGAGACATAGATCCGCGTCGACGAGCGGACGATGGCGTTGGCGATCTTCGGATCGCCGACATAGATCTCGGAGGCCTCCCGCGGCAGGTCGACGATGACCGACTTGCCGACGCCGAGTTGCAGCCGCCTGACTGCCCCGTCGATGGGTCCGCCCGCCTGGACGGCCGTGCCGTCGCCGGCGAAGGCGGGGGTCGCGCCGCAGGCGGCGCCCACGAACGCCGACGCCGCGAGGAAGACGGCCAGCGCAAATCTCGAACGCGCAAGAGCGCGCGCCATCGGCCGCTGCTCAGCCTGGCCGACGGGGCGCGTGTCGTGGAGCAGAGTCATCGGCCCGCCTGTTGAACCGCGCCGTAACGAACGACCGTCAGTCCGTCGCCGTCGTTCCTTCCATCGTTGACGACGGTCTTGGCCGGCCCGCCGCTGTCGACGAGGCTGCGGAGGACGAGATGGAGGTTCGCATTGGTCGCGTGCTGGGCGAGAATGATCAGGTTGACCTGTTTGGGGTCGAGCTCCAAGGTCGCGTTGGCGCCCGTCACGACCTTCTTGCCGTTCTGGTCTTCGACGTTCTGGCCGATCGCGAGCACGCGGACGTTGGTCAGGATCGTCTCCGCGTTGATGACCTCGACGCCGCGCGCCTTGGTCGCTTCGTCGTCCCGGACCAGGCTGACGACGTCGACGCGGTCGTTGGGCAGGATAAAGCCGCCCGCGTAGGCGTCGCCGCCGTTGTCGATCTTGATGGCCACCGCGCGCATGCCGCTCGGCAGGATAGCTGACATGAACCCTCCGCTGCCAGCCTTGACCAGCTTGTCGCGACGGATCGGCTCTCCGCGGATGAACGCCACCCGGGTGAGGGACCCCTTGAGGCTCTGCATGGCGTCCGCGTCCCCCGACTTTGAAATCATGAGTTCGGAAACGGCGGCTTTCGGCCAGGGCTGCCAGGCCAAGCCGCTGTCCCCGACGACGCTGCCCATCGGCAGGTCCTGAGCGGCGATGAGAACCTGCTCGAGATCGATCTTCGCCGCGGGCTCAGCCGCGATTCGCGCGGGCTCCCTCTCGGCGCCGCGCGATAAGACATAGGCCGCGCCAAAAGCCGTTGCGGCGATGGCTGCGACGATGATCAGCCTTGTGTTCATAGGGCCCCACGCGCTCGATCGGCTCTCCGACTCAAACTATCAAGGCCGCAAATCGTGACTTTATGGTTAACCAAGGATATCGAAGCGCATATTATTAATGCTGATATGAAATAGTATTTCCGTTGTGTCAGTTATCCCGCGACATAAAGACTGGCGCTATTTCAAGTTTCTGCCATTGCTTCACTTCGGACAAGCGCGGGGACACGGAGCGTTGATGGCGCAGTCTGACCCAGATGCTTGCCGTTAACCTCAAACAGCGGGCCGCCGCGAACCTCCGCCTTCACCCGACCATTGCCGTCCAGATCTGGGTGTGGGGGTATTGCAGGAGGCCGGCCGCGCCGAGCGCTATTCCGTAAGGCACCCCGGTCTTCTTGTCGTGCAGCCTCAAGAGCCATGGCAGGCGCGCCAGGACGGCCGGCAGTTCAGCGTTGCGCGCAACGAGAAGGCCGAGGGTGAGGAGGCCGCCGCAGATCGAGGCCGTGACGCCATAGTCGAGGACGGCGCTCCAGCCCATCCATAGCGCCGTCGCGGCCGCGAACTTCGCGTCGCCGCCGCCGATCCAGCGGAACGAAAACATGAGAAAGGTCGCCGAGAGGACCGCCGCGCCGCAGCTGAGATTGAAGAGCACCTCTTGCAGGGGAAGGCGCGCGGCGGCTGCGGAAACGAGATACCCGGCCACAAGAACGAGCGAGATCGAATTCGGGATCGTCATCGTCAGGAGATCAAACGACATCGAGATCGCCATGACCACCGGAAAGAGGAATGCAACGGCGAAAATGATTGTCGTGAAATTCATGTCGGTTCGTTACGTCAGGCAAGTATCTTAGAACAGCCAGCGCCGACGGCATGGTGTCGTCGGCGCTGAAGTTGTAGAGGTATGTTCAGTTCACTTGAGGGTATTGCCGATTTCCCCAAAGACAGTGCTGACCTTGGTGCCAACCGTCTGCACCGCGGTGATGATGAAGACTGCGATTAAAGACGCGATCAACGCATACTCGATTGCTGTGGCGCCCGAGTTGTCGGTCGCGAAGCTCTTGAGGATTCTTAACATTGAATTGCTCCTGTTCATGACTTATATTCCAGCGACGTCTTGACTCTAGCCGCCCGACGCAGAGCAAACCTACCTATATCCGCTTTCAGACGCGTTAATGGCTGTCCGGCCAAAGCGTTAACATCTGCAATTTCATCAGAATCAGCATCTTGTCTTCATTCGCCAGGCCTAAAAGAAGCCGTTTGCGCCCTGGACGCCGACCGCCGGCGCGCTCATCGCGCCAGATCGAGCCAGGAGCGCCCCTCGCGATCCTCGACCTCGACGATCCAGAGGTCCGGGTCGAACGCGGTCTCGCGCTCGAGCCGCCGCTCCGCCTCGAGGGAATCGATCCATTCGGCTTCATGCACGCGGTCGAACGTTCGGTCCGCGCCGGGGGGCAGGTCCGCCGCCAGCGATTGCGGAACCGGGCCGTATACGGCCGACCGGCCGTCGAGGCGATCCACTTTGACGAATACGGCGCCGGCTTCAGCCGCGCCCCGGCGGCGCAGCACGGCGCTCGCGCCTTCGATTCCGCACCGGCGCAAATAGGCGGCGACCCAGATGTCCGACCTGAGCCGCGCCAAGGCTCAGCGACCGGCGCTCTTTGCGGCGGCCGCCAGTTCCCTCACGAGATGGGACGTAATTTCGGTCGACGCCGGCAGCTTGTGGGCGCGCTCGAATTCGCGCAGCGCCTGCCGGGTTGCGGCGCCTTCGTCTCCGTCCGGCTTGACGGCGTAGCCGAGCTTGATGAGCGCGTTCTGCGCGGTCAGGACGAGGTTCGCCCCTTCGCCCGGCTGTTCTCCGCGCAAAAGGTCGCCAATCGGGTCGGCCGACCGGCTTCTCTGCGTCGCGGCCGCTTGCGGATGGACCGGAGGCAGGACCGGCGCGGCGGCGGGCGGCTCGATTCGCGTCTCCGCGATGGGAGGCGGCGGCGCCGGCGGGCGGGGAGCGCTCGCGGGCTCAGGCCGCGGCTGCGGCTTCGCCGGGGCGAACAGCGGCGCGGGATGGCGCCCGCGTTGCATGACGACGGCGTTGAGGCCGATGCCGGCAAGGAACGCGGACAGCGCCGCGCCGACATAGACGCGCGGCGGCAGCTTCCGCGCCCGCTCCGCAACCCGCCAGAAGAGCGCGCGGCCCGCCGCCGACGCCTTGGCGGGGCGCGACAGGACCGAATCATTGCGAATGCGTGCGAGCGCTTCAGTCAATCTTCGTCTCCCGGATCGGCTGCGTCGGGGCCATGGCGAAGGCGTCCGTTGTGCGTAAGGCGCGCCGCCCCCGCCTCGATTCTCCTGGCGTCAGCGGCGAATCCGAGGCTACTGCGACGACCGCTGCCCTCCGCACTCGCTGTGTTGCGCATAACGCCCGGCATTCGCTCCTCGCCGCTGCTCCCGCTCCTGCCCTAACGATCGCAGGTTATGCTTAAATGAACGCTAAGAAATTCTCCGCCGCTCTAGGCTCACGAGCCGGCGCCCCCTATGAACGCCGCAGCGGGAGGCTTATCTCTTAAAGAAACACACGGCTCCGGCGCCTGCAGGCCTCCGATTCCGGTCGGTCGTCGCGAAGCGTCGTGGCGATCCGGCGGATCATGAGGCGCCTTTTTTGACCGATTTCGACTCGATTCGCGAAGATTTCGCCTCCCTCGATGACTGGGAGGACCGTTACCGCTACGTCATCGAGCTCGGCCACGAGCTCGAACCCCTGCCCGAGGCGGCGCACAACGACCTCAACAAGGTGCGCGGCTGCGTGAGCCAAGTTTGGCTCGAACTCGAAGAGAGAGCGAACGGCGTCGGGGAAAAGCTTTTGCATTATCGCGGCGACAGCGATTCGCATCTGGTGCGCGGCCTGATCGCCATCGCGATCGCGCTCTTCTCCGACCAGCCGCCCGAACGCATCCTCACGATCGACGCTCGGGGCGCCTTCCGGACGCTGGGCCTCGAGCAGCACTTGACGCCGCAGCGCTCGAACGGGGTGCGCGCCATGATCGAGCGCATCCGCGCCGACGCCGCGGCGGCTGCGGCGGCGGTATAGAGGGAGCGGCGTAGCAGCGAATGGGAGAATGGCGTCCCGGAAGGGAATCGAACCCCTGACCCCAGGTTTAGGAAACCTGTGCTCTATCCTGCTGAGCTACCGGGACTTGAGAACCGGATACGACCCTTCTAGACCAACGGGCCGCGAGAAGACAAAGCCTGTACCATGGATTTTCGTTTTGCGCACCGCCCTTGCAGTCGAATTGGCTGGCGAAACGCCGTGCGCGCGCTGTGTCTCGCGCTCGTTTCGGGCGCTCTGAGTTCATTCCCCGGGCCTGCGTTTTCGGCCTGCGGCGCGCCGTCCGGACTCGTGCGCGTCATGGACGTCAACGAGCGGCTCGAGGTGGCGTTGACGGACGGGCGGATTGTCAGGCTTGCCGGACTTGACGCACCCTCTCCCGGACGCGGATCCGCGGAGACGGTCAGGGCCGCGCGCCAGTTTCTCGCGGAACGCCTTGCTGGCAGGTTGGTTGAACTCGACCTGATTGGGCGCGGAACGGATCGATGGGGGCGGCTCGTCGCGGATCTTTCGATACTGGGGACGCAGGATAGACAGGATGCATCGACCGCCGCCGCGCTTCTGGCGGCCGGGTACGCCCGCGTTCGGCCGGAATTCGAAACGCGGGGTTGCTCGGTCGTCCGTCTGGACATCGAGGCCAACGCGCGCCGCGCCGGCCTCGGGATCTGGCGCGACCCGGCGTTCGCAGTGATATCAGCCTCGGATCTTCTCGCCTTGCGCAACCAAAGCGGAGAATTCGTGGTCATCGAGGGTCGCGTGCGTACGGTTGGCTTCACGCACTCGCGCATCTATCTTGATCTTGTTCCTCGCGGCGGCCCGACGGTTGTTGTATCTCGCAAGCTTGAAGGCGCTCTCGCGCGAATGGGCCGGCCTGTTGGAGCGCTCGCCGGGGAGACGATAGAGGCGCGGGGCGCGCTCGATGATCGCTTCGGGCCAAGAATCGAGGTTAGCGAGCCCGCGATGATCGAGTTGGTGCGTCCTCACGAGCCTCAGGATTAACGGGCTCCATGCAGGAACGCGATCGGAAGAGCAAACCGCACGCCTCGGCTCGTCGGCTCAGCGGCGCGTTCGCAGTCGTGAGCGCGCTCTACCTTGGCGTCCTGGGCTGCGCCTCGATCGACGCGCCGCCGACGCCGGCCCCGGTCGCGTCCGCCGCGCCAGCAGGCCATTCCGCAGCCGCAGCAAGTCCGGAACGAAAGCGATTGATGGAGGCGTTCGGGGGCGAGTATCACGCGCCGGCCATCGAAAGCTTCTTGAACGGCGTTCTCGTGAAGCTTACGCCCGCCTCGGACGGGTCGGAGCGGCCTTTTCGGGTGACATTGCTCAATTCGCCGATCGTCAACGCCTTTGCCCTGCCTTCGGGCGACATCTTCATGACGCGCGGCCTGCTCGCGCTCGCCAACGACACATCGGAAGTCGCGGCCGTCATGGCGCACGAGATCGCCCATGTGACCGCTCGCCATGCGGCGCAGCGCGCGGAATTTGAAAAGACCACTTCGCTGTTCAATCGGGTCAATGCTCAGGTGCTCGAGCGGGCGCAGGCCGAAGATGAACTCAACGCCCGCTCGAAATTGTCGATCGCCCGTTTTTCCCAGCAGCAGGAGTTTGAGGCGGACCGGATCGGAATTGAGGATATCGCGAAGGCGGGGTACGACCCCTACGCTGCGGCCCGGT
The DNA here is from genome assembly GCA_963782255.1 of uncultured Alphaproteobacteria bacterium. GTDB lineage: Bacteria > Pseudomonadota > Alphaproteobacteria > Rhizobiales > Beijerinckiaceae > Roseiarcus. Next base: position 609,444 of record CAWAIS010000002.1, on the reverse strand, counting down.
TCCTCACCGCGCTCGGCGAATGGAGCGGGCTCAGGGCTTCGATTTCCGGCGCCGGCAACGCCGACCGGCCCGACATGATGGCGACGCACCCCACGACGCCGCAGAGGATCGCGCAGGCGGTCGTGGAAGCGCGGCGATGGGCCTCGCCAGGAGCGGGCGCAACCGGCCGGGAGGCGTATCTGGCCGCGGTCGACGGCCTCCCGTTCGGCGACGACCCTTCGCAGGGCATCGTCCACGGAACCACGTTCATTCACCCGAAACTCGGCTTCGCCTTCCAGGCGCCCGAGGGATTCACGCTCGAAAACCAGCCGGTCGCCCTGATCGGGGTGGGAGACGGCGGCGGGGAAGCGCTGCGGCTCGACAGCATCGCAATCGCCAATTCGACCCCCGTCGCAACCGCGATCGCCTCGGGCTGGATCGACGGCGTCAAGACGACGTCGGTCGAAACGATGCAGATCGGCGGGCTCGAGGCGGCGACGGCGGTTGCGCAGGGCGAGCAGTGGAGCTTTCGGCTCGGGGCCATCCGCCTGAACGGGCGCGTGTACCGGTTGATTTTTGCGGCGCATTCCCTTCCGCCGGTTGACGACCGCTTCCGCGCCTCGCTCGAATCCTTTCATTTGATCAACGCGCAGGATTCCGCGCTCGCCGCGCCTCAGTCCATCCGGATCATAACCGCGGCCAGCGGCGACACGTCCGATGCGATTGCCGCGCGGATGGCGTTCCTGCCCAACCCGCTCGATCAGTTCCTGATCCTCAATGGCCTCGAGCGCGGCGCCGCGATGGTTTCCGGCCAACGCTACAAGACGGTGGCCGAGTGACGCCGCGCCTCCCGGCACGGATCGTGGCGGCGACGCACAATTCCGGCAAGCTGCGCGAGATACGCGAACTCCTGAAACCGTTCGGCATCGAGGCGGTTGGCGCTGCGGAATTGCACTTGAGCGAACCGGCCGAAACGGGATTGACCTTCCGCGACAATGCCGCGCTGAAGGCGGCGGCTGCGGCGCGAGCCTCAGGCGAAGCGGCGCTGGCCGACGACTCGGGCCTTTGCGTCGAAGCGCTGGGGGGCGCGCCGGGGATCCATTCCGCCCGTTGGGCTCGCCGATCTGGCGACTTCGCCAGCGCGATGGCGCGGGTCGAACGAGAGCTTCTTGCCTCCCGCGCTCCGCAGCCGTGGCGGGCTCATTTTGTCAGCGTGCTGGCTCTTGCATGGCCGGATGGCCGCATCGAGACCTTCGAGGGTCGCGTGGACGGCGATCTCGTCTTTCCGCCGCGTGGCGCGGCGGGCTTCGGCTACGATCCAATTTTCCGACCCGACGGCCATAGGCGCACGTTCGGAGAGATGAGCGCTGAGGAGAAACATGGGATTCCGGCGGACGGGTCGCTGGCCCTGTCGCATCGGGCGCGGGCCTTCCAGAAGCTGGCGCGGACGATCTTCGATCGCGGCGCAGATCCGGACTTTTCAGGCTGACGGCTTATTACTTTTTCGGTTTGTCCTTATCGTGCGAGGTTTGAGAGCCAATTGGCGCGGTGTCGAAGGCGGGCCCATGCGCTATTGCCGGCTCGCCGACATAACATGTCGTGTTTGTAATTGGCCCAAGGGAAACCAAGCCAAACCAAGCTGAATCCAAGGAATTAACCTTGCATTTCTTTTGCGAATCTGGACTTTTCAATGGGTTACGGGCGGGTTGACCGAAATTTCCGAAACAGGGATTTCGATGCGCCAGAGGTTGATTCTGACATTTGGCCCCGGCCGGATGGCCATTATGACGCTATGCTATAGGCCTCGCCGGTCCAACCCACGGACTCGAAGGCCGGAGGTGAACATGCTGGCGCCAACCGTTGCCGCAACCGGTCAGCGAGCCGAACCACAGACCCGATTGGATCTAAACAGGATTAGATCCGCAATCCCCCGAATTGCACCGGTCTTTCGAAACACCCCTCAATACGCGTGCCCGGCTCTCGGCGAGGCTCTGGATTGCGAGCTCATTGTGAAACTCGAAACCGCCAATCCTGTGCGGTGTTTTAAGGCTCGCGGCACGGAAACCGTCATGGCGCGGCTGGCCGACAACCCCGGTTCCAAGTCGGCCGTTTGTGCGAGCGTCGGCAACCTTGGGCTGGCGCTGGCCTATAGCGGACAAAGCCGTGGGATTTCCGTAACGGTCGTGGCTGGCGCCAGCGCTAACCCCTTGAAGTTGGAACGCATCCGCGCATTGGGCGCGACCGTGCGGATTGTCGACGGCGACATCGAGGATGCTCGAGATCTGGCGCGGCGGATGACCGACATCGAAGGCGCGTTTCTGGTTGAGGACAGCGAAAACCTCGATACCTGCGAAGGCGCCGGGACGATTGGGCTCGAACTCATCGAGGACGGCGAGCCAGTGGACGCCGTGCTCGTTGCTCTCGGCGGCGGCGCCATGGCGACGGGCGTGGGTTATGTCTTCAAATGCCTGGCCCCAACGGTCGAGATCGTTTGCGTGCAGCCCAGGGGCGCGCCTGCGATGGCGTTGTCGTGGAGAGCAAAAACTGTCGTCGAGACCGACCGCATCGACACGATCGCGGACGGAGTTGCTGGCCGCTGCCCGATCCCGGCGGTTCTTGACGACCTCCTGGCCGTGGCTGACCACGTGCCCATGGTTGAGGAACACAGCATCGTTGCCGGAATGCGAATGCTCTATCGCCATGCGGGACTCATTGTGGAGCCGTCGGCCGCCCTTGGCGTTGCGGCGATATTGGAGGACCGAGCCCGCTACAGGGACAAACGGGTCGTAACGATCATCTGCGGGAGCAACGTCATTCCGGCCGACTTCGAGCGATGGGTGATCAATGAGGACGAATAACGCGGCGTAACGGCGCCAGAATGGGTCGTCCTGATCGCAACTCGTTCTCAACGACGCCGCGACCGCGCCGAATGACCGCGCGCCCCAAGTTGCCGCTACGGAGCCGCTCTCAACGCCTTCGCCCATGGGATTCTTCGGCGAGCGGAGGGGACCGCCGGCGTCAGACGCCCGACGGCGGCGTCGTTGAGACAAAATTGAGGCTATTTCGGAGATTTCCATAAGCTTATTGCAACCGTTGCGAGCGCAGAGTGACGTCGGCAAGCGGGACGAACCGAGCTTCGATAATGGGCTGTCAGCGACACTTTACCGGTCCTTTCCATCGAGCCCGTGCGTTCGCCCGAGATCTGACCGCGGTGGCCGCGATTGAGTTCGCGCTCGTATCGCCCATCATGCTCGGCGTTGTGCTGGCGACGCTGCAGGCTGCGTCAATATTCCTCGCCGAAGCCTACTTCGAGTCGGGCGCGGAGGCAGCGGCCCGGATCGTGCTGACCAACCAGACGGGGTCGCTGACCGCGGCGCAATTCCAAACCGAGGTATGCAACCAGCTCACCATCCTGTTCAATTGCGCGCAGGTGATCGTCGAACTCGAGCCGTTGCCCGCGGGCACGACCAACCTGACGTCGTTCCTCCCGACATTCAATTCCAGCGGGGTCTTACAAGGGACGCCAGCCGTCGATGTCGGCGCCGCCGCCGGGAGCGCGGGAACCGATATGTTGCTGGTTGTGATGTATCCTTGGCCGGTGTTCGGCGGACCTCTCGGCCTCAACTTCTCGAATTTGGGCAGTGGACAGATGCTGATGACCTCGACCCAAGTCTTTCGGATTGAGCCCCTCTGATGACATCCTTTCTCAGCGCAAGGAGACAAGCTTTTCTGCCAACGCGCCGTCCTTTTAGCCGTGAGCGCGGCGGCATGGCGGCAGTCGAATTTTCGTTTATTCTTCCGGTCGCGCTGCTGATCATGAGCCTCGTCGTCTATGGGGGCCAAGTCTACAGCGTACAGCGCAAGGTGACGCTCAGCGCGATGACCGTGGCCGACATCTTCGCCCAGGGCAACAATACAGGGCAAGCGACAATTACGCCTGCCGAGCTGGCTCAGATATTAAGCTATCCGAATTTGATATTGTTCCCCAACAACCCCGACCCCGCCCTGCTGCAAGTTTTCTTGTATCAGCTGTCCGTCACCAGCTCGTCTGGAACGGCCACCGGCACCATCGTAGGCCGTTGGGCGAACGACAATGGCAAACCTGAACTTCTCCCGTGCGGCCAGCAAATGTCCGTCGATCCGTCGATCGCCGCCGCGTTTACCGGGCCCTCAACCAGCTATGTCGTCATGGGGGAGGTCAAATATCAGTTCCAGCCGCAAGAGCTTTACTTTTCTCTTGGGTCAGTGTGGCTGCACGACAGCATCATGATGATCCCGCGCACCGCCGCACAGATTCAAGTGCAAGGATACACGCCCTGTAGCTAATTAATCGTCGCCTCCCATCCCGCATGAGGCTCGCTGATGCGAGATGAAAATTTGTGACGATCAGCCCGCTCGCTGGAGAAGATTTTCACCGCACCAGGGTCAGCCGCCGGGCGGCGCGGGTGACGCCCGTGTAGAGCCAGCGCGCGCGGTGCTCGCGGAAGGCGTAGCTTTCGTCGAACAGCATCACGTCGTCCCACTGCGAGCCTTGCGCCTTGTGGACGGTGAGCGCATAGCCGTAGTCGAACTCGTCCGACTCGCGCCGGAGCGGATAGGCGAGCTCGCCGTCCGTCCCCTCGAAGAAATGCTTCAAGACGGCGACCTTGACGGAGAATCGGGCGCTTTCGCGCCGCTCGTCAGTAGGTCGCCGCCAGATAATCAGCGATCGCCGTCGCATCGGACGGATCGATCGGCGCCTTGTAGAGCTTGATCATCTTCTGCACCTCAGCCGCCCAGAAGGCCTTCCCCCTGTTTGGTGGCTGGGTCGTGATGTAGTCGGCCGAATGGCAGGCGAGGCAGACTTCCGCCGTTTCTACTCCTGGGCCCGGCTTCAAGTTGGCCGTCTCGTTCGGCAGCTCGTAGGTCAAAGGATTGGCCGCCGCCGCAAGCAGAACGAGCGAGAGTGGACAAGCGAACGCGAGGCGTTTCATCGGCTTCTCATCAGGCCGCCGTCACGTTGGCGACTTCCACGACATTGCGCATGTAGCCGGCCGGGTTCCAAAGCGGCGTCAGCGGCTGCGACTGGCCGATGCGATTGGCCGCGCGAACCATCAGCCGATGCTTGCCGGGCGGCAGCGTGAGGCGGGCCTTCCACGCGCGGAACGAATACTTGCCGAGGTCTTCGCCGAGCGCCGCGCCGATCCATGTCTGGCCGCCGTCCGAGGAAACGACGACGTCCGAAATCCCGAAGCCCCCGTCGAAGGCGATGCCGCGCAGTTCGAAGTCCGCATTCGCTTTGACCGTGGCGCCGTCGGCGATGTTGGTCATGAAGGAGCGGACATTGAACTGGCCGATCGGCACGGTGCTCGAGGGCGCCTTGCCGGGTTCCGTGCAAGCGCAGACGTTGTTGGGGACGCGGTAGGCCACCTTCATCCAGAAACTGTCAAGCGGCACGTCGATGACGGCGATCTTGGCGAGATGCTTGACCCAGTACGTGCCATAATAGGCGGGAACGACCAGCCTGATCGGAAAACCATTCAGCCAGGGCAGGTCTTCCCCGTTCATCGCGTAGGCGACCATCACTTCGCCGTCGAGCGCGTGGTCGAGATCGATCGCCTTCATGAAAGCAGGGGTCTCCGGAAGGACGGGCTCATCGAGCCCCCGGAATGAAACCTGCACTGCGCCGGCCTGCACCCCGGCCTTGGTCAGGAGCGCTTTCAGGGGCACGCCTTTCCAGCGCGCGTTGCCCATCGCGCCGTTGGCGAGCTGGCCGCCGGCGACACGCGGATCAAAAAATCCGCGGCTGTTGCCGGAGCATTGGTTGACGGCAACCAGTTCGACGGGCTCGAAGCCGCTCTTCAAGTCGGCGAGCGAAAGCGACAAGGGGTTGTCGACCTTGCCTGCGACGCTGAGACGGTAGGTATCCGGATCAATGCTCAGCGGGATGCCCGCCAGGTGATAACGCACGAAGAACGCGTCGTTCGGGGTGATGATCCCCTCGTCGAAGACGTTGAACGGCGTCTCGAGCTGCGGCGGGCGAGCCGTCAGGCTGATGAGCGGACGCTTGCCCGGATAGGCGACGAGGGGCCGCTCGCCATTGCCGAACGGGAGGGTGACCGTGTTCGCCGCGGCGGCGAAAGCGAGTTTGCCGGCGCCGATCGTTCCGGCGCCCGCCGCGAGAGCAAATCTCAGCGCCGCCCTGCGGCTCAGCATATCCGCCCCGCTTTCACATTCGCGAATGTTGGGGCCTTTTTTGCTCCACGCCGACGCGGGACGCAAGCGATACCGGCGCCAAAGATTAAGGGCGACGTCGCCGTCACTTCACGACCGTCAGCTTTTTCGCAGCCCGCGTCAGGCCCGTGTAGAGCCAGCGCGCGCGGTGCTCGCGGAAGGCGTAGCTTTCGTCGAACAGCATCACGTCGTCCCACTGCGAGCCTTGCGCCTTGTGAACGGTCAGGGCGTAGCCGTAGTCGAACTCGTCGGACTCGCGCCGGAGCGGATAGGCGAGCTCGCCGTCCGTCCCCTCGAAGAAATGCTTCAGGACGGCGACCTTGACGGAGGATCGGGCGCCTTCGTCCTCCGCGCGCACGATCATCTTGACGAAGTCCTTCTGCACGCCCTGAACGGTCTCGACTCGCCAAAGTCCGCCGTTGATGAGGCCCTTGGTGCGGTCGTTGCGCAGACAGACGAGCCGGTCGCCCACGACCGGCAGCGGCTCCTTGTAGCCGTTGAGGTCGCGGATGCGCTGATTGTAGGCGCGGCGGGTGCGGTTGACGCCGACGAGCACCTGGTCGACGCCGAGCACCTGAGCCGCGTCGACCGCGCCGCGGCGGACGACGCGCGTTTCGCCGTACACCCCCTCTTTCAGGTCGCCGCCGGAGCGGACAATCTCGGACAGGCGGATGATCGGATTCTCCTCGGCCTGCCGATGAATCTGGGTCAGCATCACGTCGGGCTGGCTTTCGGTGAAAAATCCGGCGCCTTTGATCGGCGGCAGCTGGAACGGATCGCCGAGCACCAGGATCGGCTTGCCGAACGAGAGAAGGTCGCGCGCCACCTCCGCGTCCACCATCGAGCACTCGTCGATCACGATGAGCCCTGCGCGCGAGGCCGGTCCGTCGTCGTTCAGCGTGAAAGTTGGCGCGCCTTCGGTCCCCTCGCTCGCACGGTAGATCAGCGCATGGATGGTGGTCGCGCCGTGGCAGCCGTTGGCGCGCATGACCATCGCGGCCTTGCCGGTGAAGGCGGCGAACGCCATGCCCCCTTGCGCGCCCTCGGCGACATGCCGCGCGAGCGTCGTCTTGCCGACGCCGGCATAGCCGAACAGGCGGAACACCTGCGGCTCGCCCGCCTTCAGCCACTGGCCGACCTTGTCGATCGCATCCGCCTGCTCGCGCGTCCACTCGCGCCCGATCGGCTTCAAGCGGGCGGGCGGCTCGCTCGGCGGGGCGGGCTCCGCCGCGTCCTCGACCGGCGTCTGCGCCTTTGCGCGCTTCGGCTCCGCCTTCGCGCCGCAGCGCGAGCAGACGGGCGGCTTGCGGTTGAGGTCGTAGTATTTGGCGCCGCAGGCCGGGCACTGGCGCTTGGTTCCGAGCCTGCCGAAAGCCGCCTTCATCGTCGCCAATTGCGCCAAGCCCCGCCGCGAATCAACGGTTGATTTAGGATTTCAGCGCAGCGTCCTATCAGATTTGACGGAAAGAAGCGCAGGCTGCGGTCCGCGCTCCCCTTCTGGCAAGTCATGTCGGCGTCTCGGACCTATTCCCGGGCCGTCTTGAACGGGCGCCCCGCGAACCTATATGGAACGTGTCCGGCGGCCGGGCGTTGTTTCGGTGGCCTGACAAAACCTTTGGCAGCGCGGCCGGAACGCTTCTTGATGAAGGTTGGGTCGCGTGGAGCGCCTCGAGGGGCTTCCGATGGTGCGTGTAACGGCGTTGAGCTCTCCGTTCCTGCTCGGATTCGACGATATCGAGCGTGCGCTCGACAAGGTGTCGAAGACGGCGGGCGACGGCTACCCCCCTTACAACATCGAGCGCATCGCCGCATCGGGCGCCGACCCTGAGAAGTTGCGCATCACTTTGGCGGTGGCCGGTTTCTCCCAGGAGCAAATCGAGGTCACGGTCGAAGAGAACCAGCTCATGATCCGCGGCCGGCAGCAGGAGGACAAGACGCGCGAATTTCTGCATCGCGGCATCGCCGCGCGGCAGTTCCAGCGCAGCTTCCTCCTTGCGGACGGCATGCGGGTCTTAAGCGCCGACTTGTCGAGGGGTCTGCTGTCGATCGATCTCTGCCGGCCGCAGCCGGAGCGGGTCGCGAAGAAGATTGAGGTTTCGGCGCGCGATTGAGTTAAGCGTACCTACGGCGGGTTCTTTTCAAGAGACCGCCGGAAAGGAGGGAAGCGATGAACGCAACAGACAGAGCCTTGGCGTTGACGCCGCAGGAATTCGCCCATCTGGGCGACGGCGCGGTCGCCTATGTGAAGGCGATCAACTCCGAGGACGTGTCGCGTCTCTTCCCGCAGGCGCCTCCGCTTAAGGCCGGCGTCAAGCTGTTCGCGCTGCTCGGCGCCGACGGCTCGCCGATCATGCTGACCGACTCCAAGGACGCGGCGATCGCCAACGCCTGGGAGCACCAGCTCGAAACCGTCAGCCTGCACTAACCCCCAGTCTGCACTGATCCCATGTGGAGAAGCCCCGCGCCGGCGATTTCGGGCGCGGGGGGAATTGGATAGAGAGGGCGGCCCGAAGGGTTTTTAAGGGATTGCCCCCTATGCGCGCCTATCTCGATATCCTGCGCGATGCGCTCGATAATGGCGCGCTGAAAGGCGACCGTACAGGGACAGGCGTCCGGTCGCTGTTCGGGCGACAGATCCGCTTCGATCTCTCGCAAGGCTTTCCGCTCGTCACCACCAAGCGGCTGCATCTCAAGTCGATCGTGCAGGAACTCGTCTGGTTCCTGAAGGGGGACACCAACACCGCCTATCTGAAAGAGCACGGCGTCTCGATCTGGGACGATTGGGCCGACGCCAACGGCGACCTCGGCCCGGTTTACGGCAAGCAGTGGCGGGCCTGGGAAGGCGCGGACGGCAAGACTTACGACCAGATCGACTGGCTCTTGAAGGAAATCCGCCGCAATCCGGATTCGCGCCGGCTCATCGTCTCGGCCTGGAACGTGGCGGACATCGAGCGGATGAAGCTGCCGCCTTGCCACTGCCTGTTCCAGTTCAACGTGACCGGCGGAAAGCTGTCGTGCCAGCTCTATCAGCGCTCGGCCGACATCTTTCTCGGCGTGCCGTTCAACATCGCAAGCTACGCCCTCCTCACCCACCTGATTGCGCGCGAAACGGACTTAAGCGTCGGCGAGTTCGTGCATACGTTCGGCGACGCGCATCTCTACCTGAACCACGAGGATCAGGCGCGCGAGCAGCTCGCGCGCGAGCCCCGTCCGCTGCCGCGATTGAGGCTCGGCGACGTCGGCTCGATCTTCGATTTGAACGCGGACGCGATCGCTTTCGAGGGCTACGATCCGTGGCCGGCGATCAAGGCGAAGGTCGCGGTGTGACGGCGGATGCTCCGCCGCTCATCCTGATCGCCGCCGTCGCGCGCAACCGCGTGATCGGCGGGAACAACCGGCTGCTCTGGCGGCTTTCGAGCGACCTCAAGCGATTCAAGGCGGCGACGATGGGCAAGCCGCTCGTCATGGGCCGCAAGACTTTCCAATCGATCGGCCGCCTCTTGCCCGGACGCGAGATCATCGTCGTGAGCCGCGACGAGGCCTTCGCCCCCGCCGGCGCGCTCGTAGCGCAGAGCCTCGAGGAGGCGCTGAGCCTCGCCGCGAAGCGGGCGGAAGCTATGGGCGCGGACGCGATCGTGATCGCCGGGGGCGCCGAGATTTACGCGCAAACCATCGCACGCGCCGAACGTCTGATCATCACCGAAGTCGCGCTCGAACTCGCGGGCGATGCGCGCTTTCCTCCAATCGATCCGGCCGTGTGGCGGGAGGTCCGGCGGGAGCCGGGGGAACGCGGCCCGCGCGACGAAGCGGACTTCACGTTCGTCGAATACGAGCGGCGTGTGTGAGGCGTCAATCGCCATTTTAACGTAGCCGACTCAATCTTTTCAGCAACTTAATGCCCAACTTAGCGCCGCACTTGACTTGGGGCGCAGGTGCGGCGCGGAGCCTCGCTCGCCATGTCGATCCCGACCGGGCAAATCGACCCGAGTCCGTACCGAAAGAGCGGCCAAGAGCGGGGCCGGCGCATCCCCGCAAAAATTTCTGCGGGGAAGTTGCGAGCATCCGCGGGGATCCCTTGCGAATCGCCGTCGACGCCTGTAAACGGAAATGCGCCGCCCACTTTGGCAGCAACCCTGTGGGCGGCGCAACAAAGGTCCAACCACGAAAACTCAGGTGACTTCATGATCGAACATGTCAAGCCTACTGCTCGCGTCCCCGCTGTTCAAGGACAATTCGGGAACCGGCTTGTTACGTATACAACCCAACTGCCAGCGGGCTCGCTCGAAACTATGCTGGGTCACGACCCACGCTCGAAGCACTGGAAACAACTGACAGATGATATTCATGGAATTTACGAGAAGCTCCAGCGCGCCACTACTAAGCAACGGCTTGAGGGAATTATTCGCTACATCCGGTATCGGTTCGTTGATTCAGCGGTGATTCTCGGCGCGTTCCCCGCTATCTCTATTGCCGTCGAACATTCGACGCCGTTTGAAACTTACCCCGGGGTCCCAAACTCAGGAATTGGCGTTCTTCACTTCGACTTGTCGCGACGCAATCGTCGTATCGTCGTTGACGGATTGGGTCGAGCTTCCGCAGCTCTTGAACTTATCGAACTCAGCGAGTCGTCGGACATCACAGAAGAGGCTAGGACAGCCCTCAAGAAGCTGATAGGCGAGTTCAGCCTGCCGACTGTGTTCTACATCCCAACCCCGGAAACTCCGCCGTTGTCGTTGGAGGAGATGCAGCAGCTCTTCCACGATTTCAATTTCAAAGTCACCCACGTACCAGGGCGGGTTGCCATTGCGCTCGACCATTCCGATCTTTACATCGGATTAACGAACAAAATCGGGCAGTCTGCTGTCATCAGAGATCACGGCGGAATGGAGCGTAAGGCGGCGTCACTCGGCAAGAAGTCGACCGCGATTGTGGTGCAACAAAATTTGTTGCGGTTTGTCCGAGGAGCGGCCGAGGGGGTTCGGTTCCTCGAGGCAAAGAATAATAGCGACGTCAAGCATCCCAGACTGACAGAGGAAACGCTTGAGGAATTCCAGGACAGGATGACGTCGTTCCTGGGTACTATTGCCGAGTCGATGGGCAAGGACCGATTCACAGATCGGGAGAGCCTGCACCTGACTTCCCCTGGCTGGGGCGCACTTGGGGTCATTTTTCACGATCTCTATGTGCGGTTGAAGGCTCCTGATCTTGACGCGGCCGCCAAACGAGTCGGGAGCATCGACTGGCGACGATCGGCACCGGAGTGGTCGGCATTGGTTCGAGAGCGGACCGATAAGGACGGCAAAACTGTAATTGGCCTTGCCGGCGGCGGCGCGCAGACCCGGCGCGCCATCACTGAGAAGGTCCGAGAAACCCTCCATATCGACAAACTGCTCCTCGAACGCGGGTTTACCGACGACGATATAGATACCGGTGCGGATGCTGCGGCCGAAATGGGGCTCGAAGACGAAGCTGCCTGATCACAGGCGACCCAGAGAGAAGCGCCAAGGGTGGGTCCCTTGGCGCTAACCCTTTCCCGAACCCCCCGGCGATCCGCCCCTACTTCTTCGCCAGCGCGCGCAGATCGAAGGCGAGGTTGGCGGCGTCTTTGGGGGTCACGGTCTTCGCCGTGCCGATGATGCGTCTTGCGGCGGCGTGGTCGCCGACCCGATTGACCGTCTCGACGACCGCGAGCTTGCCGTCCCTGAAGCCGAAGGTCGCGAAGGCGCGCGTCTCTGGATCGCCGCGCACGACCCAGGCGTCGACCCCGTGCGAGAGGCCGGCGATCTGCAGCTTGAGGTCGCCCTGATCGCTCCAGAACCACGGCAGCGCGTCGTAGGGCGCAGGCTTGCCGGTCAAGCGTGCGGCGACGCAGCGGCCCTGATCGACCGCGTTCTGGACCGATTCGAGCCGCGTGCGAACGCCAAGCGCCGCATTGGGGAAATCGGCGCAGTCGCCGATCGCCGAGATCGCGGGATCGGAGGTCTGCATATGGGCGTCGACCGCGACGCCGTTCAAGCATTCAAGCCCGCATTCGCGCGCGAGACCGTCCTCCGCGGTGACGCCGACGCCGACGATCACGAGCTCGGCCGGGAGGACCTCGCCGTTGGTCAGCTCGACCGCCTCGGCCTTATCCGCGCCCTTGATCGCCGCGACGCCGAGGCTGAGCCGCATGCGCGCGCCAAAGGCGACATGGGCTTTAAGGAAGAAGTCCGACAGGATCGGCGAAACGGCGCGCCCCATCGGCCGCGCGATCTCGATGACGGTCACGTCGGCGCCGAGGCCGGCCGCGGTCGCTGCGATCTCGAGCCCGATGAAGCCCGCGCCGATGACGACAATCTTGCATCCCGCGCTTAAGCGCGCGCGGATCGCCGTCGCGTCGGCGATGGTGCGCAGCGTGAGGACGTTGGCGAGATCGACGCCGGGGACGTCGAGGCGCCGATGCCGCGAGCCGGTCGCCAGGATCAGATGGCCATAAGGGATCGCGCCGACGTCATTTGTCTCGACGCGCCTCATCGCGCGGTCGATCCGCGCCGCGGCGACGCCGAGCTTGAGATCGATCGCATGATCGCGGAAGAACGCCTCGGCACGCAGCGGCAGGCCATGGATGTCCATCTCGCCCTTAAGAAACGCCTTCGACAGCGGCGGGCGCTGATAGGGCAGGTCCTTCTCGTCGGAGAGGAGGATGATGCTTCCCGCGAATCCGTCCTCTCTGAGGCTGGCTGCGGCCTGCACGCCGGCGTGGCCGGCGCCGACGATGACGACCGGAAATGACATTGCCGGAAGTTCCCTCAATCGTTTGTGCGACTATTCCCCCGCGAAGAGCCTGAAATTTCCGCGCTCGGACTCGTGGTCCTCGGGGCCGGGGTCGTCCGGCGCCATGCTCGCCGGGTCCATGACGAAGCCGGGCTTCGGCGGAGGCGCGGCGGGCGGAGCGGCGGCGGCGTGGGCCGGCGGCTCGGCGGGCGGCGGCGAAGGGGGCGGTGAAGCGGGCGGCGGTGAAGCGGGCGGCGGCTCTGGCGCGTGCGCGGGCGGCGCGGCGGCCTCGGCGAGCGCGGGCGGCGGCGCCTCTGGCAGGCGGGGCCGCTCATGCTCAACGGGTGGCGGCTCGGTGAGCGCGGCCATGCGTTCGTCGGGCGTGCGCCAGACGAAGGCGTCGAGTGCGCCGGACGGCGAGACGGGCGCCCAGCGGTCGGTGATGACGCCGTCGGCGACCCAGGCCTTGTCGCGCGGCGCGCGGGCGGCGCGGCCGAGCCATTCGCGCACGGCACCGTGGGCGCCTTCCGCATCCTCGATGTCGGCCATGAGGAGGCAGACACGGCGGGTCGGGCGTCCGTCTGGCGAATCGGAGGCGATCAGTGGAGCGATCGCAGCCCGCGCCGCCTCGCGGTCGTGCGCGTCGAGCGCGGCGCGGCCGATTGTCAGCATCGATTCCGGGTCGTGCGGCGCGACGCGCGCCAGCATGCGGGCGCGGGCGAGCCGGTCGGCGGTCGAATCGCCATGGCGCACGCGAAGATAGGCCGCCGCGAGGTCGGGGTGAGGCGTCTGCGCGTAGGCCGCTTCGAGAACCCGGCTCGCGCGCCGGTAGTCGCCGGCCGCCGCCAGGAGCCGCCCGCAGATCGCCGCGGCGGGGACGAGCGTCGGCGCGAGGCGGCAGGCCTCCTGCGCCAGCGCGAGCGCGCCCTTCGGGTCGCGCTCCATCAGCTCTCCGGCCTTGGCCGTCTCGATGACGGCGCGCCAGCGATTGGCGGTCGGCTTGTCGATCAGCCCGGCGGCGAAGTTCGAGTCCACGGTCGCGAGCGCGCCGGCCCAGTCGCCGCGGCGCGCGTGGTCGTCGAGGACCGCCTGCCCCGCCCAGGCGGCGGGCGCATGCTCGTTGGCGCGCATCGCGTATTCAAGCGCGGCCTCGTGGTCGCCGGACCGCCGCGCCTCGATGTGCAGGCCGCGCAGGCCGAGCCCATGCGTCTCGTGATGCTCGAGCATCGCGTTGTACGCCGCGAGCGCGCCCTGCCGATCGCCCGAAAGCTGCGCGGCCTGGGCGCGCAGGAGCTTGGTCATCGGCTCGTGCGCGACGAGGCGGCTCGCGTCGGCGGCGTGCTTCTGAGCGGCGCGCTCGTCGCCAACGCCGACCGCGATCAGGCCGCGCGACAATGCGAGCAGTCCCTTCTCGCGCCTGCGCGCGCGGGCCGCGAGCGCAACGAAGGAAGGGAGGCTGAAGATGAAGCGCAGGATCGCCCAGACGATCGACAGGGCTATCGCCAGCGCCGCGACCACCCCGATCGCAAGCATGAGCGAGACCCGATACTCGACGCCGCGCCAGGTGAGCGTCACGACGCCCGGATTGTCGGCGAGCCACATCAGGCCCCATGCGGCGAGCGCCACCGCTGCGAGAAAAATCAGAAGGCGAAGCATGACGTCTCCGGTCTCTCGACCTTGCGTTTGCGCGTGAGGATCGGGCGAGGCGATCGCGAAGCGGAAAGCCTCATGGCTTCGCGCTTGCGGTCAGGCGTTCGATCGCGGCGTCGCGAATCGATTGAATGGCCGCGTTCGCGGCCTGCCGTGCGCCCGCTTCCGCCGCCCAATCCGCAGCGGCCGCGCGCGCGGGCGCGGGCAGCTTCGCGTAGGCCGCGAGCGCTGCGCCGACGTCGCCGCGGCGGCTCTCGGTCTCGATCTGCGAGACGAGCGCGGACGGATCGTCGCCGGGCGTCTCGTTGAGATCGCGCACCTGCACGAGCCCGCGCATATGGTTGAGGAAGCGGTCGACGACCCCGCCTTGCGCCGGCGCCGTCGTCGTCGCGGCCAGGACTTTGCCTGCGACGCGATGGAAAGAGGCGGCGAGCGCCGGTCCGCTCGGCGCTCCGTTGGCCACGGCCTTCAGGGCCGCGAGCTTGGCGGGATCGACGCCGAGTTTCTCGAGCGCCGCGAGCTCGGCCGGAAACGGGGCGCCGGCTGCGAGCTTGTCGCTCAACGCTCCGGACACGATAGCGACGGCGCCTGGATTGTCGTTCGCGGTCGGCTTTTCTGGGGCGACGCGGGTCTCGGTCTTGGGCGCGGCGAGCTTGGCCTCGACCTTGTCGAGGCGGCCCGACAGCGCGGCGATCTCGGCGCTCGCCGCTCCGGCTTGCGGCGCGGCCGATTCCAGCTTGGCAAGGCGGTCGGAAAGCGCAGGGATTTCGCCGCGCGCCGCGTCCACATCGGCGCGAAGGCTCTTCATTTCGGCCGGCACGTCTTGAACGGCCTGCACGGCGGCGAGCTTGGGCGCGAGCGCGGCGTCCGCCGATTCGAGCGCGCCGACGCGCTTGTCGATTGACGCGACGTCGGCCGCCGGACCCTCGAGCGCGGCGACGCGTTTGTCGAGGCTCGCGACCGCCGCTCCCTCGCTGGCCTGCGCCTCGACGGCCGCGCCGTTCTTCTGAACCTGCGTTTCGAGCGCCGCGAGCCGGTTCGCGTCCGCTCCCGCGAGATCTGCGTTCGGCGCAAGGAAGTACCAGCCGGCGCCGGCGGCGAGCGCCGAGACGATCAGGCCGCCGAGCGCGCCGGAGACGAACGCCCCGGCCCGGCCCGGCGCGCTTGGTTGCAGCGGCGGCGCGGGAGGAGGCGGAGAGGGCTCCTCAGCGGGGGCCGGATCGGGCGGAGCATCGTCGCTGCGCCCGGCGACCTCGCCTTCGATGACGTCCGGATCGCGCCGCTGGTCGCGATTGACCGGCGCCCCTCCGGCCGGCTCGGACTTAACGTCCTGGCTTTCCTCGTCGACCATTGATCCTCGCGCCAATCGAGATTCGCGGGCCCTATATACGGAAGGGCCTACCCGAAGGAAATACGCACGAACTCCTTGCGCAAAGCGGCGAGGAGCGAGCGCTCGTCCGGCGCATCGGCGACGATCACGTCGGCGCTGAGGCTGATCATGGGCTCTGCGGCGTCGCGCGACAGGCAGACGTGCCGCAGGGCTCGAAAGCGAGCCGCAACCCCTGCCTCGTCCGCAAAGCGCGCCGCGAGGGCGGCGGAGCGGCGCGAATAATGCAAGGCGGCGACGCATGAGGCGAGGGCGCGGACTTCGCCGGGACGCCAGCGCTCCCGCGCCTCGGCCACGTAGGTTTCGACGACCTCGAGTGCATATGAGCCGGCCAGCGCATCCTCCAGCGCGCGCTTGCGGTCGCGGCCGGCGAGATAAAGAACGTGCGAACCCGGCGGGAAACGGCTCTTGATCGTCTCGATCAGGCGGGCGGCGTCGGGGGCGGGCGGCGCGGCGAGCCCGAGCCCGCGCGCTTCCGCGGCGCGCGCCGTCTCAAGCCCGACGACGAAAGCATGAGCCGCCCGGCCGATCGGCCCGTCGGCGAGGAACGCCTTTGCGCTGGTGGCGACGACCGCGTCGTAGCGCGGCCTTAAGGCTTGAAACGGGATCGCTCGCGCTTCGATCACCGGCAGGCATGCGACGGAAAAGCCGAGCGCGCGCAGGCGCCTCGCGCTTCTCGCCGCGTCCGCGCGAGCGCGGAACAACGCCACGCGCGGCTTCGTCTCCGGCATCGTGTCCATGGCAGAGCATTATGGGCGGCGGCGAAGGCGGGGCCAAGCGAGGGCCAAGCGATCGGCGCTTGCCGTTCGGGGCGCGGCGCTTTACCCCGGCTTCCGAGGGCGCGCCCTAAATGCGACCTCGGACATGGGACCCCGTTTGAACAAAGCCCTCGACACTCCGGACATCGTCGCCGCGCGCGCCTGGCGCGACCTCGATTTCCGCAAGGACATCAACGGCCTGCGGGCGCTCGCGGTCCTTGGCGTGGTGGCCTTCCACGCCGATCGGTCGCTCGTTCCGGGAGGCTTCGCCGGCGTCGACGTGTTCTTCGTCATCTCCGGGTTTCTCATCACGCGCATCATTCTGTCCGAATGCGCGGCCGGCCATTTCTCGCTCACCATGTTCTACGCCAAGCGCGCCAAGCGCATCCTTCCGGCGCTCCTCGTCGTTTTGAGCTTCGTCTGGATCGTCGGCTGGTTTCGAACCGCGCCGATCCAGTTTCGCGACATCGGCGGCGCGATCCTCGGCAATTCCTACTTCACCGTGAATTTCTGGCTCATGCGCCTCGCCGGCGTCGGCGGATATTTCGGCGCAAACTCCGCGACGAAGCCGCTCTTGCATCTCTGGTCGCTCAGCATCGAGGAGCAGTTCTATCTCGGCTGGTCGGTGCTCATGCTGGTTTTATTCAAGCTCAAGGGCGGCGTCGCGCCGTTGGTGATCCTGGCGATCTTCCTCGCCTCCTTCGCCTATTGCGTCGTCCTCACACCGATCGATCCGATCGCGGCCTTCTATCTACCGTGGACGCGGGGGTGGGAGCTCGCGCTCGGCGCGCTCCTTGCCTATCGCGAGGTTTTTCTGCTTGGACGGCTTCCTTACCCTTCCGGCCGCGTTGCGGATCTCGGCGCTGCAATCGGGATCGCGCTTATGCTCGGGGCCTTCTTCCTGATGAGCGAGGTCGAGCCCTTTCCGGGCTGGCGCGCGGCGATCCCGACGGCCGGCTGCGCGCTCGTCATCGCGCACCCGCGCTCGCTTCCCGGCGAATTCGCGCTCGGCAACCGGGTCGCCGGCTTTTTTGGCGTCATCTCCTATCCGCTCTACCTCTGGCATTGGCCGCTGTTCGCTTTCGCGCACATCTGGCCCGGCGTCATTCCGACGCGCGGCGTCATGCTTGCGCTTGCAGGCGTCGCGATCGTTCTCGCGGCCCTGACCTATCGGTTCGTCGAGGGGCCGGCGGCGACACTGTTTCACCGCAGGCCCTATGCGCTTGCGCTCGGACTCGTCGGTGCGCTTGCGCTGACCGGCGCGGTCGGCCGCGTCACTTACGACGCCAAAGGCTTCCCCGGCCGATTTTCCCCGCTGGTCACGCGCGTTTTCGATTACGACGTGAACGGCGCGCAGGGGAAGCGCCTCATGCAATGCTTCTATCAGCGCGACGATCACGCTTATTCGCTCGCCGAGGAGCGCGAGCACGCGAAGCGATTCTTCGAGGGCCACCGTTGCGGCGTCATCGACGATCCGTCGAAACCGACGATCCTGATCGTCGGTGATTCGCACGCGGCGCATCTTTTCGCGGGAATGACGGATGCGTTCGCCGACAAGGCCAACATCGCGACGCTTACCGCGGTCTTCTGCGTTCCGCTCGTCGAAGACGTGGCGATGGACGCAGGCGTCGCGGGCACGCCGCGCTGCCGCGCCGTCAACGATTACGTGTTCGAGCGCATCAGGGCGATCAAGCCCGACGTCCTCCTTGTCGGCGGCTACTTCGCCCAATACGACCACGAGGCGAACTGGCGCTATCCCGGCTTTCTCGATGCGATGGTCGCGGGCGCGCGGCGCTTGCATCAGGATGGCGTACGCTCGATCGTCATCGCCGGCGAGACGCCGACCTGGGCGCCGGTCTTGCCGATTCTCGTCGGGCGCGACCTCATCGATGAGGGTCGCGCGCCCGAGTTCTCCCACGTCGGCGTCCGGCCTGATTCGCTCGAGACGGACCGCGCGCTTCGCGCCAAGGACTGGGGCCCAGGCGTCGTCTACGTGTCGCAGGCGGAGAAGCTTTGCGGCGAGGAAGGCTGCCGGCGTCTGGTCGGGCCGCATTTGCCCGAGGACATGCTCGCCATCGACTACGGCCATTACAGCATAAACGGCTCGATCTTCGCCGTGCGGACGATCCTCGCGCCGGTCATCGCGGCGGAACTCGCGAAGTCCGGACGCCGATGAGAGCGGAAGCGCCGTTCACCCCGCGGGTATGCTTAGCGGGACGGAATGCGCCGTCAGGATCGGTTCGACGCGGGCAAGCCCGACCGCGGCCATGGCGTCCGAATCGACCGGCGAATCGTCCAGATACTCCTGTAGCCTAAGGAGCGACAAACGCCGTCCGCCGGCTTCGTCCCGGTCCGCAACGCCATCGTCGAACGTCAGGAACTCAAGGTCGGAGACCCCGACCGCCTCCTTCACCCACAAGGCTGACGCGATCTGGATGGCGTCGGTCAGCGACATGAACCGGGGCTCCTCGCCCGGTCGACGAAGCGCGGCGGGACGCTGCCATTTCACGTCCCTGAGCCTCGCCGCGCGCAGCATCGTGTTTGGGTCGGCGGTCACGAAGGTCGCGATCGAGCGGATGTAGCGCGCGAGGTCCGCGATGGCCGGAAACTCGCCTTTGACGAACAGCGACGGCCTCATCTCGGCGAACAACACGCTGTTGACCCAGATCCGGCGCTTGCCCGTCGCCGCTTCGGTTAGAATGGTCTCGATGTCGCGTTCCGATTCGCCGGAACGTCCGCTCGCATGTCGCAACAGCACGTTTGTATGCAGAAAGTGCCTTCTGCTAGTAGATGTGATCGTCCCCATGTTCCCCACCCGCATGGGAGGCCGGCTCCAGCGACCCCCGAATATCGACCGGACCGCTCCCCCGCGGCAAAAGCTCGATCTTCATGACCTCGATGCGTTCCGGTATCTGACTGTCCCCGGTGTATATGGCCTGCCCGCTGACGGATACGAATTTGTTGCCGAATGGATTCAAGGCGTCTTCTCCAATTGACCTGTTGAACACGCACTCAAGCTGTGTTTCGCCGTCCCCGAGCGTGAGCCAGCCCTTCCACACAGGCCCGCGATAATCGATCGCTTCCAGCCGTCCCTCCAAAGACGCGATGGCGGTCCCCGCAAACCAGACGTCGGTTTGCGAAGGCGCGGCGCCGTTCGCGCCGACCCTGTCGACCTGGCGGCAGAAGAATCCGTCCATCGGCAATTCCGTGTCATGGTATTGCACGAGAACCACGTAGGCCGGGTCGAGCGCCTTCACAATCCTGTGAAAGGCCCGCGTCAGGCGCCGATAGCGCAAGAGCACTTGATAATCGCTGCGATAGACGCCGCCGGCGCATCGGCGGAAGAGTTCGATGGCCGAGCCGCCGCCCGGTCCGTGCGCCCTCTGCTTTTCCAGCAATCCGAATTCGTATGATCCTCGGGCGAGATGCGAAACGAAGAACTCGCTCGCGGTCGATTTGGCGTGAAGCTCGCGGTCGGCTGCGATCAGCGCGGCCAGGAACGCGTCCAGAATTTTCTTGAAGAGCTGGGCTGGAATGAACTCTTGTTCGGG
Organism: uncultured Alphaproteobacteria bacterium; assembly: GCA_963782255.1. GTDB lineage: Bacteria > Pseudomonadota > Alphaproteobacteria > Rhizobiales > Beijerinckiaceae > Roseiarcus. The sequence continues at coordinate 589,153 of CAWAIS010000002.1, read as the reverse complement.
TCCGGCTTGCTCTATCGGCCGGATCAACACTCGGATTTCACTTGGCCCGACCGGGCTGTTCATGGCTCGCCTCGTACAAACTACGATAACACAACCATGAAAACGCGGACAGATCGTTTCAGGTCCATTGTCGGCGCGGCTTATCGCCGCGGCGGTATCTTCCGCGCGCCGTTCAAGCTAATGGCTTGGGCGAGTTCGAGCCAGGGCGGCGCCGGGGAGAATGCAATCGGATGCGGGTGCTGGGGATAGAAACCACGTGTGACGAAACCGCGGCCTCGATTGTGCGGCTCAGGGGCGACGGAACCGGCGAAATCCTCTCGGATGAAGTGATGAGCCAGATCGCGGCGCATGCGGCCTTTGGCGGCGTCGTGCCCGAGATCGCGGCGCGCGCGCATGTGGAAGTCGTCGATACGCTGATTGCCCGCGCGCTGGCTCAGGCGCGGCTTTCGGCGAAGGACCTGGACGGAGTCGCGGCCGCGGCGGGGCCGGGCCTGATCGGCGGCGTGCTGGTCGGGCTCATGGCCGGGAAAGGCGTGGCCTTGGCGACGGGCAAGCCCTTCCTCGCCGTCAACCATCTCGAGGCGCACGCGCTGACCGCCCGCCTGACGGCGAATGTGGCCTTTCCCTATCTGGTCCTGCTCGCGTCCGGCGGCCATACGCAGATCCTCGCGGTCAAAGGCGTGGGCGACTACCTCCGGCTCGGCGCGACGATGGACGACGCCATCGGCGAGGCGTTCGACAAGACGGCGAAGCTGCTCGGGCTCGCCTATCCGGGCGGCCCGGCGGTCGAGAGCGCGGCCAAGCGCGGCGACGCCGAGCGTTTCGCCCTGCCGCGGCCCCTCGCCGGCCGGCCGAACGCCGATTTCTCGCTCTCAGGGCTCAAGACCGCGGTGCGGCTCGCCGCGGTAGAGGCCGCGCCCTTGCGGCCTCACGACGTCGACGATCTCTGCGCTTCGTTTCAGGCCGCGGTCGTCGACGTGGTCGTGGACCGCATGCGCGTGGGGGTAAAGCTCTTTCGCGAGCGTCTCAGCGCCGCGCCGCGGGCCGTCGTCGTCGCCGGCGGCGTGGCGGCCAATACGGCGCTGCGCGAGGTCATGGCGCGCTTCTGCGCCGAAGCCGGCCTCTCTTTGGTCGCCCCGCCGCAGAAGCTCTGCACCGACAACGGCGCGATGATCGCCTGGGCAGGGATCGAGCGGCTGAGGCTCGGGCTTACGGACGCGCTCGACGCGCCAGCGCGAGCGCGCTGGCCGCTCGACCCGAAGGCCGAGCGCGCGCTCAACAACAAGGCGTGAGCTTTATGCCTACTGGTTGTTCTGAGGGGTCGCCCCTTGCGCGGCGGCATGCGGGTTCTGCGCGGTGTGGGCCGCCTCCTTGCTCTTCTCACTGGCCATGTGGTGGCCGACGACGCAGCCGCCGATCGCCCCCATCACGCCGTGGTGGACCATGTGGCCCGCGACGCCGCCGACCAGCGCGCCCTTGATGCAGCCCTTGGCTTCTGCGGAGACAGGCGAACAGAGAGGCGCGAGCGCAAGCGCCAGCGCCGCGGCGGCGATGGTTACGGATTTCATTTTGCGTTCCTTTCTCCAAAAAAAGACCCACCCGGCCCCAAAAAACCTTGTCGGCGCGAGCTTAGCCCTGAACGCCGGCAGGTGGGGTCGTGATCCCTCATGAACAAGGTCCGAAGAAAGGAATTTGCGCGGCGTAGCGCTCAAGAGCCGAAGGAACGATTGCAATTCGGTGCCGCGGCGCCTATAAAGCGCCCTCCCCCTCGAGTTTTGTTGTTTTGAGGCTGCGCCTCCTCCGGGCCGAAACCGGATCCGCGCGCCCGAGGCAATTGCAAGGAGCATGTCGGATGAGCGACGCGCCATTGATGCCGAAGGCGACCGCCGTGTGGCTGGTCGAAAACACCTCGTTGACCTTCGACCAGATCGCCGAGTTTTGTAAGTTGCACCCGCTCGAGGTCAAGGGCATCGCCGACGGCGAGGTCGCGACCGGAATCAAGGGCTACGATCCGATTTCGACCGGGCAGCTGACCCGCGAGGAGATCGCCGCCGCCGAGCAGGACCCGAACCATCGCCTGCATCTGGCGACGTCGAAAGTGCGCACGCCCGAATTCAAGAAGCCGCGCGGCGCACGCTACACGCCGCTTTCGCGCCGGCAGGACCGGCCCAACGCGGTGCTGTGGCTCCTGCGCAACCACCCGGAGCTCAAGGACGCGCAGATCATGCGCCTCGTCGGCACGACGAAGCACACGTTGCAGTCGATTCGCGAGCGCACCCACTGGAATTCGCCGAACCTCCAGCCGATGGATCCGGTGACGCTCGGCTTGTGCTCGCAGATCGACCTCGACTTCGAGGTCAACCGGGCCGCGAAGGACCGGCCGAAGATCGAGGAGGCTGGCGGACAGACGCTCGTTCCCGCCGAGGTCACGACCGCCAAGCCCGCGCCGTCCAGCCAGCTCGAAGTGTTCGGCGTGCCGAAGCCGAAGCCGAGCGAGGAGCGCATCGACGTCAATGCGGTGTTCGGCAAGCTGAAGGAGCCGAAGGACGAGTCGAATAGGGAGTAGCGCCCCTTATTCCGCCGCCTTCAGGCTTGGATTGTTCGGATGCGCCGTCCAGTTCGCGGGCGGGCGATCATAGCCAAGCCCCGTGCGCGGATCGACGCCGGACGTCTTGTGCACCAGCGTGACGCATCCTTCGACCGGGCAGACGAGCGCGCATAAGTTGCAGCCGACGCATTCGGCCTCGTTGACGACAAAGCGCCGCTTGCCGTCGATATGGGCGAAAATCGCCTGGTGCGACGTGTCCTCGCAGACGATGTGGCACCGCCCGCACTGGATGCAGAGATCCTGATCGATCTCGGCTTTCGCGACATAGTTGAGATTGAGATGCTGCCAGTCGGTGATCGAGGGAACGGCGCGGCCGCGGAAATCCTCGATCGTGGCGTAGCCCTTGGCGTCCATGTAGTCCGACAGGCCCGAGATCATCTCCTGGACGACCCTGAAGCCGTAGGTCATCGCCGCGGTGCAGACCTGCACCGTCCCGGCGCCAAGCGCGATGAATTCGGCCGCGTCCCGCCAGGTGGTGATTCCGCCAATCGCCGAAATGGGCAGGCCGGCGCAGGCCGGATCGCGCGCGATCTCGGCGACCATCGCCAGCGCGATCGGCTTCACAGCCGGACCGCACATGCCCCCGTGCGTGCCCTTGCCGTCAATGGCGTCGATGGGCGCCATCGCGTCGAGATCGAGCCCCATGATCGAGTTGATGGTGTTGATGAGCGAGACCGCGTCGGCGCCGCCGTTCTTCGCCGCCCGCGCGGGATTGCGGATGTCGGTGATGTTGGGGGTGAGCTTGACGATGACCGGCATGCGCGTGTGCGCCTTGCACCAGCGCGAGACCATTTCGACATATTCGGGCACCTGCCCGACGGCCGAGCCCATGCCGCGCTCGGACATGCCGTGCGGACAGCCGAAGTTGAGTTCGACCCCGTCGCAGTCCGTCTCCTCGACGCGCGCGAGGATGCTCTTCCACGAGTCCTCGTCGCACGGAACCATGAGCGAGACGATCAGCGCGCGGTCGCGCCATTCGCGCTTGACCTCCTTGATCTCCCTCAAGTTGATTTCGAGGTCGCGGTCGGTGATGAGCTCGATGTTGTTCATCGCGATCACGCGGCGGTCGGGGCCATGGATCGCGGCGTAGCGCGCGCCGGAAACGTTGACGATCGGCGGCCCGGCTTCGCCGAGCGTCTTCCACACGACGCCGCCCCAGCCGGCGCGGAAGGCACGCTCGACATTGACCTTGCGGTCGGTCGGCGGCGCAGAGGCAAGCCAGAACGGATTGGGCGATTTGACGCCAAGAAAATTGGTGCGCAGATCGGCCATCGTGACCCTCGCTCGTTCAGGCGCTCTCGGCGTTAAGCGCCGCAATGATCGACCGCGCGGCCTGCTTGCCGTCCTCGACCGCGCTGACCGTCAGGTCCAGCCCGCCGAACACGCAGTCGCCGCCCGCCCACACGCCTTCGAGGCTCGTGCGCCGCTCGCCGTCGACGACGATCCGCCCATCCTTCAGTTCGATCGGCGCCCCGCCGAGCGCCTCCGGCGCGCCGCGCTGCCCGATTGCCGTGAAGAGCATGTCGGCTTCGATGCGGAAGACGGAGCCGGGCGAGGCGAGCACGCCTTCGTGCTCGTGCGTATCCTCGAACACGACGCCGCTCAAGGCGCCCGCGTGTCCTTCGAGCGAGACGGGGCGCGCCCAAGTGCGGATGACGACACCGCTCGTCTGCGCGAGCTCGCGCTCGAACCGGCTCGCCTTCATCTTGTCCGCCCCGCGGCGATAGACGATCGTGACGCTCTGGGCGCCGAGGCGCTTCGTCTGCACCGCGATGTCGATCGCCGTCATGCCACCGCCGATGACGACGATGCGGCGTCCGACCGGCAGCGTCGTCAGATCCTTCGTCTGTCTGAGGCGCGCGATATAGTCGACGGCGTCGACGACGTTTTCGAGCTCGGTCTCGTTCGGAAGCCCGAGCCTGTTGGTCGAGCCGAGGCCCATCGCGAGAAAGACGGCGTCATAGTCGCGCCGCAGGTCGTCGAGCTTCGCGTTCCGCCCGAGCGCGACGTTGTATTCGACTTCGATGCCGCCGATCGACAGGATGAAGGCGGCCTCTTTCGCCGCGAAGTCGTCGATCGTCTTGTAGGCGGCAATGCCGTATTCATTGAGGCCGCCCGGCTTGTCGCGCGCCTCGAACAAGGTCGTCTCGACGCCCCCGATCGAGAGAGCGTGCGCGCAAGCGAGCCCCGCAGGCCCGGCGCCGACGATCGCCGCGCGCTTGCCCGTGCGCGCCCCCGCTTTATAGGGCGATTTGCCCGAGGCGATGATCGCGTCGGTCGCGTAGCGCTGCAGGAGGCCGATGCTGACCGGCTTGCCTTCGGCGGCTTCGCGCACGCAGGCCTCCTCGCAGAGCGTCTCGGTCGGGCAGACGCGCGCGCACATGCCGCCCATGATGTTAGCGTCGAAAATGGTCTTGGCCGCGCCGTCGCGGTTGCCGGCGGCGATCTGGCGGATGAAGAGCGGAATGTCGATTGCGGTCGGGCACGCCTTCTGGCACGGCGCCTCGAAGCAGAAGTAGCAGCGTTCCGCCTCGACGCTCGCCTCGTGCCGGCTGAGCGGGGGATGCAGATCGGCGAAATTGGCGTCCACGCTCGCCTTATCGAGGCGGCCTGGCGCAACATCGGAGAGTCCGGGCGGATGGGCGGCGATCGTCATGGCGTCTCCCTTGAAGCCGCCACGGGCGGAATGGGACTTCTTGACCGATTGGTCAAACGTCGCGCGCTTGAGCCGGGTCTGTCAAGACGGGCATCAGGCTTTGCATGCGCTTCCTATCGTCCTCAAACCGCTCTAGCCTCAACCATGTGATTCGAGAGCCGCGGCGACGCGCGGCCTGAAAGCCCAATGACTCCACGCGAGCGGCGATGAAGCGCGCGGTCGTTCATGTCGTCGGAGCGGGCGTCGCCGGACTCGCGGCGGCGGGCGAACTCGCGACGAGCGGACGCTGCGACGTCGTCGTGCACGAGGCGAAGCCTCAGCCCGGCGGACGGCGACGCTCGTTCTATGACGAGACGCTCGGCTGCGACATCGACACGGGCAATTTTCCGCTGCTCGCGTCCTGGACCTCCGCGCTTCGCTTGATCGACGCCGCTGGCGCGCGCGGCGAATGGCGGGAGGAGAAGGAGCCGGGGGTCGCCTTCGCCGACTTCTCCACCGGCGAACGCTGGCGCTTGACGCCCAACGCCGGTCGGGCGCCGTGGTGGCTCCTGAGCGAAGCGCGACGCGGACCGCGGTTGACGCTTGCCGACTATTGGTCCGGCCGGCGGCTCTTCTCCGCCTCTCCAACCGCGACCGTCGCCAGCCTCGCGCCGAAGCAGGGGCCGGCGATGGAGCGCCTGTGGCGGCCTCTCGCGCTCGCCGCGCTCAATTGCCCGCCGGAAACGGCCTCCGCCCGGCTTGCAGGCGCAGCCCTCCGCGACATCGTCAGGGCGGGCGGCGCGGGGATGCGGCTGCTCATGCCGATCCACGGTTTCGGCCGGGCGTTTGTCGACCCTTTGGTTCGGCGCCTCGAGCGCGATGGCGCGACGCTGCGTCTCGAACGCCGTCTCATCGCCCTCGACCCCGGGCCGGAGCGTCTGGCCGGGCTCGAGTTCGAGCACGACCGGATCGATCTCGGACCCAGAGACGCCTTGATTCTCGCAACGCCATGGTCCGTCGCGGCGAGCCTCGTCCCGGGCCTCGAGGCGCCCTCGGGCGCGCCCGTCGCGCTCACCGTGCATTTCGCTGCGGCCCCACCGCCCCTTGCGCCCGCGGTCATCGGCGCCTTGAACGGCGCGTTTCACTGGCTCTTCTGCTATCGCGACCGGATGTCCGTCACGATCAAGGACGCGGCGGCGCGCCTGGACGCGAAGCGCGACGCGCTCGCAAAAGAGTGCTGGCAGGGGGTCGCCGCCTTAACCGGGCTTTCGGACGCGCTCCCGGCGTGGCGGGTCGTGCCGACCCGAAGGGCGGGGTTTCTCGCAACGCCGGAGGAGGCGGCGCGGCGGCCGGCCTTCCGAACGCAATGGCGGAACCTTTTTCTCGCGGGTAGTTATGTGGAGTCTCCGCTTCCTGATTCGGTCGAAAGCGCCGTAGGATCGGGAGAGGCGGCGGCGCGGGCGTGGCTGGAGGGGGCCGCATAAACGTTGCAGACCGTGCGAAAACTCAATGCGAGGTTCCGTATGGTCGCGAAGGGAACCGATTTTCGCGATTTTTTCCGCCGCGCGTAGTCGTAGGCCTCGAAAAACTGGCCGCGCTGAATGTGTCGCGGAGTTTTCGCACGGTCTGGTTGGTTTACGCAACTGCGCCAAAGAGGGTGTGGAGAAGAAACTCCACCGGCTTGAATAAATTTGTTGCGGTGCAACATATCTGCTATTGTTCGGGTTGAAAAGTTTGAGGAGGGGCCGATGGAAGCCACCTGGAAGACGAAGTGGGGCGTCCGCCGCGTTCGGCGCGACAAACCAACGATCGAGGAAGCCCTGATCGCGGCCGAAAGCCTGGCCGGCGACCCGGAGCAGCGCGCGGAAATCGCGGCCACCCTCATGGGCGTGCCGGTCGACGACGTGAAGGCGCTGGCCGTCAAACAGGCGGCCAAGACGCGCGGTCGCGCCAGCCTCGTCGCCGGTCGAACGCGCGCCGTTGTCGTCGAATACAAGCGTCCCCGCAATATCCGGCCGACGATCTCGTTCGGGGGAAAACGCTGATTTGCGTTGGGGAGAGGCGCGGTGGGGATCGCGTCGCTTCCCTTCGGCGTCGCGCGCGGGCCCATGGGGTTGATGGCCGTGAAGCTTTTCGCGGCCGCCCGCCCCGATCTGCTATAAGTTCGCGAGGCTGACGGCCGAGGGGCGGGTCGTGCGGTATTGGCTGCGCGCGGCGACGCCGCTCGAAATGACCGCGACCGCAATCAGGGTCATGGCGGTCATGTCGTCGAAATCCACGTTCAGGAAAGCGAGCGCCACGACCGCGGTCAGGCCGGCCGCGAGGAAGGGGACGAGCCTCGGCGGCCCCTTCTCGAGGCCGCTAAAGGCGAACCAGAGCCCCGTCGCCGCGAGGACCGCGCCGACGATTCCAAGCTCGTACCAGACCGTGAAGGCGAGCGCCTTTGGTGTCTGGGCAGGCAGAATGCCGCTGCGCACGCCTCGCGCCACGGTCTCAAATCCGTGCCCCGTGATGAGTTTGAGCTTATCGTGGGTGAAGACGTCGGCGGCGACCGACAGCGACGCGTAGGGCGGCGGGAGAGTCGCGAGCTTGGCGTGGAATATCCAGTCGGAAATGGTCGGAGCGAATGCGGGAATGAGCGGCGACAGCAAAGCCAGCGCCGCGGCCGCCCACGCCAGTTCCCGCGCGGTGCGTCGCATGTCCGAAATCGCAAACGACAGAGCGAGATAGCCGGCGAAGAGCGCAACCGTCAGCGGCGTGTATCCGTCGAAATAGGCGTAAGCCAGGGTCAGGATCAGCAAGAGGCGCGCATAGCCGTTGCGTCCGCGCGCGGTCAATCCGCCAAGCGCCGGGAACAGGAGAACGGCGAGCGCCACCCCGCCCGCCGCCAGCGTTCCATCGTCCGTCGTGCGGGTCAGGAGATGGGAGAGGCCTTTCGCGGACATCGCGACCATGAGCACGACGACGCCGACCGGAAACAGGTAGAGGTCGGCCGCGCGCGCATTGTCACGCGGAGCGGCGACAGCGAGCAGGGTCGCGGCGATCAGCAATCCGAGCTTCAGGGCGTGCTGCGTCGCGGAGACCGGATAAGGCGTCCACATGACCGACAGCGTTGCCCATGCGAGCCCGGCGATCAGCGCGAGAAACGCGGGAATCCGGAACGCGAACAGAACGCGGTCGATGAAGCCCGGCTTCGCCTCGAGCGCCGCCATCATGAGAATGAGCGCGACGCCGATCGGGAACATGATGAACAAGGCAAGCGGATGAAGCACGACCCCAACCGGCGCGCCGATCCCCAACACGGCGTAGCCCATCCGCGAGAAGAATCGCGCCGCGTCCGCCGCATCATCGCGGCTCGCCTGCCTGAAGCCTGTCCTGTTTGCCCAGAGAACCATGTCCGTCGAGGAAAACACGCCGACGTTAGCGGCGGCTACTTCGAGTTATACGACGGCGCCGCCCGAGCGGGTGTGTGAATGGCGCCACAGTGTCGCACCAATCGCACGATCGTGGCGGAGTTCTGGCCGAGTTGTGACGGAGTTCACGGGTTATTGACCGTCGGTCTCGCCCGTGCGAACGGGAGGCGGGCTCCCATGGCATCGAGAGGTCGAAAACGGCGGCGTGAGGAGTGCGTCCATCGTCGCTGAGGCGCCGCTCGGGGCGGAGCGGCGCGCCGGCCGCCTGATGGCCTGGGCGGTCTTCGGTTCGGTCGTCCTGCTGGGGCTGCAGGCGATCGCCGCAAGGCGGCTCGAGCTGACATTCGACGAAGCCTATTACACGCTCTGGTCGCGTTCGCTGGCGTTCGGCTATCTCGACCATCCGCCGATGGCCGCCCTGCTCATTCGCGCCTCGACCGCGCTTTTCGGCGGCGCGGAGTTCGGCGCCAGGGCTCTGTCGCTTCTCCTCGTCGGCGCGCTGCCGGCCCTGATCGCGCCGATCGCCTGGCGCCTCTTCCGCTCGGCCGAGGCGGCCGCGCTCGCCGCGCTCATGTGGATCGCGATGCCGCTTGTGCTTGCGGGCGCGATCTTCGCAACGCCCGACGCGCCGCTCGTCGTGTTCTGGACGCTGGGGCTCGCGGCGCTCGTCGAACTCTGGCGGACCGGCAAGGCGCGCTGGCTGATCGCGATCGGACTTGCGCTCGGACTTGCGCTTCAATCCAAATTCACGGCGTTGTTCTTCGCCGCCGGCGTCGGGCTCGCCTTCGTGACAGTCCCATCGCTGAGGCGATGGCTCGTCTCGCCCTGGTCGGCAGCGGCGCTCGCTCTCGCGCTCATGGTCTTTGCGCCCTTCATCGCCTGGAACGCCGTTCACGGCTGGGCGACATTCGCAAAGCAGTTCGGCCGCGCGGCGCCGGAAGGCTTCGAGCCCTTCTACCTCCTCGAGTTCCTGGGCGCGCAGATCGGGCTCATGAACCCGCTCGTCTTCGCCGGGTTCGCGGCCGCCATCGCGCAAATTCACTGGCGGGCGCCGCGCGCCCCCGGCTCGCGGGACGAGGCTCGGCGCATGCTCGCGAGCACGATTGCTCCCGCGATGGCCTATTTCCTTCTGCACGCGCTACACGATCGGGTGCAGGGCAACTGGCTCGCGCCGCTTTTCCCCGCATGTGCAATTCTGGCCGGCGACTGGGTCGCCGAGACGCGCAACAAGGCCGCCGCCGGTCTTGCGGGCGCCCTCGCCAAGGCTGCGCTCTGGGCCGCCCCTCTGGGCTTCGCGGCGATGGCCCTCGCGTTTCTCCAGGCGACGACCTGCGCGCTTCCGCTTGGAGCGGCCGACCCGACGACGCGGCTCGAAGGCTTCCGCGACCTCGCCCGCGACCTGGACGCGCGCGCGCGCGGGGACGGCGCGGCTTTCGTCCTCACGCAGGGCTACGCGCTGACCTCGCTCATGACCTATTACGGCGATCAGGCGATCGCGATCGTTCAGCCCGAGCAGCGGATTCGCTGGATTTTCATGCCCTCGCCGCCGGAAACGCTCTTCGCCGCGCCAGGCCTCGCGCTCGGCGAAGCGGGCCGCAAATTCGACCTGATCCTCAAGATGCGCTTCCGCGAAGTCGAGCCGGCGGGGACGCTCATGCGCCGCCGCAATGGCGCGGCGGTCGAAACTTACGAGCTTTACCGGGTTTCCGATCCATATGGGCCGGTCCTGGACCCGGTGTGCGCGAGCGGCGAGGTCGACCTCGAGCGGAAATGCCGCCCGTGACGGGCGACGCCGCGTTCGACCCGCTGGCGCGACAGCGCGCCCGAGGCGAAGCGCGCGCAACCTTCACGAGGGTCGGCGCCCGCACCGAGCCCGAGCGCGTGTTCGAGACCGGGGGCTTGCGCTGGCGCTTTCCCCGCTCGACGAGCCCCTGCGAGGCGGTCATCGTCAACACCGGCGGCGGAGCAGCCGGCGGCGACGCATACCGCATCGAAGCGTCGCTGAGCGAGGGCGCCGAGGTCGAGGCGACCACGACGGCAGCCGAAAAAATCTACCGCAGCGAGGGCGAGCCCGCATGCATCGCAACGAAGCTCACGCTTCAAGCGCGCTCGCGGCTTTTCTGGCTGCCGCAGGAGACGATCCTGTTCGAAGGCGCCTCGCTCGAGCGGCGCCTTGCGATCGACATGTCCGGCGAGGCCGAACTCCTCATGGTCGAGAGCCTCGTGTTCGGCCGGCTCGCCATGGGCGAGACCCGCATCGACGCGAGCTTGAAGGACTCCTGGCGACTGATGCGCGACGGAAGACTCGTCTTCGCCGATGAGACGCGGCTGACCCAGGCTGGCGCGACGCTTGACCGCCCGGCGTCAGGCGCAGGCGCGCGTGCGGTCGCGACCATCGTCTCCGCGGCGCCCAACGTCGAGGCGCGCCTGCCGGACTTGCGGGCGGCGCTCGATCGGGCGGGCGACGGCGTCGAGGCGGGCGCGAGCGCGTTCGACGGCCTGATTGCAGCGCGGCTTCTTTCCGCCTCGCCCAGCCGATTGCGCGCCGCGCTGATCGCCTGCATTGTCGCGCTTGGGCGACGCAAACCGCCGCGGCTCTGGCAATAGGGCCGCGGAACTTGCTCGCAATGCAAAGGCGGAGGCCGTTCCCAATGAATTTGACGCCGCGGGAAAAGGACAAGCTCATGATCGCCATGGCCGCGATGGTGGCGAGGCGGCGGCTCGAGCGGGGCGTCAAGCTGAACCATCCCGAGGCGGTCGCGCTCATCACCGACTTTGTCGTCGAAGGGGCGCGCGACGGGCGGTCGGTCGCCGAGCTCATGGAAGCGGGCGCGCACGTGCTTTCCGCCGATCAGGTCATGGACGGCGTCGCCTCGATGATCCACGACATCCAGGTCGAGGCGACTTTTCCCGACGGCACCAAGCTCGTCACCGTCCACCATCCGATCCGCGGCGCGGCCGACCAACATATCCCCGGCGAAGTTCTGGCCGAGCCGGGCGAGATCGTCATGAACGAAGGCCGCGAGACGGTCACGCTCGAAGTCGCGAATTCCGGCGACAGGCCGATCCAGGTCGGCTCGCACTATCATTTTTTCGAGACCAACCCGGCGCTCAAGTTCGACCGCCCGAAGACGAAAGGCTTCCGCCTCGACATCCCGGCCGGGACCGCGATCCGCTTCGAGCCGGGCCAGACCCGCTCGGTGCGCCTCGTCGCGCTTGCGGGCAAACGCGAGGTTCACGGATTCCGCCAGGAGGTGATGGGGAAGGTTTAGCTGCATCTTTCTCTTGCGATCATTTGGCTTGCTCGTCGCCTTACCGGACCTTAGAGTAAGGGAACGTCTAATTGTAAGGAGCCCGCGGTGGCCGACAAAATTCTTGCGACCATCACCAGCAAGGGGCAGATCACCTTGCCGGCGCAACATCGCAAGGCTTGGGGTCTGAAGCCCGGCGATCAGATTGCGTTCGATCCGCCGCACGGCAAATCGGTTCGGATCGAGCCGCGGCGGAAGCGAAGCATTTTCGAGCGGATCGACGAGCTGAAACTGCCGCCGCTCGGCCGGCCTTTGACTCAAAAGGATATCGACGATTCGATCGGCGAGGCCATGGCTGAGAAATTCGGCGCGACCCGGCGCAAGAGGCGCAAGTGATCGGGATAGACACCAACATCCTGCTTCGCATATTCGAGACGGAGGACGACCCCGCGCAATCCCTACGCGCTCGCAAAGTGATCGAAGAACACGCGCCGGTGTATCTGCATGACATCGTTCTTGCGGAGTTCGTCTGGACCTGTCGCACCGCCTTCAGGCAGTCGCGCCAGGCGATTCACCGGCGACTGCAGGCGATAGTCGACTCGACGGAATTTATTGTGGCTCGCCCGGAGGTTTTCGCGCGCGCGGTGGAAGCTTACGGATCGCGGAAATCCGACTTCGCCGATTGGCTGGTTGGGCTTTCCAATCTCGATTCCGGCCTCGAATTCACGTTCACCCTTGACAAAAGCGTCGCGAGGCGCCGCGCCTTTGGCATGATCGAAGCATGAGGCATGTAAGTTCAGGCGGTACGGCCTGAAGTCAGGAGACAAAATGAGCCGGCGCCATGGCGACTCGCTTGCCCCGCTTCGCTCCCTCGCGCCGCCTATGCCGACATGCTTCGTCCGACGACAGGCGACAGGATCCGCCTCGCCGACACCACGCTCGTGATCGAGGAGGAGAAGGATTTCATCACATACGGCGAGGAGGTGAAATTCGGCGGCGAGCAAGGTGATACGCGACGGCATGGGGCAGGCCAGATGACGCGGACGGGCAAACGCGAGGTTTACGGATTCCGCCAGGAGGTGATGGGGAAGGTCTAACTCCCTCTCCCGCTTGCGGGAGATGGGTGACGTGGACCGCGCGCTTGCCTTACGCCGGTCTCATCCTTACCTTCTTAGGAGTAAGGACCAGAGTGGAGCGCCTCCGTGACCGCCAGACGAGCCGCTGTCGAGCATGATTTCGGGGAGGCCACCGTCACCAGCAAGGGCCAGATCACAGTGCCCAACGAATTACGCAAGGCGCTCGGCGTCTCTCCCGGCGACCGGCTCCGGTTTGTGCGGGCGTCGGACGGGTCGATCCGCCTCGAAGCGCGCAAGCGGCGCCGGATCGTCGACTTCGCCCGAGCGAATGCGTTTCGCGCCGGCGAGGGGGGCGTCGATCTCGACAAGGCGATCGACGAAGCGATCACGCTCGCCATGGAGGAGCGCGACCGAAGAAGCCGTGGCGGATGATCGGCCTCGACACGAACGTCCTGTTGCGCCTCTTCGTGGAGGACGACCCTTCGCAGAGCGAGCGCGCGCGCCGCTTCGTCGATGCAGCGGCGGCAGACGAGGCCTGCCTCGTCAATCCGGTCGTCCTTGCCGAATTCGCCTGGACGCTCGCGAGAACCTACAAGAAGAAGCGGCCCGAAGTCGCGCATCTCGTCGAGGGGGTTCTGTCCATGGACGACCTCGAAATCCCTTTCCGCCGCGCCGCGCGGGGCGCGCTTTCCGCTTACCGCACCGGCAAGGCCGATTTCCCCGACTACTTTCTCGCCGAGATCAACGCCGAGCTGGGTTGCGTCTCGACCGCCACGTTCGACGTCGCCGCGCTCGACTCCGCTTCCTTCTCTCCCGTGCCGTGAGCAAACCCATGACGACCTCCCTCCCTCGCGCCGCCTATGCCGACATGTTCGGGCCAACCACGGGCGACCGGCTTCGCCTCGCCGACACCGAGCTCATGATCGAGGTCGAGAAGGATTTCACCACCTACGGCGAGGAGGTGAAGTTCGGCGGCGGCAAGGTGATCCGCGACGGCATGGGCCAGTCGCAGGTCACGCGCGCGAGAGGCGCGGTGGATACCGTCATCACCAACGCCGTCATCCTCGACCATTGGGGGATCGTGAAGGCCGACGTCGGCATGAAGGACGGGCTCATTCACGCGATCGGCAAGGCGGGCAATCCCGACATCCAGCCGGGCGTCACCATTATCGTCGGGCCGGGCGCCGAGGTCATCGCGGGCGAGGGCAAGATCCTCACCGCCGGCGGCTTCGATGCCCACATCCATTTCATCTGCCCGCAGCAGATTGAGGAGGCGCTGATGTCGGGCGTGACCTCGATGCTGGGCGGCGGCACGGGGCCCGCGACCGGAACCTTCGCCACCACCTGCACGCCCGGCCCCTGGCACATCGCCCGCATGATCGAGGCGGCCGACGCCTTTCCCATGAACCTCGGCTTCGCCGGCAAGGGCAACGCCTCGAAGCCCGCGGGCCTCGTCGAGCAGGTCAAGGCGGGCGCCTGCGCCTTGAAATTGCACGAGGACTGGGGCACGACGCCGGCCGCGATCGACTGCTGCCTCTCCGTCGCCGACGATCACGACATCCAGGTCATGATCCACACCGACACGCTGAATGAATCCGGCTTCGTCGAGGACACCATCCGCGCGTTCAAGGGCCGCACCATCCACGCCTTCCACACAGAGGGCGCGGGCGGCGGCCATGCGCCCGACATCATGAAGGTGGCGGGCCTCGCCAATGTGCTCCCCTCCTCCACCAACCCGACCCGGCCCTACACGAAAAACACGCTCGACGAGCACCTCGACATGCTGATGGTTTGCCATCACCTCGATCCGAGCATTCCCGAGGACCTCGCCTTCGCCGAGAGCCGCATCCGCAAGGAAACGATCGCCGCCGAGGACATTCTGCACGACCTCGGCGCGCTCTCGATGATGTCGAGCGATTCCCAAGCGATGGGGCGGGTCGGCGAGGTCATCATCCGCACCTGGCAGACGGCCGACAAGATGAAGCGCCAGCGAGGGCCGCTGCCCGGCGATTCGCCCCGCAACGACAATTTCCGCGCAAAACGCTATGTGGCGAAATACACCATCAACCCCGCGATCGCGCATGGCGTGTCGAAACACATCGGCTCGGTCGAGAAGGGCAAGCTCGCCGACCTCATCCTCTGGACGCCCGCCTTCTTCGGCGTGAAGCCCGACCTCGTGATCAAGGGCGGCGCCATCGCCGCCGCCGCCATGGGCGACCCCAACGCCTCGATCCCGACGCCGCAGCCGATCCACTCCCGATACATGTTCGGGTCTCATGGGCGCGCGCGGACGGGAACGTCGCTGACTTTCGTCTCCGACGCGGCGCTCACCGGCGGGCTGGCGCGGAAGCTCAAGGTCGAGAAGCGGCTGGTCGCGGTCGAGAACACGCGGGGCAGTTTGCGCAAGACAAGCATGGTCCATAACGGCGCGACGCCGAAGATCACGATCGACCCCGAGACTTACGCGGTGACGGCGGACGGCGAACTGCTCGTCTGCGAGCCGGCGGAGACGCTGCCGATGGCGCAGAGGTATTTTTTGTTTTGAGGGGGCGATCCGCAAAGGTTTCAAACCGCGATTTGACGGGCTATCGCTGCAAACCGAACTGAACCAGATGAAATACGAACTTGAACTCGACAATCGCAATTGCCCGGATGACGTTCTTCTTGAGGACTTGCGCCGCGTCGCTGCACGGCTCGGCAAGTTATCCTTGAGTAAGGACGAGTACAACGAACTAGGTCGCTTCTGCTCGGCCACAATGCAGAACCGATTCGGGACTTGGAACGCTGCTCTGCTCGAGTTTGGACTCACGGTGCGGAAGCGCGTCGCAGTTCCGCGAGAGGAGTTGTTAGCCGACATAAGGCGCGTTGCTGGATTGATTGGCAGCAGGGTCCTAACCACTAAAGATTACGACCGCCTTGGACACTTTGCTCACGATACGGTGGCGCGTGCTCTTGGATCATGGACCGATGCGCTCGAAACGGCAGGGTTAAGTGCCTCGCCGCAGTGGTATCGGAAGGTGACCGATGACGAGTTGCTTGGCAACATGGCATCTGTGTGGGAGACAGTTGGCAGGCAGCCAAAACAAGCCGATTTTCGTGCGCCGCTCTCGAAGTTTTCAGAGCACACGTACGTGCGGCGATTCGGGTCCTGGCGAAAGGCGCTTGAAGCATTTGTTGCAGCTGCGAACGAGTCAGCCCCGTCTGTTGTTGATGTCAGCATTGATAGTGAAAATCGCAAGGAGCCTGTAACTCCCGCCGCGCCAACAAAGCTCCGGACAACACGCGATCCGGGGTGGAGGTTGCGGTTCCTCGTAAACCGTCGGGATCGGTTCAGTTGTCGTGCATGCGGATGCTCCCCGGCAACTGAACCTGGAGTTGTTCTGCATGTCGACCACGTTGTGCCGTGGAGCCAAGGTGGAGAGACGACGCTCGAGAACCTCCAAACGCTCTGCGAACGGTGTAACATCGGGAAGAGTGATCTTCCAATGTCCGAAACCAATTCTGTCGCGCCGCTTGGCTCTGCCTGACCCGTGCTCGGCGTCAAGGCCGAGCCCGCTTCGCGGGTCGCCTTCGGCGAGCCTTGACCCCTCCGCGCGGCTCAGGCCTTTGTCCGCCATGGTCTTTGCTGACCGGCCCGGCCTTCTGGCCGGGTCCGCGCAGCAAAGATCATGGCTGCAACACGCCGCGTCGGACCGGCGCAGTCACCCGGAGGGGCGGAGCGAAGCGGAGCACCGCCGACGGCGCTTGACGGCGCCGGGCCGATGCGGGCACGCGCCCAGGGCGCCTTGCGTCCCGGGTGTCATGCCCGCGTGCGCGGGCATCCAGAGCCGACGGTCTTGTCGCGCGGCGTTCTGGATTCCTGCGTTCGCGGGAATGACAGGGCCTACCCCTCGACCTCGATCCTGTTCTCCGCGCACCACGCGCGCAGCGCCTTCTCCTTCGCCTCGCTTTCGTAGGCGTACCAGCGCTCGAGGGCGCCGACGCGGATGAGGAAATCCTTGAAGCGGCGATAGGCGCCCTTGCGGGAGAAGATGTCGGCGATCTCGTCGTAGCGATCATTCAGCTCGTCGGCCGCAAAGCTCATCACGAGCGGCCTGCCGAGATCGAGGTCGCGCGGACTGGGAAGCTCGACATATTTCTTGCCATCGTCGATGTCCTCGGGGTCCTCGAAGAGTTCCGAGTCGCAGTCGCTATGCCAGTGGACCGTCCCGGTCTCCCGGTTCACCCGGGCCGAATTTCCAAACATCGGGTCCGAGCTGATGAATTCGAACGCGTCGAGCAGTTCGCTGAAGGCGACCGGCATGGGACTTCCGCTCCAAGCTCCGAAGCTGGCGGCATTAAGGCGACAAGTCTCGACCCCCGTCGAGAACCCTCAAGGCGAGCCCCGGGAATCTCCGCATAAGGGCGCCCACTTGCCCGATCGACGTTAGGCGCCAATTTTGAGATTATGACGGCAAACCCGTTCTTCACCATCGGCCATTCCACGCGCTCGACCGAAGCGTTCGTGGCGCTGTTGCAGGAAGCGGATGTCAAGCTGGTCGTCGACGTGCGGACCGTGCCGCGCTCGCGGATGAACCCGCAGTTCAACCGTGACGCCCTTCCTGCCTCGCTCGCTCCATTCCAGATCGACTATCAGCATCTGGCCTCGCTCGGGGGCTTGCGCGGAATTCAGCGCGACGTTTCGCCAGAGATCAACGCGTTCTGGGAGCTGGCGAGCTTTCACAATTACGCCGATTACGCCATGGGCGAAGACTTCCGCTCGGGCCTCCGCGCCTTGCGCGCTTTGGGCAAAAGCGCGCGGTCAACCGTCATGTGCGCCGAAACCCTATGGTGGCGATGCCATCGGCGCATCATCGCGGATTACCTCATCGCCGCGGGCGAGGAGGTTTTCCACATTCTCGGGCCCGGCGCCATCGAGCCGGCGCGCCTGACGCCCGCGGCCCGCCTCGGCCCGAGCGAAACGCTGACGTATCCCAAGGACCCCGACAACAGCCCTCGGCGATAACGGCAAGGGGCGGCCCGTTGACAAACCACGCAGCCAGCTTATCTATTAAAGTAATAAACTATCATACAGCGTGCAAATCCCCGCCCGCCGGCCGAGGAACGGCTCTCCGCTCCCTGGTTCGGGCTGACTGCGTAGCATTGCGTCCATTTATCGGCGCCGTCGCGCCTCGGCTCACTCGGAGATTGACCCTCATGCCCACCCTGTTCGACCCGCTGAAGCTCGGCGACATCGCGGTTCCCAATCGCATTTTTCTGGCGCCGCTCACGCGCAACCGCTCGAGCGGGCCGGGCCGCGTGCCCAACGCGATGATGCGCGACTATTACGTGCAGCGCGCGTCCGCCGGCCTCATCTTCTCCGAGGCGACCTCGGTTGCGCCGATGGGCGTCGGCTATCCGCACACGCCGGGAATCTGGTCGGACGAGCAGGTCGAGGGCTGGCGGAAGATAACGAAGGGCGTGCACGCGGCGGGCGGGCGCATGTTGCTCCAGCTCTGGCACGTCGGGCGCATTTCCGATCCGATCTATCACGACGGCGCGCTGCCTGTGGCGCCGAGCGCGATCGCGCCGAAGGGTCACGTCAGCCTCGTGCGTCCCGAGCGGCCCTTCGTCGTCCCACGCGCGCTCGAAACGCAGGAGATTCCCGGCGTCGTCGAGTCCTTTCGGAAGGGGGCGAGAACGCCAAGGCCGCCGGCTTCGACGGGGTCGAGATCCACGGCGCGAACGGCTATCTCCTCGACCAGTTCCTGCAGGACGGCAGCAACAAGCGGACCGATGCTTACGGCGGCTCCGTCGAGAACCGCGCCCGTCTCATGCTCGAAGTGACCGACGCGGTCGTCTCGGTGTGGGGCGCCGGCCGGGTCGGCATGCATCTCGCGCCGCGCGGCGATGCGCACGACATGGGCGACAGCGATCTTCCCGCGACCTTCGGCTATGTTGCGCGCGAGCTCGGCAAGCGGAAAACCGCCTTCCTCTGCGCGCGCGAGTTTACGAAGGCGCCGCGGCTCGGGCCTCAGCTCAAGGCGGCGTTCGGCGGCGTCTATGTCGCCAACGAGGGTTTTACGCGCGAGGCGGCGGAAGACGTTCTCGCCGCGGGCGAAGCGGACGCAGTCGCCTTCGGCAAGCTGTTCCTCGCCAATCCCGACCTGCCGCGCCGTTTCGCCTTGAATGCGCCGCTCAACCCGTGGAACGCGCAGACCTTCTACAGCGACGGACCAGACGGCTACACGGACTACCCCGTGCTCGAGGCAGCGGCGGCGGAGTAGAGGCGGGCTCGCCTCGTCACTCGGGCGCCGGCGTTTGACGACCGGCGCCTCGTTCGCCATCTTGCCGCCCCCAATTTGCGAAGGTCGGCGAGGCCTATGCGCGGTTCTTCTTGCAGGCGTTTCGCGACAGCCGCGCTGCTCGCGCTTGCGGCTTTCGCGCCGGCGGCGGCTGACGAGCTCGTGAAATTTCGCGCGGCGCCGCGGCTCGATCAGGCCGCGCCGGCACAAGCCGGCATTCGGGGCTACCTTGCAAAGCCTGCGGGAAAGGGTCCTTTCCCAGCCGTCGTGCTCCTGCACAATTGCCTCGGCCTTCCGGCGAACCGCTCCGCGATCGAAAGCGAGATCGCGGCGTGGGGCTATGTCGCGCTTTTCGTCGACGATTTCGCGCCGCGACGGCTGAAAGAAACCTGCACGGTCGACTTCCCCGAGGGCGTGGCCGACGCCTATGGGGCGCTGGCGTTCCTGTCGAAGCTCCCATATGTCGATGCGTCGCGAATCGCCGCGGTCGGCTACTCGCAAGGGGCCGATACCGCGCTGACGATCGCCTCGGGCCGGCTCGCCTCCGCTTTCGCCGCGCCTGATGGGGCGAGATTCCGGGCCACCGCCGCCTTCTATCCCCCTTGCGCGAATCAGTCTGGCGCGCGGATGGAGATGCCGACGCTGATCGTGGTCGGGGGGGCGGACGAAGTCACGCCCGCCGCGGATTGCGAACGTCTGGCGGGCGGGCAATCCGACCACGTCAGGCTTGTCGTCTATCCCGGAGCGGCGCACGGTTTCGACGCCCCGGAATTCGGAAACGGCAGGCGCGTGCTGGGCATGCTGCTCAAATACGACCGCGGCGCGGCCGGGCGCTCCAAGGCCGAGCTCAGCGATTTTCTTGGCCTGGAGCTTAGGCGATAGCGCGATTGCGGCGAGGCTCTTATAAGGGCGGCTCGCGCGCTCAATCGACGAGCGGCGCGGCAGCGAAGGGTTTTTTGGAATGCTGAGACGCGAGTTTCTCATCGGCGCGGCGGCGAGCGTCGCCGCGGTCTTTCCGGCCCATGCCGAGGGACCCAGGCCGTTCCGCGGCGACATGTGGCCGCCTTTGAACAACAAGGCCGAGTTCGTCGCCTGGGCGGCGGCGAATCGCGGCGAGGAGCCCAAGTACCTCGAGCGGCGGTTCGACCGCTATCGCGAGGTGCTCGCCTTCAACGACCTCTGGACCGCGTCCGACAAACGCGCCTTCCTCTTGACGCCGCGCGAGGAATTCGTCCTGCCCGGCGATCGCGACAACGCCTATGTCGGGCATTATCTCGACATCGGCTTCGGCGTCACCATCACGCCGCCCGGCACGATGAGCCGCATGACGAGCGCGCTCGACGTCAGGCCCGGCGACAAGGTGCTTGAGATCGGCACAGGCTCAGGCTTCCAGTCGGCGCTGCTGACCTACCTGACCCCGCGCGTCTATTCGATCGAGATCATCCCGGAACTCGCCCAGCGCACACGCGGCGTCTACGACCGGCTGATCGCCAAGGGCTATCGCGAATACGCCGACATCGCGACGCGGAGCGGCGACGGCTATTACGGCTGGCCGGAGGCGGCGCCCTTCGACAAGATCATCGTCACCTGCGGCATCGACCACATTCCGCCGCCGCTCCTGCAGCAACTGAAGCCGAGCGGAATCATGGTCATCCCCATCGGGCCGCCCGGCGCGCAGCACATTCTCAAGGTGGTCAAGAGGACCGGCGCCGACGGCGTGACCACCGTCTCGCGGTCGGACATCTTCGGCGGCAAGGTCATCCCGTTCGTGCCGCTGAGCGGCGGGCATCAGGCGAGCTGATCGCGAGCGCTGGCACGGGCGGTCAGCCGGCCGCTTTGGCCTGCCGGCGCGGCGCATGGCCGCCAAGCCCGTCCCTGCGAGGCCCATGATCATCATCGCCCAGGTCGAGGGCTCCGGCGTGATCAGCGCATAGGCCGCATCCGCGACAAGAAGGTGCCCCGCCTCGGTCGGGTGGACGTCGTCCCAGAACAGGTATTGGTCTTGCACGGCCGGGAGCAGGGAGCAAAGCGAACCGGGACCGGCATATCCGGCCGGGGTCCCGGTCCAGCACGGTTCGTTGACGTAGGTGAACCCGTAGGCCTTGGGATCGTTTACGATCTGGGTGAGGATGTCGAAGGCGTCGACCGTATAGACGGTGAGCCCAGGGTCATCGGCGGCAAGATCGGCCTGAACAAGACCGTTGAACGTGTAGGCGAGCGCGGTTGCGGCGGTTTCGGCGGCGGGACCATTCGCCATGATCGCCGGCGTAAGCCCAAGATTCGGCACGTCCAACAGCACGAGCTTCCTTGCGCCACTGCTTTCGAGTGCGCCCGCTTCTGTCGCAACCGTGTTGGCGGCGCCCATGAGGTCGGCTTGGATCTGGGATGGCGTCAAGCTGGGATTCCCGAGAATTTGGAAAAGGTCGTCGGCGCCGATCGAGAAGGTATAGAGCGCGCTCGGCGGCGCGCTGCCCTTGGCCAGGAACTGCCCGACCTGGTCCGCGAGCGTCGGCACAGGCGCGGCTGGGTTGAGCGTGCCGGAGTAACCCGTCGTCGCCTCGCCCCAGGCATAGTCGTTTCCGCCCTCGACGCTCGGCGTCACCGGACCGAGTCCGACCTTTTGCGACAGGTCCTCGACCCAGACCGGCCCGTTGCTGAACCGGCCGTTCGAGTAGGGCGGGGCCGGCAGGCCAATAGAATCAAAAAGGTTGCCCGTGTCCGACAGACTGTCGCCGAACGCGTAGATCGCGCTGTAGAGCGGGGACGCGGACGCCTGGACCGCGAGCGTGGTCAGCAAGGCGGTTGCGGCGACGAGCGAGCGACCAATCATATTCGAATCCCCTTAGCGCATCTCCCTTCCGCCCTGCCGGCGGATGTCTCAGACTGCCCCAGCGCGCAAGTTTGAACAAGCGCCCCTGCGCCTAAGCGGTCCGCAAATGATGGTGGGCTTCGGGGCCGTATCCCATTCCGGGACGTAGGCGTCATCCCAACGCCCGAATCAAGGATAGTGTGCGCCGAAGCATAATCGGAGGCCACATGAGCTTGGTTCTGGTCACGGGCGGGTCCGGCTTCATCGGCGGACATTGCATCCTGCAATTGCTTGCCGCCGGCCATCAGGTGCGCACGACCGTCCGCAATCTTGCGCGCGAGCCGAAGGTGCGCGGCATTTTGGCGATGGCGGGCGCGGAGGGGCTTAACCGGCTCTCGTTCGCGGCCGCCGATCTCGAGCGCGACGCGGGTTGGCCGGAGGCGGTCGCGGGCTGCGACTTCGTGTTGCACGTGGCGTCCCCCTTCCCGCTTGCTGCGCCGAAGGACGAAAACGAACTCATCGTCCCGGCCCGCGATGGCGCCCTGCGCGTCCTGAAGGCGGCGCGGGCGGCCGGCGTCAGACGGGTCGTCATGACCTCGTCCTTCGCCGCGATCGGCTACGGCCACAAACAACAGGCGGCGCCCTTCGACGAGACGAATTGGACCGACGTTTCCAGCGACGGCGTGTCGGCCTACGCCAAGTCGAAGACACTCGCCGAGCGCGCCGCCTGGGATTACATCGCAAAGGAGGGTGGCCTCGAACTCGCGGTCGTCAACCCGGTTGGCGTGTTCGGTCCGGCCCTCGGGCGCGACCTTTCGACCTCGATCATCGGAGTCCAGCGCATGATGGACGGCGCGCTGCCCGGCCTGCCGCGGATCGGATTCGGCGTGGTCGACGTGCGCGACGTCGCGGACTTGCATCTGCGCGCCATGACCGATCCGCGCGCCAAGGGCGAGCGGTTCCTTGCGACCGTCGGAGACTTCATGAGCCTGCGCGAGATCGCGCTGACGCTGAAGGCCCGCCTCGGGACGGCCGCGCGCCGCGTCCCGATCCGCGAATTGCCGAACTGGCTCGTGCGCATTGCGTCAATCGCGGACCCGATGGTCCGACAGATCGTTCCCGAACTCGGCAAGACCAAGAACGCCACCGGCGAAAAGGCGCGCCGCGTGCTCGGCTGGGCGCCTCGCTCACGCGAGGACGCGATCGTCGCGAGCGCCGAGAGCCTGATGCGGCTGGGGCTTCTCAAGGAGAAAATGGCGGCCTGACGACATGTTCGTCGAGCGGCGCTCGGTCAAGGCGGGCTCGCAGAGTTTCTCACGAACCTGTCCGGGGACTTAACAAACTTTAACCCGATCGGCCATCGGGCGGCCGCACCGTCGTGATCCAATCGACCCTAATGGGCGGGTTCGCAGCATGGAGAATAACGATGCGTAAAGCCCTAAGCGCCCTCGCGGTCCTCGCCGCGCTCGGCGCCACTTCGGCCATGGCGGCCGGCTGGACCTCGAACATGACCAACAAGACGACCGGAACGATCCAGTCGATCGATCATGCGAAAGACCAGCTCACGCTCAAGAACGGCATGACCTTCGATGTGGCCAAGGGCGTCAACATGGCCGCAATGAAGAAGGGTGAGAAGGTGACCGTGACCTACACTCAGGCGGGCAAGGCCATGGACGCCACCCAGATCAAACCGGCTCCTTGACCGGCAGACCCGAGCCGCCGGCAATCGGCGGCTCAAACTATAAGCAGACCGGGCTCGTCCCCTTCGCCTCTTACCCTCGGAATCAGAACCGTCTATAGCCGCGCCTGGCCGAGCTGCGGGCGGGGGAGATGGGCGCGAGACGGTTCGCTTCGGCGTTTCTCTCGATTTGCGTCGCGGCGCTTGTCGTCGCGCCCCTCACGGCATGGTCGGCGGCTGCGCTGTGGTTCCGGCTTCCAGGCCCCGAGGCAGCGCGAGCGAGCATCGCGGGTCTCTTCGTCCTTCTCGGCCTTGGGACGGTCGCGGCCCTGTTCACGCAGAGGCGCGTGAAAGGGCTCATTGCATTCGCGCTGGCCTTCGGCGCTGTGCTCGTTTGGTGGAGCACGATCCGGCCGCCCGCCGACGGCGACTGGGCGCCGGATGTCGCCCGGCAGACGACGGGAGCGGTCAGCAGCGACATTCTCACCATGTCCGACGTGCGCGACTTCGACTGGCGCACCGACGCGGATTTCGATGAGCGGTGGAGCAAGCGCAGCTACGATCTCTCGAAGCTGAAGACGCTCGATCTTTTCCTCGCCTATTGGGCGGGGCCGGAGATGGCTCACGTCATGATGAGCTTTGGCTTCGAGGACGGAGACCATCTCCTCTGGTCGGTCGAGGTGAGGCGGGAGAAGGACGGCCAGTTCTCGCCGATCGCCGACGCTTTCAAATCCCACACGCTCGTCTATCTCGCGACGACCGAGCGCGACTCCGTCCGGCTGCGTTCGAACGTGCGCGGCGAGGACGTGCGCCTCTATCGCCTGAAGACGCCGCCGGCGCAGGCGCGTCTGCTCCTGCTCGAATATGTCTCCCAAGCCACGGCGCTGGCGGAGCGGCCCAAGTTTTACAATTCGATCACCGCGAACTGCGCGACGGTCGTGGCCAAGCTGATCCGCGCCGCCGGCGGAACTCTACCCCTGGACTGGCGCCTCGTCGTCAACGGCTTTCTGCCCGGCTACCTGTACGATCGGCGCGCCGTCGTCACGACCATGCCGCTCGCGGAGCTCATGGAGCGCGCCCGGATCAGCGAGCGCGCCCGCGCGGCCGACCAGTCGCCGGAATTCTCGCATCTCATCCGCGTCGGTGTCCCTTCGCCGCGCGATTGAGGCGGCCGGGCGGCGAAGCGCTTGCCAAGGGTCAGCGCGCCTTTTTGGCCGCGGTCAGGTGCGCATCGAGCGCGGACGGGTCGGCGAGCAGTTCCGCGCTCGGCGCGTCGTGCGCGACGGCGCCGCGATCGAGCACGATCGCATGGTCGGTGAAGGGCAGGATTTTCTTCGGCTTCTGTTCGACGATGATCATCGAGAGGCCGGCGCGGGCAAGTTCGCGCAAGGCGACCAGCAGCTCGTCGACGATGATGGGCGCGAGGCCCTCGGTCGGTTCGTCGAGCAGAAGCAGGCGCGGGTTTAAGACCAGCGCCCGGCCGATCGCCAGCATCTGCTGTTCGCCTCCCGATAATTGCCGGCCCATGTTGGTCCGCCGCTCCTCCAGCCTCGGGAAAAGCTTATAGACGCCCTTCACCGTCCACGGGCCAGGCAGCGCGACAGCGGTCAGATTCTCTTCGACCGTCAGCGAACGGAAGATGTTGCGTTCCTGTGGCGACCAGCCGACGCCTAACCTTGCGCGCGCGTGCGGGCGGAGCGTCGCGATGTCGTCAGCCCCGAGCCGAATGCGTCCCTCGAAACGGGTGGTGACGCCGATCAGCGTGTCGATCAGTGTCGTCTTTCCGACGCCGTTACGCCCCAGAAGCGCCAGCGATCGGCCGTCCTCGAGCGTGAAGCTGACGCCCTGGATGACCCGCGCCTCGCCGTAGCCGGCGCTCAAGTTCTCGACGCTGAGGAGCTCAGCCATGCGCCTCCTCGCCGAGATAGACGGCGCGCACGCGTTCGTCCGCCGCAATTGTGTCCGGCTCGCCCTCGGTCAGGAGCCGCCCCGCGACCAGCACCGAAATGCGGGTCGCGAAGGTGAAGACGAGATCCATGTCGTGCTCGATGAGCAGGATCGCCACGTCCGAAGGCAGGGCGGCGAGCGCGGCCAGAATGTCCTGCCGCTCCTCCTCGGGGACGCCCGCGGCCGGCTCGTCGAGAAGCAGCACGCGCGGACGCGTCGCGAGCGCGAGCGCGATTTCGAGCAGCCTCTGTTTGCCGTAGGGCAGCTTCCGCGTCGGCTGATCCATCTCGGACTCGAGGCCGAAGCGCGTCAGGAGCTCCTCGATTTCTGCGACGATCGCAGGCCTCGTCCCGGCGATGCGCCAGAAGTCAGCGCCCGAGCCGTTGCGCTCGGAGATCGCGAGCCCGAGCGACTCGGCGGGCGTCAGATGAGGGAAGAGCTGATTGATCTGGAACGTGCGCGAGAGGCCGAGACGCACGCGCGCGTTCGACGACAGCGCGGTGACGTCGCGGCCTTGCAGGATCACCTGTCCTTCGGAAGGCTTGACGACGCCGGTCAAGAGATTGATCAGCGTCGTCTTGCCGGCGCCGTTCGGGCCGATCAGCGCCTGCCGCGCGCCGGGCGCAATGCTGAAAGACACGTTGTCGGTCGCAAGCAGCGCGCCGAACTGCTTCATGAGCCCGCGCGCCTCGAGCGCCGCCGCGCTCACGCTGCGTCCTCGCGCATGATTTTCGGCGACCGCAGAGACCCAAGGCGAACGGCCGCGTCGCGGATGCGCTCACGGCCGACGAGAACGAGGACGACCAGCAACGCGCCGATCCAGAATTCCCAGTACTCCGGAGTCGCGGCCGAGATGACGTCGCGCAACACGATGAAGACCGCCGCCCCGATGATTCCGCCATAGAGATATCCGGCGCCGCCGACGATCAGCATCAGCATCACGTCGGCCGAGCGGTGGAAGTCGAACAGATCGAGCGAAACGATCTGCGTCGTCTCGGCGAGCAGCGCGCCCGCCACGCCTGCGTAAGCCGCCGAAACGGTATAGATCGCGACGATGCGCCGGCTGGTGGCGATGCCGAGCGCGCCCGCGCGCAGTCGGTTTTCGCGGATCGAGGCGAGCGCCAGACCGAACGGCGACTGCTTGAGCCGGCGCGCGACGGCGAACAGGAGAAAAAGGACGACGTAGCTGTAGAGCGCCGCGTTGCGCTGTCCGGTGAAGTCGATCGGAAAGAGGCCAAACACCTTGCCGATCGAGAAATTGAGGCCGTCCGCCCCTCCGGTCAGCCAGCCGTTGCGGTTCGCGAGCTCGCCGAGCATGAGCGACACGCCGAGCGTCACCATGAGCCGCGTCAGATCCGAGCCGCGAAGCAAGAGCGGCGCGGTCGCAAAGCCGACAATCGCCGCCGCGCCGGCGCCGACGAGGAGGCCGAGCGTCGGATCAGCGAAGCCTTTGCTGGCGAGAATCGCGGTGGCATAGGCGCCGACGCCGAAGAACGCCGCCTGCCCGAGCGACACGACGCCCGAGAGCCCGAGGATGAGGTCGAGCGACAGCGCGAACAGCCCGGCGACGAGGATTTCATTGATGAGCGCGGCCCGCGACGGCACGAACACGATCAACGCCAGGACGGCAAACCAGAACGCGATCTCGGACAAGCGCCAGCGCGCGTGACGGTGAAGATGCGCCTCGAGCCGACCTCTCGTGACGGATCCCGCCGTTGCGCTCATCGCGCGTCTCCCCGCGCAAACAACCCCTGCGGACGCAGGATCAGCGTGACGACCATGACCCCGTAGATGATGAAGGCGCCGATCGAGGGGATGTAATACTTGCCCGCGACGTCGAGCACGCCGAGGAGGAGCGCGCCGAACAAAGCGCCCAGGATTCCGTTCGAGCCGCCGATCGTGACCACGATGAGGAAGGTCACCAGGAACTTGACCGGAAAGGACGGATCGATGCCGCCGACGACGTCGGCGGCGAGCGCGCCGCCGAGTCCCGCAAGCCCGCTGCCGACGGCGAAGGCGATCGCGAAAATCCGGTCCACGTTGATGCCCAATCCGTCAGCGACGCGCGCATCGTCCACCGCCGCCCTGAGTTGCGCGCCGAAACGCGTCTTGACCAGGAAGATTTGCAGGACGGCGGCGATCAAGCCGCAGACGACGACAATGAAGAGGCGGTAGAGACTGATCCCGACGCCGTGAAACGATACGCTGCCGGAGAGCCAGTCCGGCAGATTGACCTGCTGCGGCTCGTCGCCGAGAAAGAAATCGGCGATCGGCATCGCCATCAGCACGAGGCCGATCGTGAACAGCACCTGATCGAGCGGACTCGCGCCGTACAGGCGCCGGTAGAGCGTGCGCTCAAGGACGACGCCGAGGATCGCCGGAATGAGAAAGGCGGCAGGCAGCGTCACGAGGAACGGAAGGCCGGCGCGATTCATCATCAGGGCCGTGACGTAACCGCCGACCATTGCGAACGCGCCGTGCGCGAGGTTGATGAAATTCATCAGCCCCAACGTCACCGAAAGCCCGCTCGCGAGCACGAACAGGAGCATGCCGTAGGCGACGCCGTCGAACAGGATCGTCAGCATGGGGAGCGCGCGGCCCCTTTTCCTCCCCCGCGAAGCGGGGGAGGGGGACCATGCGAAGCAAGGTGGAGGGGGCAAGGCGGCCGCGCGAATCCGAGCCAATCGCCCTGGCCATCGCCGCCGGCGCGATCCCTCGGGTCAGCTGCGGCGCGGCGAACCCCCTCCACCGGCCTTCGGCCGGTCCCCCTCCCCCGCCTCGCGGGGGAGGAAAGGCGCCGCCGCCTCGCGAGGGAATGGCCCATCAGTGCTTGGCCGCCTTGTAAGGGTCCTTCACGTTGGGGATGGTCTCGAACTCGACGTTGTAGAGCGCGCCGTTCTTCTTCTCGACCTTTCGGACATATATATTCTGCACGATGTCGCGGGTTTCAGGGTCGATCGAGACCGGCCCGCGCGGGCTCATCCAGCTCATGCCCTTCATGGCGCCGATGAGCGCATCGCCGCTCGCGTCGCCTTTGGTCTTCTCAAAGGCCTTGTAGACGAGCGCCATGCCATCGTAGGCGCCGACCGCCATGAAATTCGGCCGCATGCCGTTGTTGGCCTTTTCGAACGCGGCGACGAAGGCCTTGTTCTCCGGCGAATCGTGGTCGGCCGAATAATGGTGCGTGGTCACGGCGCCCAGAGCGGAGTCGCCCATGTCCGCGAGAAGATCGTCGTCGGTCACGTCGCCCGTGCCGATCAGCTTGATTCCGGACTTGTCGAGTCCGCGCTCGACGAATTCCTTCATGAAGATGGCCCCGAAGCCCGACGGCACGAACACGAACACGGCGTCCGGCGCGTCATCCTTCACCCGCTGCAGGAATGGCGCAAAGTCCGGGTTCTTCAGCGGCACGCGGATTTTCTGCGTGATCTTGCCGCCGCCTTTCTCGAACGTGTCGCTGAACCATTTCTCCGCGTCGACGCCGGGCCCATAGTCGGTGACGATGGTGACGACTTTCTTGATGCCGTTCTTCAACGCCCAGTCCGCCATCGGCGCCGCGGCTTGCGGCAGGGTGAAGGAGGTGCGGGCGATATAGGGCGACTTTTCCGTGATCATCGCGGTCGCGGCCGCGGTGACGATCTCGGGGACTTTCGCCTCGGTCGCGACGGGCGCGGCCGCGAGCGCGAGCGGGGTCAGGCCGAAGCCCATGATCACGCTCGCGTGTTCATTGCCGATCAGCTCCTCCGCGAGCCGCTTGGTGACGTCGGGCGCGCCGGTGTCGTCCTTGACGATGAGCGCGACCTTCTTGCCCGCGACCGTGTCGCCGTGCTGGGCCATATAAAGTTCGGCGCCCGCGCGCTCCTGCTTTCCTGTCGAGGCCGACGGGCCGGTCATCGGCAGGATCATGCCGACGGTCACCGTGTTGTCGGCGGCGAAAGCCGGCGCGGAAATCAACGCCGCGCCAAGCGCGGCGCAGACAAGAGCGGCGGAGAAAAGCAGGCGTTTCGCGTTCATCGGTCGTCCTCCCGTTCGAGCTTTGTAATCAGCATGTTCGTGCTGGCGTTACGCTAGACGCTCCGAAGCTGAAGCGAAAGTGCGCCGGTTGCATGCCGGCGCCGCTCGCCACCCCATTCCCGTGCGCAATGCGTCACCCGTCGCCCTTCGGATCGATCCGGGCCAGGATCTTGTCCGCCAGGACGCGGTAATCCGCCGCCTCCTCCGGCGTTGTCCGCAGGTTGAGCTCGCCGACCGCCTGCTGCCAGCCGACGGACGCGCGCGACATCGCGCCGTCGAGCCCGAGAAGATCGACGGTCAGCGCGACCTCGCGCATTTCGGCGGCGCGGCGGACGCCGTGGGTCATCACCCGCTCCAGCATGTAGGCCGAGCGCTTCTTCCAGTCGAAGCCGGGGTAGGTGTCGTCGAGCGAATCGAGGACGGTTTCGATGACGCCCGCCTTTCGCCCGGCGAGCACGCACTCGCACACGAGCGCCTCGAGCCCCTTCATCATGATCGAACGGATCATCTTGATCGCCGACGACGACCCGACCGGCCCTTCGTGGATCTCGGCCGCCATGCCGAGCGCAGCGAGCACGGGCGCGGCGTCCCTCGCATGCGGACCGCTGATGAGAAGCGGCGTCCGATGCAGCCGCGGATGGACCGGCGCCATCACCGCAACGTCGACGTAGCGGGCGCCCGCAGCGTCGACCTCCTTCGCCGTCTGCGCCTTGGTCTGCGGCGCGCAGGAGTTGCAGTCGAAGAAGAACGCACGTCTGGCGAGCCCGGTCAGCGCGGCGACCGCCGCCTCGTGCGCCTGATCCGCGGTGACGACGGAAAACACAGCCTCGGCGCCCGCGACCGCCTCCGGCGCGCTTGACGCCCCGATCACGTTCGCGGCCACATAGTCCGCCCGTTTGGCCGCGCGCACGCCCGCATCGGGCGAGTCGGTCTTGATGTCGTAGGCCGCGACACGGGCGTTGAAGGCAGGCTCTGTGCGCCACCCGTCGAGAAAGGCTCGCGCGGCTTCGCCGAAGCCGATGAAGGCGATGGAGGCGGGGACGGTCGCCGAGTTGGCCATGCGGATCGCGGTTATCCTTTGGGTTTGGGGCATGCGCAGAACAAGGCCGTCGACGCCCTGATCCGGCGAGAGAGGCGGCTATTCGAGCAAGCCTCGGCGGCCATGTAAAGGATCGCAGGCTCGCTGTCGTCCGGTAGAGGCAGCCCAGCGAGGTGCGGCTCACGGACGGAACAGCGGTTGCGCAGCCGCGGGAGCCCAGCGCTTGCCGACGATTCCGCCGACTTGCGATTGCCTCGATCCGCGATTTGCGCTTTATGCGGCCCCGCGCCCGCGCGACGGGCCGGTAGCTCAATGGTTAGAGCCGGCCGCTCATAACGGTCTGGTTGCAGGTTCGAGTCCTGCCCGGCCCACCAGCTTTATCGCCCGCGCCGTCGCCAGCCGCGCCCCGGCCGTGCGTGTCTTCCGGCCGCGATATCGTCGGTTTCGTCCACTGGGCGGTCCGGCCACATCCTGATCAGATGCAACGTGCGACGGTGCAAGGCAGGGGAACCAGCTGTTCGCGACGGCGAGAGACGCAGTTTGTCCGCACAGCGTCGATGTGGTTGGGCTCGCGGAACTGAGACGCAACGTCGCGGAGGGGAGCAGCCCACCGGCCTTTACGGGGCAAAATGGAGTTGACTATAGGGATTGCACACCCTGCATAAACCGACGTTGTACGAACAGGCCTGGTCGAGGACAAGCGGCATGGACGGCATAGCCCAAGCGAAACCCAAGCTGTTCCGGCCCCGCCCGTGGATGTTGGTCTGGGGACCCGGCCTCTTGGTGATGCTGGCTGACACCGACGCCGGCAACGTGGTGACGGGCGCCCAGGCGGGCGCCCAATGGGGCTATCGGCTGCTGCCGCTGCTCCTGCTGCTGATCCCGATGCTCTACATGTTGCAAGAATTGACGGTTCGACTCGGACTGACCACCGGCCGCGGCCACGGCGAACTGATCCGCGAGCGCTTCGGCGTCGGCTGGGCCTGGCTGTCGACGGCGGGCCTTTCGGCGGTGGTGATCGGCTCGCTGATCACCGAATTCACTGGCGTCGCCGGCATTGGAGAACTCTATGGCCTGCCACGCGCGCTGACCCTGCCCCTCGCGGCGGCGGCCCTGCTCGCCGTCGTCGCCACCGGCTCCTACCGGCGGGTCGAGCGGACGGCGATCGTCATCGGCCTCTTTGAACTCGCGTTCTTCGCCGTCGT
Organism: uncultured Alphaproteobacteria bacterium; assembly: GCA_963782255.1. Classification (GTDB taxonomy): domain Bacteria; phylum Pseudomonadota; class Alphaproteobacteria; order Rhizobiales; family Beijerinckiaceae; genus Roseiarcus. The sequence continues at coordinate 557,194 of CAWAIS010000002.1, read as the reverse complement.
ATGGGCGGCGCATCCTAGCCTCATGGCCATCGCCGGGGACGCGCTCGATCTGCCGCTCGGCAACAGCGATTTCATGTTCCTGGTCGCGGCCGTCATCGGCGCGACCTTCAATCCCTGGATGATCTTCTATCAACAGTCCGCGATCGCCGACAAAAAGCTGCAGCCCGACGATCTTGCGGCCGCGCGCTGGGATACGGCGTTTGGCGCCGTGCTCACGCAATGCCTGACCGGCGCCGTCTTGGTCGCGGCGGCGGCGATGCTTTACTCCGGCCGCGGTTCGGCGGGCCTGGGCAGCGTCGGCGAGATCAGCAATGCTCTGACGCCGCTCCTGGGCGAAACCGTCGGGCGCCTCGTCTTCAGCGCGGGCGTCCTCGGCGCCTCGCTGGTCGCCGCCATCGTTTGCTCGCTGGCGCTCGCCTGGGGGATTGGCGAGGTCGCCGGCTATCGGCGTTCGCTGGAAAATCACCCCTTCGAGGCCAAATGGTTCTACTGCGTCTATGCGGCCTCGGTCGTCGGCTCCGCCGCCGTCGTTTGGCTCGTCCCCGATCTTGTTTGGCTCACGGTCGCGGCTCAGGTTCTGAACGCGTTCCTGCTGCCCCTCGTGATCGGTTTCCTCGTCGCGCTGGCGGTCAAGGCGCTGCCGGAGACGCTTCGTCCTCGCGGGCTCTACCTTTTGGCCTTGATCGGCGTCTCGGCCGTCGTCGTCGCCGTGGGTCTCTATGGCGGGGTCGCAGGGCTCCTTTGACCGCCGCTCCACCGCGCCGGAAGCTGGTAAATTTATTTTTCGCATCGACGATTGCCTGATCAGCCGCTTCGATATCGGTTAGGGTCCCGTTGGACGTCGCGCCGTACCGGGCGCGATGCGTCGGGGAGTGCGCGGACGGAATCACGAGGAGCAGGAGAAGCAAGCAATGGCCAATGACAAGGCTCTGGTTTGCGCCGTATTCGGCATCGGTCCCGGCAACGGCGAGGCCTTCGCCCGCCGCTTCGCGGCGGACGGATACGCGGTCGCGCTCATCGCGCGGCGGGCAGAATTGACGGAGAAGCTTGCTGCCGACCTCAAGAACGCCAGGCCCTACGCCTGCGACGTGGCCGACGCCGCCTCCGTCGCCGCCGCCTTCGCGCGCATCCGCGCGGATCTCGGCGAGGTCGACGTCCTCATCTTCAACGCCGGGTCCGGCGTCTGGGGCTCGATCGAAGACGTGTCGCCCGAGGATTTCGAGCGCGCCTGGCGCGTCAACGCGCTAGGCCTCTTTTTGACCGCGCGGCAGGCGATTCCCGCGATGCGCAGCCGCGGAAAAGGCGCGATCATCGTGGTCGGCGCGACCGCCTCGCGCCGCGGCGTCGCAGGAACGGCGGCTTTCGCGCCCGCCAAGATGGCGCAGCGCGCGCTCGCCGAATTGATGGCGCGCCATCTTTGGCCGGCCGGAATCCATGTCGCGCTGATCATCGTCGACGGCGTCGTGCGCTCGGCCGCGGCGCGAGCCCGGCTTGGCGACCGTCCGGAAGACGCGCTGATCGCGCCCTCGGGCGTCGCCGACACCGCCGCCAGTCTCGTGCGCCAGGACCGTTCGGCGTGGAGTTTCGAGGTCGAGGCGCGGCCTTATGCGGAGAAATGGTGACGGATAGGCGGCTCGCTCAATTCGGCGCCAGCAGCCCTAGCAGCTCGGCCAGCGTCTTCACTTCGAAGTCGGGCGACCCCGGCAGCCGTTCGCGGCGCTGGCTGTAGCGGTTGCACCAGACGACGCGCATGCCGAAATCCGACGCGGCAAAGGCGTCCCAGCCGTTGGACGACTGGAACGAAATCGCGCTCGCCGGCAATTGCAGCGCGTCGAGCGCATATTGATAGACCTTCGGGTGGGTCTTGAAGACGCCGACCGCGTCGGCCGAAAGGACCGCGTCGAACATGCTGGCGAGCCCCGCGCGGCGGACGAGCGCATCCAGCATCGCCGGCGTTCCGTTGGAGAGGATGGCGGTCTTGAAGCCGCGGTCGCGCAACGCGCGCAGAACCTCGGGAACCTCAGGAAACGGCTGAAGAGCAAGGTAGAGCTCCATCAGACGCGGCTTCAAGCCCGGCTTCTTAAGATCGAGGCTTTCGAGGGCGAACTCGAGCGCGTCGCCCGTGACCCGCTCAAAGTCGGCGTAGCGGCCCTGGAGGCTGCGGAGCCAAGTGTACTGCAACTGCTTGTCGCGCCAGAGCGTCGTCAGGTCCAAGCGCTTGTCCTCGGGCACATCGTCGCAGCGGGCGGCGGCGGACGCGAAATCGAACAGCGTGCCGTAGGCGTCGAAAACGCACGCGCGGACTCCTGCGAGGCGATTTGCTTGAGATGCGGTCATGGGAAAGCTCCCGAACACCAGTCCTTAAGCAGGCGCGTCGCGTCAGCCCGTCGTAGAGACGCGCGCAAGCCGACCTTCGAGCTCCGCGATGCGCCGCTGAAGCGTCTCGCTTTCCACCTGAGCATAAGCGTGCTCCGCGTCGCGAGCGAGGCCGTCGAGGAGCTTGCGCTCCTTGCCGTCGAGGTCGGTCCCCGCCTCGTGGCCGCTGTAAAGCGTGAGCGCAAAGCGGCGCCGCGCATTGCCGACGGGCACACCGAGGAGCGGGCGCGCCACGCCGTCGGGAAGCGGCGGATTGCGCCCCGCGTCACCCGCGGACTTGAGTCCGAATGGCCCACGGTCGGTCTTCGCGGCGAGCATGGGCTCGGCGCCGGTCAGCGTCTCGGCGTCGCCCGCCCTCCACCCGCGGCTCATGCGCCGCCGCAGCAGGCCGTTCTCCGCCCGGAACAGCGCCGCCGACGCCAGTTCCAGCGATTCGATAGGCTCTTCGACCAGGAGGCGCTCGATTTCGGCAAGGCTGCTGGCGCGCTCGAGGGCCGCGCCGACCTCGGCCAGACGCCGCTCCGCACGCAGGAACTCGCGGTCGAACAGCCGGTCCGCGAGCTCGGTCGTAAATTCGTGCGCCCGCGCGATCGCGTAGACGATGACGGAGGCCAGCATCACCCAGGCCCAGTCGGGCAGGCCGGTCAGTTCGTTGAGGACGTTCAACTCCTCGTGGATGAAGAACACCGGCACGCTCAGCAACAGCCCGAGCACGGTCCCGCGGCGCAGCGGGATCGCCACGTTAATCACCGTCGGGCGGCGCAGCGCCTCGACCACGAACAGGCACAGGACGCCGTTGATCATGTAGAGGAGACCCGCGACTTCCTCGGATGGCCCGCCCTCGAAGAAGCGCACAAGCAGCGACGTCTCCATGGAAAGCTCGGCGATGAGATAGGCTGGCAACCCGATCAGACAACCCCAGATGACCCATCGGATCCGCTGGTAGTCCTGCGGCGAAAGGTCCCCGCGGCGACCGATCAGGATTGCGATCGCCGCGAGGCCGACAGCGAAGCCCAGCAGCGCGGAGGCCCGCATCGCGATCTCAGCGCGATAGCCAAAGACGCTGCCGAGGGTCGACAGCGACAGCGCGAGGAACGCGACTGCGAGGACCGGCAGGGCGCGCTCGATCAGACGCCATCGGCCTTCCGCGCGATCGATCGGCGCCCTCAGCGCGAAGAGCAAGAGGCCGGCGTAACCCGCGGCCTGGAGGACGCAGGAGGCGACGTCCTGCGCCATGAGGATGGCGGGCCACTGCCGCAGCCAGGCGTAGAACTGGAACGCCTGCCCTGGATTGAACAGGATCACGTAAACGAAGAAGCCCCAGGTCATGGGACCCGGGCGAAGCCACACGAGATAGGCCGCGCCGAGGACGACGAGAATCCCCGCGATCTGTTCGAGGGCGAGCACGAACTGAAGCAGCCGGCTGACAGGGCGCGGCTCGGCGGTCAGCATGATCTTGCGGGCTGGGCGGCCGCCGTCCGCGGCGAGGATGAACGCGCCCTTTCGCCCGGGCATGACGTAATTCACGCCGCCCCATTGCGACAACATCGTTGAACAGAGGATCGTGTCGACGGGGACGCAGCGCATGGCGGCAAGATCGAGGCGGTCGCCTTCGCGGACCCCGGCTCGCCATGCGGGCGAATCCTCTTCTGAGGCGAACGGACTTTGCACGTCGTAGATCAGGCCGTCGTTGTTGGTCGTGATCCCGAACGAACCCAACGGCCGCACGATCCGGATGAGGTCCGGCGCGATCATCGCGAGCGCATAGAGGGTCAAGAGCACAAGCGCGATGCGGCCGCCGAGAGTCGCGCCCGCACCGTTACGCATCAGCCGATCCTCGCCGCCGCGCCAAGATGGGGCCCTCTCGTGCATGAGGTAGAACCGCCGCGCAGGCTACCCAAGCCGGAGGTCTTTGTACATCAGCCGAGTCGCATCGTAGCGGTCTTCAAACGCGTCCCGCGCGTAAAGTGGAATCGCGCCCGCAAACCCGTATCCGAGCGAGCGGTAAAGCGCCTCGGCGGCGGCGCCCGCGGTGTCCAGGGTCAGGAGCCACCGGCCGTGTTCGCGCGCGCGGCGTTCGATCTCGGCCATGAGAGCGCGCGCGATTCCAGCCCGGCGCAGCCGCGGATCGACCAGCACCTTCGACACTTCGCCGCGATGGCGCTGGTTCGGCATGGTGTCGAGATCGAGCTGTGCCGTGCCTACGGTTTCGCCGCCTCGCGTCGCTACGAGCACAATCCGCTTTCCCGCGGTCTGTGAGGGCACGACCTTGTCGCGCCAGAACGCGCGCGCATCGTCCATGTCGAACGGCAGGACGAAGCCGACGCTCGCGCCCTCATGCACGCAGGCGTGCAGGATTTCCGCCAGCCGGTCGATGGTCTTCGCGAACGAGGCCGCGTCGAGCGCGGCGACGGAGATGGACATGGGGCGATATGATAGCGGGGTTACTGGCGTCGGCTAGTGGCCCGAGTCACGCGAACTGAGGGTATAGCCTGGCGAGTTTGACGCGGGCGTCGGCGGTTGTGAATTGCCAGTCGGCCTTGGCGTGATGTTTGTTGCGGCGTTGTTCCCAGGCGGCGACTTCCTGGGTCAGTTCCGGCTTGTTCGGGATGCGTCGGTCGAGGCACTGGGTTGAGAGGACGGCGAGTTCGGATTCGGCCATGTCGAGCCAGCTTCCGTGCTTGGGCGTATAATGCCATTCGAACCGTTCGACGAGGCGACGCGCTTCGGCGGCGGGAAAGGCTTCGTAGAGCGACGCCGTCGTGTGCGTGCTGAGATTGTCCTGAACCAGAACGATCTTGTCCGCATCGGGAAAATACATGTCGGACAAATCCTTGAGCACGTGGGCGTAATCGACGGCCGCGCGGCGGTCGGTGACTTTCACGCAGCGCCAGCCTTCCAGCGGCGCGAACATCATGAACAGATTGGCCACGCCATTGCGTTCGTATTCGTAGTCGCGCCGCGCCGGTTGTCCCGGCTTGGCGGCGACCGGCGCGCGCGTCTCGATGATGAGCTGCTTCGACGTTTCGTCGAGGCATACGAGGGGGCGCATGGGATCATGCGGCCTCTGGTAGACTTCCAGCACGTCCTCCATGTTGGCGACAAAGGCCGCGCTGGCCTCGGGCGCGATCACCCATTGCTGCTTGAGATGGGGCTTGAGAATGTTTTTTTGAGCGTCCGCCCGATCGTGTTGTCGCTGGCGCTCTCGACGATCTGCAGTTCGACGACCTTCTCCTCCAAAAGACGCAGGGTCCATCTGGCGCGGCCCGCCGGGGCCGGCCCGCAAGCCAAAGCGATCAGCTTGGCTTCCGCGGCGCCGTCGAAAATCCGCCGCGGGGCGGAATTGGGATTGTCCTTGCGGGTCAGGACGGCTTCGAAGCCTTCCTCGACGAGTTGCCGCCGCGTCCGCTCGACCGTCGCGATGCTGGTGTCCAGCGCCTCGGCGATTCGGCTGTCGCTCCATCCGCCGCCAGCCTCCGACACGTCCGCTTTCAACAGAATGCGCGCTTTCGTCAACAAATGCCCGGCGCGCTTGCCCTTGCGGATAAACTCATCGAGCCGAGCACGTTCCTCCTCGCTCAGCCTGACCACGTATTTCTTGACGGCAATCTCTTTACTCGCCACGAATCATCTCCATCGCTCAGATCGCGACAGCACAGATTCAGACAATGCCGTCAAACGCAATGACGTGAGCCGCTAGCCGGGAACGGAAGGCTCAAACCGATCAACGAATCCCGGCGAAGCAGCCAGCCACGCGTTGCGGCGCCCGACCCGCGTGGACGACGCTCCGCATCGCCCGGTCCCATAAAGGACAAGGCCAGAAGAAGCGAACAAGTCAATTCGCTGTCGAATAGGCTTTCAGCCCCGGCTCGCATGGGCGAAGACCGCGTCGGACGGCGGGGGAACTCGCTTCAAACCGTAGAAATAGGCGCAACCCTGTGCGCGAGCGGTGCGCAAATCGTAACCAAACTAGGGGTCCGTTCGAACGCCGTTGGAGCTCCCGGTAGCGGAGGCTGGTTCCGAGCCCAAACTCTGCATTCAAACTCCAAGAGCGACGCAACCAATTGATATTGTGGACTGATAGGTAGCTTCGCGCTCGATCCAGCAAATCGACTATGCCCTTTTCGGCGCATCCCTTCCGTAGAGTTCAATGGCGAAATTTGTGATACAACCTCCAAAATGGCCCTTGCTTGCACACGGGCAGTATGATAAACATTGTATAGGAGTTCTCGGTTAGCGCATTAAGGAAGTGTGCGGTTAATGTCGACGTATAGCGACTATTTTGCTGGGCAGCGATCAGAGCAAATTCCGGGCTCGACAAAGTCCAGCGGTCGGCAAAAAGCTGCGTCCGGTACAATCCTTCTTATGTGTCCGGGAGGCGTAGAGAGCGGGGGCGGTATTGGCCGGCAGATGGGCTATTTTCTTAAGGAACAGGAAAGCAAGGGATTAACGTCAACTTACCAAATCGTCGATACGCGGGGTCCTCGTTTTATTAACGGTTCCATATTTTATACAATTTTAGCGGTTTTTTATCTTGCCCGCGCCCTGTCCCATGTGTTGTGGATAGGTTTATTCAATAGACCTGGCCTCGCCCACGTCAATATTGCAGGTCGAGGCAGCACGGTACGGAAACTCGCTGTCTGCCTGACCGCTCGATGCGTGGGTCTGCCGTTTCTTTTGCATGTCCACGATTACAATTACGCGGAAGAGTTCAGGCGTAAGGGCGCGTTGGTGCGCTTTTTTATACGACTGACGTTTCGCGGCGCGGAAAAAATTCTTGTCTTGGGGTCGCGCGATCAGATTGCTCTGTCGACGCTGATGGGGCTACCGCTTAGCGATGTGGCCGTTCTGCATAACGCCGTGCCGGATCCACAGCCAGTCAAGACAGCGGCGCCCGGCGGCGAGTGCAGATTTGTCTTCCTCGGCTACCTCAGCGAACGCAAGGGTTTACCCGAACTCCTGCAGGCGCTCGGTAGTCCGGCGCTGCGGGGCCGCCGATGGCGGGCGATTCTGGCTGGGGACGGCCCGGTCGACGAGTACCGCCGCCTCGCAACCGAACTCGGAATTGCCGAAAGAGTGGAGTTTCCTGGCTGGCTCGACCAGGAAGGGGTGCGCGCGGTCTGCGAGGCGGCGGACGTGCTCGTGTTGCCTTCGCACGCCGAGGGCCTGGCGATGTCGGTGCTTGAAGGGCTTTCCTACGGCCTCTCGGTAATCGCCACGCCGGTGGGGGCGCATGCTGAGGTCATCGAGCCGGAGGTCTCGGGGCTATTTGTTCCACCGGGGGATGTGGAAGCGCTCGCAGCGGCGCTGTTGCGAGTCAACGACGATCCCGCGTTGCGCGCACGGCTTGGCGCTGGAGCGCGTCGCCGGTTTCTCGAAAAGTTCCACGTACGCGTGTATGCCGAACTGCTCGCGACGCTGCACGCAGACCTTGTGTGAATACATCGTTTTCGGTTCAGATTCTTGGGGTCTTGTGGTGGGGAAATTCAAATGATCAACTCGCGATCGAACTTCGACGATTTTTCAATTCTTGATGGAGTCAGTGGTGGGCAGCAGATCTGTTCACTGATCGAAGAGCGCGCGTCGACGGCCCGGCCAGCAGCGATAGATCGGGTCAACATCCTCGGGGTTGGCGCGATGCCGCTGGACCTCAACCGCGCGGTCGCAACGCTCGAACGGTGGCGCGCTGAGCGACGACAAGAATATGTTTGCGTCGTCTCCGTGCATGGACTGGTGGTGGCGCAGCGCGACCCTGCAATCCGGCATGCACTCAACCATTGCGGCATGGCGACCGAGGACGGCATGCCGCTCGTCTGGTGGTCGCGCCTCGCGGGTTTCGCTCAGGCGCGGCGCGTCTGCGGTTCCGATCTGCTCGACAAGGTGTGCGCTTATGGCGCGCCGAACAAGTTCCGCCATTACTTCTACGGAGCGAGCCCAAAGGTCCTCGAACAGCTGATCGAGCGTCTGCAGAAGCGCCATCCCGGCCTTTGTGTGGCGGGTTACCACTCGCCCCCGTTCCGCCCGTTGACCGAGGCCGAGGACGCTGCTGACATAGCGGCGATCAACGAAACCCAACCGGACTTCGTGTGGGTCGGACTGGGCATGCCAAAGCAGGAAAAATGGATGGTCGCGCATCTTGGTAAAATCAATGCGGCAGCGCTGATCGGCGTCGGCGCGGCTTTTGACTTCCATGCAGGGACAAAGCCGCGCGCTCCGGGTTGGATGCAGCGCTCAGGGCTGGAATGGCTGTTCCGACTGATGTGTGAGCCGCGCCGGCTTGCTCATCGCTACCTGATCGACAATTCGCTTTTCATCTTCCATATGTTGCAACAGCTCACCGGGTCGAAAGCTTACTCGCGGGATTGGTGATCGGGGTTTGGCCGGACGCAGGACGGCCACGACATGAAGTTGCTGATCTCGACCAACAAGGATCTTGCAGACTGGACTTTTACGCGGACTCCCGCGGGAGCACGAAGTGACTCTGGCCATTTCTAGCGCGTTCGAGCAAGGGTCCGCGCCGGGAGGCAACTCGATCAATCCCGACCAACAGGAAATGGAGCATGCCCGGGCGCGCGAGCACGACTCGTCGCCGCTGGTGTCGGTGATCATCCCCACTTTGCATCGCCCGACGCTGCTGCTGCGTGCGCTCGTGAGCGTATTCCGTCAGACTTGGCAAGAGCTTGAGGTGATTGTCGTCGTCGATGGCCCGGACCCCGCCACAGTCGCCGCTCTTGAAACCATCGACGATCCTCGCCTGCGCGTTATCGTCAATCGACGCTCTCTGACGGCGGCCGGCGCGCGCAACCTCGGCATGGATCAAGCGAAAGGCGACTGGATCGCATTTCTCGACGATGACGACGAATGGCTGCCCGAGAAGCTTGCCAAACAACTCGCGCATGCGGCGAATTGCGACCCTGCGCTCATCACCTGTCTCAGCTGCATCGTTATGTCCAAAGCGTCGTTGGTGCGGCCACAGGTGATCTACGACAACCTTGTCCCCATCGACGAATATCTGTTCGATCGGCGCTCGCCCTTTGCCGGTCACGGCTTCATTCAGACCTCCAGCTATCTCCTGCCGAGCGCGATCTGCGGCAATGTGCGATTCAGGGACGACAATCCGCACGACGACTGGGACTTCCTGCTACGGTTGTCGAAGCAACAGGCCGTGCGCGTGGAGACGGTGCCGGAGGTTCTGGTTAGAATTTACGTTGATGACGCGCGCCCGTCGCTAAGCAAGAGCGGAACCTGGCTGACTTCCCTGCAATGGGTGGAGCGAATGCGGCCACTGCTGACGCCTCGCGCTTACGGCGGCCTATGCCTGGGCGTGGTGGGTCCTCGAGCCGCGAAAGAGCGTGCGCACCGCGCCGCTTTGTTGCTGCTTTATCGCGCTTTTCGTCACGGCTCGCCGCGGCTCTGGCGTGTGGCGGCGTTTCTCGGCGTCTGGCTCGCGCCGCGGGGCTTGACGCGGCGCGCACGCCGGTCGGCCGATCGATCAGCGGTCCCGCGATAGAGCAGGTCTCTGTCACAAGCAGGTGAGAGCGGTCGGTCCCAACCAATGGCAACACCGCGGTCGGCCTCGTCGCCAATGGCCTGTTCGGGAAACCGGCAGCCGGTGAATTGCGAAAGCACGCCGCCATTGGGGAACGGTGCTCCTAGTATAATCAACATCGAGCTGACGGAAATATTTCGTTCCTCGCAACGATTGCGGCCGAATGAAGCTGGCATTGGCGGCGCGAACACGTCACGGGTTGTCAGCGGACATGTCGGCGAGCTCGGTTATCGTCACTTGACGATTGTTGGTTGCTATCCTGCTGCTGCGACATTCGAAAATCTTGCCACATGCAAGAGGGAAAGCGCTCGCTCCAGTAGCACGGCTGCTGGCTGAGGCAGGCTTTTGCGGCCACGATCGCTGGCCGGTCGAGTTTCGGTTGCAGGACTAAATGCGAAGTGTTAGAGTTGTTCAATTAGGGGAGGAAGCTTCGAAAATCTTTCGTTAGGGGACGGGGAAATGAATTTCTGGAATAAGGCGGCGGGCGCGGCGCCGAGCCCCTCCGTTTGTTCGGCTTTTTCCGCGATCGCCGCGCGCTTTGGCGGCGCGCCGGCGCTCCTCTGTGACGGTGTCCGGGTTAGCTACGCCGAGCTTGATAAAGTCTCTACAGGCATCAGCGCTCAATTGCGACGTGCGGGGCTGCGCAAAGGGCAGACTGTCGGCCTCATCGCTCGTCGCTCAATTGAAGCGACCGCCGCGATCCTGGGCATATTGAAAGCCGGCGGGGCCTACCTGCCGTTGGACATATCCTACCCCCCGGAGTTGCTGAGACACATCTGCCATGACAGCGGTCTAAGCCTGACCCTCGTGGAGCAAGCTTTGTCGGCAAAAGTCGATATTTCAAGTTTCTGGAGCGGTAGGAACCACTATATCAGTTTTTCGGAGGGGCTGATCGGCCCCTCCGCCGATGGCACGATGGGGGAGATCGGGGCGTGGGGAGACGGCGGCGCCGAACCCGAGATCGGCGCGGATGATCTTGCTTATGTGATGTACACCTCGGGGTCGACCGGGCGTCCTAAGGGAGTCATGATCCCGCATCGCGGCATCGTCCGCCTCGTGTCAAACTGTAATTTCGTGGATCTTGGACCCAACGAGGTGATTCTTCATCTCGCCCCTCTCTCGTTCGACGCCTCAACCTTCGAGCTGTGGGGTGCGTTGCTCAATGGCGGACGGCTGGCAATTGAGCCCGCCCCACATCCTTCCCTCGACGACATAGCCCAAGCGATTCGCGTGAATGGCGTCACAACGCTCTGGCTAACCGCCGGTCTGTTTCATCTTATGGTTGAGAATCGCCTGGATGGGCTGCAGCCGCTACGCCAGCTGATCGTGGGCGGTGACGTGCTGTCGCCCCCGCATGTCGCCAAGGCCCTCAAGGCGCTGCCGTCCTGTCGTATCGTCAACGGCTATGGACCCACCGAGAATACGACGTTCACCTGCTGCTACACGATCCCACGAAACCCGCCGCCTTCTGGGCCCATTCCAATTGGATCGGCCATTCAGGGTACGACGATCCATGTGCTCGATATCGACAGGCGGCCCGTCCCGGTCGGCGAGGAAGGAGAACTCTATGCCGGCGGCGCCGGCGTGGCGTTGGGCTATCTGAACCAGCCGCAACTCACTGCGGAGAAGTTTTTTAAAGACCCCTTCTCGCCACTGACCGGCGCCGGTCTCTATCGCACCGGCGATCGAGTGCGCCAGAGGCCAGACGGAACGGTCGAATTCTTGGGGCGCGTCGACCGACAAATAAAGCTGAATGGCAAGCGCGTGGAACTGGACGCCATCGAGGCGCATCTCCGCGCCGAGGAGGCGGTTCGGGACGCCGCTGTCATCGCGCGTGTCGATTCTGCTGCCCGGCGCTCCGTGGCTGCATTTGTGACGCCGCGGGGCCTTGATCCCGAGGCGCTCCGCCGATCGCTCCATGCGCGGTTGCCCGATTTCATGGTCCCGGCCTCGATCACTGTCCTGCAGTCGTTGCCGCTGTCGCCCAACGGCAAAGTCGATCGGGGGAAGCTTGCTGACCTCGAATCCGGCCCAAAGCCCGCTATCGGCCACGCCTCGTCGCGGCTGGACGGGACGACGCAGAGCCAACTTCGGAGCATTATGGCCGGCATTCTTGGGCACGATACCTTCGGAATCGAGGACAATTTCTTCGATCTTGGCGCCACGTCTCTGGACCTTATCGGAATCTACGCGAAAATCGTCGAGGTGTTTGGCCCGGTGCTGACCGCCGTCGATTTATTTGGCCACCCGAATATCAAGGCCGTCGCTGCAAAGATCGATGGTGACGCCGCGGGCGAGACGGGGTTTATTTCAACTGCAGAACGTGCGCGCAAGCGCTCTGCCGCGCTGCGCCGCGCGCAGTTCGCGGCTGGCAGGTCGGGGGCCGCATGAGCGGGGCGATGGAAACCGAGGGGCGTATTGCCATCATCGGCCTATCCGGCCGATTCCCGGGCGCTCGTGATATCGCCGCCTTCTGGAGGAACCTGCGCAACGGCGTCGAAAGCGTCACCTTCTTTGCCGACAACCAGCTTGAGGACGGCGCCGACGTGGCGACGCCCGGTTACGTCAAGGCCCGACCGGTGCTCCCCGATGTCGACCAGTTCGACGCGGCGTTTTTCGACATGCGCGAGCGGGAAGCGGCGCTGACCGATCCGCAGCATCGCGTTTTTCTGGAATGCGCGTGGGAAGCGCTGGAGGACGCCGGCTACGACCCCGCGGCCTATCCGGGCGCGATCGGCGTTTTCGCCGGTTGCAGCATGAACACGTATTTTCTGAACAACGTCTGCCGCGACCGCAAGGCCATCGAGGATTTCACCGGCACGTTTCAACTCGGCGATTACCCAGTCCTGGTCGGCGCCGGTCGGGAATTCCTCGCCACCCGCGTGTCGTACAAGCTGGACCTTCGGGGCCCGAGCCTGACCATTCAGACCGCCTGCTCGACGTCGCTCGTCGCGGTGGCGCAGGCCTGCCAGAGTCTCTTGCTTTACCAGGCGGACATGGCGCTGGCCGGCGGCGCGTCGATCTCGTTCCCGCAATATCGTGGCTATCTGCATCAGGACGGCGGCATGGTGTCGGCCGACGGTCATTGCCGCCCGTTCGATGCGTCCGCCACTGGAACGATCTTTGGCAGTGGGGCGGGCGTCGTCCTGTTGAAGCGGCTGGAGGACGCGATCGCGGACGGCGACCAGATCTACGCCGTGATCCTAGGATGCGGTCTCAGCAATGACGGGGCTGGAAAGGTCGGTTTCACCGCCCCGAGCGTCGATGGCCAGGTTGCGGCCATCGAACAGGCGCTGGCGCAGGCGGGTGTCGCCGCGGACAGCGTGGGTTACGTGGAGTGTCATGGCACCGCGACGCCCCTGGGCGATCCGATCGAGATCGCAGCGCTGACCAAGGCGTTCCGCAAATCGACCGAGGCGCAGGGCTACTGCGCGGTTGGGTCGGTAAAGGGCAACATCGGCCACCTGGATGCTGCAGCCGGCGTGGCTGGGCTGATTAAGACCGCCCTGATGCTGCGCGACCGTGAGCTGCCGCCGAGTTTGAATTTCGAGGCGCCGAACCCGCACATCGCGTTCGAAGGCGGGCCATTTTTCGTCAACACCGTCCGCGCCGCATGGCCCCGTGGCGCGGAACCGCGTCGCGCCGGCGTCAGCGCCCTCGGGGTGGGCGGCACGAACGCGCATGTTGTGTTGGAAGAGCCGCCCGCGCGCGCCGTCGTGAACGCGGCGTCGCGATCGGAATTGCTGGTGCTCGCCGCGCGGTCCCCGTCCGCGCTCGAACAGATGCGGGCCCGCCTAGCGGATTATCTGGCGGCAAATCCGGGTGTTCCGCTCGCCGACATTGCCTTCACGCTGCAGCACGGGCGGCGACACTTCCCCCATCGGGTCGCTGTCGCCTGCCGGGATCACGCGGACGCGCAGGCCCTGTTCTCGGGGCCGCCGTCACCTCGTGTGAATCAGGGCGAGGCGCCCGCTAGGCCGCCATCCGTCTTCTTCATGTTTCCTGGTCAGGGCGCGCAGTACGTTGGCATGGCGCGCGGCCTCTATCAGCATTTCCCCGTGTTCCGCGCCGAACTGGATCGGTGCGCAGAGATTTTGTCGGCGGAGAACATCGACCTCATCGAAGCGCTGTATGGCCCGGACGACTCGTCCAAAGCGGAACGTTTGGCGCGCACCGGCGCCGCGCAACCGGCGATTTTTTCGGTGTCCTACGCCCTCGCCCGCCTGTGGAGTAGCTGGGGCGTGAACGCGCAGGCGTATATTGGTCACAGTGTCGGTGAATTCGTCGCAGCCTGTCTGGCGGGCGTGTTCTCGTTGTCGGATGCGCTTCGTCTTATTGCCGTGCGCGGCCGGCTGATGCAACAGCTCCCTTGGGGCGGCATGCTTAGCGTGCGCTTGTCGGAGGCCGAGATTGCGCCGCTGATCGGCGATGGGGTCGCGCTCGCGGCGATCAACAGTCCGACGAACTTGGTTCTCGCGGGACCGCATGAGGCGCTTCAAGCGACTGCGAGACAGCTCGAGGCGCGCGGAACCGCCCATCGTTGGCTGCACACGTCGCACGCGTTTCACTCGCCAATGATGGACCCGATGATCCGGCCGTTCACGGAGCAGGTCGCGGACATTACGCTGCACGAGCCCACGATGCCGTATGTCTCGAGCGTAACGGGAGACTGGATCCGGCCCAACGAAGCAACATCACCCGCGTACTGGGCGCGGCATGCGCGCGAACCTGTTCGCTTTGCAGCCGGAATCAAAACTCTCGCCACGTCAGCCCCGTCGATTTTGTTGGAGGTCGGGCCGGGCATCACGCTGTCGACTCTGGCGCTGCAGACAGCGCGCGGTTTGGCCGGCCGGGCCTTTGGTTCGTTGCCTGAGGCGGGAGCCCAGTCGACCGACGAAGAGACCATGCTCGCGGCCCTGGGCAAACTCTGGGTCAGCGGCGTCACTCCCTATTGGGCCTCGGTAGCAGACTGGCCGCGCTCACGCGTGTCGCTGCCGACCTATCCATTCGAGCGCCGCCGTCATTGGATCGATCCGCCCGCCAGGGAGAGGCTTGGTCCGGCGGAACCAGGCTTCATGCCGGTGCCGCTTGCGCTCGCACCGAGCCAGGCAGAGACGACCGCGGTCGCACCAGCCGGCTTCGGACAGACACAGGACACGGGGGCAGGGATGGACGGAATTCGCGAAGTGATTACGGATATTCTCCAGAACGTCTCTGGCGAAACTGTCGATCCCGCTGCGACGGCTACCTTCCTTGAGCTCGGTTTCGACTCTCTCCTGCTCAGCCAGGTCGCCCAGCAGATTCAGCGCCGCCTCGGCGCCAAGATCGCTTTCCGTCAGTTGCTCGGCGATCTGGCGACGATCCCGGCGCTCGAGCGCTTCATTCGCGCTGAGGCGCCGGCGGCGGTGCGGCGTCAAGTCCCCACGGCCGTGCCTGCAGCGACGACGCCCGTCACCGGAACCACGCCAGCGACGGCCTTCCTCGCACCGGCGCCGGCGCGGCTAGAGGGAGCGGATGTCGGCATCGCCGGGATCTTGCGCGCTCAAGTCGACGCGATGTCGAGCCTGATCCAGGGGCAGTTGGACACGCTAAGGCGGCTTGGGCTGCCAGACAGCGCCATTGCGGCCGCTGGGACGGGGGCTACAGCGGTTGCCGTTGCTCCCGCAGTGCAATCAGTGGCGGCGCCCGCGGCGGCGCCCGCTGCCGCATCAGAGGCGGAACAGCGGCCTTCGCGGTTCCAGGCCTATCGCGGCGGCGCGGGCGGTGGCGATAGCGGCCTCTCACCAGCGCAGAGGCAACACATCGACGCATTGACCGCGCGTGTAACGGCAAAGACCGGGGGATCAAAGCGGCGCACGGCGGAGGCACGGCCGGTGCTAGCGGATCCACGCGCGGCCGCGGGTTTCCGGCTGGAATGGAAGGAGCTCGTCTACCCGCTGATTTGCGCCCGTTCGAGCGGCTCGCGCATCTGGGACATTGATGGCAACGAGTATATCGACCTCGTCAACGGCTACGGGCCGACGGCGTTCGGACACTCGCCCGATTTCGTCATGGAGGCGATCAAGGAGCAGTTGGAAAAAGGCTTCGCGACCGGGCCGCAGGCGGAGCTGTCGGGCGAAGTCGCCACGCTGTTCACCGAGATGACCGGCAATGAGCGGATGACGTTCTGCAACACCGGCTCCGAAGCAGTGATGGCCGCCTTGCGCGTCGCGCGGGCCGTCACCGGCCGCAACAAGGTGGTGATGTTCAACGGCGCCTATCATGGCCAGTTCGACGAGGTTCTGGTGCGCAGCGCCAAGCGGCCGGGCGGCGCTCCGCGGTCAACGCCGATTGCAGTTGGGATTCTGCCGTCCGCCGTTGAGAACATGGTCGTGCTCGACTACGCGACGCCGGAGTCGCTGGACTGGATCCGGCAGAACGCCAACGATCTGGCTGCGGTCATCGTCGAGCCCGTGCAGAGCCGCCATCCTGATCTGCAGCCGTTCGAGTTTCTGCGCACGCTTCGCCAGATCACAGAGGAGGCGGGCGTCGCCTTTGTCATGGACGAGATCGTCACCGGGTTCCGCACGGATCCCGGCGGGATGCAAGCCGTGACGGGAATCCGGGCCGATCTGGCGACCTACGGCAAGGTGATCGGCGGCGGGTTGCCGATCGGCATCCTCGCTGGCAAGGCGAAATTCATGGACGCCCTCGACGGCGGCGCCTGGAGCTATGGCGACGAGTTGGTCCCCGAGGTCGCTGTCACGTTCTTTGCCGGCACCTTCGTTCGCCATCCCCTCGTGCTGGCGAGCGTGCGCGCGGTGCTGTTGCATCTGAAGGCGCACGGGCCAGCGCTGCAGACGCGGATCGCCGAGCACGCCGCCGATCTGGCGGAAACGCTGAACGGGATTTTCGCCCGGCACGGACTCAAAGCGAAAACGGAGCGTTATTCGAGCTTTCTCTATTTCAGCCTGCATGCGGATGGGCCGCTTGCCGGCCTGCTGTTCTATCACCTGCGCGACCGCGGCATTTATGTTCAGGACGGGTTCCCCCTGTTCCTAAACGCGGCGCACACCGCCGAAGACATTGCGCGGATTGCCGCCGCTTTCGACGACAGCCTCGACGAGATGGCTCAGGCCGGGATTATCGGCGGCGTTGAAACGGTTGCGCCCGCGGTAGATCGTGCCAGTCCAGCCGTGCCGCTGACCGAGAGCCAGACCGAAATCTGGCTGTCCGCGCAGAACGGGGATGAGGCGTCCTGCGCGTTCAACGAGTCCGTCACGCTCCGGCTGAACGGCCCGCTCGACCTCGCCGCCCTGCGCATTGCCATGGAAACGATCATGGCGCGGCACGACGCGCTGCGGGCGCGTTTCAGCGCGACAGGTGAGACAATGGTGATCTCACCCGAAACGTCGTTCCCGTGTCCCATCACGGATATCACCGAGGGGGGCGGCTCGCGGGACGGCATCCTGACCGCGTATCTGCAGGCGGACGCGTCAACGCCATTCGACCTGGTCGAAGGGCCCCCGATCCGGGCGCGGCTGTTCAAGCTGTCCGAGACGGTCCATGCGCTGGTGTTGACTGCCCACCACATCATTTGCGACGGCTGGTCGGTTAACGTCATCGTCACCGAACTGGGGGAGCTGTATGGGTGTCTGCGCGAACAGCGGCAGCCCGATCTCGGGCCGGTCCTGCCGTTCAGCGAGTACGCACGGGCGCGGTCAGTCTGCGCCACCGACGAACAGGCGGCAGTTGCGACTTACTGGGCGGCGCAATTTGCAAACCCAACTAGACCGATCGACTTGCCGACGGACCGGCCGCGCCCGGCGATGAAATCTTATGGCGGAGCGACAACGGGCCGCCGCATCGACGCAGAACTCTATCGTGCGGTAAAGGCGGCCGGCGCTAGGCAGGGCTGCTCGCTGTTCGTTACGTTGTTAGCCGCATTTGAGGCGCTGATGGGCCAACTCGCGGGGGTCGAGGAACTCGTGGTCGCGGTCCCGACCGCGGGGCAGTCCCTGATCGAGGATAAAGCGCTGGTCGGCCACTGCGTGAATTTCCTGCCCATCCGCGGCCGGTGGGACCGAGAGACGTCGTTCTCGGACCATCTGCGCTCCGTCAGCCGGCAAGTGCTCGATGCCTATGAGCATCAGGACTACACCTTGGGCACGATCGTGCGGAAGCTCGCGCTGTCGCGCGAGGTCAACCGGCTTCCGCTGACGGAGCTTCAGTTCAACCTGGAGCGGCTGGCGAATCGAAGCGAAGCCGGCGGACTGGCGATCGACGTCGAGCCGAACGCCAAGGCCTTCGTGAATTACGATATTTTCTGGAACGTGATCGAGTCCTCGGACGGCTTGCGCATCGACTGTGACTACAATACCGACTTGTTCGACAAAGCGACGATCGACCAGTGGCTCGTGTGCTATGAGGCGTTGCTTGAGGCAATAGTCTCGGAGCCCAACGAGCGCGTCACCCGCATACCCTACATTCCTCGCGCACAGCTACAGCAGATCATCGAGGGTTTCAACGCCACCAGCGCCGACTATCCGCGCGAGCAATGCGTCCACGCGCTGATAGAGCAGCAAGCGCGCGCCACCCCGGACGCAATGGCGCTGGCGTTCGACGGCGCGACGCTTCGCTACCGGGACCTCGATGAGCGGGCCAACCGCCTGGCGCATCACCTGCGTGCTCGGATCAGATCGGAGGGCGGCCGGATCGGCGTGCTGGTCGAGCGCTCGCCGGACATGGTCATCGCATTGCTGGCAATCTGGAAGGCGGGCTTCGCCTACGTTCCGCTCGATCCTGCCCATCCGCCGGCGCGGCTGCGCTACATCCTGTCCAACGCCGACGTTTCCGGCGTTGTCTCAGGCGGCCGCTCCGCAGAGCTGACGCTTCCCCCAGAAGTCGCCATTGTTGACCTGGAGCGCGAGCGGGAGGCGATCGAGGCCAGACCGGCGGCGGCGCCCGCCACAGCCACGAATGCCGAGGCATCCGCCTACTTGATCTACACCTCGGGATCGACCGGCGCACCGAAAGGGGTGGAAGTCACCCATCGCTCCTTGGCCAACCTGCTGTGCAGTGTTGCGGATCGGCCCGGTATTGGACGGACCGATACACTCCTGGCGGTCACAACGATCGCCTTCGACATCGCCGCGCTGGAGCTTTTCGCGCCGTTGCTGGTTGGTGGGACGGTTGCGATTGCCCGGCGCGAGGACGTTCTCGACGGAAACCGCCTGCTCGCCGCTGTTGCTCGCTACGCCGCGACAATCCTGCAAGCCACACCAGCTTCCTGGCGGCTGCTGCTTGAGGCAGGCTTCCGGTCGCGGCCGGGATTCAAGATGATGTGCGGCGGTGAGGCGCTCTCGCGCGACCTGGCTGACCGCCTCCTCGAAGGAGGCGGCGCCTTGTGGAACATGTATGGGCCAACGGAAACCACGGTCTGGTCTTCCTGCGGCGAAGTTCGGTCCGGAGACGATCCGATCACGATCGGCCGGCCGGTCGCGAACACGCAGCTGCACGTTCTCGATCGATACGACCAGCCTGTGCCGTTCGGCGCGTCTGGTCAGCTGCATATCGGCGGTGACGGCGTCGCCAAAGGATATTTCCGGCAGGACGCGTTGACCGCCGAGAAATTCATCCCCGACCCGTTCAAGCTAAGCCCCCGGTTGTACCGCACCGGCGATGTTGCCCGGCGGTTGCCGAGCGGCGAAATCCAGCTCCTCGGGCGCGCGGATACGCAGATCAAATTGCGTGGCTTCCGCATCGAACTCGAGGAAATCGAGGCGGTGCTGTCACGCCGTGTAGGACCGGCCGCAGTTGCCCTGCGCGAGGACACGGCAGCCAAGCCGATATTGGTCGGCTATCTTGCCGGGGCTCCGGCGAAGGCATTCTCGGATGAGACGGTGCGCACCAGGCTTGCCGAGGATCTGCCGGATTACATGATCCCATTGGTCTGGGTGCGGCTCGACTCCTTGCCGATCGGTCCGAACGGGAAGCTCGATCGCGCCGCGCTGCCTGCGCCCGATATCAACGCCTCGGACGAGCAGATCTTCGCAGCGCCGGCGACACCGCTCGAAGCGTCGCTCGCCTCGATCTGGGCGGAGGTTCTCAAGGTGGACCGGGTCAGCCGTGACAGCGACCTGTTCTCCCTCGGCGCCGACTCGATCCATCTGTTCCAGATCGCTGCGCGCGCAAATCGCCAGGGGATCCTTCTCAGTGCGCGGCAATTGCTCGACCATCGAACGGTAGCCGCGCTGGCAACGTCGTTGGAGACAGAGGGCGGCACGCCCTCCGCCGCTACTGATTCGCGCGCCAACCAGTTGCGTCGCCTGTTTCCACTCGGTGCGAAAGGGCGCGCAGCAACTTGAGTAACGCCCAAACGATCATAGACGACCCGATGGCGGCGATTGGCGCAACGGGATCGGACGGGCCGACCGCGGTCAAAGCTCGGCGTGCCGTTCAATATCCTGCCTCCCTGGCGCAACAGCGCTTCTGGGTGCTGGACAAGCTCGAACCCGGCAATTCCGCGCTGAACGTCGCGGTGCGGTGGCGCATCGAGGGTAACTTGCCGGCGCAACTGATCGAAAAGGCGTTCGCTCAGATCATCGAGCGGCACGAAACGCTGAGGACCTCGTTCATCGAGATCGACGGGGAGCCGCTTCAGGTCGTGCAGCCCGAGCTTTCGTTGCGCGTCCCGTCCATCGATCTGACGGTCCGGCAGGAAGCTATGGCTTTCGCAGAGTGCGATCGTATCGCACGCCTCGAGGCGACGACCCCATTCAACCTGGCAATTGCGCCGCTGATCCGAGTCACGCATGTCCGGGTGCGGTCTGATATCGCCGTTGTCGTCGTCACCGCGCATCACTCCGTGTGCGACGGCTGGTCGATCGGTCTGCTCGCGCGGGAAATGGGGGTGATCTGCGCAGCCTTGCAGGCGGGGCGTTGCCCTGATCTCCCAAATCTCCCGATTACCTACGGCGACTATGCGGCTTGGCAGCGAGAGGTGGTCGCCGGCGATGGACTTGCCCCGGAGGTCGCCTATTGGTCACGCGCCCTCAGCGGCCTTGAGTTTTTCGAGTTGCCGACCGATTTCCCCCGCAAATCAGCGCAAGGATGTGCGGGAGCGATCCAATCGCAACTGCTGGACCGGGACCTGACGGACAGGCTCATCAAGATCGCCCACCAGAGGGGCTGCACGCTGTTCATGCTGGCGTACGCTGCTCTGGTAACGCTGCTTCATCGCTATACCGGTGCCACGGACATTGCGGTTGGCACGCAAGTCGCCGGGCGCGATCAGATCGAGACTGAAAAACTCGTTGGCCTGTTCATCAATACCCTTGTGCTGCGAGCCGATCTGACGGGGGAGCCGAGCTTCGACGTTTTGCTGGATCGGGCGCGCGACGTCATCGTGCAAGCGCTCGAACATGAAGCGATGCCACTCGAGAAGGTCATCGAGGTTCTGACGCTGAAGCGCTACCCGGGCCACAACGCTGTCTTCTCCGTCAATTTCATCTATCAAAGATCGTTCATCGAAAACACCGATTACGGGACGTTCAGGCTCGTGGACTTGCCGTCTTGGTCAGCCGGCGCCATGCATGACCTGAACTTCTTCATGGTCGAGCGGCCGGATGGCTGGCGCCTGTCCTGCGAATACAACACCGGCCTTTACCTGCGGACTTCGATCGAACGGCTGCTGCGGCATTTCGTCAATGTCCTGTCGGCCGTCTCGGTCGACCTGGCGCTGCCGATCGGGGCCATTCCGATCCTTGATGTGAGCGAACGTCGCCATCTGGTGGTCGAGTGCAACGACACAGCGGCTGCGTATCCCCGCGACTTCACGTTGCCGCATCTCTTCGCGCGTCAGGCGGCGGAGACCCCCGGCGCAACGGCGGTCGTTGCGGGCGCGCGGTCGCTCACCTATCGAGATGTGGAGCAACGCTCCGACGAGCTCGCCCGGCGACTGCTAAGCCTCGGCTTTGGACCGAAAGCGCGGGTCGGGGTGTTCGTCAACAGATCTGCTGACCTGGTCATTGCCCCGCTGGCGATCCTAAAGGCCGGGAGCGCCTACGTTCCGCTCGACCCGACTTATCCACCCGGACGGCTAAGCCAAATCATCGAACAATCTGGGCTCGTTGCAATCGTCGCCCAATCGGAGATCGTGCCGCTGCCCCTGCAGTCTGTGCCGATCGTTGCCGTCGGCCGCACGTCCAAGCCGGCGCCGACGGCCAACAAACCAGCGCTGCCTTCGATCCGTCCGGAAGACACCGCCTACGTCATTTTCACCTCCGGCTCGACGGGCAAACCAAAGGGGGTGCAGATTCCGCACGGCGCGCTGACCAACTTCCTGTTTGCCATGCGCGAGACGCCCGGCTTCACTGCGCAGGACACCATCGTCGCGGTCACCACGATCTGCTTCGATATCGCCGCGTTGGAACTTTTCCTTCCCCTCACGCTCGGCGCTAAGGTGGTGATCGCCGGCGAGGAGGAAACGAGGGACGGCCACTTGCTGTTGTCCTTGCTGAGGCGGGCAGGGGCACGCGCTCTGCAAGCGACGCCGGCGACGTGGGAGTTGTTGATCGAAGCCGGCTGGCGCGGCGATCCGCAACTGCGGATGCTCTGCGGCGGCGAGGCCCTGTCCCGCCATTTGGCGGACCGTCTGTTGGATCGTAGCCCCGAGCTGTGGAACATGTACGGGCCAACGGAGACGACCATCTGGTCGTCAGCCAGGCGGATCACACACGGGGACGGCCCGATCCTGATTGGTCCGCCGATCGCCAACACCCAGTTCTATGTCGTTGACCGCAATGGTGCACTCGTTCCGCAGGGTGGGGTCGGCGAATTGATAATTGGCGGCGACGGCGTTGCCCTTGGCTATTGGGGCATGGCGGGACTGACGCGCGAGCGCTTTCCGGCCGATTGGTTCCGCGATTCGCCAGGCGCGAAACTGTACCGGACCGGCGATCTGGTCCGGATGCGCCAGGACGGCGAATTTCAATATCTCGGCCGGACCGACCAGCAAATCAAGCTGCGCGGTTTCCGGATCGAACTCGGTGAGATCGAGGCTGTTTTGTTGCGGCACCGCGCCGTCCGCCACGCGATCGCCATCACCCGCGAAAGCGCCTCGGGCGAAACCGCCATTTTTGCCTATGTCGAGCTGCATGGTGACGCAGCCACCCGTCGCGAACAGATTGTCGAGGCGCTACGAGCGGACGCTGCGGCGATGCTGCCTGGCTACATGCGGCCTCGGGAGATCATAGTTCTTGGCGCCATCCCATTGCTGCCGAACGGCAAGATCGACCGGAAGGCGTTGCCCCTGCCAGGTCCCGAAGAACAGGCCGAACGCACTCGGTTGCAGCCCTTGGACGAACTTGAGACCCGTCTTGCGCAAATCTGGTGCGAAATCCTGGGGGTCGAGTCAGTCGACGGGTCTGCGGATTTCTTCGAACTGGGCGGTCACTCCCTGCTCGCTGCGCGTCTGCTCGCCCGAGTCGAGGCGGTGTTCGGGCATCGGATCGACATGTCGGCGCTGTTCGAGTCACCCGGCTTCATTGCGTTCGCGAACCTGCTTCGCTCCCCCTGTCGGCGGGACTTCGACTTCCGCCAGGTTGTACGGATGGGACCGCCCCATGCAGAGCGCAGCATTTTCGCCATCAACAACACTGGTGTCTTCCTGACGCTGTCACATCGCCTTAACGAAGATGTGTCGATCACGGCGCTGCAACTCTTCGATCCATCGACCCGAAGAGACAACTTGCCCACCACGATCGAAGAGACCGCCGGTCAATACGTCCGGTTGATCCGGGGAATTCAGCCCAGAGGCCCTTACGTCTTGATGGGATGGTGCAATGGCGGCACACTGGCATTCGAGGCGGCCCGTCAGCTACAGGAGGCCGGAGAGGTTGTCTCGCGCGTCTTCCTGATCGACACATGGATTCCCGGCTATCTCAAACGCCTCGGCTGGCTTCGATCGAAACTGGCGGATTACACATATCGGTGGCGGTTGATCCTGACAGAATGGGCCAAGGTGCGGTCTGGTCAAAAAACTTTCAGGAACTTCGTCGCCGATCGCGCCACCGTGCACCGTTTCTACCGCCGGGGTCAGATCGCCACCACGGTGGGCGCCGAACCTGCCTATGCGGCGGCGCAAGCTTATGACCATTGGCTGCTTAATCATACAACCGCAATGCTGAAAGCTTACGAGCCCAAACCAATCAGCGGGCGATTGACCGTATTCCGCAGTACATGTGAGCCGGCCGGTCGATTCCTCGATCCCAAGCTGGGTTGGGGAGGAATGGCGGCAGACGGCGTCGATCTGATCCTTGTTCCGGGCGATCATTACACGGTCTTCAAGGAACCTGGCGCGTCGATCATGGTGAAGTGTATCGAGGCCGCCATCCAGTCTGACGTCGGGTAGCCGCGACTGCGGCACCGCAAGGCTTAGTGGATTCGTGACGTCTCAGTGGGCGATCCGGCCTTGATGTCGTCGAAGTTACTATTGCTTGGCCGTTTAAACGATGAGCTGTGCAGATGAACTTATTAGCGGGCGCGACGTCTAGCGATAGAACTATCTATATACCTTCCGCGAGCGACAAATATGTACGTGAATTAGATGGGATACGAGCAATTGCAATAGGCCTCGTGGTGTGCGCGCATTATAGACTGGCGCCCGCAGTCCCTGGTGGATTTGGTGTGACATTATTCTTTTTCTTAAGCGGATACTTGATAACGACTTTGTTTTTCTCCGAATATCACTTTACCGATAATATAGACATATTTAGATTCTACATGAGAAGATGGATCAGGTTGACTCCGCCCTTGGTGATTTTGGTCCTGGTCGGCACTATATTTTATCGCGTAAGCCGCGTTGCAGTAGATGGCACGCCCGTCCCAACTGGTACGACAGTGGCAGCGCTGCTGTATTATACCAACTATTACGATTTGGCGTGGCGGTTGGATGCAAACAGAATTATTCCATTCGGTATTTGCTGGTCACTGGCGGTGGAGGAGCACTTCTATTTGTTGTGGCCTCTAGTTATCAAGATTAATATTAACAATCCGCGTAAGCTTTTATTTGGTATCGTAATGATATGCATCGCGACGTTAGCGTGGAGAGCGGTCGCTCATTGGGTATTATCTGTCTCGACTGACTACACGGGTATGGCGACTGACGCTCGCATCGATTCGATACTTTATGGAGCGCTGTTGCGTGTCTTATTCGAGACCCCGTGGAAGTTCGCGGTAGTCAAAATCCTTCGGATGAGAGTGAGCCAAGCACTCGGGCTATCCATAATTATATTAACATTTCTTATTCGAGACGAAGGCTTCAGGGAGACCATTCGCTATTCACTTCAAGGACTAGCGTTAATGCCGCTCTTCTGCGCTGTCCTGGTAGATCCGCCGGACAATCCCGTCCGTAGAGTGCTGGCTAGCCCTACAATGGTGCTTATCGGACGGTTGAGTTATTCGATATACCTGTTTCACCTGATATCCCGGACACCCGCTGAGTTGATTTTCGGTTCGCCGTATCGCATCGAGGCAGTCGTCAGTGGGTTGTTTGTGACCGGAGCGGTATCGTATTTGTTATTAATTTTCGTGGAACGCCCGCTTGGCCAAATTCGCCACCGGCTAAGGAGGAAGCAAGCGGCCCTCAAGCTCCAAACTCATAGTCAGTAGCTGATCGTCGCCAGCGATTCACGTCGAGGAAAATTTGTTGCCCTTCAGTCTTACTCACAAAACCATGCGGGTTTTGAAACGCGAGCCAATCGGTCAGCGACTTTCTCAAGGCTTGCGCAAAACGGACCGACCCTGGAGAGATACTTGAGCCTCGTACTGAAATCGAGTAGCACTTTTTTCTCCTTACAAGCACTTCGGGCGATCGCGGCTTGGATGGTTGTTACGGACCATGCTCTCCTTGAACTGACCGGAAATGCGTCAGAAAACTGGATTACCCGAACGGCCTGGGCGCTCGGGAGCTCTGGTGTGTATGTCTTCTTTATGATCTCCGGCTTCATCATGGTCCATATTTCATGGACGAATTTCGGAAGTTCGAAAGCAGCCGCCAGCTTCCTCGAACGTCGTATTTTACGTATCGTTCCTCTTTACTGGGCCGCCACAATCCTCGCTTTAGCTTATCATCGCGCCTCCGCTACACACGGCGCGAGCGACGGATGGAAAGAACTAGGCTATTCGCTGGCGTTTGTGCCCTATCCAGGAGACGACCAATCATGGGCACCGATCCTTCCTCAAGGATGGACCCTGAATTTCGAGGCAATGTTCTATCTGCTATTTGCGGTTGGGTTATTTTTTCCACGGCGTGTTGCCCTTACAACCATCATCGGGTTTCTCGTTGTTTTCGTACTCCTTCGCTCCCGCATTCCAAACGCCAGTTTGGCCTATCTTGCTTCGCCGATTGTCCTCTGGTTTGCGCTGGGCATGACCATAGCGACACTCTGGCGCTGGTTCGAACTGTCTGAACCTAACTGGGTGGCCAGGCGCGCCAAAGTCCTTCAGGCTTTTGGGGACGCGTCATATTCGACCTACTTATCGCATGGTCTTGTACTCACGATGACAATGCGCGTCTGGAAGTTGATCATAGGCCAGCCATCAGTCGCACTTGTATTCTTGAGCCTAGTTATCGCCACAATTGTTGGTAGGTTCGTTTATGTAACGTTCGAGAGGCCGCTTCTCCGCAATATGAACAGGTACTATAAAATCGTTCGGGGTTTCGCTGTGGGTCCTAAAATTGCTGGGACGCGTTAGATTCTTATCCGAGCGATTCTCGACAAGACGAGTCACACAATCGCGCTGATGTAGGCCCCGCGAGAAGGTCGACGACCCGCTGGATCGCGGCATCGGCGCGGTGATAGGCTTATTTCGAGGCGGCTATTGGGATGGTGTTGCGGACCTGGCCGGTGGTGGAAGCGACTATTGGCGGCCCTTCCTCACCGTCGACGACACCGGGGCGCGCCATGCCGGCAAGAGCTGTTTCACCATTCACATCGGCTCCGATCGGTTCGCCGCATTCCGCACCGGGCCGGAAAATCGCGCTTGGCTTTCCTGGGTCGTCTGCTCGGCGGCGTGGCCCGTTATGTGATCCACGCGCCGGCGATCGCCTACATGCGCAGCGCTAATCTGCCGCAAGACGTCATCGACAGGCTCGCCGGCCACGCTTTGCTGGCGTTCGGCGCGCACGAGCAATGGATGGAGCACCTGCGCGCGCTCGACTCGCCGATCTCGCAGTGACGCCCGATCCGGTGCGGCGACCAGCGAAGCGGCCTTCATGGGGGCGATCGTGGCCGAGGGCCTGCTCGGCCAGGCATCGTCTCCGACGACGCTGGCCAGTTCCGCGTCGGCGATCACGCGCTCTGTTGGGTCCACGCCGAGCGCCTCGTCCATAAGCTTGTTCCCGCCAACGACAAGCAAAGCAACGCCGTCGAGTTGCCAGGCGGATGATCCGGTGGTTCTATCGGCGCTTGAAGGAGTACAAGCTCGCCCCGAGCCCGCAACAGGCGAGCCTCCTCCGCTCGCAATTCGATCGCGGTCATGTCGCGAGTGGCGGGGGCTTTCGCGACTCGGTCGCGATCTCCTCCACGCCTTCCCAGTCGTCAGCTCCACGACGCCAACGAGCGTCGCCAGGAGAACCTCGTCCATGGGAAAGGTCGCCATCCTCGGAATCCGGTGGTCTGGAACAACCCGCATGTGACCGACAAACCCAAGCGTCATGGCTTGATCCTCCCACTCCTTTCGAATCGAACTTGGTTAATCAGCCCTTAACGATTTGGGACTCCGCCCTGGCCGAGGTCCGAGAATAGTGCTCGGAGTCCCGGCGCGCAGGTGGGGTTGATTAGATTGATCCGAAGGGCCAAAGCGGTTGCGCTGGCCCTCCCGAAACAGGCTTCCTCTCTGAAGTCCCCACGCCACGCCGCAGCAAGAGCCGAGTCCCATGATCCCTCGCTATTCCCGCCCCGAAATGACCGCTGTCTGGTCGCCCGAGACACGCTTTCGCATCTGGTTCGAGATCGAGGCCTACGCCTCGGAGGCTATGGCCGAGATAGGCGTCATCCCGAAGGAGGCCGCGAAGGCGATCCGGGAGAAGGGGAGTAAGGCGAAGTTCAACGTCGAGCGCATCGACGAGATCGAGCATGTGACCAAGCACGACGTGATCGCGTTCCTGACGCATCTCGCCGAGTTCGTCGGCCCCGATTCGCGCTTCGTCCATCAGGGCATGACGAGCTCGGACGTGCTCGACACCTGCCTCGCGGTGCAACTGCAACGGGCGAGCGACATCCTCATCGCTGACATCGATGCGCTCCTCGCCGCGTTGAAGCGTCGCGCCTACGAGCACAAGCTGACGCCAACGATCGGGCGCTCGCACGGCATTCATGCCGAGCCGACCACGTTCGGCGTCAAGCTCGCGCTAGCTTACGCCGAGTTTTCCCGGGCCCGCGCGCGGCTCGCAGCCGCCCGCGAGGAAATCTCGACGTGCGTGATCTCCGGCGCGGTCGGCACTTTCGCCAACGTCGATCCGCGTGTCGAGGAATATGTCGCGAAAAAGCTCAGCCTGAAGCCCGAGCCGGTCTCGACCCAAATCATCCCGCGCGACCGCCACGCCGCCTTTTTCGCGACGCTCGGCGTGGTCGCCTCATCGGTCGAGCGGCTCGCGACCGAGGTCCGCCATCTGCAGCGCACCGAGGTTTTGGAGGCGGAGGAATTCTTCTCGGAAGGTCAGAAGGGCTCGTCAGCCATGCCGCACAAGCGCAATCCGGTGCTGACCGAGAATCTGACCGGGCTTGCCCGCATGGTGCGCTCCGCGGTAACGCCGGCGCTCGAGGACGTCGCACTCTGGCACGAGCGCGACATTTCCCATTCCTCGGTCGAGCGGATGATCGGTCCCGACGCCACCATCACCCTCGACTTCGCGCTGGCGCGTCTGGCCAGCGTGATCGACAAGCTCGTCGTCTATCCGGAAAACATGCGCAAGAACCTCGACAGGCTCGGCGGGCTCATCCACTCGCAGCGAGTACTGCTGGCGCTGACGCAGAAAGGCTTGTCGCGCGAGGACGCCTACGCGCTCGTCCAGCGTAACGCCATGTCGGTCTGGCGCGGCGAGGGCGATTTCCTGACGCTCTTGAAGGCGGACAAGGATGTCGCGAAGGTCTTGAACCAAGCGGAACTCGAGTCCCTGTTCGACCTCGGATATCACTTTAAACATGTCGACACGATTTTCAGGCGCGTGTTCGGAGCTTATATTATGCCAATTCGCGCTGATGCTGACTCGGAGGGGGGATTCCCGGATCAGAATTGACTTGGGGTTGCGAACGATGGAGTTCGCCATGCCGATCCTGCTTCCGAGAAGATTTTGATGCCGCCGTTGCGCGGCGCGAGGCGAAGAAGTCGAAGGATAGCGGTCAGGCGCGACGACTTCTGGCGCTGGCGGCGATCTACGATGGATCGACACGGACGCTTCAATCGTCCGGAATTGGGTTCTCAGGTTCAACGTCCAGATATCACGATCGCCGACAAGGGCTACGACGCCGATCATCTCTGCGACCGGATCGCAGGTCGTCATCCCGCCAAAGCGCAACCGGACTGTCAAACGTCCCTACGACGCCGACCTCTACAAGGAGCGCGACATCATCGAGTCTTCTTCAACAAGCTCAAACAGTTCCGCCGCGTCGCGACCCGATACGACAAGCTGCTCGCCAACCTCATGGCCTTCGTCAAACTCGCCGCCATCTGGCTCAAATAGTTAAATGATCACCACGGCCTAGTGAAGCTGCGTTGCGGCGTCGTCGCCGCGCGCCATGTCGATCGTGGTGATCGCGACCAGCATTTCCGCGCGCGATTTTAAGTCGGGCGCCTCGAGAAGCGCCTGCTTTTCCCTCGGTCCGCACGGGCTCATCATCGACAGGCCGTTCACCAGCGCCTCGTTGGAGGCCTTCTTGATGTCGCTCCAGACGATCTTGATCTCGTTGACTTCGGCATAACGCCGCAAGGTCGCGAGCAGGCTTTCGCGGTCGACCGCTGCTTCGCCGGCGCCTTCCTCGAAATCCTCTGAAAAGGGCGTGTAGTCGGCGCCAGCGACCCGGTAGGGGGTCGCGTAATCCATCTCCGAGAGAAGCCGAAACCGCGCGACGCCCATGAGCGTCAGAAAGCAGCGTCCGTCGCCAATCTCGGCGTATTGAACGATGCGCCCCGCGCAGCCGAGCTGGCAAAGCTCCGGCGAGACGGCAGGCGACTGTTCCGCGCCCATCGGCTGTATGATGCCGATCAGTCGCTCGCCGCTCAGCGCGTCGTCCAGCATCGCGAGATAGCGGGGCTCGAACACTGTCAACTGCATCGGCCGGCGCGGCAAGAGAAGCGCGCCCTCGAGCGGAAAGAGCGGGATGGTCGCCGGCATGTCCGCCGGCGCGGCGTAGGTGCGGTTGAGCTTCATGCCCATTTTGTCAGTCTTTCTTCGGGCCCTCTGGAGGCGCCGAACCTCCCTCCGACCATACGGTTCCGGGTCAGAACCAAATCGCCGACAGCTTGCGGCGCGCTGCAATCGTCGCCTGGTCCATCAGACCCCAGGCCTCAAACAGCTGCAACAACTGTTTGCGCGCCGCCTCGTCGTTCCACTTGCGGTCACGCCTGATGATCTCGAGCAGTTGGTCCGCCGCGCCTTCGCGATCGCCCTTGGCCGACAACGCCACCGCGAGGTCGAATCGCGCCTTGTGATCGTCAGGGTTGGCCGCGACCGCCTGCTCGAGCGGCGCGAACTCGCCGACATTGGACGCCTGCTCCGCCAGCCGCAGAGCCGCCCAGGCCGCCGCAACCGCTAGATCCTCCTTGCCAGGAGCCGGCGCGGGAGCGGTCTCGAGCAGCGCTCGGGCCTGAGCCAGCTGTCCAGTGGCGATCTGAAGCTTGGCGAGACCGCCGATCGCCTTCGTCTCCGCTGGGTCTTCGGCCAGAATCTCTGCGTAAATATCGGCGGCGCCGGCCGCGTCGCCTTTGGCCGCCGCCTCTTCCGCCTCCGCGAGAAGCGCGGCCGCGCCGCCCTCGAGCGGCCCGATCAACCGCTCGATGAAGCCGCGAATCTGGCTCTCCGGCAGGGCGCCGGCGAAGCCGTCGACAGGCTGGCCCTTGTCAAAAGCGAAGACAGCGGGGATCGACTGGATGCCGAGCTGGCTCGCAATCTGCGGGTGCTCGTCGATGTTCATCTTGACCAGCGTCACCTTGCCGTTCGAATCGGCGACCGCCTTCTCGAGCGCAGGGGCGAGCTGCTTGCAGGGCCCGCACCAGGGCGCCCAGAAATCGACCAGGACCGGCTGCCGTTGGGACGCCGTCAGCACGTCCGCCCGGAAAGACGCGGTCGTAACGTCCTTCGGCGGCGTCGCAGTTTTGGTCAGAGTTGCGGCAGCGCCGTTGCCATTGGCCATTGTGTTCATCTCCAGCCCGTTCATGAGGCGCTCGCGCCTCCGTTCGCATTCCTGTTTCGAGAGCCTAAATGGAGGCGAAACGCGGCTTATTCAACCTGCGCCTCGTCGCGCGCAAGCGCCACGATCATGGGCTCGTGTCCCGTCGCGCGCAGGAATTTCACGAGGTCCGCGCCGGCGACGCCCGTCGTGCGCGTGTTGACCAGCGGATGGAAATTGAGCAGCTCGTGGCGCATCAACGCCTCGTCCAGGACGACGTTGACAAGGGCCGCCTTGTCGTTGATCGCGCCGAAAGGCGTCACGGCGCCCGGGCGAACGCCCCAGAGCTCCTCCAGCAATTCCGCCGATCCGAAAGAAACCCGGCCTTGCGCGCCAATCTTCTCGTGCACGCGCTTGAGATCGACGACAGCCTCTTCGCCCAGCACTAGCAGGAAGAGGCGGCCCTTCTTGTCCTTGACGAAGAGATTCTTCGTGTGCCCGCCGGGAATATCGCCGCGCAAAGCCTGCGAGTCCTCGACCGTATGAAGGGGCGCGTGCTCGACCGTCGAGGTTTCGATCGAGAGGTCGGCGAGGTAGGCCAGCAGGGCTTCGGGCGATGTCGGCATGGGTCAGCGCAAAGCGGAGGAAGGTCGGCTTGGTAGCCCCTCGGGCGCCGCCCGGCAAGCCGAGGAGGCCTCTCCCGATGTGGGCCGGGCAAGAAAAGGCTGGCGCCCGGGGCTGAAACCTGTATAAGCGCCCGATCCGCGCCCCGTTTGAGGGCGCGGTTTTGCGTCTCGACCGACCTGGACGACATCCCGGCTCGGCCGTCTTCATGAACTCAGGCCGGCTCGACGCCGCCCGCAAGCTCAAGGACAACTCCGATGTCGATTTCGCCCGAGCGCAAGACCGCGCTCATCAACCAATATGCCGTGAAGGTCGGCGACACCGGGTCGCCGGAGGTTCAGGTCGCCATCCTCACCGAACGGATCGCCAATCTGACCGGCCACTTCAAGACCCATGTGAAGGACAACCACTCCCGTCGCGGCCTGCTGAAAATGGTTTCGCAGCGCCGGACGCTTCTCGATTACGTCAAGAAGCAGGACGAAGCGCGCTACAAGACCCTCATCGAGCGCCTGGGCATTCGCCGGTAAGGACAGTCACGCGCCGGGGCGCCCGGTTTTAGCGCCCCTTATCCACGAACGGGCGCCGGCATGGGGCCGGCGCTCGTAAATCCATGCGGGAGCCTCGCGTCATGGCAGGATCGCCGGGGGCTGGCGCTTATTTTCGCCCAGCCCCTCGCCGTCTTGCCGATGACGAGCCCGACTTCTTGGGCGGCGTGGGCCATCAGGCTTTCGCATCCTAAAAACAGCAGGATGAAGAAAGATGTTTGACATTCAACGCGAAGAACTCACGTGGTGCGGGCGCAAGCTCGTGCTCGAAACCGGGCGCATGGCCCGCCAGGCCGACGGGGCAGTGCTCGCCACCTGGGGCGAAACGACCGTGCTCGCGACCGTCGTCGCGGCAAAGGAAGCAAAGCCGGGGCAGGACTTCTTCCCGCTCACCGTCCACTATCAGGAAAAGGCCTTCGCCGCGGGGCGCATTCCGGGCGGCTATCTCAAGCGCGAAGGACGCCCGTCGGACCGCGAGACCTTGGTATCCCGCCTCATCGATCGGCCGATCCGACCGCTGTTTCCGGACGAATTCCGTTGCGACACCCAGATCATCGCGACCGTTTTCTCCTACGATCTCGAATCGGATTCCGACATCCTGGCGATGATCGCCTCCTCGGCGGCGCTGACCCTTTCCGGCGTCCCGTTCATGGGTCCGGTGGGCGCGGCACGCGTCGGCGTCATCAAGGGCGAGGTCAAGCTCAACCCGACGATCGAGGAGATGAAGGATTCCACGCTCGACCTCGTGGTCGCGGGCACCGCGGACGCGGTCCTCATGGTCGAGTTGGAGGCGCAGGAACTCTCCGAGGAGACGATGCTGAAGGCGGTCATGACCGGCCATCAAGGCTTTCAGCCGGTCATCCAGGCGATCATCCGCCTCGCCGAAAAGGCCGCCAAGGAGCCGCGCGAACTGCCGCCAAGCGATCGCTCTACGGTCGAAAACGCGGTGCTCGAAATTGGCGAAAAGGATCTGCGCGAGGCCTATTCGATCACACAGAAGCAGGAGCGCTACGCCGCCGTCGATGCGGTGAAAGCCAAGATTATGGCCGCGCTCGCGCCAGAAGGCGCCGAACCCGAGCACCCGGCTTCCGAGATCGCCGAAGCCTTCCACAACGCCCAGGCCAAGGTCGTGCGCTGGAACATCCTCGACCACCAGCGGCGCATTGACGGGCGGGATCTCACGACCGTTCGGCCGATCCTTGCGCAGGTCGGCGTCCTTCCGCGCACGCACGGCTCGGCGCTCTTTACCCGTGGCGAGACGCAGGCCCTTGTGGTTGCTACCCTCGGCACCGGCGAAGACGAGCAGTACGTCGACTCGCTCGAGGGCACCTACAAGGAGCGCTTCCTGCTCCACTACAATTTTCCACCCTATTCGGTCGGCGAGACCGGCCGGATGGGCTCTCCGGGCAGGCGCGAGATCGGCCACGGGAAGCTCGCCTGGCGCGCGATCCGTCCGATGCTGCCGACCGCCGCGGAATTCCCCTACACCATCCGCGTCGTCTCCGAGATCACCGAGTCGAACGGCTCCTCGTCTATGGCGACGGTCTGCGGCTCGTCTCTCGCTCTCATGGACGCTGGTGTGCCCCTGAAGCGCCCGACCGCGGGCATCGCAATGGGCCTGATCCTCGAAGGAGAGCGTTTTGCCGTCCTCTCCGACATTCTCGGCGATGAGGACCACCTGGGCGACATGGACTTCAAGGTGGCCGGCACGAGCGAGGGCGTCACTTCGCTGCAGATGGACATCAAGATCGCCGGCATCACCGAGGAGATTATGCGGGTCGCGCTCGCCCAGGCGCGCGAGGGCCGCATGCACATTCTCGGCGAGATGAGCAAGGCGATCACCGGCGCCCGCGCGGAGCTCGGCGAGTTCGCGCCGCGCATCGAGACGATGAAGATTCCGACCGACAAGATCCGCGAGGTGATCGGCACGGGCGGCAAGGTGATTCGGGAGATCGTCGAAAAGACCGGCGCCAAGATCAACATCGAGGACGACGGCACTGTGAAGATCGCCTCAAGCGATGGCGCCAAGATCAAGGCCGCCGTCAACTGGATCAAATCGATCGCATCGGAGCCGGAAATCGGCCAGATCTACGACGGAACGGTCGTCAAGACGGTCGAATTCGGCGCGTTCGTCAATTTCTTCGGCTCGAAGGACGGGCTCGTCCATATCTCGCAACTCGCCAAGACGCGCGTCGCCAAGACGACGGACGTCGTAAAGGAAGGCGACAAGGTCAAGGTCAAGGTCTTGGGCTACGACGATCGCGGCAAGGTGAAGCTGTCGATGCGAGTCGTGGATCAGCAGACCGGCGCCGACCTGGAAAAGGCCCAGGCGCCGGAACCGGCGGCGGCGAACGATTAGGCCTCGACGCCTCCGATTTTGCGAAAGCGGCGCAGCATAGCGCCGCTTTTTTCGTTCGGCGACTTTGTTTCGCGGAGGCTTTTGAATGGATTTTTACCCATCCCTGCAACGGGCTTTTAACCGCATGGAAAGGCGGGCGGAGTATTGGGTCGGGATCGAGACCGACAGGGGGAACTTCGGCATCATGCAGGTGAGCTTTTCCAGCGCGCTCGAGGACGGCCGCGCGACGACAGCCATCGGACGCGTGAGGGCGACGACGCGCTGGCGTGCGGTCGAGGCGACCGGCTCCGAGGCCGAGCGTGAAGCGGCGATCGAGGCCTTGAAGCGCGAAGCGGCCGAATACGGCGCCGACGCTCTGATCGACGTCCGGTTCGAAATCGACGACGTCAAGGGATACGACATCGACGGGGTCGCGTTGCGGCGCGTCACGGCCACTGGCCTCGCGGTTCGCTACGCCCGCGCCGCCTGACGCCTCGGCTCCGCGTGCGCGGCTACTCGGCCGCCTGTCGCATCGTCGTCGGACGCGTCGCCGCCTCCCGTCGCCGCAGCTCCTCCTCGCGCTCCTCGATGTAGCCGCGCGTCAGCGGAACGGCGTCCTGACGCTTGGCGAGCTGGATCTGGAAGACCATGTGCCCATCGACGCGGAACGACGTTTCAGAGCCCGCAAGATAGAACTTCCACATCCGGCAGAAGCGCTCGTCGTAGAGCTGCTTGGCTTCGTCCCAATGGGCCATGAACCGCTCGCGCCAAGCCCGAAGCGTATCGGCATAGTGCAACCGCAGAATTTCGATATCGGTCACGTACAGCCCCGCGCCCTCGATCGCGGGAAGCACCTCCGAAAGGCTCGGAATGTAGCCTCCGCGGAAGATGTACTTTCGGATCCAGGGATTGGTCGCGCCGGGAGGAGAGTTGCGGCCGATCGAGTGGAGCAGCATCACACCGTCCTCTTTGAGCTGCCGACGCACCGTCTGGAAAAACTCGTCGTAGCCCAGGACGCCGACGTGCTCGAACATGCCGACCGAGACGATGCGATCAAAAGTTCCGCTCACGTCGCGGTAGTCCTGCAAGCGAAAGTCGAGGCGTTCGGCATACCCGGATGCGCGCGCCCGCTCGGAAGCCACCGCGAACTGCTCCTCAGACAGCGTAACACCCGTTACATTCGCCCCCGCCACGCCCGCGAGGTAGAGCGCCATGCCGCCGAACCCGCAGCCGATGTCGAGCACCGAGGCGCCGTCGCCCGGAAGAAGCTTGGCGACAATGTGGCGTTTTTTGGCGAGTTGCGCGTCACCCAGTGACATCCCGGGGCGTTCGAAATAGGCGCAGGAGTACTGTCGGTCCGAGTCGAGAAAGAGGTCGTACAGACGCGCGTCGAGGTCATAGTGGCGCGAAATATTGGATTTGGCGCGCCGCCGACCGTTCAGCTGGTGGAGCCCGCGGAACGCCACGCGAATCTTCTCCATCGCCTTGAGCCACGGCAGCCCCTTCAGCTCCAGGAGGTTTTTCGCACCAAGCTCGAGAAGGTCGTAAACGTCGCCCTGGGTGACGATCAGGCGGCCGTCCATGTAGAGTTCGCCGAGCGTGAGCGTCGGGTTCATCAGCAATTCCCGCTCCGCCGCCCGGTCGACGAGCCTCACGCCAAGACGCGGACCCGAGCCGTCGCCGAATACGTTCATTTCGCCGTCGGCCGTCTCGACCTCGAGATTGCCCGTCCGCACCAGTTTTCTCAACAATGACGCAAACGATGCCGACATGACGCAGTACCCCGATCGACCAAATTGGCCTGCGCGACCGCGCTACTACCCCCTAACGCTTAAGTTAGGGAATTTGTGCCCCTTGGCAAGCGGGCGACCTGGCTGGACTTGCCGTCTTGGTTTGGCCCCATTCGTGAGACCATGTCCGCGAAAATTTGCCTTTCGCGTTTTTTGCGCTAGACGACGGCAAACGGCCAAAGGAATTCCCCTTCGTGCAATACGTTTCGACGCGCGGCCAGGCGCCGAAGCTCGGCTTTGCGGAGGCGCTTCTCGCGGGACTTGCTCGCGACGGCGGCCTCTACGCGCCGCTATCGCTTCCCCCGGTGCGGCCCGAGAGGATTCGGGCCCTTCGCGGGGTTGGTTACGCGGATGCGGCGGCGCAGCTGATGACGCCCTTCATCGGGGGAGATTTCGGCGAGGCCGAGCTTCATGCGATGACGGCGGCGGCCTATGCCGGCTTCCGGCACGCCGCCACGGCGCCCCTGATTCAGATCGATGTCAACCTGTTTGCGCTCGAGCTCTTCCACGGTCCCACGCTGGCGTTCAAGGATTTCGCCATGCAATGGCTCGGGCGGGCGATGAACCACATTCTGAGCCGGCGCGGCGCAAGCGCGACAATCCTCGGCGCGACCTCAGGCGACACCGGCGCCGCCGCGATCGAGGCGTTCGGTGGCCAGTCGCAGGTCGACGTTTTCATCCTCTATCCGCACCGCCGAGTGTCCGACATCCAGCGCCGACAAATGACGACGGTCGGCAAGCGCAACGTCCATGCGCTGGCGGTCGAGGGCACCTTCGACGACTGCCAGCGGATTGTGAAGGAGCTGTTCGGCGATCTCGCATTCCGCGACGAGATGAGCCTTTCGGGGGTCAACTCGATCAACTGGGCGCGCATCCTCGCCCAGATTGTGTATTACTTCGTCGGCGCAGTCGCGCTTGGCGCGCCTGAGCGGCCCGTGTCGTTCGCCGTGCCGACCGGGAATTTCGGCGACATCCTGGCGGGTTACTACGCCAAACGCATGGGTCTCTCAGTCGAACGGCTCATTGTCGCCACCAATGAGAACGACATACTGACGCGCGCGCTCTCCAGCGGCCAATACCAGCCGAGAAGCGTCAAGGCGACAGAATCCCCTTCAATGGACATTCAGGTATCCTCGAACTTTGAGCGCCTCTTGTTCGAATCGTTGAGCCAGGATGCGGATGCCACGCGGATGTTGATGGCCGACTTCATGCGCGACGGCACCTTCACGATCCCCGCGCTCGCCCTGCAGCGCATTCGCTCGGACTTCGACGCGGAGCGCATCGACGAAGCTGGCTGCATGGGCGAGATGGCCCGAGTCTACCGCGAGAGCGGCCTCATTATCGATCCGCACAGCGCCATCGGCGTCGGCGCGGCGCGGCGCGCGCTCGTTCGGTCGCCGGCGACGCCGGTCATTGCGCTCGGCACAGCGCATCCCGCGAAATTCCCCGACGCGGTCGAGCGCGCCACCGGCGTCCGCCCGAACTTGCCCCCGCACCTGTCTGATCTTATGGACCGCAAGGAAACCATCGTGGTCCTGCCGAACGATCGCGGGGCGGTCGCCGACTGCCTTCGCCAGAGTGTACGAGCGCACGCGTGAGCGTTCAGGTCACGACGCTGCCCTCGGGCCTTGCCGTCGTCACGGATGCGACGCAGCACGTCCGGACCGCCGCGATCGGCGTCTTCATCGATGTCGGATCGCGCAACGAGAGCCTTGACGAACATGGGCTTTCTCACCTGCTCGAACACATGGCGTTCAAGGGCACGCGCCGCCGGAGCGCTCGCGACATCGCCGAGGCGATCGAGAATGTCGGCGGCGACCTCAATGCCGAGACCGGCATCGAGCGCACCGGCTATTTCGCCCGGATGATGGGAAGCGATGCGGCGCTCGCGTTGGACATCATCGGCGACATACTCACCGACAGCCAGTTCGAGGCGGCTGAACTCGAACGCGAAAAGAATGTGATCGTGCAGGAGATCGGCGCAGTCGAGGATGCGTCGGACGACCTCGTGTTCGATCTGCTGACTGCAAGCGCGTGGCCGAACCAGGCGATCGGGCGGCCTATCCTCGGAACTCGGGAGGGCGTCGGAGGCTTTGACCGTGAGGCCATCGGTCGATATCTCAGAAGACATTATGCCGCGCCAGCAATGGTCGTTGCGGCGGCCGGCGCGGTCGAGCACCGAGAGATTGCGGCGCTCGCCGAGGATCGTCTGGAGCGTCTGTCGCGCGACCCCTCTCCGCCCAGGACCGCGGCGGCCTACGAAGGGGGAGAGAAAAAGCTGCGCAAGCGCCTCGAACAGACCCACGTCGTCGTCGGGTTCGAAGGACGCCCGGCAGGCGCCAGCGACCATGACGCGGCTCAGGTCTTCGCGGCGGTCGCAGGGGGCGGCATGTCTTCGCGCCTCTTTCAGGAAGTGCGCGAGAAGCGGGGACTCGCATATTCGATCTACTCGTTTCACTGGGACTACTCCGACACCGGTTTGTTCGGGTTCTATGCGGGATTTGCGGAGCGCGACGCTGCGGAACTGGTCGCGGCGGCGCTCGATTGTCTGGCGGAAGCCGCCCACGGCCTGGACGAGACGGAGATCCGGCGCGCGAAAGCCCAAATGAAGGTTTCGCTGGTCGCAGCCCTTGAATCGCCGAGCGCGCGCGTCCAACAGGTCGCACGCCAGATGCAGATCTATGGGCGGCCTCTTTCGGTTGAGGAGATGATGGCTCGGGTCGACGCGATCTCTGTGGAGGACGTGCGCAGGACCGGCGCGGCCATGCTCAGATCGCCGCCCACGGTGGCGGCGATCGGCGCCGTAGGCAAAGTTCCGGGCCGGTCCAAGGTCGCCGAGGCGCTGAGAGGGATTTGATGGCGCTGTTCGGCCTGACCCGATCCGTGAATCCGGAGCCGCTCTTGCGCGGCGAAGGACTTTACTTGCGCCCGGCGACTCCCGCAGATTACCACTCGTGGTCGCGGCTTCGGGCGTCGAGCCGGGCATTTCTGGAGCCTTGGGAGCCGACCTGGCCGGAGGACGACCTTACTCAGGCCGCGTTCCGCCGCCGTTTGCGCAGGCAGGAGGAGGACATCGCGCGCGACGAAGCCTATGCGCTCTTGATTTTCGACCAGACTTCGGACGAGCTGCTTGGCGGCATCACCCTGGGCGGCATAAGACGGGGCGTCTCGCAGACCGGCACGCTCGGCTACTGGATGGGCGCGTCGCACGCGGGAAACGGGCGGATGACTCGCGCCGTCGCGGCGACCGTCGAATTCGCCTTCTCCAAGCTGAGGCTGCATCGGGTCGAGGCCGCCTGCATTCCCGATAACGCGCCTTCGATCGCGCTCCTCGTGCGCAACGGCTTCCAGCGCGAGGGATACGCTCGCAGTTACCTTAAGATCGACGGGGTTTGGCGCGATCACATTCTTTTCGCTTTGGTCGAATCCGACGCTCGCGAACGACTGACGACGCACAGATTTGCTTAAGATAGACTTGCGCGCCGCAGCTCCGACCGTTTCCGCGCGAAGGCGCCGACCGGCTCGCACTGTTTGCGGCAGCACGATGGCGACACTGATTCGCCTGATCGCGCTTATCGGCCTCGCATTGTTGCAATGCGGGCCGGCGCTTGCGGTTCAATCCGTGCGCGTCTCGGCCGACTCGGACGCCATCGACCTGACCAGGGCCGTCGAACGCTACAGCGCTCAAGGGGACCGGATCCAGGTTTCGACTGCTCCCGGCGCGGACGGCATTGTCCGGCGGATCGAAGTGAGCGCGCTCGAAGCTGGCGCCCAGCCCTCGTGGATCGTGTTCGCGCTGACGAACGACTCGGACGAGCAACTGACGCGCCTCATCGTCGCTCCCCACTTTCGCTTCGTCGGCTCGGGGGTCGTCTGGCCGGATCTCGGCTCGTCCCGCATCACCACGATCACCGCGAGCCAAGGCCCGGCGCCCGAACGCGACGACAACCCTCGGGCTGACGTCTTCCGGCTCACCCTCGATCCGGGGACAACCGTCACATACGTCGCGGAATTGCGCACGCCTTCGCTCCCTCAGCTCTATCTCTGGGAACCTGACGCGTTCAAGGACAAGTCAACCAGCCTGACGCTTTACGAGGGCATCCTGATCGGCATTGCCGGTCTTCTCGCCTTGTTCCTCACCATCGTATTTGTCGTGCGCGGAGCGATGATTTTCCCTGCCGCGGCGGCGCTCGCCTGGGCGGTGTTCGCCTATGTGTGCATCGATTTTGGTTTCTGGCGCAAAATGTTCGGACTCGAGGACGCGTCCGAGCGGGTTTGGCGCGCCGGGGTCGAGGCGACCATAGCCGCGACCCTGATCGTTTTCCTGTTCGCCTATCTTAATCTGCGCCGCTGGCATGTGCGCTACATGCATTTCGCGCTGGCCTGGCTGGTGCTGATGGCCGCGGTCGTCGGGCTCTCCATCTTCAACGCCCCTGTTGCAGCCGGAGTTGCGCGGATTTCGATCGCAACTGTCGCCGGGGTTGGGCTCCTCCTCATTCTAAGTCTGGCCGCCCGGGGGTCCGATCGCGCGGTGATGCTCATTCCGACCTGGTATCTACTCGCAGTCTGGGTGGTGGCCGCGGGAGCGGCGGCGCTGGGCTATTTGACCAACGACCTCGCGGCGCCAGGCCTTGTCGGGGGGCTTGTGCTGATCGTGATGCTGATCGGCTTTACCGTGATGCAGTTCGCGTTTTCCGGCTCGGGCCGCGGCGCCGATAATGGCGCCGACGCCGAACGCCGGTCGCTCGCCATGACGGGATCGGGCGAAGCGATCTTCGACTGGAACGTCCTCAACGACGAAGTCACCGGAAGCGAAGCGATCGAAAGTCAGCTCGGGCTTAAACGCGGCGCGCTCGAGGGACCAGCCGCGAGCTGGCTCGATGTGCTTCATCCGCTCGATCGAGACCGCTACACGCTGGCCCTCGACGGGCTCCTGCATCAGCGCTCGGGGCGCATCAATCACGATCTTCGGCTGCGCGGCTCGGATGGCCACTATTTCTGGTACGTGCTGAAGGCCCGGCCTGTGGTCGGGCCGGACGGCGAGGTCGTGCGAGTGATCGGGTCGCTTGCCGACGTGACCGAGCTCAAGTCCGCCGAGGAGCGGATGCTGCATGACGCCATTCACGACAACCTTACTGGCCTGCCGAACCGGGAGCTTTTCTACGACCGTCTGTCGACGGCGCTGCATCTGGCGCAGAGGCCCGGCGCGATGGCGCCGGTCCTGCTCGTCATCGACATCGATAACTTCAAGACGGTCAACGATTCCTATGGCCTCTCGATGGGCGACTCCGCCTTGCTGGCCGTCGCTCGCCGTCTTGCTCGCGATCTGAAGCCCGGAGACACGCTCGCACGGCTCTCTGGAGACCAATACGGGGTCATTATCTTCGCCGAACGGCAGTCGACGGATCTTGGCCCGAGGATCGACGGGATGCGCACGACTCTGGCCGCGCCAATCAGCTTTGGCGAGCGAGAGATCGCAATGACCGTATCCATCGGCGCGGCGGTCTACGATCCAACGCTTCACGTTAAGGGCGGCGACCTTCTCGCGGACGCCCAACTCGCTCTCGCCAACGCAAAGAAGGCCGGCGGCGATCGGGCGGAATTGTTTTCTTCCGTCATGCGGTCGCAACGCTCGAACCAGCGGACGCTCGAGAACGACATGCGCCGCGCGCTGGAACGGGGCGAGATCATGTTGCTCTTCCGTCCGATCGTACGGCTGGAGGACCGCACGGTCGCCGGATTTCAGGCCGTCATGCGTTGGCGTCACCCGAAGCTCGGCGTCCTCGACGAGGACGAATTCGCCTCGGCCGCCGAGTCGAGCGGAGCGATTGTTGACATCGGCGCTTACGCCCTCGAGACGACGGCGCGCGAGCTTGCCTCCTGGCAGAAGGCGCTCGAGGTCACTCCGCCGATCTTCGCGACCGTGGCCGCAACCTCGCGCCAGATGCTGGGTCACGACCTCCTGACGGATGTGCGCACCGCGCTGAGCCGCCACATGGTGCAGCGCGGATCGCTTAAGATCGCGATCGCCGAAAACCTGGTGATGGAAAACCCGGAATATTCCGCGGCGCTCCTGCAGCGGGTGCGCGAAATCGGCGCCGCGCTCATGCTCGACCGGTTCGGCGCGGGTTATACCTCGCTTGGCCATTTGCCGCAGTACCGCTTCGACGCGATGCGAATTGACGCGTCGCTGGTGCGGCCGAACGCCTTCGGCGCGCGCTCTCCGATCCTTCGTTCGATCGTCGCCATGGCGCACGAGATCGGCATGGACGTGATTTCGGAAGC
This sequence comes from uncultured Alphaproteobacteria bacterium, assembly GCA_963782255.1. Taxonomy (GTDB): domain Bacteria; phylum Pseudomonadota; class Alphaproteobacteria; order Rhizobiales; family Beijerinckiaceae; genus Roseiarcus. The sequence goes on along the minus strand of CAWAIS010000002.1, from coordinate 514,316 downwards.
GGCGGAGACAGAGTCCGACGCGGTCGAGCTTGCTCAGATCGGCTGCCAGTTTGCGCAAGGGGCGGCGTTCGGGCAGCCGATGAGCGCGGCGGCCGCCCGCAAGCTCATGGGCGCCGCGCCGGCGTGAGGCGATGCGGCCAGCGCCATTTCGAACCTTCCGGCAACATGGACCGGACCGAGGTTCAACCCATTTGCGCTTTCCCGATCTAAATTACAGTTTATTTTCAGGGCGATTAGGATGAGCCAAGCGTCGCAGGCGGCGTCGGGGGCGGGCGCGGCGCCGGATTTGGATTCCCTAGGATTTGCTTGTGTTTTCTTGGATTGTCTTGGATTTCCTTGCCCAAACGGGTTGGAAAAGCTTGGATTTCCTTGGATTCTCTCGTCCGAAACGAGCCTTTTCAATGGGTTACAAGGGATTTCCGGGGAAAAGTTTTCTCTTGTCCCTCCTCGTCCTTCAAGCCCGCGCGGCGCCGCTTCGCCGTGGGGAGCCTGTCCGCGAGCTTTCATGTCCGGAGAAGACGTTTCGCGGGTCATGCAGAAATCATAGCACGCCTTTCGACTTTTAGGAAACAAATGTAGAAAGCATCACGCCAAACCGCCGTCTGATCCTCCTGGTTGCGAAAGGCGGGGACAACCGGCCCGGACGCTTGCCAAACCGCCGCTTGCGGCCAATCTCATGTCCATGAGGTTTCCGCCCGCCTTTCTAGACGAGATCAGAGCCCGGCTGCCGGTCTCGGAGATCGCGGGCAAGCGGGTCAAGCTTCGTAGGCAAGGGCGGGAATGGGCGGGCCTGTCGCCGTTCAACGCCGAGAAGACGCCCTCGTTCTTCGTCAATGACCAGAAGGGCTTTTTTCACGATTTCTCGTCCGGCAAACATGGCGATATTTTCACTTTCCTGATCGAGACCGAAGGCTTGAGCTTCCCCGACGCCGTCGAACGGCTGGCCGGGATGGCCGGCGTGCCGATGCCGCGCCAGAGCATCGCCGAAGTCGATCAGGAGAGGACGCGCGCGAGCCTTATCGATGTGGCGGCGATGGCGGCGCGTCTGTTCGAAGCCAACCTGCACCAGCCGATCGGCGCGAAGGCGCGCGGCTACCTCTCCGACCGCGGCCTCGGCCCCGCCATTCAGCAGCGCTTCTCGCTGGGCTATTCGTCGCCTGAGCGTTTCGCGATGCGCGACGCGCTGGCTGGACTTGGCGTCGGCGTCGATCAGATGATCGAAGCGGGGCTCCTGATCCACGGCGAAGACATTGCGGTCCCCTATGATCGTTTCCGTGACCGGGTAATGTTTCCAATTCACGACCGGTCGGGAAGGGTGATCGCGTTCGGCGGGCGCGCGATGGAGCCGGGCGCGAAGGCGAAATATCTCAACTCTCCCGAGACGACCCTATTCCACAAAGGCTCCCTGCTTTTCAACCATCATCGGGCGCGACAGCCGGCGCACGAGCGCGGCGAAATTATTGTCGTCGAGGGCTATATCGACGTTATCGCGATGAGCGAAGGCGGTTTCGCGAACGTCGTCGCGCCGCTCGGAACAGCGCTCACGCCCGAGCAGTGCGGGCTTCTCTGGGCGATGGCCAACGAGCCGATCCTTTGTTTCGACGGCGACAGCGCTGGCCGCAAGGCGGCCTTCCGCGCGGTCGAGACGGCGCTTCCGCTCATCGGCGCAGGCAAGAGCCTTCGTTTCGCCCTGCTGCCGGAAGGACAGGACCCTGACGATCTCATCCGCGCGAGCGGGCCCGCTGCGGTCGCCGAGGCGCTGAAAGGCGCGCGTCCGTTCGCGGATATGCTGTTTCAGCGCGAGAGCGAGGATCGGACGTTCGACACGCCCGAGCAGCGGGCCGCGCTCGAGCGGCGTCTCGCTGAGGCGGTCAGCACAATCGCCGACGAGACCCTGCGTCGCCACTATCATGCGGACATGAAACGCCGGCTCGCGGCGTTTTTCGGCGAGGAGCGGGCGCCGCCCGTGCGGCGGGGACCAGGGTCTAAGGCCGCCTTCTTCGAGGGTCGCCGCGGCTTTCCGCCGCGCGGGCCCAAGATCGGCGTCGCCGAAGCCCCGCTGCCCGCTCAGGACAAGCTCGTCCGAAAGGCGCGGGAGCCGGCGCGGGAGATCATGATCCTGGCGATTGCGCTGGGTCATCCTGAGCTCCTCGAAGCGCACTGGGAAGAGCTGGCTGAAATGGAGTTCGCGGCTAAGCGGCTCGGCGCCTTCCGCGACGCGCTGATGGCCGCGCCGCCCGAGGCGCTTCAGTCGCCTGAGGCGCTGGCGGACGCGCTGAGAGCCTCAGGGCGCGCGGAGGAACGCGACCGCGTCCTCCTGCTGGCGTCGAGAATGCCAAATTGGTGGTGCCTGCGCGCAGACACCGCAGCGTCCGACGCTAAGCACGTCCTGAGGCAAAGCCTAGCCTTGCATCGGCGGACCGGAGCGTTAAATAGGGAGCTGAAACTCGCGGAGCGGTCGCTGGCCGCCGAGCCAAACGAGCAAAATTTCGCCCGATTGTTGGACATCAAGGCGCATTTGGCCGATCTCGCGCACGCGGAGGCGGCGATCGATGGCTTTGGCGAACGTTCGGGCAGGACCTCGTCGGCCATCTGATAAGGAGCAGCGCCGAGGGTTAATGCGTGCTTAGGGGGATCAGCGCAATGGGAATCGGCCTCAGCCTCGACCCCAACGTGGGCCGTTTGGCCCGTTGAGCCTGGACGTGGGGTCTGGCGGCGCTTCCGCATCGGCCCAATGACGAAATTGAGCCCGACGGCGGTTTACGGGCATGATGTTGGAGAGCAGGATGGCGAAAAAGGACGAGGCGAAGGCCGAAGGCGAAGCGGCGGCCGTCGAAACCGCCGACAGTCCCCTGCTTGACCTAAGCGACGCCGCTGTCAAGCGGATGCTCAAGATCGCCAAGAAGCGAGGCTGGGTGACGCAGGACGAACTCAACGCCGTGCTGCCGTCCGAGGAGATTTCCTCCGACCAGATCGAGGACATGAACGCGATGCTCAGCGAAATGGGCATCAACGTCGTCGACAACGAGGACGCGGAAGAGGCCGAGAAGGAGAGCGGCGACGACGACGAGGAGCCGGAGGGCGGCGAAATCGTCGAGACGACGCGCCCGACGGCCGTCGTGACCCGCAGCTCCGAACCCGCCGAGCGCACCGACGACCCGGTGCGCATGTACCTGCGCGAGATGGGTTCGGTGGAGCTGCTTTCGCGCGAGGGCGAGATCGCCATCGCCAAGCGCATCGAGGCCGGCCGCGAGGCGATGATCGCGGGCCTGTGCGAAAGCCCACTCACCTTTCAGGCGATCATCATCTGGCGCGACGAATTGAACGAGGGCAAGATCCTTCTGCGCGACATCATCGACCTCGAGGCGAGCTACACCGGCCCGGACGGCAAGAAGCCGCCAAAGACGGATTACACGGCTCCGGGCGCCCCGCCTGCGCCCAATCCGGTTCGCGACCGGATGGCCCCGGCGACCGCCCCGCAGGCGCCCCCGGACGGTTTCGAGGGCGAGGGCGCGGCTCCGCTCGAAGGCTTCGACGACGAGGACGATCTCGAGAATTCCGTCTCGCTGTCGGCCATGGAGGCCGACCTCAAGCCGCGCGTGCTCGAGACTTTCGACCGCATCGCCGACGCCTACAAGAAGCTGCGGCGGCTGCAGGACCAGAACGTCGAAAACAAGCTCCGGAGCGAGTCCCTCTCGCCGGCTCAGGAGCGCAAGTACAAGGCGCTGAAAAAGGAGATCGTCACCGACGTCAAGTCGCTGTCCTTGAACCAGAACCGGATCGACGCGCTGGTCGAGCAGCTCTACGACATCAACAAGCGCCTCATCGGCCTCGACATCCGCCTCATGCGCATGGCCGAGGCGCACCGGGTCAATCGCGAAGACTTTCTCAAGAACTACCAGAATTCGGAGCTCGATCCGAAGTGGCTCCTGCGCGTCTCCAAGCTCGGGACGCGCGGCTGGAGGGAGTTCATCGCCGCCGACAAGACCGCGATCAAGGAGATCCGGGCCGAGATTCAGTCGCTCGCGACCGAGACGGGCCTTGAGATCCAGGAGTTCCGCAAGCTCGTCCAGATGGTGCAGAAGGGCGAGCGCGAGGCCCGTCAGGCCAAGAAGGAAATGGTCGAGGCGAACCTGCGTCTCGTCATCTCGATCGCCAAGAAATACACGAACCGCGGCCTGCAGTTCCTCGATCTCATCCAGGAAGGCAACATCGGCCTGATGAAGGCGGTCGACAAGTTCGAGTACCGCCGCGGCTACAAGTTCTCGACCTACGCCACCTGGTGGATCCGCCAGGCGATCACCCGCTCGATCGCCGATCAGGCGCGCACGATCCGAATCCCGGTGCACATGATCGAGACGATCAACAAGATCGTCCGCACTTCGCGCCAGATGCTGCACGAGATCGGCCGCGAGCCGACGCCCGAAGAGCTTTCCGAAAAGCTCGCGATGCCGCTCGAAAAGGTGCGCAAGGTCTTGAAGATCGCCAAGGAGCCGATTAGCCTCGAGACGCCGATCGGCGACGAGGAGGACAGCCATCTCGGCGACTTCATCGAGGACAAGAACGCGGTGCTGCCGATCGACGCGGCGATCCAGTCGAACCTGCGCGAGACGACCACCCGCGTTCTGGCGTCGCTGACCCCGCGCGAGGAGCGCGTGCTGCGTATGCGCTTCGGCATCGGCATGAACACCGACCACACGCTCGAGGAAGTTGGCCAGCAGTTCTCGGTGACGCGCGAGCGCATCCGTCAGATCGAGGCGAAGGCATTGCGCAAGCTCAAGCACCCTAGCCGGTCGCGGAAGCTGAGGAGCTTCCTCGACAACTAGCGCTTTGCTTCCGTGGGCAATGAAAGCCTCATCGCGACAGAGCCGATTTCCAACCCCGAATCACAGATAGGCAGCTTGCGGGCCCGCTGGCGCAACGATAAAAGTTGCCTGGGCGAGAGGAGGCAACGTGGCAATACAATTGATGGCGCTGCGCGAAGCTTTGGCCGCCGCCGGCGCGCCGGAGGATAAGGCGAACAAGGCCGTCGAGGAGCTCACCGCCGCATTCGACGCTTTCGATCGTGGGCTCGCCGACTTCGCCGCAAAGTTTGAAACGATCGAGGGCGAGGTGACTTTTCTGACCTGGGTGATGGGCTTAAACCTCGTGATGACGGCGGCTATCCTTTGGCGCGTGTTTGCGCATGGGGTTTGAGGGCGACGCCATATCCACTTGACCCGCCGACACGGTTGGCGCGGGTTCGCCTGTTCCTCGCCTTTTATGATCCTCGCCCTCGTCCTTGAGGCCGCCTCGGCTAGTCAGCTGGCCATCTTCAGAATGATTCCAAATAGACCCTTCTTGTTGAATCGCCTCAAATCAGGCTCGAGCGGTTCGGCCTCGCAAATCAAAGAGGGATAGCTGGGAAACAGCCGCGTAAACGACTGAAAGCCCCAATTCGCGTCGATATCGTCGATCACCACCGCGCCGCCCGGTCTCAAAGCGCTCCAGGCTCGGTCGACCTCGAAACGGACGTTGCGCTCGCTGTGTAGGCTGTCGTGGATGAACAGATCGACCTGGCCAACCTTTGAGAGCAAAGCCGGAAGACGCCGCCGGCTTGATCCCTTGATATAGGTCCAGCGATCAGCGCATCGACCGCCAACCGCGACGCCGACCTCCCTTTCCAATTCCGCATTCGGCGGAAGGTCAATGCTCCATAGATGACCACTTCCGTTTCTTTCGAGCGCCTCGAGAATAAATCGCGACGTCACCCCGTGGGCCACGCCGGTCTCGATGACCTTAACGGGGCGGCCGTGACGGATCAGGCACCAGATCGCCCGGACAAAAGCGGGATCGCCGTCGTTCCAGGGACCGAAACTCTCGGGACCAACCCTAACCCCTTTGCTCTTTAGCGCCTCCGTGACGTCGGGCCATAAAATGTTGAATTCCGAGCAGGCCTCGCATGGCCATGGCGTCTTCAGGTGGCTGTGCAGCCGCTGCTCCCAGTCATTTACGCTCTCATATTTGCACGCGGGCCGGCGTTGCTCGCGAGGAAAGTCCAGGTACTCGCCGAGTTTAATCCATGCCTCGATTGGATCGCGTGTAACGGCGTTGACGGCCTTTCCGGGATTCCGCAAAACCTTCAAGGCGGCATTGAGCATTGGACGCCTCCATATCGGCGACAATTCCTTCCCGCAGATGACCGCAATCTTTTAACGTTTTGGATCGCCGCTCCTAAGCTTGTGGTGACGATTCATACCGTCATATTCAGCTTTTCCATGAGATATGGCAATGGGTCCAAAACAATGTAGGTCGCCATATCACGGTCCTGCTTAGTGTACAGGACGTTGAGCGAGGCCAACACCGCCTCAGGATATCTTACCCTCGTCCCGTTCGCGAGATAGCCCGTCTGTACCGGCTTGGCGCCAGGGAGCCCCCATTTCACAAAGTTTATTCCGGCAATCATGGCAAGATCGATCTTAAAAGAGAAGCGCGGATTACACTCAAGATAATGTACGGACCCGTCGGGTCCCAAGATCATGTCGAAGTTATACACGCCATTGAGATCGAGCCGAGCCACGATCTTGACAATATCGGAATGGATTTGATCATTCAGGAAGGTGGAATACACCCGGCGGCGATACGAATTGGCGACGAAGGCTTCGATCCTGCCAGCCCTCGCGAATATGCTGGCGGCGATGTGTTGTCCCGAGATGAATTTCTGCACGAGAACCGGCTGGTAGTTTATCATGTTTAGCAGTCTCTCGTTGTCGGCCCCGTCGAGGAAGACGACGCCGCCATTGCCGCTCCGGCTCAAGGGCTTGGCGACCAGCGGATGTTGCAGCCGGCCCATCGCGATTTCCTGCGCGAGAGCCGCCGCATTGGGTAGCAGGCGCGTCGCGGGATAGCGAATGCCGAGTTCCTCGCACAGCTGTGCGAACGACCACTTGTTGTTAAGCAAGTCGAATTGCTCAAGACTTGGCAAGGGAAAGTAAGGCGCTTCGATCAAGTCCCGGCAGGCGATAAGGGCGCGAGTTGATGGCGCGTCACCAGGCAGGATCATGGAGATTCCGAGCTCGCGCGCCAGGCAGTTGATCTCGAGCGCGAGGGCCTCGTCGCGACCGCCATGGATGATGCAGGCGCTCGGGATAAACCGCCGACAATAGCGAGAAAAGCGCAGCGACCGCGCGCCCGGATCGCCAAAGACATAGACCTCGGCGCCGGCAGCTTGCGCGCAGCGCAGCACCCGATATGGCAAATTGAACAGTGTCGCGACAAGGAGGACCCGGCGCGGACCCGAGATCTCAGGAGCTGGCCCACTTGGGTCTCGACTCTCGGAAATTGCGGCCAAAGCTTCGTGTTTGCCGGCGAGAGCGGCGCTTGCCAGCAATTCCGATCTTCGCAGGTTGATCGATCCGGCAGGGTCTGAAGAAGTGCCTGTATTCGCATACAAGAACTTCCCGTTAGGGTCAGACACCAGTTCCCCCTCAGGTTTCGGGGATTGCTGCAGAGAGCGAAATCGACCCGCGTAGCAGAGACTTCGGCAGCAGTCGGGCAAGGCGCCGTGCGGGACGATCGGCCCCGACAACGAAGCGCATGACCGGACCGAAACTTCGCGCCGAAGCCAGTCCGACGAAGTGCAGACCGGGCGCCGAACTCTCGAAATTCGCATTCAGGATCGGTGAGCGCTCGATCATGCGGATCTTTTGAAGGAAGCTTCTATCGAGGAACCCAAGCCGGCGCAGATCCACCTGATATCCTGTGGCCGCGACGATATGGTCGCTTTCGATCGCCTCACGCGTTCCGTCCGCGCCGACGGTCGCCAGCCGGACCCGGCCGCCTCGCTCCTCCGCCTGTTCAACGACGCGTCCGAGTTTCAGCGTCACCTTTCTCTCGACTTGATCACGAATGAAATAGCCCCCGGCGGGACCGAGCGTGTTGCTCAAAATCGCAAGACGCAACCGATCGGGGAGAAGGTGAACGAGTTGCGGCGCGTCGGCGCAGATGCGCAACAGCCATCCCCCGCCGAGGCCGCTGGGGGGAGATAAGAACTGCCGCAGTAACGACGGCTCGGGACCGGGAGGACTGTAGAATATCACCCGCGGACTGCGCGCGACGATGGTGACCGTGGCGCCGCGCTCGGAGAGAAGCGCCGCAATGTCGAGCGCGGAGGATCCGCTTCCGAGAACGGCGACATCCCGCCCATCGAGGCGGTCGAGCGGCCCGTAATCGCTGCTGTGGGACGCGAGCGTCGCAGGCAAATGGGCGAGACTGGAGGGCATGTGTTTGAAGGGCACGACGCCGATCGCCAGCACGACGCGCCGGGCCGTGACCGCCTCGCTGCCATCCAAGCCGAGCTCATATCCGCGATCGGAGACGTTCAGCGCAACCAGCCGCTTTCGCTCAACCTGAGGAACGAATTGATCCTGGAAGGCCTGTCCGTAGGCGATGAAGGTTTCGAGTTTTACCGGCAGCCGCGACGGGTGATAGTCGAGCCGCTTCTCACGACTGAAATCCTCGAGCGTGAAATTCGAGTTTGGATCGAATAGATTAGAGGATTCTCCAGTAGATTTGAGATGCATGCCTGGCGGCATGTGGTTCCGCCAAGCTTCCATGGTGGCGCCGAAAATCCTGTTCTCGACGCCGGCCGCGTTCAGGTGAGCGCCAAGCGAGAGGCCATAGGGGCCTGCCCCTATGATCGCCACGTCGACTGTTGTATTCATCAGTCTACCCCTGCGGTATCCAAGATTTGCCAGTCGACAGCCCTATTTCCGCGCCTGCTTTCGGTTTTACAGAAAGAGCGAGTTTGTTGGGCTCTGACCTGACATGCTGATTACGCAAACGCTCAACCACCGTCAGCACGGCCTACCGACTGCATTTTGAAACAATTGCAATCCCCTCCCGACCCCGGTTCCCCGGATCATCCTATGTTTGCCCGTTCATTTCAGTCAAGGGCTGATCGCGACGCTTGAAAAGGTGGACGTCTGTTCGAGGCAGCCAAACATCTGCCGTTTCAGGCGGATTAGGGCGCCCTGAAAAAAAGCTGAAAAGGGTGAATTGAGCGCGGCCGTCGATTGGCTTCGAGACCGATAATCGCACCCCCAACCTCTCCGCGATCGCCTGCCGCCTTGGGCTTCTTTCGGCGTCGTAGATTGGGTGTGGTCGAGGCCTGGGAGCCCCGGACACAGCGCCCACGATCAGGGTTCACAATGAAAACGCCAGCGCCCAACCGGGCCCCAGTCTGCGCTCACGCGGGTGAGCGCCGGCTCGCCCTCCGCGGTGAAGGCGAAACTGGTCAGTTCCTGAGAGATGCCTTCACCGGTCGCTTTTATGAAAGCTTCGCCGAGGGTCCAGTACCGGTAGAACAGCGCCGTCCGAGCGGCCGATCCCGTGCGGGCGGCCAGGGCGGCGCGCCCCTCTGCCGCAAATGCCGTTCTCGCAACGGCCATGAAATCAGGCATTGCTCGGCGCCGTTCGACATCGACGCCTACGGCGCATTTCGCCACCGCGACTGCGACGCAGCCGCGGGTGTGGCTTATGCTGAACTGCACTGCAGCGCTTCGACCGTTGTGATCCAGGTAGGGCTTTCCCTTGACGTCAGCCGCAAAGCGCAGCGCGTGAGGCGCGCATGCCACCATCGGTCCTACGAGGGTGCGCAATCCGGCGTGGGCGGCAGCGAAGGACCAGCGATCGGCTTCGAACCGGAAGCTCCTAGCACGCGCTTGTTCATCCTCGCTGAGGCAGTTGAAAAAATTTGGCCCGCCGCGGGCGTCGGGCGCCCCGAACCAAAGAATGAGTTCGTTCTCACTCGGCGCCGCACTCGTTCCGATTGGGAGAGCGGGAACAACGTGTATTCTCAGATGCTCAGAGGGAGGACGCTCCAGCGCCCAAGCCCATGCGAATTCCGCGGGCGGCGCAACCACGGTCCGGATGAATGTGTCGATACTCATCAGCGGGCAATCTTACCACCGACAGCAGACTTTCAAGCCATGCACGATCTCTGAGGATGCGCCGTTCATCCACACGCTGGGATCGAGCTGGGTCGTCGGCGGCAGCTACGCAAGCGCCTCCGATTGCTACTCGCTCAACCAGAACTCGGCGGCCATCGTCCGCGCCTCCAGCCGGTTCGGCTTCTATCACGGACGCATAGCGCGCTCGACATTCTGATCGAGCTTCAAGTCCGCATGGCTTGGAACAATCTCACGGTTGCAAACTCGCCTTCCCTATGACATGTATATCGGGGGGAACGGCCGGCGCGCAAATCCGAGCTATCAAAAACGGGATTTGGCGATAAGCGGGGGCGTGTTGCGCGGGTCGGCGTCGAAAGAAATATTGTAGTTTCCGTTGTTTCGGAGGCAGGAATGCGAAGTGCACTGGTATGCGGCGCGGGTGGCTTCATAGGGGGGCACCTGGTCAAACGACTAAAATCGGAAGGGTTCTGGGTTCGTGGCGTGGATCTCAAGAACCATGAGTATGCGATAAGCGAAGCTGATGATTTCATCGTCGGAGATCTCCGCGATCCATACTTGTGCCGGCAGGTGATCGACCGTCGCTTCGACGAAGTGTATCAGTTGGCGGCCGATATGGGTGGCGCCGGGTTTGTATTTGTCGGCGAGAACGACGCCGATATCATGCACAATTCAGGACTTATAAATCTTAATCTTTTGGATGCGTGCTGTAGAAGGCTGATTCCGCGGATATTCTATTCGTCTTCCGCATGCATTTATCCGGCCTACAACCAGATGGATCCGGATTCGCCAAATTGCGAGGAAAGCTCCGCCTACCCCGCGGCTCCGGACAGTGAATATGGGTGGGAAAAGCTCTTCAGTGAGCGGCTCTATCTTTCTTTCGCTCGTTGCCGTGGCATCGAGGTCCGGGTCGCCCGTTATCACAACATCTTTGGTCCTGAGGGGACATGGGCCGGCGGTCGCGAAAAGGCGCCTGCCGCACTCTGCCGCAAGATCGCGATGGCTCCGAACGGAGGGACAATTGATATTTGGGGCGATGGCGCCCAGACCCGATCATTCCTTTACGTGTCGGAATGCGTCGAGGGCACGGTCCGGCTGATGCGCTCCGGCTTCGAGGGACCCGTAAACATCGGCTCTGACGAGATGGTCTCGATCAATCAGCTCGCCGACAGCATCATGGCGATCGCCGGCAAGCGGCTCGCAAAGCGGCACATCCCCGGACCGCTCGGCGTTCGAGGCCGCAACTCGGACAACAGATTGATAGAAGAGAAGCTCGGCTGGAGACCCAGGCAACCGCTTTCCGAGGGCCTTGCAATCACTTACGAGTGGATAGAAAGCCAGGTCGCATTGAAAAGCGGAGCGCTCGCCGCCGAATAGTGTTCCAAGCCCGATGTTAGCTTAGGGAGGAACGGCAAATTGACATCAATTGCGCCGGCGGAGCCGCTAAATCTCGACAACGCGGTGTTTGCCGAAAATTACAATCGCGTCCCGTTCGGCTTCAGCCACAATTTGCACCGTCTTGGTCTCTTCGAGAATGAGACGCTGCGGTCTCTTTGCGAGATATATGCCGCTCATCCGGAAGACTATTTCGTCGCCTGCAGCGCGCCGACGGCCGGAGCGGTGTTCTATTCGGTGCCCAAGACGCCGTTGAAGCCGCATGAAGCCTTTGATCAGCTTACCGCAGGATCCTACAAGATTCTCCTGAAGCGGCTCGAACTCCATCACGACGGTTTTCGCGATCTCTTGAATACGATGTTCGCGCAGGTGAGGGGGCATTTGCGGCGCAATCACTTCTCCGACGAAATCGTGCGCCTGGAATCGTCGATCTTCATCAGCGCGCCGCAGGCGACCACGCCGTTCCATTTCGACCCCGAGGTTAATTTCTTCAGCCAGATCGAGGGCGAGAAGATCTATCATCTCTACGAGCCGAACGTGCTTGGCGAGGATGAGGTCGAACCCCTCTACGTCCGCGCCACCACCGATATCGGGCAGGTCGACCTTGCGCGTCGGGACGCCAGCGCCGAGCATGTCTTTCGACTGCAACCGGGGGCGGGTTTGCATCAGCCCCAGGATTTGCCGCATTGGGTGGAAACGGTGGGATCGCGATCGATCTCCTATACTTTCGTCTATGAGACGCGTGAGAGCCGAATGCGGGGGCGCGTACGCTCCTTCAATGCCTATTTGCGGCGGCTTAATTTCGATCCGGCCCGCCCGGGCGAGCGCCCCGCCCGTGACGCGATGAAAGCGGCCGCCATGGCCGCCGCGATCCCGGTGCGCAGGCAGATCGGCAAGGCTGTGCGGTCTGTGCTGCGCTCCTAGAGCGAGATTTTGTTCATTCCTTTGGCGTGAAAATAGTCACAAGGTGCGACATGTCTGAAGTTCTGGAAAGTCCGAGCGCCCGCCTGGCCTCGGATAGCGTGCGGATGATCGAACTCGATCGCGATGAATTCCGTGAGAAATTCAATCGTCGGCACTTTGTCTTCCATCATCACCTGAGCGACCACCCGCTGTTCCAGCTGCCGAGGCTCATCGAGTTGGCGCGAAGCACCGCGGCGACGCGTGCGGACGACCTGTACTACGACGCAGGGGTTGAGGACATTGCGCAGCGCTGGGGCACCGCGCCGGCCGCGTTCCCGGTGGACGAAACAATCGCCCGCATCGAGAACGCCGGCGCGTGGATCGTGTTGAAGCGCGCGGATACCGATCCCAGCTACGCGGCGGTCATGGACCGCTGCATGTCGGACATTCTTGAAGTCAGCGGCCGCGAGCTCGAGCGCAGGATGCGCCGGAAGGAGGTGATCGTCTTCATCACTTCCCCGAACCGGCTGACCACCTACCACATTGACAGCGAGAACAACTTCCTGCTGCAGCTAAGCGGCAGGAAGGAGATCAATCTCTTCCCGCCGGAGGATCGGGAGGTCACGACCGAGCAGGAGGTCGAGCGCTTCTACTCCGTCGACACCAACGCCGCGATCTACAAACCGCATCTGCAACACCGCGCCGATGTGCTGATGATGGAGCCGGGCATGGGCGTGCACATCCCATTGAACGCGCCGCACTGGTTGAAGAACGGCGACAACATCTCGATATCTGTGAGCATCAACTACCACAGCTACGACAGCGAGCGGGGAGCGATATACCGGACCAACCACTATCTTCGCCGCCTCGGCCTGAATCCCACGCCGCCGTTCCGTTCGCCCATGCTCGACCAGTTGAAACGGCCTGTCGGCGTAGCGCTGGGCCGATTGCACGACCGATTCCGTTTTCAATTGCGCAAGCCATAGCCCTCGCTTTGGGGGCGGATCATCATGGACACCAACGTCGGCGATCCACAGCGAAACTTGCCAAGGCCGGGCGCGGGCGGGGTCGAATGCGAGCCGCTTGCGCTCTTTCAACGCCCTTGCGGCGCCTCCATGTCGATCGGCGCTCCTGCGAGCGCGCCCACGGGCGACGCAGTGAGGGCGGCCGCCATGGCCGCCGTCGCAGGCAGATCTGCAAGGCCGCGATCGATCCTGCGCTCTGGGAGCGAGATTTTGTTCAATCCGGGTGGATAGCCCACCGTTGTACACGAGGTTTCCTACGTTCATTTTTTAACGTACGCGTCCATCTTTATTTAAAGAGGAGAATATGTCGGTTTTGCCCGCTTCACATCGACACGAAAACGAGGTGCATCTGAAATCTCGGGTTTCGTGGGTCGACTTGGCTAAGGGACTTGGCATATTCCTCGTTGTTTTTGGCCACACTCTGGGCGGACTAATCGATAGCGGCGCTCTACAGAACTCTTTATGGTCGCAGTCTGTGCGCGGCATTTACACATTTCACATGCCCCTGTTCTTTTTCTTGGCCGGCCTTTTCGTCAAGCAATCCGCCCGTCGGCCGTTTGATGAATATTTTCTGAATAAAGCTTCGGTTATTATTTATCCATATTTCCTATGGTCGATTTTGGAGGGCACGGCACAAGTGCTTGCCTCTCGCCTAACAAATAATCAGTTGACGTTCTATAGCCTGCTCAAGATATTATACATACCAATTGACCAGTTCTGGTTCCTATATGCCATATTCTTGATGTATCTCGTATATTGGCTCGTTAATTACCGAAGCGTCTCCAACACCAGTTTCTTGCTTTTCGCAGCAGCGCTATACGCCATTGAAGCTTCCGGATTCGATGTTTCCCGATGGGATGTTTTACACTCATTCTGCTCATTTCTGATCTATTTCGCCTTGGGCGCGATGGCGGCGCAGACCTCAGTTCTCACAATCTTGACAAGGTTCGCGGGCCCTCGGCTATTGAGCATCGCGATCGTCGGATATGGCGTGGTCGCCGCGGCAGTCGCCGCGAACCTATCGGAATTGCCATTCTTTCACGCCGTACTCGCCATGACTGGAACGATCGCGACGATTGCTTTGGCAATGTTATTGGCTGGTTCGCCGCTCGCCTCTTCGACGCTCTCCTCAGTGGTGAAGACTATGGGCTTTTATTCGTTGGAAATCTATGTTGCCCATACGATTTTTGCTGCCGCGACACGAATAGCGTTGCAGAAGGGATTCGGCTATTCGGGTCCAATTCTGCAAATCGTCCTGGGAACTGCTGTAGGTATTTCTATTCCGATTATTTTGGCAGTTTGGGGACCAAAGGTCGGGCTGCCCTACCTGTTTACTTGGAGCCGATCACGCCAGAACGTCGAAATCTCGCCAATCAAAAGCCTTCGCACTTGAGCGGCGGCGCTCTCAATTGGAGCCAAGAGCGCTGCCCATGGCGCGGGACTGATCCCGAAAGGCTCGGCTCTCTCGGCGGGCGCCCACCGCGAACGGGCCTTGAGCCGCCTCCTAAAGCTCGGCGGCGCTTGACCGGCAGACGCTACGCGACTTAGGCGCATCGGTTCGACGCCTTCCGGGCCGGACGGCTACAGCTTGACATCGACATTTGCTTCCGAAAAGTCGAAAGGTGTGCTATGGTTTCTGCATGGCTCGTGGAAACGCCTTCGGTCGGACATGAAGCTCGAGGGCAGGCCCGTCCCATTGGCGAAGCGGTGCCGCGCGGCCTCGAGAACGAGGACGGAAAGAGAAATTTTTTCGCAGAAACCCCGTTTAACCCATTGAAAAGGCTCATTTCTGACGAGAGAATCAAGGAAATCCAAGCTTTTCCAACCCCTCCCCGGCGGCGTTTTTACGGTCAAAAGCGGCTCATCCAAGCAAAACCAAATTGGGCGCATGGCCCGCCTCCGACGCCTCCATCCCATCTGCCGACGCGGAAACCGTTTACGATCGTGATGCGAGGACCGTGACAACCGAGAGGCTTTCCCGGAGCGCCATCCGACCGGACGGGATCAGCGCCAGCACCAGGACCGTGAGCGCATAAGAGAGGCACAAGAAGAACGCGAGAGCGGGAATGCCATCAAGCGTGATCGCGTGGCGCACGACAACGATCGCAGTGAAGGCGACGGCGTTTGCCAGAGCATGCATCGCCGCGATGCTGTAGAGATCTCGGAATCGCACCGGCCCGATTCGTGTCGCCATCCACCACATGACGGGTGACCGCAACAGAACCTGCGAAATTGAATAAGCCGCCGCGACGCCGATCGGTCCCCAAGGCAATCCGGCGCAGAACGCGATGGTGCTGATGACGGCGTTGAACGCTCCAAACCAGGCAAAGGCTTCGCTCCGCCCTTGACTGATGAACAGCCAGTTCATGGTGGCGCTAATCGGCTGTAGCAACGCCGCGAGACCCATCCACTGGAAGATCGGCGCCGCGGCACGCCATTGGTCCCCGAGCAGGATCGGGACAAAGATGTCGGCTGTGGCGATCGCAAACACGATGCCTGGCTGTGTCACCAGCAAAAGTTGATTCACCGCTCGCAGATAAGCGGAGCAGTAGCGCTCCCCCTCGGTCCGCAGTCGAGCCAGCATCGGCAGCATCACTCGGCCGAGCGGAGTGTTGATCTGAAGCAGTGGGAACAGGAGGAGCTTGTAAGCGCGATCGTATAGGCCGAGCGGGCCATTGCCCCAGACGCGACCGATCAACACATTGTCGAGGTTGCGCGCAATGAAGGTGAAGATATTGTAGCCGGTGATCCCGGCCCCGAGCCGGACCATTTGCCCCGCGCCGGATTCCCGCCGCGGCAAGCGCGGCACGAAGCCCGTGCCGATCCAGGCGCCGACGACGCTCACTGTCGTGCTGATGGCGTAGGCCGCAAACAGCGCCCAATAGGTGTGGAACACAAGGGCCAGCAGCGCAGCGCCCAAGAACCCGGCAAGCACAGCGATCGTATCGAGCGCCGCCAGGAAGCGAAATCGCATGCTCCGATTCAGCAGAGCCGAGTGTTGCGCCCCCAGGGCCCCAATGACGATAACGACCGCGAAACCGCGGGTCAGGGCTGCGACCCGTTCGTCACGGTAGAACCAGGCCACCATTGGCGCGCCAAAGATCAGTGGAACCGCAAGGCACAGGCTCACAGCGATGGTGAGCCAGAACAGCGCGCTGTTCTGCGCGGGCGTGACCTGCGCGCTCTGCACTGTCGCATGACCCAGGCCGAGATCCTGGAAAACCAAAGCCAACGTGTAAAGCGGCGCGACCATTGCTAAAAGACCGAAATCGGCCGGGGACAGCAGCCGGGAAAGAACGATCACGGAGCCGAATTGCACGATCACTTTGGCGACCTGCGCCAGGCTCGTGAAAAACGCCCCCTTCACCGCCCTCTGTCTGAGGCCATCGATCGGTCCCTCGTAGGCCGCGTTGCTCATCGTGCGCCGGTCTCTGGTTCAGCCGTCAGGTCGGGAACGAGACCGGCGTGTTCCATCACGGAAACGAACTGCCCGCGGGCGCCGGTCCGGATCGATCGAGAACGAAATAGAATCCGCTGAACGCATCGAGCGAATGTAAGGGATGATCCGGGATCCGGCATGCGTTCTCGGGCGTCCGCCATTCATCCATCAGCCGATAACCGAGCTCGGCGAACGCAGCGATAAACGATGGTCGGTTGAAGATATGGTATGGGTTGAATGACACGCCGATGGCGCATAGCGTAACTGCCTCCGGTTGGTCGCCAACGGGCGTTCGGTTGATCAGGATGTGACGTGGCAAGGAGGCTGCGCGCTTCAGAAAACCGTTCCAGTCCTCCAACACCTGCAACACGCCCGACGCGAGCAGGATGTCGGCCTCCCCCAATCGGGCGTAGTCCGTCGTGAACCGCAGGTGGCGCGCCGCTTCTTCCTCAGCAATCGTCCGTCCCAGCGCAACCACCGCCGGGATCTCATTCACCAGCCACGTAAAGTTTTCCGGGTAAGTCAGATACTTCCGAAACGCGAGGTACCGGCTGCCGACGTCGCCGCCGAGATCGAATAATAGCCTGGAGTCAGAGATCAGGCGGCTCAGCCAAAACAATACCGCATAGTCGCTCGGGAACATAAAATGCCGCTCATGCGCGTGCCGGCTCGCCGTGGCGTCGCCGTTATAACCGACCTGCTTCCCAGGAGGCGCCGTTGCGGCGGCCGACGCGAAGTCAGGGTATAGGCCGCGGAACATCCGCTGGTGGCCACCGGCCGCCTCAAAATGACTTTCATATGCGGCCCGCAAAACTTTGCTGCCTAGCGTCGTTTGCGCCAGCCCCTTGACCCACGCCCGCCCCGCGCTCCGCCAGAGACTTAGCCGATAAGTGGATTCTTCAGTCATTCTCCGCACTGATCACAGCTGGCCGATGGAAGCGATTCGCAGATCCACCTAATGATTGTCGGCACCGATGCCGATGCCGCTATCAGGGTATTCCTCTATCGTCCTATCCTTGATGAATTGATAGGAAGGCAGGTGATCCGAGACCCGGTTGTGAAAGAAATTGAATAATGCGATCCATCTCGACCCGCTACCGGTTCCCTCGTAGTCCAAACCCGCGAAGGCGAGGTCAGTCTTGCATGCCGGTTCAAACCGACGGTGTCCAACCCGAGTTCTCGCGATGTGTCGCCGCCTGAGGTCGGAGCAGGCTGCGCATCGCGACCACCGTCCTCGCGCCGAAGAGTTTCGCGCCATTGCTCCAGGTTTCGTCACGCGGCGATTTCGGTCTGATTCCTAGACTGCGAAGCCGATGGTTCGTCTTATAGACGAGACCGAGCCGCTGAATTGAGGCCAGATCGAAGCAACAGCTGACGGCTATCGACACCTCATCCCGGTTGCGCGCCCAATGCGGCGCCATGCACGGGACGTGAACGCCAAACCCCGCATGGAGATCGTGTTCCGTTCCCTCATTCTGCCGATCGGGCTTGAAGCGCCCGGCGCTTTCATCCCCGTTGAAGTAGCGCTCCAGCTCCTCGTCGGTGATAAGCGTACGGTCGGTCTGGTCGAAAACGGCAAATGACTTGTCGCCGGCAACCTGCAACAGGTAATTGACGTCCGAATCGATGTGGTATGCGGTGATCCGACGTGGCGACGCAATCAGGATGTTCGCGCGGCCGACCAGCACATCCTCGGCCATCTCCGGGCCAGCGAGCCGCATGATGGTTGTCAGGACGTCGCGGAAAAACGGCCCTGCAATCGGATCGTGAACGACAAACTTCAGGATGACAAGCGAGTCATTCTCCTCGATGTTCTCGAGCGTCTTCCTTAAGGACTGACGCCGGTCGGCGCCTTTCTCCCAGCGGTCGCTCACCTTGGCGGAACCGTTGGACCAGTAGCAGCCGTCGTATTTCTCCAAGCGGTCCGCGAGGTCGATCAGACTGGGCAACTGCAGGAGCGGATGGCCCGACAGACCGTGCCGGAACATGAAGGTCGACCGATTGTAATGCAGAGAAAAGTTTCCCTCGGGGTCGGATAGGATCTCTAGCGACATAGCGTCCCTCCTCAGCTCATAAAGACAATCCTGCGAAAGCGCGAAGCCGATACCCTCGAGGATCCGCCATCTGTTCCAACTCAACGACAAGCGTCATTTTGCGCTCTCCAGGCGCGGGGGACGATCCCATGTCTGCAACCGCACGCCCGGAGGCGGATTGGAGAATACCGGGGATACCTCGCCTTTGAATATCTGCCCAAAGAACGCCGCTGAATATTCCGCCGCCATTCTTATTGCAGCCCCGTCAGGCCGTCGTCCTTGCAACAACGCGGCGCGGCTCAAATAAGCCATATCGGAAAAATCTTTATGATTGCTACCCAGGAGTGTGACGCCTACGCCGCCATGCTTCGCGAACTCGCTCGATATACGCCGATCGGTCGCGTCCGTCAGTATGGACGCATAACGGTGCGCGGGGTCCGGGCTGCTCAGGTCAGATGAGGTTACCGCCGGACTGTCGTCGCTGATGATCATAAAGGGTTGTTCGATCCAACCGCCTGACGCGGCATCAAACAACCACCCGTCGATGTTGACTGCGGCTTTCAGCCTATGATCCCGCCAGCACAACTGCATGGCGATCGCGCCCCCCAGAGAGTACCCCACCACACCGACGCGATCGAGGTCGAGCCGGCCGCTGAACCGGTTATTTGGGTCGATGCGATCCAAGACCTCCAACCCATCAATGACATGCGAGGCCGCCTCGGCTACTCTCTCGATCTTTTGATGGGCGACGCCGAGCGTGTGTTCGAACGCAGGCTGCGACGAAAAATCCATGACCGTGGCGGTGGCGTCGCCGGCCGGCCCATCCACCCCCGCACACGCCGGATCGTCATAACCGATCCCCACAACGATGAAGCCACTGCTGGCCAGATGCTGCACGAACGTGGTGTTCTCGCCGCGCGAGCCGGCCCATCCCGGCAGCGACAGAAGCACGGGATATCGCATCCGGTCTGGCGAGAGCGCGGCGTTCAGTGTCGCGCCGGTACGAACCCAGCGCGCGGCCGAAAGTAAGCCGGCGCCCGCCGGACGGTACGGCGCAGGTCCGTCGCCGGTCCCAGGCTTCGCCGGATACCAGAGCTGTACCGACACTGGACAACTGCCGCGGGGGGACCGGATCGACACCGTCCCGGTGCGATTGACGCCCCACAGAACCGTTCCCACCTGAAATGGGCCAGCGGGCGGCGGTAGATAAGGGGCAAGATGTATTCCCAAGCGACCACAATGACGAGCGCCGCAAAACCGGCCACGACTGACGGGAGCTTCCACGACGCGCGAAGTCTTATGGGCTTCGCCTTCAAGTGAACCACTAGCTAGGTCCGGCGTCGTGCTTCTGAAAGACGCCAATTCGCAAGGGCTCCTTCGAATGCATGCCAGAGAGGAGAATGCCGGGCGGCGCTTGCACCGAATCAACCGGCGTTCAGTCGTCGTAGAAAAAGACGGCCGACGTGTCACCCTGGAGCTTCCCAACCCCCGGCCTCGGCTGAGCCGCGCCCGGCGCTGACACTGAATAGAGCTGGGATTCCCGAACCGGCGCTGACGTGATCTCCTCGTCGAAGGCTGACGCACTGCTTTTGCGAGACCATCGGAACAAGGCAAGACCAGCGCCGATGAACCAGATAAGCATCATGCCCCAGGTCGACACTTCTGGAACTGCGGTCATTTTCGTTACAGGAATTGTGTCATCAGACTGGAACTTCCGTAGCGCGTCCGTCACACGATCATCCGATTCAGCATTATCCGTGGTGAAAAGCTCCGAAAGCTCCTCGATGCGTCCGACATCATAGACCGCGGCGTGTACGGAAGGAGCGACAAGCCAAGCGAGGACCGCCCATCCAGCAAACGCGTATGGTTTGAAGGACCTCCTCATTTTTCAATTCCCCGAGGGAGCCCTAGAGTGAAGTCTCAACTTCTTGGACTAGCGCGGACCCTCGCTTCTGTAAGCGATCCCGAATGGCGGCTATCTGCCTTCGGCGATCCATCCAGGAAATCGCGCTGCGATACCGCGACTTCCAGCCGCTTCCCAGCCGCTGGTCACTCAGAATTGGAGCGCAAGGAACCTCATCGCTCGCCGGCGCTTCTCTCAGGCGGAAATATTCAGCGAAATTGACGGCGCTTTCGTCCACACGCAACAGGGTTTCGACAGGCGCTCCTTCGGCGTAAATCACGTCATGCACTGCAAGTTTGACATGGAAGAATTCCAACTCGTCAAGTTCGCTCGCCTCACAGAGTGTGATCGTCGTTCCATTGATTAGGCATCCCGCCGGGACCAGCACGTCGTCGATGAGCAGGCCGTGGCCCTGCGTCACGTAAAGATCCGCGTGTGGAACATTGTCGGCGAGAGCGGAGCGAGCAATTTGAACTGGCCGCGCGGCTTTCGGCCAAGGCTTTGAAGAATTGCTTCTCTTGAAGGGATAGCGGCCGATCCACTGGATCGGGCGAACGCCGCCAAACCTCGTCGGCAACAAATCGCCGATCACCAAGTCTTCGACATTGGCCTCGCCTTTGATTGTCAGAATCTTGGCGCCACGAAGGAAGCAACGCGGGATTGCAGTTGGGCCGACCGAACCGCTAGCCGACTTGACGCCTGAGATCGCGGCCGACCAGAAAATGACGCCCATCTTCAAGACGTTTCGCCGAGTGCGTCGCGCCTCGGCGCTCAAGGCTCGCATGTCAATTTTCATTTGCAATACTCCCCGCTCTGCCCTCCTGACCTAAAGGCCGTTGGAGTCCCCGACAGAGCTCAGGTACGATATATCAGCAGAGCCGTGTGTCAAGCGGAATGCTACCAGCGGGTTGTACGAGGGCTCGATGCCGTGACGCTGGGAAAGAGCCAGTCTTTTATTCAGTTTGACGAGTTCGGAGCCGCCGTTCCACCAAAGGACTGGCAGGCGCCTTGCGCGCGGCTTCCAACCGGTTGCGTGAGCTGCCTAGCCTTCGCTACGCCCCGATCCACGCGAGAAAGCGCCCTCGTTCCAAAGCGCTTCGCGCGACGACTTGGGTCAAGCGTTTACTTACCCGGGATCCTCACTTCGGCGCCGGTCGGAGCCCGGTCCTTCAGCGTTAGAAACGGGGCGGCCCGCTCATAGAGCGCCTCGATCCGCCGGGACAGAACGAACTGCTGCGCCCGTGCAAGTGCGCCGGCGCTTAGCTGCGCCAACCTAGACGGCGATCGCCACAGATCGATGATCCGCGCCGCCATGTCGGCGGCAACCTGATCGGTGTCCAGTCGCCCCGTCTCCACGACGATCCCGCATTCAGACGTCACGAGATCGCCGGGACCGCCCAGATCAAGACACACGACCGGCATCCCGTGCGCCAGCGCTTCCAGCGCGACAAAGCCGCCACTGTCATGCAGGCTTGGAAACAGCAGCAGGTCGTGGGTCTGATAGAGCCTGAAAAGTTCGTCCTGCGGCACCCGAGGGATAAATTTGACGCCATCGCCAGCCGCCTGCTCCAGCGCGGACCGCTCAGGTCCATCGCCGACGATCGTGAATTGGGCGCCCGGCATCTGTCGCGCCAGTTCGGCGAATGCGCGCAGAGCGATGTGTACGCCCTTCCAATAGAGCAGCCGCCCGGCATAGAGGAAATGGAGAGGATGGTCTCGGCTGCTCTTGGGGCGCACGGCCGGTAGGCTCGGCAGTCCGAGCTGCGAGAACACGACCGTCTTTTTCCGTATGGCGCCGCGGAACAGGTCTTTCGTCTCTGCGGTCGATGCGAAAATCACTGATGCCGCCAACAATCCCGGCCGCACTGTCGGATTGAACATGATGGTTCGGCTGGACAGGTCGCGCACGCGCTCCAATAGGCGACCGCGGCGCCCGAGCGCGTCGCGAAGGCCGGACGGCGACGTCTCGCCGCCGCCGATCGGACCAATGATCAAGGGCGGCCCAAGCGATCCGAGAAATGTCATTGCGCGTATGCCGGCCCAAGTCACATGATGTACGGCGTCGAACGCCACCTCGCGGCACAAGCGCCGCGCATCGCGGCACGCCGCCCATTGCCACAACATATTGTATGTCCGCTCCCATTCGGGCTCGATTCCGGGCTCTAGGCGCCAGGACCTGACCGAAGGGAATATCCAGTGGATGCCGGCCAGTGTCGGGTCGAGACTGCATGCCGCCACGATGTCTGCGCGGTGGACCGGCGACGCCAGCACCCAGATTTCGTGTCCGAGCCGGTGCGCCTCCGTTGCCCAATTCCATCCGACCGCATAGTCCGATCCACGGTTGGGCGCACAGGCGTACGCCGAAATTAGCAGCTTCATTCGGCTTCTTCCGCCAGCTTCTCGATCTGTTCAATGCGGTCGAGCATTCCGGCGTTGGCCCATTCGTCAGGCAGCCCGCCTTCGAGATCTTCGCCCGCGGGCGTCGCATTCACCACCAGCCGCGAGCGCAGGACGTCAGCGGCATCGCGGAGCGCCCGGCGCCGCGCCTTGCGCAACGCTCCAGCTGCGCCAGAGGTGTCCTTTCGCATCATTGTCTTCCAGTAAGGCCAGGTTCAGGAATGTGCAAAAGAGGACGAACGACGGGCGCCTAGCTTAAGAGCCAAACGCCTGTCTGGGAAGGTGTTCCTGGACCGAGCGTGGGTCGAAACCTTCTTCGCCGCTTGCTGCGGCGTCCGTCGGCCTGCAAGCAATTTCGCGCGATAGCAATCGGGCCAATCTTGGGGTGCGCGCCTGTCGACATTGCACCTCGCCCGAACGGCGAGGCGGTCGCCTGCCGCGGCGACGCCTGATCTGCGACGCGCTAGCGCTTCGCTTCGCTCGCAATCGCGGCGTTCGCAGCCGGCCGGCAAAGCCCACGCGGTCCGCATCGATCCGCTGATCAGAGCGCCCGATCCGGCGCGCGTTCGCCGCCGCCAGGGTCACTTCGAGCCTGGCGCGCCCACGCCTGGCGCACCCATCCGCTCCGCCAGACTCTGATCGTCACCGCGGGCTGCGGCTGGACGCAACGGCGGGCGGCCCGGGCGAGGACTTCGGTATAAATCACCGTCTATAATCGTTCAATTCGTTTGCGCCCAGCGTCGCAGGCGGCGTCGATGATGCCTCAGGCTTCGAAGACGAGGTTTCAGAGCCAATTGGAGCGGCGTCGGAGGCGGGCCCGTGCGCCGGATTTGGATTTCCTTGTATTTTCTTGTATTTTCTTGGATTGTCTTGGATTTCCTTGCCCGCGCGGGTTGGAAAAGCTTGGATTTCCTTGGATTCTCTCGTCCGAATCGGGCCTTTTCAATGGGTTACAAGGGATTTCCGCAAAAAAATTTTTCTCTTCCCCTCCTCGTCCTTCAAGCCGCGCGGCGCCGCTTCGCCGTGGGACGAGACTGCCCGAGCCTGGGTGAGGAGAAGACATTTTGCGGTCATGCAGAAACTCTAGCACGTCTTTCTACTTTTCGGAAGCAAATGTTGGGCGCTTATAGCGTTATGTGTTGGCAGGGTTGGTCGTAGCGGTCAAAGTCCGAACGGAAATGTCGCGAAAGGGCGGACTCCGGGCGTTCAAAATGCGATTGTCGAACGGCCGGACTCCGCCCGAAGCCGAAGTCCCGGCTAATTGCATTCGCGCTCTGCGGGACCAAACTGAATCGCGGCTTCGCATTTTGCGCAAACAGACCCATTCATTCGGCTTCCGGGCGCCGGCCGACCTCGCGGAAAAAATCCACCAGCGCCTTCAGCGCCGGCCTGATCTGCCTTCGACTCGGATAGTAAAGAAACATCCCGTCGAGCGGCGGCGGCGCCCATTCGTCGAGGACGGTGACAAGGCGCCCCACGGCGATGTCCGCTCTCACGTAGTCGAGCGGCGCCTGAAGCAGCCCCACGCCTTCGATCGCCGCCCGCACAGCGAACCTGCCATCATTGACGGCCAGCCGTCGCTCCGCATGAACCTCCACGTTCCGTCGTTTCATTCGAAGGCGCCACGGAACGAATGCGCCGCTCGGCAGGCGAACGCGGATGCAATCGTGCCCCGCCAAGTCCTGCGGCGCCTTGGGTTCGCCGCGGCGCGCGAGATAAGAGGGGGCGGCAACTAGGACAAGCTGCATCTCCCCGCCGATCCGCACGGCGATCATGTCGTGGGCCAGATGCTCGCCAGTGCGGATTCCGGCGTCGAATCGTTCCGCAACGATGTCGATCGGCGAGGCGTCGATTGAGATGTCGACGTCGATCTCCGGATAAAGGGCGAGGAAGCGAGGGACGACCACTTCCAAGACCAAATCCGCTGCGGGAGGCGGCGCGCTGAGGCGCAGCGTTCCGGCCGGATTGTTTCGATATTCGTTGGTCGATTCCAGCGCCGCCTGGTACTCGTCCAGCGCCGGCCGCAGCCGCTCGAGCAGGCGTTCGCCCGCGGCGGTCGGCGCAACCGAGCGCGTGGTGCGCTCGACGAGCCGCACGCCCAGGCGCTCCTCGAGGCAGCGGACCATGTCGCTCACGCGCGGCGTAGACAGGCCCAAAAGCTTGGCCGCTTTCGTGAAGCTCTTCTGCTCGAGCACCGCGACCAAGGCGCTGGTCTCGGCAAGGCTGGCTCCGCGCATTGCTCACCCTATTATTCGCTGTGATGGAAAAGCCCATTCAGACTATTCCATCTTACTGCACGCTCCGGGCTGGTCCACAGTCTTCGCGCATCGCCTGGCCTCGCACCGGAGGAGCAAGCAAACAAATGAATACCGAGATCGCCGTCCACCCGAAGCTGCTGCATTACGGCCTGACCACAGGCAATCTGAACGCCATGCTCGACTGGTACCGCAAGGTGCTCGGCATGACGGTCAACCATCGTTCGGCGCTGCCGGCGGAAGCCTTGAGCCGGGCGCCTTTTTCTGCGATGGCGTTCATCAGCAACGATGAGACCGACCATCGCATCGTGCTCTTCGAGGTGCCGGGAGTTAGCGTGGACCGCGACAAAGGCCGCCACGCTCGGATGCAGCATGTCGCTTTCGCCTGCCGCACGCTCGACGATCTCCTCGGAACCTTTGTCCGGCTCAAGCGCCTTGGCATCCTGCCGGTGCGGGCCGCCGACCACGGCTTAGGGACGGCGTTCTATTACGCGGACCCCGACCAGAACATCGTCGAGCTCAGCGTCAACAACTACGGCGACGATTGGACGGCGACCGAGCACCTGAGGACCGCGCCTCCGGCAATGGCGCTTGTCGATCCCGATAAAATGCACACGGCGCGCAAGGCGGGCGGGTCGCCCTGGGAAGTGCACGAGCGGGCCGTCGCCGGCGAGTTCGCTCCGGACGAGCCGCAGGATCCGCGCTCGTTCTTCTAGCTCGGGCGCCAGATATAGGACAGCAGGCCGCACTGCTCGCGTCCGTTTCGTCTTCTGATGCCTCTCGCAATCGCTGCCGTGCCGCTCACGCTGCCATTGCGCAACGTCAAACTCGGCGGGGGCGCCCGGGTCGCACACTGAAAAGGGAATTCGCCAATGCAGCGTTCAGTGTCGTCAGATCAGATCGCAACAATCGCGAAGGCCAAGGACCCTGCCACGAATGTAGAGCGGTTCGCCGTGGAAGAGCATGCGGCCTATTCACTGATGTTCGTCGCACGCGCAGCGATTGTGGCGGTGGCGACACTAGCCTCCGCGCTGCTCGGAATTGCCGCTCAACAGTTCCTGGCGCCGTCCTATGTCGCCGAGGCCAGAAGCATGACGAACTCGGTCGTCGGGCTCGTTGCGACGCTACTTGCCGTCGTGGTCGGACTGCTGGTTTCGACGAGCTACGGCCTGTTCAACAGCCAGCAAACCGACCTGGAGACGATCGTCCGCTCGGTCGCCCGGATGCGCTTTGTCTTGAGAAATTTCGGCCCGGAGGCAAAGGCGGCGAGCGCCACCTTGCGCAAGCAGATCTTGCAGCTCAAGGCGCGCTTATGGTCTTCAGACGGGGGCGGCCAAGCGCGCAAGATCACGCATGAAGGCGTGCATGTTGATGTACATGAGATGCTCGCCGCCCTTGATGAGTTGCGACCGGCGAACGACGAGCAGAGGCATGCTCTTGGTCAGGCGCGCGAGATTTTTGGGAAATTCATCGAAACCCAAGGATCGATGATCCGGAGCCTCGCAAGCCGGGTCTCGAACCTTCTTCTGAACGCCGTTATGGGATGGGCCTGCGCCCTGTTCTTCGGCTACGGAATTCTTGCCGGGGCCAACTTGCTGACGCTTCTCATGGCCGCGCTGGGGTCGGTGGCGATCGCCAGCGCAATTTTTCTCATCCTGGAAATGTCAGATCCCTATACTGGTCTGTTTCGCGTTTCGAGCGCCGTCCTTGAGCGGTTGCTCGAACGACCGACGGAGCCGGCGGAATCGCAGGCTCATGCTCCCCACGCGGATGGCTTCGGCGCGCGGGCAGCCAGAGCTTTGAATTGATCTTTCAACACGTATTGCGGAGCCGATGGCACGGCCACGGCGCGCACAGCAGCGGAGACAAGACGGGATGGCGCTGCCTGACAGGGCCAACACTTAAAAGTAGCGAGGGAACCATGAACACCGAGATCATTGCCCATCCGACCTTGCAGCACGTGGGGATCATGACGCCCAATCTCGACGCCATGCTCGAGTGGTACCGAAAGGTGCTCGGCATGACGGTCAATAAGCGCGTGAATGTGCCGGCCGACCGCGCGCCGTTTACTGCCGTCGCATTCACAAGCAACGACGAGATCAATCATCGCATCTCGTTCTTCGAGGCGCCTCACGCCGCGATCGATTCCGAAAGGTCCCGCCATGCTCGGGTTCAGCACATCGCCTTCGCCTATGGAACGCTTGATGATCTCTTAGGCACCTATGTCCGGCTGGCGAGACTTGGCATGACGCCGATGTGGGCCGCGGATCAGTGGTTTCAGACGGCGATTTACTATGAAGATCCGGACAAGAACATCATCGAGCTCAACGTCGACAATTTCACCAACCTTTGGGCCGTCACCGAGGGTTTGAAGGAGCTGCCCCCGCAGCTGCACGTGTTCATCGACCCCGAAAAGTTGGTCGCGGCGCGCAAGGCGGGGGCTTCGCCTTGGGACGTCCACGTGCGCGCCTTCGCCGGAGAGTTCGTCCCCGCAAAACCCTACGACTTGGGCCGAAGCTACTGAGTCGCTTCCCAAAGCAGCGACACGATGGAGGGCGCCGTTGTCCCCGGCACCCGCCTCGGCGGAATCGCGAGTTCAAAAAATGATCGGCAGCAAGCCCGCGGCCTGGGGGAATCCCCCATGAGCCAGCCGTCGACGCCGTTGGCATCACGCGCATCCAGGTTTTACGCGCCCGGGCGCGGCGGGCCGCGGCTGCGGCAGCAGCGCGCCGAGGAGGCCGATCGCCGGCAGGAAGGCGCAGACCTGATAGACGAAATTGAGGCTCGTGTGGTCGGCGAGCATGCCGAGCAGCGCCGCCCCGATGCCCCCGAGGCCGAACGACAGCCCGAAGAAGAGCCCCGCCACCGCCCCGACATTGCCGGGCGTCAGCTCCTGCGCATAGACGACGATCGCTGAGAAGGCGGACGAGATCACAAGCCCGATCGCGATCGAGTTGATCGCCGTGCCGACAAGACCGAGATGGGGCAGGAGCAGGGTGAACGGCAGGACGCCGAAGATGGAGCCCCAGATCACCGATTTCGCCCCGAAACGGTCGGCCAGCGGCCCGCCGAGGAAGGTGCCTGCCGCGACCGACGCGAGGAACACGAACAGCATCACCTGCGCCGTCTGCAAGCGCACGCCGAACGCGCCCATGAGATAGAAGGTGTAGTAGCTGCCGATGCTCGCGAGGTAGAGCACCTTCGAGAAGAGCAGGATGATGAGGACCGCGATCGTGCGCACGACGACCGTGCGCGGATGCGAGGGGCCGGCCAGGGCGTCCCTATGCTTGCGCGCCGCGCGGCGCCTCGCGTGCCAGCGGCTGACGCCAGTGAGAAGGACGACCGCGATCAGCGCCAGCACGGTGAAGGCGAGCACCGAATGCTGCCCGAACGGCACGACGACGAAAGCCGCCAGCAGCGGACCCGTCGACTGGCCGAAATTGCCGCCGACCTGAAACAGGCTCTGCGCGAAGCCGTGCCGGCCGCCGGACGCGGCGCGGGCGACGCGCGACGCCTCGGGGTGGAACACGGCGCTGCCGATCCCGATCACCGCGACCGAAAGAAGGATCAGGCCGTAGGTCTTCGCGAAAGCCAGGAGGAAGAGCCCGACCAGCGTGAAGCCCATGCCGACCGGCAGAATCGCGTTCATCGGCCTCCGATCGGCCGCAAGGCCAATCAGCGGCTGCAGGAGCGAGGCGGTGATCTGAAAGACGAAGGTGATGATTCCGACCTGGAAGAAGCTCAGCGCCAGCCCCTCGCGGAACACCGGATAAAGCGCGGGCGCGAGCGACTGCATCACGTCGTTGAGCATGTGCGAGGCGCTGAGCGCCACGATGACGCCGACCGAGGCGGTCCCGGCGGCGGCCTTGCGCTCGGCCGCGTCTGCGTATGTCGGAGCTGTGGTCAATTGTCCGTCCCCGAGCGCCGCCGGCGATGCCGCCGACGCCCTTAACTTAGGCCGCGAAACGCGGCCCCTACAGGCGCGAAACCCTACTTCGGCGCCAGAACCATAGTCATCTGGCGGCCTTCCATCAACGGTTCGGCTTCCACCTTCGCGATCGGCGCCGTCTCCGTCTTCACCCGCTGCAGGAGCCTGAAGCCGATGTCCTGATGCGCCATCTCGCGGCCGCGGAAGCGCAGCGTCACCTTGACCTTGTCGCCTTCGTCGAAGAAGCGGCGGACCGAACGCATCTTGACCTCATAGTCGTGATCGTCGATGCCGGGACGCAGCTTGATCTCCTTGATCTCGACCACCTTCTGGCGCTTGCGCGCCTCGCTCGACTTTTTCTGCTCGAGAAAGCGGAACTTTCCGAAATCGAGGATCTTGCAGACCGGCGGGGTCGCGTTGGGAACGATCTCGACCAGATCGAGCGAGGCCTCTTCAGCCAAGTGCTGGGCGTCTGTCAGATTGACGACGCCACGATTGTGCCCCTCTGCGTCGATAAGTTGGACTTGAACTGCTCGGATGTCACGGTTGACGCGCGGCCCGCCTTTCTCGGGCGCCGCGGTTGCCTTCATTGGACGACGAATGGCTATCTCCTCTTGTTGATCCTGTCGCGCCGCATGGGGGACGCGCTCCGCCTCTCCGGTCAGAACGCGCGCTCTGCGGATATTCAGAGATGGGTCAGAAAGGAGGCGAAGTCAATTGGCGCGCACGCAAGAAAAACTGTGCCGGCCAAGGGCGTTCGACCTTAAGAAACGCGCTCCGGCGAGGCGGCGCTCGCGCGCGAGCCGCTACTCCCCGCGATACACCGGCTTCCTCTTCTCCTTGAACGCCTTCAGGCCCTCGACATAGTCCGAGCTGTCGTAGACGGTGCGCCGCAGGCCCTGGACGCGCTCCCAACCCTGCGGGCTCATCGGGTGCGCGCCGGCCAGGATGCGCAGTTCCTCCTTCATCACCGCAATCGAGAGCGGCGCGTTGGCGACGATGTCGGCGGCGAGCGCGTGGGTGAACGGCTCCAGGTCTTCGAGCGGAACCATATGGTTGATGAGGCCCGCGGCAAGCGCCCGCTCGGCGGCGATCGGCCTCGCGGTGAAAGCCATCTCCTTGATGAGCCGGAGGGGCGCGGCGTTCAGGAAAGTCAGCATGCCGGAGACGTTGTACGGCACGCCGAGTTTCGCCGGCGTCAGCGCGAAAGTGGCGTTCGGCGCGGCGACGATGATGTCGCAGGCGAGCGCCGCTTCGCACGCGCCGCCCCAAACGCCGCCCTCGATCATCGCGATCACCGGGGCAGGGTGATTCTCGATCGAGCGAACGAGCCGACGCAGCGGGTCGTACCAGCCGAGCGGATCGCGCCGTCCCCCGGGCAGTTCGTCGACGTCATGCCCGGCCGACCAGATTTTGACGCCCGGCCGCGCTCTCAAGATCACGGCGCGAACGCGCTGTTCGGCGAAGGCCTCGAGGGCGGCGATGATCTCATCCGCCAGGGCCATGCACAGAGCGTTGCGCTTCTCGAAATGGTCGAGGCAGATGGTGCCGACGAAGCCTTCCCCTGTCGTCTCGATGAGCGGCATTGGCGATCCTCCCCGGGCGGCGCTCCTTGATTTCCGAGTGGACGCCGAAACGACGGGCGACGCAAGAAGGGGCGGCATTCGAAAATTCGCCCGAATGCGCAAGTTTAGTGTCGCTCGCGGGAGTACGGAGAGGGCAATGGCTAGGACAAACGATTCCGGCTGGGCGCTGCGGGCGATGGCCATCGGCTCGCTTGCGCTCTCTATTGGACTGGCTGATCTGCGTCCGTCGTTGGCGGCGTGCGGGGGATATTGTGAAGCAAGACAGGCGCGCGCCTTGTGCCATCGCGCGATCACGATCGAAGGCGTGAAGGGCGTTCAGCGAGACATTGAATTTGAAAAATGCGCGACCGACCCGATGAAGTATTTGCAGATCGAGGACGTCGTCGACGACGCTGATATCAGTTTTTATTGAACCTCATGCCCGCGATGTGGCGACCATGAAGGCGTGGCGTCTGGAAAAGCTCGGCGGCCGGCTCGCCCTCGAGGATGTTCCTGTTCCGGACCCGCGGCCCGGCAGCGTGCTCGTGCGGGTCGAAGCCTCGGCGCTGATGTCGTATCTGAAGGCTTACGTCGAGGGGAAACTGCCGTTCTACAATCCGCCGGCTGGCCCGTTCACGATCGGCACGAACGCGATCGGGACCATCGAAGCGGTCGGGCGCGACGTTTGGCATCTGAAGCCCGGACGGCGCGTGGTCGTCTCCTCGCATTTCGCCGCGCGCGAGAATTTCGAGGATCCGGCGCAAATTCTCATTGGCTCACGGCTGGCGCAGACGCCGAGCGCATGCTCACGGACTGGCCGGACGGCGCGCTGGCCGAATATGCGCTTGCGCCAGTCGAGGCGGTCACGCCCCTCGACGGACTCGAGCGCGTCGACCCGGCGCGGCTCGCCGCTCTGAGCCGCTTCATCGTCCCCTATGGCGGCCTCCTGCGCGGGCGGCTTGCGGCGGGGGAAACGCTGACCGTCAACGGCGCAACGGGCGCCTATGGAACGGCCGCCGTGCTTGTCGGCGTCGCGATGGGGGCGGCGCGCGTCGTCGCGGCCGGTCGCAGCCTGTCCGCGCTCGAGGCGGTCGCGAGAGCGGCGGGTCCGCGCGTCGCGACGGTCGCGCTGAGCGGCGACGTCGCGGTCGATGCGGCGGCGATCCGCAAGGCGACGGACGGCGGGTCGCATATCGCCTTCGACATGGTTGGCAACGCCTCCGATCCGCGCTCGACGCTTGCCGGCCTCATGAGTCTGAGGCGTGGCGGCCGGCTTGTGCTGATGGGCAGCATGATGGTCGATCTTCCCGTGCCCTACACGATGGTCATGCTCAACAACTGGGAGATTCTTGGCCAGTTCATGTATCCGGCGGGCGCTTACCGACGGCTGATCGAGCTCGTGCGCAGCGGCCTTCTCGACATCGGCGTCATCGCGCCGCGCGTCTTCGCGCTCGACGCGCTGCCCGAGGCGATGGAAGCGGCCGTCGCGGCGGCCAACCTGAAATATGTGGTCGTGCGGACGTGAAGCGCTTGTCCATTCCCGTTTAAGGCCGCTTCGCGCCCTAAAATGTCTCCGCGATGACGCCGCCGATCTCCTTGTGGACTGCGTTGCGGGCCTCCATCGGCTTGTCATCCTCCGTGTAATAGACAGCGGCGAGGAGCGGCGCGCGGGCGGGCGGGCGGATGATAGCGACCACATTCGCCGTGCCGTGATCGCCGCTGCCGGTCTTATCGCCAATCCCCCATGACGGCGGCAGTCCGGCGCGCAGCCGCTTGTCGCCAACCTTGTCGGCGATCAGCCACGTCTCCAATTGCTTGCGCGAAGCCTCGCTCAGGGCGTCGCCGAGCAGAACCTTTTGCAGGTCGGCGATCATCGCGGCCGGCGTCGTCGTGTCGCGCTCGTCGCCGGGCGCGGCTGCGTTGAGCGCCGGCTCGTTGCGGTCGAGACGGGTCTTCTGGTCGTCGAGCGCGCGCGCAAACTGAGTGAAGCCCGCCGGTCCGCCGATAGCGTCGAGGATCAGATTGGCGGCCGTGTTGTCGCTCCAGTCGATCGCCGCCGCGCATAAGCTCCCGAGCGTCATGCCGCCCTCGGCGACATGCGCCTTCGTGACCGGCGCGTATTCGAGGAGATCCGCCGCGCCGTAGGGTATTTTTCTGTCGAGCTCAGCCTCGCGCGCATCGACTCGCTTGAGCACGGCGGCCGCCGCGAGAAGCTTGAACGTGCTGCACATCGGGAAGCGCTCGCCCGCCCGATGCTCGAGCCTGACGCCGGTTCCGGTATCGAGGACCGCGACGCCGAGCCTGCCGCCCTCGCGCTCTTCGATCGCCGCGATGCGGTCGCCGGCCAGCATCACGCGATCCTCCGATGCCGCGCGCCCAGCGATGGACGCCGACATCGCAGCGAGAGCGGCGAGCGCCGCGCGGCGGCTCATGACAAGCTGCATCTTTCCTCCTCGCTCCTGCGGCGCCATGATCGGACCGTTCGCCGTAGCGCAGCGTTCAAGGGCGCTTCCTACCACAGCCTGAGCGCCGCAAGCCTGCGTCACGGCGTAACGATCGCGTGAGAGGCGACGATGCAACGAGTCTGGTTCATAACGGGCGCCTCGAGCGGTTTCGGCCGCGCCCTTGCCGAGGCCGTCCTCGCCGTCCTTTGCGCCCGGCGCGCGGGGCCGCTGGACGCGCTTGCGTCGGCTCACGCGCCAACAACGCTGGCCATCGGCCTCGACGTGACGGACGCGGAAGCGCGCGCGAGACCGGTCGAGGCCGCGCTTGCCCGTTTCGGCCGGATCGACGTCCTCGCCAACATCGCCGGGCGCGGCTCGCTGGGGGCGGTCGAGGAGTTCTCTCCAGCGCAGCTGCGCGAACAGATGGAGGTCAATTTTTTCGGCGCGGCGGAGATGACGAGGCTCGTGCTGCCTCCCATGAGAGCGCAAGGTCGCGGTCACATCCTGCAGATGACCAGCATTGGCGGCCTGGTTTCGATCGGCGGGTTCGGTCCCTATTGCGCCTCGAAATTCGCGCTCGAGGGCTGGAGCGAGGCGCTGCGGGACGAGGTGAAGCCGCTCGGCATCCGAGTCACGATCGTCGAGCCGGGCGCCTTCCGCACGGAGTTCGCCGGCCCCGCCAACATGCGGCCGGAGCGTCGCCTCGACGCCTACCGTCCCGTGGTCGACCCGATCGAGGCCTATCTCTATGGCGGCGACGGCAGGCAGCCGGGCGACCCGGCGAAGGCGGCCGGGGCCATGATCGCCGCGGTCGAGAGCGACGATCCGCCGCTGCGCCTCCTGCTCGGGGCCGGCGCGATCGGCCTCTGGGAGAAGAAGCAGGCGGCCTTCGCGGCGGAGCTTGCGCGGTGGCGGGCTCTTGGCGAAGCGACCGCGTTTGCGGACGTCGCGACGCCGCCTGTCGGCGGCTGACTTGCCGATGCGGCCCGCGAAGCCGACCGCGCTCGTCACCGGCGCCAATCGCGGCATCGGCTTCGAGACGTGCCGCCAGCTTGCTGAAGCGGGCATGCGCGTAATCATGGGCGCGCGGACACTCGCCAAGGGTGAAGTTGCGGCCACGGCGCTCGCGCTTCAGGGATGGGATGCTGAGGCCGTTGCGCTCGACGTGACCAACGCCGCTCAGGTCCACGCGCTGGGCGAGCGGTTCGGCGAAGTGGACGTGCTCGTCAACAACGCCGGCGTCGATTACGACACGGACCAGAGCGCGCTGTTCGCCGATCTCATGCGTGTACGGAAAACCTTCGAGACGAATGTGTTCGGCGCGTGGGCGCTGGCGGAAGCCTTCGCTCCGGGCATGCGCGCCCGGCGCTGGGGCCGGGTCGTCAACGTCAGCAGCGGAGCAGGCAGCCTTGCGCGGATGGGTCCGGGGGCGCCGGGCTACAGCGCTTCGAAGGCGGCGCTGAACGCGCTGACCCGGCTTCTGGCGGCGGAACTCGTGGGCACGGGCGTTCTCGTCAACAGCGTCTGCCCCGGATGGGTCGCGACCGACATGGGCGAAAGCGGCGGCCGGCGGGTCAAGGACGGGGCCGCGAGCGTCGTCTGGGCGGCGACGCTGCCCGACGACGGGCCGACTGGCGGTTTCTTCCGCGACGGCCGGCCGGTCGCGTGGTGATCGCTTCGCAACACGGCTCCGCCGGGCCGGGGCGCCTTATGCTTCCTTAGGGGTTTCAGCGGATGCGGGAGTTCGGCGGCGCTCCACGGCCCTTGACCGCAACAAACCCGAACGAGGTCGTGACGAATCGACCCAATCTCAGTTTGAGGTGGATGTCGCCTCCCTGCCCCGGCGCGTCGACCAGGCGATCCACGAACGACGCGCCAAAATCGAAGGGCAGAGGCGCGCAGTGGTGGCCACGCCGCTCGAGCCTCTCGACCAACCGCTGAATGTCCCGGCGGCGGAACAGAACCGTGCCGCCCAACTCGATCGTTTCCGTGTTCGACGACAGGTTCAATTCGCTTGTGTGACAGGCGACTCCTCCCGCTTTAAGGGTCTTCTCGACGCTCGCCTCGACGAAATCCAAGCCTTTTTCGATATCGCCGAGATGCTCGAAGCAGCACGAAGACCAGCAGAAGTCGAAGTCGCCGATCGTCTCGTCGATCGCGTTCATGTCGGCGAAGGCAAACTCGACCTTGGCCTCAAAGACGTCGCGCCCGACAATCCGGTCATGGAACAGCCCGTCGCGAGACTGGCTGTGCTGGTCGGTCGAGCCCCATTCCTCGTCCGCGACTCCCAGCGGCGCATCGGTCGCCAGCACGTTGCAGCCCATGCTCGCGAAAAGGGAAGGCAGAGGCTCCGTGCCGACGCCGAAGCCGACGCCTCTCGCGCCTTCGCGCAAAGCGCCTCGCTCCATGAGATGATGCGTGATGAACGCGAACTCCCACAGCTTCCGGTGGAGCAGAACCGGCTTGCCAACTTTTTTGCAGAACTGTCGAAACGAAGGAGCCAGGAAATCCGAGCTCACGCAATTCGCGCTCTGCATGTAACCCCGATCCAAATCTCCGAAAATATCCGGGTCCGGGTCGATGACCTGGTAGACTGCGGCGTTCTTCGACTGCGGATTGCGATAGGCGGTCTGTCCATCGTCGAGGACGAACGCGGCCGCCCTCGTCCGGTACTCGTCGGACGTGAGAAATGCGCGGATCAAGTCGAGCGTCGACAGCGCGCCGCCGGCGACCAGGGCCACATAGTGGTCCATACCGTCGCGATCCGGTTCGCGATGCAAGACGGCTCGATAAAGGGCGGCGACAATCTCCGATGCAGAGAATTCCTTCGCCAAGCTCTTCCCCTTCAAGAGGCAGGACCATCTTTCCCCGCGCGCCGCTCGTTGGCGCGGCGGCGCCCCTTGTCAACGCGCGATCGGGGCGTACTTGCCCTCTTTCCACACGTTGATGTCGTAGCGCGGGTCCTTGATGTCGCCCTTGCTGTCGAATCTCACCGGGCCCATCACCGTATCGACCGGCTCGCCGCTTTCGAGCGCCTTGGCGACCGCCTTCGGGTCTTCGGAGCCCGCCTTCTTGATGCCGTCCGCGATCGCCTGGACGACGCCGTAGCTGAAGAGAGTGAAGCCCTCCGGATCGTAGCCCTGCGCCTTGAACTGTTCGAGCGCATGCGCGGCCGACGGCGACCGACGCGGGTCGGTC
Source organism: uncultured Alphaproteobacteria bacterium (assembly GCA_963782255.1). Taxonomy (GTDB): domain Bacteria; phylum Pseudomonadota; class Alphaproteobacteria; order Rhizobiales; family Beijerinckiaceae; genus Roseiarcus. The sequence goes on along the minus strand of CAWAIS010000002.1, from coordinate 477,884 downwards.
GGAAAGGTGAAGAGCACGCCTTCGCCGGCCGGACCCGAGATCTGCCAGAACTCGGAGGTCGCGATGCTGTCGCCGGTCATGAGCGTCGGCTTGAAACCCTGGTCGGCCGCCTGGCGCGAGATGAGTCCCGCCTCGGCGTGGTAGCCGCCGAAATAGACGAACTCGGCCCCGGCGTTCTTCAGCTTGGTGACGACGGCGGTGTAGTCCTTCTCGCCCGGATTGATGCCCTCGAACAGCACCTCCTTGACGCCGGCCGCGTTGAGCTTGTCCTTGACGACGGTGGCGAGGCCTTTGCCGTAGGCCGACTTGTCGTGCAGGATCGCGATCTTCTTGCCTTTGTAGTGCTCGGCGATCCACGGGGCGATGAACGCGCCCTGGGCGTCGTCCCGGCCATAGAGGCGCATGATCGTCGGACGGCCCTTTTCGGTCAGGACCGGGTTCGACGACGCCGGGCTCATCATGAGCACGTTGTTCTCATTATAGACGTCCGAGGCCGGGATCGAAGAGCCCGAGCAGGCGTGGCCGTCGACGAACTTGATCTCTTGCCCGACAATGAGATTGGCGACCGCGACCGACTGCTTCGGATCGCAGGCGTCGTCCTCGACGACGATCCTGATCTTCTTGCCGTTGACGCCGCCGGCGTCGTTGATCGCCGCGGCGGCGGCTTCCGCCCCGCGCTTCATCTGGTCGCCGATCGATGCGACCGGGCCGGTCATCGGTCCGGCGACGGCGATCGTGATGTCCTCGGCCATCGCCGGGGCCGCCAGCGCCGAAAGGGCGGCGCCGGCGAATGACAAAACGAAAACATGACGCATGTGCGCTTTCCTCCCTGGGACATCGGTTCGCCGCGCGGCGTCCGACCTCTGCGGCTCCCGCCATTTTTGGCGGATCGGCGATAGCGGGGAACGGCGGCGATGGCAACCGCATGTCCGAACCCGGACGCCGCATGCGGCCGCGCGCTCAAGCCTTCGCCGTCCAGCGCATTCGGAGCGTCGGCAGCCCGGACTGCGCGCTCAGGCCGCGCGTGATCGCCCGGAATCCCTCGCGCTCGTAGAAGCGCAGCGCGCGGCCGTTCGCCTCGTTGACGTCGAGTTCCACGACGCTCGGCGAGCGGCGCTTCGCCTCAATGAGAAGAGCCTGGGCCAGGCCCGACCCGAGCTCGCGCGGGGCGACGCAGAGCTGATCGAGATAGCCGCTGTTCGGATCGATGGTGACGAAGCCCGCCGGCCTCCCGTCAGCGTCGAGAGCGACGAGGACCACGACCCCGTCGGCGCGAAGCGCGTCGAGGTGGCGGTCAAGCCACGCGCGGCGCGCCTTTAAATCGATGGAAAAGCCGGTCTCGCTCCAGGCCGCGACCCAGAGATCGCCGAGGGCCTCGCGATCGGCTTCGATGAATGCGCGTAAACCCCTTGTTGGCGAGCTCACCGCTCCGTCAGCTTCAGTTCGATGCGGCGGTTCTTCGCGAGCGATTCTTCGTCCGTTCCCTGGTCGATCGGCTGGAACTCGCCGAACCCGGCGGCGGCAAGGCGGTCGGGCTCGACGCCTTTGGAGATCAGATACTGCACGACCGAAACCGCGCGCGCGGCCGAGAGCTCCCAGTTCGACTTGAACTGGCCCCCGCCCGTCAGCGGCCGGCTGTCGGTGTGGCCGTCGACGCGCAGGATCCAGGGTATGTCGGGCGGGATTTCGCGCTCGAGGTCGAGGACGGCGGCGGCGAGCGTGTCGAGCGACTGCTTGCCCTCGAGGCTGATGTCGGCCTTGCCGACGTCGAACAGGACCGACGACTGGAACACGAACCGGTCGCCGACCACCCGGATGTCGGGCCGGGAGCCCAGGATCTGCCGGAGGCGGCCGAAGAAGTCGGAGCGGTAGCGGTTGAGCTCCTGCACCTTCTGCGCGAGCGCGACGTTGAGGCGCTGGCCGAGGTCGGCGATCTTCGACTGCGATTCCCGGTTGGCGGCCTCCGAGGCCGAGAGCGCGTCCTCGATCGCCGCGAGCTGCTTGCGCAACGCGGCGATCTGCTGGTTGAGCACGTCGACCTCGGCCAGGGCGCGGGCGGAAATCTGCTTCTCCGCGTCGAGCGCGCTCGACGCCGCCGCGGCGCGCCCCTCGGCGTCGGAGGCGGCCGCGCCCTGAGCCGCGGCGTCTTTCATGCGCTTGGCGTCCCGCTCGGCGCTGTCGAGCGTCGCGGTCAGGGTCGCGATCTTGGTCTCGTCCGCGCCTTTTTGCGTGCGCTCGAGGGCGAGCAGATTGGTCAATTCCTCGATCTGGCGGTTGAGCCTGGCGAGCGCCTCGTCCTTGCCCGTCACCTCGCGCGAAAGGAAGAACTGCGCGAGCATGAAGACGCTGAGGAGAAAGATGATGACGAGCAGCATCGTCGACAGCGCGTCGACGAAGCCCGGCCAGTAGTTCACCCCCTCGTAGCGGCGTCCGCGCGAGAGCGCCATTTGGATCTCCTCAGCGGGTGGTTAGTTCCTCGAGCAGGCGGCGCAGGAGCTTGCCGATGTCCTCCTGCTGCGCGGCCTGCACGTCGACCCAGTTGCGGATCTGCTGCTGTTCGGTCCGCATGTGGCCGACCAGCGCCTGAATGCCTTCGGCCAGCGTCGCGATCGCCGCGGCGTTGCGCTGATGTTCGATATGCGGCTGAACGACCACAGTCGGCTCGGGCGCCGCCTCGGCGGGCGGGGGCGTCGTCTCGACGTGGCTCGCCAGGAACTCCTCGAATTCGGAATAGAAGCGGTTTTGCGCCTGTCCCGCCTGCAGGTCGAGAAAGCCCAAGACCAGCGAGCTCGCGAGGCCGAACAGCGACGAGGTGAACGACACGCTCATGCCGGCGATCGGCGCCGAGAGGCCGACCTTGAGGTCGTCGAACATCGTCGCCGTGTCGCTACCCGTCTTCATGCTTTCGATCACGCCGCTGATCGAATGCACCGTCTCCAAAAGTCCCCAGAACGTGCCGAGGAGGCCGAGGAAGACCAGCAGGCCGACGAGATAGCGGTTGAGCTCGCGGCCCTCGTCGAGGCGGGTCGCGATCGAATTGAGGATCGCGCGGGTCGTGATCGTCGACAAGCCGCGCGCGCCGGCGCCGGCGTTGAGCATTGCGGCCATCGGCGCAAGCAGCCGCGGCGTCGGCGGCGTCCTGCCGCTACGCGCGCCGGTCAGCGAATTGACCCAGTGGATCTCGCTGAAGAGCCGGATGACCTGACGGAAGGCGAACAGCGAGCCGATCGCGAGAATCCCGAGGATGAGCCCGTTAAGCCCCGGATTGGCGGAAAATGCGAGGGCGATCTGGTTATAGAGGATCAGCACCACGAAGCCGACCAGCGCCAGAAACGCGGCCATCCCGACGAGAAAGATGCGCGGGGAGGTGAGAAGGCGGATATCCGAATCGGAGGCCATGGATCGTCAGACTGGAGTTCACGGCGACGCGGATAGGCGCATGTTATGACCAAAGCAAGTCTGGTGAGAAGCGCAACCCGAACAGGCCGCCGCGGCCGTCCGCGGGCGATTCGCCTCCTACGGTCGCCTTACGCCGCCTTCGCCTTCGGCTTCAGCCAGCGGCGATTGGCTAGGACTTCGGCGATCTGCACCGCGTTCAAGGCCGCCCCTTTGCGGAGATTGTCGGACACGACCCAGAGATTGAGGCCGTTCTCGACCGTGGGGTCCTCGCGGATGCGGCTGATGTAGGTTGCATCCTCCCCCGCCGCCTCGTGGGGGGTGATGTAGCCGCCGGGCTCGCGCCGGTCGATGACGAGGCAGCCCGGCGCCTGGCGCAGGATCTCGCGCGCTTCGTCGGCGCTGATCGGCTTCTCGAACTCGACGTTGACCGCCTCCGAATGGCTGATGAACACCGGCACGCGCACGCAGGTCGCCGTCAGCTTGATCTTCGGGTCAAGGATCTTCTTGGTCTCGGCCACCATCTTCCACTCTTCCTTGGTCGAGCCGTCGTCCATGAAGACGTCGATGTGGGGAATGACGTTGAAGGCGATGCGCTTCGAGAACTTCTTCGCTTCGATCGGGTCGGAGACGAACACGGCGCGCGTCTGCGAGAAGAGCTCGTCCATCGCGTCCTTGCCCGCGCCGGAAACCGACTGATAAGTCGCGACCACTACGCGCTTGATTGTGGCGCGGTCGTGCAGCGGCTTCAGCGCGACGACGAGCTGCGCGGTCGAGCAGTTCGGATTGGCGATGATGTTCTTTTTGGAAAAGCCCTTGGCCGCCTCGGCGTTGACCTCGGGCACGATGAGCGGGACGTCCGGGTCCATGCGCCAGGCGGACGAATTGTCGATGACGACGCAGCCGCGCGCGCCGATCCTCGGCGAATATTCCTTCGACACTGATCCGCCCGCCGACATGAGGCAGATGTCGGTGTCGGAGAAATCGAAATGCTCGAGCGCCTTGCACTTGAGCGTGCGGTCGCCGAAGGAGACCTCGCGCCCGATCGAGGCGGGAGAAGCGAGCGCGACGACGTCGGAGACGGGAAAGCGCCGCTCGGCGAGAATCGCGAGCATCTCGCGGCCGACATTGCCAGTTGCGCCAGCGACCGCGACCTTGAAACCTGACATTTTTGAAATTCCTTTCGGCTCTGCCTCTCCCCAGGCGATCCGATCATGAAATTTCGGATCTCTTTATCGGCCCCGGCGCCCCGCCGGGGAGGACAGGGATAAGCCCGTTCAGCCGTTCGTCCCGCCTGTCGAGGCGGACCGCGTTTTCGTCGTCGTTTTCGACTTGAGCGACATCGGGACGGGTTCCGGCGTCGGGCGCATGGAAACGCGCGCCGACAAGGTTTCGCAAACCATGCCGCAGCCGGATTGTCAATGCGGAGACGATTGCGGGATCAAAGGCTTCTCCCGCGGGTTGACAAATCGCCGTTCGAGGCTCATCGAAAGACGATTCGCTACAGTTGACCGCGGCAGCGAATCTCGGCCATTCAGAAGCGGTTGACGCTCAATGTGACGGCTGCGTGACGGCCGTCGGGGCGTCAGGCTACCATTCGCCGTGCGAACGGCGCGCGGCCTTCTTCCAGCGGGCCTGACGCGACCGTTCACGGCCGGCAGAGGAGACAGACTTGAACGACGGCCCTAGTCGCCCCGTTGGAGCGCTCCTGTTGCGTCCGGCGGGTTCCCTTTTTCTGAAACGCAACGCGAAAGCCGTTCCCGCTCCATCGCGGACCCGCGCCGACTGACGGTCGGGGTTCGTCCTTGAGCCGGCGACGGCGAAAGGAGCGAACCCAATGACGGTAAACGTTAGGATCGCCGAGCCGGTTGCGGCCGCCGTGCTCGACGCCGCCCACATCGGCCACATCCGCGGCGCCTTCGGCGCCATCCATGTCGACGACATCGGACCCCGGAAAACCTGGAAGCATCGCCTCACAACGCTGCTTGCGATCATCGGTCCCGGGCTGATCGTGATGGCCGGCGACAACGACGCGGGCGCGTTCGCGACCTACGGCCAGGCCGGTCAGACCTACGGCACGACGCTCTTGTGGACCCTCGCGCTCCTGATCCCGGTCCTTTATGTCAACCAGGAGATGGTGCTGCGCCTCGGCGCGGTCACCGGCGTCGGCCACGCGCGCCTGATCTTCGAGCGCTTCGGGCGGTTCTGGGGCGCGTTCAGCGTCGTCGACCTCTTCTTGCTCAACGCCTTGACCATCGTCACCGAATTCGTCGGCATCAGCCTTGCGCTCGACTATCTCGGGTTCAACAAATTCGCCGGGGTCATCGTCGCGGCCGGGCTCGTCATCGCCGCGGCGAGCACGGGCGATTTCCGCCGCTTCGAGCGGTTCTCGATGGTCCTCGTGTTCGGAAGCCTGCTGCTCGTGCCGATCTATCTGATCGTCAATCCACCGCTCGCGCAGGTCGCGCACGACTTCGTCGTTCCGCAAATTCCCGCTTCCGGCAAGCTCAGCGACGTGATGCTGCTGATCATCGGTCTCGTCGGCACGACGGTTGCGCCCTGGCAGCTCTTCTTCCAGCAAAGCTACATCATCGACAAGCGCATCACGCCCCGCTTCATCCGCTACGAGCGGCTCGACCTGTGGCTCGGCATTGGGCTGGTCGTTGTCGGGGCGGCCGCAATCATGGCCTTCACCGCCCAGGCCTTCACCGGAACGCCGGAGTTCGGCGCCTTCACCGACGCCGGCGCCATCGCCGCGGGCTTGGAAAGATACGCGGGCAAGGCCGCAGGGGTCATGTTCGCGATCGCGCTCATCGACGCCGCCATGATCGGCGCGGCCGCGGTGTCGCTGTCGACGGCCTACGCCATCGGCGACGTGTTCTCCGCCCGACATTCGTTGCATCGCAAGATTTCCGACGCCAAGGGCTTCTATGCGGTTTACGCGTTGCTGATCGCGCTCGCCGCGGCGATCGTCCTGACGCCCGACGCGCCCTTGGGTCTGCTCACGGTTGCGGTGCAGACGCTCGCGGGCGTGCTCCTGCCGAGCGCGACCGTGTTTCTGCTCTTGCTCTGCAACGACAAACCGGTGCTGGGCCCGTGGGTCAACAACCGTTGGCTGAACGTTTTCACCGGCGCCATCATCGCGGCGCTTGTGGCGCTGTCTGTGATCCTGACCGTCTCGGTTCTCTTTCCCGAGGCGACGAACGCTGAGACGATCCTCGGCATTCTCATCGGCGTCGGCGGCGCCGCTGCGATCCTCGCCGTGGCGATTGCCGCGCTGAGTCGGAACGGGGGGAGCGCGGGGCCGGACGCCGAAGCAGCCAGCGCGCCCACCGCCGACCGCAACGCCTGGCGCATGCCTCCGCTGGCGTCGCTGCCGCCGGCGAAGCTTTCGGTCGCGGCGAAGACATGGATGGGCGTCCTGCGGCTCTACCTCGTCGTCGCCGGCGGTCTCGTCCTCTTCAGGATCGTCATGCTGGCGATCGGGCGCGGGTAGCAAACACAGGCTCCTCCGAAGGACCGCAAGGGAAACCCGGCGATGCGCAACGGAACGCGTCGCCGGGCTTTGCTTGCCTCGGCTCCCTCATTGTCGAGGCTCGGCCAACGCTGGGCGACGCCTTGACAATCACGAAGCTTCGTCGTTCGTTTGTCGAATTCGGCGCGTGTTCTCGGGGCGCGCCGCAAGAGGGCGACATGAGTCGGGGCTCGCATAAGAAAAGCGTCAAGCGAACCCATGCCTTGGGCGCGGACGAAGCAGAGCCCGAAGAGGACATCAAGCAATCCAGTTTGTTCGAGAAGCGCCCCGACATGACGTGGCGCGACCATCTCATCATGCTCCTCTACTTCGGCGCGGAGATCGAGCATTCGTTGATGGTGCAGTATCTCTACGCCGCCTATTCGATCAACGGCGATCAGAAAGAGCGCGCCGTCCGCGAGAGGGTCGAGGCATGGCGGGCAAGCATCCTCTCGATCGCCAGAGAGGAGATGGGGCACCTGTTGACGGTTCAGAATGTCCTCACCCTGCTCGGCGCCCCGGCCAACCTCTACCGCCGCGATTTTCCGTGGACCACGGAGTTCTATCCCTTTCCGCCGCAACTCGAGCCGTTCTCGGAACTCTCGCTCGCCTGCTACATCTACGCCGAAATGCCGAGGCAGCGGCATTGGAAGCTGGCCCAGGCTAAAGGAGCGCGCGCGGACGAATATGGACCGCGCTTCGGCAGAATTGTCGAAGACCGATTTCAGCGCTGCGACGAGGATGACATCGTCGAGATCGTCGACGAAGTGTCAACGCTGGTGAGGGGGGTCGACCCCGATCCTCATCGCGTCGGCGCGCTCTACCATCACATCATCGAGCTGATTTCGGATCCCGAACTCATCCCCGATTCCGCCTTCGGCGAGATGACCTACGATTATCAAGCTTCATGGGACGAATGGGGGCGGGGTTACAAATCAGACCCCTACCGGCTCGATCCCGAAGGCAGCCGGGTGAAGCCGTCCAAGAAGGATGCTCACGCGGCCAGGCCCCAGGCGAGCCAAAGAGACGCCGTCGTCATGATCGCGCGAATGGCCACCCGCGCCGATGCGATCAAAGCCTTGAGGGAATTGAGCCACCAGGGCGAGGCGCCGCATCTCGGCGAACATCAGACCGGCGAGCCGTCCCACTTCGATAGGTTCATCGAAATCTTCTCGGGATTGAAAAAGACAAAGGCGGAGGTCCGCGACTTCAGGGCTGCGCGCGACATTCCTGTGAATCCGACCACGCGCAACCCGACGACGGCGCATCCCTCGGGGAAGCCGGCGATGGGAGACGCGACGAGCGCGGTCGCCAAGGCGTCCAACCCGTTGGAAGAGACGCCGTCCACATACATCGAGGCGCATTGCGCGCGGCGCTTCGCCGAACTCTTCAATCTGCGCTACCGCATGTTGCTGAGCTATCTCTCGCACAGCTTCCGTCTCGCCCGCACGTGCTCGATCGACGCGCCGAGCAGACGCGCGATGGTCATGCATCGCGTGTTCGGCGAGATGTACAACGTGAAGGCGCTGGCGGATCTCCTGATGCGGCTCCCGCTGCGCGACGACGACGACAAGCAGTTTGCCGCGCCGCCTTTCGAAATGCCCTATTCGCTGATCCTGCCCGACGCCGAGCAGGACGTCTGGCGGCTGCATCTGGCCCTTCTCGAACAGGCGAAGGCGCTTTGCGAGAAGATTCTGGCTGAGGCGAGCAATGAATTGGAAGACGACGGCAAAGTCTTCAAGAAACACTTCCTGTTGTGTGACGGCAAGCCGTACCTGGAGACGCTGATCGACCTCGACAGCCGGGCGGCGGCCTGGATCACCAATATCCTCGCGGCATAGGCGGAAAGAGGCGAAGCCTTGAAGATCAACAGTCTGCGAATCTGGCCGCCGCTTGCGATCGCCCGGCTCGGGTCGGCCGATGAGCCGATGGACAATTACGCCCTGGCTGATCCGGACCCCTCCGAACCGCTCGGCTATCGAAAGATCGAGCCGAAGCGAACCCTGAGGGTTACGGCGGAGGGACGGATCAAGAGCTTCACGCCGCCGGAGATCCATTTCAAGAAGGACGGGAAAATCCGCCCCGTCGCGCCGTTCCTCGAAGTTCACGCCGTGGCGGAGGGCGGCGAGTTCCGGCTCCTGACCGATGAGGACGTGAAGAGGGTTTCCTGGAAGGTTTCGGTCGCCAATCGCAAGGTTTTCCGTCGCACTGGCGACAAGGACGACATCGTCGAGGCGCGCGCTGAATTCCACGATTATGAACCCCACGCGCTCGACGGCCGCTGCCGGAACTTCGTCGACGGCAAGACGATCAGTTTCGGCCATGTCCGCTTCATCAGGCCCGATGGCGAATTCCGGGAGATTCGCCTTCGGTTCACTCCCGCCAAGGGGCTGATCTACGGGCCTCAGCCGCTGGAGAAGGAACGCCGGCTCGATTTCCAGATCCCGAGCGAGCGTCAGGTCTATGACCGCTCGAAGGGCCATTGGCAGCGTTTCGGCGACGACACGCAAGACGATGGAAGCGAAACGCATTCGGGCCACGGCTCGAGCGGGAATAAGAAGACGGAGTCCTTTCACAACGAGACGCTGCCGCCGTCGCTGTTTGCGATCTATCCGCCCGCGCCGCCCTGGCTCTACGACAACAGGGCGGTTTCGAGAGGCTTCCTCGACGACGCCTGCGACGGGTTTGTCGAGGTTGCGGTTCACTTGAGCGACGGACGCACGATGAACGCGTCAGCGCGCATCGTGGCGGCGCCGCCGGCTCTGGCGCCCGATTCGCTCTTTGTCCGCTCGCTTTCGGACGACCTCGAGCAGGTGGTCAAGGGGCCGGTCGTCGAAGGCGACGACCTTCACGGGGCGCGCGACAAGGCGCTCGACATCGTGCGGCGCGCGTTCGAGACCGTCCGCTTCATGAACGTCGCGGTCATGAACGGCAACGACTTCAAGGGCCGTCAGGCGCTGAAGCTGGACTCCATGCCCGAGGAGGAAGCGGCCGACACCGAACGCGCCATCCGCCCGATCATGGCGCCCGGAACCGTCGACACCTTCGCGATCATGACACTGCATCAGCAGGCTTACGCCGCCATTCGCGCCGGCGCCGCGCCGTGGTTCGTCAGGCTCTTGCGCAAGCCGGACGAGGTCGCCGACTTCACCGATCGAGGCCGGAGGAAAATGCCTGCGCTCATGTGCGGGGCCGACAACAATTATCTCGCGCTGACGTGGCGGCAGATCGACACGATCCGGAAGTCGCCGGACGCCGCGTCGTCGCCCCGCCTTACCCCACGCAACCGCACCGCCAAGCTCGCCGAGGACCGGCTGGCGCAGCTCAATTACGCCGCCGCAGGCAATCCCGTGAACTCGCGCCCCGAATTGTCCGTCGCCAATTGCTGCCCCGGGCTCGAGATGGATTTCCGCGCGGTTTGGCGGCGCATGTTCAAGGGGATCGTGTTGCGCGAGTACGACAATCTCGTCGTCGACACGGACAGCGCGGACAAGACGATCGCATCCTTGAAAGGCCGCCGTCTCCTCCGCGTCCACCTGCCGGGCGATCGCAAGGAGCCCGCGAGAGCCATACCCATGGTGACCGAAATCCACGGGCCCGCGTCTTCCGATCCCGACGGCTACGTCGTTGAGACGACCGAGGCCAATCCGCGCGGCGTCGCCCCGCTCGAATGGTCGAATGCGCTCTCGAGCATTCTGCGCCGGCAGGGCGAAACGCTTCGATGCGATTTCAGCAAAGAGGAGTCGTGGGAGATTCCCCGGGCGCTGGATGAAGAGTTCGTCAGCGTCGCGCTGGAAGTTCGGCATTTCTTCGAGGCGGACACGGCCGTCATCTCGCGCGCTCTGGCTGAGGCGGGCGAACTGACCCAGGGCCTCTGCTCGCCGTGGCAAAACGATTATCGCGAGTGCTCATGCTACTACTGGGCCTCGGCCCGTCCCGACTACGTCAATGTCGAGCTCGGCGAGGACGGGCTCTCGAAGGGCGACAACTGGATGCAGAAGAGCCGCACGGGCTCCTACGTTCCGGACGACTACGCGGACACTCGCCTCTTCCTGTACGATGAGCTGTTCGAGCATTGGGAGAAGCTGCTCAGATTCCAGGTCAAGGGACAGGACTGGGAGGATCCGCACGAATCTAAAGCCGCGGGATGCAAGGAGTGAGCCTCGCCGACGCGCGACGGTGCATTGAGCTGGCGCGGCCGAAGTCGCCGCACGCGCATTGGGTCGATAGCGGCTCGCTGTTCGTGACGGACGGAAGTCGGCTGTACGAAGCGGACGAAGGCCTTTTCGCCGCCTACGAGGCGGCGGCGTCAGGCTCGGCCTGCGAGTCCGTCGAGGATCTGTTGCGGCGCCTCGGCCTATCGGGGCGTCCCTACATCGACGACGAGCCGCCCAATCCGCCGATCCGCGCGCTCTCGCTCGCCGTGGCGCAGAAGTGCAATCTCGGCTGCGTCTATTGCTATGCCCAACAGGGCGAATTCGGTGGTCCTGCGAAGAACATGGCGATGGACGACGCGTTCCGCGCCGTCGATCTGCTCACGCAATCGGCGGAGCCGGGCGCGCGCCTCAACCTCGCGTTTCTGGGCGGCGAGCCTCTCGTCAACCGGGCCGTGCTGCAAGCTGCGACCTTGCGGGCTCGCGGGAATGCCGAGGCGCGCGGCGCGACGATCACCTTCTCGATCACGACCAACGGGACTCTGCTCACGGCGGACGATGGGCGGTTCTTCGAGGATCACACGTTCGCGGTCACGATCAGCCTGGACGGCGTGGGGGCGGACCACGACGCTTTGCGTCCCTTCAAGGGCGGCCGCGGAAGCTACGACGCGGTTATGCGCCGGGTCGCGCCTCTCTTGGCCATGCAGCGGCGGATGCAGGTGAGCGCGCGGGTCACCGTCACGCCGAGGAACCTGGACCTGCGCCGCGCGCTGGATTCGTTCATCGCCGCCGGCTTCCACAGCGTCGGCTTCTCCCCGATGCTGAGCGCGCCCAACGGGCAAGGCGAGATGCAGCCCGACAATCTCGAATGCATGCTGGGCGAGCTCATCGACTGCGGCCGGGAGTACGAGCGGCGTTTCGCCGCCGGGCAGCGCTATCCATTCACCAATATGGTCAATGCTATGCGCGAGATCGAGCGCGGGACGCACAGGCCCTATCCGTGCGGCGCCGGCGCCGGCTATCTCGGCGTCTCCGCGGAAGGCGGGCTCTCCGCGTGCCACCGGTTTGTCGGCGACGAAGACGGGGCGATGGGCTCCCTGTTGACGGGCGTCGATCGCGTCCGCCAGGCGGAATGGCTGACCGCGAGGCATGTTCACCGGCAGGAGCCGTGCCGGTCATGCTGGGCCCGCTATCTCTGCGGCGGCGGCTGCCACCACGAGGTTTTGCGACGCGGCCGCCCCGCGTGCGATTTCATCCGCGGCTGGCTGCATTACTGTCTCGGGGCGTATCTGCGACTTTCCGCAGCCAAGGCGCCGACCGGGTTCCAGCCCACAGCGGCGGATGTCTGACATCTGCGTCATCGGCGCGGGGCCCGCGGGTTGTGTTTTCGCGGCCCGGATGGCCCAGCTTGGCCACGCCGTCCATCTCATCGAACGACAGCGATTCCCCAGGCGCCGTCTCGGCGAGTTGCTGAGCCCGGGCGTCATGCCGCTCCTGCGATCGGCGGGGCTGCATCAGCGGATCGAGGCGGCGGAGTTTCCGCGCGTCCGCAAAACCTGGGTCAAATGGGGCGATGAGTGGCGGCTTCGGGAGGATGCGCGCGCGGAGGGCATGCTGGTCGACCGCGGCGCTTTCGACCAGCGCCTTCTCGATGAGGCTCGCTCCGTCGGGGTCCATGTCCATGAGCCCGCGCGGGTCACGGAACTTATCGAGGACAAGGCGGGATGGCGTCTCAAGGTCGAAGCGCACGGCCGAGAGGAGGGCTTAAGGGCCGATTTTCTGGCCGACGCGAGCGGCAGGCGACGTCTTGCGGACCGGCGCGACGAGCGGACGGGCGCGCCGACGCTCGCGGTCTTCGCCTATTGGCGGGCTGCCAAGCTCCCGGCGATCCCGCGCATCGAATCCGGTCGCGACATGTGGTATTGGGGAGTTCCCTTGCCGGATGGGACGTACAATACGTTGATCTTCGTCAATCCGCACGAATTCAGGACCATGCCTGGCTCCAGCCTGTCAGACCGCTTCCTCCGGCGCCTCGAGCGTTCGAGCCTTATGGACGAATGCCGGGACGCGGCGTTGGCTGGCGCGCCAAGCGCGGTCGATGCGACCCCTTATCTCGATCGGGGACGCGTGACGCCGAGCAGCATCCGCGTCGGAGACTCGGCGCTCGCCGTCGATCCGATCTCGTCGAGCGGAGTGCAGAAGGCGATCCAGAACGCTCTGTCCGCCGCAATCGTCGCGAACACGTTGCTGAGGAGGCCCGAGTCGCGGACGGCCGCTTGCGACTTTTATCGCGCGCGGCTGACCCAGGCCTCCGAACGGCACCGCGCCTGGGCCGCGGAGCACTACGCGACCGTCGCCGCCGCCAACGACAATCCCTTCTGGACCGAGCGCTCGACGCGTCCCTCCTCGCCGCCCTCCGCAGAGCGCGTCAGGGTGCTCGACGCGGCGGCTTTCGCTTCGACCGCGGTCGAACTGTCGCGAGACGTGCAGTTCGTGCGCTCGCCCTGTCTCGACGGCGATTATGTGGTCGACGCCGATGCGATATGGCGCCCGGGCCTCGATGGTCCCGTAGCTTTTCTCGGAGGGCAAAAGCTGGTCCCGCTCCTTCGCCGGCTGGCGGAGGCAGGCACGCCGTTGCAGATCGCGCGTTCGTGGACCGACAGAATACCGCTCCAGTCGGGACTAGCCATCGCCGCCTGGTTGGTCAATCATGGCGTCCTGGTTCAAAAGGGGAACGATCCGACGGTGCGGGCACAATGAATGCGAATCTGGCCGAGTGGCTCAAGGCCAACGATCTCGAGCGCTTTCGCCCGGTGTTCGAGGAAAACGAGGTCGACTTCGCGACGCTTCGATTGCTGACCGAGGACGACCTTAAGGAAATCGGGCTGCCGTTCGGGCCGAGGAAGCGCATCCTCAATCTGCTGCGCGAGGAGAAAAGCGCCGAAAAGCCCGGCTTCCCCGCGAATTTCGTCGGCGCGCCGGTGGGAGAGAGACGGCAGCTCACCGTGCTCTTTTGCGACATGGTCGGCTTCACCGCGCTTTCACAGAGACTCGACCCCGAGACGCTGCAGGTCGTAATCCGCGCCTACGAAGAGGCTTGCGCAAGCTGCATCGTTCGCTTCGACGGCTATGTCTTCACCTGCCTCGGCGACGGCGTCGTTGCGTTCTTCGGCTTTCCGCTCGCTCACGAGGGAGAGGCCGCGCGTGCGATTCGGGCGGGGCTCGACATCATCGAAGCGATGACGATGTTAACGCTTCCCATTCCCGACCGCATCCAGGTGCGCATCGGGATTGCGACCGGCATCGTGGTGGTGTCGTCCGGCGAGCGCAACGCGGTCGGGGACACCATGAACCTCGCCTCGCGCCTGCAAACGGTCGCACAGCCGGGATCGTTGATCGTGAGCGAGCGGGCGCGGCGGCTCGCAGGCGACGAATTCGTCTACGAGGACCTGGGCGCCAAGGATCTGAAAGGCGTGAGCGGACGGCCGCGCGTTTTTCGCGTGGTCGGCGTCGGCGGAGCGGAGACCCGCTTCCAGGCGGCGACCCAGCGCGGAATGACGCTCATGGTCGGCCGCGGCGAGGAGATCGGCGCGCTGGTCGACGCCTGGCGCCGGGTCGGCGAGACGGGGTCCGGCCGTGTCGTCGTGGTTCGGGGCGAGGCGGGCATCGGCAAGAGCCGGATCGTGAACGCATTGCGCGAGCGCATTCACAACCAGTCGAAGACTTTGGTCCTCCAGTGCTCGCCGTTCTATGCAAACAGCGCGTTCTACCCGGTGCGCGCCTGGATGGAGCGCTCGATCGGCTTCGGACGCGACGAGGAGACGGCCTCGCGCCTCGACAAGCTCGAAGACTATCTCATCGGGCAACTCGGGACGCCGAAGGAAGACGTGCCCCTGATCGCGGCCATGCTCGGCCTTTCGTATCAGGAGCGCTACGGTCCGATCTCGCTCCCGCCAAAGGTCGCCAAAGAAGAAACGATGCGGGTCCTGATCGACGTCGTTCGCGCGGAAGCGCACGCTGCGCCGATTCTGTTGCAGGTCGAGGACGCTCACTGGACCGATCCGACGACGCTGGACCTTTTCTGCCGTCTCGTGGACCAGCTGGCCGAAATCCCGTCGCTCGTCGTGGTCACCGCACGTCCTGAATTCCGGTCGCCCTGGAGAGGGCGGCCCAACGTCGCAACGATGGACCTCGCCAAGCTCACGGCCGAGGAAAGTCACACCATCGTCTCGCGGGTCGTCGGCGGCAGAGCGCTTCCGGCGGGGCTTGAGGCTCAGATCGTCATGAGGGCGGACGGGGTGCCGCTCTTTGTCGAGGAACTGACGAAGAGCATCCTAGAGTCGGGCGACCTCGTGCTCGAGGGCGATCATTATGCGTATTCGGGGTCTTCGTCGGGGGTGACGCTGCCCGAGACGTTGCGCGATTCGCTGATGGCCCGTCTGGACAGGGCGCCCGCAACCAAGGAAGTCGCGCAGGTCGGCGCGGTCATCGGGCGCGAGTTCAGCTACGAGCTGATGTCCGGGCTCGAATTGATGAAGGAAGACGCGCTGGAGAACGGGTTGCGGCTCCTGACGGCGTCGGGCCTCGCGAGCTGCCACGGCGAGATTCCGAACGCGGTGTTCAACTTCTCGCACGCGCTCGTCCAGGACGCGGCGTACGACTCGCTCCTGAAGAGCCGCCGCCGGCAGCTTCATGCCGATATCGCCCGTCTTCTGGAAGAGCGTTGGCCGGACACCCGCGAAGGCGCGCCGGAGTTGCTCGCATATCATCACGAGTTTGCCGGCGAGCACGCGGCCGCGGCGCCCCTGTGGCTGCAAGCGGGTTCCGTGGCGATGCAGCGGTTTGCGCTGCCCGAAGCCATTTCGCATTTGCAGGCTGGCATCTCGTCGTTGATGAACACGCCGCCGTCGAAATCGCGCGACCTGCTCGAACTGTCGTTGCGGACGACCCTCGGTCCGGCGCTCGTCGCGCATCGCGGGTGGGGTCACCGGGAGGTCAGCGCGACGCTCGAAACCGCGTGGAGTCTGGCGCAGTCGCTCGATCAGCATTCCTCGTTCCTGCCGATCCTGCACTCGCTCGCGGTGCACCACATGTGCACCGACCATCTGCAAGAATTGCTGCGCTGGGCGGACAGGCTCGTACAGGCGGGCGCTGACATCGGCGACGAGGGCGTCTCGATCACCGGCCATCGCGCTGCGTCGGCCGTCCACTACTGGAGCGGCGACTTTGCCGCCGCCCGTCGCGCCGGCGATGAAGTCCACAGGCTTTATGATCCCGAGAAACATCACGGCCTCGCGGTGCTCACCAACACCGATCCGTTCACCGGCGAGGGCATCTATCGGTCACAGTATCTCTGGATGATGGGTTATCCGGACCAGGCTCTGGCGGCCAGCCGGGCGATGGAGGCGAACGCAAGACGGAGAGGCCACCCGTTCGACCTCGCACTCGCCCTCACTCTGGGCGCGCAGATTTTCGATTTCCTTTCCGACCCCGACGCTCTGCTCCGCCGCACCGAGGAAGCCGAGCGCGTCGGACGCGAGCACGGAATCCCGCTTCTCGGCGAGATTATGGTCGAGATCAGCCGCGGGATCGCCTGGCTGCGTTCCGGCCGGTCTGCCGATGGCGCGGCGCAGCTCGATCGGGGCGTCACGCGCCTCCGCGCGACCGGACATCAGATCTGGATCTGGTACGTGCGCGCGCTGCAGGCCGAGGGACTCGCGCTGACCGGCGACCTCGAGACCGCCGACAGCATGCTCGAGGAGAGCGTCACGCGCATCGAGGCCGGCGAAGAGCGAGCGCACTACACCGAGGCTTTGCGGCTGAGAGGCTGGCTCCTCGATCTTCGCGGCATGCGTGACGCCGCGGAAGCCTCGCTGCGCAAGTCCATCGATGTCGCGCGCGCGCAGGGGGCGAGGTCGTGGGAGCTTCGCGCGGCCACAACTGTGGCGCGGCTCCTGATGAATCAGGACCGCAGGGCGGAAGCCCTGGCCCTGCTCACGCCAGCCTACGACTGGTTCACGGAAGGACGGGACACCAAGGACTTGATGACGGCCGCGCAGGTTCTGCACGAGTTGCACGGCTCTGAGGATCGGCCGGTCCGCCTCAGACGGACGGGAAAAGCCTGAAGGAGAGGGCGAGGGACGATGACCGAGGAGAATTGGACGCCGGAGCGGAAGAAGGTCGCAGACCTCGACGAGGCGTGGGGCGATGCGGCCAACGCCGCCGCGAAGGCTCTCGCCAAGGGAGAAGACCTCAAGCCGAAGCTTGAGGCGATCGTCGACTTCTACGCCGAAGACGGCGCGGTGGCGTGGCCGGAACAGAAGGAGCGGAAGGGAAAGACCAAGGTCAGGGCCGCCTGGAAGGAGGCGCTGAACGCCTACAAGGGGCTGTCCCTGACCTTCACGCCGACCGACATCGTGATCAGCGGCGATCTGGCGGTGGATTTCGGCAAGGTTCGGTTCGGCCAGATTGTGAAGGGAAAGCGCGTCGTGGAGAACGACAAGTATCTCGTCGTCTGGAAGAAGGTCGCAGGCGACTGGAAGGTTCTGTACGACGCCTGGAACACCAACAAGCCCGACAAGCCGAAGAAAAAGACGACGAAGGCCAGGAGCTGAGCGCGGGCGACCTCGCGAACGCGCGTGTAAACCGAGAGTCTCGCCCTGCTCAGGTGGGCCTCGACATAGGCGTCGAAGCGCGGATGGCGCCGCTGCGGCTGAAAGCGCCGCTTATCTCGGCTGACGACAACCGCCATTGCGCAAAAATGCTTCGAATGCGCGCAATGTGACATCGGAAACATAATGCTCGATCCCCTCGGCGTCGGCTTCAGCCGCGTCGCGCGGCGCCCCGACCGCCGTGAGCAGTTCAACGACGAGCCGGTGACGCTGGCGCACGCTCTTAGCCATCGCAATCCCCGCCTCGGTTAAGAATATCCCGCGATAAGGCCGCGCCGTGGCGAGCCCCTCGCGTTTCAACCTCGCAACCGACTTGCTCACAGTCGGGTGTGAGACGCCGAGCCTGCGCGCGATGTCGATCGTGCGGGCTTCGCCATTGAGCGCGATCAAGTCGGCGATCATTTCGGTGTAGTCTTCGAGCGTCGCCGCCGATCGCGCTTTTCGCGCCCTGCTGAAGCGGCGGGCTTGAACCGGTTCTGCCGCGAATTCCGCGCTCGCGGACCGCGAGCCCTTGCCGGGTTTCCTTGTGACCAAAACGCCCTCGCCCGATCCTGCGCATCAGCCGCGCGTCGATCGCCCGTCGCCATCCTCTGTCGACGCCGTCGTTAATATGCAGCCTCGGCTGCAAAATGCAACCAGCGTTTATCCGAGAACTTCCGCCTCCCAGCCTCGGCGACATTTCGCAGCCAATTGACTAAAGCGTAGCATAAGCTATATTTCGCAGCGCAGGCGTCAGCCGGCCGCCAAAATTGTGAGGACCCATGACCGACGTTGTGTTGCGAAAAGGAATGACGGACCGGACCGTTGAAAGGATTCGCGACGTGTTGGCTGGCAAGGCGCGCCGTTTCAGTCCGCTGCTGTTCGCCGGTCCCGCCGTGATCGCCTCGATCGCCTATATGGACCCAGGCAATTTCGCGACCAACATCCAGGCCGGCGCCAAATACGGCTATGCGCTGCTGTGGGTCGTGCTGATGGCCAATGTCATCGCCATGCTGTTCCAGGCGTTGTCGGCCAAGCTCGGCATTGTCACGGGGCGCAACCTGGCCGAAATGTGCCGCGAGCATTTTCCTCAGCCCGTCGTCTACACCTTGTGGATCGTCAGCGAAGTGGCGGCGATGGCGACCGACCTTGCCGAATTTCTCGGTGGCGCGATCGGGCTATCGCTGCTGTTGCACATCCCGCTCGTCGCCGGCATGGGCGTCACAGCCGTGCTGACATACGGCATTCTGATGTCCGAGGCGCGCGGGTTTCGACCTATCGAAATCATCATCGGCTCTTTGGTCGCAGCGATCGCGCTTTGCTATCTCGTCGAGATGTTCATTGCGCCGATCAGCTGGGGTGCGGCGGCATTCGGCAGCGTCGTTCCGCAAATCCCCGACGCCGGCGCCTTGACGATCGCGGTCGGCATCGTCGGCGCGACCATCATGCCGCATGCGATCTTCCTGCATTCCGGCTTGACCCAGAACCGAGCGCCTGCGCGCAACGATGGCGAGAGACGCCAGTTGCTGCGATTCTCCAATATCGAGGTGCTGATCGCCCTCGCGGTCGCGGGCCTCGTCAACATGGCGATGGTGGTGATGGCCGCGAGCGCGTTCCACGAGGGCCATAGCGACGTCGCCGAAATCGAGACTGCCTATTCGACACTGACGCCGCTGCTCGGCGCCGCCGCGTCTGGCGTGTTCCTCACGGCTCTGCTGGCCTCCGGGCTGTCCAGCTCGGCGGTCGGCACAATGGCCGGGCAGATGATCATGCAGGGTTTTGTCGGCTTCCGCATCCCCGTCATCGTTCGCCGTCTGGTGACGATGATTCCAGCGTTCATCGTCGTCTGGCTCGGCGCCAATTCGACCAATGCGCTGGTCATCAGCCAGGTGGTCCTGAGCTTCGCCCTGCCGGCGCCGGTCATTGCGCTGCTCATGTTCACCCGCCGCAAAGACATCATGGGCGCCTTCGTCAACAGCCGACTGACCAATGTCGCCGCGATCGTGGGAACCGTTCTGATCCTTGCCTTGAACGTAATCCTGCTGCTGCAGACTTTCGGCGTGGATATTCCGGGGTTGCCGAGCAGCTAAGGCGGGGCGCAGTTCAGCCCGCGCCTCCCGCTTTTGCGGGGCTGGCAAGAATTGGCGGCGTTCTCACTCGACGGGGAAATATCGCCGCCGCCGGACATCGACGCGCTTTCGTTGTCAGGTCACCAAGCCCAAGATCGGCGGCGGAACCCGCAGCGACGCCGGCCGCGACTGCCGCGAGGCCTTCCTCGGCCTCTACAAGACCTGCGCCCAAGCTCGGCGTCGCCTCTGGGACTACCTCGCCCGGCTAAGGCGGCCGGTGAGGCCCGGGCGATCTTTCGCCCGGATCGATGGAAACGATCATACCCATTGATATACTTGTGCGACTGGGCCGCTATTCCTATCTCTTCGGCGAACGAGGCTTTGCGAACATAGAATTTCCTGGGGTCCGCGTCGCCCACGGCAAATGACGCGAGTATTTCGCAATCTGCCTTCACTGTTGTTCAAACGGAGGCTTCATGTCCATACGTCCCGTCAAGCGCGTCAACCAGTCCCGTCCAACAATGGAGGGCGCGGGCGTCAGGCTGCGCCGCGCATTCGGCTTCGGCGACACGTCCGACTTCGATCCGTTCCTGATGATGGACGACTTCCGCGGCGACCGGCCGGAAGACTACATGGCCGGATTCCCGTGGCATCCGCATCGCGGCATCGAGACGATCACCTATGTGCTCGCGGGCTCGGTCGAGCATGGCGACAGCCTCGGCAACCGCGGCAAGCTCGGCTCCGGCGACGTCCAGTGGATGACGGCAGGCAGCGGCATCATGCACCAGGAAATGCCGGCCGGCGACGCGCTCGGCCGCATGCACGGCTTCCAGCTCTGGGCGAACCTGCCGGCGAACCACAAGATGACGAAGCCGCGCTATCAGGACGTGCCGGCCTCGGCGATCCCCGAAGTCACCGACGACGACGGCACGACTGTGCGGGTGGTCTGCGGCGAGTTCTGGGGCAAGACCGGCCCGGTCGACGGCGTTGCCGCAGAGCCGCGCTACCTCGACGTCACCGTGCCCGCGGGCAAGCGCAAGCGCCTCAAGGTCGAGGACTACCGCCAGGCGTTCGCCTACGTGTTCGAGGGCTCGGCCGACTTCTCCGACGCCTCCGAGCCGTTCGGCGTCTTGCGCGAGGCGCAGGTGAACGGCGAGGACGTGCTGATTCGCGACAAGGTAGGCAACCGCTCGCTCGTCGTGTTTGGCGCTGGCGACGAAATCAGCGTCCAGGCAGGCGATGGGGGCGTGCGCTTCCTGCTCGTCTCGGGCCGCCCGTTGCGCGAGCCGATCGCATGGCACGGGCCGATCGTGATGAACACGCAAGCCGAGATCCGCCAGGCGATCATGGACCTGCGCGACGGCTCGTTCATCCGGCGATAGCCCATAAGCCTGTGAATCGCGAACGGAAGCATCGGGACTCGGCGCTGCCGCAAGGGTAGAGTCGAGGGACCTTCTTCCGATCGAGGATCCGCCATGAAAAAGCTTGCGGCGAAACGACGAAAGCCGGTCAGGCGCAAACCGACCGCGAGCGCGGCGAAAACCAAGCTTCGCTTGGCCGAATTGGAGGCGATCGGGCGGTTCCTCGCCGATCAGGCCGGCGACGACAGCCTCATGGACATGATCGAGGAGCTGATCGACACGCCGCTCGACAGCGACGACGACATGCCGGACGCGGACACGCTCGCCGAATTGAGCGACGCGCTGGAACAGGTCCGAGTCGACGCCAACGGCGGCGACCCCGATGCGCGCGAGTCCCTGAAAGACGCGCGCGGAATCATCGACCGGGCCGCGCGGCGCGATGAGATCGACCCGCGCATCCTCATGACCCTGGGACACGTCTTCGCCACAGCGCAGGTCGACATCGGCGAAGCGGCGCGCGCCTCGGCGGCTCGCCTCCTGAAGTCCCGCGTGGACGGTCCGGCGCTCTCCATTGTTCCGTCAACGCTCCTTTCGGGCAACGACGACCCCTTCGAGCTCTATGATCAGATCTCGTCGCTGATCGATATTCTGCCAACGGACATCAAGGCTCCGATCGTCGAAGCGCTGCCAGCCGAACCCGCTCCGCAAGGTTCTGCGGTCGCCGTAGGGTTCCTGTTGCACGGGGAAGAGGCGGTTGCGTTGGCCGCCATTCGCGGCCTCGCCGCAGCGGACGCGCGCGGGGCTCTCGAGCCTGTAAACCGCCGCCGGATCGGAATGATTCGCAATTGGCTGACGCGTGCGCGAAAGGACGCGCTCGAGGCCGCGATTCCGAGGGCGGAGGTCGCCGAGCCGCACAGCGCACTCAAGCACGTCAAGGCGATGGCCTCGGCGTGCGACGGAAGCGGCGCGTCGGCCCTCTATGTGACGGCGGCGACAGGCTCCCGCCACGTTGTCGCATCGCTGATGGTGAAGCCGGCGGGCGTGAGCGAAACCCTGTTGCTCGAGGATTTGTCCAAGGACGATATGGCCTCTCTGATGACGGCGGCGGATCGGACCGCGCCAACGTCGGAGGTTCCGCTCGCGACCTTGTCGAAACTGATCCGGCTGGCGCTCGGCCGCAATCTGTCGCGCGGCGCGCCGCCGCCATTCTCGCTCGTCAGATTCCTCGAGACGCTCGGCCTCGAGACTCCGGTTCCGGACCTCGCCGCCCCGGCGGAGATTATCGCATCCGCGCTCGCCGGGATCGACGGCTGCGATGACGCAGAGGCGATCCGCGAAGCGCATGCGTCCATAGTGGAGGACGAGATCGTTCACGGGTGGTTCGAGGCCGGCGACGACGTCGACGCAGCGCTTGAAACGACGGATTCGCCCGAGGACGCCGCGCAGGCGCTGCTGGAATCCTATCTGCCGAAACGCCGCGCCTTCTGGGCGAGCCAGTGTGCCTTGTCGGCGCTGGCCATGAAGGAAGTCGCGGCGCGCGGCGAAACGCCGAAGCGGCTTGCCCTCGTTGGACGGGATATTCTGAACGACGTCCCGCTGGACGACATTCCGCTGATGCGGCAGATCGCCGAACGAAGCGCCTTCGCCCATTTCGGGCCGAGCTGAGGAGCGCGCGCTCTATCGCGCGGGGCGGATCATGCGCGTCACCACGTCGTCGCGCGCGACGAAGCGATGCCAGAGCGCGCCCACGAAATGCAGCGCGAACAGGACGATGAGGATCTGTCGCGTCATCAAGTGATGCAGCCCGGCGAACGACGGCAGCCAGAAATAGGCGACGAGCCCCACAAGCGGTGCGCCGATGAGATCGAGGTACAGCCCAACGTGGACGGCGCCGGCCAGCCATTGCAGCGCGGGATGCTGCTGTGGGGGCGGCGGCGCGCCATCGGTCAGGCGCAGGGTGAACCGCCACGCCATCGCGGCGAGAATCAAAAGCCCGACGACGATGTGAATCGGCGCCCAGATCGGACTCGCATGGGTCGGATTGCCGCCGTGCGCAGCCCGAAAGAGATGGGCCATCTGATTGCCGATCGCGAACTGGAACGCGACCAACAGGAAGACGATCCAATGCAGCGCGATCTGGCGCGCGCTCCAGCCGACAGAAACCATTCTCAAAGACCTCGCAGGTTGAGAGCCTCGGCGTAGACGCTCATCGTGTCGCGCGTCATGCGTTCGAGCGCATAGAGCTTGGCGATGCGCGCCCGCGAGCGCTGCCGGATCGCCTCGCGCGCCGAAGCGCCGAGGGTCAGAGCAGCCTCGATCGCGTCGGCGAGCGCAGTCGCGTCTCCGGGCGGAACGAGCCAGCCCGTGCGCTCTTCCGCGATGGAGTGAGGCGGCGCGGCGATGATTTCGCGCGCCGCTCCCAAGTCGGAGGCGACGATCAGGGCGCCCGCCGCCGCGGCCCCGACGGCCGTGCGCGCAAAGCCTTCCGCTTCGCTCGCGGCAAAGACGACCGCGCCGGCTGCGATGAAGGCGGCGAGGCGATCGGTCGCGGCGCTGACCCGGGCGACTGTCGACTTGACCCCGCGTTCGACAGCGAGCGCGTCGAGCTCGCGCCCGAATGCGGGTTTCGCCGCCTCGCCCGCCAGCACGAAGCGGATGTCCTGAAGTCCGCGCCCTTTCAAGACCGCGGCCGCCTCGATGAGGAGCCTCTGGCCGCGCGCGGGAGCGAGCTTCGCCGGGGCGAGCAAGACGCGCTCGTGCGGCGCCGCGCCCCAGCCCTCGCGGACATGGGCGACCCGCTGCCGGTCGACCGCCTCGGGCGCAAGCTTCGAGAGATCGAGCCCCGGCCGCACGATCCTGAGCCGCGCGGCGGCGTTGGGAAAAACGTCGCCCGCCCGGTCGGCCGCGAATTGCGACGGCGCGACGACGAGATCGCCGTCCGCGATCGCCGCTTCGAATGGCGTGCGCGGCCGAGCGGCGCCGTCGCCCTGAAGCGTCGTGACCAGCGCGCGGCGCGCCTTGCGACACGCGCCGAGCGCGACCCAGGCTGCGGCGCGCGAGCGCGCATGAACCAGGTCGACGCGCTCGGTCTCAAGGATACGCGCGAGCCGGCGGACGTTGAACGTCATCGCCAGCGGATTCTTTGTCGATGACGGAAAGGGCACGTGCAGGCCGCCGAGCGCCTGCAATTCGCTCGCGAGTTCGCCCGGGTCGGACGCGACCAGCGCTCGCGCGCCGCGCCCGATCAGCGCCGCGGCGACCGCGAGCGTCGAGCGCTCGTCGCCGCCCGCGGCGATCGGTGGAACGATCTGCAGAATCGTGCGCCCCTTGAGCGGCGCGTTCGCCCCGCGTCCAAAGGGGGAGAGCGCGCCGACCGTCACGCGCTTCGCCGTAACGGACGCGCGCGATTGACAGCGGCGGCCGGTTCGGCCAAGGCCGCGCGGCCGGCGCCTGCGAACGCGAGGACTGTCGAAGCGCGGGCGTCTGGCGTCATGAGAACAGGTTGAGCGTGCCGAACGAAGAGCCGAGTTTCATCACGGTCGGGATTCCCCCGAATCAACGACGTATCGCCTTTCGCCGCCGCGCGCCAGTGAGAAGCGAGGCGCCTGGCCTCGTCTGGCTCTGCGGCTACCGCTCGGACATGGACTCGACCAAGGCGAGCGCGCTCGACGCGGAGGCCGAACGGCTCGGCCTCGGGCTCCTGCGCTTCGATTATTCGGGTCATGGACTCTCCGATGGGCGGCTCGAGGACGGCGCGATCTCGCGCTGGCTCGAGGAAGTCCTGACCATGATCCGACATGAAAGCGAGGGACCGCAGATCGCGCTCGGCTCCTCGATGGGCGGCTATCTGGCGTTGCTCGCGGCGCGGGCGCTCGGCGAAGCGGGCGAGGAACGCCTCGCCGGACTCATCCTCATCGCGCCCGCCGTCGATTTCACCGAGGCCCTGATCTGGGAGCGCGCGCCGGCCAAAGCGCGGCGCGCGATTCTCGAAAAAGGCGCATGGCGGCGCCCCTCCGCCTATTCGGACGCGCCCGACGTCTTCACCCGCGCCTTGATCGAGGACGGGCGCAAGCATCTCCTGTTCAATGGCATGATCCGCACCCGCTGCCCGACCGTCGTGCTGCAGGGCATGCAAGACCCCGACGTGCCGTACGCGCATGCCCTAAAGCTCATGGAGCGGCTCGGCGGCGATTCGGCGACGCTGACGCTCGTGAAGGACGGCGACCACCGGCTCTCGCGCCCGCAGGACCTGCAGCTCCTGTTCGACGCGCTGGGAAGGATGGTGGAGTCTGTTTCTCCCCATGCAGGACAGGCTTTGGGGGGAGGAGCCAATAGAGACCCCGCTTGATCGCCTCGCTTGCCCTCTGCGGGCTGCAGGCTCGACCCGCGGACAAAGCCGACGTGCGTCGGGGCGCGGCCTCAGTCCCCCTCCACCCCGAACCTGTGCAGTCCGGCGCCGTGCGCCTTGAGCCAGGCCTCGGCGCGGTCTGTCTCCGGGCAGATGCGGCGCAAGAGGCTCCAGTACTTCGGCGAGTGGTTGAGGTGGACCATGTGCGCGACCTCGTGCGCGGCGAGATAATCGAGCACGAACGGCGGGGCGAGGATGAGCCGCCAGGAGAAGCTGAGCCGGCCCGCCGACGAGCAGGAGCCCCAGCGACTCACGGTGTCGCGCACCGCGATCCGCCGCGGCTTGACGCCGATCGCCTTGGCGTGGCGGGCGACCGCGCCCTCGATGTCCTTGCGCGCCTCACGTTTGAGATAATCGGCGACGCGGCGGGGAACATGTGGCCGCTCGCCGGCGACGCAGATGAGCGGCCCGCTCCCGCCCTCTTCGACCCACGCGACGCCGCGCGCGCCCGGGCGATGGACGATCGTGTGATCGAGGCCGCGCAAAGGCGCCTTCTCGTGCGGCTCGAAGGCGACCGGACGGGGCAGCCGCGCGAGCCGCACGCCGATCCAGGCGGAATGACGCTCGGCGAACTCCCGCGCGGCCCTTAAGGAGGCGCGCGCCGGCATGGTCATGAGCACGTCGCGCGTCGCCGTCCGCACCCGAAGCGTGAAGCGGCGGGACTGCGGCGAGCGCCTCAGCGCGACGCGATAGACCTCGCCGCCATGGGCGACATCGAGATGCGCGGGCTCCGGCGCGCGTTCGAACAGACGCAGAATTCCGCTCGTAGTCATTGCGATTGAGGCGTCCCTTGAGCCTCACCCACCGCGAATCCTAGCCGAGTCGCGCGCTCAAGTCGCCAGCCATTTCAGTCGAGGCGGAACGACGGCTGCGGCCGAGGCTTGATGAGCGTCGGCAATCCCGCCGCGAGAAAGACGACCGCATCGCAGACCTGCGCGATCTCGCGGTTGATCATGCCCTGCATGTCGCGAAAGTCTCGGCCGAGTTTCGTCTCCGGCACGATCCCTAAGCCCACCTCGTTCGAGACGACAATCGCCGGGCCTTCGAGCGCGCGCACGGCTTTGGCGAGCCGGGCGATCTCGCCCTCGACGTCGCCATTCGCGAACATGACATTCGAGAGCCACAGCGTGAGGCAGTCGACGAGGACGACGCGTCCAGGGCGCGTTTCCCGCTTCAAGGCTTCCGCCAGCGCGAGCGGCTCCTCCAGCGTCGTCCAGCCCGCGCCACGCTCCGCGCGGTGGCGCGCGATGCGCGCCGCCATCTCCGCGTCTCCCGCTTCGGCGGTCGCAAGGTAGAGGCGCTCCAGCGCGGCGCTCTCCGCCAGAGTCTGCGCGTAGGCGCTTTTGCCCGAGCGCGCGCCGCCGATGATAAGCACGCTGCGCGCTTCGACGAGCTTAGGCTCCATCCCGGCTACGCTGGCGCGCTATCCTCCCCCGCTTGCGGGGGAGGGGGACCATGCGAAGCATGGTGGAGGGGGTTTTCGGCCTCAAGCATTTCCATGGCGAGGCGCATGATCCCGTCGGCTGAGTTGTCGACCCCGGAGTACGTCGGCGGCCGCGATTCTGCACACCGTAACGCCCTGCGCGCGAAGCCATGCGTCACGTCGCGCGTCGCGCTCCGGGCGGTTCTCAACGTCGTGACTCATCCCGTCGATCTCGACCGCGCGGCGCGCCTTGGCGCAGTAGAAATCGATCACGTAGGGCCCGATCGGACGCTGGCGGCGGAACGCCGGCATTCCCGGCGCCCGCACCCTCAGCCAACTCCACAGCATCACCTCCGGAGTGGAAAGGGCGCGGCGAAGTTTTCGGGCTGCGGCGACGGTTTCTCGCGGCGCACTCATTGGTCAGTCCTTCCCCTACCACCATGCTTCGCATGGTCCCCCTCCCCCCGCTTCGCAGAGGAGGATAGGGCCGGCCGCCGCGCGCAAACAATCCTACCCCGCGAAATCGAGCGGGCGCGCGCCCGGACCGCAGATGAGGAAGCGCTCGTTCGGCATCCACCACACTTCATCGGGTCGAAATTTGTCCATCGCCTTCCAGTCGAACCCGCAATGCTGATGGTCGAGCCAAACGACCCGGCCCACATGCTGCAGCAGCATCGGCGCGAAATGCGCGGCCGTGAACGAATCGCCGATGATCATGATCGTCGGACCCGGCCTGCCGGACGACTGAACGTAATCGCCGTAAGGGTCGGACGTCAGCAGCTCCTTCTGGCCGGTCTTCAGTGCGAGCTCCTCGATTT
Source organism: uncultured Alphaproteobacteria bacterium (assembly GCA_963782255.1). Lineage (GTDB taxonomy): Bacteria > Pseudomonadota > Alphaproteobacteria > Rhizobiales > Beijerinckiaceae > Roseiarcus. The sequence continues at coordinate 450,091 of CAWAIS010000002.1, read as the reverse complement.
CCTCGGTCACATTGTCCTGCTCGCCGAGCATTCGCGCGAGATCGCCCCCTCTGCGCTCGCCGGGCGCGGTCAGCGTCAATTTCGAGTCGAGCCGCCAGTCGGCATGGCCGTCGGCTTTGACGATGGCGTTGAAGGCCGCGAGCGCGCCGCGCGCCGTCCAATGCGAGTCGTGCCGGTAGTACGCCGGCCCTTGTGACCGCGCCCTCATCATGACCGGACGCAGATCGATCGTCTTGACGCCGTGGGCTGCGAGCCCTTCGAGGAAGATGTCGTATTCCGTGCGTTTGCCCGCGTTCTGCGCCCAGGTCGGCAGATCATCCTGATAGACCGTGGCGGCGTTCGGCGGCGAGGCGACGAGAAAGCCGACGCCCTGGCGCGCGAGATCGTCCTTCATCGCGCCGAGGAGTTCGACCGTGTCAGCCACGCGCTGGTCGCGCACGATGAGCCCCGCGCTCTGCCGCACGGACTCTTCGCCCAGATAGAACATCCGCCCGTCGCGGCCGACGAGGACCGAATCGTCGCCGAAGCCTAGCATCGGCTTCGTCAGGTCCTTGTGCGCGCGGATCAATGCGCTGCGCAGGCCGAAATGATCCTTGAGGTAGGCGTCGAGCCGACCGGGAAGCGCGAGCCAGGCTTCGCGCGATTCCGGGACGCCCGGCGCCGGCGCGAGCCTGCGCCCCTCCCTGAGCACAGTCGCCGGGCTGTCGGGCGCGACGAACCCGACGGCAAGCGGAGTCGCCAGCAGCAGAAAGGCGGCGAGGGCGAAATAGCGGCGCCAGCCGATGAGCATCGCGTCACGCCCCGTAGACGCCATGAAACGGCGCGATCATTTTGCGCTCACGCGCGCGAAGTCGATCGGGTGAACGCCGGGGTCGCAAACGAGGAACCGTTCGGTCGGCGCCCACCAGACTTCGTCGGGACGAAACCTGTCGATCAGCTTCCAGTCGAAGCCGCACTGATGATGATGAATCCAGATTGCGCGCCCGACATGCTGGGCAAGCATCAGCGGAAAGTAGCCGGCGGTGAACGAGTCGCCGATCACCATGACGGTCGGGCCCGGCTTGCCGGTGGTGATGACATGGTCGGGCATCACGTCCTGCGACAGAGCTTCGTCTTTTCCCGCGGAAGGCAGTTCGAGCGTCTCGGCCATCTCCGTCACCTCGTCCTGCACGCCGAGGATGCGGGCGACGTCGCCGCCCTTGCGTTCCTGAGGCGGACCGATCGCCTTCGCAGGATCGAGGCGCCAATCGGCATGCCCGTCCGCCTCCACGACCGCGTCGAAGCCGGCAAGCGCGCCGCGCGCGGTCCAGTGCGCGTCATAAAGAAGATAGGCTTCTTTGCCTTCGGCCCGGATCGCGTTCATGGCCGGACGCAAGTCGACCGTTTTGACGCCGCGCGCCGCGAGATCCTCGAGGAACAGGTCGTATTCCGTCTTTCGCCCCCGATTCTGCGCCCAGATCGGCAGATCGTCCTGATAGATCGTGGAGGAATTCGGCGGGACTGTCACGAGAAAGCGCGCGCCGCGCTTCTCGAGCGTGTCGCGCATGGCGGCGAGCATGTCCGCCGCCTCCGCGATGCGCTCATCGCGCAGAATAAGGCCCGCGCTTTGCCGCACCATCTCGTTGCCCTGGTAGAACATGCGGCCGTCTCGGCCGATCAGGGCGGCGGTGTTGACCTTGATGAGGACGGGGTGGGTCAGGTCCTTGTGCAGCTTGATCATCGCATGCCGGAGGCCGAAACGGTCCTTGAGGTAAGCGTCGATCTCGCCCGGCAGCGCGCTCCACTCCGTGAGCGTCGCGGGCGGATCCGGCGGCGGCGCCAGCCTGCGCCCCTCCGTGTAGACGGTCTCGGCGCCGTCCGGCAGGACCATGCCCCAGACGAGCGGCGTCGCCAGCAGCAGGAACGCCAGCACAGCGAACAATCGACGGTGGCTCAGCAACATCGTTCCGACTGCGTTTCGTCCATGTCGCGCGGCGACTCAGTTCGCGACGGCAGTGCCGAGGCCGGCAGGATATTGCCCCGGCCGGCACACGAGAAACCGCTCGACCGGGGTCCACCAAACTTCGTCTGGGCGCAGCGCGTCGATTGAGCTCCAGTCAAAGCCGCAGTGCCGGTGGTGGATCCAGATCGCGCGGCCGACGTGCTGCGACAGGAACAAGGGAAAGAAGCCGGTTGTAAAAGAGTCGCCTATCACCAGGATCGTCGGGCCCGGCTGGCCGGTTACAATCACGTGGTCCGGCATGTCCCCTTCCGACAGGTTCTCGGTCCTGCCCTTCGCCGAAAGGCGAAGACTCTCGGTCATCTCACTGACGCTGTCGTCGACGCCAAGAAACCGCGCGATGTCGCCTCCTTTGCGTTCGGTCAACGGGCCGATCGCCGCGGAAGGCTCAATCCGCCAATCCGGGCGCCCGTCGGCCTCGACGATCGCGTTGAAGCCGGCCACCGCTCCGCGAAGGTTCCAATGCAAGTCGTTCATGAGATAGGTCGGCCCGTCGAGGCAGGCGAATCTCAGCGCCGGCCGCAGGTCGACGGACTTGACGCCGCGGGCCGCAAGCGCCTTCAGGAGCAGGTCGTACTCGGTCTCCTTTCCAGGGTTGCGCGCCCAGGTCGGCAGGTCGTCGGGATAGATCGTCGAAGAATTCGGCGGCAGCGCAACCAGAAAGCTGACGCCGCGGGCCGCAAGCGCGTTGCGCATGGTCGCGAGGAGATCGGCGGTCTCGAGAACCTCCTGCTCGCGAACGACGTGGCCGGCGCTCTGCATGACCATGTCGTCGGCGATCGCGTAGATGCGGCCGCTGGAGCCCATCAGCGCGACATTGTTCTCCTTGAAAAGGACGGGCTTCATCAGATCCTTGTGGAGACGGATCATCTTGGAGCGCAGGCCGAAGTGGTCGTTCGCGAACGCCTCGACCTGTTTCGGAAACGCCAGTGCGGCCGCCAGAGTCGTCGGCGCGGCCGGCGCTGGCGCGGGTTCGCGCGCCTCTCTGCGGATCGAATCTGCGCTTTCCGGCCTGACGATGCCCGCGACAAGCGGCGTTGCAAGCAGGAGAAAGCTCAGGAGCGCGAAATATCTGCGGTGCCGAATGAACATCGGGTCAGAACTTGAAATAGAGAAACGGGCTGTAGGCGCCGGACGCGACGGTGATCATCGAGAACACGAGCAGGGCGAAGGTCCAGCTCGTGTCGGTCGCGGCCCGCAGCGCGAGCGGCGCCGACAACCGGGGCAGCCAGCGCGGCAGAACCGCGAGCGCGCAGCCGATCGCCAGCGTCACGATCGGACGCTCGCCCAGCGCGTCATGCATGTCGAAGCTGATGTCGGCGACGCCGTTCACCCCGACCAGGCTCTTGAAGTAGCCGAACGCAGTCGGAAGGTCGGCGGAGCGGAACAGCACCCAGCCGCCCATGACCGCAAGAAGCGCATAGAGCCAGCGCGTCCACGCCGGAACGCGGGCGAGGCGGCGCTTCAGCCCGAGCCGCTCGACGACGAGAAAGAGGCCGTGCCACGCGCCCCAGAGGATGAAGGTCCAGTTGGCGCCGTGCCAGACGCCGCACAGCACGAACACGGTCACGAGGTTGCGGTAGGTCTGAAGATCGCCGCCGCGATTGCCGCCAAGCGGAATGTAAAGATAGTCGCGCAGCCAGGACGACAGCGACATGTGCCAGCGCCGCCAGAATTCGGTGATCGAGAGCGACGTGTAGGGCATGCGGAAATTGCGCGGGAAGGTGAAGCCGAGCACGATTCCGAGCCCGATCGCCATGTTCGAATAGCCGGCGAAATCGAAATAGATCTGCACCGTATAGGCGAGCAGCCCGATCCAGGCCTCCGCCATCGAGCGGTTGGGAACATGGTCGAACGCGACCTGCGCCAGCGGCGCGACGATGTCTGCGACCAAGACCTTCTGCGCGAGGCCGACGATGAAGATGCGCGCCCCGACCGAGGCCCGGCCGAGCGTCGCCCGGCGCGCGTCAAGCTGGCGTGCGACCGTCTTGTAGCGGACGATCGGGCCGGCGACGAGTTGGGGAAAGAGCGAGATGTAAAGCGCGACGTCGACCGGATCGCGGTTGGCGCGGAAGCGCCGCCGGTACACGTCGATGATGTAGGACAGACAGTGAAAGGTGAAGAACGAGATGCCGAGCGGCAATTCGATGTTGGTGTGGCCGAAGTCCCAGCCGAGCGGCTTTAACAGCGTGGCGAAATTCGCGCTGACGAAGTTCAGGTATTTGAAGACGCCGAGGACGAGAAGATTGACGGCGACCGCGAGGCCAAGCGCGGACTTGCGCGCCGAGCCTTCTCGGCCGTCGATGACGACCGCCGCCGCATAATTGAAGGCGATGGCGAACAGGAGAATGAGCAGAAATCGCGGTTCGCCCCAGGCGTAGAAGACGAGCGAGAACAGGAGCGTGACGACGTTCTTGCCGAACACGGTCGGGGTGAGAAAATAGCAGGCGATGAAGATGGGCAAAAAGTAGAACAGGAACGTGATCGAGGAAAACACCATGCCCGGATCGCCCTCCGCCTCGCCTCTCGTCTGTACGCTCGCGCCTGTGCGCGCCGGACCTGTTCGCCCCGGCTCGAACCCTCGATCGTCGCGACGCCTATAGCGGTCCCCGCCGCCGGCCGCAAAGAATCCATTCGCATGGCGAAAATGAGACTTTTCGCCCGCGCTCAGCCCCATTCGACCTTGAGGGCCTCAAGTCCGTGGAAGTGGAAGGCGTCGCGATAGCGCGGCCGCTCCGCGAACCTGAGGCCGGGAAGCCGGGCGAACAGGATCGGCAAGGCCGTCGCCATTTCGAGCCGCGCCAGCGGCGCGCCGAGGCAGAAGTGGATGCCGGCGCCGAAGGCGACATGCGGGTTGGGGCTCCGGCTTGCGTCGAAGGCGTCCGGGTCCGGAAAACGCTCGGGGTCGCGGTTGGCGGTGCCCAGCAGAAGGCCGATCTTCTCGCCTTTCCTCAGGGTCACGTCTCCGTACTCGAGGTCCTTGAGCGCGTAGCGGGTGAAGAGATGCAGCGGCGCGTCGAGCCGCAGGAGCTCCTCGACCGCCGCGGCGCGGCTTGCCTCGTCGGCGAAGGCACGCGCGGGATTGAGGCCATGCTCGAGCATCGCCTTCACCGCGTTGCCAATCGCATGCACCGTCGCCTCGTGGCCGGCGTTGAGGAGGAGGATCACGGTCGTGACCAACTCGTCCTCGCTGAGCCGGCCGTCCTCGCTTTCGGCCGCGATGAGTTGGCTGATGAGGTCGTCGCCGAGGTTCGCGCGCCGGGCGCGAGCGTAAGACCGCATGAAGTCCGCGAACTCGCGCGACGCTTGGGCCGCGCCCTCCTCGACGGCGTGGGTCACGCCGAACTGGTACATCGCGACCATCCGGTGCGACCAGTCGAGGAGTTTCGGCCCCATGTCGCGCGGGACGCCGATGAGGTCGGTTATGACCGCGACCGGGATCGGCGTCGCGAATTCGCCGATGAGTTCGGCCGAGCCTTTGCGCTGAAACGCGTCGATCCGCTCATGCGCCAGCGCCGCGATCCGCGGAGCAAGCTTCTCGATCTGGCGCGAGACGAACGCGCGGTTGACGAGATTCCTGAGCCGCGTGTGCTCCGGCGGCTCGAGCTCGAGCAGTGAATGGCGCTCGATCGCCTCGAACGGCGCGAGATGCGGCTGGGGTTCGGGCCAGCCGAGGTCCTCGCGGCTCATCACATGCAGAATTTGCCGCCCGAAGCGCTTGTCGCGCAGGAGCGCCGACACGTCCGCATGAGCCGCGAAGCACCAGAAGCCGTAGTCCTCCCAGAAAAACGCCGGTGCCGCGGCGTGGATCGCGCGATAGGCCGGATAGGAATTGTTGTAAAATTCAGGATCGCGAGGATCGAGGCGGACGCGGCGGCGCGCCGCGTCGATGATCAGCGGAGTCTCCCTCGGTCCGTTCGCCCGGTGGGTCCTCATTTGGCGGGTCCTTATTTGGAAAGTCTTGGAACCTCCCGGTTTGGCCGCGGCCGACGCCTTCGCGAGCGGTTGGATTTTCTTGGATTTCTTTGGATTCTCTCGTCCGAATCGAGACTTTTCAATTGGTTACGCGCGCTCAGCCGGAAAAGATTTTTCTCTCGGCCTGCCCGGCGCGAAGGCGGAAATCCGCCCGAGCCCGCCGAGGCCGCCCGGGGCGTTCGCGCTCCTCTCAAGGGTCTCACCCGGCGAGAGTATCGCATATTCTGATTTTCCGCAAGAGTTTTCTCGACAGGTTTTGTTCGCCCTCAGCCGCGCGCGCGATCTTTGCCACGTTGCAGAACTTTCAACTGACGCGCCCCTGCGCGGGCGCTAAGTTCGTAGCGGACGGCTGCCACGGTTGCGCGTCCTCGCCCGGATCGGCCGAATGACTTCAAACCGGAAGGCCGACCGTATGCTGGAAAAATTTGAACGCTACCCGCTGACCTTCGGTCCGACGCCGATCGAGAAGCTTGCGCGATTAAGCGCGCATCTCGGCGGCGAGGTCGAACTCTACGCCAAGCGCGAGGACTGCAATTCGGGCCTCGCGTTCGGCGGCAACAAGCTGCGCAAGCTCGAATACATCATCCCCGACGCGATTGCCTCGAACGCGGACACGCTCGTTTCGATCGGCGGCGTGCAGTCGAACCATACAAGGCAGGTGGCCGCGGTCGCGGCGAAAATCGGCATGAAGTGCCGCCTCGTGCAGGAGGCGTGGGTTCCGCACGAGGACGCGGTCTACGACCGGGTCGGCAACATCATGCTGAGCCGTATTATGGGCGCGGACGTCCGGCTCGTCGACGACGGCTTCGACATCGGCATTCGCAAGAGCTGGGAGGATGCGCTGAAGGAGGTCGAAGCGCAGGGCGGACGGCCCTACGCGATCCCGGCGGGCGCCTCGGTGCACAAATACGGCGGGCTCGGCTATGTCGGCTTCGCCGAGGAGGTGCGCGCCCAGGAGCGCGAACTGGGGTTCGCGTTCGACTATGTCGTCGTCTGCACGGTCACGGGTTCGACGCACGCCGGCATGGTGGTCGGCTTCGCCAAGGACGGGCGCCAGCGCAGGGTGATCGGCATCGACGCGTCGGCGACGCCGAAAAAGACCAAGGCGCAGGTCATCGACATCGCGCAAAAAACGGCGAAGCTGGTGGAGCTCGGCGAGGCAATCGCCGACGACGACGTCGTGCTGATCGAGGACTACGCCTACCCGATGTACGGCGTCCCGTCTGAGGCGACGAAGCAGGCGATCCGCCTCTCGGCGCGCCTCGAAGGCATGATCACCGATCCCGTCTACGAGGGCAAATCGATGCAGGGCATGATCGATCTCAGCCGGAAAGGCTTCTTCCCGAAGGGATCGAAGGTGCTGTTCGCCCATCTCGGCGGCGCGCCGGCGCTCAACGGATACGCCTACGCGTTCCGCAACGGATGAGTCGTGAGCGCATGGACGGGCGTCGCGCGCCGATTTTCGCCATTGTCCCGCCCCCGGTGGCTTACATCGCCACGTTCCTGGTCGGATGGGGCGTGAGCCGCGTGGTCAACTGGGCGCCGGCCTGGATCGAGGCGCCTCCCGTGCGCGCGCTCGGGCTCGCGATTGCAATCGCCGGCCTTGCCTTGGGCGCTTTCGCCGGTTGGCTGTTCCTGTCGCGCCGCACGACTTTCATTCCGGCCGGACAACCGGCCCGGCTCGTCGATGGCGGCGTCTATGCCTGGACGCGCAACCCGATGTATGTCGGATTGACCTCAATCTACGCAGGGACGGCGCTCGCCTTGGGTCAGGTCTTTACGCTCGCTCTCGTCGTCCTGCCGTGGGCTGTGGTGAACTGGATCGTCATCCCGTTCGAGGAAGCACGGCTTCGCGCGACCTTCGGCCAGGATTACGTCGACTATTGCCGCCGGGTCAGGCGTTGGCATTGAGTCGCGGCGCGATAATCAATGACGACACCGTATTCACGCTTTCTCGTCCCGTGATCTTCCACGTTGATAAACTATCCTCGACAGCGTACCCTGTGATCAATCGGGTATAAGCCCGGGCCCAAGGATTTAGCGGCCGAGCCACCGAGGCAGCCGCTGATAAGGTCTGCGCAGCCCGGTCGCTGAGGGAGGGGACGCAATGAACATTTCTGCGGGTGGGCGCCGACAATTCGGCTTGGGACGGACAAGCCTGCTGGCGGCGACGGCGCTCGCCACCATTGGCTCGGCGGCGTCGGCGGCCGCGGCGACCGCGAACTCGTCGCCCAAGATCGTCTGCGCGAGCCTGACCGGGCTAGCGATCCCCAAGACGCAGATCTTGATTGCGACCGAGGTCCCGGCGGGCAGCCTGCCGGCGCATTGCAACGTGGTGGGCGTCATAGACAAGCGGGTCAGCTCGCAGGACCCCGACCATTACACTTACGGCGTCGGCTTCGCGATCAACCTGCCGGACAGTTGGGTCGGCCGTTTCGAGATGATGGGCGGCGGCGGCACCGACGGGTCGCTCAACCAAAATCCGCAGGGCAATGGCGGCAGCGAGCTGGCCTCCGGTTGGGTCGTAGCGGCGGATGATGGCGGCCATGAGGACTTCAACTCCAACCCCGCAAACCTCCCTAACGGTTACACGCCCCCGTTCACTTGGCAGGACGACGACCCCAATGCCGGGGGGAGCGCGCATTTCGGCATCGATGCGCAGGCGCGCAGCGACTACGGCTATAACGCCATGGAGCGTACGACCGACGTCACCAAGGAGATCATCCGGTCCTATTACGGTCAGCGTCCCCAGCATTCCTATTTCTGGGGCTGCTCCAACGGCGGCCGCGACGCTTTCATGCAGGTGCAGCGCTACCCCGAAAATTACGACGGCGTCGTCGCGGGCAATCCCGGATTTGACCTGCCCCGCGCTGGGATTGGCGAAGCGTGGAATGAGCAGAGCCTCGCGCCACTCGCGAACGGCGTCGACGCGAACGGCCAGCCCAACATCGAGCAAGCTTTCCAAGCACAAGACCTGGAAGTGGCGTCAGCCGCGGTCCTCGAAGCCTGCGACGGCCTAGACGGGCTCGTCGACGGCGTCATCGATAATTATTCCGCCTGCACCACCGCAGTCGTGAAGCCGCACCTCGCGAATTTCACTTGCGGCACGGGCACGCACGGCAGCACGCCCCACGGCGGCACGTGCCTGACTTCGAACCAGGTCACAGCCCTCCTCAGGATCTACGACGGGGCGCACAATTCCGACGGGCAGGCCCTGTACTCCAACTGGTACTGGGACGCCGGCATCTGGGACCCGCCGACGGCGTTCGGTTTCGGCTTTCAGGGATGGAACGTGAGCTTCTTCGGCGGCTTGCCCGCAAACCTGAGCCTGGGCGCCGGCGCAGTCCCGATGATCTTCCATAACCCGCCCATCGTCACGCCGGTCAACAGCAGCACGGGCGCGGCGGGCGAGTCGCAGGAGAAGGTGATATTCGACTATAATTTCGATACGGATGCGCCGACGATCTTTGCTCGGGTGCCCGGCTATCCTGAGAGCCCGATGGAGTTCATGACCGGCGTCTCGCTCAATCTCGCCCCGTTCGCGTTTCACGGCGGCAAGATGATCATTTACGACGGCGTCAATGACGGAATCTTCTCCGGCGTCGACCTTGTGAACTGGTACAATGCGATGAATAGGGCCCAGTTCGGGCTTGCCGATCGCTTCGCCCGTTTGTTCATGGTCCCCAATATGGCGCATTGCAGCGGCGGCCCGGCGACGAGCGACTTCGCCGCCAATACGCTGACGGCGATCACTGACTGGGTCGAAAACGGCATCGCACCGACCCAGATCGTCGCCGCCAACCACAACAGCTCGTCGCCGTTCACCGCGGGCGGCATCGACCCAAATCACCTGTTCGCGCCCGGGGTCATGACGAACTTCCCGGCCAACGGCACGCGCCCCATCTGCCCCTATCCGCAGCAGACGCGGTACAAGGGCTCCGGGGCGACCAACGACGCGGCCAACTTTACCTGCGTCTACGAGCGGCCGGTCTACACCAAGAACTACTTCGACCCGACGGGGGTCGATAAGTCGGATCAATAGGCCCAGCTCGAGGACGGCAGCTAGCAGCCTGTCGGACTTAACGCCGCGCCTGCGGGCACGCTAAAATCTAACGTTGATTCGCGCAGGGCGGCGGGCTTTTTTTGATGACCGATTTCCGGACGATCGATCGGCAGACGGGATATCTGCTGCCGCCTTCGGTGGACGAGTGGCTTCCGGAGAAGCATTTGGCGCGGTTCATCGTCGAAGTGATCGACGGTCTCGACTTGGGGCGGATGAGCGGGGCTTATCGAGGCTCGGGTTCGGCTTCGTATCATCCCCGGATGTTGCTGGGCCTGTTGGTTTACGGGTACGCGACGGGGGCGTTCTCCAGCCGGAAGCTGGAGCGGGCGACCTACAACTCGGTGGCGTTTCGGTTCATTGCGGCCAACGATCATCCCGACCACGACACGATCGCCGCGTTCCGGCGGCGGTTCTTGAAGGACATCGAGAAGCTGTTCGTCGAGGTTCTTCGGCTGGCGAGCGAGATGGGCGTTTTGCAGATGGGCGCGATCGGGCTGGACGGGACGAAGATCCACGCCAACGCCAGCCGGCACAGCGCGCTTTCCTATGAGTATGCGGGCAAGATCGAAGCGCAACTGAAGGCCGAAGTCGCCGATCTGCTGGCCAAGGCCGAGGCGGCGGACGCGGCCGACGTTCCCGACGGGATGTCGATCCCCGACGAACTGGCGCGGCGCGAGGAGCGCCTGCGCAAGATCGCTGAGGCGCGCGCGATGATCGAGGGGCGCGCCAGGGACGCGCCAGGGAGCGGCACGCGCGCGGAGAAGGCGGAGCACGACGCCAGGATGGCCGCGCGCGAGACCAGGACCGCCAAGACCGGCAAGAAGCCCAGGGGCAAACCGCCGGCGCCGCCGACCGAAGGGCCGCTGCCGACCGATCAGGTCAATCTGACGGACGCGGCGTCGCGCATCATGCCGGCAGCCGGTGGCGGCTTCGAGCAGGGCTACGACGCGCAGGCGGCGGTCGCGGCCGGGAGCCTCCTGGTGGTGGCGGTCGACGTGGTCCAGGCGCCCAACGACAAGAACCAGGTCGAACCGATGCTGGAGAAGATCGGCGCGCTGCCCGAAGGCTTGGGCAAGGTCGACCATCTGCTGGCCGACACCGGCTATTTCAGCGCGGGCAACGTGGCCGCCTGCGAAAAGGCGGGTGTCGAGCCGGCGATCGCGATGGGCCGTCAGCCCCATCACCCGCCGCTGAGCGAGCGCTTCGCGAAGGCCCCGGCCGCGCCGGACGACCCGACGCCGGTCGAGGCGATGGCGCATCGGCTGAAGACGCCTGAGGGCCGGGCGCTCTACTCCTTGCGCAAGCAGACCCCGGAGCCGGTGTTCGGCATCATCAAATCCGCGCTCGGATTCCGTCAGTTCTCCCTGCGCGGGCTCGAAAACGTGCACGGCGAGTGGAGCCTCGTGACCATGGCCTGGAATTTGAAGCGGATGTTCGTCCTCAACCCCGCCTGTTGAGGGCGGGGCGCCTCCCGGCGCACAAACTGTCCAATCCATCGCGATCCGAAAAACCCGTCCGACAACCACTCGCAAAACTCAGTCCGACAGGCTGCTGGTACCCACTATCACTGGTCGTTAAGTCATGACTCAAGGTTGCATGAGCAGCCTTCGTGAAGCGACGCCGATCATATTGGCGCCCGAGGAACGGGCCGAGCTTGAGACTTTGGCGGGTTCGAGCAAGACGGAGCACCGCACGCGCTTCAAGGCGCGGATCGTACTGATGGCGGCGGACGGCGCGGCGACGCGGGCGATTGGCCGCACGCTCAAGTGCACGACTGGGACGGCGTCGAAATGGCGGGTGCGTTATGCGAACGATCGTCTGGCCGGTTTTTCCGAGATCGGCAATCGCGGGGCTGAAGCCAAATACGGCGAGGAGACCGGCCGGCGCATCTTGGCTGTGCTCGACACGATGCCGCCGAACGGCTACGCCAACCGGAGCGGTCCGCTGATCGCCAATGCGCTCGGCGACGTTCACGTTCAATATGTCTGACGCTTTGCCTCGCGCGCGCAAGATCGATCTCTCGGGACGCAAGTCCTGGTGTGTCAGCAACGATCCCGAATTCGCGGCCAAGGCGGCTGAGATTGTCGGGCTCTATATGGCCCCGCCCGACAACGCCGTCGTGCTCGCGGTCGACGAAAAGCCGTCCATCCAGGCGCTTGAACGCGCGCAAGGCTACCTCAAGCTGCCCAAGGGGAGGGCGATTGACCGGTCAGTCGCATGACTATAAGCGCCAGGGCACGACCACGTTGTTTGCCGCCTCGAATGTCGCCAGCGGCAAGGCCATCGGAGACGCCGACGCGCCGAGTTCCTCGACTTCATGAACCGGGCCGTCGCCGCCCATCCGGAGCGCGAAATCCACGTCGTCCTCGACAATCTCTCCACCTACAAACCCACCCGCGACTTCTGGCTCAAGCGTCACAAGAACGTTCATTTCCGTTACACCCCGACCCACGCCTCATGGCTCAGTCAGATCGAAATCTGGTTCCAATCCTGACCGGGCAGTCGCTCAACGGCGCGTCCTTCACCAGCGTCAAAGAACTCATCGAGCACATAGCGGCTCGCCGGAGGCGCCTTGAGCTTCGATCTGCCGCGCGCGGAAGCAAAAGCTGCCACGTGGCAGCTTTTAGAAGACAGCGGTTGCCGGGTCAGTAGCCCAGTAGGAACCCATCGCGATCCCGAGCGTGAGACCCCAGGCGATCTGCCAAGAAGGGCGGTCCTGACCAGCTGATTCGACACTTGGGCGCCCACCTCGGGCCTTCTCACCCCTTATCCGCGGATGGAACGGTCCTGTTGGACCCGCAGAATGTGGGCAGACCGCCCCAGGCTCGGGCGCTTTTCGAGCTCGAATTGTGGCGGTCCATATTTGCATCGGTCGCCCTGACCAAGGATGCCCGCGCCAATATGTCGCTGGGAAAACGAAACAATCGGACTTGCGCAGCCAAAGGCGAAACGAACATGACTGCGCCGCAACCAACAAAAGCGGCCACGGGCGTGGCCAAAATGTGACGCATCGCTAAAAAAGCGGACATTGGACCTAAGGATGTGTTGATCGGCGGATTCAGCGCACGCTAACCTCCCACGAGGGCGCGCAGTCCGTCAGAGCGAGCGTCGTCGACGAAATTGGAACGGGGCCGGGTATGAGTGGGAAGTTTGGAAAGGCGCTGGACGTGCTGAAGCCCCCCCTCTTTGAGCGGAAAATCATGAAACGCTCATGTCTGCCGGCGAAAAACAGGAAGGTTCCGGTTGTTGCGGCGGCGTTGCGCCTGTTCGTGGCGGGGGCGTTCGCGATGGGACAACCTGTTTACGCCGAGCCCACCCCCGAACCGCCGGTCCGCACGATCGGGGCCGCTTTCGCCGCTTTGCAGGATTTCGTTCAGACCCAGCGTGTTGTGTCGCTGAATTTCGCCCAGCCGTCGACTGAATCGACGCCGAGCGCCGCACCCTCCTCCGAGCGCGATCCCTACGCCGTGCTGGCCGATTTCGTGCGCGTCGCCGACGCGTCGGGGTCGGTCCCGTTGCCCTCTCCGCAGGGTCAGGCGCCGGACGACGCCATTCACGCCGCCGCCAGGTCCGGCGGCGACGCGTATTCGGTGCTTCGCAATTTCGTCCGGGCCGACGACGCCTCGGGAGCGGCGCCAGGACAGGCCCCCAACGACGCCATCCATGCCCGCCTGCAAAGCGACGCGTCCCTCTCGAATGGAGGCCAGGCTCCCGACGACGCCATCCACGCCGGGTTGCGCGCCGCCGCCTCAGGCGGAGACGCCTATTCTGTGGTGGCCAGTTTCGCCAAAATCGCCGACGCCTCGGGGTCCGCTGCTCCCGACAATTCAATCCACGCCGGGCTGAAGGGCGCAAACAACACTGGCTCGGACGATTACGCCGCGCTGCTCGACTTCGCTCAACCGGTGAAGGCCGCGGAACCCGTGTTTGTCGCGGCCGCTGATAGCAAACGGGTCAAAATCAAAAAGGCTGACTCAGCCCCCAGTGAGGACGCCAGTGGATTCGCCAAGGGCGATCCGCAGGTCTGCCTGGGCTGCCACGGTCAGGACCCTCACATCCAGGCGTTCCTGAGATATTCGCCGATGGCCAGGAAGGGCGATCAGCGTACGCCCATGGCGGGAGTGGGCTGTGAAAGCTGCCACGGTCCCAGCGCGGCGCATGTCGCCAGCCGGTCCAAAGGGGGGAATGTCGAGCCGGCGGTGGTCTTCAGCGGTCCCAACGCCTCGCCAGTCGAGCAGCGCAATGAGCAGTGCATGAACTGCCATGAGGGAGGTCAGCGCATTAACTGGCAGGGCAGCAAGATGCAAAACGATGGCGTCGCCTGCGTGAACTGCCACACAGTTCATGTCGCCAAGGATCCGGTGCTCGTGAAGAAGACCCAGCCCGGGGTTTGCTTCGACTGCCATCAGCAACAGCGGGCCGAGAGCCTGGAGTATTCGCATCATCCGATCCAGGAGGGTCTAGTGGTTTGCGCCGATTGCCATAATCCGCACGGCTCGGCCGGCCCTCACGCGCTCAGGGAATTCTCGGTCAATGAGACCTGCTACAACTGCCACCAGGACAAACGGGGGCCGATGCTGTGGGAGCACCAGCCGGTGCGTGAGGATTGCACCAACTGCCACACCCCGCACGGTTCGGTAGAGGCGCGGCTGATGAAAGAGAATATGGGTTTCCTGTGCTCGAGCTGCCACAGCGCGATTTCGAACAACAGCGGCGGAGCTTTCGGCGGAGCGCACGCGCTGCCGGGGAACCTGCTGGGAAAGGCCCTCTTCAACAGCGCCTTGGGGAACCAGCGGTTGTGCCTGAATTGTCACTCTCAGATCCACGGGTCGAACAGTCCGAATGGCGCTTACTTTTTCCGCTGACAAGTTTACCCCGCGATAAGCCGGGGTAAGGGGGCCGAGATGACACAAAAATTCGCTCTCCGCGCAATGTTGCTAAGCGGACTATGCTTGCTGCCGCTCAACGCGGTGGGCGCCGATCTTCTTCCCACCACCAAGGAGGCGGCGCCGCCAGTCCCCGAATCCTTCACGGAAAACGAGGTCACTTTCGGGGTGCTGGGTTTGTGGGGCGCCAACACAGGCCAGTACGGCCGCTACAACGGCTTCACCGAGGAGGGCGTCGACGGACTGTTCGGCTTCAGCTCCCTTACGGTCCCCCGGTGGGATTCCAACGGCACGATGTACTGGGATTTCACCGGCGACAATATCGATTTTCAGTTCGGCGACGACCTTGGAAGGGCCCCGTATCCCTGCCGCCCCTTCGGCGGACAGTGTCAAACTAACAGCTTCAAAGACAGTAACTATTCAGGCCAAACCAACAACAACATCGGGCCGGACGCCGCGCTGAACTTCGGCGTCGGCAATCAGGGACAGTGGGGATTCGACGCCTGGTACAACGCGATCTCCTACACCGGCAACATCATCGACTCGATCTATACGGTCAACGGCGACAGCGCGACACTCAACGGCCTTCCGCCCTGGGGCGGCGCGACCAACGCCCCGCGGCATGAGGGCATCACTGCGGCCGGGCCCCATGTTCCAAATTACACGTACCCGAATTCTTTGGAGATCGCCGGCGCCGAGCAACCCTACCAAGTCGGCACGCGCCGCGACCGCCTGGGGCTGGACGGCAAATACATCTGGAATGACTGGACTCTCTCTTTCCAAGTCAGCCACGAACACAAAGAGGGGTCGCTGGAAGAGTTGATTGACCAGAGCTGGGGCGGCCAAGCCTTCACGCTGCCGATCGACTACGACACCGATACCTTGAGGCTGACGGCAGCCTACAGCACCGCCCAGGTCCAGGCCCAATTCGGGTACATGTTCTCCCACTTCACCGACAACAACATAGCGATCGCGCTTCCTTTCCCGGCGTCCGGAACATCGGCGCCGTTCGCCATGACGGGCCTCTACTCGACCCCGCCGAGCAACGACGCTCAGTATTTTACGGCGATGCTCGGCTACAATTTACCCTGGTGGCAATCACGGATCAACGTGAATGGCCGTTACGGCGTGGAAATGCAGGACAATACCTACCCGGCGAATACCGCCGATCTCAACCTCGCGACCAGCGGCTTCGGGGGATTCTCCAATCTCAACAGTTCGGTCCAGGGAACCGGCTCCACCTCGCCCAATATCATGGCCCAGGTCGTCCAGGGCGGCGTCGCCCTCACCTCTGCCCCGTTCACCAACTTCAATGCTCGCCTGTTCTATAATCTCGATGAACGCGACGTCAGCGAGAACCAGTGCTCCACGCGTCCATCGATTGGGATTCCGGTTACGGCGTGCGCGGTGTATGGCGGCGGCGCCAGCCCGGATGCGAGCGCCAACACCGCGACCTACGTCGTGCCGCAGGAGTGGCTGAAGCAAAAAGTCGGCGGCCAGGTCGACTACCATCTATGGTCGCAATATAATACAAACTTGACGGCGGGTTATAGTTTCTTGGACATCAGCCGCAGCAACGCCCAGGTTGGCTCCAGCCAGACCAGTGACGTGAATGTCGGGTTGAGTAGCATGCTGAATTCCGTCGTCATGGGCCGGATCACCTACGACTACATCGATCGGAGCGGGACATTGAACTACTGGGTGCCGTGGGCGGCCCTGGAGGGCACCACCGGCGCCGACGCCGCGCCATCCGGCGCCTATTACCAGGCGCCGATGACGTCGAACGGGGTCACCCTGCGGACCGACTATTCCCCGGGGGGCCCTTATTCCGGCGGTTTGCAGTTCAAGGCCGTGAACGAGGATTTTCACTATCCAGGCACGGTCGGCGGTGCGAATTTGACCCCGGTGAACCTCGTCAACCAGGTCGAGGGCGTGAAGTCAGACTACAATTTCACGGTCGGAATCGACGGCAATTACAAGCCGGTCGAGGGCGTGAACCTCCATGGCTATTACAACTACGAGCAGATCTACTTCAACAACCTGGGCAATGGCGCCTGCGCCAATTCCAATACCGGAGCCTGCGCGGGCAGCGCGGGGTATTTCCAAAACAAGTACACGAGCGGCGTCAACACTGTCGGCGTCAGTGGCGAATGGCAAGCGACAGACAGACTGAAACTCGGGCTCAACTACACTTTTTCCTACGGCTCCGTCATGTTCGGCCAGTTCAATGGCGTCTATGTCCCCCTGAACACCGTGACCCAGACCTATCAAGACGTGGCCAACTATCCGGACAACAAGTCGATCATGAACGCCCTCACGGTCACGGCGAGATACCAACTGACTCCCAATATGACGTTGTCGGTGGGCGGCACGTACGCCATGTTCGTCGAGCACAACTGGCAAGACAACGCGTGCACGCCTATGCTCACCACAGGCCTCTGTTCCGGCCCGTCGGGGACGTCGATCAGCATCCTGACGCCGGGTTACGTCTCGCCCAACTATAATGTCGGGGCGGTCATGGCCTCGCTGAAGGTCAAGTGGTAGGCGGGTCGGGAGCATCGATTGGTGAGGGAGAGCGAGAAATAGCAACTTTGGGCGATAGTCGCGCAGCTGCTTTGCGCCACCCCGGGCCTGCGACAAAACACCACCTTTATCAGCGCTCGTCCGACGCGCCAAGTAATTGCCAGGTAATAGCAAGGGCGGCCGCGCCCGCGCCGGGGAAGCACAAGCGCAAAGCCCGATGAAGGATGCCGAACAGTCGCTTATGCGAGGCGAAATGGAAAAAATCCCGTCATTCCGGTCTCGCCGAACGACGAATTCAGCATCTGGACAGGCTTCAGCCGATCAAAGTCGGTCACCATTCAAACAAGCGCGGATCCGACGAGTAGGGATGGCGAGCAACGCGCGGAGCCTGGTTGCATTCTTGGTCATTGCGGGCGCGGGGTTCGGGCTTTGCCGGCCGGCCGCCATCGCCCAGACGGCAATGGCGGGCGCCGATGAACTGCGACCGCTGTTCGCCACGCCCGACGACATCGAACAGGGCAAAGAGCTTGCCCAAGCGTCTTGCGCGAGCTGCCACGGCCCCAATGGGATCAGCAGCACTGCGGGCGTCCCGAACCTGGCGGGCCAGCGACCCTCCTATATCTACAGTCTGTTGAAGGCCTATCAAATCGGCGGTCATCCGGGTGGCCACGACGTTGCCAATATGAAGCTGTTGAAGTTCTTCAGTGACGACGCTCTGGTCAAGGTGGCGGCCTATTATGCCTCCCTCGACCCTGCCCAGCCAGCCGCCGAGGCGAGAGCGACACCGTTCATCGATCCCGTCCAGGCCGGCAAGACCGCGGCGGCGGCCTGCGCGGGATGCCACGGGGAGGCCGGCGTCAGCGCTGCGCCCGGGATTCCAAGTCTGATCGGGCAAGAGCCCCAGTATCTCGTGGCCGCGATGAAGGACTACAAGAGCGGCCAGCGCCAGAACGACACGATGAAGGCGGCGGTGGCGGCGCTGAGCGATGCGGACATGAATCACATCGCGCTCTTTTTCGCGCTGCAAAAACCCGCGCGGGCGCAGACCTCGGCTGAGGGCGACGCCGCGGCGGGCAAGGCCGCCGCTGTCGGCTGCGCCGGATGCCATGGCGACCAGGGGGTCAGTGGCAACCCCGCGACCCCGAACCTGGCGGGCCAGGATGCGGCGTACCTCGTCGACGCGCTGCGAAGCTACAAGAACAGTACCCGCAGCAACGAGACGATGAAGGGTCTCGCGAGTTCGCTCGACGACGCCGGCATGAAAAACCTCGCCGCGTATTACGCGGCTCTCGAACCCCAGCCGGTCAAGGTCAGCAGGCCGCTGAGCCTGGACGAGTGGGCCCAGAAATGCAACCGCTGCCACGGCCTCAACGGCAACAGCACCCAGGTCAACATTCCCGCCCTGGCAGGACAGCGAATGGACTACCTCGAGGCGGCCCTGCATGCCTATCAGACAGGTGCGCGCAGGAATTCAGAGATGGCGGCCATGGCCAACGCGCTAAGCAGCGACGACATAAAAGGGCTTGCGGCGTATTATTCACGCCAGAAACCGCGGGCGGTCGTGTTCGTCACCGTGCCCGCCAAGTGATCCCCAGAATAAGGTTCGAGCATGAAAGACCAGCCGCCGCCGCACCGCCTTTTTCATCACTTTTCTGAGCTGCCCTACAGCCTGCGGGCGTTGTACACGGCGACGCTGCTGACTCTCGGGCTGGGTTACCTGTTCGCGTTGCTGAACATCTATTTCACCTACGCCGGCCTAGCCCCCGGGTCCAATCCCTATTTGCTCACTTATGAAGATCTCGTGGCCGGCTATGCCGGCAGCGGCACAGGCTCGATTCTCGAGAGCGCCCTTAACGGGCCCATGGCCACCATGGCGCCTCCTGACGAGAAGGCCATTCTCTTGAACTGGGTCAAGGAAGGCGCAACCCGCTCAGACTATGAAACGACGATCAAGCCGATCATCGACAAGCGCTGCATGCAGTGCCACGACGGCAGCAACCCGAATATTCCCAATCTGACCGGCTTCGACAACCTCCATAAGGTCACTGCAATCAACACTGGCGCGTCCATCTCAACCCTGGTCCGCGATTCGCACATTCACTTCTTTGGATTGAGCTTCATCTTCTTCATCGTGGGGCTGATATTCAGCCACGCTTACGTGCGCCCGATCTGGTTCAAGTGTGCCGTCATCGCCCTTCCATTTCTGGGGACTCTGGTCGACGTCAGTTCCTGGTATATGATCAAGCTCTTCCATCCATTCGCCTGGGCCGAGATTGCCGCGGGCGCCTTGATGGCCGCGTGCTTCGCCGTGATGTGGCTGACGACGATGTACCAGATGTGGTTTCATAAGCCGCCCAGGGCCATTCTGGAAAGAATGGGCGGCGACGTTCCGGATTATTCGACGGTCGATTGAGGGCACTGTCGGCAACTCCGGGAAACGGTGGAAGTGATGATGGTGCGTCGCGGCGTTGGGGCGCAGTCGCGCGTTGACGATCGAGAGACGGGATGCGACATAACGACGAAAGGAATGGGCATGCAAATTCACGAAGGTTCAATCGCTGTGATCCCCGCGGGGATATTCTGGGGTGCAGCCGGTGTAGCAGCCGCAGTATTGATCGCGGCCGCGGCAATCACCGTGTCGCCTCGACATGCGCAGGCGACGCCAGCCTATGCGAAGGAGACCGGGCTGCCTTGCGGGAAATGCCATGTGAACCCCGCTGGTGGAGGAGCCAACACCGCGTTTGGCAAAGAGTTCGCCGCGAAAGGCCACAAATGGCCAATGCCTAAGAAATAGCAGTGAGTAGGCGCATGGTAGCCGTTCGACTTCCGCGCCTTCGAGAAGACGGCCAGCTGCGGAGGAAACGATGATCGGTCTTAGCCTCAGGGAGGAATTGGAACAGCGCGGCATTTCCCGGCGAGACTTTCTGGGATTTTGCGCTTCGATGGCCTCGATCCTCGGCTTGCCGGGCGCCACAGCCGCCATTGCCGAGGCGGTGGAAAAAGAGCCGAGACCGATCCTGGTCTGGCTCGAATTTCAGGACTGCGCCGGCAACACGGAATCCTTCCTGCGCGCCAGCCATCCGACCGTCGCCGATCTCCTCCTCGACACCATTTCGCTCAACTATCACGAGACCTTGATGGCGGCGGCCGGCAGCCAGGCCGAAGACGCGCTGGATCAGACGGTGAAGAACAACAAGGGCAAATACATTGCCCTTGTGGAGGGCTCCATTCCGACCGGGGCCGACGGCGCCTATTGCACGATCGGCGGCCGCTCCGCTCTCGATATCGTGCGTGAGGTCTGCGGCGGCGCGGCGGCGACCATCGCGGTCGGCACCTGCGCCGCCTTCGGCGGCATCCCGGCGGCGGCGCCGAACCCGACCGGTGCACTATCGGTCGCCGACGCCGCGCCCGGCGTGCAAAACCTGATCAACATGTCGGCCTGCCCGGCCAACGCCGAGAACATCACCGCGCTCATCGTCTATTACATGACCTTGAAGCGCTGGCCGCCGCTAGACCAGTATCGACGTCCGCTGTTTGCCTATGGCGTGAGCATCCATGACGGCTGCGAACGGCGGGCGCATTTCGACGCCGGCCAATACGTCGAAGCCTGGGGCGACGAAGGGCACCGTCACGGCTACTGCCTCTACAAGATGGGTTGCAAAGGCCCGGCGACGTCGCAGAACTGCCCGACGGTGAAGTGGAACGAAGGCGCCAACTGGCCGATCGGTTGCGGTCATCCCTGCATCGGCTGCGCCGAGCCGAATTTCTGGGACACGATGACGCCGTTCTATGGACGCCTTCCCAATGTGGCCGGCTTCGAGGTCGGCGGGTGGGTCGACACCGTGGGCCTCAGTCTCACCGGCCTCGCCGCAGCGGGGGTGGTCGCCCACGGCGTCATCCAGGCCGTGCGGCATCGCCACGGGACAGACGAAGACCAAGGGGAGTCTAAATAATGGCCCGCGTCGTTGTCGACCCTGTCACCCGGATCGAGGGTCACCTTCGCATCGAGGCGGAAGTCGACGGCGGCACCGTCAAAGAGGCGTGGTCCTCATCCACGATGTTTCGCGGCATCGAGCTCATCTTGCGCGGCCGAGATCCGCGCGACGCCTGGGCTTTCGCCCAGCGCATCTGCGGCGTATGCACCACCGTTCACGCCATCGCCTCTATCCGAGCCGTCGAGAAGGCCATCGGCGCGACGCCGCCGCCCAATGCTAGGCTCTTGCGCAATCTGATCATGGCGGCGCAAAACGTTCAGGACCATGTGATCCATTTCTATCACCTGCACGCGCTGGACTGGGTCGACATCGTCAACGCGATGAGCGCCGACCCCTCCAAGACCGCCTCGCTCGCCCAATCGCTCTCGGACTGGCCGCTGTCGAGCGCCAAGTATTTTTCCGGGATGCAGGATCGCCTCAAGGCTTTCGTCCAGCGCGGCCAGCTCGGGATTTTCGCCAACGCCTATTGGGGCCACCCCGCCTATAAGCTGCCGCCCGAGGCCAATCTCATGGCTTTCGCGCATTACCTCGAGGCGCTCGACTGGCAGCGGCGCTTCATCAAAATCCACGCCATCCTGGGCGGCAAGAATCCGCACCTGCAGAGCTTCCTCGTCGGCGGCATGGCGACCCCGGTCGATCCCGATTCGCAGTCGGCGCTCAACATGGACACCATCGCGGCCCTGCAAAAGCTAGTCGCCGACGGCCACGACTTCGTCAGCCGCGTCTACCTCCCGGACGTCTTGGCGATTGCGTCTTTCTACAAAGAGTGGGCATCTATCGGCGCGGGCGTCGGGAATTACATGGCCTACGGCGATTATCCGATGGACGACAGCGAAAATCCAGAATTGTTTCTCCCGACGGGCATCATCCACGGCCGCGATCTGACAAAGATCGCCATGGTCGACCAAGCCAAGGTCAGCGAGTGGGTCGCCCATTCCTGGTACGATTATTCAGTGGGCGATGACCAGGGGCTCAACCCGTTCAAAGGCGAGACGAACCCCCACTACACTGGACCGAAGCCGCCGTATCAGCTGCTCGATGTCGCCCAGAAATACAGCTGGCTGAAATCGCCGCGCTATGACGGCGCGCCGATGGAGGTTGGGCCACTGGCGCGTATGCTGATCGCCTACGGCTCAGGGCGCCCGACGCGCGTCAAGCAACTGGTCGACACGACTCTGTCGACTCTCAAAGTCGGACCCGAGGCGCTGTTCTCCACCCTTGGCCGGGTCGCCGCCCGCGCCATCGAGGCCCAGGTCCTGGTCGAGTTGATGGAGACGTGGATGCAGGGCCTCGCCGATAATATGGGGCGACGCGATTATCGCATTCAGGACAATTCGAAATGGGATCCCAGCACTTGGCCGGCCGATTGCTTGGGCTACGGCCTCCACGAGGCGCCCCGCGGGTCGCTCGGGCACTGGGTCCACATCAATAAGGGCGCAATCGTCAACTACCAGTGCGTCGTGCCGAGCACGTGGAACGCCGGTCCGCGTGACGCCAAGGGTCAGCCCGGCCCCTACGAGGCCTCGCTGACGGGCACGCCCGTCGCCAAGCCCGACCAGCCGCTGGAAATCCTGCGCACGGTGCATTCGTTCGATCCGTGCATGGCCTGCGGCGTGCACGTGGTCGATGCGATGAAACGCGAGCTGGCCCGGGTCAGGGTCGTTTGAGGGCAATTATGACTGCCATTGCCGAGTCGCGCCCCGCGCCCGTCGCCAGAGAGCCGGTTTACGTTTGGGAATTGCCGGTGCGGGTGACGCACTGGCTGATCTTTTTCTCGATTCTCATCTTATCGGCCACCGGATTTTATATGGGTCATCCCTTCGTCGGCGTTCCCGGCCCGGCGGCAAACGGTCATTTCGTGATGGGGACGGCGCGCGCGATTCACCTGTATACCGCGATCGTGTTCTCGCTGGCGGTCTTGGTCCGCATCTATTGGATGTTCGTCGGCAACAGCTATGCGCGCCTGAGTCAGTTCATCCCAGTGTCGCTTGAGCGCCTCCGCAGCTCTGGCAATACGCTTTTGTACTTTTGCTTCGTTCGGCGCGATCTCGATAAGTACCCGGGCCACGACGCACTTGCAGGCGCGACTTACGGTTTAATCTTTGTGGTTTATCTCGTGCTGATTGCCACGGGTCTCGCTCTCTACACGGTCTATGCGCCGGTGAATTCGCCGTTTCAATTCTTTCGATTTTTGATTCCGGTGTTCGGCGGTCTCCAGGTGGCAAGGCTCATCCATGTTATCTGCATGTGGATAGTTTTGATTTTTGCTGTAATTCACATTTATTCTGTATGGCTGTTTTCGACTTTCCAGCGCTTCGGGATAGCCAACTCGATCTTTTCCGGTTACAAATTCGTCCCCAAGCGGAAAGCAGACGTTTCGTGAGCGGCGAAGTCGCGCCACAGGCCGTAAGAAAGAACATTGGCGTTCTCGTCCTGGGACTGGGCAACGTCCTGCTCGCCGACGATGGGCTTGGCGCCGCCGCGATCGCCCGCATCGAGCGCGACTATCGCACCCCGCCGGGCGTCCGCTTCGAGGACGGCGGCACGCTTGGAATGTCGCTTCTGGGTCTAATAGCGGATTCTGACCGTGTGATATTGGTCGATGCCGTGCGCGCCGACGCGCCGCCGGGAACGCTGGTCCGGCTGGATGGAGCGGATGTCGCAGATGCGGTATGGAATTGCCTGTCGCCCCACCAGGTCGGTGTTGCGGATCTGCTCGAGGCGGCGCGGTTGATCGACTGCTACCCGTCCGCCGTCACACTGCTCGGACTCGTGCCCGACGTCATCGATCTGGCGGTGGTTCGCTCGGATGCCGTCGACAATGGGCTCGGCGAGCTTGTCGCGGCGATTGTCGGCGAGGTGCAAAGCCTTGGCTACAGAATGGTTCGAGAACCGGAAGCTGCGGGCCGGCATCGCCCTGTTCACAGTCTCACTCGTCATTTCGGGATGTGAGGGGAGCGCGCCGAGCGCGCCTCCCGGGCTGCTGTCGTCGCCCGAGGCCCGGCAAGCCGGCGGCGCCCTTTTTGTGGCCAACTGCGCCATCTGCCACGGTGCCGGCGGCGACGGCCGTGGCAAGCGGCGAGAGGGGATAAACCCGCCGCCGGCAGATCTGACATTGCCGCCGTGGTCCGAGCCAGCGAATGCGGGCCGGACGTTTCTCGCCATTCGAAATGGCGTGCCCAGAACCGCCATGCCGCCGTGGCCCATGTTCACCGAAAAGCAGGTCTGGGAACTGGTGGCTTATATAACATCGCTCGAAGGCCTTAGCTTCGCCCGAGTTTTTTTGCGACAGCACCAGACTAGCAAATCCCATACAATGGTTGGGTCAATTCGGTAGCTCGCGATGTCGGCTTACGCCGAACGACAGCATCTGCGATACGCCGCGCCGCAATTGTTCGATCTCGTGGCGAATGTCGAACGATACCCGGAATTCATGCCCTGGGTGATCGAGGCGCGCATCCGCCACCGCAGGGTTCACACAATCGCAGTGGAGATGACGGTTGGCGTCGGACCGCTCCGCAAGCGGTTCTCAACGATTGCGACGCTCGATCGACCGCATCGGATCGACATCACCAGCTGTGATTCGATGTTCGATCGTTTTGAACAGCGCTGGACCTTCGAGCCTGCCGCTGAGGGCAGCACGAATGTCGAATATCACGTTGTTTTCGAATTCCGATCGCGCATGTTGCAAACGCTCATGGGAGCATCATTCTCCGACCAGGCAATCGCGACGATGTCGGCCTTCAAACGTCGCGCGCATCGGCTTTATGGCGGGCCGTCCTGAGTGGTTCATCGAGATCTACGATAGCCTCCAGCAACCCTTGACAAGGGTCGCAGTCCAGACATGACTCATACGGCGGCGTAGTGCTGAACTTCACTTACGTGAAATCGCGGCTCCAGACGACACGGTCAAAGGCGCTTAAACCGGGGCGCCGCCGATATATGGGGAAGCAGTCAGGCATGAAGGTAAAGCCCAACTTATGGTGGGGAGCGCTTACTGGCTTCTACAAGCCCGATGTCCAAGACATTTCGAGGCTGGACGGTGTGTCGCTATTTCTCTATGCCGCACGCAGCGTCATCCTCGTCATTTCTGCCCAGGCCGCCATCATCGCCGGTCTCTTGGCCGCCGGCGTCGGCCTTTTCGGATGGGGCAATTTTATCGCAGTGCTTGCTGGATTTGTCGTCGCGCATATGATCAGCAACCTCAGCAACGATTACTTCGGGTTCACGCGCGGGCACGACACTCCAGACTCGCCCCGGATGCGCTACACCGTCCACCCGTTCTCGAGCGGGATACTCGACAGTCGCACGCTCCTCGGGGGGCTTGCGCTGCTCGGCGTCATCGGTCTCGCCATCACGGCGTACTTCATCCTTGAACGCGGCTGGATGGCGGCCGTATTCGCCGCGGCCGGCAT
Source organism: uncultured Alphaproteobacteria bacterium (assembly GCA_963782255.1). Taxonomy (GTDB): domain Bacteria; phylum Pseudomonadota; class Alphaproteobacteria; order Rhizobiales; family Beijerinckiaceae; genus Roseiarcus. Next base: position 424,235 of record CAWAIS010000002.1, on the reverse strand, counting down.
CTCGCTCCTGTTTCTCTATGACGCCGCTCCGACGCCGCTGAAAAGCATCGGCCTCGGCGAATTCGCCGTGCTGGTCGTCTGGGGGCCGCTGATGGTCGGCGGGGGTTACGCCATGATTACCGGCCAGCTGTCGGCCAACGCGATGTTCGCCTCGCTTCCCTACGGACTGGGCGTGATGACCATCCTGAACGGCAAGCACATCGATCAGATGCCGTTCGATTCCAGTCGCGGAATCCGCACCCTGCCCGTGTTGATCGGGGAGCCCGCTGCGCGGGCGCTGAACATCGCCGCGATCGTCGCGATCTACGCCATCATCGCCGTCCTGATCATTCTCGGACGGCTTACGCCGTTTGCGGCGGTTGTCGTGCTCGCCGTTCCTCGCGCTGTCCACGCCGTGAAAATCATGAGCCGACCGCGTCCGGCAATGCCGCCAGAAGGCTATGTCGGTTGGCCGCTTTGGTATCACCGCGCCTGTCTTCAGCACAACCGCGTATTCGGCTGGATATATATCGGCGGATTAGTCGCCGGTGCAATCTGGCATGGTCTGGCATCGCTGCCTCAGAACTGAATCCGTCTCGCCTCTCGAAGACAAAAAACTCGCACGAAGACTGAGGGTAGAGACTCGGCCGTTTGCCCTATCGCCTCGGCGACGACAAGCGGGAGCCGCCTGCTTGTCAAATTCGCGGGTGACCAATGGACATCACATAATCCCGCAAGAGCGTCTCCTCACGCTCGACCTCTTCGAGCAGCGCTTCGAGCGCATCGCGGGCGTTGAGCACGCCGATTGGCCGGGAGTCTTGATCCAGGACGGGCACGTTCTTCAGCCTCTGTTCCTTCATCGTCGTCAACACATCATGCAACAGGTCGCCAGGGCGGCAGGACACGACCTTCCGGGTCATTATGGTCGATGCTGCTGTTCCTGGTTCGCTTTCTCGATAAAGGCTGATTTGGCGGACAATATCCGTTTTGCTGATGACGCCGGCCATGGAGCCATCGGCATTGCACACGACGACGAGATCGGCGCCGGGCTCCCGCAGAAGCTTCGCCATGTCCATAAGCCGAGCTTCATCCCGAATCGTGATCAGTCGCTTGGACGCAGCAGGCAGAATACTTTCTACGCGGATCACATCAACCTCCGACGGTCGGTGAGCGCTGAACTCTGCACCGATTGCAGTCAGCGCGCAACCGATCACAGGCAACCTCAAACCCCGGCTAGCCGGGGTCTTGGGAGGTTGAAGAACACACGAGGGGCGTCGGCGAGGGTTCTGGCGAGGTCGGTGGCGAAGCGCAGGAGGGTCTGGCGGGCGTGGCGGACGACCTTTCCCACCGAGTTGAGGACGAGGAAGCGCAGTCGCTTGGGTCTGGCCTCGCGCAAATCCTCGGGTAAGCCGACGCGCTTGAACGCGGATAGAAGATTGTACAGGAGCGCGTTGAGCCGCAGCCAGGCGGCGTTGGCGCCGAACTTCTGGTTCGGCAGCGCCCACCCGGCGAGTTCGTTCATCAGCACGTCGTGGGCGTGCTCGATCGTTCCCGCTTTGCCGCGATGCCAGCTGATGATGTCGAGGCCGCTGCCGCCCTTGGGATCGGAGCGATTGGTGACGATGCAGAAGTGTCTGACGCCTTCCTCCGAGCCCAGCAAATCGCCTTGGGCGGGACGAACGCGAAGCGCCAGATAGCGGCGCGGCGTGACCTGGTCCTTCTTGTACACGCCGTCGTCGGGAAGGTAGTTGACCTCCGCCCATTCGCGCACGCGGCCCGCTTCCACGTCCGCAGGCTTCCTGCAGTAGTTAAGACTTAATCTGACAGTTGGTGTCATAGCTGAGGCGGAAGCCGAGGCCGGGCGCGGAGTGGTCGGGGTTCGCAGCGTTTCGAGAGGACACCTACGATGACCAAGGAACAGAAGATTATTCGCGCCAAGGTTGGGTTGCTGGAGTTGGCCAAGCAGCTCGGCAACGTCAGCCAGGCCTGCAAGATGATGGGCTATAGCCGCGACAGCTTTTATCGTTTCAAGGAACTTTACGACGCCGGGGGCGAATTGGCGCTGCAGGAACTGACGCGGCGAAAGCCGATCCTGAAGAACCGCACGCCGCCCGAGGTCGAGGCGATCATCGTCGAGCTTTCGCTGGACCAGCCGGCTTATGGCCAAATCCGTATCGCCAACGAGCTTCGCAAACTCGGCCACTCTATTTCTCCGGCCGGCGTTCGCGGCGTCTGGCAGCGTCATGATCTTGAAACCATGAAGAAACGGCTCAAGGCGCTCGAAGCCAAGGTCGCCCAGGAAGGCCTGGTTCTGACCGAAAGCCAGCTGGCCGCGCTGGAGAAGGCCAAGAGCGAAAAGGAGGCGCATGGCGAGTTCGAGAGCGAATGTCCGGGCTATTGCGGCGCCCAGGATACGTTCTACGTCGGCAACATGAAGGGGGTTGGCCGCATCTACCAGCAGACCTTCATCGACACCTACGCCAAGGTCGCCTTCGCCAAGCTCTATGATCGCAAGACGCCCATCACCGCGGCCGATCTCGTCAACGATCGCGTCGTGCCGTTCTATGATGCGAGGGAGGTGAGGCTGTGCCGCGTGCTGACGGATCGTGGCACGGAATATTGCGGCAACCCCGAGCGCCACGAATACGAGCTTTATCTGGCGCTCGAGGATATCGACCATTCGCGCACCAAGACCAAGAGCCCGCAAACCAATGGCATCGTCGAGCGCTTCCACAAGACGGTGCTCGACGAGTTCTATCGCGTCGCCTTCCGCAAGAAGATCTACGGATCGATCGCCGAACTCCAGGGCGATCTCGATTCCTGGGTCCAGAGCTACAACGAGGAAAGGCCGCATCAGGGGCGATGGTGCTTCGGCAAGACGCCAATGCAGACCTTCCTTGACGCGACGCCCCTTGCGAAGGAGAAAATGATCGCAGCCTGATCATATCTGACAGGCAGAGCCGACCCATCTCCCGACGTTGACCGTCAGATCAAGTACCAGCTACTACACTTCCAATGATCGTTCGGCAGCGCCAGGATCGCCTGCTTCAACGGAGCGCTCATGTCGGCGCTGATGGCGTAGGCGATGGCGCGCTCGTCCATGAAGGTCATGGCTTCGTGCTCATAAACAGCGCTGTCGCCGCGAACATAGATTTTGTCGAAGGTTCCCGGCAGCGCCGCCACCGCCTTCTCGATCATCCGCGCATTGCCGCAGCCCGCCGGCGCGTTGCCGTCGCGGAACTCGTCGGCGACGATGACGTCCTGCTCCGCCCACAAGGCCAGAACCGGCTGGTAGCCGCGTTCGCCTTCGAACGTGTGTTTGGCGCTGCGCTTGCTCGAAGCGATCACCGTCGCGTCGATGTCGAGCGTCGCCGACCGCACCGGCTTGCGGCATTGCAGATCGAGGATCAGCTCGCGATTGGCGGCGGCCAAGCCCAGGAGCGGCGCGCTTTCCGAAGGCACGGTCGACTTGCCCTCATGCAAAAGCGGCAGATCGTCCTCATGAAAGCCGGTCAAAAAGTCGCGCGCCGTTTGGGCCGCCGGCAGCTCGTAGCCAAGCAGCCCAGCCAGCGCCGCGTCCTGTCGGAGACGATCGAGGTCCTCGCAGCACTCGCCCCCGGCCGCCCACAGCGCCAGCAGGCTCTCCACCATCTGCGACGACGACAGTCCGCGCTTGCGCGTCTTCACCTTCACCCAATTGTCGATCATCGCCGCCGCTCCGGTCTGGCGGAACGCCTCAATCAGGCTTGGAACGCCAGCCCGCGGCGTGACCAAACTCGTCTCCAGCGCATCGTCAATCTCGAAACCCAGCCGCTCCCCAGCCATCACGCGTCCCTTCCACCCATTGGGTGAAAGCTACCTGAGTTGCGCCAAATCTCAGAACAAAAACAGAATCAGACACTTCTCTTCTTCACCGCACTGCCCATCCATTCAGCCGGCGGAGTTTGAGGGGGGCCTGCTCACGGATGCTTGCGGACGCGTGTCCTGCGGCGCCGGCTGGGTCGAGAAGGGGCGGAGGGCAGTGCGACGGAATACCGCTGCTGGACGCAGATCGAAAGCCAAACTCTGTGTGAAGCGCCCGCGCCGCTCTATTGATCGGCCAGCAGGTCCGAACGCGATACGCGCCGCAGTGAGACTTCGATCCGCGCCTCGTCGCGCCGAATGTCCTCGATCGTCTGGAAGGTGAAATGGATGTGATCCGAAGCCGCCTTTTCTGCCGCCTTCGGATCGCTTTTCAAGATCGCCTCGGCGATGGCGAGGTGCTGCTTCAACAGTTGATCGCGAACGCCGAAGCGCTGGTAGAGCTGGTTTCGATTGTAGAGCACGTCGTTTCTCAGGAGTTCGCTGAACACGCGCATGACATGCATGAGGACGACATTGTGCGCAGCCTCGTAGATCAACTGATGCAAATCTGCGTCGACGGACGCTTCCTCACCCGGGTCGCCCTTTTCGTTGGCGCTTTTCATCCGTTTGCAGCATTCTTCGATCGCAGCGCGATCGACGTCGGTGGCGCGCGTCGCCGCAAGCGCCGCTGCGTGGGCCTCGATGATTTTCCTGTATTCGAAATAGTCCGCCGTGACGGGCGACTTGTCGGCGAAGAGTTCGGCGAGCGGGCGGCTCAAGGGCGCGAGAAACTGCGCCACGATCCGTCCCGACTTGGTCGTCTCGATCAGCCCCTTGCTCTGCAGTTTGTCGAGCGCCTCGCGCAGCGAGGGCCGGGACACGTCGAGCTTGTCGGCGAGTTCACGTTCCGCGGCAAGCTTTTCACCCGGCCGCAAGACCCCCTCCAGAATCAACTTCTCGAGGTGGTCAGCGATGGCGTCGCCGATCTTGGCGGGTCGAAGCATGCCGGTTCTCTCTTTTTCTCTGCACTCTAGCCCCGGGCGGAGACTGATCCAAGCTCCTGCTTTGGGCGACATAATGACGCATTGACTTACGGTGGGATGGCATACTATCCGGTACGGCGCATTGGTAAGAAAATAAGACCACAACCCTGCGCGAACCGTGAGGGACAGAGTCGGGACCGGAGGAGCGCCAGGCGGAGGAGGCAGACCGCCAACGCTCTCGAAAAGGCGTGAAAAAGGATCGGCTCGCAAAGCCACCAGGGAGGTGTTTCATGTTTCCGCAGCTTTTGACTCCCATCGGAGGCAGCCTCGGGCTGTCGTTCATTGTCGCGACACTGCCGATTGTCGCCGTTCTCGTGATGCTCGGCGTATTGCGCCGACCGGCGTGGGAGGCGGCGCTCACCGGCCTGATCATCGGCCTCGTCGTCGCGATCGTCGGCTGGCGGATGCCGGTCGGCCTTGCGCTCGACTCCGTGGCCGCGGGGGCGGTCCTCGCCCTTTGGCCGGTGATGTGGATCGTCGTCAATGCGCTGCTTCTCTACAACATCGCGGTGAGGTCCGGCCGGTTCGACGCCTTCCGCGCCTGGGTGCTCGAACATATCCCCAACGACCGGCGCATCGTGCTGGTCGTCATCGGTTTTTGCTTCGGCGCGTTGCTCGAAGGCATCGCCGGCTTCGGCACCCCGGTCGCGATCACGAGCTCGCTGCTGATACTGGTCGGGTTCCCGGCCCTGGAGGCTTTGGTGTTCGTGCTGATCTTCAACACGGCGCCGGTGGCCTTTGGCGCGCTCGGCGTGCCTGTAACCGTGCTCGCCGCCGTCACCGGCCTGCCTGCGACGGCGCTCGGCTCGATGGTCGGCCGTCAGTTGCCCGTCATCGCGCTCATGCTGCCGTTCTACGTTATGGCGGTCTATGGCGGCATGCGTTCGGTCCGCGCGCTGTGGCCGGCGCTGCTGGTCGCAGGCGGCAGTTTCGCCGCTTCGCAGTTCATCACCTCCAACTTTTTGGACTATGCGCTGACCGACGTGCTGGCCTCGCTCGGCTCGCTGATTGTCACGCTCCTCTTCCTGCAGATCTGGCGTCCGGCGCCTGATCGGGAATTCCAAATCTCTGCTGCGGCGCTTGCCGAGGAAAGAACATCGACGGTCCCGCCATGGCAAGGCTGGTTGCCCTGGCTTATCGTCTCCGGGCTCGTGATCGTGTGGACGCATTTCGGCTGGGCGTCGATCGGTCAGGCGAGCGTCAAGTGGCCGGGGTTGCACAACGCGATCTCGATCACGCTCTACAACGCCAAGCCTTATGCTGCCGTCTGGAGCTTCCAGCCGCTCGGCACGGGCACCGCCATCCTGGTGGCGGCGATCATCACCGCGGCCATTGTCAGGCTCTCGCCGGGAGCGTTCTTCGGATGCGTCGCCCAGACCTTCAAGCAGGCCTGGCTTGCGATCATCACCGTGATGCTCATCATCGGGCTCGCCTATCTGATGAACTATTCCGGCGTCGCCTACACGCTTGGTCACGCGGTCGCCTCGACCGGATATCTGTTCGTCTTCCTGTCGCCGTTCCTGGGCTGGGTCGCCGTGATGCTGTCGGGCAGCGACACGTCGGGCAACGCGCTGTTCGGCAACCTGCAGGTGGTGGCCGCGCGCCAGCTGAATCTGCACCCCGTCCTGTTCGCCGCGACCAATTCGTCCGGCGGAGTGATGGGCAAGATGATCTCGCCCCAAAACATAGCGACCGGCGTCTCGGTCACGAAGCTCAAGGGCGAGGAAGGCGTGGTGTTCGCCCGCACCTTCTGGCACAGCATCATCCTGACCGCGGCGCTCAGCGTACTGGTCGCGATCCAGCAATTCGTCATTCCCTGGGTCATTCCGGTGGTTGGCGGCTGACGCCCGGGCCTGCGCACGGTCGATCGTTCGACCGGCGCGGGTCGCGAAAGAATGAAAAAGAAGGAGCGGCCGGGGCGACTTTGCTGGCCGACCGCGAAAAGTTTCCAGGGACGAAGCTCGAGCGAAGAGACGAGATCATGCCAGAAGTCGACTACGCCGCCTTGGCGAGGACGCTTGAGGGCGCAGCGCCGAAATCCAGGATAGCGACCGATCGTCTGCGCACTTTATCCTACGGTACGGACGCCAGTTTCTATCGATTGATTCCCCGGATTGTCGTCACGGTTGAAAGCGAATCCGAGGTGATCAACGTGTTGGCCGCCTGCGGCAAAGCCGGCGCCCCGGTCACGTTCCGGGCCGCCGGCACGTCGCTCTCGGGCCAGGCCATCACCGACAGCGTGCTCGTTGTGCTCGGCGACCGCTGGCAGGGGTCGACGATCTCCGACGACGGGCGCCTCATCTCGCTGCAGCCGGGCGTCATTGGCGCCGAGGCCAACCGTCGTCTGGCGCCGTTTGCGCGCAAGATCGGTCCGGATCCCGCTTCGATCGGCGCGGCGATGATCGGCGGCATAGCGGCGAACAACGCTTCCGGCATGTGCTGCGGAACCGCGCAGAATTCCTACCAGACGCTCGCGTCGCTACGGGTCGTGGTGGCCGATGGAACCGTCCTCGACACCGGCGACGGCAAGAGCCGCGCCGCGTTCTCCGGGAGCCATGCCGCCTTGCTCGATGCGCTCGCCGCCCTCGGACTCGAGGCGCGTTCCGACGAAAAGCTCGCCGCACGCATCCGACGCAAATTCGCAATCAAGAATACGACGGGTTATTCGCTCAACGCGCTTGTCGACTTCGAGGATCCGTTCGACATCCTCCAGCATCTGCTGATCGGATCCGAAGGGACACTCGGTTTCATCTCCGAGATCGCCTATCGGACGGTTCCAGAATACGGCCATAAAGCCTGCGCGCTATTGCTCTTCGATACGCTCGCTTCAGCGTGCCAGGCTGTGACGCGGCTGAAGCACGAGCCGGTCGCGGCTGTGGAACTGATGGACCGCGCCGGATTGGCGTCAGTGACCGGCAAGCCCGGCATGCCGGATTTTCTCGCCAGCCTCGGACCCGACGCAACTGCGCTGCTGGTTGAGATACAAGGCGCCGACGACGCGGACGTGGACGCGAAAGTTGGGACAGTGTCGCGCGCGCTGCGCGACACGCCGCCCACGCGTCCTGTCGAATTCTCGAAGGATTCCTATCTGATCGAAAAGTTTTGGAAGATTCGCAAGGGACTCTTTCCGGCGGTCGGCGCCGTGCGGCCCGTGGGCACGACCGTCATTATCGAAGACGTCGCCGTGCCGATCGAGAACCTCGCCAGTGCAACAGCCGATCTTCAAGCTGCTCTCGTCAAACACGGTTATGCCGAGGCCATCATCTTCGGCCATGCGCTCGACGGGAATCTGCACTTCGTGTTCGCCCAGGGCTTTGCCGACGACGAAGCGATCCGCCGCTACGCCGCGCTCATGGACGAGGTCGCCGACATCGTCGTCGGGCGCTACGACGGTTCGCTGAAGGCCGAACACGGCACGGGCCGCAACATGGCGCCCTTTGTCGAAATGGAATGGGGCAGGCAGGCGACCGACCTGATGTGGCGGATCAAGCGGCTGTTCGATCCGCGCGGGCTGCTCAACCCCGGGGTCGTGCTCAACGCTGACCCGTCAGTCCATCTGAAGAATTTCAAACCGATGGCCGCGACCGATCCGCTGGTCGACAGGTGCACTGAATGCGGTTTCTGCGAGCCCGTATGTCCGACCCGCGGCCTGACCGTGACGCCACGTCAGCGCATCGTCGGGGCGCGCGAAGTCGCACGTCTCGAGGGCGCGCGCGGCCAAGCGCAGCTGTCGCGCTTTCGCGCCGAGTTTCTCGACTTCGGGATCGATTCCTGCGTGGCCTGCGGCATGTGCGAGACGGCCTGTCCGGTCGGAATCAACACCGGCCTAATGACGAAGGCGATCCGCGGGCGAAACGCCGGCGCGCTTGCGCACGCCGCGGCGTCCTTCGCGGCGAATAACTTCGCCGCGGCGACGGTGGCGGTGCGCGGCGGGCTGCGTCTGGCTTCCGTCTTCGACGCGACGACCGCCGGCCATGGGCTCGACGTATTGGGCGCGGGCATGCAGGCGCTCGCCAAAAGCGCCCCGCTCGTGTCACGCAAGATGATGCCGCGCGCGGGCGCGGTGACACCGCCGCCCGCAGCGCAAGGCCGCCCCTGCGTCGTCTATTTCGGCAGTTGCGCCGGGCATATGTTCGGCCCGGCGCGCGACGACGCGGAGGGCGAACCGCTTGCTGCGACGCTCTACCGACTTCTCGACAAGACCGGCCTCGACGTGATCATGCCGAAGCGTGCGGCCGGTCTTTGCTGCGGGCAGCCGTTCGACTCGAAAGGCTTCAAGTCTGAGGCCGATCGGAAGGCGGAAGAAACGCTCGTCGCGCTGATCGCGGCGAGCGACGGCGGCCGCTGGCCGATCTTCTCGGATACAAGCCCCTGCTCGCAGCGCCTCAAGACCGCCGCAGCGGGCCGCATCGAAATCCTCGACATCTCGGAGTTCCTGCAACGCCACGTCCTTCCGAACATCGACATTCCCGAACGCGCGAAGGAGCCGGTGGCGCTTCATCTGACATGCTCCACGCGCCGCATGGGTCTGGACGGCGTCCTGACGGCGATCGCCAAGGCCTGCGCCGAGGACGTGGTCGTGCCCCCCGATGTCGGCTGCTGCGCCTTCGCGGGCGACAGGGGATTCACGCGTCCGGAGATGAACGCGCATGCGCTGCGGGCGCTCGCGCCCGCGGTCAGGGCTTGCTCCGCCGGCTATTCGACTAGCCGAACCTGCGAGATCGGCCTGACCGTTCACGGCGGGGTCAATTACCGCTCCATCGCCCGCCTCGTCGACAGCGTCGCGCGAAGCCTGCCGGAACGAGCAACGGTTTCTCCTCAGGCGGAAATGGTGTGAGCGATGAGAGTCGGACTGTTCATTCCCTGCTTCATCGACGCGTTTTTTCCCGAAGTGGGGATCGCGACGCTCGAACTGCTGGAGCGGTTCGGCCTCGACGTGGCCTATCCGCCGGACCAGACCTGCTGCGGCCAGCCAATGGCCAACGCCGGCTTCGAAGCCGACGCAGCAGGCGCAGAAGCGCTGTTTGTTCGCAACTTCGCGGGGTTCGACTATATCGTCGGGCCGTCCGGAAGCTGCGTGCATCACATCCGCCGCCACCTTACCGCCGTGCCGCAGACCGAAATCGTCGGCGACGTCAGGGCGCGCACCTACGAGCTCGTCGAGTTTCTGCACGATGTGCTCAAGGTCGAGGCTTTTCCCTGGGCGCACTTTCCGCACAAGGTCGGCCTGCACAACGGCTGCGGCGCCTTGCGTGGGCTGCAGCACGCCCGCGCCACCGAGGTGCGCGAGCCGCCTTTCTCTAAACCGGAGGCGATGCTCGTGAAGGTCGCGGGGCTCGAGCTCGTAACCCCCGCGCGGCCTGACGAATGCTGCGGTTTCGGCGGCACGTTCTCTGTCACCAACGAAGCCGTGTCGGCGAAGATGGGCGCGGACAAGGTCCGCTCGCACCTCGAGGCCGGCGCCGAATACATCGCTTCCGCCGACAACTCCTGCCTCATGCATCAGCGCGGCTGCGCCGAGCGCGCCGGCGTCCCGATCAAGTTCATTCATATCGCGCAGATCCTGAACGGTGCGCAGGCATGACCAAGCCGACACGGGACGACCTCGGGGGCGTGGAGCCGCAACCACGCGGAGCGCGCAAGAGAGGCGGCCGGCCAATCGATCAGGCCGAAGCGGCGGAGCGGTTCCTAGCCGCTCCGCTCCATCAGAAACAGCACGACAATCGGCTATGGACGCTGCGTGAGCGCCGCGACGGCGAAATGTGGGCAATCCCCGAATGGGAGGACCTGCGCGCGCTCGCCTCCACGATCAAGGAGCATACGCTAAGCCGCCTCGACGCCTATCTCGAGATGTTCGAGGCGAACGCGAAGGCCAATGGCGTCGTCGTTCACTGGGCGAAGGACGCCGAAGAACACAATCGCATTGTTCAGGAGCTCCTCGAGCGCCGCGGCGCGACTGCGCTCATCAAGAGCAAGTCGATGCTGACCGAGGAATGCGGCTTGCGCGAACATCTGACCGCGGTGGGCGTCGAAGTGGTCGAGACCGACCTCGGCGAACGCATTCAGCAGCTGGACGGCGAAGATCCGAGTCACGTCGTCGTGCCGGCCGTCCACAAATTGCGGACTGACGTGGCGAGGGTGTTCGCCGCGACCATCGGCTCCGATCCGGATGACGATGACCCGCCCCACCTTGCCGAAGCCCAGCGCATGGCGACGCGCCCGCTGATTCTCCGGGCGGCCGCGGGCATGACCGGCGCCAATTTCCTGGTCGCGGAAACGGGAGCCGTCGTCGTTTGCACCAACGAAGGCAACGCCGACCTCTCGGCCAACGTCCCCGGCCTTTTCATCGTCTCGGCCGGAATCGAAAAGCTCATCGCGCGGCAGAGCGATCTCGGCGTTTTCATCCGGCTTCTGTCGCGCAGCGCCCTGGGTTCCCCGATCACGCAATACACCTCCCACTTCAGAGGCCCCCGCAAGGGCGGCGAGATGCATGTCGTGCTCGTCGACAACGGCCGTTCCGAGCGGCTCGGCATGGAGGAATTCTGGACCTCTTTGAAATGCATTCGCTGCGGCGCGTGCATGAACACCTGCCCGGTTTATCGGCGATCCGGCGGACTGAGCTATGGCGCGACCTATTCCGGCCCGATCGGCCTCATCGTCGATCCGACCTTCAATGCGAAAAAATACAGCAATCTGCCTTTCGCCTCGACCCTGAACGGTAGTTGCACCAATGTTTGCCCGGTGAAAATCAACATCCACGAACAGATCTACGCCTGGCGGAAGGTCCTTGTTCGCGAGCACGAAACGCCGTTCGTCAAGCGCGCGGCGATGAAGGCGGTCGGCCTCCTGATGGCGCGCCCGGCGGCCTATCGCGCCGCCGTGGAGGGAGCGAACACGGCGCTCGCGCGGTTGCCGCGCTTCATCATTTACAACGGCATCAACGCTTGGGGAAAAAATCGCGAAACGCCCCATCCGCCGGCCGCGACCTTCCATCAATGGTATAAGAAAAACCGCGGAGGCCGGAAATGAGCAGCCGTGACGCGATCCTCGCCTCCGTTCGGGCGAACCTTCCGAAGGCGAAGTCGCCGCTTCCGCCGCCTTCGCTCTTCGACGAAGATTCTCCGCCCTCGCTCCTCGAGACGTTCAGGAATTCTCTGACGCGGATGGGCGGGCGCCTCGTCGATCCAGGCCCTGCGGACGATCCGTTGGCGCCGGCCCGGGCTCTGATCGCGCACAGCCGCCTCGTCTGTTCGGCGACGCCGGAGATCGCTGGCGGACTCGATCTCGCGCCGATTGTCGAACCGCGTGAACTGGCGGACGTCGATCATGCCGTCGTGCGCGCCGTGTTCGGAGTGGCGGAGACGGGGTCCGTGCTTCTAACCGACGAGACCCTGAAGGTGAACGCGCTGGCCTATCTCGCCCAGCATCTGGTGGTCCTGCTCGATCCGTCGGATATCGTCGCCAATTTGCACAACGCCTATGCGCGTCCGGAAGTCGGCGAGCGCTCCTACACCGTGTTCCATTCCGGACCGTCTGCGACCGCGGATATCGAGGGCGTGCTCATTCGCGGCGCCCAGGGGGTCCGTTCCCTTTCGATTTTGTTGGCGCCCAGGCTTGCCGAGCCGCCAGAGGTCAATTCGCGCGTGTGAACCGGTGCGCGATCCAGGCTACCGCAGAACCAAGCCGCGGAGTCGGGATCCCTCCAGAAGCGCGCCTGATCGAGAGCGGATATTCTCCATGACAATGAACTGTCCTGGCGGGCTGATGCCGTTCGGGGCGCAGTCAGTGTCTTCGGCGCTGATACGATATTGAAATCCTGCGGCCCTGCCGACGCCCACTCGAAGAAGGGACACCAGACCGTCTCCGCCTGCTCCTGATTGAGGCCCTGGACACCATGGATATCGCGACGACGCCGCCCGGCGCTAAGACGATCTTTTCCCCCCGATAAGGGTTGAAAAGGGCGGTCGCTGTAGAATTTGATGATTTTTGTTGGTATCCCCTTCATTGCCCCGTTGTCCGAGAGTCGCTGGAACCCGGTGGCTTGACGATGGCGTTGTAGGGCGCGGGTCCAACGGCGAGGGCTTGTTGGGCGAGGCGATGAAAGAGCAGCCCGCGGGCCTTTGATCTGCGGCGATTGAAGCGGAAGGTGAATTCGTCGAGGTAGTAGTCGAGATGTTGATGCTGGACGCCACCTTGGTGAGTACCGATCAGCCATCGCTTGAGCAGCGAGGCGACGAGGTGGACGCGCGGCATGACTTCGTGCGCCGGGTCGGAGCCGCCGCTGAGGACCGTGACCTGATGCTGGTAACCGGCCGCCGCCAGTCCGGCACAACCCCTCCAGCCGTCGGTGTGAACCATCGCCCCGCGCTTCACAGCGCCTTGGACGAAGGGAAGCAGGCTGTCTGTCGAGACATCTCCGATCTGCTGAAGGCGGATGCGGCCAAGCCCCCGGCCGTTCTTCTCGACTGCTATGGCGACGATGGCCTTGCTCTCGGTTTCTCGGCCTCGCGTACCCTGTTCCGGGCCACCAACATAGGTTTCATCAACCTCGATCGCACCAGACAGCAGGTCCCGGCCCGGCCGGACCATGGCGCGGCGCAGTTTGTGCAGCCAGGTCCAGGCAGTTTCGTAGCTGCCAAGCCCCAATTCCCTCTGGAGGCCGAGCGCACTGACCCCATTCTTCTGGCTGGTGACGAACCACATCGCCAGAAACCACATCCGCAACGGCTTACGGGCACCCTCGAAGATCGTCCCGGCGGTCAGCGATGTCTGTTTGCGGCAGGCCCGACACCGCAGCCATCCCCCTGCCATCACCCATGGCTCCCCCGCCTCTCCGCAATGGGGGCAGGTGAATCCCTGAGGCCAGCGCAAACGACGGATGTACTCGCGGCAGGCCGCGTCGTCACGGAAGCGTTCGTCCATCGCCTGAAACGTGCGCGGGTAATCAAGTCCAGCGACCGGGTGTCGAGTGGTGTCCACCAGACAGGCGTACCACGTCCCTCAGGGGCAGTGAAGGGGATACCCATTTTGTTCCAAATGGCCGACTGCCACCCAATCGAGCATCAGCTCCCGCGTGAACGTCTTGACTGATCTTCTACACCACAAATTGCCAAGGCATTGATTGAAAGCGGAAATTGACGCTGGAAAAGCGCCTTGGCACTACATTTTCGTTGATCGATGGGCTGGGATCAGGCGTCGGCGAGTTGGCGCACGGTGGGCGGCAGGGCGACGCCGGCGGCGCGTAAGGCGAGGCTTGCGGCGGGGCGCGGCGGCGAGCGCAGGAGAAAGCGTTTGCCGTCTTGTTCGACCTCGGTCTCGGTCAGCGAGTTGAGATCGGCCAGAATAGCGGGCCAGGAACCACTTTGCGCGGCGTCGCCGTCGGCGGCCGGCTTGCCCAGATTGGCGATGCGGTCCTCCAGCTCCTTTTTCAGCACGAGGGCAAGGAAGCTGCACGAGACGTGGCCGCGAATGGTCTCGTCGAGTTTGTGAAAGATCGGCCGCGTGGCGAACAGGCTCTTGGAGGTGCGGAACGCCCGTTCCACCCGCCAAAGTTGCTTGTAGCAAAGCATCGCTTCGAGCGGCGAGAGATCGGCGTTGGTCCGTAACACGAAGACGCCGTCGAACTTGGCGTCCTCCTCGGCTTTGTCCCAATCGATGGCGAAATGGTCGTCGCCGGGCGTCGCCAGGAAACGACGGTAGCCCTTGTTGCCGATGAGGCTCTTGTCGCCCTTCTTCAGCTGCCGTTCGAGCGCGGCCAGGATCGCGGCCCGGGCGGCGGCGTCCTTTTTCATCTCCTCGCGATTGCGACAAACGATGTAACGCCGCCCGGCCAGCGTCACCGCCTTGGCCTCGTAGTCGATGACCTTCTTCCGCTTGGTCAGAACGAGCGGGATGAAGGGAGCGCGATCGTCGAGGACGAGTTCGCGCACGAGCTTGTCGTTACGCTCGCGAACCCCAAGGATATAGAGAAGCCCGCGCGCCTCGAGTTCGGCGATCGTTTCGGCGCTGATCATGCCGCGATCGGCGACGACGCAAACCCGGCGGATGGAAAAGCGCTGGCGCAAGCGATCGACCACGGGGATCAGGCTGCCCGTGTCGGCGGTGTTCCCCGGCCACATCTCGGTGCACACCGGTCGGCCGTCGCCGTCGAGAAGAACCGCCAGAATCATCTGATTGAGATCGGGCCGATGGTCCTTGGAAAAGCCGCGGCGTCCCAGCGTCTGGCCGCCGGCGCCTTCGAAATAGAGGCTGGTCGTGTCCATGAACACCAGATCGAGCGTGCTGAAGAGATCGCGCCGCCGCGCGAACAACTCCTCCTCCACCACGTCCTTCAGGCAACGCGGCGCAAAAGGCGTGGCCCCCTCCTGTTGGTCTACGGCCAATTCCTCGCCGAGCCATGCCATCGCCCGGTAGAGATGGTGCAGGTCGAGGCCCTCAACGCCGTCGATGCGGTAATCCTCCCTCCAGCGGTCCGCCGCCCGGTCCGAGCCGCCGCAGAACAGCCTATGCAGAACGGTCAGGAACATCGCGCGCTCCAGCGCAAAATCATGCTTGCGGGCGCCGGCGAGGTTTTCGACGACCTCCCGGCAGCCGGTCTCCTCCCACAAGCGTTCAAAGACGAGCGCCGGCCCAATGCGCCGCGCCGAGCCCGCTGCGACACTGCCGGCGGCGATGGCGTCGACGACAATGGCCTTGGCGGCGAAGCGGGCGCCCGAGCGCAGCAGGCGCTCCAATTGCCCGCTCTCGCGCAAGTCCTCGACGCGGCCGAGGGTGGCGATGACCTGCTGGCGCACCGCCGCGCCTTCGCGGCGGCTTTCGACGATCTGAAGATAGGCGCGGCCGCCGGAGGTCTTCTTGCGGAAATACATGGTGCGGAACCGTGGCGGCGACTCACGCGGGGTCCGCACATGATCAGCGAAAACTCCATGAAAGTCAATTGTAAATCAACGTCTACGTGGCACTACATTTTCGCGCAGCTCTCCGCTCGATCCAACAATATCAATGACTTACGACGCACAGGAGGACCCCAAGTGTTGAAGATCAGCTTGAGGTTACCCAGCTCGGCCCCACCTTCCGGCGAGATGATGAAGCGGAAGCGATGGCGGTCGTCCTCGCAGCGCTTGGAAGGCGCTCCGCCGTATCGGATGTCGCGTCGAACATGCGCGCGTTCTCGCACTCGCGCGCCACGCCCTCGCGCTGGAACTAACCCAACTTGCGCAGAATTGGGGGTGTGGCATAGTCAAATCAATTTCTTAGCCGAAAAGTCGGCACTACATTTCTCGTTGAGGAGACGGTTCAGGCGCTGAGTGCGAGGGTCGGCGACTCGCCTTCGGGAGGGTGCATGCGCTTGGGCAACGCGATGCCAAGGCGGTTAAGAAGCGCGGCCTGGGCGGCGTCTAGTTGGGCGTCGCAGCGCAGTCGGATCTGCCCATGTGTGGTGGTCGGCAGGACGACGTCGTGGGACTGAATCCGCGCCAGCTCTTCGAGGATGTGCGCGGCGGGTTTCCGAGGTCCGCACGCTGTTGCCACATCTCGAGACGGCTTTGTCACATCGCCTCGGGCTTGCGGTGGTGTCGGCAGCCGGGTAGCCACGCGGATGGCGAAAATCAGCTACAGCGGGTATCGTTTCCCGCCTGGGGTCATTCACCAAGCGATATGGCTCTACCTCCGATTCACTCTCAGCCTGCGCGATGTCGAGGATTTGTTGGCCGAACGCGGAGTGGCGGTGTCTTACGAGACGGTTCGGCGCTGGGCGAACCATTTCGGACCGATGATTGCGGCCGCCTTGCGAAAGAGCCGCCTGAGGCCTCACACGACTTGGCATCTGGACGAGGGTGTGCCGCGAAGGCTTCCGCAGTGATGTGGTGGCCGAGCTGCATGGAAGATGAGGGCAGGCCCCTCGAAGCCGACCGTCAGGGGTAGGCTTCAAACCACTGCAAGCTGCGACGGTAAAGAGCCGTGGTGGTGAGCGTTGCAGGAAAAGGCGGACTTCAGTCCGTCAGGTGAGGGTTAGAGAGACGAGCGCAAGCGAACCGCTGATGAAGTGTCGAAAAGTGCAAGACGATGTCGAAACCAGGGGGAATTCGTTAACCTGGGACGAGCCTGGGGGGCGGCCTGATTTCTGCCCAGGCGGCATCCGGCATGAAGGCGGCGTGACTCTTAACCAGGCTTCCGTGTGGAACGCGGGAACCTGTCGCCCCGATGCTAAGGGAGAAACCCAAATAGGCGGTCCCTATGAGGGTGAGATTACCGAGGCGGGGCACAGGGGCGGAGCAACCCGTAGTAGTGTTGAAGGTCCTGTAATGGGGCTGGAGCGAAGGGGTTGCGTTGTTCAGCTCTGGAATGAGGACAACCGGCGACGGGAGGATCCTCATGGATAGAGCAAAGCCGTATTCAATTCCGAAAAGGGAGGTATGGGAAGCTTACAAGAGGGTCAGAGCAAACCAAGGGGTGGCTGGCGTAGACGGTCAGACGATTGCGGACTTTGAGGCTGATCTTGCGAACAACCTCTACAAGCTCTGGAATCGACTGACGTCGGGCAGCTACTTTCCGCCGCCGGTGCGGCGGGTCGATATACCGAAGAGCGATGGCAAGACGCGACCGCTGGGCATCCCCACGGTGGCGGATCGCATCGCGCAGATGGTGGTCAAACGCCACCTGGAACCTATGGTGGAACCCAAATTTCACCCGGATTCTTATGGATACCGGCCCGGCAAATCGGCGCTCGATGCGATCGGCGTGGCGCGGCAGCGATGCTGGCGTCACGACTGGGTTCTTGATCTCGACATCAAGGCCTTCTTCGACAGCATCGAACCGGAACTTCTGATGCGGGCGGTGCGCAAGCACACCAATTGCCCGTGGGTGCTTCTATACATCGACAGATGGCTGAAAGCGCCGGTGCAGATGCCGGACGGGAGTCTCGTCGGGCGAGAACGAGGAACGCCGCAGGGCGGGGTGATCAGCCCCCTCCTGGCAAACCTCTTTCTTCACTATGCGTTCGACATGTGGATGGGTCGGAACTTCCCGGACATTCCGTTCGAACGCTATGCCGACGACGCGATCTGTCACTGCAGGACGGAGGGCCAAGCGGTGGCGCTTCGGGCAGCTCTGGGCGCGCGTTTTGCTGACTGCGGACTGACGCTTCATCCTGACAAGACCAAAATTGTCTTTTGCAGAGATGAAAGCCGACGTGACACGCACCCGATCATCAAGTTCGACTTTCTCGGCTATACGTTCAGGCCGAGGCTGGTGAACAAGAGGGCCGGAGGCATGGGCGTCTCGTTCAGTCCCGCCGCCAGCCCGAAGGCGCTCAAGGCGATCCGCGGAACCATCCGTAGTTGGTCGATGCACCTGCGTAGTGACAGGGCCCTGGATGATCTGGCACGGATGTTCAACTCGAGCATACGCGGCTGGGTCAACTATTATGGACGGTTCTGTCCTTCGGCACTCTATCCCACCCTGTGGAACATCGAGCGATACTTGGCGCGATGGGCCTCCGGAAAGTACAAGTCCCTACGCAGACACAAGCGGCGTTCCCGACACTGGCTGGCGCGCATCGCTCAACGTCAGCCTCGGTTGTTCGCCCATTGGCCTCTGCTCCATGGACACGGCCGAACAATGGGAGCCGGATGATGCGAGAGTATCACGTCCGGTTCTAAGAGAGCGCGGGGGTGAAACTCCCCCGCGCCACTCGCCTCTATCTGAAAATTGACGGCCGGATGGTCTACCTTTGGCGGGCCGTCGACGCGGAAGGCGAGGTCCTCGATGTGCTGGTCCAGTCCAAGCGCAACAAGCACGCGGCGCTGAAACTGATGCGCAAGCTCTTGAAGAAGTATGCCTTCGTTCCTGAGCGATTGGTCGCGGATGATTTGCGATCATACAGCGCCGCGGTCCGGGATCTTGGGATCGAACGGCGCCATGAGGGCGGGCGATGGAGTAGAGTCGACGACTGGCGCAGTGGCTGTAGGTCCCGAGGAGTGGCTGTTCGCCGGCAGCTTTCGCACATTGCCGGTGCCTTAGTTCGGACCGTGGCTCCGTTTCCAGTCGCCGCTCGTCAAACCGGACGTGCGGATTTCCCGCATCCGGCTTTCTCCCGTCCCGTCAAATCTTCGCTCTTGGCAGGTCGCTGCGGTTTCGCGGGACGGTGTAGAGGCCGAGCGTCTCATAGAGATACTCGTCCGGGATCTGGCCGAACCCGGTGCCTTTGCGTCCCGATCGCCGTAGCAACCAGCGACGGATTCGTCGCTCGGTGTACCTGTGGATGAGGTCGTAGATCGTGATGACCGGCCCCTGGTCAAAGTAGCCGCACCAACCGCGTAACATGCTGCTGATGCGCGCAACCGTGCTTTTAGGGTCATCCGCATACCACTGGCGCGTCGTCCGTTGGTGGATGCGTCCGAGCAGGCTCTTCACTGACTTCCGCGACGGCCGAGTGCCGATATACGGGCGCCCGTTTTTGCCGTGGAAGCGACCGACCGTATACCCGAGAAAATCGAATGATTCCTCAGGCAGTCGGGCGATCCTGGTCTTCTTGGCGTTCACCTCCAACCCAAGCCGCGTCATCAACGTCGCCATCCGCGCCATCGCCGCCGGCGCGTTGCCAGGTCGGCAGCAGATGACGAAGTCGTCGGCGTAGTTGACGACGTGGGCATCGAGTCG
Organism: uncultured Alphaproteobacteria bacterium; assembly: GCA_963782255.1. Lineage (GTDB taxonomy): Bacteria > Pseudomonadota > Alphaproteobacteria > Rhizobiales > Beijerinckiaceae > Roseiarcus. The sequence goes on along the minus strand of CAWAIS010000002.1, from coordinate 404,712 downwards.
GTCCCGATGGCCATGGTCGTGCCAGGCTAGCAGGAAGCGCCGAAAGTAGCAGTTTGCCAGCAGCGGCGAAATCACTCCGCCCTGCGGGGTTCCCCGCTTCGTCCTTCGCGCTTCGGCGGTCTGCACCGACCGCCCGTCGATGACCTCCACCACCGGCGCTGTAAGCCAGCGTTTGATGACGTGGAGTATACGCCCATCGGCGATGCGGCGGCTCAGACTTCGCATCAACGGCGCGTGCGGAATTGAGTTGAAGTAGTCGCGCAAGTCCGCGTCCACGACCTCACGCCGCCCGTGCTGCGTCACGTGCCAGTAGACCCGTCGGAGAGCCATCTTGGCATCCAACCCGGGACGGAATCCATGCTGCTGGGGCAGCAGGTCCACCTCAAAGATGGGACCAATGACCAGCACCGCCGCCATCTGAACCACCCGATCCCGGATGCACGGCACACACCCATCGAACTGCACTCCACACTAATCGCTCTTTGGGTTTCGCGACCGTAACCCATCCGTTTCATCGTCTACGCGGCCAAACCTTTGAAGTCTTGAAGGTCCGTCGGCTGTCCGGACAGGAATCACTGAGCCTCCGCCACCCGGAGCGCGGCACGTTCGCCATGCTGAGCAATTGGACGGACTGGGCGCCGCCTGGCGCTTCGCCGTCGCCCGGGCGCGAGTCTCTCCTTGTCGACGCGTTTGGCCTGGTTCAGCTCGCTGAACTGGTGGCTTGGCTGAAGCTCGGTGACGAAGGGGTTGACCGATGACTCGACCTCTGATTCTCTCGGACGGCCTTTCGAAGCAATCCGATGATTCTCAAGAACATTTCCACCTCCGCCTTGCGCGAACGCCGCCGCCAGCTGGCGCAGGACATGCCGCCGACCGAGCAGGTGATGCGGGGGACGCTGAGCCAAGCCTACAAACGCTGCGGCCGGCCCAACTGCCGCTGTGTCGACGGCCCGGGCCACGGACCCAAGTATTATCTCTCAGTCAGTCAGCCCAGCGGGCGGCCCCACAGGGATTACGTGCGTAACGCCGACGTTGCGCGCGCCGCTCAGTTCATCAGCAACTTGCACGCCTTACGCGATGCGCTCGACGAGATCTGCGCCATCAACACAGAGCTTCTGCGACGCCACGAGGAGCTTGGATAGATCGCCATGGATCTCGCGCCCGTCCAGTTCGACTTGACCCAGGCGGGCGCCATTCTTGCCGACATGGTCACGGCCTATCTCGACGCCGCCCCGCCGCCCGTTGCGGAGGAGAAGCGCGATGACCCTGACGACCTCGAAGATCAACCCAAGTCACCTGACGCGACAGGCCTGCGTCTACATCCGGCAGTCGACTCCGGGTCAGGTTCGGTTCAACCAGGAGAGCACCGAGCGTCAGTACAATCTGATGAACAAGGCTCGAGCCTTCGGCTGGCGCCAGGATCAGATCCGGGTTCTGGACGGCGATCTGGGCCAGTCCGGATCCTCCGCCACCAACCGCGCCGACTTCAAGATCCTGGTCGGCGACGTGGCCATGGGCCCATGTCGGCGCGATTTTCTCGTTGGAGGCCTCGCGCCTGGCGCGTTCGAACCAGGACTGGCATCGGCTTCTGGAACTTTGCGCGATCACCAACACCCTAGTGATCGACGAGGACGGTTGCTACGATCCCGCCGAGTTCAACGACTCTCTGGTCCTCGGCATGAAAGGCGCTTTCGCTCAGGCGGAGCTGCATATCATTCGCGCGCGCCTCCATGGCGGTAAACTGAACAAGGCGGCCAAGGGCGAGTTGCACTTTCCCTTGCCCGTCGGCTTCGTCTTCGAAGGCGACAAGATCGTGCTCGACCCCGACCAGGAGGTGCAGGGCGCGGTGCGCATGATCTTCTCCCTGTTCCAGCAGACGGGTTCAGCATTTGGCGTGGTTCGGCGCTTCAACGAGCTCGGGTTGCGTTTTCCGCGACGCTCCTATGGCGGCGCGTGGGACGGAAAGCTTGTCTGGGGGCCGCTGATCCACTCCCGTGTGACCAGCATGCTGCTCAATCCCTCCTACGCCGGCGTCTACGTGTTCGGGCGCTATCAATCGTCCAAAGAGATCGCGCCGACCGGCGAGATCACCGTCAAGTCGCGCCGTACGCCAAGAAGCTTGGCGCGTGATGATCCCAGACCATCATCAAGCTTACATCGACGGGGATCAGTTCACCGCCAATGGCGTCCGCCTCAGCGCCAATCGAACCAACGCCGAGGTGTTGCCCGGGCCGGCCAGAGAGGGCCTTTGCCTCCTGCAGGGCATGCTCGTCTGCGGGACCTGCGGGCGCAGGGTGAGTGCTCGATACACGGGGAACGGCGGCGTTTATCCGATCTATGAATGCACCTCGAGGCGTCGAGATGGGTTCGAAGGTTGCCATCTGCACCTGCCCGCCGGACCGATCGACCGCGTGTTCGCCGAGCGAGTGGCCGGCGCCATCACCCCGCTCAGGCTCGAACTCGCCCTGGCCGCGCTGACCACCCTGGAGGAGCGAGATCGTGCGATCGGCGCGCAATGGAGGATGCGGATCGAACGGGCTCAATATGAAGTCGACCTCGCCGAGCGGCGCTATGACGCCGTCGATCCGGACAACCGCCTGATCGCCGCAACCCTCGAGCAGCGCTGGAACGAGGCCATGCAGCGTCTGCGCGATCTCGAAGTCGAACTGGCCAACTTCGAGCGCCAGACCCTGCGCGCCGTCACCGCGGAGCAGAAACGACAAATCCTTCAACTGGCGCAAGACTTTCCGCGACTGTGGGCGGCTGCCACCACCACGTCCAAGAATCGCAAGCGCATCCTGCGCCTGCTGGTGCGCGACATCACAGTCTCAAAGGGGCGGGCGCCCAAGGTCATCAACCTGCACGTACGCTGGCAAGGCGGCGAGACGGAAACCATCGAGGTCACCTTGCCGCCGAACCGAGCCGACGCCATTCGCTATGGGGCGGAGTTCGTCGCGCGCGTTCGCACCCTGGCCGCCGATCATCACGACGACGAAATCGCCGCCCTCATGACCGCCGAAGGCCGTAAGAGCTCAACGGGAAAGGCCCTCACCGTGGATATGATCAGATGGATACGGTTCAAACACCGCATCCCTGCTCCGACAGCTCCAGCCGGCGCCCTAACCGTCGGCCAGGTAGGCGCGCGATATGGCGTCAGCTGGGGTGTGGTCTACTACTGGATCCAATGCGGCCTCGTCCGCGCCCAGAAACGCAAACAAGCCACGCCCTATGCGATTACGATCGATGACGACACCGACCAACGCCTGCGCGACCGGGTCGCCAAATCGAACCACTTGAATCGCACATTCCCAACCCAAGCTGCATGAGGTGCTTTATGCGCAAGACGTCGGAATGCCGAGAGGCCGTTGGCCTCCGTTGCTCTTCGGTATCCACACCCGCAGGAGGGGCTTGGGGACATACTTTCCCGAAGTCAGCTCCTCCCACAGCGTTTCCAGCCAGCGCTCAACGCCATGGGTGTCGATCCGTTCGAACGTCTCGCTATCAACCCCCGACGCCCCCGCATTCGCGCGACAACGGCGATAGGCTTCAAGCAGGACATCCTTGCGACAGACCTTGTCCCAAAGGGCGTAGAAGCGGAAGGCTGGTTCAGCCTTAGCTTTCGTCTGCAGCGAGGTCTGCAGCTTCTCAACCGTTTCACACGGCGTTCGTAAACTCATCGTCAATCGCCGAGCTGTCAGCCCTTCCCTCGCTTGGGTCGGGTCAGGGCTCCTTCCCTCCGCCGACGTTACCCGGCCTCAACGGTAGTACGAACCCATCCGCCATCTGCGTCCGCCGGCGCTGGCCCTCACGGGTTCGCCGTTGGCCTGGAATTGTCGTTCCCCACCACGATCGCAGACTTCCCTTGTTGCGCACCATTCATGTTCCTGCGTGCTGCCATCATTACCCCGGTGGAATTGTCGGCTGCGTATCTCGCTCGCTTCACCGACGACAGCGACCTTCCCCGTTATTCTGGCGGGTCGGCTCCCACATTGGCTCTTTCGAGGCCTGCTCAATGTTCACTCACGTTGCGGCCCGCACGGTCCGCTGACCCCCTACGGGGCCTTTCTATCGAAGTGCTTCAGATCATTCGTCGCCTCCTGATCCGCTCCGATCGCTTCCGGCTGGAGCGAGAGTTTGCCGGCCCGGATTTCCACCGGGGAGAACGATGCGCCTTGCCAAGGCACACAGAACAACAGAGCTGAGAATTCGCATCAGCCGACGCGGCGGCGGGAGCGCAAGATGCAGCGGTTCAAGAGCCCAGGTTCAGCCCAGAAGTTTCTTTCCACGCACGCCGCCGTCTACAACACTTTCAACGTCCAACGCCATCTCACCTCGGCCCAAACGCACCGCGCCCTTCGCGCTGCGGCGATGACCACGTGGCGGACCGCAGTCTCAGCGGCCTGACAATTTCCTGAGCCGCCGACTCTTCGCGCTCGCCGCGTGGCAATGTGACAGTCCCGCCAGTACGGCCGCTACAACGGCTTCACCGAGGAGGGCGTCGACGGACTGTTCGGCTTCAGCTCCCTTACGGTCCCCCGGTGGGATTCCAACGGCACGATGTACTGGGATTTCACCGGCGACAATATCGATTTTCAGTTCGGCGACGACCTTGGAAGGGCCCCGTATCCCTGCCGCCCCTTCGGCGGACAGTGTCAAACTAACAGCTTCAAAGACAGTAACTATTCAGGCCAAACCAACAACAACATCGGGCCGGACGCCGCGCTGAACTTCGGCGTCGGCAATCAGGGACAGTGGGGATTCGACGCCTGGTACAACGCGATCTCCTACACCGGCAACATCATCGACTCGATCTATACGGTCAACGGCGACAGCGCGACACTCGACGGCCTTCCGCCCTGGGGCGGCGCGACCAACGCCCCGCGGCATGAGGGCATCACTGCGGCCGGGCCCCATGTTCCAAATTACACGTACCCGAATTCTTTGGAGATCGCCGGCGCCGAGCAACCCTACCAAGTCGGCACGCGCCGCGACCGCCTGGGGCTGGACGGCAAATACATCTGGAATGACTGGACTCTCTCTTTCCAAGTCAGCCACGAACACAAAGAGGGGTCGCTGGAAGAGTTGATTGACCAGAGCTGGGGCGGCCAAGCCTTCACGCTGCCGATCGACTACGACACCGATACCTTGAGGCTGACGGCAGCCTACAGCACCGCCCAGGTCCAGGCCCAATTCGGGTACATGTTCTCCCACTTCACCGACAACAACATAGCGATCGCGCTTCCTTTCCCGGCGTCCGGAACATCGGCGCCGTTCGCCATGACGGGCCTCTACTCGACCCCGCCGAGCAACGACGCTCAGTATTTTACGGCGATGCTCGGCTACAATTTACCCTGGTGGCAATCACGGATCAACGTGAATGGCCGTTACGGCGTGGAAATGCAGGACAATACCTACCCGGCGAATACCGCCGATCTCAACCTCGCGACCAGCGGCTTCGGGGGATTCTCCAATCTCAACAGTTCGGTCCAGGGAACCGGCTCCACCTCGCCCAATATCATGGCCCAGGTCGTCCAGGGCGGCGTCGCCCTCACCTCTGCCCCGTTCACCAACTTCAATGCTCGCCTGTTCTATAATCTCGATGAACGCGACGTCAGCGAGAACCAGTGCTCCACGCGTCCATCGATTGGGATTCCGGTTACGGCGTGCGCGGTGTATGGCGGCGGCGCCAGCCCGGATGCGAGCGCCAACACCGCGACCTACGTCGTGCCGCAGGAGTGGCTGAAGCAAAAAGTCGGCGGCCAGGTCGACTACCATCTATGGTCGCAATATAATACAAACTTGACGGCGGGTTATAGTTTCTTGGACATCAGCCGCAGCAACGCCCAGGTTGGCTCCAGCCAGACCAGTGACGTGAATGTCGGGTTGAGTAGCATGCTGAATTCCGTCGTCATGGGCCGGATCACCTACGACTACATCGATCGGAGCGGGACATTGAACTACTGGGTGCCGTGGGCGGCCCTGGAGGGCACCACCGGCGCCGACGCCGCGCCATCCGGCGCCTATTACCAGGCGCCGATGACGTCGAACGGGGTCACCCTGCGGACCGACTATTCCCCGGGGGGCCCTTATTCCGGCGGTTTGCAGTTCAAGGCCGTGAACGAGGATTTTCACTATCCAGGCACGGTCGGCGGTGCGAATTTGACCCCGGTGAACCTCGTCAACCAGGTCGAGGGCGTGAAGTCAGACTACAATTTCACGGTCGGAATTGACGGCAATTACAAGCCGGTCGAGGGCGTGAACCTCCATGGCTATTACAACTACGAGCAGATCTACTTCAACAACCTGGGCAATGGCGCCTGCGCCAATTCCAATACCGGAGCCTGCGCGGGCAGCGCGGGGTATTTCCAAAACAAGTACACGAGCGGCGTCAACACTGTCGGCGTCAGTGGCGAATGGCAAGCGACAGACAGACTGAAACTCGGGCTCAACTACACTTTTTCCTACGGCTCCGTCATGTTCGGCCAGTTCAATGGCGTCTATGTCCCCCTGAACACCGTGACCCAGACCTATCAAGACGTGGCCAACTATCCGGACAACAAGTCGATCATGAACGCCCTCACGGTCACGGCGAGATACCAACTGACTCCCAATATGACGTTGTCGGTGGGCGGCACGTACGCCATGTTCGTCGAGCACAACTGGCAAGACAACGCGTGCACGCCTATGCTCACCACAGGCCTCTGTTCCGGCCCGTCGGGGACGTCGATCAGCATCCTGACGCCGGGTTACGTCTCGCCCAACTATAATGTCGGGGCGGTCATGGCCTCGCTGAAGGTCAAGTGGTAGGCGGGTCGGGAGCATCGATTGGTGAGGGAGAGCGAGAAATAGCAACTTTGGGCGATAGTCGCGCAGCTGCTTTGCGCCACCCCGGGCCTGCGACAAAACACCACCTTTATCAGCGCTCGTCCGACGCGCCAAGTAATTGCCAGGTAATAGCAAGGGCGGCCGCGCCCGCGCCGGGGAAGCACAAGCGCAAAGCCCGATGAAGGATGCCGAACAGTCGCTTATGCGAGGCGAAATGGAAAAAATCCCGTCATTCCGGTCTCGCCGAACGACGAATTCAGCATCTGGACAGGCTTCAGCCGATCAAAGTCGGTCACCATTCAAACAAGCGCGGATCCGACGAGTAGGGATGGCGAGCAACGCGCGGAGCCTGGTTGCATTCTTGGTCATTGCGGGCGCGGGGTTCGGGCTTTGCCGGCCGGCCGCCATCGCCCAGACGGCAATGGCGGGCGCCGATGAACTGCGACCGCTGTTCGCCACGCCCGACGACATCGAACAGGGCAAAGAGCTTGCCCAAGCGTCTTGCGCGAGCTGCCACGGCCCCAATGGGATCAGCAGCACTGCGGGCGTCCCGAACCTGGCGGGCCAGCGACCCTCCTATATCTACAGTCTGTTGAAGGCCTATCAAATCGGCGGTCATCCGGGTGGCCACGACGTTGCCAATATGAAGCTGTTGAAGTTCTTCAGTGACGACGCTCTGGTCAAGGTGGCGGCCTATTATGCCTCCCTCGACCCTGCCCAGCCAGCCGCCGAGGCGAGAGCGACACCGTTCATCGATCCCGTCCAGGCCGGCAAGACCGCGGCGGCGGCCTGCGCGGGATGCCACGGGGAGGCCGGCGTCAGCGCTGCGCCCGGGATTCCAAGTCTGATCGGGCAAGAGCCCCAGTATCTCGTGGCCGCGATGAAGGACTACAAGAGCGGCCAGCGCCAGAACGACACGATGAAGGCGGCGGTGGCGGCGCTGAGCGATGCGGACATGAATCACATCGCGCTCTTTTTCGCGCTGCAAAAACCCGCGCGGGCGCAGACCTCGGCTGAGGGCGACGCCGCGGCGGGCAAGGCCGCCGCTGTCGGCTGCGCCGGATGCCATGGCGACCAGGGGGTCAGTGGCAACCCCGCGACCCCGAACCTGGCGGGCCAGGATGCGGCGTACCTCGTCGACGCGCTGCGAAGCTACAAGAACAGTACCCGCAGCAACGAGACGATGAAGGGTCTCGCGAGTTCGCTCGACGACGCCGGCATGAAAAACCTCGCCGCGTATTACGCGGCTCTCGAACCCCAGCCGGTCAAGGTCAGCAGGCCGCTGAGCCTGGACGAGTGGGCCCAGAAATGCAACCGCTGCCACGGCCTCAACGGCAACAGCACCCAGGTCAACATTCCCGCCCTGGCAGGACAGCGAATGGACTACCTCGAGGCGGCCCTGCATGCCTATCAGACAGGTGCGCGCAGGAATTCAGAGATGGCGGCCATGGCCAACGCGCTAAGCAGCGACGACATAAAAGGGCTTGCGGCGTATTATTCACGCCAGAAACCGCGGGCGGTCGTGTTCGTCACCGTGCCCGCCAAGTGATCCCCAGAATAAGGTTCGAGCATGAAAGACCAGCCGCCGCCGCACCGCCTTTTTCATCACTTTTCTGAGCTGCCCTACAGCCTGCGGGCGTTGTACACGGCGACGCTGCTGACTCTCGGGCTGGGTTACCTGTTCGCGTTGCTGAACATCTATTTCACCTACGCCGGCCTAGCCCCCGGGTCCAATCCCTATTTGCTCACTTATGAAGATCTCGTGGCCGGCTATGCCGGCAGCGGCACAGGCTCGATTCTCGAGAGCGCCCTTAACGGGCCCATGGCCACCATGGCGCCTCCTGACGAGAAGGCCATTCTCTTGAACTGGGTCAAGGAAGGCGCAACCCGCTCAGACTATGAAACGACGATCAAGCCGATCATCGACAAGCGCTGTGAGCTGGACCCCGGATTTGGGACCACTGGCTAAGGTGTGAATGACCTGCTCTGTCGCAACCGATGGAGCGAGAAATGACGAAGTCACGCAAGAAGTTTGATGCGGCGTTCAAGGCGAAGATTGCGCTCGAGGCGCTGCGGGAGGATGCGACGGTTCCGGAACTGGCGAAGCGGCATGGGGTGCATCCGAACCAGATTTATGCCTGGAAGAAGCAGGTTCTCGACAATGCGGCGAGCCTGTTCGCCCGCGGGGCGAGCGCTTTGGGCGATGGCGAGGAGGAGCGCGAGCGCGAGGCGGCCAAGCTTTACGCCAAGATCGGCCAACTGACGGTCGAACGGGATTTCTTGGCAAGGAGGCCAGGTCGATGAGCGCGCCCGATCGAAGAGCGATGGTCGAACGGCCTCGCAAGGACCTGTCGGTGCGCCGCCAATGCGCGCTTGTGGGCGTGGCGCGCTCGGGGGTCTACCGCCCCAAGCCCGTCGCCGAGGCGGACGATCTGGCGGTGATGCGCCGCATCGACGAACTGCATCTCGAACTTCCGTTCTACGGCTCGCGGCGAATGACCTTCGAACTCAACAAGGAAGGCCGTGGGGTCAACCGCAAGCGAGTGCGGCGGCTGATGCGGGTGATGGGGATCGAGGCGCTGGTTCCGCGCCCCGGCACGAGCAAAGCCGCGCCCGGGCACAAGATATACCCCTACCTGCTGCGCGGCCTGAAGATTGTCGAGCCGAACCACGTGTGGGCGGCCGACGTGACCTACATCCCGATGGCGTGCGGCTTCCTCTATCTGGTGGCGATCATCGACTGGGCCAGCCGGGCGGTTCTGGCATGGCGGCTGTCGAACACCAACGATGCGAGCTTCTGCGCGGCGGCGCTGGAGGAGGCGCTGATTCGGTTCGGAAAGCCGCGGATTTTCAATACCGATCAGGGCTCCACTTTCACCGCCGAGGCTTTCACCAGCAAGCTTGTGACGGCCGGCGTCGTGATTTCGATGGACGGACGCGGCCGCTTCATGGACAACATTTTCATCGAACGGCTGTGGCGCTCGATCAAGTATGAAGAAGTGCATCTGAAAGCCTACGCCGATGGCTGCGAGGCGCGGTCCGGCATCAGTTCCTGGATGAACCTCTACAATTTTCGGCGCCCTCACCAGGCGATGAACAACCAGATGCCGATGGCGGTGTGGCGCGCCGGCATGGACAAAATCGAGGCGGCGGCGAGGGCTGTGGATATGCCGCTTCGCTTGGACAACGCAACCGCGTTGCCCACATACCCACAGCAGAGACAGACGCAGCAAGAAGCGGCTTGACTTTTTGAAGGACAAGGGCAGGCGAGATTACACCTTAAATTCAGCGACCCGTGGTCCCACCAACGGGGTCCAGTTCACTGCATGCAGTGCCACGACGGCAGCAACCCGAATATTCCCAATCTGACCGGCTTCGACAACCTCCATAAGGTCACTGCAATCAACACTGGCGCGTCCATCTCAACCCTGGTCCGCGATTCGCACATTCACTTCTTTGGATTGAGCTTCATCTTCTTCATCGTGGGGCTGATATTCAGCCACGCTTACGTGCGCCCGATCTGGTTCAAGTGTGCCGTCATCGCCCTTCCATTTCTGGGGACTCTGGTCGACGTCAGTTCCTGGTATATGATCAAGCTCTTCCATCCATTCGCCTGGGCCGAGATTGCCGCGGGCGCCTTGATGGCCGCGTGCTTCGCCGTGATGTGGCTGACGACGATGTACCAGATGTGGTTTCATAAGCCGCCCAGGGCCATTCTGGAAAGAATGGGCGGCGACGTTCCGGATTATTCGACGGTCGATTGAGGGCACTGTCGGCAACTCCGGGAAACGGTGGAAGTGATGATGGTGCGTCGCGGCGTTGGGGCGCAGTCGCGCGTTGACGATCGAGAGACGGGATGCGACATAACGACGAAAGGAATGGGCATGCAAATTCACGAAGGTTCAATCGCTGTGATCCCCGCGGGGATATTCTGGGGTGCAGCCGGTGTAGCAGCCGCAGTATTGATCGCGGCCGCGGCAATCACCGTGTCGCCTCGACATGCGCAGGCGACGCCAGCCTATGCGAAGGAGACCGGGCTGCCTTGCGGGAAATGCCATGTGAACCCCGCTGGTGGAGGAGCCAACACCGCGTTTGGCAAAGAGTTCGCCGCGAAAGGCCACAAATGGCCAATGCCTAAGAAATAGCAGTGAGTAGGCGCATGGTGGCCGTTCGACTTCCGCGCCTTTGCGAAGGGCAAGAAGTCGCAGGCGGACGTCGCATACCAGGACCACCCGGATGGCAGCGAACGCTGCGACAACTGTGAGCCGTTCATTCCGCCGAATCAGTGCAAAACCGTCGTAGGCCCGGTCGCGCCGCAGGGCTGGTGCAAGATCTACGTCGCCAAATAACGTCGAAGCGCCGATCATCCTCGAAGCCAGCTTGTTCGCTGGCCGGCTGGTTTCGAGGCGGTGATGCGTCAGTCGTGGAGCAGTTGGTCCTTGCGAGGAAGCCCATTCACGAAACCGGGTTTCATCTTTATTGAGGCGAGAACTCTGCCCGCTGTTTGAGCAGAGCGACGGTTTGCCGCATTGCATTCAGGTATTGCTGTGCCGAGTATGGATGGCGTCTTTGCTAACGAGCCCCGCTCCGCGAGCCGGCTCGATTCGGGGCTCTCTGTCCATGTAGCCGCTGTAGGCTGTAGTCAGGGAGAAACGCGATGAAAGTTCATGTATTTCCTGCGGCGGGCGTAGTCGCGGGAGTTTCGGCCATAGCGATCGCCGTTGGCGCTCTTGAATTCTCCCCAGGTAGAGCATGTGCTGCGCAGTTCAAGCCGCCCGAAGTAAGCTTCAAGGAAGACGTTTTTCCGATTCTTCAGTTTCATTGCTCGAGTTGCCATCGGCCAGATGGCGAAGGATACCAAAAGAGCGGTTTCGATGTTAGCTCGTATGATACACTGATGAAGGGCACAAAATTCGGTCCGATGATTGTGCCGGGCGACCCTGGGGCCAGCAACCTGATGAGATTGCTAGATTGGGGCGTCGGAACCGAAATACGCATGCCTCATGGCCAGAAACAGCTGACCATTTGCGATCGGGATCTTATTCGGACTTGGATTTTTAAAGGCGCAAAGGACAATTGAATGGCTAGCGGCGCAATTGCCTAGCAGCCTGTCGGACTGAGTTTTGCGACTGTTTGTCGGACGGGTTTTTCGGATCGCGATGGATTGGACAGTTTGTGCGCCGGGTGGCGACCCCGGAGCCGGTGTTCGGCATCATCAAATCCGCGCTCGGATTCCGTCCGTTCTCCCTGCGCGGGCTTGAAAACGTGCACGGCGAGTGGAGCCTCGTGACCATGGCCTGGAATTTGAAGCGGATGTTCGTCCTCAACCCCGGCTGTTGAGGGCGGGGCGCCACCGAGGGCCCCGGCCGCGCCGGACGACCCGACGCCGGTCGAGGCGATGGCGCATCGGCTGAAGACGCCTGAGGGCCGGGCGCTCTACTCCTTGCGCAAGCAGACCTTCGCGAAGCGCTCGCTCAGCGGCGGGTGATGGGGCTGACGGCCCATCGCGATCGCCGGCTCGACACCCGCCTTTTCGCAGGCGGCCACGTTGCCCGCGCTGAAATAGCCGGTGTCGGCCAGCAGATGGTCGACCTTGCCCAAGCCTTCGGGCAGCGCGCCGATCTTCTCCAGCATCGGTTCGACCTGGTTCTTGTCGTTGGGCGCCTGGACCACGTCGACCGCCACCACCAGGAGGCTCCCGGCCGCGACCGCCGCCTGCGCGTCGTAGCCCTGCTCGAAGCCGCCACCGGCTGCCGGCATGATGCGCGACGCCGCGTCCGTCAGATTGACCTGATCGGTCGGCAGCGGCCCTTCGGTCGGCGGCGCCGGCGGTTTGCCCCTGGGCTTCTTGCCGGTCTTGGCGGTCCTGGTCTCGCGCGCGGCCATCCTGGCGTCGTGCTCCGCCTTCTCCGCGCGCGTGCCGCTCCCTGGCGCGTCCCTGGCGCGCCCCTCGATCATCGCGCGCGCCTCAGCGATCTTGCGCAGGCGCTCCTCGCGCCGCGCCAGTTCGTCGGGGATCGACATCCCGTCGGGAACGTCGGCCGCGTCCGCCGCCTCGGCCTTGGCCAGCAGATCGGCGACTTCGGCCTTCAGTTGCGCTTCGATCTTGCCCGCATACTCATAGGAAAGCGCGCTGTGCCGGCTGGCGTTGGCGTGGATCTTCGTCCCGTCCAGCCCGATCGCGCCCATCTGCAAAACGCCCATCTCGCTCGCCAGCCGAAGAACCTCGACGAACAGCTTCTCGATGTCCTTCAAGAACCGCCGCCGGAACGCGGCGATCGTGTCGTGGTCGGGATGATCGTTGGCCGCAATGAACCGAAACGCCACCGAGTTGTAGGTCGCCCGCTCCAGCTTCCGGCTGGAGAACGCCCCCGTCGCGTACCCGTAAACCAACAGGCCCAGCAACATCCGGGGATGATACGAAGCCGAACCCGAGCCTCGATAAGCCCCGCTCATCCGCCCCAAGTCGAGACCGTCGATCACTTCGACGATGAACCGCGCCAAATGCTTCTCCGGAAGCCACTCGTCCACCGAAGGCGGCAGCAGATATCCCGTCTGCCGATCGATCGTCCGGAAATTGGTCATCAAAAAAAGCCCGCCGCCCTGCGCGAATCAACGTTAGATTCTAGCGTGCCCGCAGGCGCGGCGTTAAGTCCGACAGGCTGCTAGGCCTGGACGCGCAATCCAATGTATGTCGGATTGACCTTAATCTAAGCAGGGACAGCGCTCGCCTTGGGTCAGGTCTCGACGCTTGCTCTCGTGGTCCTGCCGGGGTCTGCAATGAACTGGATCGTCATCCCGTTCGAGGAGAGGCGGCTTCGCGCGACATCCGGAGTTCAACCCTCTCCGGGCGTTGCTATCAGATCGGCGGCCTCCATGTCTCGGGTTTCGCGTCGTTCCCCGGCGTTTCCCGCGAGCGGCGCGTTTCGATCGCCGCCATTGTCGCCCGCAGCACGTCCGTCACCCCGCGCTGCGTCGCCGTCGAAAGCAGGAGCGGTCTGGCGCGCCCGCCTCCCTCGGCGACCGGCGGACCGTAGGCGCGAATGGCGCGCCTCAGACGCTCGAGCTGCCGGGCCAAAGTCTCCTCGTCCACCGCGTCAATCTTCGACAGGGCGACGATCTCCGTCTTCTCCTCGAGCCCCTCGCCGTAAGCTCTGAGTTCGCGCCGGATCTTTCGGTAGTCGGCGCCGGCGTTGCCCCCCGTCGCGTCGACAAGATGGACGAGCGCGCCGCAGCGCTCGACATGGCCAAGGAAGCGGTCGCCGAGGCCGCGGCCTTCGTGCGCTCCCTCAACGAGACCCGGAATGTCTGCGAGCACAAAATCGCGCCCATCGATTCGCACGACGCCGAGACCGGGATGCAGCGTCGTGAATGGATAGTCCGCGATCTTGGGCTTGGCGGCCGAAACCGCGGCGAGCAAGGTCGACTTGCCTGCATTCGGCAGACCGATGAGACCGGCGTCGGCGATCAGCTTCAGCCGCAGGACGAGCGTGCGCTCGATCCCCGGTTGGCCGGGATTGGCGCGGCGAGGGGCGCGGTTGGTCGACGAGGTGAAATGAGCGTTGCCGAAGCCTCCGTTGCCGCCGTTGGCGACGACCACCCGCTCGCCTTCCTTCGTCAAGTCGGCAAGCAGGACGCCGGTCTCTTCGTCGAACACCTGCGTGCCGACCGGCGCCTTCAGGATCACGTCGGGCCCACGGCCGCCCGCGCGGTTCTTGCCCATCCCGTGCATGCCGGTCTTGGCCTTGAAATGCTGCTGGTAGCGGAAGTCGATCAGGGTGTTGAGGTCGGCGGCGCATTCGACCACGACGTCGCCGCCGCGCCCGCCGTCGCCGCCGTCCGGGCCGCCGAACTCGATGAATTTCTCGCGCCGAAACGAGACGCAGCCCGCTCCCCCATCGCCGGAGCGAACGTAGACGCGCGCGGAATCGAGAAATTTCATGGCAGGCCGTCCGGCTCGAGCTGCGTTTGATCGACAATCGCCTGACGCTTCAATTCGACCGCCTGCGCCCAGGCGTGTCGCGTCAAGCGAAAGTTGTGGCACTCGACCAGGCCGCCGCGCGCCGGGGCGCCCATGAGCCCGGTCGATGCGATTTTGAAGCCGCATTTCTCGAGGACCTGCCGGGACGCGAGGTTCTCGACCCGGGCGCTCGCCAAGATCTCGATCGCGGCGGTGAGCCCGAAGCCGGACTTGACCGCTGCGCGGGCCGCTTCGGTCGCCAAACCCTTGCCCCAGGACTCCGGCGCGAGCGCAAACCCGAGGGTTAAGCGATCCGCACCGCGCGACTCGAGACTGACCGAGCCGATGACCTCACGCTTGCCCTTCTTGGGCGTCATGACGAGCGTGAGATCGCGCCCGGAGGCGTTGGTTTCGCGCGCGGCATAGATGAAGCGCTCCGCCGATCCGGGCGGGTATGGATGTGGGATGCGGGCGGTGTAGCGGGCGACTTCCCACATCGAGCAGAAGCGGCTGATCGCGGCCGCGTCCGATACGCGCGGCCAGCGCAACCAGAGCCGCGCCGTCTCCAGGCGGAACACATCGTCTCTGGCAAGATCGGGAAACATGGAAGCTCCGGGCTGCCCGCCTCGAAAAAAGGCGCTTAAACGACGAAGGAGACGCGGCGGCCGCATCCCCTTCGTAAGCCTGGCTTACCGGACGAAGGAAAAGGCCTTTCGCCTTTCACACTCATCTCGAAGCTTCTTTTTGAGAGTTTCGAGAACGTCCGCGGGGCTGGTCGCCGGAGCGGGGTTCTCGTCGATCGACCCCGCTTTATTCTGCTGCTGTTTGTTGAATTCGTACGGTCACATATTGGCGACCGTCGCCTTTCCTCTCGAAAACGACTTCGCCTGCGGCGGTCGCGAACAGCGTGTGATCCGTTCCCATGCCGACATTGCGGCCCGCATGAAACTTCGTCCCGCGCTGACGCACAAGAATGTTGCCGCCGAGCACGCGCTCGCCGCCGAACTTCTTGACGCCGAGACGGCGGCCGTCCGAATCGCGACCGTTGCGCGACGAACCGCCGGCCTTTTTATGAGCCATGAACCTTACTCCGAAACCCTTTGCGCCGACTTTGGACGGCGAAGTCGTTCTCTCTATACTGCAAAAGACCGGGCGAGGGAATCGCCCGACCCCGAGGCAAAGCCGCTTTTCAAGCGCCCGGCTGGATTCCGGTGATCTTGACGATTGTCAGATCCTGCTTGTGGCCTCGCTTGCGCTTCGAATTCTTGCGCCGGCGCTTTTTGAAGGCGATGACCTTCGGCCCGCGCGTCTGCTCGACGATCTCGCCTACGACGCTCGCCCCGGCTACGTGCGGGGCGCCGATCTGGTTGGTCGCCCCGTCGAACAGCGCGAGCACCTCGTTGAACACCACCTGCGATCCGGCTTCGCCCGCCAAGGACATGACCGTGATCTCTTGATCGGCGGCGACCGTGTACTGCTTGCCGCCTGTCTTGATGACTGCGAACATCGTTTTTCCCGTGTTCTGCCCGGCTCGCTGCGCAAAAGACTCTGCGCGGCCGGCTTCTTTGCAGTGGACCGAATCGCCGCTCGCGAGCGAGCAGCGGGCGAAACGCTTGGAATTGACTCCGCAAAACCTGGGGCGCAAAACCAAAAGCGCGGCTTTGCGAGCCGCGCTTGAGCGAACGTCGCTATAAGCGCGTCGCGGGTTCTAAGTCAACCTCGATTCCGGACGGGTTTCGCCCTTCACTCACCCTCCCAACGACTGCGCCTGCTTAAGCCCGGTTCCGTCGCAACCGGCCGCTTTCAAGAATCCACGCTGCGATCACAGCGCCGAGCAACAGCGCCAAACCGAAAAAGCCGGAAGCAAGGGAGGTCGAACGGGCGCCGATCACTTCGCTCGATCCGGTGCGTTTGATCCCGATGTAGTCGCTTCCGCCGTAGCTCGGCGCAGGATTCAAGCCTACGATGCGTGGGACCGTGACGGAATCGCCAGCGGCCTCAGCAAGGCGGCGAACGGCGCCGCCCGTCGCTTCCGCGATTGGCCGCAACCTTTCCGGCGTCGAGACGACGTCTTGCATTTCGAGAGGATTTTCGGGTCCCACGTTAACGAGCGCGACATGGGCGCCGTCTTCCGCGCGGTAGAGGCCATAATGGTCGACCGTGACGCGCGCTCGACTTAGACCCGGCGCCACCGTCGTCGGCTTCAGGTTCATCCGCGTTCCGTCGGGCGATACAAGGTCGACCTGCCGCTCTGGATCGCTGACGCTTTGACGCTCGACCGTGACCTCTCGTCCTTTCGCGCTTGCGCGGAGAGCTTCCTCCTCGAGTTCCGGCTCCTTCATAAGCCAATGGGCAAGGCGGCGAAGGAGTTCGAGATACGGTCCGCCGCGGTCATAGCCTCTCGCCCAGAGCCACATCTGATCGCTCAAGAGCAGTCCGACCCGCCCCTTTTCAACGCGCGAGAGCACGAGGAGCGGCTTGCCGTCCGGGCCGTCCATGATAGTTTGGCCGGCCGTCGTTCTCGCGCCGATCAGGCGGAACCATCGGCCCCACTGCGCGCCCGCAGCCGCATCCGTCACAGCCAGTCCGCGCGTGACCGGGTGTCGCAGCCCCTCCTCCGAGACGCTCGCCCGGAATGGGGCCTCGATATCCTCGCCAGTCGGTTCGGCTGGCGCGACCGCCCCGAGAGGGGAGTAGAAGAGGCCGTCGGGGGTCGAGAATTCCGGCCCTTCGGCCATCAAGAGCGCCCCGCCCTGCCTGACATAGTTCACGATATTGTCGAGATAGACATACGGCAGGATCGACTGCTGAGCGTAGCGATCAAAGATGATCAGGTCGAAATCCTTGATCTTCGGCCCGAACAGTTCGGCCACCGGGAAGGCGATCAACGACAATTCGTTGATCGGGGTGCCGTCGCCGCCCTTCTCGGGCGGCCTCAAGATCGTGAAATGGACGAGATCGACGTTGGGGTCAGATTTCAAGAGATTCCGCCACATCCGCTCGCCCGGATGCGGCCGACCAGAAACGAGCAGGACGTGGAGCTTGTCGCGGACGCCCTCTATGCTGACAACGGCGCGGTTGCCGTCCGTCGTCAGTTCGTCGGGCACATTCGGGATTTCCAGTTCGATGACATTCGGTCCGGCATGTTCGATCGGCGCTTTCACATCGATCCGTTCGCCGGCCCTGGCCTCGAGATTGGCGATGGTCTGCCCGTCCCTGCGGACGGTCAAGGGCACCGGCTCGCCGCGGTCTTTGCTGTCGATAATGCGCGCGCCAATGATCTGATCCTTGCCGACGATGCCGAACCGCGGCGCTTCGACGAGTTCGATCCGCCGCTGCCGTTCGCCTTCGTGACCCGTGATCAGCGCATGCAGCGGCGCATTGAAGCCGAGCGCGGCGACGGACCCCGGGACGTCATGCGCGAGGCCGTCCGTGATCATGATTGCGCCTCCGACGCGGTCGGGAGGCGCATCGGCCAGCGCGGCGTGGAGCGCCGAGAACAGCTTTGTGCCCTCGGTCTCGGACTCTTCGCGAGAGGTCTCGACGACGCGCACGTCCACGTCGCCCAGCGCATTCAGTTGCGCCTTGACTTCGTCGCGCGCCCTGTCCGTTTGCTTCGGCCGCTCGCCGATATCCTGGCTCGCCGAGCGGTCAACGACGACGGCGACGATATCCTTGAGCGGGCGTCGATTCTCCTGGACGAGATTTGGATCGCAAAGACCCAGAATGAGCAGCGCGAAGGCAAGCGCTCGCAGCCATGCCGCTCGCCCGCGCCGCCAGACAATGACGGCTGAGACAAGGACAGCCGCCGCCGTCAAGAGATAGAGCGCCAGCGGAGGCAAGAGCGGCGAAAAAGCGACCGACCAATGACTCAACGGGTGAGCCTTTCGATGATGTCTTTGGCGTGAACCTGGTCGGCTTTGTAATTGCCCGTGAGCGTGTACATGACGAGATTGATGCCGCTGCGGAAGGCGAGCTCACGCTGGCGGACGCCGCCTGGGATCAGGGGATAGAGCGGCCGGCCGTCGGCGTCGCTCGCCCAGGCCGCCGCCAGATCGTCGGACGCGATGATGATCGGCGATACGCCGTCGCCCGCCCGGGCCGGTCGTGGTTGGCGATCATTCGGATCAGGAGGAGGCAGCGCCTCGATCCACGTCTGTCCAATCTCCGTGCGGCCGACGATGCGATCAAGCAGATAGAAAGTCTTGGTGAGGACATGGTCGCGCGGGACCGGTTCGAGCTCCGGCACGTCGACACCCTCGAGCAGGGAACGCAACCACAACGCCTCCGGTGTCGTGCTCCCTCCTGGGCGCGCGACAAGCGCGTCGCGGGTGTCAAAGACGACCGTGCCGCCGTTTTTCATGTAAGCCGCAATGCGCGCGCGCGCTTCCGACCCCGGCTGCGGGCGGTCGGCGACAATCGGCCAATAAATGAGAGGATAGAACGCGAGTTCGTCTTTTGCCGGATTGACGCCGACCGGCTCGGCAAGCTCGGCGGACGTACGCATGGCGAGGACGCGCGTCAATCCTGCGAGCCCCTGCTTGGAAGTCTCATCGACCGTCGGATCGCCGGTCGTCACGTACGCGAGGCGAGCCGACAGAGCCGCGTCCATGTCGCTCTGGCGGATTTCTGCGGCGCGGCTTGAATTCGAGAGCGGACTAGCGACCAGCGTTCCGAGAAGCGCGAGAGCCGCAAGCTTTCTCGCATGATGCAAAAGGCCGCTGCGGGCGAGCCAGGCGGAGACGAGCGAGTCGATGAGGAGGCCAATCAACGCCAGCGGCAAGAGCCAGCGGCGCAGGTCGATCGGCGGAGCGACGGCGAGCGCGCCTTCGCGGACAGTGAGCGCGCCGTAGTCGGCGCGCTCAAGAGTTTGCCCAGCCGCCAAAGCGTTCACAGCCGTCAGGGACTGCTGCGCGCCGTAAAAGCCCGGCGGATGCTCAGCGTCGCCGACGCCTGAAAAATTGGCGCCGATCGGTTCGACTTGCGGGGGCGGCGCTCCGAGAACGCCAAAGCCGTTGAGGGTGCGCCAGGGCGCGCGGCTCTCGGCGCGGTTGTTGGGCTTCGGGTTGGGGGCGCTCTCCGCGGGCGTGTCGGCCTTGGCGACGATTCGACGCAGCATATCCACGAATAGACCCGACAATGGAAGATTCGACCAGGTCGTGTCCGCGGTGACGTGGAAAAGGACGATCAGGCCCTTGCCCCGGCGAGCGGCGGTGACCAGCGGAGTGCCGTCGACCAGGCGCGCCCAGGTCTTGCCGGCAAGGCCGGGCTCCGGTTCGGCAAGCACCTGCCGCGTAACCGTCACCTCATCGGGGGCCGCAAGTCCAAAGAACGGACTGTCCTGCTCAAATGGCGCGATATGCTTCGGGGTCTCCCAGGACAGGGCGCCTCCGAGGAGACGGCCGCCGCGTCTGAGCTCGCTCGGCGTCAGGTCGTCATCCCCGGCGGCAAGCCGAGTGCCTGCGAAACGCAGCAACACGCCGCCGTCGTCGAGGAACTGCGTGATCGCGTCATGTTCGGGCCCGGGCGCGACGTTCATATCGGCGAGCGCCAGCACGGACGGTTTTTCCGCCAAGAGCGCGACGATAGGGTCGCTCGAAGAATCACGCCATTCGTTGACGTCGGCGAAAGGCTGAAGCGCCCGCTTCAGGTAGTAGCTTGGCGCGAGCAGCGGCTGGGCGATGTCGGCGCTTGCGCCCGAGGCGATTGCGACCCGACGTCGGCGCGAACTGTTGTCGACGAGCCAGGTTGCGCCGGCCGATCGTTCGCCTTCGATCACGACCCGCGAAACTTCATTGCGCAATTCGACAGGCAGGTCGAAGCGTGCGTCGGTCACGGGGTTCGCGGCAAAGTCGAATGGCGTGTGGCCGATCTCCCTCCCTTGGGCGTCGAGCGCGCGCACGACGCCGTTCGACGCGAGATGATCGGGCCGCGTCACGTGGACGATGAGAGCGCCGGCTTCATTGTCCGCGCCGGCGATCGCCCGCGCTCCGGTCCGGTCGGTCACGACTTCGACGGACCGCGTTAAGCCCGCGAGGCGCGACGCGAATGCTTTCGCGCCGCCGAGCTCCAACCCGTCGGCGATCCAGAGAATGTCCGCTCTCGGTTCGCGGGAAAGATAACGCGCGATCGCGGGCAGCGCCGCGCCGCGCGGCGGGGCGAAGGGAACGGGCGCCAGCGAACGCAGACGCCCTTCGATCTCGGCGACGTCGAGCGAAGCGATATCTTGCGCTCCCTGCGACAGCGGCTTGATCGCGACCGAGCGTCCGCTCCGGGCCGCCGCCTCCAAACGCTGCCTCGCGAGGTCAATGCGCTTTTCGAAGGTCGGGGCCGCCGCCCAGCCATCGTCGATCAGGACCAGGAGAGGCTGCGAACCGGGGGGAGCGGCGAGGCTGTTCCACAGCGGTCCGGCCATGGCCAGAATGATGAGAGCCCCGATCAAAAGCCGCAGCGCGAGGATCGGCCAGGGCGTCCGCGCCGGTTGTGCCCCCCTCGGATCGAGACCGATGAGGAGGCGGAGCGGCGGAAATAGCGCCCGACGCGGCGGCGGCGGCGTCACGCGCAACAGGAGATAAAGCGCTCCGAGGCCGACAAGCGCGACGAGAACAGCGGGTGCGGCGAACGAGAGCGGCACGCCCAGCATCACAAGCTCCGGGACTCGGCGCCGAAGTCCGGCGCCGCAAGCCGCACGCGCAGGTTGAGCAGCGTTTCTGCGGCAGAGGCGTCGGTGCGATGAAGGCTAAAGCCCCAACCCAACCTCGAACAAGCGTATCGCAACGACTCGCGATGGGCTTCGAGCCTCGCCAAATAAGCCTCGCGCATGTTCTCGGCGCGGGGGCTCAAGAGCCTGTCTCCCCCGCCGGGGTGAAGGAATTCGACATTGCCGGCGAACGGGTAGGTCTCTTCGATGGGGTCGACGATCAGGACGAGCTGGCCGATCGCGCCCTCGGCCCCGATGGCCCGGAGAGCGCGCGCCGTCATCTCCGGTTCGCCGAGAAAGTCCCCCAGGAGCAGCGCCATTGACCGCGCGGGCGCGGGCGTCAAAGGCGGCAGAGTCGCATTGGAGGCGCCGTTGAGACGTTCGTCGGTCGCGATCGCCTCCGCGAAACGCTCGATGACGCCGTGCGTGGCGAACGGGCGCGTGAGGCCCAAGAGCCCGGCTCGCTCGCCGCCGCGCACGCAAAGCTCAGCGAAGGCGAGCGCGATCACCGCGGCGCGCTCAATCTTCGTCGTGTTGGCGAGGCTCGAGCCAAAGCGCATCGACGCAGACCGGTCGAACCAGATCCAGACGGTGTGCGCGGCCTCCCGCTCCCTTTCGCGCACGAAAGCATGCTCTCCACGGGCCGAGCGCCGCCAGTCGACGCGCGAGGACGGTTCGCCCGATACGAATGGCCTGAACTGCCAGAATGTCTCGCCCGATCCGGCGCGGCGCCGTCCATGGACTCCATGGCGCACGGTCTGCGCGACCTTGCGTGCGGCGACGATCACGCTCGGCAGGCGCGCAGAGAGCGAGGCCGCCTCATGACGGACGGCGAGGGACGCGCTGGAGGTGGTCATCGCGGCGACAGGCGCCCCTTGCGACCCGCGCCCATGAACTTCGTCCACAAGAATGAGATTGGCGGCTTTCGGCGGTTCTCGGTCTGCATCAATTGACCAGCTTTTCGACGAGACGCGCGATGACCGCCGATGTCGTTTCTCCCTCCGCGCGAGATGCAAAGGTCAGGGCCATACGATGTTTGAGGGCGGGCTCTGCGAGCGCTGCGATATCTTCGAGCGACGGCGAAAGCCGTCCATCGACAAGCGCGCGCGACCGGGCGGCCAACATCAACGCCTGCGCGGCGCGCGGACCGGGACCCCACCCGATCCCCTTGGTCAGCTCGGGGTCGCCCTCGCCGGGGCGCGCTGCGCGCACGAGGTCCAGAATAGCCTCGACGACGCGCTCGCCGATTGGGGCGCGGCGGACCAGACGCTGCGCGGACAACAAGTCTTCGGCGGTCATGACGGGCCTCGGTCTCGTTTCCTGTTCGCCCGTCGTCTCAATGAGAATCCGGCGCTCGGCCGCTCGATCCGGATAGCCAACGTCAACTTGCAGGAGGAATTTGTCCAACTGCGCCTCAGGCAACGGATAGGCTCCTTCCTGCTCGAGCGGGTTTTGCGTCGCCAGGACATGGAATGGTCTTGGCAAGTCGTGCCGCGCCCCCGCGACCGTGACGTGGTGTTCCTGCATCGCCTGCAAAAGCGCGGACTGCGTTCGAGGGCTCGCGCGATTGATTTCGTCGGCCATTAATAGCTGAGCAAAAATCGGGCCACGAATGAAGCGGAAGGCGCGCCTGCCATCCTGCCCCTCCTCCATAACCTCGGAACCGAGGATGTCGGAGGGCATGAGATCCGGCGTGAACTGCACGCGGAGGGCGTCGAGCCCGATGACGATTCCCAACGTTTCGACGAGCTTTGTCTTGGCGAGGCCGGGAACGCCGATCAGGAGTCCATGCCCTCCCGCAAGGAGGATCGCGAGCGTCAGGTCGACGACGCGCTCCTGGCCGAAGATGACCGCGCCGATCTCGGCGCGGGCTGCGGCAATGCGTTCGAGGGTTGCGTCAACCTCGCGCAGGCCGGGCGGGGCGGTGGCGGTCAGGGCGTCGGTCACACTCATGCTCTTGTCCCTCGCGCATTTATCTTTGGCGCTGTCGTTGCGGGTCCGGTTTCGCTTTGGCCGCGCCCATACTAGGTTGAAGAGGCGTCCTCTTGGCAAGCCCGCAAATGTCTCCATCCCCCCCGAACAAGAGCCAAAATATGGCGGAGCCCGGAAAGGTTCCGGAGCAAGCCCTCAAGGGACTCGCGCAGGCGGGAGGCCGGACCCCGCGCGCGCCCGCTCCGGTGCACCTCTGGAATCCTCCCGATTGCGGCGATATCGACATGCGCATTGCAGCGGACGGAACATGGTTTTATTGCGGCTCCCCCATTGGAAGACTGCCGCTCGTTCAGTTGTTTTCGTCGATTCTTCGCAAGGACGGCGACCGCTACGTCCTTGTGACGCCTGTCGAAAAGGTTGGCGTCGCGGTCGACGACGCGCCGTTTTTGGCGGTCGAAATGTTTGTCGAGGGGCAGGACGACGACCAGGTTCTGTCTTTTAGAACCAATGTCGAGGATGTCGTGACGATCGATGAGCGCCACCCCTTGCGATTCGAGCGGGGCCCGTCGGAGGGGCTGAAGCCTTACGCGCTGGTGCGCGACAATCTTTGGGCGCTCGTGAAACGCTCGCTATATTACGATTTGGCAGCGCTTGGGACCGTCGAGCGCTGGGAGGACGCGATGTGGTTCGGCGTGAGGTCTCGCAGGACCTTCTTTCCCATATGTCCTGCAAGCGAGATCGAGGCGCTTTGAGCGGCTCTCGCCCTTCCGAGATGGACGCGAACGGGTTTCGGGCCTTGGCTCTAAGCAGGCTCGCACCGGAACTTCCTGTGACGGATTTGGGATTCCAGCCTGTGAAGGCTGGCGATTTCGCCTTGAACGGCCCCGCTCCGGGGGCCGACGCGCTCGCCCTGGCCAGGCCCGCCGCGGTGCTCGCGCCGATTGTCGCCCGACCGGACCGGCTCACCGTGCTGCTCACGCTTCGCGCCTCGCATCTCCGCGCTCATTCAGGTCAGATCGCCTTTCCCGGCGGTCAGATCGACCGAGGCGAGACTCCGCTCCAGGCCGCCTTGCGCGAAACACGTGAGGAAATTGGGCTCGATGAGCGGTTCATAGAGCCTCTCGGCTGGCTCGACCCCTACCTGACCGGAACAGGATTTCGCGTCGCGCCGCTGGTCGCGTTGGTCGATCCTTCATTCATGTTGAACGTCAATAGGCTCGAGGTGGACGAAGCGTTCGAGACGCCGTTCTCGTTTCTCATGAACCCGGCCAATCATCGGCTCGAAGAGCGGGAATGGCAGGGAAGACAGCGCAGGTTCTACGTGATGAAGTACGAGAATCGATACATCTGGGGCGCCACCGCTGGCATATTGCACAACCTTTACCTGAGGCTTTTTTCCTGATGGGTCGAGCCGTCCTCGAACCGCTCGCGCTGTTCCTCAGTCCATTTGCCGCTTATGCGGTCTACCTCGCATTGCGCCTGCGCTACCCGCTCGAAGTGGATCACTGGACCACTGGCCGGGTATCCATACTGACGCTTTTAGGCCTCGCGGCCGCGGTGTTCGGGCTCATCGCCATGGATGCCTTCGCTCCGCGCGGCCACGGCGTTTACGTTCCGGCGCACGAGGAGCATGGCGTGCTCGTTCCGGGGCGAATTGAATGAACCGTCTGCCCGGGCTGGACGACGGCAGGCTGAAGGATCTCGCCCCACTCCGACACGGACCCCTCTCCCTGGCGCTCGAAGCGCTCAACGGCGACGGCGAGGAGACCCGGCTTGTCGGCGGGGCGGTGCGCGACCTAGCGCTCGGAGCAAGCAACGCGGACTTCGATCTGGCGACGACCGCCTTGCCGGACGAGGTCATCCGCCGAGCGCGTTCAGCTGGATTCAAGGTTGCCCTGACGGGCCTTTCCCACGGGACCGTAACGCTCATCGTTCAGGGCCAGCCGATCGAAGCAACGACCCTGCGCAGCGACGTCGAAACGGATGGACGTCATGCGAAGGTCGTGTTCGGCCGCGACTTTCTCTCCGATGCGCTCCGGCGCGATTTCACGATCAACTCTTTATCGCTTGGCGCCGACGGAACAGTGCACGATCCGCTCGGCGGAATTGTCGATCTCGCCTCCGGCCGCGTGCGCTTCATCGGCGACGCCGACCAGCGCATCCGCGAGGACTATCTTCGCATTCTTCGCTTCTTCCGGTTCTCGGCCCGATTTGGTCAGGGACGCCTCGACGCTGGCGGTCTTCGGGCCACGATTCGCGGGCGCGCCGGAATGGCCCGCCTCTCGCGCGAGCGGGTGCGCGCCGAGCTTCTGAAACTCATGATTGCGCCTCATGCGGGACCGGTGGTCCGCGTCATGGGGGAATGCGGCTTTCTGGAGCCGCTGTTCGCCGGCATGGCCTATCCGGGACGTCTCGAGCGTCTGATCGCGATCGAATCGGCGCGGCTCCAGGAAGCTGACGGCCTTCTCCGCCTCGCGGCGCTCGCCGTGATCACCAACGAGGACGCCGACCGTATTCGCGAGTCTCTTCGCCTGTCGAGATCCGAGCACGATCGGCTGACGGTCACGGCCGCGGTTCTTCCGCGGTTGCAGGGAATCGAAGCGGCGCCTTCCTTTGAAGAACTTCGGGCGCTCATGTTCGAGTTCGGGCGCGATGCCGCTCGCGACGCGCTTGTGCTCGCGCAGGCGAACTCGGAAGCGAGTCCGGCCGACCCTGCGTTCTTGGCCGCGGATGGATTTCTTGCCGACGCGTCGATCCCAACCCTTCCTGTCACCGCGGCGGACATCATTGCTCGCGGAGTGGCCGAGGGTCCACGAGTTGGAGAAGCGCTTCGCCTCGTTCGGCAAAAATGGATGCGGGCGCGATTCGCCAGCGATGGCGCGTCGCTCGACCGGATCCTTGTTGAGGCGCTGACGGAGACGGAACCGCGACCTTAAGTGTTCGCCTTCGGGCGCGAGGGGTCTTCGCGGCTTTCAAGCAAATTCGGGGGCCTCTTAAAAAACGGGCTCGGGTCGGCGGCCCGCCTGTGGCGGTGGAAACGAGTTGCGCTATCGTGAACCGGAGGGGAGCGGCCGGAAAGTTTTTGGTGGACCAGACCCCGTAAAAAAACGTGGCCCATGGGCTGTTGCGGACTTGCGAGTGGTGACGTCTTCAGGCGATCCCGATTAGGAAATTGATGTTTCTCCGTGGCCCAGCCCTCTTTGGCTTCCTCAGGCAGGAGGGTTCACGGCATGTCTCAAACGAAGCGGTCCCGCAAGTCGCGGGGTCTATCCCCGGTTCATCCGGCGGCGGCCGCGATCGATATCGGCGCCGCCATGCATGTCGCGGCTGTCGGCCCGGATCGCGACAAGGAACCGGTCCGAACGTTCCAGACCTTCACCGATGACCTTCACCGGCTGTCCGACTGGTTCGCCCAGTGCGGCATCAGGACGGTCGTGATGGAATTGACCGGAGTTTACTGGATCCCGGTCTTCGAAATCCTGGAACAGCGCGGGTTCGAGGTGATGGTGGTCAACGCGCGGGACGCGAAGCATGTGCCTGGGCGGAAGACCGACGTCAGCGACGCGCAATGGCTGCAACGCCTGCACGAATACGGACTGCTGCGCGCCAGCTTCCGGCCCCAGGCTGAAATTGCCGGGCTGCGCACCTACCTCCGGCAGAGGGAGCGGCTGCTCGATTACGCGGCGGCGCATATTCAGCACATGCAGAAGGCGCTGATGCAGATGAACCTTCAGCTGCACCATGTCGTGTCCGATATCACCGGCGTAACTGGCATGACCATCATCAGGGCGATGGTGGCCGGTGAGCGCGATCCGAATGTTCTGGCCTCCCATCGTGATCGGCGGTGTCATGCGTCGGTGGAGATGGTTTGTCAGGCGCTGGTTGGCAACTACCGTGAGGAGCACATCTTCGCCCTGACCCAGGCGCTGGAACTGTACGAAGTTTATCAGACCAAGGTGACGGCCTGCGACGAGCAGATCGAAGCGATCCTGAAGCGGCTGAAGAAGAACGCTCCACCACCCGCGAGCAAGCTTCTGCCCGTCAGGCAAAGGACACACCAGCCCAATGCGCCGGCCTTCGACGCTCGCGGCGCGCTCCATGCGATCCTCGGCGTGGACCTGACCCAGATCAATGGCCTGGGGCCGTATCTGGCGCTGAAGCTGGTCGGAGAGTGTGGGACCAACCTGGCGGCCTGGCCGACAGCGAAGCACTTCACGTCATGGCTGGCGCTCGCGCCGCACAACAAGATTTCCGGAGGCAAGGTGCTGTCGTCGAAAACGCGACGCACCAGCAATCGGGCCGCGTCGTTGTTGCGCCTTGCCGCCGGCACGGTGGGGCGAACCGACACTGCGCTGGGCGCGTTCTACCGCCGGTTATCGGCGCGGGTGGGCAAGGCGAAGGCGATCACCGCCACCGCGCGCAAGATCGCGGTTCTGTTCTACAACACGCTTCGGCACGGCATGGCCTACGCCGATCCCGGCGCCACATACTACGAAGATCGCTACAAACAGCGTGTTTTGAAAAATCTTCAACGTCGCGCGAAGTCGCTGGGATTTGTCCTGCGTGAGGCGGGGCTCGATACCGCCCGGGCGGATGTTTCTTAGGAAAGGATGCGAGACCTCTTGGCGCAGGTTCGATAAAGATATATCTTATTATAAGACATATCTTAGTTATGTCGCAACAACCAGGAGAAATTAGCAATGCTACATCGTCATTTTGACGATCATGTTCGCCACGGACACGGACACGGCGGATTCGGCCACGGGCCGTTTCGTCGTTGGCGCGAGCGCGGCGGTGGATTTGGGCCGCGCGAGGGCCGCATGTTCGATGGCGGCGAGCTCAGGCTCGTCATTCTCGCCCTAGTCGCGGAAAAGCCGCGCCACGGCTACGAGATCATCAAGGAGCTCGGGGAGCGGGTCGGCGGCGACTATTCGCCAAGCCCGGGCGTGGTCTATCCGACGCTGACCATGCTCGAGGAGATGGGCTACGCCAGCGCGAGCCAGGACGCCGCCGGTCGCAAGCTCTATACGCTGACGCCCGAAGGCGAGAAGGCCTTGGCCGAAAACAGGGCTGAGGTCGACGCGATCTTCGAGCGCTTCGGGGACCGCGAGGAGGGGGGCGGACGCGAGGGAATGGGCTCTGTCTTCCGCGCGATGATGAACCTGCGCGCTGCAGTCCGCCTCCGTCTCCGCGGCCGCGCCGCGACCCCCGAGCAGGTCCAGGCGATCGTCGACGCGCTCGATGCGGCGGCCAAGGCCATCGAGCGGACCTAAAGCCGTTTCGCGCCCGGCGATAGCGAAGCCGCCGGACCGGCCGGACGGCGCCTCGCATTGCGGAAGCGCCGTCTCGCCGGGAACCTTCGTCGCGCGCGCCCGTTGGGGATTGACGGCGGATCATCGCGTCCCGCGAGCCGGCCGGCCGTCGCAATTCGAGCGTCCCACCTTCATGCAACCAGCGATCACCCGACGCATGCGCGTCGATTCCGAGCGGGTCACCGCTCACCTGGGAAGCCATGTCCTCTTGGTCAACCGGCATGGGCTGATCGAGCCCAGGGAAGACGGCTATTACTATAACCAGACGCGCTTTGTCTCCCGTTTTGGCCTGACCTCGAGGGGAAAGCCGTTGGAGTCGGTCGTATGCGTCGCTGTCGAACCTCACGCGACGACCGCCTACTATCTCCTGCCGTCGCCCGCTGGCGCCAAGGCCGGGCCTCCCGGCGACCCGGAGCCCAGCGGGGGCGAAATCGTTGCCAAGGCGATCGAAGTCCAGATCAATACTTATGTCGGCGGCGGGTATCATCAGGACGTTCACGTGACCAACCATGCGCTCGTGGAGGCGACGGTGGCGCTGGACTTTGCGTTCGCCGCCGACTTCGCCGACCTCGCCGAGGTCCCTTCGGGCAGCAGGAAGCAGGAGGCGCAGGTCCGGCGCAATTATTCGACGCCGGCGCAAGGGGAGGGCGAACTGACCTTCTCCAGCGATCATCCGAAGCTCGCCCATAAGACGCGGATCCGAATCGCCGCGCCAGGCGCGCTCGAGGATCACGGACAATCGATTTGCGCGACGGTTTCGCTGCGTCCGCGCGCGACGGCTCTGATCCGCATCGACGTTGCCCCGGTCTTCCTCGAAGAGGCGCTGGAGCCCTGGTTCGGGCGCGACGGCGATCCCGTCGAACGCAACGACCTGATCGCTCTGCGTCGAGGATGGCTCGCGGGTTGCGCCGAATTCGAAACGTCGAACCCGCAGGTTCAGGCGGCCTGGGCGCGCGCTGCGACCGACCTCTGGTCGTTGCAGTCCCTGAGTTGCAGTCCCTGAGCGGAAAGGGCGAGGAGAATTTTACTCCGATCGGCGGGATCCCGAAATACACAGGCCTGTTCGGACGGGACAGTCTCGTCGCCGGGATCCAGTCGTTGGTGCTCAATCCGTCGACGCTGATGGGCAGTCTTCTGTCGATCGGCGAATGGACCGCCAACGCCGTCGACGATCGCTATGACGCAGAGCCGGGCAAAGTGCTGCATCAGCGCCAGCTGAGCCCGCTCGCGCTCCTGGGAAAGACGCCCTTCGTCCATTATTATGGGGACTACTCAGCCCCCGGCTATTACCTGATCGGCGCGGCGCTGCATTTCGCCCGCACAGGTGACCGGCAGGCTTTCGAGAACATCCGCGACAAGGTCCTGGCGACGCTCGAATGGATGGACCGCTACGGCGACATCGACGGGGACGGGTTCTATGAGTATCGGACGCGGGCCGGAAAGTCCGGCATCAAGAACCAGGGCTGGAAGGATTCGAGCCAGGCGATCCTCTATCCGGACGGATCTTATGTCAGGGATCCAATCGCCGTCGTCGAGGTTCAGGGGCTCTACTTTGCCGCAAAGCAGAGTCTTGCCGGCCTCTTTTCGTCAATCGGCGAGACCGATCGCGCGGAGCGGCTGTTCAACGAAGCAAGAGACCTCAAGCAACGGTTCAATGAACGGTTCTGGATGCCGGAGCTCGGCTTCTACGCGCTCGCCCTCGACCCGGAGAAGCATCAGGTGAGGACGATCGCCTCCAATGTCGAGCTGTGCCTCGCCTGCGGCATCGTCGACGACGACAAGGCGCAGGCGGTCGTCGACCGGCTGATGGCGCCGGACATGTTCAGCGGCTGGGGCGTCCGCACCCTCTCGAGCGATCACCCCGCTTACAATCCCATGTCCTATCATCTCGGGTCGATCTGGCCGATCACCAACGCGCACCTCTGCGTCGGGCTCAAGCGGTACGGCTTCACCGAGGCGCTGCACAAGGTCGCCCACGCGCTGATGGACGCCACGAGTTTGTTTGAAACCGGGCGGCTGCCCGAGGTCTTCGCCGGACACCCGCGCGACGCGCGACATCTTCATCCCGGCATCTATCCGGACGCCTGCTCGCCGCAGGCGTGGTCGGCCTCCGCCGTCCTTCAGATCTGCCACATGCTGGCGGGGGTCTTTGCGCTGGCCCCGCTCGGCGCTTTGATCGTCGATCCGGCGCTCCCGGACTGGATGCCGGAGGCGACGATCCGCAATTTTGGCGTCGGCGACAAGCGCGTTTCGATCGCGCTCAGAAGGGACTCGAACGGCGAGACGCACTGCGAAATCATCGAGGGCGCGGGCTTGCGCTTAGTCCGCCTTGATCAGGCCCCGCCCGGCAAAGACAGGTTCGAGGCGGCGCTCCGCAAGGCCGCCGCCGGGCCGTGACAGGGGCCATGCTCGCTAAAGGAACCTTACCTTTACAATTTCCCCGCGTTCTACAAACAACCCACGTATTGAAACGCTCAGTAGGCGTCACGCCTCCGCTCAATATCCCCGCTTCCGGTCCACCACGTTGCGCAGCGGCTCGCCGCGCTCGAAGGCCTCGATCTGCTTTGCGATGCCGCCGAGGATCGTATCGGGGGCGGAGATCGCGGCGTTGTGCGGGCTGACGTAGACGGCGGGGTGGGTCCAGAGCGGCGCGTCGGGCGGGAGCGGCTCGCGCTCGAACACATCGAGCGAAGCGCCTTTGAGGACACCCGAGTCGAGTGCGGCGAGGATGTCGGCCTCGACCTGCAGCCCGCCGCGCCCTGCGTTGATGAGGACCGGACCGCCGAGCGGCCCGCCCTGCTTGAGCTCAGCGAACAGCGCGGCGTTGAGAATGCCGCGCGTGGCGTCAGTCAGCGGCAGAAGAACGACGAGCATATCCGTCCGGGCGATGAGCCTCTTCAGGCCGTCGGCGCCCGAAAGGCATTCGACGCCGGACAAGGATTTTTGCGTCGCGCTCCATCCGGCGACCCGAAATCCGAGCGCTTTCAGCTTGAGCGCCGCATCCACGCCAAGGACGCCGAGACCGAGCACGCCGGCCTGGACGTCGCCCGCCTTCGGCTGGCCGTCGTCGTCCTCCCAGACACGCTCGCGCTGCTGGCGCTCGTAGCGCCGGAGCTGGCGCAGATGGATGAGCGCATGCATGACGATCCACTCGCTCATGCGATCGCTGAGGTCGGGATCGACGACGCGCACGACCGGCGCCGCCGGCAGCGCGGGGTCGGCGAAAAGGTGATCGACGCCCGCGCCGAGAGAGAACACGGCTTTCAGGTTCGGCAGGCCGGAGAGCGCGCCGGGCGGATGACGCCAGGAGAGCGCGTAGCGTATTGAGCTGCGGTCGAACGGCTCGCCGAGCGTCGCCACGGCATGCAACGGCAGAAGCTCCTCGAGCCGCGATCGCCAAACCGAAGCGTCCCAGTCGGAAACCGCGAACAGAATGCTCATGCGTTCCCGCCGACGCGTTCGAGGACCGGGTCCGCGCGCGCGGACGCCGAATCTCCGATGCGATAGGCCGCGCGCAGTCGCCGTACTGCGGCTTCCGCATCGCCTTCGCTGCGGACGTGAATACGCGCGAGCGGCGCGTCCGGTCCGGCTTCGGCGCCGATCGGCGCGAGGTCGGTGAGGCCGACCGCCGGATCGATCGGATCGGAGGCCCGTGTCCGGCCGCCGCCAAGCTCGACGACAGCGAGCCCCACCGCGCGCGCATCGACGCCGATGACGAAGCCGCGGCGCTCGGGCGTCGCCTCCACGATGACCGGCGCGCGGGGCATGAGCGCGTGCGCCCGTTTCAAGAAATCCTTCGGGCCGCCGAGCCCCGCAACCATGCGCTCGAAGCGTTCGGCCGCCGCGCCTGAATCGAGCGCGCTTTGCAGCGCCGCCGTTCCCGCCGCGACGTCCTTGGCAAGGCGCGCGAGCGCGATGAGCTCGGCGCCGAGTGCGAGCGTGACTCGATGCAGGCGTTCGTCGCGCCGCGCGCCGGTCAGGTAATCGACCGCGTTGCGAATCTCGACTGCGTTACCCGCGGCGCTGGCCAGCGGCTCGTTCATGTCTGTGATGAGCGAGACCGTCGGCAGGCCGGCGCCGGTCGCGACCGCCGCGATGCTGGCCGCAAGCTCGCGCGAGCCTTCGAGCGAGGCCATGAACGCGCCTGTGCCGGTCTTGACGTCCATGACGAGGCCCTGGAGCCCGGCCGCAAGTTTCTTCGACAGGATCGAGGCGGTGATGAGCGCGACCGACTCGACTGTCGCTGTCACGTCGCGGATCGCGTAAAGGCGCCGGTCGGCCGGCGCGAGATCCGCGGTCTGGCCGATGATCGCGCACCCCGCTTCTTTGACGACGCGCTTGAAGAGCGCGAGGTCGGGCTGCGAGACGTAGCCGGGGATCGCATCGAGCTTGTCGAGCGTGCCGCCCGTGTGGCCGAGGCCGCGGCCGGAGATCATCGGCACGTAGGCGCCCGCGGCCGCCAGCATGGGCGCGAGCATGAGCGAAACGTTGTCGCCGACGCCGCCGGTCGAATGCTTGTCGAGGATCGGGCCGGGCAGGTTCGCTTCGCTCCAGTCGATCGTCGCGCCGGACCCAGTCATTGCGCGCGTCAGCGCGACGCGCTCCTCGAGCGTCATGCCGCGAAAGAAGACCGCCATCGCAAAGGCCGCAGCCTGCCCCTCGCTAACCTCGCCGCTCGTCAGGCCGGCGATGAACTCCGCGATCTCGTCTTCGCTCAAAGCGCGCCCGTCGCGTTTGGCGCGAATGATCTCCTGCGGCAGCCCCATGCGCTCTCAGCCCCCGTAAGCGCGGATGAAGGCGCGCAACAGACGCTTGAAGCGGTCGGAGGCGATGCGCGCGTATTCCTGCGTCTCGTCGTGGCTCGGGTCGCCGCCCGCAAGACCGGCCGCGTAGTTGGTGACGACGGAGACGGCGGCGCAGCGAAGGCCGGCGCGGCGCGCGAGAATGACTTCCGGGACGGTCGACATGCCGACGAGGTCCGCCCCGAGGATGCGCGCGGCCCGGATCTCCGCCGGCGTCTCGAAGCTCGGGCCCGAGAACCACATGTAGACGCCCTCGTGGAGTTCGATGTCGGACGCGCGCGCCGCCTCGTGCAGTTTGGCGCGTAAGTCCTCGTCGTAGGCGTGCGTCAGCGGCACGAAGCGGTCCGTGCCGGCGTAGCCGATCAGCGGATTGGCGCCGGCGAAGTTGATATGGTCGGTGATCGCAACCAGCGCGGGCGGGCGCCATTCCTTGTTGAGGCCGCCGGCGGCGTTGGTCAAAAGCAGCGTCTCGCCGCCCAGCCTCCTGAACGTGTCGATCGCGACCCGCATCGCGTCGGCTCGCCCATGTTCGTAATAATGGCCGCGGCCCTGGAAAAGCGCGATCCTGCGCCCCTCGATCGCGCCGACGACGAGGCGCCCCGCGTGGCCTTCGACGCTGGGCACGGGAAAGCCCGGAATGTCTGCGTAGGAGATCGCGATCGCCTCGCCCGCCTCCTCCGCAAGCGAACCCAGGCCCGAGCCGAGCACGATCGCGAGCGGGGGCAGCGCAGCGAGCCCGCGGCTCTTGAGAACCGCAACCGCTGCGTCGGGATCTGAAGCCATCATTTCCCCTCAAAAAGTTGTCGCCTCGGCCGGCGCGCTTTAGCAATATGCATTCCCGCCGAAACGCGGAAGTGCCGAAAGACCGAGCATCAGGGAGGTATTCCATGGAACAACGTGCAAGCCGGCGCGACCTGTTGTTGACCTCGCTCCTGGCGGCCCTGCCGCTCGGGGCGTCGAGCGCGGCCGCCAGTCCGCTCAATCCGGCTCAGACCATGATCACGCCGCCGGACGCGCTCCAATGGAAAACGCTGCCGCCCTTTCCTCCAGGCAGTGTCGATACCTGTGCGCTGATCGGGGAAACCACCACGCCCGGCCTCTACTACACACTGGTGCGCTGGCATCCGGGATATATGAGCGCTCCGCACCTCTATTCGACCGACCGCTATTGCATGGTGCTCTCGGGGACCTGGTGGTGCAACAGCGGCGCCGATTTCGACCCCGCCGCATGCGTACCGGTGCCGGCCGGCAGCTATGTGCGCCGCGTCGCGTTAACGCCGCATTATGACGGCGTAATCCGCAGCCACAACGAGCCGGTGGTGATCGCCATCTGCGGCATCGGTCCGGTGAATTTCACGCTGGTCGACCCATCAAAGCCCCCCTGGCGGGCGGTGTGAGGGCGAGACGGCGCCGACTTCGGCGTGCGTCGTCATCCGACAGAAAAGAGCCGCCACTCTCCCGGCACCCCCTTCAGGAGGGCGGAGCCGTGGTCGCGAAAGCTCAAGCCGGATCCGGCGACCAAGTCCTTGACCGTGCCTGACACCAGCACCTCGCCAGGCGCCGCCAGCGCCGCGATGCGAGCGCCGATATGGACCGCGATCCCACCCATATCGTCGCCCATGATCTCGCACTCTCCTGTGTGAAGGCCCGCGCGGACCTCGAGTCCCAGCGACTGCATCCCCTGTGACACCGCGCGAGCGCAGCGGACAGCCCGAGCGGGACCGTCGAAGGCGGCGAAAAACCCATCGCCGGCTGTCTTGATCTCGCGACCACGAAATCGAGCGAGTTCGCGGCGAACCACCCCGTTGTGGTCATCGAGAAGATCGCGCCAACGGCGGTCGCCAAGCGCGGCCGCTTTTTCCGTCGCGCCGACGATGTCCGTGAAGAGCACTGTAGCGAGAACGCGGTCGGGCTCGACGGCGTGACGGACGCCCGTCAGAAACTCCTCGATTTCTCCGAGGATCGCGTCCGAGTCACTGAGCCATGGAAGGTGGTCCTCCCCAGGCAATTCGACGAGCCGCGCCGCCGGAATCCGCTCCGCCATATATCGGCTCGCGCCGATGGGTATTGTCGCGTCGCGCACGCTATGGAGCAGAAACGTCGGGACACGGATCGCGGGAAGGATGTGCCGAATATCAATTTCGTCGTTCATTGCGACGAGCGCGATCACCGTGGCGGGACTCGCGCCCATTCTGAGCAGCCGGGCCCACCATTGGGAGAATCGTTCGTCCCCGACCATGCTAGGCGCGCGCGCGGCGAGGCCGAAGGTTCCGCCCCATTCGCGTCGCATCTGCTCGATCCACACCCGGCGCTCTTCTTTAGTCGGCCCCCAAGGAAAGTCGGGCGTCTTAATCCTCCGCGGGAAGCCGCCCTGCATGATCAGCGCCGATACGCGTGAGGGATAGGTGGCGCTGAAAAGCGCGCACATCGGACCTCCCTCCGACACGCCGAAAAGCGCCGCCCGCTCCGAAGCCACCGCGTCCATCACGGCGCGCACGTCGTCCATGCGAACCTCGAGGCTGGGCATGTCCGTGACCCGATCGGAAAGACCAGTGCCGCGCTTGTCGAAGAGAATAAGGCGTGAAAACGAAGCGAGCCGCGTCAGGAAGCGCGCCAGCGTCGGTTCTTCCCAAAACACCTCGATGTTCGAGACCCATCCCATCACGAACACTAGGTCTCGCGGTCCGTCGCCCAGGACCTGGTAGGCGATGTTTACGCCGCCGCTGTCGGCGTAGCGGGTTTCCGGTTGCACGGGCCAACCCTCAATAGAACTGGTGTGGCAGTTATACGCCTATTCGCGCCCGTACGCGCCGCCCTTCACGAGGTCCGAAGATGATCGGGGCCGAAGGATTGGGGCAAGAGCTCGGCGAGCGTGAACGACGCCCGCACGCCCTCCGGCCCAGCGATGTGGATCAGCGTCGCCGGGTCGGCGAATTCGCGGATGCGCTGGCGGCAGCCGCCGCAGGGCGTGCATAAGCCGTCGCCGTCGCCGATGACGCAGATCTCGGCGATCCGGCGTTCTCCCGCCTGCGCCATCGCGGAGATGGCGCTCGTCTCGGCGCAGACGCCCTCGGGATAGGCCGCGTTCTCGACGTTGCCGCCGGAGAATATCGCGCCGCTTGCCGTTCGCAGCGCCGCGCCGACCTTG
Organism: uncultured Alphaproteobacteria bacterium; assembly: GCA_963782255.1. Taxonomy (GTDB): domain Bacteria; phylum Pseudomonadota; class Alphaproteobacteria; order Rhizobiales; family Beijerinckiaceae; genus Roseiarcus. The sequence goes on along the minus strand of CAWAIS010000002.1, from coordinate 368,033 downwards.
AAGCGCGAATAGGGGGCATAGGCGTTCGCCTGCGCGGCCTTGGCGGCCGCAAACAGCCTGGCCAGCGCCTCAGCGCTCTTTGACATAAGGGATTCCCGACGCTCTCGGCGGGATCGCCTTGCCGATGAAGCCCGCGAGCAGGATGACGGTCAAAATGTAAGGCAGGGCCTCGATCGCCTGCACAGGGACCGGGCCGATCACGGGCAGCTCGACGCCCTGCAGGCGGATCGCGAGCGCGTCGAGACAGCCGAACAGGAGGCAGGTTGCGAGCGCCGGATAGGGCCGCCATTTGGCGAACACGAGCGCAGCGAGGGCGATGAAGCCACGCCCTGCGCTCATGTGCGGCTGGAAATAGGCCTCCTGCGACAGCACCAGATAGACGCCCGCTAAACCGACCAGCACGCCGCAGATGACGACCGCGCTGTAGCGCATCGCCCTGACCGAAATGCCGGCCGTGTCGACCGCGGCCGGATTCTCCCCGACCGCGCGCAGGCGCAGTCCGAAGCGGGTGCTGTAGAGGGCCCAATAGGTCAGGGGCGCCATGAGGAATGCGAGATAGGTGACGAGATCATGGCCCGAGATGAGGCGCTCGTAGATCGGACCGAGGATCGGAATCCTGCCGATCTCGTGGGCGAACGGCCACTCGATTGCGCGGAACTGGGCGCTGTTGGGCAGCTCGGGAGTGCGGCCGCCCTGCGACCAGATGGCGTTGCCGATGAGCGCGGTCAGGCCGTCGGCGACCATGTTGATTGCTGTGCCGGAGACGATCTGGTTGGCGCGCTGGTCGATCGAGGCGTAGCCGTGGATGAGCGAGACGACGACGGTCGCGGCGAGGCCGAGCGCAAGGCCGGCCCAGACGCTGCCGGTGAAGGTCGCGCCCGCAGCGGAGGCGAACGCGCCGACCAGCATCTTGCCTTCGAGGCCGATGTCGACGACCCCCGAGCGCTCCGACCAGAGCCCCGCGAGGCAGCCGAGGATGAGCGGAACGGCGAGCCGTATCCCCGAGGCGAAGACGACGATGAAAGCGTCGAACCAGTCCATGCGCGCCCTTCAGATCGGCGGCTGCGCCGTGCGCCGCGCAAGCAGCGTCGCGACGGGGCGGCGGAACATGTGTTCGAGCGCGCCGGCGAACAGCACGACAAGGCCCTGGATGACGACGATCATGTCGCGGCTGATCTTCGGCTCCTCGAACGCGAGCTCCGCGCCGCCCTGATAAAGCACGCCGAACAGGATTGCCGCGAGAATGATGCCCACCGGATGCGCGCGGCCCATCAGCGCGACCGCAATTCCGACGAAGCCGAAGCCGGCGGTGTATTCGAGAATGAGGCGATGCTCTTCGCCGAGGATGACATTGACCGCCATGCCGCCTGCGAGCGCGCCGGAGAGCAGCGTCGTCACGATCGTGACGCGAGCCGGGGAAATACCGCCGTAGATCGCCGCGGTCGGATTGGCGCCGACCGTGCGGATCTCGTAACCGAGACGGGTGCGCCAGATCACGAGCCAGACGGCGAGCGCGGCGATCAGCGCGAGCAGAAACGACAGGTTGAACGGCGTCACCGGCCAATGGACGCCGAACGTGGCCATGATCTCATGGACCTGGGGCACCCGGCCGCCTGCGGGAAACGGCAGCGTCTCGGCGTTCATCTGCCCGGGAACGCGCAGCACGTCGACGAGCAGATAGCCCATGATGGCGGAAGCGATGTAGTTGAACATGATCGTCGTGATGACGATGTGGCTGTCGCGGTAGGCTTGCAAATAGCCTGGGATCGCCGCGAACGCCGCGCCGAACAGCGCGGCCGCGATTATCGCAGCGAGGGCCAGCGAATAGCCCGGCAGGAATCCCAGGTGAAGCGCGGCGAGCGCCGCCCCGAGCCCCGCGATATAGGCCTGACCTTCGACCCCGATGTTGAAGAGGCCCGCATGAAAACAAATTGCGACCGCAAGGCCTGTGAAGATGAAGCTCGTCGCATAGTAGAGCGTGAAACCGATGCCCTCGAGATCGCCCAGGGCGCCGGCGATCAGGATCTTGACCGACTCCAGCGGATTCTCGCCGATCGCCAAGACGACGAAGCCTGAGATGACGAAGGCGGCGGCGACGTTGACGAGCGGGATCAGCGCGACGTCGGCCCAGGCGGGGAGGGGCTTTAAGGGGGCGCTCATGCCGCGCGCCTCCGGAGGAAGGGGTCCCCTCTGTCCTCGTCCTGAGGCGCCCGGCGCCGAAGGCGCCGGGCCTCGAAGGACGCCTCGCTGGCCGCTAATGAACTCATCCTTCGAGACGCTCGCTCTGCGAGTTCCTCATGATGAGGGTCGCAGGGGCAGAGACGGGCTCGGCGCCAGGCGCTCATGCGGCGCGCTCGTTGACGCCGGCCATCAGGAGGCCGAGGTCCTGGGCGTTGGTCTCTTCCGGCCTTCGTTCGCCGGTGATGCGGCCCCCGCAGAAGACGATGATGCGGTCGGAGAGCGCAAAAATCTCGTCCAGCTCGACCGAGACGAGCAGGACCGCCTTGCCCGCGTCGCGCTGCGCGACGACGCGCTTATGGATGAACTCGATCGCGCCGATGTCGACGCCGCGCGTCGGCTGGCCGACCAGCAGGATTTTCGGGTTGCGCTCGATTTCGCGCGCAAGCACGAGCTTCTGCTGATTGCCGCCCGAGAAGTTCGCTGTCTTGAGGAGAGGGGCGCGGGGCCGCACGTCGAAGGCCTCCATCTTTTTGTCGGCGTCGGCGATGATCGCCTTGCGGTCGTAGAAGACGCCCTTGCCGTAGACGGGCTCGAAGTGAAAGCCCAGCATCGCGCTCTCGCACGCCTCGAACGGCATGACGAGCCCGACCCTGTGCCGGTCTTCGGGCACATGGCCGACCCCCATGAGGCGTTCATCGTGCGGGTTGCGTTCAACCAGCGGAAGCGGCTCCCCATCGACGAGGATCTCGCCGCCGCTCAGGGGGCGAATGCCGGCGAGCGCCTCGAGGAGCTCCGACTGGCCGTTGCCGGCGACGCCCGCGACGCCGAGAATTTCGCCCTCCCGAAGCGCGAACGAAACGCCGTCCACGCGCACGACCCCGCGGTCGTCGCGCACGACAAGGTCCCGCACTTCGAGCGCGACTTTCCCTGGATGCGCGGGGCCCTTGTCGATCTTGAGGATCACCTTGCGGCCGACCATCGCGTCGGCGAGCTCCGGCGGAGACGTGTCAGCGGTGTCGAAGGTCGCCACCATCTCGCCGCGCCGCATCACCGAGACGCGGTCCGTGAGGCTCATGATCTCGCGCAGTTTGTGGGTGATGAAGATGATGGTCTTGCGCTCGCCCTTCAGCACGCGCAGCATTTCGAAAAGCTGGTCCGCTTCGGCAGGAGTGAGAACCGCCGTCGGTTCGTCCAGCACAAGGATTTCCGCCCCTCGCACCAGCGCCTTCAAAATCTCGACGCGCTGCTGCAGGCCGACCGACAGCTCGCCGACGGTCGCGTCGGGATCGACTTCGAGCCCGTATTCCTTGCCAAGCCCCGCGAGACGCTTGCGGATCGCGCTCGCGCCGCGGGCGAGCAGCGGTCCGCCCTCGGCGCCGAGCATCACGTTCTCGAGCACCGTCAACGGGGGCACGAGCATGAAATGCTGATGCACCATGCCGATGCCGTGAGCAATCGCCTCGCGCGGGGATCGGATCCGGACCAGTTTGCCGTTGACGCGAATTTCGCCCGAGTTGGCTTCGTAAAAACCGTATAGGATCGACATCAACGTCGATTTGCCGGCCCCGTTCTCTCCGACGATCCCATGGATGACGCCACGCTCGACGATAAGGTTGACGTTGTTGTTGGCGTGGACCGGGCCGAAGCTCTTGTTGATGCCGATGAGTTCGATGGCGGGAGGGGCTTTGCCGGCCATATTCGTCACCTGCCGATCCTTGAGACTGGGGCCCGAACGAGCCCGGCCGTCACGATAAAAAGGGACGGCGCCACAGAAAACGCGATTGGCGCCATGATTTTATTTTTGAAAATCGGAAATCGTGCTACCTTCTCCTGGTCGCCAAACTCAAATGTCTCGGCGAGACGGGCCGACGGCGTCGAGAACGGCGAGGAGAGAAATTTTTTCAGCGGAGTCGCCCGTAACGCATTGAAAAGTCCCGATTCGCCAAAGGAAATACAGGGAAATACAAGGTTAATTCCTTGGTTTGATTTGGTCTGGCTTGGTTTGGCTTGGATTCGATTTGGTTTGGCTTGGCGCCCCGACGGAGAGTCGCAAGCAAGTGGCGGGCCATGCGTCCGGACGGACGCCCGCCTCAGACGGGCGAAGCCCGGCCATCACCCCCTGCTCAGCGAAGGGCGCGGGGAGCGCCTTTCACATCGGGCACTTGTTGTCGGTCATATAGTCGTGGACCTGGATCTTGCCGGAGATGATTTCGGCCTTGGCGGCGTCGGCGGCCTTCTTGGCCTCCGCTGAGAGGATCGCCTTGTTCCACTGGTCCTCGGCGTAGCCGACGCCGCCATTCTTGAGGCCGAAGACTTCCACGCCCGCTTTCCACGTGCCGTCCTTGGCCGCCTTGAACGAATCGTAGGTGGCGACGTCGACGTGCTTGAGCATCGAGGTCAGCACTTTGCCCGGGAACAGATTGTCCTGGTCCGAGTCGACGCCGATGCCGAACTTATCGGCGTCGGCGGCGGCTTTCAGGACGCCCTGGCCGGTCGCGCCGGCGGCGGCGTAGACGATGTCGGCGCCGCGGTCGATCTGCGACTTGGCGAGTTCGCCGCCCTTGACCGGATCGTTCCACGCCGCGGGTGTGGTGCCGGTCATGTTGGCGATCACTTCGTCCTTGCCGTCGGAGGCGTATTTGACCCCCTGGGCATAGCCGCATTCGAACGCCGAGATGAGCGGAATATCCATGCCGCCGACGAAGCCAACCTTGCCGGTCTTCGAGGTTTTGGCCGCGATCACACCGACCAGGAACGAACCCTCTTCGGCCTTGAACACCATCGACTGCACGTTGGGCTTGTTGACGACCGCGTCAATAATGCCGAACTTGGTGTTGGGGTATTCATCGGCGACCTTGCCGAGCGCGGTCGCCCAGGCGAACCCGGGCATGATGATCGGGCTGTACCCGTCCTTGGCGAATTTGCGCAGGACCTGCTCGCGCTGCGCCTCGTTCTGGATCTCGAGGTCACGGAAGTCGATGCCAAAATCCTTCTTGAACTTCGTCGCGCCGTTGAAGACGCCTTCGTTGAACGATTTGTCGAATTTGCCGCCGAGGTCATAGACGACAGCCGGCTTGACTTCGGCCGCACAGGCCGCGGCGGAGGCGAAGAGGGCGCCGCCGAATAGGGCTGTCGTCAGCAGAGTGGACGTTTTGCGACCGAGCATTCTTGACCTCCCGATGATGGCGAGAGCCGACGCTCGGCGCGCGCCCGTACCTCAAGTAATTGACCAATTGGTCAAGATAAGTCCAACCGCGGCAAGGCTGTCAAGCATTCGCGCCGCCGATCAGGACATTGTCGCGAAGCATCGACGCCAGCTCGGGTTCGACCGCTTGCCAACGACAAGAGCGACACTATGCGGGGGATTTCGCGAGGGCAAGCTGACGCGGGAAAATGTCGGAGCGCGGCAGCCGCGCCTGTCAGTTGAAAAGCGACGATACGCTTTCTTCCTTGGCGATCCGGGCGATCGCCTCACCGATCAGCGGCGCGATCGAGATGACCCGGATGTTGCGGGCGACGCGAACCGCCTCGGTCGGCGCGATCGTGTCGGTCAGCACCAGTTCCGAAAGCTTCGAAGCGGCGATGCGCGCGACCGCCCCGCCCGACAGCACGCCGTGGGTGATGTAGGCGGATACGCTGGCCGCGCCTGCGTCCAAAAGCGCATCGGCGGCGTTGCAGAGCGTGCCGCCCGAATCGACGATGTCGTCGACCAGCATGCACCGGCGCCCGGCGACGTCGCCGATGATGTTCATCACCTCCGATTCGCCTGCGCGCTCACGCCGTTTGTCGACGATGGCGAGCGGAGCGTCGAGGCGCTTGGCCAGCGCGCGGGCGCGCACGACGCCGCCGACGTCGGGCGAGACGACCATGACGTTCTTGCCGCCGTCGCCGCGCGACTGGATGTCGCGCACCATGGTCGGGGCCGCGAACAGGTTGTCGGTCGGGATGTCGAAAAAGCCCTGGATCTGGCCAGCGTGCAAATCGACGGTCAGCACGCGGTCGGCGCCGGCGCGGGTGATCAGATTGGCGACGAGTTTGGCCGAGATCGGCGAGCGGGGGCCGGGCTTGCGGTCCTGACGGGCGTAGCCGAAATAGGGGATAACCGCCGTGATGCGATGCGCGGAGGCGCGCCGCAGCGCGTCGATCATGATGAGCAGCTCCATCAGATTGTCGTTCGCGGGATAGGATGTCGACTGGATGATGAAGGTGTCGCGACCGCGCACGTTCTCGAGAATTTCGACGAAGATTTCGAGGTCGGCGAACCGGCGGACGTGGCAGCCGGTCAGCGGTTCGCCGAGGTAGGCCGCGATCGCTTCGGCGATCGGACGGTTGGAGTTGCCGGCCAAAACCTTCATCTTGCCGAGCAAGGAAAAATCTCCGAAGGCGCTTTGTGCGGCGCGCAAAACCGGCGCAGCGGGTCATAGCAGCGCTTGCGCGCGCAAACAACATGACAACCGGAAGACAGAGGCTGCGGCCCGCTAGCCTTTCCACAGCCAAATCATTGGGTCACTGCGCATAGCTGAGCGCGGCCTGTGGCGCGGCTTCCGGCGTGTTCGAAAGATAGGCCGCGAGATCGTCGGCGCATTTGCCAGCGATGCTGTCGAGCGCCGCCTCGTTGACCATCGCCCAGGGGTCGTCTCCCGAGCCGCGCACGGTGATGGTGTCGGTCAGCCGCTGCGCGCGCTGCTTGTCCGGCGTGAAGACGTCCCAGACGAAGTCGACGGAGGCGCCGTCCTGGACGAGCGAGGCGCTGAGATAGCCGCGCACGAGATAGTGAGCCGAGATCGGCGGAGCGACCGCGATCTGGCGCTGGGCGGCCGCCTGATCGAGGCTCTGGTTGAAGTGGTCCATGAGCTCCTGAGGCGCGCCCTCGACCGATATGATGGCCATCGTGGCGCCGGCCATGCTTGCGTCCTCGCGCCTCACGAACTGCGCATGGTCGGCGCCCGGCGCGATTTCGCCGGCGGTTTCCACGCAGCCGCAGAGCGTGGACGCCGCCACGAACGCGATGAGACACGACGCGATTGCCTTGCGCGGAGCGGACGCGCGCTCGAGATGCAACCTCACGCTCGAACTCCCCGCCCCCTGCCCGTGTCCCCGCGCCGCAGAAGATCGTTAACGGAACCTTAACAGGCGGAAACTGCTAGCCCCATTCCGGGCCGAGGTCCAGTCCGGAGCAGGAGCGAAGACGGGGGTTGCGCTATTCCCAACGCCGCGCGCCGAGCCTAGATAAGCGCGATGACCGGCGCGACTAAAAGCTATCCTCCGGGGGAAGCGCCCAATTCGGAGGCTAGGGCGGAGGCTGCGCTTGAGCGCGAGCTTAGGCCCGATGCGACCCCCCTCGACATCAGTCTCGACGAGACGCCGGCGGAGCCCGGAAGCCTTGCCCGCGGCGCAGAAGCGATCAGGGCGTTCTGGCGCCATGCGCCCTTGGGGCCAGGCGTCTATCGAATGATCGGCGGCGAGGGCGAAGTGCTCTATGTCGGCAAGGCGCACTCGATCAAGAAGCGGATCGCGGCCTACATGACCCCGGAGCGCCAGCCGTCGCGCATCGCGCGCATGGTCGCGCAGACCCGCTCAATGGTCTTCGTCACGACCGAGACCGAGGCCGAGGCGCTCCTGCTCGAGGCCAATCTGATCAAACAGCTCAGGCCGCGCTACAACGTCTTTCTGCGCGACGACAAAAGCTTTCCCTACATTCTCATCTGCACGGGCCACCCCGCGGCGCGGCTCGTGAAGCATCGCGGCGCGCGCACGCTGAAGGGCGACTATTTCGGGCCGTTCGCCAGCGCAGGGGCCGTGTTTCGCACGATGAACGCCCTGCAGCGGGCGTTCCTCCTGCGCACTTGCTCGGACAGCTATTACGAGAACCGCACGCGGCCCTGTCTCCTCTACCAGATCAAGCGCTGCTCGGGCCCCTGCACCGGGGAGATCGCGCTCGACGATTACGCCGGGCTCGTCGACCAGGCGCGCGACTTCCTGTCCGGGCGGAGCCGGGCAATCCGCCAACGGCTCGCGGCCGAGATGACCGAGGCCTCGGCGGCGCTCGCATTCGAGAAGGCGGCGCGATTGCGCGATCGCATCAGCGCACTCTCAGCGATTCAAGGGGAGCAGAACGTCAATCCGCGCTCGATCCCTGAGGCGGACGTGTTCGCGATCGCTGAACAGGCGGGGCAATTCTGCGTCGAGGTGTTCTTCTTCCGCACCTACCAGAACTGGGGCAACCGCGCCTATTTTCCGCGCGCCGATCGCGCGCTGGGACCGGAGGAAGTGCTCGACGCGTTTCTGGCGCAGTTCTACCTCGACCGGCCCGCGCCACGGCTCGTGCTCCTTAGCCACCCCGTACCGAGCGCCGAGACCTTATGCGAGGTCCTGAGCGCGCGCGTCGGACATCGCATTGCGATCGGCGTTCCGCGGCGCGGCGAAAAGAAGGAGCTGGTCGAGGCCGCGCTGCGCAACGCGCGCGAGGCGCTGTCACGGAAGCTTGCGGAGACGTCCAGCCAGGAGAAGCTGCTCGCCGCGCTTGGCGCCGCCTTCGGCGTCGACCGTCCGCTCCGTCGCGTAGAGATTTACGATAACTCGCACATCATGGGAACGAACGCGATCGGAGCGATGGTCGTCGCCGGGCCGGAGGGCTTCGTCAAGAACCAGTACCGCACCTTCAATATCAAGAGCGCCGACCTCACGCCGGGCGACGATTATGCGATGATGCGCGAGGTGTTGACGCGCCGGTTCGCGCGGCTCATGCGGCATGGCGAGACGGCGGCGCCAAGCTCCTTCCCGGACACGCCCGACCTCGTCATCATCGACGGCGGCCGCGGGCAGTTCGAGGCCGCGCGCGAGGTCATGGCCGCGCTTGGGGTCGAGGGCGTGGCGCTTGCCTCGATCGCCAAGGGCCCAGACCGCGACGCGGGGCGTGAGACCTTTTTCGTCGAGGGCCGCGAACCCTTCAAGCTGTCGCCCCGCGACCCCGCGTTCTTCTTCGTCCAGCGCCTGCGCGACGAGGCCCATCGCTTCGCCATCGGCGCGCACCGCGCCCGGCGCAAGAGAGAGTTCGTCAAGAACCCGCTCGACGAAATTCCAGGCATCGGCCCCGCGCGCAAGCGCGCGCTCCTGCACGCCTTCGGCTCCGCCAAGGCTGTCGCCCGGGCCGGCCTCGCCGACCTAGAAAAGACGCCGGGCTTGAACGCCGCGACGGCCAAGGTCGTGTACGACTTTTTCCATGAGGCTGGCCGGGGGTGATGGCGCGATCCCGGCGAAGCCCCGAGGCCTCCCCTTTGCGTTGGAATGCACGCGAAGGATGCCCTATTCGCGCTTGCGGAGTTGCCATTTCACCCCAATTGGGACGTGAAAGCAATGGGGAAGCTCGAAGGAAAAACCGCACTCGTTACGGGGGCCAGCCGCGGGATCGGGCGGAGCGTCGCGCACGCCTTCGCGCGTGAAGGCGCGAGCCTGTTTCTAGTCGGGCGTCTCGATCGGGACGCCCTCGAAGCGACCGCGCGTTCGTTGAGCGAAGCCGGCCGACGTTCGCCGCGATCCGCTCGGCGGTGCGGCAGACCGAGTGGTGATCGCCGACATCGAACAGCCCCGACCGCATTTCGGAAAGCTTGACCTCGTGGTCAACAACGCCGGCGTGGTAAAGCCCACGCCCCTGCTCAAGCTTTCGCTGGCGCAATGCGACGCCGCGCAGGCGCTCCTCGGAGGAAGCGATGACCCAAGACCCGACGCAACGCAGTGCGGGGACGCCCCCGGAGCGCGAGAACCAGGCAAGCGGCGGGCCGTCGGCGCAGGCTTTCCCGGAAGGCTTCCTGTGGGGGACGGCGACCGCCTCGTACCAGATCGAGGGCGCGTGGGACGAGGACGGCAAGGGCGAGTCGATCTGGGATCGGTTCGCGCATACGCCCGGAAAGATCGACAACGGCGACACCGGCGACGTGGCCGTCGATCACTACCACCTCTACAAGGAAGACGTCCGGCTGATGAAGGCGCTCGGGGCGAATGCCTATCGCTTCTCCCTCTCCTGGCCGCGCATCTTTCCGGACGGCGCAGGCGCTTCAAATCCGAAGGGCCTCGATTTCTACAGCCGCCTGGTCGACGAACTGCTCGCCAACGGAATCGCGCCTTTCGCAACGCTTTATCATTGGGATCTGCCGCAGGTCCTGCAGGATCGGTGGGGCGGCTGGGAGTCTAGCGACACCGCCCGCGCGTTTGCCGATTACGCCGGATATGTGGCCGAGAGGCTGAGCGACCGGGTGCGGACTTTCTTCACCATCAACGAATTCAGCGTGTTCGTGGAATCGGGCTACGGCGATGGCCGCTTCGCGCCCGGCCTCAGACTTCCGCCGGCGCGGCTCAATCAGGTCCGGCACAATGCGGTCCTCGCCCACGGCCTCGCCGTGCAGGCAATCAGGGCCAAGGCCGCGCCGGGAACCCGGATCGGGCTCGCGGAGAACCTCGCCGTGGGGGTCCCGATCGTCGAAACGCCGCAGCATATCGAGGCCGCTGAACGCTACACCCGCGAGGCCAATGCGGCGTACCTGACCGTGATCCTGGAAGGCCGCTACACCGACGCCTTCCTGTTGTCGGCGGGCGCGAACGCCCCCAGATACGACGCCGAGGATCTGAAGATCATCAATAGCCCGCTCGATTTCGTGGGGATCAACGTCTACGTCCCGAAATACGCGCGCGCGATCGACGCGGCCCCGGGCTATGAGCAGCTCGCCTTCGCCAAGTCCCACCCCCGCATGGCCGCGCCCTGGAGTTTCATCGGGCCGGAGGCGCTTTACTGGGGTCCCCGCCACCTCGTGAAGCTCTGGAACGTGAGCGACATCTACATCACCGAGAACGGATGCGCGGCGGCTGATGAGCCCGCCGCCGACGGCGCCGCCCATGACGTGGACCGGATCATGTACCTCAGAAACTCGCTGACCCAGCTTCGGCGCGCGACGTCGGAAGGCGTTCCGGTGCGCGGCTATTTCCATTGGAGTCTCATGGATAATTTCGAATGGGCGAGCGGCTACGGATTGCGGTTCGGATTGGTCCGCGTCGATTATGCGACCTTGAAGCGGACGCCGAAGCTCAGCGCCTCGTTTTTCGAGACGGCGGCTGCTCAGAACCGGGTTCCGTGACGACGGCGGCGGAGGCTGGCGGGCCCTTCTCCCGCTACCCTCATCCGTCGCGCTGCGCGCGCCGCCTTCTCCCGTGAACGGGATTAGGGAAAGCCCATGCTCGAAGGCCTGCCGCCCAACAACGCCACCCACCGCCTGACGCTCACGACCGACGAGCGCCGGGCGCGCGCGGTCGCCGATCTCATCGCCGAGAGCTTCGAGCCGGGCGAGATCGCATCCACCGCGTTCGAAACCGGCGACCTCTGGCCCGGCGGCGGCAAGGCCTGGCTCATGGAGGCCTATTTCGGCTTCGAGCCCGACGAGGACGACATCCGCGCCCTCATCGCCGTCGCCGCCGACGATGAGACCGCGCGAGCCGCAACCTTCGGGCTCACGGAAAAGCAGGACTGGGTCGCCAATGCGCTGGCAGGCCTCGCGCCCGTGCGCGCCGGGCGGTTTCTTGTCCATGGCGCGCATGACCGCGCGAAGGTCGGGGCGAACGACGTCGGCGTCGAGATCGAGGCCGGCCTCGCCTTCGGAACCGGCCATCACGGCACGACGCGCGGCTGCCTGCTCCATTTCGACCGGCTCCTGAAGCGCCGCCGGCCAAAGCGCGTGCTCGACGTCGGCTGCGGCGCGGGCGTGCTCGCCATCGCTGCGGCCAAGGCGTTGCGCCAAAAGGTCTGGCTCGGCGACATCGATCCGGTGGCGGTCGAGGTCGCCAACGCCAACGCGGGCCTCAACGGCGTGGCCATTCATTGCAAGGCGGTCGTCGCGAGCGGCGTCGAGAACCGGCGCTTACGCGAGGGCGGGCCGTACGACCTCATGTTCGCCAACATTCTCGCTGGGCCCCTGAGGCTGCTCGCGCCTTCGCTCGCCGCGATCGCCAGCCCGCAAGGGGAGGCGATCGTCTCCGGCCTGCTTCTTGCGGATGTCCCGGGCGTACTGGCGTCGTGGCGAGCGCAGGGCTTCTTTCTGGCTGAACGGATCGACCTCGAAGGCTGGGCGAGTCTGCGGCTGAGACGATGACTCGGCGATGAGAGAAGCTTCGCTCCCGTCCGGCATCGAATCTTCTGTCGCAAGACTGTCGTGCTAATGCACGCTAAGGTGTTGACGCGAATGCGCGAGCGGATCGGAGAATCGCCATGCTGAGGAACCCAGCCGGGGTCGGTCCCAAACTACCGCAGGTCGTCGTGCTGTTCGGCGCGACAGGCGACCTGTCGCAGCGCAAGCTGCTGCCAGGCCTGTTTCATCTCGCCTCCGCCGGCTTCATTCCAAAATGCAGGATCATCGGCGTGTCTCTCGAAAAATTAGACGCGGAATCCTTCCGCGATCTCGCGCGCAAGGCGATCGAGCGGCATCACGAACGCAAAGGCGATGGAGCGTGGCCAACCTTCCAGGCGGCGCTCGATTATGTGCCGCTGTCGGCCGGTCCGGGCGCGTTGAAAGCCGCCGTCGAAAACGCGGTGCAGGCTCTTGGCGGCGACTGCAGGATCGTCCATTACCTCAGCGTGCCGCCGAGCGCCGCGCTATCAGCCGTCCACATGCTCGACGAAGCCGGGCTCGCGGAAGGCTCGCGCGTGATCATGGAGAAGCCGTTCGGCACGGATCTTGAAAGCGCGATCGCGCTCAATGCCGAGTTGCACAAGGTCTTTTCCGAGGATCAGATCTTCCGCATCGATCATTTCCTCGGCAAGGAGCCAGCGCAGAACATTCTGGCTTTCCGGTTCGCCAACGGACTGTTCGAACCGATCTGGGGCCGCAATTTCATCGACCACGTCCAGATCGACGTGCCGGAAACGCTGGACATCGGCAGTCGCGTCGCCTTTTACGAACAGACCGGCGCCTATCGCGATATGGTCGTCACCCACCTCTTCCAGATTCTCGCTTTCATGGCGATGGAGCCGCCGACGTCGCTCGCGCCGGGGCCAATCAGCGAGGAAAAGAACAAGGTGTTCCGTTCGCTGTCTTCGGTCGACCCGGCCCACGTCGTGCGCGGCCAGTACATCGGCTATCGGAAGGAGAAGGGCGTCGATCCGGAATCCGACACCGAAACCTTTATCGCGCTCAAATGCGAGATCGACAATTGGCGCTGGGCGGGCGTGCCCTTCTACTTGCGCACGGGAAAGCGCATGGCCGAAGGCCAGCGCATCATTTCGATCGCCTTCCGCGAGCCGCCGCGCAGCATGTTCCCCGAGGACTCGGGCATCGGCTTGCAAGGCCCGGATCACCTGACCTTCGATCTCGCCGACCAAGCCAAAGTTTCGCTGTCGTTCTACGGCAAGAAGCCGGGTCCGGGTATGCGGCTGTCGAAGCAGAGCCTGCAGTTCGCCATGCACGACACGGACGTATTGGAGGCCTACGAGCGCCTGATCCTCGACGCCATGCGCGGCGACCACACCCTCTTCTGCACGGCGGACGGCATCGAACGGCTGTGGGACATCTCGACCCGGCTCCTGGACAATCCGCCGCCGGTCCGGATCTACGCTCCCGGCTCGTGGGGGCCGCAGTCGATCTATCAGCTCGTCGCGCCCCATTCGTGGCGGCTGCCGTTCGAGCGCGCCTGGCGCGAGCCCGATTTCATGGGCGGCTGAACCGCTCCCGGTCCGATGAGTCTCGTGCTAATGCGGACGCGATGTCCGACCTTCCGCTCGTCCTCGAACCCGAAACGCCCGACGACGCCGAACAGATCCAGCGGCTCAACGAACGCGTGTTCGGCCCAGGCCGCTTCGTGCGCACCGCATACCGCGTCCGCGAGCGGGCCGATCCCGACCCCTCGTTGAGTTTCGTCGCCCGGGTCGGCACCTTGCTGGTCGGCGCCAACTCCATGACGCCGATCGTCATTGGCGAAGCGCCAGCGCTTCTGCTCGGGCCGCTCATCGTCGAGCCCGTGTTCCGCAGCCAGGGCATCGGCGAAACGCTGGTGACATGCTCGCTCGAGGCGGCGAAGAAGGCGGGTTGGAAGCTCATCATCCTCGTTGGCGACGAGCCTTATTACGCGCGCATGGGATTCAAGCGGGTTCCGGCAGGCCGGATCAACCTTCCCGGGCCCGTCGATCCCGAGCGGCTGCTCTATTGCGAACTCGAACCCGGTGCGCTCGGCGCGGCAAGCGGAGAGGCCCGTGGCGCACAGATCACGCAAAATTAAACTCTGCGGAAAGAAAATATTCTCGACAGGCGCCTTTTTGCCGCATTGTCAATTCTCGCAAACCATGGTCTTGTAAGGCTGATTCGGGTCTGATTGGGTGGACGGTCTCCCCGAATGCGGGGAGAATTGAGGTGGATATCGTGGAGCTTCCGCCGCTTGAGCGGCGGATCGAATGGCCGACAATCGCGTTGGCCGTCGTCATTTATGGTCTGTGGTTCGGGGCGACTTTCTTCTGGAACGCGTTGCCATGGTGGGCGCTGACCGGACTTGGCGCGTGGATCGTCGCCTGGCAAATGAACCTGCAGCACGAGATCATTCATGGACATCCGACGCCGCGCCGCCTCGTCAACGAGGCGATCGGCGTGTGGCCGCTCTCGCTCTGGCTGCCCTTCTCGATCTATCGTTCGACCCATCTCCGCCATCATCAGGACCAGAACCTGACCGACCCGTTCGAGGACCCGGAGAGCTACTACTGGACCAGGGCCGGCTGGAATGACCTCGGGCCGTCCGGCAGGGCGCTGGCATGGATGCAATCGACCCTGCTCGGCCGCATCGTTCTCGGGCCGGCGCTGATGATCGCTGGCGCCGTCGGCGGAATGCTGCGCGACGCCAGGCGCGGGAAGCCCGGGGCCCGCACGACGCTCGCCTGGCACTTCGCCGAGTGCGCGCCGGTCCTCATCTGGGTCATGGGGGTCTGCGGCATGCCGCTCTGGCTCTATGTCGCGTGCTTCGTATATCCGGGGATGAGTTTGGCGATGGTGCGCTCGTTCGCCGAGCACCGAGCGGCCGCAGATCCGAAAGAACGCACCGCGATCGTCGAAAACGCCCAAATTCTGGGTCCGCTGTTCCTGTTCAACAATCTGCACGTCGCGCACCACCTGCGCGGCGGGCTGCCTTGGTATCGGATTCCGACCTTCTATCGTCTCAACCGCGTGGCGCTGATCGAGCGCAATGGCGGGCTCGTTTACAATTCCTACTTCGACGTCGCGCGCCGCTATCTCCTCAGGCCGCACGACGCCCCGGTTCATCCCGACTGGAGTCGTAACGCCGCATGACGGCCGCCACGCCGATTGCGGCCTTGCCAATGTACGACTCTCCCGACGTGGCGAAAGCGAACGACGAGTTCTGGGCCGCAATGGCCGGACGTCTTCGCGCCGCAGGGATCGAAGCGCCGGCGCATCTCACGCGCGGAGGGGATATCGAGGCGCAATGGCGAAATCCGGACCTGCTTTTCGGCCAGACCTGCGGCTACCCTTACGTGAAGGGCCTGCGCGACGACGTCGTCCTGATCGCGACGCCGGAATATGCATGTCCGGGATGCGACGGGCCCGACCACCGCAGCTTCATCGTCTCGAGATCGCGTGACCCGCGCCACGACCTTGCGGCGTTTCGCGGGGCCGTCGCCGCGATCAACTCGCCGCTAAGCAATACGGGAATGAATTTGTTCCGCGCGGCGATCGCGCCCGTCGCGGGGGATGCGACCTTCTTCGCATCGGTCATCGTGACGGGTTCGCATCACGCAAGCCTGGATGCTGTCGCAGCCGGAAAGGCCGACCTCGCAGCGATCGACTGCGTCAGTTTCGGCCTGATTGCGCGCGCAAAGCCCGATCTCGCCGCCCGCGTCGCTATCGTCGCCAAGAGCCCGCTCTCGCCCGGCCTGCCCTTCATCGCCAGCGCCAGGCTCCCCGTGTCGACGATCGCGGCGGTGCGGGCGGCGCTGTTCGCCGCGCTCTCCGATCCTGGCCTTGCGGGAGCGCGCGCCGCGCTCGGCCTCGAGGGCGCGTGCGTCTTGACGCGCGCCGACTACGAGCGGGTCATCGACATAGAGCGCGAGGCGGAGGCGGCGGGATATGCGAGGCTGGCGTAGCGGGCGGGTGGGGGCGGCAAGGCCAACGCTGTCGCCGCGTTCGCAGCCCGTCGAAAGACGCGTGTCCTTCCGGACGCCCCCTCATGCCCTCCCCATCCTCAAGGCCCTCAGCGTCATCGCCAGCACCGCCTCGAATCGCGCCGCGACCGATGCGGCGGCGGCGTCTTTGTCGAGTCCCAGGGCGACCGGGTGAATGAAGCGATGCGCCGCGTCGAATATGAGCGACATCGCGCGCCGCCGGTCGGTCATCGCGAAAGCGCCGGAGGCGACGCCCTCTTCCAGCACGCGCTGGATTTCCGATTGCACCCGCGCGCGATGTTTGCGCGCGCTCGATCGATTCTTGGTCAGGGCCGCGACCAAAAGATCGAACAGGGCCGGATCCTCGTCGAGCTTGGCGCGATAGTCGCGATGGATCGCCATCAGCATGCGCTCGAGCTTGTCATGCGCCGGATCGGCCCCATCGGCCGCCTCGCGCAGGCGCGCTTCGAGCGGCCTTAAGCCGCTCGCCACGACTTCGTCGAGGAGCGCAGTCTTCGAAGAGAAGTAACGATAGACGTTGGCGTGAGTCATGCCGGCGTCCGCGGCGACGCCGACCACGGTCGTGCGCGCGTGGCCGAACCTGCGCACATGCGCACGCGCAATCTCGACGATGCGCGCTTCGTTGGTTTCGGCCGGCGCGGCGGTCGCCATTCAGGTCTCCGCGATGCCCCCGAGATCGCCTGACCGCGATCCCTCGCGGCCGTGCGGAAGCGCGAGATAGTCCGCCGAGCGCATCTCGATCAGGCGCGATGCGGTGCGCGCGAATTCGAACGCCTCCGCTCCGTCCGCTCCGGCATAAAGCGCGGCCGGCTCGGCCGCGGCCGAGGCGATCAGCTTCACCCGCATGTCGTAGAGCGCGTCGATGAGAATGATGAATCGCTTGGCGGCGTTGCGCTCAGTAGCGCCGAGCGTAGGAATGCCGTCCAGGACGATCGTGTGGAAGCGCTCGGCGATTTCGAGAAAGTCCGGCGAGCCGAGCGGACGCCGGCAAAGCGCATCGAAATCGAAGCGCGCCGCGCCATCGACGGCTTGCGGCGCGTCGAGAAAACGCCCGAGCAGCTCGATCCTCATCGGCTCGCCCCGAGCCTCACCTGTCAGCGCGAGGAAGGCGGCGTCGAGCGCGGCGTCCGCCTTCGGGCCGAGCGGCGTGTAATAGACCGGCGCGCGCGCAAGCTTCTCCAGCCGGTAGTCTGTCCGCGCATCGAGCTCGACGATGTCGAGGCGTTCTTTGAGAAGCGCGATAAAGGGAAGGAAGAGCGCGCGGTTGAGACCGTCCTTGTAGAGGTCGTGAGGCGCGACGTTCGAGGTCGCAACAACGACGACGCCCGCTCCGAGCAATGCCGTGAAGAGCCGACCCAGGATCATCGCATCGGCAATGTCGCGCACCGAGAATTCGTCGAAGCAGATGAGCGAAGCCTCGTTCGCCATCTCCGCCGCGACGGGCGCGATCGGGTCCTCGCCCGAAACCTCGCCCTTCTTGCGCGCCTGCCGCCACGCATGAAGGCGCGCGTGCACGTCCGCCATGAAGCCATGAAAGTGGACGCGGCGCTTGGGGCCGACTTCAACCGCATCGAAGAAGAGGTCCATGAGCATCGTTTTGCCGCGGCCGACCGACCCGTGAACGTATAAGCCGCGCGGCGGCTCGGCCGGCCGGACCCCCATGAAGCGCGCGAAGGCGCTCGGCTTCCCCTCGGCCCTGTACCCGTTCAACCTGAGGCAGAGCGCGTCCACTTTTTCCGCAAGGCGGGCCTGGGCGGCGTCGTATTCAAGCCGGTGGTCGCGGACGAGCGCTCGGTAGCGCTCGGATATCGAGGTCATGGGAAAGCCGTCAGCGCGAGGAGCGTAGGCGACGAAGCAATCCAGCGCCTGCATGGCGGCGGCCCCTGGATCGCTTCGGTTCGCTCGCAGTGACGGTTGGTGAAACCGAGACGGCTCACACTAATGCGCCTCTTCCCAGTTCTGCGCGGCGCGCGCGTCGACCTGCAGCGGCACATGCAATTTGACCGCGGGCTCCGGCGCTTCGATCATCACTTTTCTGACGACCGGGAGCGTCGCCTCGATTTCCTCGTTCGGCGTCTCGAACACAAGTTCGTCGTGCACCGTGAGCAGCATGCGCGCGCTCAGGCCCGCGCGCGCGAGAGCGTCGTCCATGCGGATCATCGCGCGGCGTATGATGTCGGCCGCCGAACCCTGGATCGGGGCGTTGATGGCGGCGCGCTCGTTGAACGCACGCTCGGACACGTTCGAGGCGTTGATGCGCGGATAGTGACACTTGCGGCCGAAGATCGTCGTGACATAGCCCTTCGCATGCGCGGTCTTCTTCGTCGCGTCCATGTAGTCGCGGATGCCGGGAAAGCGCTCGAAATACTTTCGGATGTAGGCGCCGGCCTCGTCGCGCTGGATGCCGAGCTGATTGGCGAGGCCGAAGGCCGAAATGCCGTAGATGATGCCGAAGTTGATCGCCTTGGCGCGCCGGCGAATTTCACCGGGCATGCCCTCGATCGGCACCCCGAACATTTCGGAAGCCGTCATGGCGTGAATGTCGAGACCCTCCGAGAACGCCTTCTTCAGCGCCGGAATGTCGGCGATATGAGCCAGGAGCCGAAGCTCGATCTGGCTGTAGTCGGCCGACAGGAGCTTGTGGCCGCGCGGCGCGACGAAGGCGCGACGAATCTTGCGCCCCTCTTCCGTGCGCACCGGAATGTTCTGGAGGTTCGGCTCCGATGATGACAAGCGACCGGTCGTCGTCGCGGCAAGCGCATAGGCCGTGTGCACGCGGCCGGTATGGGGGTTGACGAAGCCGGGCAGCGCGTCGGCGTAGGTCGACTTGAGCTTCGAGATCTGGCGCCACTCGAGAATCCGCGCCGGCAATGGATGTCCCTCGGCGGCGAGATCGTCCAGGACGCTGGCCGACGTGGACCACGCGCCAGTCGCCGTTCGCTTGCCGCCGGGCAGACCCATCTGCCCGAACAGGATGTCGCCGAGCTGCTTCGGCGAGCCGAGGTTGAACGGCGCGCCGACGATTTTCGTGATCTCGTCCTCGAGCCGCGCCATGCCCTGCGCGAAATCGCCGGCAAGCCGCGACAGCATGTCGCGATCGACCTCGATCCCGCGCCGCTCCATGCGCGCGAGCACCGGCACGAGCGGCCTCTCGAGCGTCTCGTAAACCGTCGTCGCTTTTTCCGCGGCGAGGCGGGGTTTCAGTGCGCGCCACAGGCGCAAGGCGACGTCCGCCTTCTCGGCCGCATATTCGGTCGCCTTGTCGACCGGGACGCGGGCGAAGCCGACAAAGTTGCGCCCGGCGCCTGCGACATCGGCGAGCGCAGCCGGCTTCTGGCCCAGAATGCGCTCGGACAGCCTATCCATGTCGTGCGTCTCGCCGGTGGCGCCGGCGTCGAGCGCATAGGAAATCAGCATCGCGTCGTCGATCGGCGCGACGCTGACCCCGCGACGCGCGAAGGCCTGCACATCGAACTTGACGTTCAGTCCGATCTTGAGGACCCCCGTCGCCTCCATCAGCGGTCGCAAAAGCGCGATCGCGTCCTCTTCACGGAACTGGTCCGCGACAAGCCCGTCTCCGTCGAAGAGATCATCCGCGCCTGTCCGATGGCCAATCGGCGCGTAGCAGGCTTCTCCCGGCCGCACGGCGAGCGACACGCCGATCAGATCGGATCGCAGCGGGTCGGGCGACGAGGACAGGGCTTTGAAGGCGACATGGCCCTCCTCGCGCGCGCGCTCGATCCAGACGCGAAGCTCATCCGCGGTCCGCACCGTCTTGTAGGCTGTCGCGTCGAACGGCGCCTTGGCCTCGATCGCGCGCGCCGCGACGAGATCGGCCGGCGTCGCGATGGCGAGCGCGGCTATGCGAGCGGGGGGAGCGGGCGCCTCGGCCGGCGCCTCCGGCGCAGCCTGCTTTTCCTGCTCGCGCGCGAGCGCCGCTTCGCCGTCGCGGCCGCGCCAGCCGGCCTGCCCGACGAAGCGCGGGTCGGGCTCGACCGAGGACGCGTCGACCCCACAGATTTCGGCAACCCGGCGCGTGATGGTGGTGAGCTCCATCGCTTTGAAGAACGCGATCAGTTCCTTGCCGTCGAGCTTCGGCGTCGCGAGCGCCTCGAGGGCCGTCTCGACCGACGCGTCGCGCACGAGGGTGACGAGGCGTTTGGAGATGCGGATGCGCTCGACGTTTTCCGGCAAGGTCAGCGCCTCGCGCCGCTTCGGCTGCTTGATTTCATTGGCGCGCATGAGCAGCGTCTCGAGGTCGCCATATTCGCCGATGAGTTGCGCCGCGGTCTTGACGCCAATGCCAGGCGCGCCGGGCACGTTGTCGGTCGAGTTGCCGGCAAGCGCCTGGATGTCGACCACCTTGTCGGCGCCGAGGCCAAAATACTCGACCACCTCGGCCGGTCCGATGCGCCGCTCCTCGCGCTCGCCGGAGGCGGGGTCGTACATCGCGACCCCAGGCTCGATCAGCTGCATCAGGTCCTTGTCGGCCGAGACGATCAGCACGTCCGCGCCCTGTTCGCGCGCCTGGCGCGCATAGGTCGCGATCAGATCGTCGGCCTCGTAGCGGTCCTGCTCGACCGGGATCATGCCGAAGGCGCGCACGGTTGCGCGCATCAACGGGAATTGCGGGATGAGGTCCGCGGGGGGATCGGGGCGGTGGCTCTTGTAGGGCGGATACATCTCCCGGCGGAACGAGTCCTCCGACTTGTCGAAAATGATCGCCAGATGGGTCGGCTTGATCCCGGCCGCGCCGTCGCGCACGAACTGCAAGAGTTTGGTCGAGAACAACCGGACCGCCCCGATCGGCAGGCGGTCGGTCCGGTAGTTGTACTTCTGATCCTGGCGGATCGACTGATAATAGGCGCGGAATATGAAGGACGAACCGTCGACCAGAAAAACGTGGTCGCCGGGTCCGACCGGGCGATGGGGCTGAGTCATGCCGCAAAGATAGGCGATGTGGGACGCGAGCGCCATTGCCGAGGGCGCGAGCGGAACACACGCATTCGATGGCGCGTTTTTCAACGCCCCAACCGATCCCGTTCATCGATCAGTCATCGTGAACGGAGCATATAGCGAGAGGCCGGGGGGCGGGGCGGTGCGATGCATTTGCGCGGATGGATTGTCGCGTCGGCTTTGGCCCTCTCGGCGGCCATCGGTGCCGATTCGGAGATCGAGCGCGCGCAGTCTTTGACCATTCCGACCGCGTGCGGCGACGCCGGGCAATGCGCCGCCTTCTGCCGCAGCGTCGTCGAAGAGGGCCGGACGGATGCCGACTTCATCCGGCTTGCAGCCTATCAGCTGGGGCCGGAGAAGCCGATCGATCTGCCGCCGGCCAACATGTCGATGCCCGCGCCGGTCGATCCGAAGAACGTCTACGCCGGAGCGGGCGCGGGCATGTTCAGCCCCGCCGTCGCCGGACACCTCTACCGCGTCTATTCGCCGAACCTCATCACCGGCAGGGTCGACGTCATCGATCCCGAGACCTTCAAGGTGATCGAGAGCCTGAAGGCCATTCCGAGCCCGCAGCACATCGTGCCTTCGTGGGATCTGCAAACGCTTTGGGTTTCGGGCGACGACAGCTATCGCGGCGGACACGCCGACGTGATGCCGATCGACCCGAAGACCGGCAAGCTCGGCAAAGCGATCGACGTGCCGGATTCCTACAACATGTACTTCACCCCGGACGGCAAGTCGGCGATCGTGGTCGCCGAGGCGATGCGCCGGCTCGAGTTCCGCGATCCGCACAGCATGGCGCTGCAGGGCTACATCGCACTGCCGAAATGCCCCGGCGTGAACCACGCCGACTTCTCGGCCGACGGCTCGTACGCGATCTTCACCTGCGAATACGACAACGCGCTCGCCAAAATCGACCTCGTTCACCATGCCCTTGAAGGGATTTTACCGCTCTCGCACGGCGGCATGCCGCAGGACATTCGCGTCTCCCCGGACGGGTCGGTGTTCTTCGTCGCGGACCTCCTGAAGGACGGCGTCGTCCTCGTCGACGGCGAATTGTTCAAGGAAATCGGCTTCATCGCGACCGGCGTCGGCGCGCACGGCCTCTATCCGAGCCGCGACGGCACGAAGCTTTACGTCTCCAACCGCGGCACGCATGACCTCGCCGGCGTCAAGCACGGCGACGGCAGCGTGACCGTGCTCGACTTCGCGACAGGCAAGGTTCTCGCCAACTGGACGATCCCCGGCGGCGGCAGCCCCGACATGGGCAACGTGAGCGCCGACGGCAAATGGCTGTGGCTATCAGGGCGCTACGACGGGGTGATCTACGCATTCAACACCGACGACGGTTCGGTGAAGACAATCCCCGTCGGCGGCATGCCGCACGGGCTCACGGTGTGGCCGCAGCCCGGCCGGTATTCCCTCGGACACACGGGAAATATGCGATAAGGCTTTTTGGGCAGCGCCAGGGTTATAACGTATCAGAACAGTTAGATCGGGCGGCGCCGCCCTTTATTTGGAAAAGCTTGGATTCCCCCGATTTTTAGGCTTCTCGAGGCAATTTCGCCGCTTGGATTTGCTTGGATTTCCTCGTCCGAAACCAGACTTTTCAATGGGTTGCGGGCGATTCGCGGAAAGTTTTTTTTGTGCTCCATTCTCCGCCCAATGAACAGCCGCGCGCCGTGGAGCTGGCGCGCCGGATGCGCATTTCGAAGGGACCGTTCATCTGGACCCGCGACCTCATGAGCCGATTGTAGCCAGTATTCCGATTTTCAGCAAGGTATTGTTGCGGGTCCATTGATTAAACGAACACGGTCTCGCAGCCCGTGACAGCAGGGGATCGCGTCGCCAACACGGCTCGCGGCGAACGGGTCATGCGGCGGCGCTATCGCGGCGCTATCCGATCTGCCCCAAAATATGCTGCGCGCCCGAGAGGTCCGCCTTGCCGAGCTCCGGCTCGATATTGAGCTCCTTGACCACGCCGTCGATGACCAGCATCGAATAGCGCTTGGAGCGCAGCCCCATGCCGCGCTCGGAGCCGTCGAAGTCGAGGCCGACCGCCTTGGCGAAATGGCCGCTGCCGTCGGCGAGGAAATCGATATGGCCTTTGGCACCCGTCGCGTCAGACCAGGCCGAGAGCACGAAAGGGTCGTTGACCGAGGTCATGGCGATCGCGTCGACACCCTTGTCCTTGAACGCAGCCTCGTTGATGATGAAGCCCGGCAAGTGGTTCTTGTGGCAGGTCGGCGTGAAGGCGCCGGGCAAGCCGAACAGAACGATCGTCCGGCCGGCGAAGTAGTCTTTCGTCTCGACCGGCTTCGGGCCCTCCGGCGTTACCTGAGCGAGCTTCACGTTGGGCAGGCGTTCGCCGACAGCGATGGTCATGGGGGCCGTCCTCTCATGCGCCGCTCACGCGGCTCGTTTGCGGCCGGGAGACTATGCGAACCGGGCGCGCAGCGTAAAGCCGGGTTCAGGACGAAACCCGCTCTCGCGCTTCGGCCTTGGCGACGAAATCGCCGATCGCCTTCAGATAGACCGGGGTAAGGGCTTCGTTGAAGTCGTGGCCGGCGCCCGGGATGATCAGAAGCTCCGCGCCAGGGATGCTTTGCGCCGTGTCCTCGCCATGTGCAGGGGGGACGAGCGGGTCGTCGGCGCCGTGAATAACCAGCGCTGGAATCGTCAGCGTTCCCAGCCGGTCGCGCCGCGCCGGCGCAGCCACAACGGCCGCCATCTGGCGCGCGGCGGCGGGCGGATCGAAGGGGGTGCGGTCGATGCTGCGCCCGAGGGACGCGGCGAGCTCGTCGTCCGTCGCGGCGAATCCCGGGCTGCCGATCGCTTTGACCACAGCGACCCCGGCTGCGAGCCGATCCTCGCGGCTCGGGCTCCTGGGCAAAGTCATCAGCGCCTGCATCGCCTCGGGCCGGGCTGGGGGAAGGCCGCGCCGCCCTGACGTGGACATGATCGAGACGAGATCGAGACGAGGCTCCGGGCTTTCTCAGGATGGTTGAGCGCGACGAGCTGCGCGATCATGCCGCCCATCGAAGAGCCGACGATATGAGCGGAACCGATCCCGAGTGCGATGAGGAGGGCGGCGGCGTCCGAAGCCATGTCGTCGAGCGTGTATGGCGGGACGGCGGGCTCTCCCGCCTGAACCTTGGCCATCATTGCGGCAAGGTCCGGCGCGCCGAGTTGGGGAAGATGAGTTGACTGGCCGACGTCGCGGTTGTCGAACCGGATCACGCGAAGGCCCTGCGCAACCAGTCCGTTGCAAAGCGAATCCGGCCAGCCAGTCAGCGGAGTGTTGAGCCCCTTGATCATCAGGATCGCCGGATCGCTGTCGCGCCCGAGGCTCTCGTAGGCGATGTCGATCCCGTTGGCGCGGACTTGGGGCATGGGAGGCTTCTCCGAGAAATCGGCGCGACCATAGCCGACAATCCAGGAAGCTCAACCGCGAACCGACCCCGCGCTTCACCACAGCATCGTCCAGGAAAGGGCGGTCACTTTGGGATCGAGCTTGTCGGGGTCCTCCGACTTCTGCCAATCGAGACAAATCTCGCGCAGCCCGCGCCCGCCGGGCGTCGTGCTCTCCAAAAGTTCGTTCATTTGGCGGAGCCGCCGCACCAGCGTCCTCATGAACCCGACAGCGCGCTCCGGGTTCTCCTGGATTGCCGCGATAAATTCGCCATAGGAGGCCGCGAGGCACTCCGTGTCGGTCAGCGCCTTGACGGTCGCGGATCGCGGCCCGGGCTCGATCAGCGACATTTCTCCGAAGACTTCGCCCATCTGGAGGATGCCGATCGTTTTGGCCTTGGCGCCCTGACCGATTGTGACCTCGACCGACCCGCTGACGATGAAGTAGGCCGTATCGCCATCGTCGCCTTCCGCGAGGATCGTGTCCCCGGCATTGAACGAGACGTTTTGCATGAATGCCTCCATTAAGGCTTCGCATCCGACGAGGCCGGTCATATCCGCTTCTAGCGTGGCCAACGTCGCAAAGGAATCCGCTCGCGGCGACTTTTTCCCGCGGAAAATCATTCCTCCATGCCCAAATCCGGCTTTGGGAAACGGGGGTTGAACGTTTAGTGTCGCGCGCGCGAACATGCTGGCGATGGCTGATCATCGGGAACTCACGGCGGCGATGGCGCGGCTCGACGCGCTGACCGACTGGGAGCGGCGGCCGCGCAACGTCATGCGAGTCGGGCTCGGGCCGATGCGCGACCTCGCCGAGCGCCTTGGCGACCCGCATCGGTCCTTTCGCGCGATCCATGTCGCCGGCACCAAGGGAAAGGGCTCGGTTTCGGCGCTGATCGAAGCCGCGCTGGTCCGCGCGGGACTTGACGTCGGCCGCTACGGCTCGCCGCATGTCGAGCGGGTGACGGAGCGGGTGAGCCTTCAAGGGCGCGACATCGACGAACTGACTTTGGCCAAGGCGCTCACACAGGCGCTCGACGCCTACGAGACCGCGCGCCGCGCCGGGACGGCGGCGGCCGAGGCGACGTGGTTCGATCTTCTAACCTCCGCCGCCTTCCTGATTTTTCGCGAGGCGCGCGTAACATGGGCGATCATCGAGGTCGGCCTTGGCGGCCGACTCGATTCAACCAATGTCGTCGCCGGCGAGGTCGCGGTCGTCACCAACATCGGGCTCGAGCACACCGAAATCCTCGGCGCCACACGCGCGGCGATCGCGCGCGAAAAAGTCGGCATCCTGAAGCCCGGCGCACCGCTCGTAACCACGCTTGGGGTCGAAGATGAGGCCGGAGCGGTCCTCGCGGCGAGGGCGGGCGAACTCGGCTCGCGCGTCGTCTGCGCATCCGCAGGCGACGGGGCGGCCATCGAGGAGATGAACGTCGCGGTCGCCGGCGCGGCGCTCGATCAGCTCGGCCGGATCGGCGTCGCCGCGCGCGATGGGCGCCCGGTCGGCGCGGCGCTGATCGACGATGAGACGCGCACGGCTGCGCGCCTGATCGGCCGTATGGAGCGGCGCAAGATTGTCTTGGCATCGGACGCGGGATTGTCGAGCCTGCCAGTCGTGTTCGACGGCGCGCATGTGCCGTTCAATCTCGCCGCGGTCTTGCGCGACCTCGACCGCGCGCCCGAGCTCGCCGGCCCTTGCGTCGCCGTCGTTGCGCTCGCGGCCGACAAGGACGCGGCGGGCTTCTTGACCGAACTCAAGCAGCGCGCGTCCGCGGCGGTGTTCACCGACTTGCCCTCGGCGTCGCGCGGCCGCCCCCCCATGGACCTTAAAGCCGTCGCCGCCGCGCTCGGCCTCCCAGGCGAGGTCGAACGCGATCCGAAACAAGCCTTCCGCCGCGCCGTCGAACGCGCGGCCCGCGCGAACGCCTGGCTGCTCATCACCGGGTCGCTCTATCTAGTCGGAGCGCTGCGCGGCGAGGCCGACGGCGGAGACTCGCCCGTCATTGCAAAGAGCGGAGCGTAGGCCTACCGGCGGCGGGTCCGTCGGGCGCGATCTCATCTTCTTCCGCTTCTATTCTTCCCCTTCAGAACAGCGACCCCTGCCCGTCCGCGCCTTTGTCCGGCTTCGCGCGCCGGCGAGGCAGGAGCGCCGGCGGCGTCATTGGCGGCCCGACGCGCCCGCCGGCGACCGCGGCGACTTTGCCGTCGGCGAATTCGATCTCGAGGCGTTGCGCCTGACGCACGTCCGCCGCCCGGCGAAGCGGCTTCTCCGCCTCGTCCCGCACGAGCGCGAAGCCGCGCGCCAGCACGCCGCGATAGCTCATGGCGCCCAGCAGTTGCCAGGCGGAGACAAGCTCAGCCCGGCGGCTGCGCACGCTCTCTGCGAAGCAGCGGTTCATGCGGTCTTCGAGCCGCATGAACGCCTCAGCCCGCTCGGCCCGCCGCCGCGCGAGCACTGTCCGTTCGCGCGCGAACGCTCTCGCAGCAGCTTCGGCCGCGCGGCGCGGGCGCCCGATCACGACCGGCCGCAGCCGTTCCAGGCGGCCGATCAGGCCCCTCACGCGCTCGGCTAGCCCTGCAAGATGCGCGCGCGGCGAGTGACGGGCGAGCCCGCGCGCGAGCCCCGCCATCCTGAGCGCCCGCGCGTCCAAGGCGCCGCGCAGGCGGACGACAAGCGTCTCCCCGGCGCGGTCGAGCCGCTGGCGCGGGCCTTCGACCAGCGCCTCTCCGGTCGGCAGCGAGCGGGCGAGCGCGCGAAAGTCCCGGCGCCGCCGTTCGGCCAGGCGCAGGATCGCCCCGCGGCCGCGCGCGTCGAGGTCGGCGAGCGAGGCCACGAGTTCCGCGCGCACCGGCACGGCGAATTCGGCCGCCGCGGTCGGCGTCGGGGCGCGCAGGTCCGCCGCGTGGTCGATCAGGGTCCAGTCCGTCTCGTGGCCGATGGCGGCGATCAGCGGAATCGCGCTCTTTGCGACGGCGCGAACCGAAATTTCCTCGTTGAAGCTCCAGAGGTCCTCGAGCGAGCCGCCGCCGCGCGCGACGATGAGAACGTCAGGCCGCGGGATCCGGCCGCCAGCTGGGAGTGCATTGAAGCCGTCGATTGCGGCGGCCACCTCCGCCGCCGAGGTTTCGCCCTGCACCCGCACCGGCCAGACGACGACGCGGACTGGAAAGCGGTCGGACAGGCGATGCAGAATGTCGCGGATGACGGCGCCGGTCGGCGAGGTCACGACCCCGACGACCTTGGGCAGGAACGGGACCTTGCGCTTGCGCGCCGTGTCGAACAGGCCCTCCGCGGCGAGCTTCTTGCGGCGCGCCTCGAGGAGCGCCATCAGCGCGCCCAGGCCCGCAAGCTCGAGCTGCTCGATGACGATCTGGTAGCTCGACTTGCCGGGAAAGGTCGTGAGCCTGCCGGTCGCGACGACCTCGAGCCCCTCCTCGGGCTTCACTCGCATGCGCAGGAACGAGGTGCGCCAGATGACCGCATCGAGCCGGGCGTTCGCATCCTTCAGCGAGAAGTAAGCGTGGCCCGAGGAGTGCGGCCCTCGGTAGCCGGAAATCTCGCCCCGAACGCGCACGTAGCCGAAGCGGTCCTCGATCGCCCGCTTCAGCGCGTTCGAGAGCTCGCTGACGGTGACTTCCGGGGCGTTGGTTGCGCGAATCTCCGGCTCGGCCATAACGCCGATTATGCCCGAGGCGGAAGTCGGAGGCCAGAATAAGCGCCGGCCGAGGGCGCGCGGATTGCCAGGTTCAGCGGCGCGGAACGCGATCGCGGATCTTGTCGAAGCCCTGCTTGATCGCGGTGAAGCGAGCCCCGAACATCGGCTCGAACTCCGTGTCGGTGAAGATGTACGGCCAGTCGCTCTCCATTCCTTCACGGACGAGTTCCCCAACGTAGAGCGGATCGATCCCGTTCGAGACCCGGTCGCGCATCCACGTCAGCCGCTCGGCGAACGGACCGGCCTCGGGCACGCGCTTGTCGATGGCGCCGCGGTAGCGCTCCGGCACATTCCGCTGCGAATCCATAATGTGAGTCCGAATGAATCCCGGACACAGCACGGAGACTCCAATCCCGCGCGGCGCCAATTCAGCGCGCAGCCCCTCGGAAAGAGCCACAACTCCATATTTTGTCACGTTGTAAGGCATACTGCTCATGGAAACGAGGCCGGCCATCGACGCCGTCGAGACGATGTGCCCGGGCTCTCGATGCTGTTCGATTAAGGGACCGAAGATTTCGATCCCCGCTACGACAGCCATCAAATTGACCGCGATCGTCCAGTCCCATGCCGCGTCTGTCCACATGCCGTAGGGACCGGCGCCGCCCACGCCCGCGTTGTTCACCAGAATATGCACCCGGCCGTAGCGAGCGATCATGGCGTCGGCCGCCGCCGCAAGTTCGCGCTTGAGCGAGACGTCCGCCCTGACGCCGTCGACGTCAGCGTTCGTGCGCTTCAGGTCTTCGACGGCCTTCCCGAGCGCCGCCTCCTCGATATCGCAGAGCATGACCTTGACGCCGGCCTGTGCGAGCGCGGTGGCGATTCCAAGCCCGATGCCGGACGCTGCGCCCGTCACGAATGCGGTCTTTCCCGCCAGGTCTTTCATCGGCGCCCCCTCGAGCGAACTTGGTTGACGAGCCCAGTTTGTTAACGAGACGTTATCACCCTTGCTGCTCCGATAAAACGAAACTTGCGCGAGAAATATTCGAGGACTGGCGCAAGCCCCGTGCAAGGCGCCTGCCTGAGGTTGGCCCAAGCCTCGAGCGCGGAAGTCCGCCCTTTGTCGATCTATCTCTTCCAAGTCGCCTCGCAAAAGTCCGAGTGGCTGTCGGCCCGGCAGACCGCGGTCGCGAACAATGTCGCGAACGCCAATGCGCCAGGCTATCGCGCGCTCGACGTGCAGCCGTTCTCGGCCGTGCTCGACGCCTCGCCGATCGCGCTGGCTGCGACAGACCCAGGACAACTCGGCGCAGACGCGCTCGCGCGCGACGCCTTCCGCCAGGTCGAGACCGACCCGACCGAGGAGACGCTGTCGGGCAATACCGTCAATCTCGAACAGGAGATGATCAAGCTCGGCGACGTCACGCGCGACTTTACGATGACCGCCAACATCCGCCGCGCCTTCCACCAACTCATGCTCTCGGCCTTGAAGTGATGCTCGACCCACTGCAAACCTCGCTCCGCATCGCCGCCTCCGGTCTCGAGGCGCAGTCAGCGCGGCTACGCATCGTTTCGGAGAATATCGCCAACGCCCAGTCGACCGGGCCGTCCGCCGGCGCCGACCCCTACGCCCGCAAGACGATCTCGTTCGAAAGCGCGCTCGACCGCGAGACCGGCGCCAACCTGGTCAGCGTCAAGTCGATCGGCGTCGACCAGGCGCCCTTCAAGCTCGAGCGCGATCCCGGCAACCCGGCGGCGGACAAGGACGGAATGGTCAAGATGCCCAACGTCGACGTGCTCGTCGAACTTGCGGACATGCGGGAAGCCAACCGCAGCTACGAAGCCAATCTTCAGGTCGCCAAGCAGTCGGCCGACATGCTGACCCAGACCGTCAATCTGATGAAGGACGCCTGAAGGGCGTCAGCCTAAGGAGACAAGAGATGATTGCAGGCCTGACCGCTCTTGGCGCGCCCGCACTGAATTTCAGCGTCGGTCCTGCGACGCCGCCGGCCGCGCCGGCCGCTGGGACCGCGGACATGAGTTTCGAAGACGCGCTCGGACAGGCGGTCGGGTCGGCGGTCAACACCCTTCAAACGGGTGAAGCGATGGCGATCCAGGGCGTCGAGGGGGCGGCCGCGCCGATGAAAGTCGTCGAGTTGGTGATGGATGCGCAGCGCTCGCTGCAGTCCGTGCTCGCGATCCGCGACAAGATCGTCTCCGCCTGGCAGGAAGTCTCGCACATGGCGATCTGAAATGAGCAGACTTTCCCGAGTTTGCCGACGTGTACGAGTTTGAGAGCAAGAGGATGATGCAATGAGAGCGTTGGCCATCGCAGCCACCGGCATGAGCGCCCAGGAGCAGAACCTGGAGGTTATCGCCAACAACGTGGCCAACATCAACACGACCGGCTTCAAGCGCTCGCGCGCTGAATTCACCGACCTCATCTATCAGACCGAGCGTCTCATGGGCGTTTCGAACCGCGGCCGCGACGCGACCATCCCCGAAGGCGCGCAGATCGGCCTCGGCGTGCGCACGGCCGCGATCCGCAGCGTCAATCTGCAAGGCGCGCTCACGAACACCGGCAACACGCTCGACCTCGCGATCAACGGGCGCGGCTGGTTTGAGGTGACGACGGCGA
Organism: uncultured Alphaproteobacteria bacterium; assembly: GCA_963782255.1. Classification (GTDB taxonomy): domain Bacteria; phylum Pseudomonadota; class Alphaproteobacteria; order Rhizobiales; family Beijerinckiaceae; genus Roseiarcus. Next base: position 337,030 of record CAWAIS010000002.1, on the reverse strand, counting down.
ACGGCGACACCGTCTACACGCGCGACGGGGCCTTCAACACCAACCAGAACGGCCAGCTCGTCACCATGGACGGCTATACGGTGACGCCCCCGATCCTCGTTCCGCAGAACGCGACCAACCTCACGATCAGCCAGACGGGCCTCGTCACCGTCACGCTGCCCGGCCAGGCGACGCCGCAGCAACTGGGCCAGCTGACGATCGCGAACTTCGTCAATGACGCGGGCCTCAAGGCGCTGGGCAGCAATTACTTCCAGCAGACCGAGGCGTCCGGCCAGCCAACCGTCGGCGTTCCGGGCGACACCGCCTTCGGCATTCTCCAGCAAGGCTACATCGAGGCGTCCAATGTCGATCCGGTGACCGAGATCACCAATCTCATCGCGGCCCAGCGCGCCTACGAGATGAACTCCAAGGTGATCCAGGCGGCCGACCAGATGTCGGGCACGATCTCCAACATGCGCGGATGAGGCGCATGGGCGCGATCAAAAGAGTCGTCTTCGTCCTCGTCGCGCTCGGCGCCTCTTCCGCGCTGGCGCAGGAGACAGGAGCGCCGACGCCGAAGGTGGTCATCTATCCTGGCGACGTGATCCGCGACGACTTGCTCACAGACAATGTGAGCGGCGGAGTGCGTGATGGCGAGGGTCCGTTCGTCGAGAGCCGCGCGATCATCGTCGGCAAGGTCGCGCGGCTGACGCTTCTGCCGGGCCACGCGATTCCTTACGCCGGCGTCTCCAACCGAAAGGTTGTCGCCAATGGCGCGGAAGTTAAGCTCATCTACGCCGAAGGCGACCTCATCATCTCGACGACAGGATCGGCCTTGCAGGACGGTTCGATCGGCGACCTGGTGCGGGTGCGCAACAGCGACAGCGGCGTCACCGTGTCGGGGGCGGTCCAGGCGGACGGATCGGTCAAGGTGGGCGGAGGATGATGCGGTCTTTCGCCGTTGCGCTCATGCTCGTTCTCATGGCCTTGCCCGCGGCGGCGGCGCGCATCAAGGACATTTCGGTCCTGCGGAGCTCGAGCGACAGCCAGCTCGTCGGCTACGGCCTCGTCGTGGGCTTGAGCGGCACAGGCGATACGTTTCGCAACACGCCGTTCACAGAGCAATCCGTCCAGGGAATGCTGCAGAACCTCGGCCTCGACGTGCACGGGATCGCGCTGCGCAATCGCAATGTCGCAGCCGTCATCGTCACAACCGATCTTTCGGCCGGCGTTGAGAGCGGGTCGCGGCTCGACGTCACTGTGTCGGCGCTCGGCGATGCCCCCTCGCTCATGGGCGGAACGCTGCTTCTCACGCAATTGCAGGGGACCGACGGCGTGATTTACGCGAGCGCGCAGGGCGCCGTCGCTGTCACCGGATTCCAGACCCAGGGCGAAGGCGAGACGCTGTCGCAGGGCGTGCCGACCGCCGGGCGCATTCCCAATGGCGGGATCGTCCAGCACGAGATTCCGCCAACGCCCGACCAGCTTCGCTCGATGCTCGAACTGAAGAATCCGGATTACGCGACCGCGGTCAGGATCGTCGATGTGATCAATGCTTATTCGCACGCGCGCTTTCGCGCACGCACCGCCTTCGAGGTCGACAACCGGACCGTCGAGCTCTTTCGCCCGCGGCACGTTTCGTTCGCCCGTTTCATGGCGGAGGTCGGGGAATTGCAGGTGCAGCCGGACATGTCCGCACGCGTCGTGCTCGACGCGCGGACGGGCACTGTGGTCGTCGGGCAGGATGTGCAGATTTCGACGGTCGCCGTCACCTACGGGACGCTGACGGTCAGGGTCAACGAGCAGCCGCAGGTCTCCCAGCCCAACCCGTTCTCGCAAGGGCGGACCGTCGTCACACCGAACACCACGATCAAGGCCGAGCAGACCGGCGGCCCGATCTCGATCGTCGGTGGAGCGAGCCTGCGCGCGCTCGTCAACGGCCTCAATCACATCGGCGTCAAGCCGCCCGGCATCATCGCAATCCTGCAGGCGATCAAGACCGCGGGCGCGCTTCAGGCCGATCTCGTCATCCAGTAGCGCAAGCAGGGTTTCACCAGCCCGGCGCAAGCCGCGCGGCCGACCATCCGGCCGATTTCGAGGCCAAGCATGCCGCTGTTCCGAACGCCGCCAAGTCCTATGAGCTTCATCGTCGCGCTTATCGCCGCGGTCTTGCTTGCGGATCCCGCGAGAGCGCAGGAGCCGCAAAAGCTGAAGGGAGTCCCGCACGCCTCGGAGGCGCAGAGGCCGAGAGACGCCGGCGAGAGGGCGGCCGAAACCGATGCGAGCCGCTATTGCGCCAACGTCGCGCCGTCGATCGCGGAGGCGCGCATCGCCTGGCAGACGAAGCGCCTCGCCGAGCTTGACGCGCAGGTCCGACAGCGCATCGCCGATCTCGAGAAGGCCGAGACGGCTGCGCGCGACTGGATCGCCAAGCGCGATGCGTCCATGAAGGCCGCCAACGACGAGGTCGTCTCCATCTACGCGAGGATGCAGCCGGAGAACGCAGCGCAGCAGATCAGCGCAATGGACGATCGGATGGCCGCAGCGATCCTTGGCAAGCTGAAGCCGGCGGCGGCCAGCGCCATTCTCGACGAAATGGAGGCGGAGCGCGCAAGCCGCCTCGCCGGCATGATCGCCGGCCCCGCGGGGAAGAAGTCGTAATGCGGACGCCCCGCGCAGTCCTGCCGCTTCTTGCCGCGCTCGCCCTTTCCGGTTGCTGGAGCACCCCGAGCGAATTCATGCGCGAGCCGATCTTCACCCCTGTAGGCGCCGGGCTCGTCACGGACGAGACTGCCGGCATCCAGAGAGCGCAAGCCCTGGCGCCGACGCCGCAGCAGGTCGGACCGCCCCCTTCACTCTACACCGAGCCGCGCATCACCCATGTCGGCGACATCGTGACCGTGATCATCTCGATCAACGACAAGGCGACACTTGGCAATTCGACCGGGCGCGCTCAGACGACCAAGGACGGCCTCGCGATCGATTATGGCTTCAACAACGGGTCGGCCTCGTCGTCGTCCAACCAGCCTGCGAAAATTGTCGGCGACCTGTCCTCGACCTCGACCACCCAAGGCCAGGGCAACATCGATCGCTCCGAACAGATTCAGGTGTCGGTCGCGGCGGTCGTCACCCGCGTCCTGCCGAACGGCAATCTCGTGATCTCCGGATCGCAGGAGGTGCGCGTCAACTATGAGCTTCGGCAGCTGACGGTCGCCGGCATCGTGCGCCCGTCCGACGTCTCGCTCAACAACACAATCGGCTACGACCACATCGCCGAGGCCCGCATCTCCTATGGCGGACGCGGGCGCGAGAGCGATTTCCAACAGCCGTCCTGGGGGCAGCAGATCTATGACGCCGTCAGGCCTTTCTAGCGAGACGGCGAGAGGAGCGCTTTGATGTTCGACGCGGCCGTCGCGCAGGCGCCTCCGACAAAGGGATTCAAGGGAACGCTGATCGAGCTTGCGATCGTCATGCTGATCGGCGCGGGTGTCGGCGCGGCCTTCGAAATGACGCGTCCCGATGCGACGGGCGCGGCGAAGCCGGGCGATGCAATGGCGATAACGCCGCAGGAGCCCGCGACCATTCTCGACCTGCCTCCGGTCGTGACCAATCTCGGCTCGCCACAGGATACCTGGATCCGGCTCGAGGCCTCGATCGTCTTCAATCCCAAGGTCCTGCCCCATCCGGAAGCGGTAGTAGTCAGGATAGGCGACGACGTGCTCGCCTATCTGCGGACCGTTTCCTTGAAGCAACTCGAGGGGCCGATCGGCCTCGAGCACATCCGCCAGGACCTCAATGAGCGCGCGCAGACCCGATCGGGAGGAAAAATCCGCGAACTCGTGATCCGGACGTTGGTGGTGCAATGAAGCGCTTGATCGTGTCGGCGGCCCTGCTCCTTGTTGCGGTCTTTCCCGCCGCGGCGCAGTCAGTCGACCTCAACGCTCTCGTGCCGGCGGGCGGCGCGACGGCGAGCGGGCGCATCATCGAGATGGTCGCGCTCCTGACCGTGCTCTCGGTCGCGCCGGGGCTCCTCATCATGGTGACGAGCTTCACGCGATTCGTCGTCGCGCTGTCGTTTCTGCGCTCAGGGCTTGGCGTCCAGAGCGCGCCCGCCAATCTCGTTCTCATCAGCCTCGCGCTGTTCATGACCTTCTTCGTCATGGCGCCAACCTTCGACCGCGCCTGGCAGAATGGACTGAAGCCGCTTATCGACAATCAGATCAGCCAGCAGGATGCGCTCGCCGCGGTCTCCGAGCCGTTCCGCGACTTCATGCTGTCGCAGGTGCGTGAAAAGGACATGGCCCTGTTCGAGAGCCTGTCAAAGGGGCGCTTCGACACGAGCGACCGGAGCAAGGTCGATCTAAGGCTCCTGATCCCCGCCTACATGATTTCGGAGCTCAGGCGCGGCTTCGAGATCGGCTTTCTGATCGTTTTGCCCTTTCTCGTCATCGACATGATCGTCGCCACGCTCACCATGTCCATGGGCATGATGATGCTGCCCCCGTCGGTCATTTCGCTGCCGGTCAAGATCCTCTTCTTCGTCCTGATCGACGGCTGGAATCTGCTCATCGGCAGCCTTGTCCGTTCGGCGTCCTGACCAGGCCATCAGCTTCGCGCAAGGACTCGTGGCTCAAATGATCCCATCCGCCGAGGAGTCCCCATGACCATTCTGAACACCAGCGTTTCAGGCATGCTGGCCGATTCCAACTGGCTTTCGTCCATTTCGCAGAACGTCGCGAACGCCAATACGACCGGCTACAAGAACCAGGAAACGGATTTCTCGACCATCGTCGACGCGGTCTCCAACACCGCGCCGGGCGGCGGTGTCACGAGCAGCGTTCTCTCGCTCAACACGCTTCAAGGCAACATCGTCTCGTCCACGACCTCCACCAATCTCGCCATTCAAGGCTCAGGATTTTTCGTCGTCTCCAACTCGGGCGGTGACATGTATCTCACGCGCGACGGTTCCTTCACGGCAGACGCCTCCGGAAATCTCGTCAACAGCGGCGGCTACTACTTGATGGGCAGCAACATTCAGAGCGGCGCGGCCCCGCCGGCGAACGCGCTGACCAGCCTGCAGAAGGTCAACATCTCGTCCTCCGGCGAGACCGCCTCGCCGACGACCAGCGCATCGATCACGGCCAACCTGCCGTCGACAGCGACGGCGGTCGCCGCCGCCGACCTGCCGTCGACCAATTCGGCGAACTCGACCTACACGGCCCAAACCTCCCTCGTCACTTGCGACAATCTCGGCGGAGCGCACACGATCAATATCTACCTGGCGAACACGGGGACCAATACCTGGGAGGTCGACGCATATGACGCGTCCCGCGCGGCGGCGGGCGGCGGCTTCCCCTATTCGTCCGGGCCGCTGGCGACGGGCACGCTCACCTTCAATCCGGCGAACGGAACATTGTCCTCGGGGTCTCCCCTCTCGTTCACGGTTCCGGGAGGGCAGACAGTGAGCCTCAACCTCAGCAACACGACCCAGCTGGCGGCGGCTTTCAGCGTAAGCTCCGCGACCGCTAACGGCAACGCGCCGGCGAATCTTCAGGGCATCTCCATCGCGGCGAACGGTACCCTGTCGTTCAACTATTCCAGCGGAGCCTCTGTCGCCGCCTACGGCATCCCGCTCGCCAATGTGGCGAGCGCGGACAATCTGACATCCGTCAACGGAAACGCCTTTTCGGCCAACGCGGCCTCGGGGCCAGTCTTTCTAGGAACCGCAGGCTCGGGCAGCCTAGGCTCCATCGATTCGTCTTCGCTCGAAAGCTCGACCGTCGATCTCGCGACCGAGCTCACCGACATGATCCAGGCGCAAAGCTCTTACGAGGCCAACTCCAAGGTTTTCCAGACGGGCGCGACCATTCTCGACGTCCTTAATAACCTGAAGCCGTGACCGAGCAAGGAAAGGCGCCATGACCCTTTCGGCCGCATTCAACATCATCAGCTCATCGTTCGCCGCCAACGCGGCGCAGACGGCGGTCGTTTCGGACAACATCGCCAACGTCAACACGCCCGGGTATTCGCGCGAGATCGCGAACCTTGCGACGAATTCCTACGGGGGCGCGGATGTCGTCTCGGTGACCCGCATCGCCAACGCGGCTCTCGCCGAGCAGACGACGACCTCGACGGCGCAAGCGGCCGCGCAGCAGGCGATCGCCAATGGCCTTGCCACGCTCGCAGCGACCGTCGATGACAGCGCTTCGTCCTCTTCGACCTCGGGCGCGAACCAGAACGGCGCCTCGCCTTCGGCGATGCTCGCCAATCTTCAGGACGCGCTGACGACCTACGAAGCGTCGCCGGCCTCCTCGTCCGCCGCCGACGCCGCGGTGACGGCCGCGCAAAATCTGGCCGCCTCGCTCAACAGCGGCAGCGCGGCGGTTCAAAGCGTGCGCGAGCAGGCCGACCAGGGGATGGCCTCGTCGGTCGCCACGATAAACTCGCTGCTCAGCCAGTTCACAGCCGCCAACAATGCGGTCGTGACCGGTCTTGCGACCGGGGCCAATGTAGCGAGCGCCGAGGATACGCGCAATTCGATCGTAACCCAGCTCGCCCAGCAAATCGGAGTCACGACGACGACCGCGGCCAACGGCGCGATGTCGATCTATACCGACAGCGGCGTCACGCTCTTCCAGGACACGCCGCGCACGGTCTCCTTCACGGCGATGCCGACGCTTGTCGACGGCGGCAGCGGATCGCCGGTCACAATCGACGGCGTTCCGGTCACGGGCCCGACCTCGCCCATGCCAATTCAGTCCGGCGCCCTCGCGGGCTATGCGGCGCTGCGCGACACGCTGGCCCCGCAATATGGGGCGCATCTCGACCAGATCGCCGGCGAACTCATCAACGCTTTCGCCGAGAGCGATCAGTCCAACCCGCCCACGCTGCCGTCGCTTCCCGGCCTCTTCACGACGCCCGGCGCGACGGCGCTGCCCTCGATGAGCGCGACCACCGGGCTCGCCGCCGCGATCGAAGTCAATCCCAACGTCGATCCGTCGCAGGGCGGCAACGTCAATCTCCTGCGCGACGGCGGAATCTCGAGCCCGGGCAACCCGGCCTATACCTACAACACGACCGGCGCGGCGAGCTTCACCGGACGCATTCAGGACCTCGTCAGCCAGATCGGCGCGGCGCAGTCCTTCGATCCGGCCGCGGGTCTCGGCGCGTCGGCGAGCCTGACCAGCTACGCGAACGCGTCCGTCAGCTGGCTGCAGGGCGAGAACAGCCAGGCCAGCAACGCCTCAGCCTATCAGAACGCGCTCGCGACCCAGGCGGGCTCGGCGCTTTCCAACGCGACTGGCGTCAATCTCGACGCGGAAATGACCAACATGCTGAACCTCGAAAACACCTACGCCTCGTCGGCAAAGCTGCTGACGACCGTCAACGCCATGTTCACAGCCCTCCTGACCGCCGCATGACCATGAGCGCCAATTCCGTCTCGAGCCAGTATCTGGCCAACAGCCTCATCCTGCCAGTCACGCAGGCGCAGGCGCAGCTCGCCACGGCGACGGCCGAGATGTCGACCGGACAGTACGCCAATATCGGCCTCCAGCTCGGCGATCAGTCCGGCTACGAACTGTCGCTGAAGGAACAGGTGCAAGGGCTCCAGGCGCTAACCGCGGGCAACAGCCTGGTCGCGACAAGCCTATCGACGGCCCAAAATGCGCTGACGTCAATCAGCTCGAGCGCTGCGTCGACACTGGCGGATCTCGTCTCCTGGATGCCGACCGCCAATTCCGGCGTGACCCTGCAGACGCTCGGGCAGTCCGCATTGCAGGGGCTCATCGCCTCGGCCAACGCGACGTCCGGAGACGCCCACGTTTTCGGCGGGATCAATTCCTCCGTCGCGCCGATAGCGGATTATTATTCGACGCCAACGTCCGCCGCCAAGAGCGCGGTCGATCAGGCGTTCCAGACCGCCTTCGGCGTGCTGCCGACCGACCCGGCGGCGGCCAGCATCACCGCCTCGCAGATGCAGAGCTTCCTCAGCGGGCCGTTCGCCGCGCTCTTTTCCGGCGCCTCGTGGAGCTCTGACTGGTCGTCGGCTTCGAGCACGAACACGACCGCCGAGATCGCGCCGGGGCAGACCGCGACCACATCGGCCAACGCCAACGATTCCGCCTTTCATGAGCTCGCCCAGGCTTACACGATGCTCTCCGAATTCGGCGGCTCGCAGCTGAGCGCGGCGGCGCAGCAGGCGGTCGCGACAACCGCCTCGTCGCTCATCGCCGCGGGACAGGTTTCGCTGACCAACACGCAGGCCGCGCTCGGCGCGACGCAAGGATCGGTGACCGACGCGAACAATTCGATGAGCGCGCAGTTGACCCTTCTGCAACAGCAGGTCGGCAATCTCGACAACGTCAACCAAAACGCGACCGCGGCCCAGATCTCGAGCCTCACCACTCAGATCCAGATGGCCTACGAACTGACGTCGCGGCTGCAAACGCTCAACCTCGCGCAATACCTGCCCGTTCCCTGAAGAAGCCACAAGGATTTCCATGTACGAGTTCGCTTACAACGACGTGATCGAGGGTTCGCACCAGACGATGCGCGCGAGCGAGCGCGCCGCGATGGATCGCGTCATCTCGATGCTTCACGACGCGCAGGAGAAAGGCCCGCTTTCGCGCGAGCGAGTCGACGCGTTGTTCTACCTACGCCGCCTCTGGATGATCTTCCTCGACGACCTCAAGGACCCGAACAACGAATTGCCGGACCAATTGCGCGCCGGCATCATTTCGATCGGCATCTGGATGATGAAGGAGATCGACCGCGTGCGCGGGCGCATCACCGACGACCTCACGCCGATGATCGAGATCAACGAGATCATCCGCGACGGACTGAATTGAGGGCGGCGTCGCATGAACATCACGCTCCGAGCCGGGGAACGCTTTTTCATCAACGGCGCCGTCATCCGCATCGACCGGAAGGCCACGATCGAGCTCCTGAACGACGTGACGTTCCTGCTCGAAAACCACGTCATGCAGACGAAGGACGCGACGACCTTGACCCGGCAGATCTATTTCGCGGTGCAGGTCATGCTCATGGACCCATCCGCGACGCCGACCGCGGCGCGGCTCGCGAATTCGCTGATCGAGACGGCGCTCGGCGCCTATCGCACGCCGGAGCTGATCTCAGGCCTTCGCCGCGTCGCGCAATCGCTCGGTCGAGGCCGCAATTTCGAGGCGATGAAAATGCTGCGCGGCTTTTTCGCGCTCGAAGACGCAGAGCTCAAGCCATCCGCCGGTAACGCGAGCGCCGCCTGAACGAGGAGAACACTTAGATGACTGTTTCAGCCGCCAACCCGGTCGCGAGCCCCGCCGCGAACACGACCTCTTCGGCCGCCGCCGCCACGACGCAATCGCTCAACTACAATGATTTCCTGACCCTCCTCATGGCGGAGATGAAGAACCAGGACCCAACGCAACCCATGGACCCGTCGCAGATGGTGTCTCAGCTCGCGACCGTCTCCGAGGTGGGACAGGCCGTGCAGACCAACACGAACCTCGCCTCGCTCCTCACTGCGACTTCGCTGACCCAGGCCGAAAGCCTGATCGGCAGGACGGTCACCTCCTCGGACGGCACGACCTCGGGCCAGGTGGCGTCGGTGAGCGTGACGAGTTCGGGCGCGGTCGCGACCCTCGCCAACGGCGCGACCATTTCGCTCGCCAACGGCGCGAGCGTGCAGTGAACCAAGGCGACGCGGTCGACCTCATCCAGTCGGCGATCTGGATGGTCGTCGTCGGCGCGGGGCCGCCGGTTGCGGCGGCGATGGTGGTCGGCGTCGCCATCGCGCTTTTGCAGGCGTTGACGCAGATCCAGGAAATGACGCTGACCTTCGTGCCGAAGATGATCGCCGTCTTCGTCGCCGCGAGCCTCACCGCCTCGTTCATCGGCGGCAAGTTCTCGGTCTTCACTCAGCAGGTCTACGGCCGGATCGAGCAGGGATACCGGTAGCGCGCGGCGCCTCCTACCCTCGCGCAAGCTTCGCCGCCCACTCTCCGCTCCGCGCCGCATATGCCGGCGCCATGTCCCGGATTTAAGCGAGCGACCGAGAAAATGTCCGCAACCGCGATGCCATCCGCGCCCGCCAACCGCGGCGGCAAGGACATCGGCTTCGCCGTCGGCATCGTCCTGATCCTTTGCCTCTTCTTCCTGCCGGTGCCGGCGACGATGATCGACTTCGGCCTTGCGCTGTCGATCGCGCTCTCGGTCCTGATCCTGATGGTCAGCCTATGGATCCAGAAGCCGCTCGAGTTCTCGGCCTTCCCGACCGTGCTGCTTGTCGCGACGATCCTCCGCCTTGCGCTCAACATCTCGACCACCCGGCTCATCCTCTCGCGCGGCGCCGAGGGGCCGACCTCGGCGGGCTACATCATCGGCGGCTTCGCCCATCTCGTCATGGGCGGCGACTTCGTCATCGGCATCATCGTTTTTCTGATTCTGGTCACGATCAACTTCCTCGTCATCACCAAAGGCGCGACCCGCATCGCGGAAGTTGGCGCGCGCTTCACCCTCGACGCGATCCCCGGCAAGCAGATGGCGATCGACGCGGACTTGTCCGCAGGCCTCATTGACGAGAAAGTCGCTCAAGGCCGCAGGCGCGAGCTCGAGGAGGAAAGCGCCTTCTTCGGCTCGATGGATGGCGCGTCGAAATTCGTGCGCGGCGATGCGATCGCCGGCCTCATCATTCTGGCCGTCAACATCTTCGGCGGAATCGTCATCGGGGTCACGCGCCACGGCCTACCGCTTTCCTCCGCCGCCGACATCTTCACCAAGCTCTCGGTCGGCGACGGCCTCGTCTCGCAGATCCCCGCGCTCATCATCTCACTCGCGGCGGGCCTCCTCGTCGCCAAGGGCGGCACGCGCGGCTCGGCCGACAAGGCGGTCATCGACCAGCTCTCGAACTATCCGAACGCGCTCTTTCTCGCAGCCCTCCTCATGGCGGTGCTCGGGGTCGTCCCCGGCTTGCCGTTCCTTCCGTTTGCGGTGCTCGGCGGCCTCATGGCGTTCGTCGGCGTCGCTATCCCGCGCCGCATCGCCAAGGATCGCGCGGAGGAGGCAGCGCAGCAGAAGGTCAAGGACGACCAGGCGAAAGCCGAGGCGCGCGGGTCGATCAAGGAGCAGCTCAAGTCGTTCGAGATAGAGCTCGTGCTCAGCAAGGAGCTGAACGCGGCGCTCATCCTCTCGCGCGACGAGATCGCCTCGCGCATCGCCAAGATGCGCCGGAAGTTCGCCCGGCAGTACGGTTTCGTCGTGCCTGAGATCCGTCTCTCGGACGACATCAAGGCGTCGCCGAAGACGTATCAGATCAAGATCCACGGCGCCGCCGTCACGACGCAGGAGCTGCGCGTCAAGGACTGGCTCGTCATCGTCGGCGACGGGCCGCGCCCGAACGTGCCGGGCGACGAGGTGCGCGAGCCCGCCTTCGGCATCCGTGCGATCGCCATCGCTGAGGCGTTCGTCAAGGACGTGCGGCGCGAGGGCTTCCGCCCGATCGACCCGGTCTCCGTACTGCTCACGCATCTGAGCGAGGTCATCCACAACAACCTCGCCCAGCTTCTCTCCTACAAGGACATGCGCGCCCTCCTCGAGCGGCTCGAGCCCGAATACAAGCGCCTGCTTGACGACATGTGTCCCTCGCAGATTTCCCAGTCGGGCCTGCTCGCAACCCTGAAACTCCTGCTCGCCGAGCGCGTCTCGATACGCAACCTGAACCTCATCCTCGAGGCGGTCGCTGAGATTGCCCCGCATGCGCGCCGGCCCGAGGCGATCGCCGAGCATGTGCGCAATCGTCTCTCCCAACAGATTTGCAGCGATCTCCTCGACAATGGCGCGCTCGCGGTCCTCCGCCTCGGCAACCGCTGGGACCTCGCCTTCCACCAGGCGCTCAAGCGCGACGCCAAGGGCGACGTGATCGAGTTCGACATCGATCCGCGCCTGATGGAGCAGTTCGCTTCCGAAGCCTCCATCGCGATCCGCAAGCGGATGGACGAGCAGCGGCTGTTCGCGCTCGTCACTACCGCCGAGACCCGCCCTTATGTGCGCATGATCATCGAACGCATGTTCCCGACGCTCGCGGTTCTGTCGCAGCTCGAGATCGCGCGCGGCTTCGAGGTGAAGTCGCTGGGAACGATTTCGTGATCGCGCTCGCGGCCGAGGCGCTCGCCGGATCGCCGCAGGCGCTCGCACCGAGGGCGTCGATCGGCGCGTTCCTTCTCTTCTGCCGCATCGGCGCGTGTCTCATGCTGGCGCCGGGCTTCTCGAGCAAGGAGATCCCGGCGCAGATCCGTCTCCTGATGGCGCTCGCCGTAACCCTGTCGCTCACGCCGCTGCTCCTCGACAAGATCCCTCCGGCCGCGCTCGGGGACGATCCGGTCCTCACCTTCAAGCTGATCGCGGTCGAGCTCCTCGTTGGCGGCATGATCGGGGCGCTCGCGCGCATCTTCTTCCTCGCGCTCGAGACGCTTGCTTCGGGCGCGGCGCAGATGCTGGGCTTCGCCAATCCGTTCGGCTTTGAGGTCGAGGCGGGCGACGCCCTCGCGCCGCTGGCGACTCTCGTCTCGCTCGGCGCGATGACGCTTCTTTTCGTCGTCGACCTCCACTGGGAGCTTTTGCGTGGCCTCGCCGCATCCTACGACGTCGTGCCGGTCGGCGCCGACTTCAATTCGCGCCTCGCGCTGCGCCAGATCGCCGACGCGCTCGGGGAATCGTTCCGGCTCGCGCTCAGGATCGCCTCGCCCTATTTGATCTACGCGCTGATCGTCAATCTGGCGCTCGCGCTCGTCAATCGCCTGACCCCGCAGATTCAGATCTTTTTTGTCGCGACGCCGTTCGTCGCGGCGGGCGGACTCGCGCTCCTCTATTATACTGTGAAGCCCGCAATCGAGGCGTTTCTCATCGGTTTCGGCGGTTGGCTGTCCTCAGGGTAAAAGACATGAAAAAGCGTATCGACGCGCTTACGCGTATCGGCAAGTTGCAGTCTCGTCTGCATGATCTCGGACGATCGCGGGTCGATGCGCTGGCGCGCGAGCAGGCGGGCGTAAGCGAGGATATGAGCGCCGTCCTCGTCGCGATCGAGACGGGCGAACTGGCCTATGGCCCGCAGGCCAAATTGGGCACGTGCCACATCCGCGCATTGCAGAAGCGGCTCGATGCGCTGGCGCGCGAGCGGGATCAGGCGCGCCTCAAGGCTCAAGCGCATGGGGTTCGCGCCAAGCTCGCTGAAAACGCGGCCGAGACCGCCTCGCAGCGCTATCGCGACGAGAAGGAAAGGAAGGAGCTCGCCGAGCTGATCGAGCGCGCGATCGCACGGCGCGCCGCAAGCCCGACGCAAGGCGCTTGAGGAAAAGATAGCGCCATGGCGTTCAATCCCCGCTCCGACATCGTGCTCGAAGTCGTCAATGCCGCTGACCCGTCGCGCGCAAGCATGGCCGCCGAACGGCTCGCGGCGCTGGGCGCCGCGAACGCGCCCGCTGGCAATTTCGCCGCCGATCTCAGCCAAGTCGCGGCCGCGAACGCCAGAGCGGTCGCGCCCGTCCAAGGGCTCGCGAACGCGCGCGACCATCTCGCCCAGGTTGCCGCCGCGCCTGACCAGATGTCGCGCGCGAAGGTCGAATTCGAGGCGACGATGCTCAATTCCTTCGTGAGCGAGCTCCTGCCCAAGGATCCGAGCAACATGTTCGGTGAAGGCGCCGCCGGCGACATGTGGCGCTCCATGCTCTCCGAACAGATCTCGCGCCAGATCGCCAAATCCGGCGCGCTGGGCCTGAGCCGACGGCTGTTCGCTACGCATGAGCTCGCGCCGCATGGGGCGCGCGGTCCCGGCGTTCATGCGACCGATCCCGCCGAGATGAGCGCGAACATCCTCTCGGCCCCAAGCACATCCGACGTCGTCAATGACGCCATCCTCTCTGCAGGACGAAAACACGCATGAGCACTTCGAAACGCCGCCTCGATTCCCGCGCAGCCGCGCTCGCCATGGCGCTGCCGATCGTGCAACGCCTGAGCCAGACCGTGGCGGCCGAAACTGAAGACGTCGTTCGCGGCGGCGCCGTTCCTTATGAGGCGTATAGCCAGCGCAAGAGCCAGGGGCTTCTGGAGCTAAACCGCCTCATGCCGTCGCTCGAGCGCCTGCGCGGAGACGAGGCGTTGCGCGAAGCGCTCGCCGATCTCAACCTGAAGCTCGAGACCAACCGCCGCGCGCTCGGCGTGCAGCTCAAGGCCTCGATCGCGGTCGCGGAAATCATCGCCCGCGCGATCCGCGACGGCCAGTCCGACGGCACCTACACCGCGCTCGCCTGGCGGCGACCGGCGGAATGATCCGCGCTATTATCCTTGCTCTTCTTGCGGCGGCGGCGACTGTCACGGGCGAGATCGGGACGCGTGAGGCGCTGCGGTTCAGTCAGGCGCGATCCTCGGCCACTAACGCGCGCGCGACGGAAGCGCGCAAGACGCACGAGATCAACGTGCCCCGCATCAAGGATGGCGCGGTCAAGGGCTATGCGGTGATGCTCTTGAGCTACACGGTTGACCTCGGCGCGCTGAAAAACGCCGCGATGGCGCCCGACTCGATTCTCGTCGACGAAGCCTTCCGCTATGTCTACAACGACGACACGATCGACTTCGACCATCTCGACCGCTTCGACATCGGCAAGATGAGCAAGGCCTTGATCCGCGCGGTCAATGCGCGAGTGAAGGGCGACGTCATGGTCGACGTCGGCGTGCAGGAATTCACCTACGCGCCGATCGGCGATACGCACGGCCGGCCGTGAGCGGGCCGCTTCGGCCAACCCTCACGTCGCATATTCGTCGTGCAGCTTGACCCAGCTCATCGGGAAGGGGAGACCCTCCTCCTGCCGCCCGAACGCGGTGAGGTCGAGGAAGTTGTAGGCCGGATTCAGCATATCGAGCCCGCGCGCGAAGCACGAATAGGCGTGAAAGACGGCGCCGGCGTCGTCCTCGACGAACGCGCTCACGCCTGGCAGGTCCGTCATCGATCCCTGCTTGGGCGCATAATTGTAGGTCGCCGTCCCCGACTTGATGTCTTCGTCGCGAAACGAGACGGCGAAATCGTAATTGAAGTCGCCGTCTCCGGACGAGGCCCAGAGAAAATTCCAGCCCATCCTTCGCTTGCGCGCCTCGAGCTTGTCGATCGGCGCGCGTGAGGCTGCGACAAAAGCGGTGTCGCGCTGCGCGAGATGGGCGACGACGCCGTTGAAGCCGTCAGCCCAGAAGGAGCAGCTCTTGCAGGGCTTCTCCCACTCGGGCGCGAACATGAAGTGTTGGACGATCAACTGCCGGCGCCCGCCGAACAGGTCGCCCAAAGTCAACGCGCCCTCGGGTCCCTCGAACCGATAGGGCTTGTCGACCTTCACCCAGGGCAATGCGCGGCGTCTGGCGCTGAGCGCGTCGCGGGCCTGCGTGAACGCCTTTTCCTCGGCGAGCAGGCGCTTGCGCGCCTGAAGCCATTCCTCGCGCGAGACGATGGCATGATTGACCATGGCGGTCCTCCTCATCTCGTGTGAATTCACGCCGCGGGCGGCTGGGTGGCGGCGACATAGCTCGGCCGCTGCGCCAGCTTGTCCGTGGCGCGGCGCAAATCCGGGAACGCGGCCATGAGCTCTTTCCCCTCGGTCATCGCCTTGACGGATTCGACCATCGGCGTCAGCAGGATGTCGGCCAGCGTGAGGCTGTCGCCGACAACGTGGTCGCGGGAGCCAATGGCGCGGTCGATCGCGCCGAGGATCTTGCGGATTTCGGGCAGCGCCGCGTCGATCGTCGTGCGATCCGGCCGCCCGCCCGGCCCGCGCGGGAACACGTATTGCAGCACAAAATTGCGGACCATCGCCGGATAGCCGTAGCAGTTGAGGGCGCTGATCCACTGCTCGGCCTTGGCGCGCTCTGCGGGCTCCGCCGGCATCAGCGCGGGGCCCGGCATAGTCTCGTCCATGAGGCGCATGATCGCGCTCGTTTCGTAGAGCGACAGTTCGCCGCAGCGATAGGTCGGCATCTTGCCGAAGGGGTTCAGGGCGAGGATTTCCGGCGACTGCGGCGGGTGCACTTCCAGGGCGCAGGCGACGCCTTTCTCGGCGAACGCCATGCGGGCCGAACGCACGTAAGGCGAACGATAGTCGCCGAGGAGGGTTGGCCTCGCCGTCGTCGGCTTCGGTCGGCCCTCGAGCGCGGCGTTCAGCGCGTTGAGGCTGCTCAGCCAGCCGTGCTCGTGCCGGGCGCGCGCGTCCTCGTCGAGGAAGCCGGACTGTTCCAGGGTCAAGTCCGTGCCGCCGTCTCGCGACGCGAACGTCAGAGTTACAACGGTCTCGGGTCCGCGACCGGTCCCGTTGAGCCAACCCCAGGTATAGACCAGCTTCTCCGAGGCCCGGATTTCCTTGAATTCGCCGGTCACAATGTGCACCGCGCCTGAAGGGCTATGCATTTCCACGCGGTATTTGCCCCCGATCCGGGCGTCGACCTCGCAGTTCGGGACGGTCATGTTTTCGGGACCGTACCACGCCTGCATCAGGCCCTTATCGGTGAATGCCGCGAACACGCGCTCGGGCGGGGCCTTGAAATGGCGCTTGATGACGAGAGTGTCGGTCGGCATGGCGTCTCCTATCCTTTCGGTTTGGGCGGATCCTGAGCCTGAAGAAGCGCCTCGAGCCGATCGAAGCCGCGCTCCCAGAACTGCCGGGTTTCATTGATCCAGCGCTCGGCTTCCGCCAGTCGGTCGCGGCGGAGCGAGCAGACGCGCCAGCGCGCGTCGACCCTGCGCTCGATGAGTTCGGCGTCTTCGAGAACCCTGAGATGACGCGAGATCGCGGGAAGGCTGATGTCGAACGGCTCCGCAAGTTGCCCAACCGTCGCATCGCCCGCCGCAAGCCGCAGCACGATGGCCCGGCGGGTCGGGTCGGCGAGGGCGGAAAAGGTTTGGCTCAGGGCGTCCATGAGATCATTTAACATATAAGTTAAATGATCTCATGGGGACACCTGGAGCACGCTTCGTCGCTGGACGCGCGACGTTCAGGTCTGCCGGCGAGGCCATGCCGGAGGCGAAGCGCCCGCGCCTATGCGACGCGCTACCGTCCGATTTTGGCCAGTTCGGCGGTGAGTTCGGGCAAGGCCTGGTAGAGGTCGGCTACGAGGCCGTAGTCGGCGACCTGGAAGATCGGCGCCTCCTCGTCCTTGTTGATGGCGACGATGACTTTCGAGTCCTTCATGCCCGCCAGATGCTGGATCGCGCCGGAAATGCCGACCGCAATGTAGAGCTCGGGCGCCACAACCTTGCCGGTCTGGCCGACCTGCCAGTCGTTTGGCGCGTAGCCGGCGTCGACCGCCGCGCGCGAGGCGCCCATCGCCGCGCCGAGCTTGTCGGCGACCGGCTCGATATAGGTCTTGAAGTTCTCCGCCTTCTGCATCGCCCGGCCGCCCGAGATGATGATCTTGGCGGAGGTCAGCTCCGGCCGGTCGGACTTCGCCAACGCCTCGCCGACGAAGGACGAGACGCCGGGGTCGGCCGCCGCCGCGATCGGCTCGATCGGCGCCGAGCCACCCGCGCCCGTCGCGCCGAACGAGGCTGTGCGGACCGTCACGACGATCTTGGGATCGGTCGCTTCGACCGTCTGGATCGCGTTGCCGGCGTAGATCGGCCGCTCGAAGGTCTTCGGCCCCAGAACCTTGGTGACGTCGGAAATCTGCATGACGTCGAGGAGCGCGGCGACGCGTGGCATGACGTTCTTGGCGCTCGCCGTCGAGGGCGCGACGATCGCGTCATAGGCGGAGCCGAGCGAGACGATGAGCGCAGCCATGGGCTCGGCGAGCGCGTGCGCATAAATCGGGTCGTCGGCGACGCGCACCTCGGCGACGCCGGAGAGCTTGGCTGCCGCCTCCGCGGCGGCGCCGACATTGTGCCCGGCGACGAGAACGTCGACCGGCGCGCCGAGTTCGATCGCGGCGGTCAGCGCGCGCGCCGTCATGTCGCTCAAGGCGCCGTTTACGACTTCGGCCAGAAGAAGGGTCGCCATGGCTTTTAGATCACTCCCGCTTCGTCGTGTAGCTTGGCGACGAGCTCCGCCACGCTCTTCACCTTCACCCCCGCCTTGCGCCCGCCGGGCTCGGCGGTCTTCAGGACCTTGAGCCGCGGCGTGACGTCGACCCCGTAGTCGGCCGGCGTCTTCTCGGCGATCGGCTTCTTCTTCGCCTTCATGATGTTGGGGAGCGAGGCGTAGCGCGGCTCGTTGAGACGCAGGTCGGTGGTGACGATCGCCGGCAGCTTCAACGATACGGTCTGCATGCCGCCGTCGACTTCGCGCGTCACTTCGACGCTGCCGTCGCTAACGACGACCTTCGAGGCGAAGGTCCCTTGCCCGTAGCCGGTGAGCGCGGCGAGCATCTGCCCAGTCTGGTTGCAGTCGTCGTCGATCGCCTGCTTGCCCATGATGACGAGGCCGGGCTCTTCGGCCGCGACAACGCCTTTCAGCAGCTTCGCGACGGCGAGCGGCTCGACGAGCGCGTCGGTCTTGATGAGAATGCCGCGGTCGGCGCCCATGGCGAGGGCTGTGCGAATGGTTTCGCTCGCCTGCGCCGGGCCGATCGAGACGACGACGACCTCGGTCGCATTGCCCGCCTCCTTCTGGCGGAGCGCCTCCTCGACCGCGATCTCGTCGAACGGGTTCATCGACATCTTCACGTTGGCGAGCTCGACGCCGGACCCGTCCGACTTGATGCGGATCTTGATGTTGTAGTCGACCACCCGCTTGACCGGCACCAGAATTTTCATGGGACCTGACACTCCTTCGTGCGTTCGGGCGCGGAGGCTCGGCAAAATTGAGGCGGAAACCCCTAATCGCGGCTCTTGCGCAAGTCAACGCGGCCAATGGCCGGCGTTTCCCCGCTCTCTTTGCGCTTCTGACAACCAAAAAAAGATCGATAAGGCGCAGCGCACCTGAGAGGCGCCGTTTTTTCGCGCAATCAGCCACCGATCGTACCTCGCTCTCGCCCGGGAACTCAATTGACAGAAGCGAAAAACTGACGCCAACTCGGCTTACGACAGCCTAGCGCCGGCAGACACGGCCGATCGTTGTCCAGGGAAGGGCGCGCCTACAGAATGGAGAGAACCAAAAATGACCGAACTGGACTACTGGAACGAGCGGCTGCGCAAGGGCGCCGTATCGCGACGTGAGTTCATGGGCCGCGCCGCTGCGCTCGGCGCCTCGAGCCTCGCGATTTCAACCATGCTCAAGAGCGCGGACGCGCTCGCCGCCGACACGCCCAAGAACGGCGGCACGCTTCGCCTCGGCCTCGGCGGCGGCAGCACGACCGACAGCATCGACGTCACCTCCTACAACGACTCCGTCATGATCGATGTCGGCCACGGCCTGTTCAACGGCGTCGTCGAATGGGGCCAGGACGGCAAGCCCCATCCCGAGCTTGCCGAGAGCTACGAGCCGAAGAACGGCGCCAAGGACTGGATTTTCAACCTTCGCAAAGGCATCAAGTTCACGAACGGCAAGGAGTTCACCGCCGACGACGCCCTCTACTCGCTGAACCTGCATCGCGGCGACACGAAGTCCGGCGGCGCGAGCACGTTCAAGCCGATGACCGACATCAAGAAGCTCGACAAGTATCAGATTCAGATTTCGCTGAATGGGCCCGACGCCGACCTGCCCTATGCTCTAACCGACTATCATGTCCTGATGGTGCCGGAGGGGTTCAAGGACTGGGCCAAGCCGGTCGGAACCGGCGCGTTCTCACTCGACAAGTTCGATCCGGGCGTTCGGATCTCGCTCAAGAAGACGCGCGACTATTGGAAAGAGGGGCGTGGCCATCTCGACGCGGTCGAGGTGACGGTCATCAATGACGGTTCGGCGCGCCTGAACGCGCTGATCTCCGGCCAGATCGACGCAATCAACCGCGTCGATCACAAGGCGGTCGCGCTCCTGTCGAAGACGCCAAGAATCCAGATCGTCCGCGCGCCGGGCGGCTGGCACGCGGTCATGGCGATGCAATGCGACAAGCCGCCCTATGACAATCCGGACATTCGCATGGCGCTGAAGGAGGCGACGGACCGCGAGCAGATCCTCAAGGCGCTGTTCAGCGGATATGGGACCCTCGGCAACGATCATCCGATCCCGCCGACCGATCCCTATTTCAACAAGGATCTGCCGCAGCGAAGATACGATCCGGAAAAGGCCGCCTCCTTTTTCAAGAAGTCAGGTCTTACAGACCCGAAGATCCTGCTGCAGGCGTCCGACGCGGCGTTCAACGGCGCTGTCGACGAAGGCGCGCTTCTCCAGGCCAGCGCCGCCAAGGCGGGGATCAAGGTCGACCTGAAGAAGGAGCCGGCCGACGGCTTCTGGGACAACGTCTGGCTCAAAGGCGCGTTCGTCTCGAGCTACTGGGGCGGCCGGGCGGCGGCGACGCAGATGCTTTCGGTCGCATATGCCGCCGGCGCGCCCTGGAACGAAACGCACTGGAAAAACGAGAAGTTCGAGAAGCTGCTCGCCGAGGCTCGAGGCGAGACCGACGAAGACAAGCGCAGGCCTTACATCTGGGAGATGCAGGCCATGCTTCACGATCAAGGCGGCGCGATCATTCCGGTGTTCAAGGACTGGCTCGACGCGCATAACGAAAAGGTCGGCGGCCACACTCCGCACGGCGGCTTCGACATGGACAATGGCCTGATCATGGAAAAGGCCTGGATCAAGACCTGACCGGGTCCTCCGCGCCCGCCGCGAGAGGCGGGCGCGGTCCACAACAATCGCGCTGCTCACGCGCCCTCTGCAAAGCGGGACAAGCGAGCTGCTCACGGCGAGCGGAGGGGCAAGTCTCTTGTTGAAGCTCGTGCTCAACCGGCTCGGCCTTGGCGTCCTGACGCTGTTCGCCGCGTCGGTGCTGATCTTCGTCGGCACGGAGATTCTGCCGGGCGATCTCGCATCGGCGATCCTGCAAAACAACGCCACGCCGGAAAGCCTGGCGAAACTGCGCCTCGACCTTGGGCTGGACCGTCCAGCGATCCTGCGGTTCTTCGACTGGCTGTTCGGCGCGCTGCACGGGAATTTCGGCCACTCGCTTGCAAACGGCCGCGACGTGCTCACGGAAATCGCGCCGCGCTTCGCAAACACGATGTTCCTGGCCGCTTATGCGGCGATCGTCGCCGTGCCCCTCGCCATCAGTCTCGGGCTCCTCGCGGCGATCCGCCAGGGCGGGGTCTTCGACCGCCTGGTCAATCTGTTCACTTTGATGACGATTTCGGTGCCGGAATACTTTCTGGCCTACCTCCTCATCAAGTATGTCGCGGTCGATCTCGGCTGGTTTCCCTCGCTCGCCAACGTGACGCCGGATATGAGCTTCCCGGATCGTCTCTATTACGCCTTCTTGCCGATGCTGACGCTGGTCCTGGTCATCATCGCGCATATGATGCGCATGACGCGCGCCTCGGTGCTTGCGGTCATGGCAAGCCCGTATATCGAAATGGCGATTCTCAAGGGCCTGAGGAAGTCGCGCATCGTCGTGCGCCACGCGTTGCCCAACGCGCTGGCGCCGATCATTTCTGTCGTCGCGCTGAATCTCGCCTACCTCATCGTCGGAGTGGTCGTCGTCGAGACGGTGTTCGTCTATCCGGGACTTGGGCAGCTGATGGTTGACGAGGTCTCCAAACACGACGTGCCTGTCGTTCAGGCCTGCGGCCTGATTTTCGCCGCGACGTTCATTCTCCTGAACATGATCGCGGACATTCTCGCCATTCTGTCCAATCCGCGATTGCGCCATCCGCGCTGAAAGCAAAGCGCGCCGCCGCCGAAGGGTACGTGATGCGTATAATGGGCAACAAACTCAGCGTCACAGCGCAGATCGGCGTCGCCATCGTCATCATCAATATCCTTGTCGCTCTGTTCGCGCCGCTGATTGCGCCCTATGATCAGGCGACGCCGGTGGGGGACGCTTGGACGGACCCCAGCGCGCAACACTGGCTCGGTCTCGACAATCTCGGGCGCGACATCCTGAGCCGGCTGATCTACGGCGCGCGAATGTCGATCGGCTTGGCCGTAGTCATCACCGCGCTCTCCTTCCTGATCGGCGTCATTACCGGCTTCGCCGCTGCGGTTGCGGGTGGATGGGTCGATCAGGCCCTGTCCCGACTCGTCGATCTTCTGTTGTCGATGCCGACGCTGATCTTCGCCTTTGTCGTCCTCTCCGTGCTCGGCTCGGCCCTGCCGGTGCTCATCTTCACGATCGCCATTCTCGACTCGACCAAGGTTTTCCGGCTCGCTCGCTCGGTCGCGATCAACATCGTCAGCCTCGAGTTCGTGGAGGCGGCGCGGCTGCGCGGCGAAGGATGGTGGTGGATCGTGACGCGAGAGGTCCTGCCCAACGCGATTCCTCCGCTGACGGCCGAATTCGGCTTGCGCTTCTGCTTCACCTTCCTTTTCATCGCCGCCCTGAGCTTTCTCGGCCTCGGCGTTCAACCGCCCGCCGCGGACTGGGGCAGCATGGTCAAGGATTATCGGGATATGATCAACTTCGGCTCCGCTGCGCCGCTCTATCCCGCGGCCGCGATCGCCACTCTCACGATTGGCGTTAATTTCATCGTCGACTGGATGCTGTCGATCCATTCGCGCGGCCAGGGAGAAAGCGCGTGAGCCCAATGACAGACAAGTCTCTTCGTCAGAAGGAGGGCTCAATCGTCCTCGACATTCGCGGCATGCGCATCATCGTGCGCACCGACCTCGGCGAAGGACCCGTGCTCGTCGACGACGTCTCGTTGCAGCTTCGGCGCGGCGAGGTGATCGGCCTCATCGGCGAATCGGGAGCGGGCAAGTCGACGATCGGGCTCGCCTCGATGGGCTACACGCGCCGCGACTGCCATATCGTCGGCGGCGACATCATCTTCGGCGGCGCGGACATCCGGACCATTGGCCCGGACCAGCGGCGCGCGCTGCGCGGGCCGAAAATCGCCTATATCGCGCAAAGCGCCGCGGCGTCCTTCAATCCCGCGCACACGCTGATGGAGCAGGTGTGCGAAGCCTCGGTCCGCCATGGGGTCCTGAGCCTATCGGACGCCCGCGTGGCCGCGGTCGCCCTCTTCAAGGAGCTCGATTTGCCGAACCCGGAGACCATCGGCGCGCGATACCCGCACCAGGTCTCCGGCGGGCAGTTGCAGCGCGTGATGGCGGCCATGGCGATGGTCGCGAAGCCGGACATTCTCATCTTCGACGAGCCGACGACCGCGCTCGACGTGACGACGCAGGTCGAATGCCTTGCCGCCTTTCGCAAGCTTATTCGCGAGCACGGCACGGCGGCGCTCTACATTACCCACGATCTCGCGGTCGTCGCGCAGATCGCCGACCGGATCATGGTGCTAAAGCGCGGCAAGATGGTCGAGTTCGGCGAGGCCCGGCAGATCTTGCAGGACCCCAAGGAGGACTATACACGCCGCCTCGTGCGCGAGCGGGTCGCGGGGCATGAATTCGTCGAGGCCGCCACGGCGGCCGAGGCGCCGATCCTCGCCATCGAGCATGTCACCGCCGACTATCCGGGCAAGCCCAAAGTCATCGACGACGTCACCTTGGAAGTGCGCCGGGGCGACACAGTCGCCGTGGTCGGAGAGTCGGGATCGGGCAAGTCGACCCTCGCGCGCGTCGTTACCGGGCTTCTGCCGCGCGTCTCGGGAGATGTGCGGTTCAACGGCGTCAGCCTGCCGCGTCGCCTGCAAAGCCGGACCAAGGACCAGTTGCGTCGAGTGCAGATGATCTACCAGATGCCGGATGTCGCCTTGAACCCCCAGCACACGCTGCTCGACACGATCGGCCGGCCGGTCGCGTTCTATTTCCACCGCTCGCGCGACGAGGTGCGCAAGCGGGTTCTCGAGCTCTTGCGGCAGATGGATCTCCCGGAAAACTTCATCACCCGGAAGACGAGCGAACTGTCGGGCGGGCAGAAGCAGCGCGTTTCGATCGCGCGGGCGCTCGCCGCGGAGCCTGACCTCATCATCTGCGACGAGGTGACGTCCGCCCTCGACCAACTGGTCGGTGAGGAAATCCTAAGGCTCCTGAAAAGGCTGCAAACCGACCTCGGGGTCGCCTATCTCTTCATCACCCACGATCTCGGCACCGTGAAGCGGATCGCCAACAAGGTCGCAGTGATGCTCAAGGGCAAGGTCGTCGCGAGCGGCGACACGGCGAGCGTGTTCGCGCCCCCCTATCACCCTTATACCGAGCTCCTGCTCTCGTCCGTCCCGGAGATGCGGCCGGACTGGCTCGACGAGGTGCTGGCCAAGCGAGCGACCATGGCCGCCGCCACGGCGGCGATCATGCGCGCGCCCTGACTCGGGCCGAGGAACGCCTCATAATAAGCGGTTGCCCAAGGAACAGGCACCCGCCCTTGCTCCCCTCGCAAATCGTTTCTATACCGCCTCCAGGCCGGGAGATGAACGGAGGCCCTGATGAGCGCGTCCGGGTCAACGGCCCGCACTCGGCCCGCTCATTGCATGGCTCGAAACGCCGCCGAACAAGTCCGGCGACAGGAGAGGACAACTCTTAATGCGCGCGCCGGGCGGACCCCGTCTGTTGCTGAGGCGGCTCCGCGAGGTCATGGCGGAGCCCGTCACCGCGCAGGCGCGCCTCGACCGCATCGTGGTCCTGATCGCCTCCAACATGGTGGCGGAGGTCTGTTCGCTCTATGTCGTGCGCGCCGACGGCGCAATGGAGCTGTTCGCGACCGAGGGGCTCAATCGTGAGGCCGTCCATCTGACGACCATGCGGCCGGGCGAGGGCCTGGTTGGCCTCATCGCCTCGAGCGCCGAGCCGCTTGCGCTCTCCGACGCGCAGCACCATCCGGCGTTCTCCTACAAGCCTGAGACGGGGGAAGAAATCTATCAATCCTTCCTCGGCGTGCCGGTGCTGCGCGGAGGCGCGACGATCGGCGTGCTCGTGGTGCAGAACCGTGCGCGGCGCACCTACTCGGAAGAGGAGGTCGAGGCGCTGCAGACGACGGCGATGCTGCTCGCCGAGATGATCGCGTCCGGCGAGTTGCAGGGCATCGCCGATCAGGGCGCGCCGATCGCCGTCCGGAGGCCGACGGCCCTCAAGGGTCTCGGCATCGCCGACGGCCTCGGCCTCGGCCATGTGGTGTTGCACCAGCCGCGCGTGGCGGTCTCGAAGATCGTGGCCGACGACGTGGACACGGAACTCCAGCGCCTTGAGACCGCGATCGGCGCAATGCGCGCCTCGGTCGACGACCTCATCGACCGCAACGACGACGGCGGAGGCGGCGAGCACCGCGACGTGCTGGAAGCCTTCCGCATGATTGCGCACGATCGCGGCTGGCTGCGGCGGCTGCGGGAGGCGGTCAGTTCCGGCCTGACCGCCGAGGCCGCGGTCGAGCGCGTGCAGAACGACGCGCGGGCGAAGCTGCAACGGCAGACCGACCCTTACCTGCGCGACCGGCTGCACGATTTGACCGACATCGCCAACCGGCTCCTGCATCAACTCGCCGGGCAGAGCCTCGTTCTTCTGCCCGAGGAACTGCCGGAGAACGCGATTCTCGTTGCCCGGTCGATGAGTCCGGCTGCGCTGCTCGACTACGACCGCGCGCGCCTGCGCGGCCTCGTGGTAGAAGAAGCGGGCGCCTCGAGCCATATCGCGATCGTCGCTCGGGCGCTGAATGTGCCTGCAGTCAGCGACATCCAGAACATTTCCGAGATCGTCGAGCAGGGCGACCCGATCATTGTCGACGGCGATGCGGGCGAAATCTACCTGCGTCCTCCTCTGGACGTCGAAGCGGCTTACGCCGAGAAGGCGCGGATGCGCGCGCGCAAGCAGGCGCAGTATCGCGCACTGCGCGACGTCCCGACCGTCACACTCGATGGGGTCGCGATCGGCCTGCACATGAACGCAGGGCTCTTGATCGACATGCCGCATCTCGCCGAAACCGGCGCAAGGTCGATCGGCCTGTTCAGGACCGAGCTCCAGTTCATGCTGGCGTCCCGCTTTCCCCGGCCGGGCGCGCAGGAAAAGCTCTACCGCGCCATTCTCGACGCCGCCGGCGAGCGGCCGGTCACGTTTCGCACGCTCGACATCGGCGGCGACAAGATACTGCCCTACATGAAGGGCCTCGAAGAGGAGAATCCGGCGCTCGGCTGGCGGGCGCTGCGGATAGGGCTTGACCGCCCGGCGCTCCTCAGGATGCAGTTTCGCGCATTCATTCGTGCGACGGCGGGGCGGGACCTTCGGGTCATGGCCCCGATGGTTTCGACCGTCCAGGAATTCAAGACGGCGCGCGAACTGTTCGACCGCGAGCTCGCCTGGAGCGCGAACCACGGCTACGAGCCGCCACGTTCCGTGCGACTTGGCGTCATGGTCGAAGTGCCCTCGCTCCTGTGGCAGATCGACGAGATCGCCGCCTGCGCCGACTTCCTGTCCGTCGGGTCGAACGATCTGATGCAGTATCTTTACGCCGTCGATCGCGACAACCGGCGCGTGGCCAACCGTTTCGATCCATTGAGCGTTGGCTTCCTGAGGGCGCTCCGCACGATCGCTGAGGCCGGCGCGCGATTGGGTACGCCGGTGACGCTGTGCGGCGAAATCGGCGGGCGTCCGCTTGAAGCGATGGCTCTGATGGCGATCGGCTACCGCGAGCTTTCGATGTCGGCGACGTCGATCGGGCCGGTCAAGGCGATGACGCTGTCCTTGAAAATTCATGACGTCGCGCGCGAGGTCGACGCGATGCTGGTCCAGGGGCGCGACGAGGCTTCGCTGCGCGAGCCGCTGCGGGAGACGGCGGAACGCTTCAACGTCCGCCTCTAAGCTCCGCCGCCCCCCTTTTCCGGGTTCTCAAAAGTCAATGGCCGCCAACGACAATCTCGACCTCATCCTGCGCCGCCACGAGGAGATCAGCCACCGCCTGACCGAAGGCGTCGCCGGCGCCGAATATTCGGCGCTGTCGCGCGAACTCAGCGAGCTCGACCCAGTCGTCGCCGCGATCAGGGCTTTCCGCGCCAAGGAGAAGGAGCGCGCCGAGCTCGCGTCCATGCTGGAGGACCCGGGTCTGGACGCAGATATGCGCGCGATGGCGAGCGGCGAACTCGCCGCGGCCGAGGCAGAGTCCGAGGCGATGGCGCAGGCGATCCGCATTTCGCTTCTGCCGAAGGACGCGGCAGACGAGGGTGACGCCATCCTCGAAGTCAGAGCCGGCACGGGCGGCGACGAAGCGGCGCTGTTCGCCGGCGATCTCTTTCGCATGTATGCAAAATACGCCGAACTCAGGCGCTGGAAGGTCGAAGTCCTGTCGATGAACGAGGGTGCCGCGGGCGGTTACAAGGAAATCGTCGCCGAGATTTCGGGGCGCGGCGTATTCGCGCGGCTTAAGTTCGAGAGCGGCGTGCACCGCGTGCAGCGGGTGCCCGCGACCGAAACGCAAGGACGCATCCACACCTCCGCGGCGACGGTCGCGGTCCTGCCTGTCGCGCAAGAGGCGGACTTCGTCATCAACGAGGCGGACCTCAAGATCGACACGATGCGATCGAGCGGGGCGGGAGGGCAGCATGTCAACAAGACCGAGTCCGCAATCCGCATCACCCATCTGCCGACAGGCATCGTGGTCGCGATGCAGGAGGAGCGGTCCCAGCACCGCAACCGCGCCAAGGCGATGGCGCTCCTGCGTTCGCGCATTCTCGACGCGCGCAACCAGAGGCTCGAAGCAGAGCGCGCGCAGGAACGCCGCTCGCAAGTCGGCTCAGGCGACCGTTCGCAGCGCATCCGCACCTACAATTTTCCGCAAGGGCGGGTGACCGACCATCGCGTAAATCTTACGCTCTACTCACTCGATCGCATCATGGAGGGCGAAGGGCTCGACGACATCATCGACGCCCTGACCGCCGAGCGCCAGGCGGAGCTGCTGGCGCAGCACGCGCCCTTGTGACTCAGGTTCCGCGCCTTCCCCCATTCGCGCCGGGCATGCGCATTGGCCTCCTCGGCGGCTCATTCAATCCCCCGCACGAGGGCCACGCGCTCGTCACCAGGCTCGCCCTGACGAGGCTCGGCCTCGACCGGGTCTGGTGGCTGGTGACCCCGGGCAATCCGCTGAAGTCGCAGGCCGAACTCGCAGCGCTGCACGCCCGCGTCGAAGCCGCCCGGCGGCTTGTCGCGGGCCCACGCGTCGCTGTCACCGACATCGAGGCGCAGATCGGCGCACGCTTCACCTACAATACGCTGGAGTGGTTCGGGCGGCGCGCGCCGCAGGCGCGGTTCGTCTGGCTTATGGGAGCGGACAACTTGAGGCAATTCCATCTCTGGCGGCATTGGCGCACGATCGCAGACCTTGTTCCGATCGCGGTCGTCGACCGGCCGGGCTCCACCCTCATGGCGATGTCGAGCCCGGCGGCCTATGCGCTCAGCCGCTGGCGCGTTCCGGAGCTCGAGGCGGCGCGTCTCGCCGAACTCGCCCCGCCGGCCTTCCTCTTTCTGCACGGGCCCCGGTCGGAGGTGTCCTCCACGCTGCTGCGGAGCCTGCGCGAGCCTCAGGAGGCAATCTGAGGCAGGCTCCCGGGGTCCGGCCCATCCTCATCATATCGGACCGTAAACGGCCGGAAATGCGACCCGACAAGCCCAGCAGCTCGCCGGCCTCCTCCGCCGTCAGCCGCCGCTTGCGAAAACGCCCCAGCGCGTCTTCGAACTTCAGCACAAATACCTCCCATAATATGTGCGGCTTATATGTGCGGCGCGCCCGCGTCTCTTAAAGCGAAGGTTACACGCCCGCGGCGCTTCTCATGCCGCGGTCGCCGGCCGCGTGGACCGCTTCGCAAACAACGATCCACGCTTCAAGGTCCCGCTCCGCCCGCGCGGAAAGCGCGCGCTTGCGCGCCAAGCCCCGCTCCGGTCCGCGCAGGCGCCGGCCCTCTTCGTCGACGCGCGGCTCGCCGATCGGCGGAAAGAGGCCGAAATTGACGTTCATCGGCTGAAACGAGCGGGGGCCGGCGTCGATCGATTCGATGTGCCCCCCGGTGATGTGGTTCATGAGCGCGCCGATCGCGGTCGTCGCCGGCGGCGGTTGGAGCTCAAGTCCGAGCCGCTCGGCCGCCGCCATGCGCCCGGCGATCAGGCCGACCGCGGCGCTCTCGACGTAGCCCTCGCAGCCGGTGATCTGGCCGGCGAAACGCAACCGGGGCATGGCTTTCAGGCGCAGCCGCGCGTCCAAAAGTTTCGGCGAATTCAGGTAGGTGTTGCGGTGGATGCCCCCGAGCCGGGCGAATTCCGCATGGGCGAGGCCCGGGATCATGCGGAAGATGCGGCCCTGCTCGCCGTATTTGAGCTTGGTCTGGAAGCCGACCATGTTGAACAAAGTGCCGAGCGAATTGTCCTGCCGGAGTTGCACGACCGCGTAGGGCTTGACCGTCGGCTGACGGGCGTTGGTCAGGCCGAACGGCTTCATCGGCCCGTGGCGCAAGGTTTCGCGGCCGCGCTCGGCCATGACCTCGATCGGCAGACAGCCGTCGAAATAGGGCGTGCCGTCGAACTCGCGGAATTCCGTCTTTTCACCCGCAAGAACAGCGTCGACGAAGGCCTCGTACTGGTCGCGGCTCATCGGGCAGTTGACGTAAGCCGCGGCGTCGCCGCCCGCACCCTCCTTGTCGTAGCGCGACTGCATCCAGGCGACGTCCATGTCGATCGAGTCGCGATGCACGATCGGCGCGATGGCGTCGAAGAAGGCCAGCGCGCCCTCAGCCGTCAGGGCGCGAATTGCCTCCGCAAGCGCGGCGGACGTGAGCGGCCCGGTCGCCACGATGACATTGTCCCAGTCTTCCGGCGGTAGGCCGTCGATCTCCTCGCGCTCGACCGCGATCATGGGGTGGGAGCGGATCGCCGCCTCGACCGCCTCAGCGAAGCCGTCGCGGTCAACGGCGAGCGCGCCGCCGGCCGGCACCTGATGGGCGTCGGCGCTCCGCATGACGATCGAGCCCATGGCCCGCATCTCGCGATGAAGGACGCCGACGGCGTTGGTCGAGGCGTCATCGGAGCGGAACGAATTGGAGCAGACGAGCTCGGCGAGATGGCCGGTGCGGTGCGCGGCGGTTTCGCGGACCGGGCGCATCTCGTGCAAGACCACCCGGACGCGAGCCTCCGCCGCCTGCCATGCGGCCTCAGAGCCCGCGAGGCCTCCGCCGATGACGTGAATGGGTCGCATGGGGCGCATCTCTTCACAAAGCCGAGCGCTGACGTCAACGCTAGGGCCAAAAGAAAAGCGGCTCCGAAGAGCCGCTTTTTTCAAGAGATCGCGCTTTGGCTTATGGCAGCCGCCATCAGGCGGCCAACTTCGCCACCGAACGGCGGACGACGTATTCGATATCGCCGCGGCGGATGCCGATGTCGTTGAGCTCCCGGTCGGAAAGCTGCGACAGCTCCCGGACCGCGTCGCGGTAGCGTCGCCACGAGTCGAGCTTCTCGGAAATCGTCTTGAAGGTGGTCATCACTAGTCTCCTTTCGCAATGCAAAACGTTTGTTTGCTGCGATGCAACATAGTTCGGGAGGGCGGCCGCAGGTAGGCCCGCCGCCGTGCGCCAGGTATGCGATTTATGCATGTTCATGTTAGCCGAGCGTTAATCCTTTTGCACCGTCTGCGGATTTTGCGAACGGATGCGGACCCCAATCGCCCATCCCTTGGATGGCGCTGCGATTGTCAATCATACCAAAGGTTAATCATGCGAGTCCGACGTCTGGTCGACCCGAAGCGCGGAGCCCGGGCGTCGAACGAAGTCACGTCGGGCCTTCGAAGCCCGCCTAGGACCTCGCCGTCAACGAGATCGCGCCCCGCGTCCACAATTCCGGCCACTGGACGGTCGACGGCGCCCAGACCTCGCAGTTCGAGCAGCACGTCCGCGCGATCGCCGGCTGGCCGCTCGGCGCGCCGACGCGGCGCGGCCGGGTCGAAATGCACAATCTGATCGGCGAGGACGCCGAGGAATGGCGCGACATCCTCGCCCAGCCCGACCTCTGCCTGCATCTCTACGGCAAGCTCGAAATCCGCCCGGACCGCAAGATGGGCCACGTCACGCGCGTCTTTCCCGAGCGGCCGGGAGGCACCTGAGCTTTGCGTGGCGAGCGCGTCAGACGGTATTGGTCCAGTTTGAAAATGAGGGCCACAAGCTATTTTGACTTTAAAACGCATCTTCGTGCGCTGTGGCGGACTTTTTTAATTCTTAGGGTTGGGCTGTTGAGGCGTCGATAGCAATTGGTTCCTGGCTCATAGTCTCTTACGCTTCCTGGCTCGGGACCGGTTCGGACTTTCAGTTCATTAAGAACCATTTGAGGGCCGGCGGCACGAAGAATAGCGTTTTCAAGCTCTTTTTCGTGATTTTTTTCTTTCACAATGTAGAATGAAAAGTAGACCAACTCTTCTTGATATTTTCGCTTTC
The DNA here is from genome assembly GCA_963782255.1 of uncultured Alphaproteobacteria bacterium. Lineage (GTDB taxonomy): Bacteria > Pseudomonadota > Alphaproteobacteria > Rhizobiales > Beijerinckiaceae > Roseiarcus. The sequence continues at coordinate 305,646 of CAWAIS010000002.1, read as the reverse complement.
GTGCCGCAAGCCGCGCAAAGATGCGCCCCCGCCCCCCATAACGAGCGACCCCAAAAGAATCATGAGCCATGTAGACACCATTACGATGAAGTCCTTGCTTGTAAACATGCTTTTTTACTTCCAGAAGGCAATCAAACGGTAGCTTCTCTCCAATACACAAAAAGAGATTCCCTCTTTCCGGTTCCTCCCCTGGCACCGAGTCCAGACGGCCAAAGATTACCCTGTGGCGGTCACTCTTCCAGACATTACTGTTAATCACATGTGTACGCTTGCGCGCCAAATGTTTACTTCCAGCCATTCTCCCAATCCTCTATCAGACATTTCCCACAGGTTGGGAGTGACGCCGGCCGCCATCGCGGGGTAATTTTCAGAGTCTGGATTTTCAAACTGGACCACTACCCGTCAGTCTCGCCCTTGCCCCCGCCGCCCTCCTCCCCTATAAGCCTGCGCTTCGCGCCGACATCCGACACCCCTGGAGGCGAAGGCGCGGATCATAAGCGAATAAGGACATCATCATGGCAGCGATCAAGCAACTCGCGGCCGTGACGCGCAGCGGGACAGGCAAGGGGGCCGCCCGCTCCGTTCGTCGCGGAGGCCGCGTTCCCGCCGTCATCTATGGCGGCGGCATGAAGCCCGAGCCGATCTCGGTCGATTTCAGGGACGTCAACAAGCTCATCTACAGCGGCCACTTCCTGACCTCGATCTTCGAGCTCGAGGTGGACGGGCGCAAGCAGCGCGTGCTCCCGCGCGACTATCAGCTCGACGTCGTCACCGACTGGCCGGTGCACGTCGACTTCCTCCGCCTCACCCCCGGCTCGCACGTGCGCATCGGCGTTCCCGTGCACGTCGAGAACCGTGACGCCTCGCCCGGCCTCAAGAAAGGCGGCGCGGTCAATATTGTCCTGCATGCGGTCGAGGTCATGGCCCCGGCGGACGACATTCCCGAGGCGATCACGATCGACCTCACCGGCCTCGACTTCCAGGATTCGGTGCACGTCTCGAACCTCAAGCTGCCGGATGGCTGCAAGCCGGTCCCGGCGAAAACGGACCTGACGGTCGTGACCATCGTGCCGCCGACGGTCATGGTCGAGGAGGCGCCGGTCGCCGCCGCGGCTGCGACGACCGCAACCGCCGCCGCGCCTGCCGCCGCCGACGCCAAGGCCGCGGCGCCGGCCAAGGGCGCCGCAGCTCCGGCGGCCGCGGCCGCCAAGCCCGCAGCCGCCAAGCCCGCGGCCAAGAAATAAGCGGCGCACGTCTCCCGGGGCTCGCGCGCCCCGGGAGAACTCTGCCCATGCGGCCGGGGGCGTCCCATGCTCGTCATCGCGGGACTTGGCAATCCCGGCGCGCGTCATGCGCGCAACCGCCACAACATCGGCTTCATGGCGCTCGACGCGATCGCGCAGGCGCATCGCGTCGGTCCCTTTCGCGCGCGCTTCTCCGGGATTGCGGCCGAGGGCGTGATCGGCTCGAGGCGCGTGATGCTGCTCGCGCCGCAGACTTTCATGAACGAATCCGGCCGCAGCGTCGGCGAGGCCCTGCGTTTCCACAAGCTCGATGCGGAGGCGCTTGTCGTCATCCACGACGAACTCGACCTCGCCCCGGCCAAGGTGCGCGTCAAGATCGGCGGCGGCAACGCCGGCCATAACGGCCTGCGTTCGATCAGCGCCCATGTCGGCAACGACTATCGCCGGGTGCGGCTGGGCATCGGCCACCCGGGCGACAAGGCGCTCGTCTACAATTACGTGCTGAGCGACTTCGCCAAGTCCGAGATGGGATGGGTCGAGGCCGTGTGCCGCGCGGTCGCGGACGCGGCGCCCCTGCTCGTCGACGGTCAGGACGCGAGCTTCCAGAACAAGACGCATCTCGCCATCGAGGCGGCGGGCTTCGGCGAAAAGGCCGACCTTTAGCCTTCAGGCCGCTTCGGCGGAATCGCGCTTGCGGCGCAGACGCCGCCTGCGCCGCTCGTTCTGCTCCGGAGTCGCCTCCGGGTCGAGCGCCGGCAACGCGTCCATCACCCGCTCCGGCGGGAAGATGACGACCGCCTCCGTGCCCTGACGCAGTTCGGACGTCAGGCGGAACTGGCCGCCGTGCATCTCGACCAGCCCCTTGACGATCGGCAGGCCGAGGCCGGTCCCTTCCTCCGCGTTCTTGTGCGCGAGCGAACCGCGGCCGAACGACGAGAGCACGATCGGGATTTCTTCGGCAGGAATGCCGGGTCCCGTGTCCTTGATCGACACATATTGTCCGCCGTTGCGGGTCCAGCCGACTTTGACCGTGATCGACCCGCCCGGGGGCGTGAACTTGATCGCATTGGTGAGCAGGTTCAGCGTCACCTGCCTGACCGCGCGCTCATCCGCCCAAATGCGCGGCAGATCGCCGTCGAGCGACTCGGCGACGGCGAGATTGCGGCTCTTGGCCCGCATCGACAGGAGCCGGCAGCAGTCCTCGACGAGGCCCGGCAGCGAGACCGGCTCCTCCTTCAATTCGTAGCGGCCGGCCTCGACGCGCGACAGGTCGAGGATCTCGTTGATCAGCATCAGGAGATGCTGGCCGCTGACATGGATGTCGTTGGAATATTCCTTGTAGACGGGCACGCCGTGCGGCCCGAACAACTCGCCCTTCATCACCTCGGAAAAGCCGAGGATCGCGTTCAGGGGCGTGCGCAGCTCGTGGCTCATGGTGGCGAGAAAGCGCGACTTCGCCAGGTTCGCGCTCTCCGCGCGGCGGCGCGCTTCGTCGGAATTGAGCTTCGCCTGCTCGAGCTCGGCAATGAGCGAATCCTTCTCCGCCTGAAACGAGACGTTGCGCGCCGCCGCCGCGTGCAGGCGCTGCACGACGACGAGGAAATAGCCGATCACCCCGATCGCCAGCGCCGCCGCAGGCAGCGCCGCTCCCTGCAGGCGCGACGCATAGAGCAGGATGACGCCCCCGATCATCGGCAGCATGCCGGCGACGAAGGCGGCCGGAATCGCCGCCGACAGGAGCGACATCACGGTCGATACGAGCAGCATGACGAGCACGGCGAAAGCCTGCGCGTTCGGCTCGCTTGATTTGAGGAGCGCGACGACCAGATAGGCCCAAGCCGAACCGCAAAAGGCGGTCGCGAGCACGAACTTGCGCCGCCACGAAGCGGCCGCCTTCTCGGCGTCGACGCTATCCAGAAAGGCGATCGGGAGCGCATAGACGAGGCCGATCGCGCAAGTGATGAAGGCCGACCAGGTCGCGAGCGCGCTCGCGCCAAGCCAGGCGAGCGCCATCGCGCAAAAGCCGAGCGCGACGAGCCCGAGCACGGGGGCCGCGTTGCGATTGATTTCGGCGAAGAGCCGCACCATCGCGGCGGCGTGGGTGGGGATGGGCTCGGGGCCGCCGAGCGCCTGCCGCGCCCGCCTGAGCTCCAAGGTCAGCTTGCGGCGACGCGAGGCGGCTTCCGGATCGCTCCGCCCGCTACCCCCGCCCTGGGCCCTCGACTCGCTCATCACCGCACGACACGCACCGCGACACGACGGCGGCCATCATGCTATCCAAATGATTAACGAGCGGCTGACGCGAACCCTCTACTTTAGCCATTTTCGGCGTAAATTTGATTAACGTCGGTCGGGCATGGCGTCGGGGGAACACGTGAAGCTCTACAATTCGAATCTTGCGCCGAACCCGCGCCGGGTGCGCATTTTCCTCGCGGAAAAGGGCGTCTCGATCCCTCAGGTCGAGGTCGATCTCGCTAAGCTCGAGCAGAAAACTCCCGAATTCTCGGCGCTCAATCCGTTTCAGACAATCCCGGTGCTCGAATTGGACGACGGGACGCTGATCAGCGAATCAATCGCGATCTGCCGTTATATCGAGGAAATTCATCCCGAGCCGAACCTGTTCGGCGCGACGCCTCTCGAACGGGCGACGATCGAGATGTGGCAGCGCCACGCCGAGTTGCGCCTGCTCATGCCGATCGCCCAGGTTTTCCGCCACACGCACCCGGCGATGACGGAGATGGAGAAGCCTCAGGTCGCCGACTGGGCCGCCGCCAACCGCCCGCGAGCGCTGCGCAACATGGAGATATTCGACCAGGTGCTGCGCGACCGGCCGTTCCTGGCGGGCGACCGGTTCACGGTCGCCGACATCACTGGGCTGGTCGCGCTCGACTTCACGAAGCCGGCGCGCATCGCGATCCCGGACGAACTCGCCCATCTCAACCGCTGGCGGGCGAGCGTGAAGGCGCGGCCGAGCGCCACGGCCTGAGGGCATGGCCGCCTCACGCCGCGCGCTTGACCTCGATCGTCAGGTGCGAGAGCGCGCGGAAGCGGGTGAGCCGCGCGCGATAATCGGCCTCCGAGCGCGCGCTTCGAGTGATGACCGACACGATCGCGCCGAGATGCCCGGGCCCGAGCCGCCAAAGGTGCAAGTCGGCGATCTCATCGCCCTCGCCTTCGATCGCCCGGCGCAGATTGTCTGCCATGCGCCGGTCGGGGTTCATGTCGAGCAGCACCGCGCTCGTGTCTCGAATGAGCCCCGCCGACCAGCTCGCGATGACCAACGCGCCGATGATGCCCGCGACGGGATCCATCCACAGCCAGCCGAACGCGCGGGCGAGGACGAGCCCGACGATCACCATCACCGAGACGGTGGCGTCGGCCATGACGTGGATGACGGCCGCCCGCATGTTGTTGTCGCGCGCCGCCGCGCCATGAGCATGTTCGTGCTCCGCGAAGACGACCGTTTGGGTCTCGCTGTCGATCGTGACATTGGCGGCGAAATCGTGGGGTTCCGGAATTTCGTCGACCGACTCGAGGTATCCGCCGCGCTCGACGAAGCGGAACGCTTGCCGAGCGCCGTCCGGCCGGATGGTCTCGACCGAGACGGCGGACGCCGGAATCGAACCTGCCCTGAGCCGGAAGCGCGGCGGGACGCCGTCCTCGATGACGTCGAGGACCGCTTCGCCGCCCCCGGTCGCGATCCGTTTCGGTTCGTCGTGGTCGGCGTGCGCCGATCCATGGCTGTGGCTATGACCCGGATGCGCGCCGCCGCTCAAGAGCCAGGCGCTTGCGACATTGACGGCAAGGCCCAGGAAGGCGATCGGGATCGCTTCGGCAAACCTGATCGGCACCGGCGCGATGAGGCGGCTCACCGCCTCATAGCCGATCAGAAGCGCGATCATGGCGAGAATGATGGCGCTGGTGAAGCCCGCGAGATCGCCGAGCTTGCCGGTGCCGAAGGTGAAGCGCGGGTCGTTCGCGTAGCGGCGCGCGAACATATAGGCGAGCGCCGCCAGAAGAAGCGCGCCGGCATGCGTGCTCATGTGCAGCCCGTCGGCGATCAGCGCGATCGAGCCGAACAGCCAGCCGCCGACGATCTCGGCCGCCATCATCGCGGCGCAAAGCCAGATCACGGCCCATGTCTTGCGCTCGCTCTTTTCCTGCCCCTCGCCAAGAAAGACGTGGCTGTGAAACGTTGTGGCCGAACTCTGTTCGCTCATGCGCTCTCGGCTCATCTGAGATAGGTGCGGACGACGTCGATCAGCGCGCCGGCCGCTTCCGCGTCGAGCGCGCCCGGATGCCGCTCGGCGTCCACGAGATGGGTCATGACATGGTCCTCGACCACTTCGGCCATCAGGCCGTTCATGGCGCCGCGCACCGCGGAGATGAGATGCATCACCTTCTCGCAGCCGGCCTCGCCGTCGAGCGCGCGCTCGATCGCCTCGACCTGGCCGCGGATCTTGCGCACCCGGGCCATGAGTTTTTGCTTTTCCCTGATGGTGTGGCTCATGTTCCCTCGTCCATAGGCTATCCCCCTATCCTATGAACGCGGCGAAGTTGCGGCCTCGCCGGCGCCGCTTGCATCGATGGCCGGCCCGGTCAAATATCCATAGCGCGCCGGGCGACGCCGACGTGCTCGTGAGGAGAGCCTGAATGCCCAAGTCTGCTGTTTTGACGATCGTGACCGTTGCGGGGCTCGCGAGCGCGAGCGCGTCAAGCGCAATGACGCTGACCAGCCCCGACGTGAAGCCGGGCGGAAAAATCGCCGACGAGCAGGTGTTCAACGGCTTCGACTGCACCGGCAAGAACGTCTCGCCGGCGCTCGCCTGGTCGGGCGCGCCGAAGGGAACGAAGAGCTTCGCCGTCAGCATCTTCGATCCTGACGCGCCGACCGGCAGCGGGTTCTGGCACTGGTGGGTCGCCAACCTGCCGGCGGATTCGACCGGATTGCCGAAGGGCGCAGGAAGCGGAACCGGGCTGCCTCAAGGCGCGGTGCAGCCGCGCAACGATTACAGCCAAGCCGGCTACGGCGGCCCATGCCCGCCCAAGGGTCCGCCGCACCATTACGTGATTACAGTCTACGCGCTCGACGTGGACAAGCTCGACGTCGACAAGGACGCTTCGCCCGCCGTCTTCGGTTTCAACGCGCACTTCCACACGCTGGCGAAGGCGACGCTGATAGGGCTCTACGGGCGATAAGCGCGGCTGGACGGCGGGACATCCGGCGGCGTTTGGCCATAAAGCGCGCCGGTTGGCTAGGCCGAAGGGCCGCGCGGGGCGCTTGGCCCGGTCGCAGCCGGCTTTTCGGCGGGCAGACGCAAGTCGGGTTTCTCCATCGGCCGCTTGAGGTATGCGGCGAGCCGGTCGGCGAAGGCGTCCGAGGTCTCGGCGAACAGGCGGTCGAACTCGATCCGGGCGCGGCGCCTGAGCTTCTTCTGCTTGAGCTCGAGCCGCTGCGTGAGCTCGGCGAGCGCCTCGGGCGTCAGGCCGCCGTGTTCCCCCGCAAAGCTCGCCAGAACGGCGAGATCGTGGAAGTCGCCGAGCGAATCGCGCAGTTCGTTCAATTCCTCCGCCTGGGCGTTGAGAGCCGCCGGCCACGCCGGCGACAGCGCTGCGAGCTGGTAGCGCAGGTCGACCACCCTGGAGCGCAGCGCGTGCAACGCCGCGGGATCGTGGCTCTCGAACGCCATGCGGCCGCGGCGGCGCGCCTGCCGGTAGCTGCGCGCCACGGCCTCGACGATGTCGTCCACGCCGACGCCGCTCAAGTCCCAGGCCGTGAGGCGCTTGGCGATCGCGTTGAGCTGCGCGCGGGACGCGCTCGCGCCGAAGCCGGCCTGCGCGCGGGTCGCCGCCTCCCGCTCGCGCGCGATCGCCTCGCCGAGCGGTTTGTGGATCTCGCCCGGCAGGGCGAGGCGCGTCAGTCGGGACTCCATCACGTCCAGATCGCGGGCGCGGCCGACGCGACGCCGGACGACCGCGAGCGCGGCGACTGTCACCCGCGCCGGCTCGCCGAAGCGGCCCAGGAAGAGCCGCGCCACGGCGCGCGCCTCCTTGAGAGTCTTGCGCAGATTGTGGACCCGCTCAGCCGCCTGTTCGCCGGGGCCCGGAAACTGCTTCGCCGCGGCCTTGACCGACCCGACCAGGAGCGCGCGACAGTGCTGCGGCCAGGCGTCGGGACGCATGCGGTTCAGGCCTGCTGCTCGCCGAGCTGCTTCGCCCGCTCCCGCAACGCGAACTTCTGCACCTTGCCAGTCGAGGTCTTGGGGATCTCGGCGAAGACGATCGTGCGCGGACACTTGTAGCGGGCGAGCCGCGCGCGGCACCATTCGATGAGTTCGTCCGCCGTCGCCTGATGGCCCGGCTTCATCTCGACGAAGGCGCACGGGGTCTCGCCCCATTTTTCGTCCGGGCGCGCGACGACCGCCGCGAGCTCAACGCCCGGATGCTCGAACAGGGCGTCCTCGACCTCGATCGACGAAATGTTCTCGCCGCCCGAAATGATGATGTCCTTCGACCGGTCGCGCAGCTGCACATAGCCGTCCGGATGCTTGACCCCGAGATCGCCCGAATGGAACCAGCCTCCGGCGAAGGCCTTGTCGGTCGAGGGCTTGTTCTTGAGATAGCCCTTCATCACCACATTGCCGCGGAACATCACCTCGCCCATGGTCTGACCGTCGGCGGGCACGGGGGCCATCGTCTCGGGATCGAGAACGTCGAGCGCCTCGAGCGCGTGATAGCGGACGCCCTGGCGCGCCTTAAGATGAGCCTGCGTCTCGGCGTCGAGCGTGTTCCACTCGTCCTTCCAGTCATTGACGACGGCGGGCCCGTAGACCTCCGTCAGCCCGTAAAGGTGGGTGACCTCGAACCCCGCTTCGCCCATCGCCTTGAGGACCGCGGCCGGCGGCGGCGCGGCGGCAGTGAAGAACCGCACGAGATGGGGCAGCGGCTTCTTCTCCTCGGGCCGCGCATTGAGCAGGACCGACATGACGATCGGCGCGCCGCAGAGATGGGTCACCTTATGCTCGGCGATGAGATCGTAAAGCGTCTTGGCCCGCACCTGGCGCAGGCAGACATGCGTTCCCGCCTTGACGCTGATCGACCAGGGAAAACACCAGCCGTTGCAATGAAACATCGGCAGCGTCCACAGATAGACCGGATGGCGGCCCATGTCGGCGGTCACGACATTGCCCATCGCGAGCAGGTTCGCGCCGCGATGGTGATAGACGACGCCCTTGGGGTCGCCCGTTGTTCCCGAGGTGTAGTTGAGCGAGATCGCGTCCCACTCGTCGATGGGCGCCGTGCGCAGATACGCCTCGTCGCCCTCGGCCAGAAGGGCCTCATACTCGATCTCGCCGATGCGCTTGCCCGGGCCGTCGTATTCGGGATCGTCGTAGTCGACGACGAGCGGGCTGACCTTGGCGAGCTTCAGCGCCGCGGCGATCACGGGCGAGAATTCGCGATCCACGATCAGCGCCTTCGCCTCGCCGTGATCGAGCATGAAGGCGATCGCGGCTGGGTCCAGGCGCGTGTTCAGCGTATTGAGCACCGCGCCGCACATCGGCGCGCCGTAATGGCATTCGAGCATCGCGGGCGTATTCGCGAGCATGACGGCGACCGTGTCGCCGCGCTTGAACCCGCGCTTCGCCAAGGCCGACGCGAGTTGTTTCGCGCGCGCGTGGAACTCGCGGTAATTGCGCCTCAAGGCTCCATGCGCGATCGCGAGCCGGTCCGGAAACACAGCCGCCGCGCGCTCGAGGAAAGTCAGCGGCGTCAGCGGCTGGAAGTTGGCGTCGTTGCGATCGAGATCGCGATCATAAGGCGTTTGGGACATCGGGGCTCCCCGAGGCGGGTCGCCGCCATCATACCTCGCGCGACGGGCTTTGGGAGGGGCTTCGCCTCAATCTCGCCGAAAAGCGAAGGACCGGAAGCCGACGAAGGTCACGATCATCGAAACGCCGACGCCCGCCGCCACGAACAAGGGCAGCATCGCCGGGATCACGGCGATCCCCGCCGCCGGCGCCAGAAAGACGCACGCCGAATAGACCGCGTAATTGACCGCGAGCCCCGCCGAGGCGACCGCGACGTAGCGGACAAAGGCCCGGGCGACCGGGGCGTCGGAGTGGCGGAACGTGATCGCCCGGTTGAGCGCGAAGTTGACGAGGGTCGCGACGATGAAGCCCGGCGGGCGGGCCAGTTCCGGCGACAGGCCGAGATATCTGGCGCAAAGATAGGTGATCGTCGAGTTGATGATGTAGCCGACGAACCCGATCGCCGCGAAGGCGGGGATCTGTGACGCCATCCGTCCGGACTGAGTTCGATCGCTTTGCATCGGCGGGCTAGCTGTGAGCTTTCAGGAGGTTGTCCATTCGGTTTTGGCCGTGAAGGCTGATGTCGCCAAAACCTCAGTGATTCGCGGGGGACCGAATGGACACGCACAAGAATGCGCCTTTGACGCCGAAAGGTCGAGAGATGATGGTTCGCGCCGTGTTGGACTGCGGGCTGTCCAAAGCGGCCGCCGCGCGCCAGTTCAACACCACGCCCAAGACTGTCGCGAAATGGGTCCGGCGCTTCCGCGCCGAAGGCGTCGACGGTTTGCACGACCGCTCGTCAAGGCCCCTTTCATCGCCAAGCCAAACGCCGCCGGCCACATGCGCGGCGGTCGAGGCTTTGCGCAGGCAGCGCCATCCTGGCAAGCAGATCGCCGCCGAGGTCGGCGTTTCGGCGGCGACGGTCAGCCGGATCCTGCGGCGGCTCGGGCTTAACCGGCTCTCGTCCCTGGAGCCGGCCGAGCCGATCCGGCGCTATGAGCGCGCGACGCCTGGCGAGCTCATCCATATCGATATCAAGAAACTCGGCCGGATCGGCTCGGTGGGACACCGGATCACGGGGCGGCGAACAGGCGCGGTCAACCGCCACCTCGGCATTGGCTGGGAGTTTGTCCACGTCTGCATCGACGATGCATCCCGCATCGCCTTTAGTCAGGTCATGAAGGACGAAAGAAAATCCAGCGCAATCGCCTTCCTTGCGGCGGCGGTGGCCCATTACGCAAGCCTCGGCGTCAAGGTCGAGCGCGTCATGACTGACAACGGATCGTGCTATCGCTCGCGAGCCTTCGCGCAGGCGTGCAAGAAGCTTGGCCTCAAGCACATCAGAACCAAGCCTTACACGCCCAAAACGAACGGAAAGGCCGAACGCTTCATCCAGACCAGCCTACGGGAATGGGCCTATGCGCAGGCCTACAACAGCTCAGACGAACGCACCGCCGAGCTGCCCCGATGGCTCCATCGATACAATTGGCATAGACCCCATGGCAGCCTGGACGCCAAGCCCCCCATCAGCCGACTTGCCCTTTCCAAGGACAACCTGTTGAGGCTCCACAGCTAGATGAGCACCATGACGGCGTCATACGTCAGTTTCACGCCGATGAGGAAGGTGATGAAGAGGATGATCGCGTAGAAGCGGTCCGGGGCGACGCGCCGCACGAGCCAGACCCCTGCGAAGGTCGATAGGACCGCGATGGGCAAGAGCAGGGCCGATACGCTCATATTGTCCCGGCTGAACTGGCCCAAGAGGAAATACGGCGGCGCCTTGAGGAGATTGACGGCGGCGAAGAACATGGTCGCCGTTCCGGCGAACACCCTGGGCTTCAGGTTCTGCGGCATCACGTACACCTGGAAGGGCGGCGCGCCCGCGTGGCTGATGAAGCTCGTAAATCCCGCGACCGAGCCCCAAAGGAGCCCGCCAGGCACGCCCGGACTTTCAACCGGCGAGCGGCCCAGCCGGTCGCGGAGCAGCATGTAGATGACGAATGCGATCGAGATCACCCCGACCGCGAGCCTGACCGCGTCCTCGCTGACGCGGGCCGCCATGAGCCAGCCCAGCGCAACGCCGATCATCGAGGACGGAATGAGGATCAGGAGATTGCGCGGCGAAAAGTCGCGGCGGAACGCCCAGACGCTGACCCAGTCCTGCACGATCAAGACTGGCAGGACGATGGCCGCCGCCCGCACGGGCGACGTCACAAGGGAGAGCATCGGCATCGCCAGCGAACTCAAGCCGGTAAACCCGCCCTTCGACAAGCCGAGCACAATCACCGCCGGGACCGCGACGAGATAAAATTGCATTTCGCCCGACATCGTCCGGCCGACTTTCCCCAAACCGAAATAGGCCATTGGCCGATAGTTTTAGCGCCCCGCCGTTGCGTTCCCCGGCTCGCGGCGCGACAATTCGCATTCGCCGAAGCGACGGCGCGAGGGAGCGAAACGATGACGAGCGGATACTGGCAGACCTATGACCAGTGGCGCGCCGATCCGCAAGGCTTTTGGGCGGAAGCCGCGCGCGAGATTTCCTGGACGAAGCCGCCTGAGCGGATTTTCGACGCCGAGTCGGGCGTCTATGGCCGCTGGTTTCCCGACGCGCGCGTCAACGCCTGCTACAACGCGATCGATCGCCATGTGGAGGCGGGCCGCGGCGATCAGGCGGCGCTCTACTACGACAGTCCCGTCACCGCGACCAAGCGGGCCATAACCTACCGCGAGTTGCTCGACGAGACGGAGACGCTCGCCGCCGTCCTGCAGGATCTCGGCGTTTCCGCCGGCGACCGGGTGCTCATCTACATGCCGATGATTCCCGAGGCGGTCGTGGCGATGCTCGCCTGCGCGCGCATCGGCGCGGTCCACTCGGTGGTGTTCGGCGGCTTCGCGGCGAAGGAGCTCGCGACGCGCATCGACGACGCCGAGCCCAAGGTCGTTCTGAGCGCGAGTTGCGGCATCGAGCCTGGGCGAATTGTGGAATATAAGCCACTCCTCGACCTTGCGATCGGCCTCGCCAGGCACAAGCCGGCGTCGTGCGTCGTCTTCCAGCGTCCGCAGATCGCCGCGCGCATGAACGAAGCGCGCGACCACGACTGGAAGACCCTGGTCGACGCCGCCAAGGCGGCAGGGAAGAAAGCGGCCTGCGCGGATCTCGCGGCGACCGACCCGCTCTATATCCTCTATACTTCGGGCACGACCGGCGTGCCGAAGGGCGTCGTGCGCGACATTGGCGGCTATATCGTCGCGCTCAAGTGGTCGATGTCGGCCATCTACAACGTCAAGCCTGGCGATACCTATTGGGCCGCCTCGGACATCGGTTGGGTGGTCGGCCACTCCTACATCGTCTACGCGCCCCTTCTGCACGGCTGCGCGAGCGTTCTCTATGAGGGCAAGCCGATCGGCACGCCGGACGCCGGCGCCTTCTGGCGGGTGATCCAGGACTACAAGGTCGCGGCCTTCTTCACCGCGCCGACGGCCTTCCGCGCCGTGCGCAAGGAGGATCCGCAAGCCGCGCTCCTCAAGCACTACGACATCTCTTCGATGCACACCTTGTTCCTAGCGGGCGAACGCGCCGACCCGGATACCGTCGCCTGGGCGGAAAAGGTTCTGGGCGTGCCGGTGGTGGACCATTGGTGGCAGACGGAGACGGGCTGGGCGATCGCCGCCAATCCGGTTGGCTTAGGCATCTTGCCGGTCAAGCTCGGCTCGCCCACCGTGCCGATGCCGGGCTACGATATCGCAGTCGTCGACGAAGAGTCCCACCCGGTCTCGACGGGCACAATGGGCTCGATCGTCGTCAAGCTTCCTTTGCCGCCGGGCTGCCTGCCGACCCTCTACCGGCAGGACGAGCGGATGCGCGAGAGCTATCTCAAGGAGTTTCCAAGCTACTACAAGACCGCCGACGCCGGCTTCATCGACGAGGACGGATATCTCTACATCATGGGCCGCACCGACGACATCATCAACGTCGCCGGCCACCGCCTCTCGACCGGCGGCATGGAGGAAGTGATCGCCTCGCACCCGGACGTCGCCGAATGCGCGGTCGTCGGCGTCAAGGACGAGATCAAGGGCGAACAGCCGTGCGGCTTCGTCGTCTTGAAGACCGGCGTCGACCGGCCCCCGCAAGAGATCGAGAAGGAGATCGTCAAGCTCGTGCGCGACAAGATCGGCCCGGTCGCCGCGTTCAAGTCGGCGCTGGTCGTGGCGCGCCTGCCGAAAACCCGCTCGGGCAAGATACTGCGCGGCACGATGAAGAAGATCGCCGACCAGGATCCCTGGGCGACGCCGGCGACCATCGAGGATCCCAAGGCGCTCGACGAGATCAAGGACGCTCTGGAGGCGCGGGCGTAATCGGCCGCGCTCACGAAATCCCGGTCCCCGCCGGCGATTGGCTGCCCCGGTCAAGATTTCCCCTTGCGGCGGTTACGAGTGGACGGTGAGATTCGCCTTCATCCCGGAGTGGTAGTGATCCGGCTGGTTGCAGATCAATAGATAGTTCCCGGGCTTCAGCGTCAGCTGCAAGGTCTTTTTCTCGCCGGGATTGAGATCGGACGCTTCGCCGAGGTCGTTGATCTTTGACTTCGATCACCCGCCTTGCCTTGTTGTCGTAAGGAAGCGGGGAATTGGGCTCTGCGACGGCTACGACGATCATCTCGTGAACGAGGGTCTTTGAATTGTTCGAGACCTCGAAAACGACCGGGCCTGCGGGAACGCTCGTTTTGTCCGTCTTGATCATCATGCTCTTGACCGAGCCGCCGGACGAGGGATCCATCAGATCGATATGCACGACGGCTGGCGACTGCGCCGCTGCATCGCCCAATCGGCTCAACGCCAGCAACGCCAAACCCAAGACCGGAAGCGCGCGTCTCACGCCAGGCAGCATTGACGACCCCCGTGCAACGTTCGATTCGACGGAATGCGGCCGAACCGCAGCTTGACATCGTCTCACCTGTCGAGGTCGAAATTGCAACCGTCAGATTACCGTTTTGCGAGGCTGCGTCCCGAAGCGCCGGCGGATTCAGTCGGCGCGGGCCAGCTTCCGCTCCGCCTCCTCGATCCAGCCCTTGAGCGGGCCGAGCCGTGGTCCCTGCGTCAAGCCGCCGCAGCCGCGCCCGTTCGGCGCCTGGGCCCAGACGGCGATGGCGACGGCCGTGGCGCCGTCGGCCGACCAGATCGGCGCGCCCGAGTTGCCCGAGCAGGCGCCGGCCGATCCGCCGTCCGGCGCGGCGGCCCAGATCAGGACGTCTGACGCGGGCGCCCGCACCGCGAGCGTCACGCTCCGCAGTTCGCCGCCCGACTTCCAGTCGCCGTCGCGCGTGACGCCGTAACCCGAGAGGATCACCGGATCGCCGACCACGGGCGCCTCGCCCGATGCGAGCTTCGCGCCGACGAAGCGCGGGTCGAGCGGCCGGGCGGCGCGGATGAGCGCGACGTCGATCGACGCCACCCTGGCGCGGATCGCATCCGGCCGGAAGAGCGGGTGGGGAAGCGCCGCCTCGACGGGGATGACGACAGGCGCCCCGGACGCATCGCGATAATGGACGGCCATGTCGCGTAGGGGCCTGAGGCAATGCGCGGCGGTCAAGAGCGTGCGCGAATTAAGGACCAGCGCCGAGCAGAAGCCGGCCTCGCCTCCGCCGCGCATGAGTATCATCGCGACCCGGTCGGCGAACCGGCCGTCCGGCGCGGCTCCGACGAGCGCACGCGCCGCCGGAAATGGGGCCGCCGAGGTCGTGAGCAAGGTCGCGAGCGCCGCCGCAAAGCGGCGCGACCTACGGTTGAAGCGCCAGCACATTCGCGGGGCTTCATGCGCCGAATTGGGCGAGGGTTCAATTGCATATCCGGACCGGCTTGAAGCGGCGAAAGCCGCTCGTCCGCCCCATTCACATTGCATTCAGCCGCCTCTGGGAACATTGGCGCCGTTCGGGTAAAGAGGCTGATGTTGTCCATGGCCGCGCTCGCCATGCTTTGCCGTGCAGCGGTCTTGACTCTCGCGATGGCCTCCTCGGCGGCAGGCGCCGGGGAAGCTGAACCGCGCCCTTCGCCGGCCAAGCCCGTCTGCCTCACCGCCGCCGAGACGCGCGAGGAGGTTCGGACCCATCGTCTCCTCGAGCCGTTCGCGGCGCTCAAATTCGCCGCGGCGCAACGCAAGGCCGAAGCGCTGTCGGCGCGGTTGTGTCACAACGGCGACGAATTCATCTATGAGATCACCCTTCTTCACCGGGACGGCCGGCTCGTGCATGTCCAGATGGAGGCGGGTACGGGCAAGCTCATAACCCACGCGCCGCCCCGCGAGGCGCAGCATGAGCACGAGCCGCCGGTCAAGCCCTGACCCGGCGGCGACGAGACGAGAGAGGCGTATGCGACTGCTGGTTGTCGAAGATGATCGCGACCTCAACCGCCAGATCGCGGCGGCGCTCGAGGCGGCGGGCTACGCCGTCGATCGCGCCTTCGACGGCGAGGAAGGCTGGTTCCGCGGCGAAACCGAGCCCTACGACGCGGTCGTGCTCGACATCGGCCTGCCGAAGCGCGACGGCATTTCCATTCTCGAGGCCTGGCGCAAGGCGGGACGCACGATGCCGGTCCTGATCCTGACCGCGCGCGACCGCTGGAGCGACAAGGTCCAGGGCATCGACGCGGGCGCCGACGACTATGTCGGCAAGCCGTTCCATATGGAGGAAGTGCTGGCGCGGTTGCGCGCGCTCCTGCGCCGCGCCGCCGGGCGCGCCACCAGCGATCTCGTCGTCGGACCGGTGCGGCTCGACGCGCGCGCCGGGCGCGTCGCCGTCAACGGCGTTCCGGTCAAGCTGACGAGCCATGAATACCGCCTGTTGTCCTATCTCATGCATCATGCCGGCCGCGTCATCTCGCGCAGCGAAATCGTCGAGCACCTGTACGAGCAGGACTTCGACCGGGACTCGAACACGATCGAGGTCTTCATCGGCCGGCTGCGCAAGAAACTCGGCGTCGACATCATCAAGACCTCGCGCGGCCTCGGCTATGTGCTCGGCCTCGACGAGGAGACGCCTGCCGCGCGGTAGCGGCGCCGGCTGGGCTCGCATTCAGCTTTTTCGCACCGCGACGAATTCCGCCGTCGCGCGCAAAACGTCGCCCGATTCGCGAAGTCCCGCCGCATCGACCGCGGCTTGCGCCTCGTCGACGAGGCGCTTGAGCTCTCGGCGCGCCCCCTCGAGGCCGAGCGCCGCGACCAGGGTCGCCTTGTGGCGCCCGGCGTCCTTGCCGGTGCGCTTGCCGAGCGTCGCGGCGTCGCCTTCCGCGTCCAGAATGTCGTCGGCGATCTGGAAGGCCGCGCCGATCGCCCGGCCGAACGAGGCGAGCGCCGCGCTGGGACCCGCGCCTGCCCGCGCGAGCAGCGCGCCCGCCTCGACGCTGAAGCGAAGCAGGGCGCCCGTCTTCATCGACTGCAGGCGGACGATCGCATCGACCGCGGAGGGCTCGGCCGCGGTTTCCGCCTCGACGTCGAGCATCTGCCCGCCGACCATGCCGGCGAGCCCGGCCGCCCGCGCGAGCCCGGCGCAGAGCCGCGCGCGCGTCTCGGCGTTCGCGTCGGTTTCCAGATCGGCGAGAATTTCGAACGCGAGCGTCTGCAGCGCGTCGCCAGCGAGGATCGCGGTCGCTTCGTCGAAGGCGCGATGCGTGGTCGGCCGGCCTCGCCTGAGGTCGTCGTCGTCCATCGACGGCAGGTCGTCGTGGATCAGCGAATACGCATGCACGCATTCGATCGCCGCGCCCGCGCGCGCCGGCCCTCCGTCGGCGCGGCCAAGCGCGCGGGCGGTCTCAACCGCGAGGAACGGCCTCAGTCTCTTCCCGCCGCCGAGCGTCGCGTAGCGCATCGCCTCGATCAAGCGTCTCGGACGCGCGGCTTCTCCGGGCCTTGCTTCGAGCGCGAGCGCTGCTTCGAGCGTTCGCTCGACCGCCGCGGCGGTCTCCGCAAGCCTTGCTCGAAAGGCGGTTTCGTCCATCAGCGCGAGGACTCCCGTCTCACACGCCGTAGTCGCTGGGATTGAACGTGCGCTTGGTCGAGCAGAATTCGCAGGTGACGCCGATGAGACCGTCGTCGCCGACCATGTCCTTCACCTCGTCGGCCCGGAAGCTGCGCAGCATCGCGTCGATCCCCTCGGCCGAGCAGCGGCAGGTCGCGGCGAGCGGCGTCTCGTTGAACACGCGCACCCCGCGCTCATTGAACAGGCGATAGAGCAGGCGCTCGCCCGACAGGGTCGGATCGATGAGTTCGTGCGCTTCTGTCGTGGCGGCGAGCGCTCGCGCCTCGGTCCAGGCTTCGTCCTCTTCGATCCGATGCGGCTCGACGCCCTCCGGCGCGTCGCCAGGATGGAAGTCGGGCCGGCGCTGCGTCGCCTGGGGCAGATATTGCACGATGAGGCCGCCCGCGCGCCAGGCGCTTCCCCCGGCGGCGACCGTTTCGCCGACCGCGAGCCGCACCAGGGTCGGAATCTGTTCGGAGCGCTCGAAATAATGGTGCGCCGCCTCTTCGAGACCCTGGCCCTCGAGCGCGATAACGCCCTGATAGCGCGTCATCTCGCCGCCAGGATCGATGGTGAAGGCCATGTGCCCATTACCGATGAGGTCGTCGCCGGTCGCGGCGCGCGCGATTCGCGTCCGGTCGAAGCGCGCTAGCGCCCTTAAGTTCGACGGCGCGTCGAAGTCGACCAAGAGCATGCTGACGGGTCCGTCGCTCTTCGTCTGGAGCTGGAAACGGCCCTCGAGTTTCAGCGTCGAGCCGAGCAGCGCGGTCAGCGTGACCGCCTCGGCGACGAGCCTCGACACCACGTCCGGATAGTCGTGGCGCTTCAGGAGCTGATCGATCGACGGCCCGAGGCGCACGAGACGCCCGCGCGTACTCAAGGCCTCGACGGCGAAGGGTAGGACAACATCGTCCACAGCCGTTGCGGAAGCGGCGCGCTCCTTGACGGTCACGGCTCGATCCCGAAGCACCAGGCGAGCACGCCCTTCTGCGCATGGAGGCGATTTTCCGCTTCGTCGAACACGGCCGACTGCGGTCCGTCGATCACGTCGTCGGTCACTTCCTCCCCCCGGTGGGCTGGCAGGCAGTGCATGAAGATCGCGTCCGGCGCGGCATGGCTCATCAACTCCGAGGTGACCTGGTAGGGCTGCAGCAGATTATGACGCCGGCCCTCGTCCTCGTCGCCCATCGACACCCAGCAGTCGGAGATCACCGCCGCGGCGTCCTTGACCGCATCCTCCGGGCTCTCGCGCAAGATGATGCTGGCGCCCGCCGCGCGCGCCGCCTCGAGCCGCCATTTGCCGGGCTGCAACTCGCGCGGACAGGCGATGTCGAGCGTGAAATCGAATCGCGCCGAGGCGTCGATCCAGGAAGACAGGACGTTGTTGTAATCGCCCGACCAGGCGATTTTGCGGCCGTGGATCGCGCCACGCTTCTCCTCGAACGTCATGAGGTCGGCAAGCACCTGACAGGGGTGCGATTGCTTGGTGAGCCCGTTGATCACGGGAATCGTCGCGTGCGCCGCCATCTCCAGCATGTCGTCTTGGCTTAAGATGCGGATCACGATCGCCTCGACGTAGCGCGAGAGCACGCGCGCCGTGTCGGCGATGGTCTCGCCGCGGCCGAGCTGCATCTCGGCGCCGGTCAGCATGATCGTCTCGCCGCCCAGCTGGCGCATGCCGACGTCGAACGACACGCGGGTGCGCGTCGAGGGCCGGTCGAAGATCATCGCAAGCGTCTTTCCCGCGAGCGGACGCGCGGGGGAAACCGCGCCTTTGAGCCGCGCCTTCTTCATCGCCTCCGACATGTCGAGGATGCGTCTGAGCTCCGCCGTCGACAGGTCGAGGAGGCCGAGAAAATGGCGCGTGCCGGTCTGAACGGGCGCGTTCATAACGCGCCTCGGTTAGTTGATCGCGACGAGGAGGCGCTCCTCGACCGCGACGCATGCGGCGTCGAGACGCCGCATGCCCTCGGCGATTTCCCCCTCGGTGACGATGAGCGGCGGCACGAGCCGCACGACGTTGTCGCCGGCCGGGATGAGCAGAAGCTTTTGCGCGAGGGCGGCGTCGGCGAAGTCGGCCGGCGGAACCTTCAATTTGAGGCCGATCATCAGGCCCTCCCCGCGCACCTCTTCGATCACCGAGCCGTGGCGGTCCTTCAGTTCGGCGAGCCGCTGGCGCAGGTCGAGCCCGAGCTTGGCCACATGTTCGAGGAAGCCCGGCGCGAGGATGACGTCGAGCGTGGCGTTGCCGATCGCCATCGCGAGCGGATTGCCGCCGAAGGTCGTTCCATGCACGCCGACGGTGAGCCCGCGCGCGGCGTCCGCGGTCGCAAGGCACGCCGACATCGGGAACCCTCCGCCAATGCCCTTGGCGGAGGTCAGGATGTCCGGATGCACGCCGCAATGCTCGTAGGCGAAGAAGCGGCCGGTGCGGCCCATGCCGGTCTGCACCTCGTCGAAGATCAAAAGGAGGCCATGGGCATCGCAGATTTCCCGCAAGGCGCGCAGGAACGCAGGCGGGATCATGCGCACGCCCCCCTCTCCCTGGATCGGCTCGATCAGGATTGCGGCCGTCTCCGGACCGATCGCCGCCTCGACCGCGGCGCGGTCGGTGATCGGGATCTGGTCGAAGCCCTCGACCTTGGGGCCGAAGCCCTCGAGATATTTCTTCTGTCCGCCCGCGGCGATGGTCGCGAGGGTGCGGCCGTGGAACGCGCCTTCGAAGGTCAATATCCGGTAGCGCTCCGGATGACCGCCGACCCATTGGCGCCGCCGCGCCATCTTGATCGCCGCTTCGTTCGCCTCGGCCCCCGAATTGGTGAAAAAAACGAGATCGGCGAACGTCGCGTCGGTTAGCCGGCGGGCGAAGCGCTCACCCTCCGGGTTCTCATAGAGGTTCGAGACGTGCCAGACCTTCGAGCCCTGCCGCACGAGCGCCTCGACGAGGTGCGGATGGGCGTGACCGAGGGAGCTCACGGCGATGCCTGCGCCAAAGTCGAGATAGCGCTCGCCCGAGGTCGAGATGAGCCAACACCCTTCGCCTCGATCGAACGCGACGGGAGCCCGCGCATAGGTGGGCACGATTGCCGAATGCGAATGCGATTGCGCTGCAGTCGCTTGAGCGGAATCCACGTCTCGAACTCCTTGTCCCGTTTTGCAGTGTCCCGTTTCGCAGTTCTGGCGGTGTCGGCGCGAGGGAAAATAAAAACGCCGCCCCGCTGGGGCGGCCGCCGAAAGCGCCGCGAATATAGCGGAAACGCCTGGATTTGGTCAAACGGCAATGCCCATACAAAAAATTTCGCCTCACAATCGCCGCCGGGCGGCCCGGCTAAAACCTTGATGCGACTCAATCAATCGAATCGGCGCCGGCGCAACGAGCCGATGGAGCGCTAAGACCTGTTGAAAAGCCACGCCTTCCGCCCTGACGGACTCTTGCGCGCGATTCAACGAGTAGTGTACTCCTTGCTCGGTAGGCCACGAGATGTCGTGGCGATGCTTCAGAGAGAGTGCTGATCCGCGTTTCGCCTGGCGGCGCCCGTCCGTCAGGCGGGGGAGCAGGATTCTGCGTAGCTTGCTTATGGCCGAAGGAATGACGAACGAGGCGAAAATGTCTTGGACGGACGAAAAGGTAGAGCAGCTCAAGCAGCACTGGATGGAGGGCAAGAGCGCGAGCCAGATCGCGACCCTGCTCGGGCACGGTCTGACCCGCAACGCCATCATCGGCAAGGTTCACCGGCTCGGGCTCGCGGGACGCGCTAAATCGCCGAGTGCCGTAAGCTCGCATCTGCGCCAATCGACGCACCAGACGAGCGTACATCGCTCGGCCGCGCCGCGGGCGGCGCCGCCGCCTCGCATGGTCCGGGGCGCAACGGCGCTCGCGGTCGCGCCCCAGCCGCTGGCCGAGGCGGAGCCCGAGACTTTCGAGAGCGTCGTCCTGCCGATGTCGCTCAGAGTGACCATCGTCGAATTGAAGGAGGCGATGTGCCGCTGGCCGCTGGGCGATCCGACGAGCCCCGATTTCCGCTATTGCGGCTCACCTTCGGTCAGCGGACCCTACTGCGCCCATCATAACGCCCTGGCTTACCAGCCCGCTCACGAGCGCCGCCGCGAACGAGACCGCGACCGCCGCGTGTTGGTGCGTTAAAGGCTTGTTTCGCTAGCCGCCCCGCACCTCACGCCTTGCCGAAGGTCTCGTCGAAGGCGTAGCCCGTGCCGCGCACGGTGCGGATCGGATCGCGCTCGCGGCCGCGCGACAGCGCCTTGCGCAGGCGTCCGACATGCACATCGACCGTGCGTTCGTCGATCTCGGCGGCCTGGCCCCAGACGCCGTCGAGCAACTGGGCGCGCGAGAACACCCGGCCCGGCTTTTCGAGCAGATATTCGAGCAAGCGGAATTCCGTGGGGCCAAGATGGATGTCGCGCGGACCGCGCCGCACGCGCCGCGTCTCCCGATCGAGGTCGATGTCGCCTGCGGCGAGGCGATCGGCGATGCGTTCGGGCCGGCTGCGGCGCAAGAGCGCGCGCACCCGCGCCATCAGTTCCGGGACGGAGAACGGTTTGACGACGTAATCGTCGGCGCCGACCGATAGCCCGCGCACGCGCTCGGCCTCCTCGCCGCGGGCCGTCAGCATGATGACCGGGAGGGTCCGCGTGATCTCCCGCGCTCGGAGGCGCCGGCAAATCTCGAGCCCCGACACTCCGGGCACCATCCAGTCGAGAATGACGAGGTCGGGCGGGTTCTCGGCAAGCCGGAGCTCCGCCTCGTCGCCGCGTTCGGCGCTCTCGACCACATAGCCCTCGGCTTCGAGGTTGTAGGCCAGCATCAGATTGAGGTCAGACTCATCCTCGACGACGAGGATGCGCGGGGCCGAGGCGGCGGCCGCGCGGATCATGTCCTTTCGCGCTTGATTCATACATCCCCCTCAGCAGCCTCGATGTCGACGTCGGTCTCCTGTCGACCGCGCGGTCGGTCCATTGGCATCGCATGCCCGGTGACCAGGTACACGACCGTCTCGGCGATGTTGGTCGCATGGTCGCCGATCCGTTCGATGTTCTTCGAGCAAAAGAGCAGATGCGCGCAGAACGAGATGTTGCGTGGATCCTCCATCATGTGAGTCAGGAGATCGCGGAAAACGGAATCTTCCAGCGCATCGAGATCGATGTCGCGCTCCCAGACTTCGCGCGCGCGATCACTGTCGCGCTGCGCGTATGCGTCAAGCACGTCCTTGAGGAGCTCGGTCGCGACCTCGTTCATGTGCTTCAGGCCGACGATCGCGCGGGGCACCCGCGCCTCGGCGCCGACCTTCACTGTGCGCTTGGCGATGTTCTTGGCCAGATCACCGACGCGCTCCAGATCGCCGGCGATGCGGATGGCGCCGATCAGCTCGCGCAGGTCGACCGCGACCGGCTGGCGCCGCGCGATCGTCATGACCGCGAGGTCCTCGATTTCGCGCTGCAGCGAGTTGAGACGCGGATCGGTTGCGATCACCTGGTGCGCGAGCGCGGTGTCGGCGTTGCCGAGCGCGTCCATGGCGTCGATCACCATCTTCTCCGCGATGCCGCCCATCTCGGCAATGCGACGCTCGAGCGTGTCGAGCTCCTTGTCGTAGGCTTTGACGGTGTGGTTTGCCACGGAATTGACTCCTTCAGCCGAAGCGGCCAGTGACGTAATCCTGGGTCCGCTTGTCGCGCGGCGCCGTGAAGACGGCGTTGGTCTCATTGAATTCGACCAGTTCGCCCAAATACATGAAAGCCGTGAAGTGCGAGACGCGCGCGGCCTGCTGCATGTTGTGGGTGACGATGGCGATGGTGTACTCGCCAGACAATTCGTCGATCAGCTCCTCGATCTTGGCGGTCGAGATCGGATCGAGGGCGGAGCACGGCTCGTCGAACAGGATCACTTCGGGGCTGATCGCGACGGTGCGGGCGATGCACAGGCGCTGCTGCTGCCCGCCCGAGAGGCTCAGTCCGCTGGCGTTCAGTTTGTCCTTCACCTCGCCCCAGAGCGCGGACTTCTTCAGCGACGATTCGACGCGGCCGTCCAACTCGGACTTCGGCAGCCGATCGTAAAGGCGGATGCCGAAGGCGATGTTGTCGTAGATCGTCATCGGGAACGGCGTCGGCTTCTGGAACACCATGCCGACGCGGGCGCGCAGAAGATTGAGGTCGAGGTCCGGCGAGAGGACGTTCTCGCCGTCGAGCAGGACTTCGCCCTCGGCCCGCTGCCCCGGATAGAGGTCGTACATGCGGTTCAGGACGCGCAACAGGGTCGACTTGCCGCAGCCCGAGGGACCGATGAAGGCGGTGACCTGGCCCTCGAACAGCGACAAATTGACCCCCTTCAGCGCGTGGTTCTCGCCATAGTAAAAGTCGAGACTGCGCACCGTGACTTTGTCCTTGTTCACTCTCGCGGGCTTGGCGGGCTTCTGAGTTTGGACTTCGTTGTTCATGAGCGAAACCTTCTTAATTCTGTCGTTGCTGGGCGGAGAGCGCGCGCGCCGCGATGCTCAGCGCCAGAACGGCCAGCGTGATGATGAGAGCCCCGGTCCAAGCCAGCTGTTGCCAATCCTTGTACGGGCTCAGCGCAAATTGAAAGATCACGGTCGGCAGGCTGGATATCGGGCTTAAGAGGCTCGTGCTGAAGAACTGATTGTTCAGCGCGGTGAACAGAAGCGGCGCGGTTTCGCCGCTGATGCGCGCGACCGCGAGCAAGACGCCGGTCACCAGGCCTGCCCTGACGGCGCGATAACCGAT
Organism: uncultured Alphaproteobacteria bacterium; assembly: GCA_963782255.1. Taxonomy (GTDB): domain Bacteria; phylum Pseudomonadota; class Alphaproteobacteria; order Rhizobiales; family Beijerinckiaceae; genus Roseiarcus. The sequence continues at coordinate 281,832 of CAWAIS010000002.1, read as the reverse complement.
CCGCTGGATCACTAGGGAACGCGGCATGCCGAGCGCGGAGCCGGCTTCGCGCAGGGAGTTGGGAACGAGGTTCAACATGTCTTCGGTCGTCCGAACCACCACCGGAACCACCAGGACCGCCAAAGCGACCGCGCCGGCGATGGCCGAGAAGTGCCCCACCGGCGCGACGATGATCTCGTAAACAAAGAGGCCGATCACGATCGACGGGGCGCTCAAGAGGATGTCGTTGATGAAGCGAACGACAGTGGCGAGCCTCGAATACTTGCCGTATTCCGCCAGATAGGTGCCCGCCAGCATACCGAGCGGCGTGCCTATGACGACGCCGATCACCGTCATGATCAGGCTGCCGACGATCGCGTTCAAGAGGCCCCCGCTGCTGCCGGGCGGCGGCGTATTTTCCGTGAAAACGGCAAGCGACAGCCCGGCGAATCCCTTCCAGAGCAACACCACCAGAATCATGAACAACCCTGTCAGGCCGACGGCGGCGGCCGCGACGCTGAGGCCCATCCACATGGCGTTTCGGCGACGCCGACCGGGGTAAAGCGCTGAGGCGGAGTAAGAGGACATTGCGCTACCTCCCCTGCTGCGCTTCGAGGCGCATCAACATGATCCGAGCGATTGCCAGGACAATGAAGGTGATCATGAACAGGATGAGGCCCAGGGCGATCAGCGACGAGGTGTAGAGAGCGCCGACCGCCTCGGTGAACTCGTTGGCGATGCTGGCGGAGATCGTCGTTCCCGGCGCGAGCAGCGACGCACTGATCCTGTGGGCGTTGCCGATCACGAAGGTGACCGCCATCGTTTCGCCCAGCGCGCGGCCGAGTCCGAGCATGACGCCGCCGATGACCCCGACGCGGGTGTAGGGAATGACGACGTTCCAGATGACCTCCCATTTGGTGCAGCCGATACCGTAGGCCGATTCCTTCAGCATCGGCGGCACGGTGTCGAACACGTCGCGCGAAATCGACGCGACGAAGGGCAGAACCATGATCGCCAAAATAAGCGAGGCGGTCAGGATGCCGATGCCGTAAGGCGGGCCCGCGAACAGGGAATTCAGCACCGGAACGTTGGCGAAGACCGCAATGAGGAACGGCTGCAGATATTGCTGGAGGAAAGGCGCGAAGATGAACAGGCCCCAGATTCCGTAAATAATGCTTGGGATGCCTGCCAACAGCTCGATCGCGGTGCCGATCGGTCGCCGCAAGAAGGGCGGACACAGCTCAGTGAGAAAGACTGCGACTCCGATGCCGAGAGGCACCGCGATCGCCATTGCAATTACGGAAGTGACGACGGTTCCGTAGATCGGCGCGAGCGCGCCGAATTTCTCAGTGACCGGATTCCAGATCTGAGTTGTGAAGAAGCCGAGCCCGAAAGCCTGAAACGCCGGCATCGAGCCCTTGACCAATGATCCGATCACCCCGCCCAGGATCAAGAGAACTGCGAGCGCGGCGCTTTGCGTGAGGAGGCGAAAAAACGTATCGCCCGCCGCGAAGCGCCTGATCGCGCGCGCCCGGCTCTCGACTGCAGAGCCCGCTGTCTTGATGTGCGGCATCACGGTCTCGGTCATCGCTTCGAAACTCCTGCGGAGCCCTCGGCCGGGCCGCCAGTGCGCCTCGCTGGGAGCGGAATCGGGAGAGCCGGGGCTCTCCTGATCCCGCGCCAGATATCAGTTCGCGTAGACCGGCTTGCCGTCGGGGCCCTTGATCTGCGTCGCCCAGGTCTTTTCGATTTGGGCGACGACCGACGCCGGCAACGGCACATAGTCGAGCGCTTCGGCGGCCTTGGAGCCATTCTTATAGGCCCAGTCGAAGAACTTGAGCGCCTCGGCCGAGGCGGCGGGATCCACCGGCTGCTTATACATCAGGATGAAGGTTGCGCCGGCGATCGGCCATGTGTCGGCGCCGGGCTCATTCGTCAGAATGACATAATATTGATCCGAGTGCGCCCAGTCGGCGTTCCCCGCGGCCGCCTGGAACGAAGCGGAGCTCGGCGCGACCTTCTTGCCGTCGTGATTGATCAGGTCAAGGGTCGTCATTTTGTTCTCCAGCGCATAGGCGTATTCGACGTAGCCGATCGCGCCTTTCGTCTGAGCTACGTTGTTCGCGACGCCCTCGTTGCCCTTCGCGCCGATGCCGACCGGCCATTGGACCGCGGTGCTGTTGCCGACGTTTGATTTCCAATCCGGGCTGACCTTGGACAGATAGTTGGTGAAGATGAAGGTCGTCCCTGAACCGTCGGAACGATGCACGACCACGATCGCGTTCGAAGGCAGCTTGGCGTCGGGGTTGAGTTTCTTGATTGCCGGATCGTCCCACTTGGTGATCTTGCCAAGGTAAATGTCGGCGAGCGTCGGACCGTCGAGGACCAATTGGCCCGGGGCGACGCCATCCAGATTGACGACCGGCACGGCGCCCCCGACCACCGTCGGGAACTGCACCAGGCCTGCAGCCGTCAAGTCCTTGGGCTCGAGCGGCATGTCCGAGGCGCCGAAGGTGACGGTCTTGTTCTTGATTTGCTGGATGCCCCCGCCAGAGCCGATCGACTGATAGTTGAGCCTGAAGCCAGTCTCCTTGTTATACATGTCGGCCCATTTGGCGTAGATCGGATAGGGGAAGGTCGCGCCCGCTCCGGAAACACTGGCGGCCGACGCGACGCCTATGCTCGCCGCGAGCGCGGCGGCAGTGAAGATTGATCTGAGGAACATGAGGACTCCCGTGAAACGGATAAGGCGAGCTCCGCAGGCGTCCCTGCGGGTCAGCGGCAATCTGCCTTTTGCGCCGCGAGACAACGACTACCGCTCCAACAGCAGGTTTGTATGACGCCCAAGCAATTGTATTGTGACAGTCTAAGCTTCAGATAGAACATCAGATTTTGTCTTCGAGCGCAAAGGCACGCTGGCGACGAAGGTGGAGCCGTGGCCGATGCGGCTCATGATCGTCAGCTTTCCGCGATGGCGGGTTAGGATGTGCTTGACGATCGCGAGCCCGAGTCCCGTTCCGTTACGGGCGCGGCTCTGTCCGGCGTCGACGCGATAAAAGCGCTCGGTGAGGCGCGGCAGGTGCTCGGGCGCGATGCCGTAGCCGTAATCGCGCACGCTGAGCGTCGCGTCCTTTCCCGTCGCCGCAACGGCGATTTCCACGAGGCCGGCGTTCTCGCCATCCGCCCGCACGCCGTATTTGATCGCGTTCTCGATCAGGTTCTCCGCAACCCGGAGCAATTCGTCGCGGTCGCCCGTCACCAGGACCGGCTCGGCGGCGCTGAGCTGGATTTCGACGCCGAGGTCGGTCGCCATCGGGGAGAGCGAATCGACGACACTGCGCGTCGTCAGCGCAAGATCGACGATCGCCTCCGGCCGCACATGCTGTTTCTGTTCGATCCGCGTCAGGGACAGAAGGTCGTCGATCAGCCGGGCCATGCGCCGGCCCTGTTCGCGCATGATGGCGAGAAAGCGGTCGCGCGCCTTTGCATCCTCGCGCGCCGAGCCTTGCAGAGTCTCGATGAAGCCGAGAAGCGAGGCGAGCGGCGTGCGCAGTTCGTGACTGGCGTTGGCGATGAAGTCGACCCGCATGCGTTCGGCGCGGCGCACTTCCGTCAGATCGCGAAGGGTGAGCAGCGTCGCGACCACCTCGCCTTTTGCGGTCGCGAGCGGCGCGATCGAGACGTCGAAAAGCCTTTCGACCGGCACCCGTTCGCTCCACTGCACTGTCTCCGCGTCGCCCGTCGCCATCACCCGTCTGCGCGCGTCCACGACGTCGGGCGCGCGGAGCGCCAGAACGAACGGCTCGCCGACCCTCAAGCCCGGCAAAAGGCTTGTTGCGGGCCGGTTGGCGGCGGCGACGCGTCCGTCGGGTCCGACGAGGAAGGCAGGCTCCGGCATCGCCTGAAGAAGCTGAGCGGCGAAAGGAGACCGGATGAGGTCCGCAAGCTCCGATGCCTGTTTGCCGCCCATCGCCGAGGCCTTATTCGTCCGATAGGTCGGACATGGCTTCGCGGATCGAGCGCCATCGCCGCACCGCCTCGACGCCGCCGAGCAGCGCCATCGCGCAGATGAACGGGACCACGTAATAAATGCCGCGGAAGAGCAGAAGCGAGGCGAGCAGGGCGTCATAATTGCCGCCGACGCCCTGGAGGATGGTCGCCTCGAAAACGCCGAGGCCGCCCGGCGAGTGGCTTGCGATGCCGAGCATCGCCGCAAAGGAATAGAGCGTCGCGAAGGTCGGAAAACCGATCGCCGATCCCTTCGGCAGGAGAACATAGAGCGCCGCCGAGGCCGAGCAGACGTCGGTGACGCCTAGCGCCATCTGTCCCAAAGTGACGAGCGGCCCGGGCAGTTTGAAGTTGGCGAAGACGGCCGCGCCGCGCCAGCGCATGACGCCGACCCAGGCGAGATAGACGAAGAGCCCTCCCATGACCATGAGCCCGATCAGGCGATTGGCGAGCGGATTGAAATGGTTGATGTACGACACGGCGTCGGATGCGGAGAGGAAGCCGACGGCGACGATGAAGCCCATGCCGAGCCAGAACGTGACGCCGGCGACGATGGTCAAGCTCGCGATCTTGCCCGCGGTGAGCCCGGCGGGCGCGTAGATCCAGTAACGGATCGCCCCGCCCGTCACCAGCGGGAACCCCAATGTGAACGAGACCGCGTAGCTCGCGAACGAGGCGAGCGCGGTCAGCCAATAGGGAACCTTGATCCCCAAATGGCGAAGCGCCAGGCCGTCGTAACCGGTCAGCGCCAGATAGCTCAGGGCGGTGAAGCCGAAGGCGAGCGTGATCTGATCCCCGCCCGTCGCCGCGATTGCGGCCTTGAACTTGTTGGGGTCGATGCGCAGGAGAGTGCGCACGAATATGGTCGCCGAGACCGCGATGATGACAAGGCTCACCGCCGTTCCCAGACGACGGAGGGTCTGGCGATGGCGCGTGAAGGCTTCGGCAAGACTCGCGACGCGGGATGGCGGTCCCGGCGGGCGCGGCGCGCCGCCCGGCGCCCGGTTCGAGGCCGGGCGTCGTTCCTGGACCTGCGCCATGCCTAGTTCCTGCCGACCCCCGGGGGCCGCTATAGGACCTGCGCCAGGGCCGCGCAAGCGTCAGACCCCAGGACGGACCCGCGAAAATTGTCGCAGGGGTCAGCAGATCGCGACCCGCTGCTTCGTTTTCCAGGACTGATAGGCCGCGTCCGCGAGAATGTTGGCCTTCAGTCCGTCCTCGCCGTCGGGATGCGGCTTTAAGCCGGCCCGAACCGCGCTGACGAAGGCCTCGAACTCGCTTCGGTAAGCGCCCTCATAGCGCTCGAGGAAGAAGTTCAAGACCTTGTCGCGGGTGAAGCCGTGCGCGCCGGCGAACTCGACCGTCGTCTCACGAATGTTCTCGGCCTGCACCATGCCCTTTTCCCCATGCGCCTCGACGCGCTGGTCGTATCCGTAAATCGCACGGCGGGAGTTGGAGATTTGCGCCACCGCGCCCGATTTCGTCTCCATGATGACGACCGCGGTGTCGATGTCGCCCGCCTCGCCGATCGCCTTGTCGATGAGCGCCGCGCCCATCGCGCTGACGGCGATCGGCTCCTCGCCAAGGATGAACCGCGCCATGTCGAAATCGTGGATCATCATGTCGCGGAACAGCCCGCCCGAGCGGGCGATGTAGGAAATGGGCGGCGGCGAGGGGTCGCGAGAGGTGATCGAGACGATCTCGAGCTTGCCGATCGCGCCGTCCGCGATGCGCTTGCGCAACGAGGCGAAGTTCGGGTCGAAGCGGCGGTTGAAGCCGATCATCAAGGTCGCATTCGTCTGCTTGACCACGTCGAGACAGGCGCGAATCCGTTCGACGTCGAGCGCAATCGGCTTTTCGCAGAAAATCGCCTTTCCCGCTCGCGCCGAGCGCTCGATCAGGTCGGCGTGAGTATCCGTCGGCGAGCAGATCGCGATCGCATCCACCTCCTTGGAGGCGAGGACCTCGTCGACCGCTCCGGTTTTCGCGCCCGTCTCCTTCGCGAGCGCCGCAGCCGCGGCCGCGTCGGCGTCGGCGACGAAGGCCGCCTCGCAATCGCGCCGCGCCGCGATATTGTGGGCGTGAATCTTTCCGATGCGGCCTGCGCCGATAATGCCGAACTTCATGACGTCCTCCCTTGCCGAGCGCGCCCGAAGACGGCTCGGGCGCAAATTTCAAAAAAAGAATATACGTTCCATATTGACTTGGGAATAGAATTTTTGTTTCATTCTGACGACGACCCGGCGCTCCGTCGTCGGAGCCAGAGGGAGAAGACCGCCCATGGTTATTGATTCCGTCCCCGCGGCCGGAGCGGCCGCACGCTATCATGCGGCCGCCAATCTCAACGGCAAGATTGCCGTCATCACGGGCGGCACGCAAGGCTTGGGCGAGGCGATCGCGCGGCTCTTCGCCGAGCGGGGCGCTGCGGGCCTCGTCATCTGCGGCCGCAACGCCGACAATGGCGTGCGGGTCGCGAGGGAGATTTCCGCAGGCGGCTGCCCGACCGTATTCCTGCAGGCGGATCTGGCCAAGGTCGCCGATTGCCGCAACGTGATCGCCGAGGCCGACAAAAGGTTCGGCCGCGTCGACGTTCTCGTCAACGCCGCCGCGCTGACTGACCGGGGCAACATCTTCGACACGACCGAGGAACGCTACAACGAGATTTTCGACGTCAATGTCCGCGCGCCGTTCTTCCTCATCCAGGAGGCCGTTCGCATCATGCGCCGAGAGAAGATCGCGGGCGCGATCGTCAACATCCAGTCGATGTCGGCCCACGGCGGCCAGCCGCACATCACCGCCTACTGCGCCTCGAAGGGCGCGCTCGCGACCTTGACCCGCAATGTCGCCCATTCGCTTGTCAATTTCCGCATCCGCGTCAATGGCCTCAACATCGGCTGGATGTCGACGCCGGGCGAGGACCGCATCATGAAGACCTATCACGGCGCGAAGGACGGCTGGCTCGAGGAGGCGGTGAAGGCGAAGCCGTTCGGCAGGCTTATCGATCCGAAAGAGGTCGCCCGCGCCTGCGCCTATCTCGCCTCCGACGAGTCGGGGCTGATGACCGGCGCCAACATCGACTTCGACCAGAACGTCGTCGGCGCGGGCGACCCGCCGCTCGAACCCTAAAACGGGAAAAAGCCCCCTTGTCCGAACCCCGCCTCGACGTCATCACGATCGGCCGTTCGTCGGTGGACCTCTACGGGGTCCAGGTCGGCGGGCGGCTCGAAGACATGGCGAGCTTCTCGAAGGCGGTCGGCGGCTGCCCGACCAACATCGCCATCGGCACGGCGCGCCTGGGCCTGAAAAGCGGACTGATCACCCGCGTCGGCGACGAGCACATGGGCCGCTTCATCCGCGAGCAATGCGCGCGCGAAGGCGTGGACGTATCGGGCGTGCACACCGACCCGGAGCGCCTGACCTCGCTCGTCATCCTCGGCATCCGCGACGAGAAGACTTTTCCCCTGATCTTCTATCGCGACAATTGCGCCGACGGGGCGCTCGACGAGAGCGACATCGATCCGGCCTATGTCGAAAGCGCGAAGGCGATCCTGGTCAGCGGCACGCATTTCGCCCGCGCCAATTCCGCGGCCGCCCAGCTCAAGGCGATGTGGATCGCGCGCGCGGCCGGCCGCGGAATCGCGTTCGACATCGACTACCGACCCAATCTATGGGGCCTCGCCGGCCACGGCGCGGGCGAGGAGCGCTACATCAAGTCGGGCGAGGTGACGCGAAGCCTCAGCGCCATCCTGCCGCAGTGCGATCTCATCGTCGGCACGGAAGAGGAGATGATGATCGCCGGCGGCGCCGACGATCCGCTTAGGGCGCTCCGGGCGGTGCGTAAGGCGAGCCATGCGACGCTCGTCCTGAAGCGCGGCCCAATGGGCTGCCTCGTCTTTCCCGGCCCGATTCCCGCGACGCTCGACGAGGGGATCAAAGGCCCCGGCTTTCCGGTCGAGGTCTATAACGTGCTCGGCGCGGGCGACGCCTTCATGTCCGGCTTCCTGCGCGGCTGGCTCCGCGACGAGCCGCTCGAAACCTGCTGCGCCTACGCCAACGCCAACGGCGCCTTCGCGGTCTCGCGCCTGCTTTGCTCCTCGGAATATCCGACCTGGGCGGAACTCAGCCGGTTCCTCAAGCACGGCTCGCCGCATCGCGCGCTCCGCCGCGACGAAGACCTGAACCATATCCATTGGGCGACCACGCGCCGCCCTGAGCCGCCGACGATCATGGCGCTCGCCATCGACCACCGCGCGCAGCTCGAAAAGATCGCCGATGACGCAGGCGCGCCGCGCGAACGCATCAGCGCGTTCAAGCTGCTCGCGGTGGAAGCGGCGGCGAAAGTCGCGGCGGGCCGTCCCGGCTACGGCATGCTGCTCGACGGCAAATATGGCCGCGAGGCCCTGTTCCGGGCGCTCGACCACGATTTCTGGATCGCGCGGCCGGTCGAGGAGCCGGGATCCCGCCCGCTCGACTTCGAGTTCGGCGGCTCGATCGGCGCCAAGCTGCAGGAGTGGCCGGTCGCCCACACGATAAAATGCCTCTGCTTCTACCATCCCGACGATCCGCCGGAGATGAAGGCGCGCCAGGAGCGCGAGCTTCTGCGCCTGCACGACGCCGCGCGCACGCTGGGCCGCGAACTCCTGATCGAGATCATCGCGAGCAGGAACGGACCCGTCGGCGACGACACCACCGCGCGCGTCGTCGAGCGGCTCTACGCCATCGGCGTCAAGCCGGACTGGTGGAAGCTCGAGGGTCAGCCGACGCGCGCGGCCTGGGCCAACGTGGAGCGCGCTGTGAAAGACGGCGATCTCTTCTGCCGCGGCGTCGTCCTGCTCGGGCTCGAAGCGCCCGAGGACGATCTTGCGCAAGCGTTCGCCGTCGCGCGAGACTGCGATCTCGTCCGCGGCTTCGCGGTTGGCCGCACGATCTTCGCCGAACCGGCGGCCGACTGGTTCAATGGCCGGATCGACGACGCGCAAGCGATCGAGCGCATGGCCGGCGCTTTCGCGCGCCTGTGCGAGCTGTGGCGCGAAGCCTCGCTTGGCGATGCTGGAGGAGTGAGATGAGCATACGCATCGGCGCCAACCCGATCGGCTGGAGCAACGACGACCTTCAGGAGATCGGCGGCGAAACGCCGCTCGAGACCTGTCTTTCCGAGGCGAAGCAAGCAGGCGTCGTCGGCATGGAGATTGGCCACAAGCTCCCGAAGGACGGCGCGGCGCTCAAGGCCAAGCTCGCCGAGTACGATCTCGTTTTCGTCGGCGGCTGGTATTCGACCGAGCTCCTGCGCCGCTCGGCCAGCGAGGAATTCGACGCGGCCAGGGCGCACGTCGCCATGACCAAAGGCGCTGGCTCGGCCGTCCTCATCGCCGCCGAGACGTCGAACGCCATCCACGGCGACCGCTCGCGGCCGCTGTCCGAGCGTCCGCGGCTTCACAAAAGCGACTGGCCCGGCTACGGCGTAAAGATGACTGAGTTCGCTCAGCGCATCGCCGACGAAGGCCTCAAACTCTGCTACCATCACCACATGGGCACGATCGTCCAGTCGGAGCGCGACATCGACGCTTTCATGGCGCACACAAAGCCGCCGGTTCATCTCCTGCTCGACACCGGCCACGCGCGCTGGGGCGGCTCCGATCCCGCCGGATTAGCGCGCGCCTATCGCGAGCGCATTGGCCACGTGCATTGCAAGGACGTGCGCGAGCCGAAGATGCGGGAATTGAACGCAGGCGACTGGAGCTTTCTCGATTCGATTCTCGGGATGGGCCGGGAGCTCGGGGTCTATACCGTTCCGGGCGACGGCATGATCGACTACGTCGACGTATTCGAGGAGCTCAAAGGCTATTCGGGCTGGGTCGTGCTTGAAGCCGAGCAGGACCCGAAAAAGGCGCCGGCCCTGCCTTACGCAACGAAGGGCGTCGCGCATCTGCGGGCGGCGCTCAAGGAGGCGGGGCTGGCTTGAACCTGGAACGCCGCCTGATCCGTAGGAGGTCGCCATGGCGCAATCCCAACTGCTCGTTCATCCCCGCCGCGCGGACGACGGCGTCGGTCATCGCATCACGCCCGAGAGCGCCGGATGGCACTATGTCGGCTTCGAGACGCGCGCGCTGAAGCAAGGCGCGCAATCGAAGCTCGCCACAGGCGACAACGAAGTCTGCATCGTCATCCTGTCCGGAAGAGCGCGCGTGACCACGGGCGAGTTCGACTCTGGCGTGATCGGCGAGCGCAAATCCGTGTTCGACGGCCTGCCGTGGTCGGTCTATCTGCCGCCGCATGAGCAAGCCACGATCGAGGCCGCGTCGGACTGCGAACTGGCGCTCTGCTCGGCGCCGGCCGAAGGGCGGCTGAAAGCGCGCGTGATCGCGCCGGCCGACGTCGGCACGCTGACCCGCGGCGCGGGGACGAACGCGCGCTTGATCCGCAACGTGTTGCCCGAGGACGCGGAAGCCGAGAGCCTGCTCGTGGTCGAGGTCATCACGCCCGGGGGCAACTGGTCGAGCTATCCGCCGCACAAGCACGACCGCGACGCGCTGCCCGACGAATCCTACCTCGAGGAGACCTACTATCACCGGCTGAAGCCGCCGCAGGGCTTCGCCTTCCAGCGGATCTATACCGACGACCGCTCGCTCGACGAGACACTGACGGTCGCGGACGGCGACGTCGTGCTGGTGCCGAAGGGCTATCACCCGGTCGGCGCGCCGCACGGCTACGACCTCTACTACCTCAACACGATGGCGGGACCGAAACGGGTCTGGCGCTTCCACAACGATCCCGCGCACGAGTGGATGATGAAGCCGAGCGCTTGACGGGGCAGGCCATCCCGGCGCGCAAGCAACCGTACGCGGAGAGACGCCGATGGACGAGGCCGAAACATCAAAACGCCAGCGCGTTCTCGTGGTCGGCCTCGGCACGATGGGGACGAGCCACGCACGAGCCTACAAGAGCATCGACGGCTTCGAGCTTATCGGACTTTGCACGCGCAACGCCGCCGAGCGCCATGATCTCAACGCCGAGTTCGCCGGCCTGCCGCGCTTCGAGCTTTTCGGCGACGCGCTCGACAAGCTGAAGCCGGACGCAGTCGCGATCTGCACGTACACCGAGCACCACGCGCCGATGGCGCTTCAAGCGCTCGCGGCGGGCGCGCATGTCTTCTGCGAAAAGCCGCTTGCCGACACGCTACAGGCGGCGGAGAAAATTGTCGCCGCCGCTCGCGCGGCGAAGAAGGCGCTGCTGGTCGGCTACATTTTGCGCGTCCACCCCTCGTGGACGCGCTTCGTCGAGATCGGCCGGACGCTCGGCAAGCCGCTCGTCATGCGCATGAACCTCAACCAGCAGTCCTCCGGCTCGTTCTGGGAGGTGCACAAGGCGCTCATGCGCTCGACCTCGCCGATCGTCGATTGCGGCGTCCACTATGTCGACGTGATGTGCCAGGTCACGCGGGCGAAGCCGGTTCTCGTGCATGCAGTCGGGGCGCGGCTCAGCGATGAGATCGCGCCGCGAATGGTCAATTACGGCCATCTCCACATCGTCTTCGATGACGGCTCGGTCGGCTGGTACGAGGCGGGCTGGGGCCCGATGATGAGCGAGACCGCGTTCTTCGTGAAGGACATGATCGGGCCGAAAGGCTCCGTGTCGATCGTCGCCAAGGAGGCCTCAAGCGAGAGCGTCAGGTCATCCGACCACAATGCGCACACGAAAACCAATGCGCTGTGCATCCACCACGCCGCGCTCGACGCGAACGGCGCGTTCTTGAACCCCGACACGATCGAGTCGACCGCGGACGAACCCGGCCATCAGGAGCTTTGCGAGCGCGAGCAGCGGCTGTTCTTGAGCGCGATCCGCGGCGAGGCCGACCTCGCGGACCACTGGGCCGACGCGATCAACTCGCTCAGGATCGTGTTCGCCGCCGATCAAAGCATAAGGACGGGCGAGGTCGTGCGGCTCATGTGAAGGTCCGTCGGAGAAAATCGCTCAGCGCGGCGGCGCCGACAGCGACGGGCGCAGCGCCGCGATCACTGTTTCAAGCACGGCCAGCGCGTCTCGCGTCCCCTCCGCCTCGCCCTTTTCAAAATCGTCCCCCGCGAGCCCCATCGTGTTGGTGACATGGGCGAGGCAGAGGACGCGAACGCCTGCGGCGCGGGCGAAGGCCTAGAGCGCCGCCGCCTCCATTTTGACCGCAAGAATGCCCTTGGCGCGGGCCGCCGCAATCGCCTCGGCGGTTTCGCGGAACGCCGGGTCCGTCGTCCAACTCGCGCCGACGACGCTGCGCGGCCCTCCGCTTGCGAGCGCGGCGGCCGTGCTCACCAGATTCATTTCGGCGTCGGCGAACTCCGACGGAGGCGCATAGTGATAGCTTGTGCCCTCATCCCGCAACGCCCGGTCGATGACCACGAAATAGGCGGCGGCCCGGACCGCATGATCTGCCCGGCCGACGTCAGGCTCACGAGCAGCCGGCAACCGCTCGCGAACAATTCTTCGGCGACGAGGACCGCGAAGGACGCGCCGACCGCCCGGCCGACGATCCCGACGCGGCGCCCGCCAAGGTCAAAGGCGTCGAGGTCCGTGAGATAGCACGGCCAGCCGCAAACGGCTTCGCCGCGCCCGTCGCGCGCAACCGGCGCATGGGATCGCCGTCCGGATCGAGAATGCGGACGGATGGCGTTTCCGCCTCCTCCAGTCCTTTCTGCCGCCCCGCCTCGCGCAAGAGCGCCGGCGGCGCGAAGACCGATGGCGAAGACGTGCGCTTGTTGTCGAGGATCGGCGGCGCAGCCATATTAGACATGTTCCAATCGATGCAGCGCTTTTGCCGGGTCGAGGATTTCTTCCATGAGCGCAACAGACCGTCAGGCCCACTGGGAAAACATATACACGACGAAGCGAGAGGCCGAGGTCAGCTGGTTTCAGGAGATCCCAGCGCCCTCGCTCGAATTGATCGCGCTCGTCGGGGCGACCCGGCGTTCCGCCATTATCGATGTCGGCGGCGGCGCTTCCCGTCTCGTGGACTGTCTCGTTTCGCAAGGCTTAGAGGATGTGACGGTGCTCGATCTGTCGGCGGCCGCGCTCGATGTCGCGAGAGCACGCCTCGGCGAGAAAGGGCGGCAGGTCCATTGGCTCGCCGCTGACGCGACAACATGGGAGCCGCGCGGACCTACGACGTCTGGCACGACCGGGCCGCGTTTCACTTCTTGACCGATGCGGACGACCAGTCCGCCTATGTCGCCCGGCTCCGGCGCGCGCTCAAGCCGGGCGGCCATGTCATCATCGGCTCCTTCGCGCCAGACGGCCCGGAAAAGTGCAGCGGGCTCACCGTGGCGCGGCATGACGCCGAGACGCTGGGACAAGTTTTTGGCGCGGAATTCGTCCTCATCGACGCCCGTCGACATGAGCACCCGACCCCTCGCGGCGCGACGCAGCGTTTCCAGTTCAGCACCTTCCGCCGAAGCGCATGACCCCGGGGCCGGAGCCTTTTTTAGAGCGAGCGTGGAACGTAAGCTCCATCACGATGCGTAGCCTCGCTTGAGAAGCATGTTTGCGGCGCGGTCGAATTCATTGGCCGTCGGGACCGCGAAATCGAGCGCATCGGCATATCGCGTGACAATGCTAAAAATCGCGCCCACCGCGATTGCATCCATGAGGGCGTCGGCGCTGACGCCTGCATGAAGCACCGCTTTCGCGTCATGGGCGGACAGTTCCATGGGCCGCAGCGTCATGATCTCCAGAAACGCAAGAGTCGCTTTTAGACGTTCCGAGATGGGCGCCGCGCGAAAGTCTGCAAGCGCCGCATCAACCCCCGGCCGTTGTATCTCTTTCGCCGCCACCGCGCAGTGAGCGCCTGCGCAGAAGGCGCACGAATTCCACTTCGCGACGATGGCCGCCATCAATTCACGCTCGCCGACGCTCCAGGCGCTCGGGCCACGCATCGCCGCCTGGGCCCATGCGCCCATCGGAGCGGCAAAAAATCTTCCTGATTACGCGCTTGCGTCAGCTTCAGACGTTCAGTAGAACGGAACATGAACATGTTGTTTTCGCAGGGGTTCTCTGATGGCGCGCAATCAGGTTCAGTTTCAGAAAGGCCTCAGCGAGGCTCGTTTCGCGGAGATTTACGGAACCGAAGAGCAATGTCATGCGGCGCTGGTCAAATGGCGGTGGCCGAACGGGTTCGAATGTCCCGGGTGCAAGGGCGCTGATCACTGCGTCGTCACGCGCGGCGCGCGGCGTTTATTCCAGTGTAACGCGTGTCGCAAGCAGACCTCTGTCAAAGCGGGAACGATCTTCGCTTCGAGCAAGCTGCCGCTGCGCATCTGGTTCAAGACGATCTACCTGGTCACGCAATCAAAGAAGGGCATTTCCAGTATCGAACTCGGTCGACGCCTTGGCGTCACCCAGACGGCTGCTTGGATGATGAAGCACAAGCTCGCTCAAGTCATGTTGGAGCGTAACGCGAGCAAACGCTTGAAAGGCAACGTCCAGATGGACGACGCCTATATCGGCGGCGCCCGGTCCGGCCGCCGCGGGCGCGGCGCAACAGGCAAGACGCCGTTCGTCGCTGCGGTCGCGACAACCGACGACGGCAAGCCAGATCAAATCATCCTTCGGCCTGTCAAAGCCTTCAGCAGCTTTGCGATCCGAAAACTCGCAAGCACCGCGCTCAGGCCCGGCGCCAATATCGTCTCCGACGGCCTGGCGTGCTTCGCCGCCGTCACCCAAGCCGGATGCCTGCACACCTCAATAAAGACCGGAAGCGGCAAGCAAGCGGTTCGCACCCCTGCTTTCAAATGGGTCAATACCGCATTGGGCAATATCAAAGCCGCCCTCGTCGGGACCTACCGAGCCGTAGGAGAAAAACACGTCCCTCGATATCTCGCGGAGTTCGAATATCGATTCAATCGCCGATACGAGCTCGAAACCATGATCCCCCGCCTCGCATTCGTTGCGCTGAGGACCCTCCCGATGCCTTACCGCTTGCTAAAACTGGCTGACGTTGCCGCGTAATCAGGAAAATCTTTGTGATAAAAAGCGACGCGCGCCGCATCGGGCAGCCGCATTCTCGAAGCAAACGAAATGAATCCGAACAGCAGGCGATTGAAGACGCTATCGCCTCGATCGATTTCATGCAGGCGCATCGCTGGCCTCATCCAACGCCTTAATCCCTTGTCGCCAACGGAGAAGGCCGGCGCCCAGCGCCGCAGCCGCGATTTCGAAAGCAGTAACGGAATCTGTTTTGATATTACCGACGGTGATGATGATTGACCAACACGTCTCTTTTTGCATTCCGATGGATGTGGTCGTTTCCGCCCAGGCAGCGAGGTCTCGCCCCGTGTCACATGGGCGCTGATGAGGGCGCCGTCCCCCTTTCGTGGGCAAATGCCTGCATTTGGGGTGCTGACCAAGCGATGAAGCCAGCGACGGCCGGCATCGACATAACGTCGCTTTTCCTCGGCGAGTGAGCCAACCGTTCGACGGCAAGCGAACAAAGCAAGAACTTTTTCTTGACAGCTCACTCGGACCGTGGCATACTACTACATAATCGAGATGGTGTAGGCGGCGAATGGGCCGCCCCGTCGACTCTTCCGAACATCCTTCGCTTGCGCCAGCGCAGTCTGCGCGTGCGGCTCTGCGACGGCGGAGACGCCTTACCGCTTGGACGAGATTTGCAACTACTCCTCGAGCAGACCCTATTTCGAGAATGGTCGGTCGAGGCGCAGGAAGGGCGAGGTCCCGGCAGGTCGCTCGGTGCCTGACCTCGAAATGATCCCTCGATACCGGGGCCAGCTATTGAAACATTGTAACAACGCGCCGCTCAGACGCTCTACGCCAACCTCACGCTCGCAAACGTGGTGGCCTCCATCATCCTTCAATCGGTCATGGTCGAGCTTGTTTCCAGGCATTTGACGTAAGCCCGCTCTCTTCAAAGGAAGCCCTCAGCATGAAACGCCTCCCCATAGCCGCGATCGCGGCCGGTTTCGCTTGCCCGGTCTGGGCTCAGACCTTTCCTTCCCCCGTCGTTCCGCTGGTCGGATGCTCATCGATGGGCAATTGCTCCGGCCCGGTATCGTCCACCAATCCGATGCCGGTCTCGGGCGGATTCCAACCGGCCGCCGTGGGAACGCCGATCGCCGTCACGACGTCCGGCGTAACGGGAACGCTGCCCTCCGGGACGGTCGTCGTCGCGAGCAACGTTGGGTCGAACACCGCCTATTGCGCGCTCGGGGCGTCGTCCTCGACGGCGCAGCAGCCGATCCCGGCCGGCGGCTGGTTCGCTTTCACTGTCGGCTCGGCGACGCAACTGACCTGTCTCACCTCGACGGGAACGACGACGGTGAACACGGTTGGCGGCTCCGGGCTCCCGATGGGCTCCGGAGGCGGCTCGGGCAGCGGAGGTTCAGTCCCGACCGGATCGGCGGGCTCGCCGAACGACAGCATCGTCACGGTGCAGGGCATCAGCGGCGGAACGGGCGTCCCAGTCACGGGCAACTTCTGGCAGACGACGCAACCTGTCTCAGTAGCTTCATTGCCTGCCCTCGCGGCCGGTTCTGCGACCATTGGCAGCGTCGACGTCCTTGGCCACGCCGGGGGCGCGCTCGATACAGCAGCGGGTACGACGGCTTCGGCTCTTCTGTCGGTGCAGGGCTCGCCCTCCGGCGTCGCGATCCCTGTGTCGGGTACGTTCTGGCAATCGACCCAGCCGGTTAGCGCGGCCTCGTTGCCGCTGCCGACCGGCGCGTCCACGTCCGCCAATCAGATCAACGGGACGCAGGAGACCCAGATCGTCGGCAACAGCAACATCGCCTACGTCGATACGTCTCACGGCCAGTTGGTTGATCCGGGCTCGGCGACCCTGTGGGGCCTCATGTCCGGCACGACGCCTGGCACTGCACCGACGTATACGGGCATCGTGGGCGGCATTTACAATTCAAGCACGCCAAGCCCGTCAACCGGGCAGACGTTGCCATTCCAGCTCGACAGCTCCGGCAACCTGAACGTCAACATCAAGGCGGGCGCAGGATCCGGCGGCACGGCGGCGGCGGACAATTCATCTTGGACCGCCGGCACGACCAACCAGACGCCGATCGGCTGCGAGTACACGTCCGGCGGCGCGGCGGCGCTGACGACCGCGCATGTCGGTACGGTCGGCTGCACGAGCGCGCGCAGCATGTTCACCGATCTTTCGAGCGAGGCGGGCACAGCTGTCACCTCGACGCCGACTGCTTACGGCACAGCCCCGACTGGGAATGTAATTGGCGTCAATAGCTACGTGACGAACTCGTCGCTCACGACGATTGCGACCAACACCGCGACGATCGGGGCGACGGCGGACACGGCTTACGCCGGCTCCGGCAGCGCATCCCTCGACGCCATCTTGAAGGGCTTATACACGGCGGCGACGGCGTCGATCCCGGCCGGGTCTGCAACCATCGGCAAGCTTGATCTGCTCGGCAATGCGGGCGGCGTGCTCGACACTGGCGCCGGCACTCCAGCATCCACGTTGCTCGGCGTTCAAGGCGGCGGCCCTGGCGCGGCTCCGGCGTCGGTCATCCCTCCAACGGTGACGACGGGCGGTCTCGTTTCCGGCGCCACGGCCCCGATGACAGCTACGACCAGCACGCAGGTCATCGCGGCTGTATCCTCGAAGCGCATTTATGTGACTGCGATCCATTGTAACAATTCGTCTGGAACCGCGACGCTCGTTTCGATTCAGGACGGGTCTGGTGGGACGACGCTTGACACTCTGGGGGCAGGGGCAACTTACGGGGGCGATAATCGCAGTGGAACACTGCCACTATTCTGGACGACAGCGGGAAACGGCCTCTACGCGGCCGACGTGACCACTGGCGCGAGCGTCATCTGTCAGGCGAGCGGCTATGCGCTCTAAGCTTTTCCCACTTCTCGTCCTCTTGCTCACGGTATGCTGCCTATGGCGTCCCGCGCCCGCCACCGCGACCGCATGCACCGCGGGATGCGTGCAGTTTGTTGACAACTCCACGGGCTCTGGCACGTCGCCCAACATCACCATCAGTGGCGTGGTCGCCGGACACGCGCTCCATGTCTGGTTTTGTCTCAACGGCCCCACGGCGGTCGACAGTGTGACCACCAATGGCAGCGGCACGGTGACAATGGGTTCCAATTTTTCGAACGCGGTTTACCTTTGCGGCATGGCAGTCGTGACAAATTCGTCGTCTGGTTCGATAACCGTAACTGTCAGCGTCACTGGAACATGCGGAGGGTGTAACCTTCTTGTTGAGGAATAGGCCGGAGATGCGTCTAGCTCGCCGCTAGACGGAGAGAATTCTACCTACACGTTCTACGGTAGCAGCGGGACTTCCCTGCCGAGCGGTAGCTTCTCCACGAGCGAGACCGATACCGTAGAGGCGGTCTATTTCAGCAATCTTGGACTGGCCCCGACGACCAATCCATCTGGATTCTCGCAGGCTGCGAACGATCTGACTGGCAATGGTTGGCTCTCGACCTACAAAGCTACTGTCGGCTCCGCGTCTCAGGACCCTACTTACTCTAGTGCATCAAGCGGCAGTAACGCCTGGGTGACGGCGGCTGGGTTCAAGCAGACGGGTGTTACTGGTGGTGGTGGTGGAGCGGTATATCATTCGCGTCTTCTTAGGGGGATTGGTCAGTGAGGGCTTTACTTTGGCTTGCCGTATTGATCCTGCTGAGTGCTGGCGCACAAGCCTATCTTCCGCATGGAACAATGGCTTCTGGCGGCGGAGGTGGCGGAGGCGGTGGCGGCAATTATGCCTTCACGCCGCTGCACACCTACTATATCGCTCCAGCGTCGGGCGGCGGCAGCGATTCCAACTCAGGCGCATCATCGAGCTCCCCGTGGCTGACGCCAAACCATTCAGGCATCGTCTGCGGCGATGTGATCATTGCGGCTACCGGAGCCTATAGTTCGGCGAATTTCGACTCCTATGGCAATGGCAGCAGCGTTTGGGGCACTGTCGGATCGTGTCCCTCGACGAGCGGCGGGATCGACGGAACCGGAGGGGTCTATACCGCGACGCTCGTGTGCGCCACGGCGTTCGGCTGCACGATCAACGCGACGACTGCGGACGGCGTGAATATCGACAAGTCAAATTGGGCGGTCGAGGGCTTCACGGCGACCAATGCAAGCATAGAGTGCTTCGGCGCGATTCCGTTAACCTCTAGTTATACAATCAACTATGTCGCGTTCATCAATGACATCGGGACGAATTGTGGCCTTGCCGCCCTGTACGATGGCGGCTATCATGCAGCAACCAATGGAGTTGATGAATTCGCCTTCGTCGGCGACATCGCATTCAACGGCGCGCAATCGGGTATTGAGTGCGGAAGCGGACTTTCGATCAATACCCCGTCAAATGTGGACGCGCTCGCGGGAACCCATGTCTTTGTCTCGCAGAATTTCTCTTATGGCAACATCGACGGATTCTGCGGACCGAACTCGAACTTCGCCGGGGCGTTCGCGAGCGCGAGCGCCAACGCCAGCCTCGGGGCCGGGACCATCTCCGTCGCGTCCGTTTCTGGTTGGGGCGTCGGCTGGCCCATTGCTGACCTCGCACATGGAGGGGAGGCCATCGCCGCGATCCCTACCGCGACATTGGTTTCCTCCGTGTCGGGGACCACAATAGGACTGAGCCATAATGTTGTGTCGCCGGGCGTGACGAATGGTGATACAATTGCCGTCGCGACGACGACGGACGGCCAAGGGCTCATCTTCGATAGTTGGCACGCCAACGGGTACACCGGGCAGACTGCGGTCGAAAACAATGTCTTCTGGGGCAATGGAAGCGCAGGCTACACGATGTTCTGCGGCGGCACTTGCGCGACCGCGCTAAAGGTCTACATCGCCAACAACACGATCTATGGCAACGATCATGATTACAAGCGCGATGGTCCTGGGTCGGGCATGTATATCAACGACGCAACGGGGATCGGGACGTTCTCGATCACGAACAACCTCGTCCAGGCCGACGTCATCAAGCCGCTGGGCTCGACAACCTACGCGCCCTGGAACGGGACGACCGGCGTGGGGGCGGCGGGGACCGGGCAGCCGGTAATCGCGGCGCAACTGGGGCAACCGGGCTACACCGTCAGCGGGAATTACTTCGCTTCGGCTGCTGGGGCGACCTGTCCGATTTACGCAGCTTGCGACGCTGGCAACAACATTGGCGAGTACAATGGGGCGAACTACGCTTCGGGCAACACGCTCGGCACTGCGCCGGGCTTTGCCAACCCGACCGCGCTTCCGACGACGGCTCCGACTTGCACCGGCTACGCCACGACCGTCGCCTGCATGAATGTGGGCTATTCCGTCTACGCCGACATGACGCCGAGTGTCGCCTCGACCTCGCTCGGCTACCAGCCGCCCTCGACCACTTGCGCGGCCGACGCGCTCTATCCGACCTGGCTCAAGGGCATCGTCTATCTCCAATGGAATGGCGCGTCGATCACTGAAAATGCAGGATTGGTTTCTAAGCCGTGCGGTATGTGAGGAGGGATGGGGGTGCGCATCACTGTCGCGCTTTCCGCAGGCCAACAAGACTTTCCGTCTAGTGCCAACTCCTGGGAGGGCGCTACTTTTCCTCCACTCGGCGAAGGCAAGGCTCACGGCGGCAACTCGCGATTCACGGCGCCCATCGAACCACGAAAAAGCCAGTCGGGGATAACCCGAGTTCCGGGCCCTGTGTTGGGATCTTGTTGAATTGTCGTCCGCAAAGGCTAATATCGGGGAGTTCTCTTCATCTTAGAAGAACTTTTTGGAGCGCCCCTCGCGATGACGAGCTCTTCGCAAATAGTCGAGTTGAACCGCGGGCAAGAGGTCAGCGAATCCGATCCATTCACGGAACGGCGCTACGAGCAGTTTGTACGTCATCTGCCGCCCGATGCGCACGACGTACTGGATGTCGGCTGCAACACCGGCCGAGGCGGGGTAGTGATGAAAACGCTCCGGCCCAGCCTGCGCATCACCGGGCTGGATTGTGTGCCGGAACGGGTGGAGGCGCTCGACCCGAAAATTTACGACGCGAGGATTTGCGACTTCACCCAATCGATCTCGTCACCGTCGGACACCTTTGATGCGATCGTGGCCGGCGAGTTCATTGAGCATCTGCCTCCCGATCAGGTCGACGCTACGCTGTGCGAGTTCTTCCGCGTGCTGCGACTGCGGGGCCGATTGCTGTTGACCACCCCTAACCCGCGCTATGTCAAACATTTTCTGGAGAGAACGAGCGTCCTCGGCGGCGCGCACATTTCGCAGCATTTTATCGGCAGCCTGCGTCGCAGGCTCGCTGCCGTCGGATTCTCAGGGATAACGATCCGCGGAAGTGGGCGGGTGTCCTCTATGCTCGGCGAGCACATCCCTTTGCGCGCCGTCTACGGCAGCTATCTCGCCTACGCAAGCAAATGGTAGTGAACATAAGAGCAGGCCGCGAAGCGCTTGTCTTGGTGAGGAAATCGCGCCGCCGTGATGGCGAGGCTCAGGTCCCGAGTGATCGGCGACTTTGCGTCAGGAGAGCAATCGGCGTCCCCTCATCGGGGCAGGGTTGGAATTTGTCCTGCCGAGGTTTATGCCGACACGTATCGGCAATCCCGGCGCTTCACCGTCACCTCGCTCGACAAACAGGGGGCCGGCGCACGGCGCCTCCACGAGAAGCTCTATCGCGCGCGCGGCGACATGGAGAACCGGCTCAAGGAATGCCGGCTCGATCTGCTCGCCGCACCTAGCACGAACTTTCGCGCCTAACAGCTGCGGCTTTGGTTTTCCTCCTTCGGCTTCGTGCTTGTCTGCACCTTGCGCCGCATTGCCCTCAAGCACACGCAGTTCGCCAAAGCCAACTGCGCGACCATCCGTCTCAAGCTGTTGAAGATCGGCGCGCTCGTGCGAATCTTGGTCCGCCGCATCAAGCTCGCCATGGCCTCGGCTTTCCCCAACTAGCGCGAATACCGGACCGCTCACGCTCGGCTCGGCACCGCCGCTCGCTGACGAACCAGACAGCGCACAGTCCACATAGCCCCGCGCTCAGCGCCGCTTCTCGACGGTGGCCGGCGATCCGCGCCCGCAACCATGCCAAAGCACCGCTGCGGTATCTCTCCCCAGGCTGACCTTCCCAAGACATCCAGACGCCCCAATCCCTCAATAGGGTGAGAAATGCGGGCCAAGCCCATGCCGCCTTGGCATCGCGGAAGCCAGGCTCGATCGTCCAGCGCTCGGCGTATGAGTTTATGATCTCGCGCCCGCCCGGCTCGGCGTCGCTGGCGGCCAGACACCAAGCCTCCATCATGTCCTTGGCCTTGACGCAGACGACCGCCCCGACCTTGTGGCGCCCGCCGTGACCTCGGCGGCGCGCAGCTTATGCGCTCATCCGGCCGTCCCGACCCAGGCGAGCGGCGGCGCGCGTTTCGCCATCGGCCGCGCTGACATGGATGTTGCCGCGAAACCGGATGACGTAGGCGAAGCCCATCGTCTCAAGCTAGGCGAACCTGTCGCCGAATCCGCCATCGGCCAGGATCGTCACCGCGACGCCCTCGGGCGGAACCTCGGCCAAGCCGGCCCAGGCCGAGGTCCTCGTAGTCGCTGCGCTTGTCTTTCAGTTCGTCCTTCAAGGCGGTCAGCCACAGCAAAGGCGTCGCCCGGCCGTGGTTCGTGACGAGGCTCAAGGCCAACGTCGTCTGATCGTCGGCGTCGAAATCGGTCCAGTCCATGGCCACGTCGATCGTCTTGCGCTGGCCAACGACTTCCGCCACCCACAGGCCGAACATGTCCCACAGGACGACTCCCTGATTGCTCAACAGCCGATCGACTTGCTTAATGGCGTGCTTGCTGAGCAGGCCGCTCGCCGGAACGGCGAATCACGGGACCGTGAGCGCGTTGCGCGACCCAGCGGATCGCGCTCGAAACCGCGACACGAAAATGCGCCGCGGCGCGGCATCGCGACATCCCGCCCTTGGCCGCCGCAACGACCCGTTCCCGAAGACCCAAGGAAAGAGGTTCAGCCATCCCCGCCGGCCTCCCTCCCCTGTCCAAAGGATGACTCAGATTTCCCCCAATTCGTGAATTCTCAGGGAGTTTATCGGTTCGAAAACCGCTCTTGTTCGCCAACGTGGCCATGAACTCGCCTAGTGGCTCACGTCATTGCGTTTGACGGCATTGTCTGAATTTGTGCTGTCGCGATCTGAGCGATGGAGATGATTCGTGGCGAGCAAAGAGATCGCCGTCAAGAAATACGTGGTCAGGCTGAGCGCGGAGGAACGTGCTCGGCTCGATGAGTTTATCCGCAAGGGCAAGCGCGCCGGGCATTTGTTGACGAAAGCGCGCATTCTGTTGAAAGCGGACGTGTCGGAGGCTGGCGGCGGATGGAGCGACAGCCGAATCGCCGAGGCGCTGGACACCAGCATCGCGACGGTCGAGCGGACGCGGCGGCAACTCGTCGAGGAAGGCTTCGAAGCCGTCCTGACCCGCAAGGACAATCCCAATTCCGCCCCGCGGCGGATTTTCGACGGCGCCGCGGAAGCCAAGCTGATCGCTTTGGCTTGCGGGCCGGCCCCGGCGGGCCGCGCCAGATGGACCCTGCGTCTTTTGGAGGAGAAGGTCGTCGAACTGCAGATCGTCGAGAGCGCCAGCGACAACACGATCGGGCGGACGCTCAAAAAAACATTCTCAAGCCCCATCTCAAGCAGCAATGGGTGATCGCGCCCGAGGCCAGCGCGGCCTTTGTCGCCAACATGGAGGACGTGCTGGAAGTCTACCAGAGGCCGCATGATCCCATGCGCCCCCTCGTATGCCTCGACGAAACGTCGAAGCAGTTCATCATCGAGACGCGCACGCCGGTCGCCGCCAAGCCGGGACAACCGGCGCGGCGCGACTACGAATACGAACGCAATGGCGTGGCCAATCTGTTCATGATGTTCGCGCCGCTGGAAGGCTGGCGCTGCGTGAAAGTCACCGACCGCCGCGCGGCCGTCGATTACGCCCACGTGCTCAAGGATTTGTCCGACATGTATTTTCCCGATGCGGACAAGATCGTTCTGGTTCAGGACAATCTCAGCACGCACACGACGGCGTCGCTCTACGAAGCCTTTCCCGCCGCCGAAGCGCGTCGCCTCGTCGAACGGTTCGAATGGCATTATACGCCCAAGCACGGAAGCTGGCTCGACATGGCCGAATCCGAACTCGCCGTCCTCTCAACCCAGTGCCTCGACCGACGCATCCCGAACAAGCCGGAACTGACCCAGGAAGTCGCCGCCTGGGAACAACGCCGCAACAAACATCACGCCAAGGCCGACTGGCAATTCACAACCGCCGACGCCCGCGTCAAACTCGCCAGGCTATACCCTCAGTTCGCGTGACTCGGGCCACTCTCATGTTCGCCGTTTCAAGTAGCAGGCACAAGAAGGCGTAGCTCGCGCGCGAGCGGTTCAGAATGGCCGCCACTGAGCAGGGCAGGAGGCACGATCATCAAAACGACGGTTGATCATGCTCTGATGCGCGGGTTGGATACCGCCGGACCGGTGATGCGTCGCGGAGCTTCCTCTGTCTAGCGGCCAGCGTCGGAAAATATCCGGCTGATAGTGGACGCGAGGGTTCTCCTGGCCGTGACCGTGCCTCCAGCCTTGCTCAGCTTTGGATAGATGCGTTGTCGGCGATGACCTCCTTTTCGTGAGGTCCGCTGTCGATCTCAGCGCATCAAGCGCCGGCGATCTGAACGTGCTTGGCGATCGCCCAGGCAAAGCCCGCCAGTTCTCGAGCGATCGCGGTCGTGACCACAGTGGGTGATTTTCCTGCCCGGGCAAGCTTGCGATAGCGCCGACACAGCCTTTCTTGGGCCTTCCACGCGGTGTCGCGGATCGGCTTTGCCAGACCCTCCTGGCGCAACAGCTGCTCCCGGCTGATGCGCGCCGGGAACCGATAACTCCAGGCCGCCTCGATCAGCATTCGCCGGGCCGCGCCATTCCCGGCTTTCGTGATGCCGCCTTGGCGTCGTGTGGCGCCGCTGGAGCGCTCGGACGGAACCAGACCGAGATACGCCATGAGTTGACGGGGATTGGCGAAGCGGGTGATGTCGCCGAGTTCGGCGATCACCGTCGCCGCCGCGACCAGAGCCATCCCGCGCAGCGCTTGCAGGGCGCGCACCACCGGGGCCAGCGACCAATCCGGCAGCGCTGCCTCGATATGCGCTTCCAGACGATCTCGCCGCGCCGTCGCCGCCTCGACGGCGGCGATGCAGTCTTCCAGCACGATGTGATCCGCCGCTTGCTCGAATCTCAGTCCGGCCATCCAGCGACGATGCATCAACGTCCACGCCGGCCGATTGTAGTGACGGCCATGACGCAGGAGAAAGCCAGAGAGCTGCTGACGGGCCTGGCGCAGACTGCGCACGGCCGCAAGACGCGCGCGCACAAGATCGCGGATCGCCTCATGAGCCTGATCAGGAATCCACACAGCGGTCAGTTCACCGGCGCGATGCAGCTTGGCCAGGTTGATCGCATCCCGCCGGTCGGTCTTGATCCGATCTCCCGGCTTGCGTGGGATCAACGACGGAGCAACGACAACGCAACCATGCCCAGCCAGGGTCAACTGCCGTTGAATGCCATAGCCGCAAGGGCCGGCCTCATAACAGAACCGTAGCTCGCTTCCAGCGCGCGACAGCTTCGCCGCCAGAGCGTTCAAGGCCGTCGCTGTGTTCGCGATCTTGCCATACTCGCGCACGTCCTTGTGTGCGCCCGCCTCCGCAAGCGCCACCGCGATCGTATCCTTGTGCACGTCAAGGCCCACGTATGTGATAAATTCGTCCAAGACCCGTCTCCTATGCATGAGGCTCGGCGCCGGAAAGCCCGGCGCAACCCTCGACAAGCCTGCATACTGTGAGACGGGTCGCCCTATCTCAGGCGAACATGTAGTCTAGATTCATCCGACCTAGCGCGTCCCCTCCTTCATCGCCATGCGCGCCGCGTCCGCGCCCGACTTCATCGCCCCGGTGAAGCCGCCGGACTCGGCGAACGACGAGGCGAGGTAGAGGCCGGGAACCGGCGTCCGCGGCGAACGCGGAACGCCAGCCCAGATGCCCCGCTCGAACGGCAGCGGCGCGAAGCCGTAGACGGCCCCGGCGGGCGTGTTCATGAAATTGTGCATCGAGCGGGCGTTGAGGAACATGCGCTCGACGACCGCTGCGCCGAAGCCGGGATAGTCGCGTTCGAGCGCCGCTTGGAACGCGTCGAGCCATCGTTCGCGCCGGTCCTTCTCGTCCTGCGGCGCGAGCGCGGCCCAATTGTCGAAGCGATCGAGCCCCACGACAGTGACGAGGACCGGCGCGCCGTCCAGGCCAAGCCCGCTGTCGATCGCGCCATGATTGGCGATGCCGTATGACGGCAGCCGGCCGGCCGGATTGGCCGAGAAGAGCCGCGCGCCTTCGCTGATCTGGTTCAGGGCCGTGATCCAGTCCGGCATTACGCTGATGCCATAGCGGTCGAGGCCGAGCTTGGCCGGCGGAACGGCGAGGCCGAAATGCGCCGTGAACAGCGAGGTCGAAAGCGCCCGCCCGGCGTAGGCGCGCTCAATCGCCGCCCGTTCGGCCGGTGGAAGCATGGGCATGAGGACGTGCGGCGCGCAATTGGCGAAAACCTGCTTCGCGCCAATGCGCTCCTCGTCGGCTTTGCTTCGCGCGTCGACATGGCGGACGAAGGCCGGACGGCCGGAGGCGTCGAGGTCGATTCCCGACGCCTCGCGCCCGAGCCGGACCGACCCCCCCGCCTTCGTCACGACCTTGGCGAGCTTCATCGACAGGACGCGCGAGCCGCCTTTGATGAACCTGCCGCCGGCCTTGAGGAATCCGCCCTGCGCCATGGCGAAGAACGGCCACGCCAAGCGGCGCGGGTCGTCGGAATAGTAGCCGACGGTTGCGCCGATCGCGAATTTGGCGGCCTCGTCGTCGCCAAGGAAGCGCTGAAGGATGTCCGCGGTGGACGCGCGCCAGTCGCGCGCGAGGCCGCTGAGGCCGACGCCCGCGCGCAGCAACTCGCTCAACGATCGCTGCTCCCCCGCCCTCATGAGCCGGCTCACGCCGGCATGGATCCGCTCCATTGCGCCGATGAGACGGGCGAAGCCGTCCCGGCTCCTTGGAAACCGGGCGCTCAGCGCCTGATGAGCGGCGTCGAAGCCGACCGGCAGATCGAAGATGTCGCCGACCGGCCCTCCTCTGACTGAAATGAACGGATTGACCGGAACCCATTCGATCTCGTCGAGGATTCCAAGCTCTGTGAGGATCGCGTGCTTGGGTTCGTCGGGATCATGAGGGTCCGCCGTCTGATGCAGCGACGGCTCGATCGTCAGCGCGCCCTTCTTGAAGACCGAGGTCGCGCCGCCGACGCTGTGGTTGCGCTCGATGACGCAGACCTTGCGTCCGGCTTTCGCAAGCAGCGCCACTGCGGTCAGCCCGCCGAGACCTGAGCCGATGACGACGGCGTCAAATGCGTTTTCGCTCATTGCGCGCCTTCCCCAAGAATCAAACCGGCTGGATCGCTCTTGCTCAACGTCATCCTAACGAAAGCCGGAGGACGGTCGTTGATCGCCGTCAACCCGCAGGACGTCGGCGAACGCTCAGGGACGCGCGCCATGCCGGCGTCGCGTCGAGCGGCAGCGTTCCGTTTACACCCGGAGCGGCATCAGCACGTAGAGCGCGCTCGCGCCGTCGCGATCCTGGATGAGGGTGGGGGAGCCGGGATCGGCGAGGCGGATCAAGGCGGTGTCGCCTGAAAGCTGGCCGACGATGTCGAGCAGGTAGCGCGCATTGAAGCCGATGTCGATCGGGGCGGAGTCGTAGTCGACCTCGATCTCCTCGCTCGCCGAGCCCGAATCGGGATTGTTGACCGAGAGCGTCATCTTCCCCTCGGAGATGGAGAGCTTGATCGCCCGGCCGCGCTCCGAGGAGAGCGTCGAGACGCGGTCGACCGCTCTCTCGAACTGCTCCTTGTCGACGACAAGACGCTTGTCGTTGCCGGTCGGAATGACGCGCTGATAGTCGGGGAACGTGCCGTCGATGAGCTTGGTCGTCAGCACGACGTCACCGAACTGGAAGCGCGCTTTCGCCGCCGAGATTTCGATATTGACGTCCTGCGTCGGGTCTTCGAGCAGCTTCAAGACTTCGCTGACAGCCTTGCGAGGCGCGATCACGCCCGGCATCCCGACGGCGCCTCGCGGCGCTGGCGTCTCGATGCGAGCGAGACGGTGGCCATCGGTCGCGACCGCGCGCAGCATCGCCTTGCCGTCGACGTCGACCGTGTGGAGGAAAATGCCGTTCAGATAATAGCGCGTCTCCTCGGTCGAGATGGCGAACTGGGAATCGTCGATCAGGCGCTTGAGCTCGATCGCCGGCAGCGAAAACTTATGCGAGAAATCGCCCGAGGTCAGGTCAGGAAAGTCGGACGCGGGCAGCGCCTGAAGGAAGAAGCGCGAGCGGCCCGAGCGCAAGAGGAGCTGTCCGGTCTCGGCCACGATTTCGAGGCTCGCCTGCGCGCCTTCGGGAAGCTTGCGCACGATGTCGTAAATCACGTGCGCCGCAACCGTCGTCGCGCCGCCCTGGGCGACGTCGGCCGGCGCCTGCTCCGTCGCCTCGAGGTCGAGATCGGTGCTCTTCAGGGCGACCTTGCTGTCGGCCGCCTCGATCAGGACGTTGGCGAGAATCGGGATGGTGTTGCGGCGCTCGACGATGCGATGGATGTGTCCCAGAGCCTTGAGCAGGACCGAACGCTCGATGGTGACCTTCATCGCAAGGATTCCAAAACTTTCGTGACGCCGCGACGCGCCCAAATTGCGGGCCGCGGACTTTGCCAAGACGATCCGGCCGGCGCAAGGGCGCGCCTGCGCGTTCTCGGCGGTCTCTTCTTGGAAATTAACGATTCCGTCAATTGGGACCTAACCTTTACCGACCCTTAAATCGCCCGCTTTAGGCTCTCCCCCTGCGTGAGCGCGGCGTCCAGATCCAAGCGCCGCCCTATCCGCGAGCGGGAAGCCATGTTCGGCCGACGGGCCAGGAAGAACCGGACGCGGATCGAGCCGCGCCTCGAATGGCGCGGCGAAAGCGCGGACGGCGATCTGCGCGCCGATCCCGAGGACCGGCCGCCGTCGCTGCGCAGGAAGAGCGCCGCAAAGACCGCGCGCGCCAGGAAGGGGCGAGCGCGGCCGCGCCGGTCGGCGCTGGGCCGGCTCGTTTACTGGTCGTTTGTATTGGGCGTCTGGGGGCTGATCGGGCTGGCGGGCCTCATCGGCTATTATGCGATCCAATTGCCCCCGATCGACCAGCTCGCGGTGCCGAAGCGGCCGCCGAACATCGCGATCCTCGCCGACGACGGCTCGCTCATCGCCAATCGCGGCGACACGGGCGGGCCGGCGGTCAGGCTCATGGACCTGCCGCCCTATCTGCCGAAGGCGTTCGTGGCGATCGAGGACCGGCGCTTCTATTCGCATGCGGGCATCGACCCGGTCGGCGTCATGCGCGCGCTCATTCGCGACGCGACCGGCGGGGGCGCGGTCGAGGGCGGGTCGACCCTGACCCAGCAACTGGCCAAGAACCTGTTCCTCACCCAGGAGCGCACGCTCTCGCGCAAGATCCAGGAGGCGATCCTCGCGCTGTGGCTCGAGCGCAAATATTCCAAGAACCAGATTCTCGAGCTCTATCTCAACCGCGTCTATTTCGGCGCGGGTGCCTATGGCGTGGAGGCCGCGGCGCAGAAATATTTCGGCAAGAGCGCCCGCTTCGTGTCGCTGTCGGAGGCGGCGCTGCTCGCGGGCCTGATGAAATCGCCGACCAGGCTCGCGCCCACTCACAATCTCGCCGCCGCCAACGACCGGGCCGCTCAGGTGATCGCCGCCATGGCCGAGCAGGGGTACATCACCGAGGCGATGGCGAAGATGGCGCTCGCCAATCCGGCCAGGGTCTGGCGCGACAAGAGCGCGGGCTCGATCAACTACGCGGCCGACTACGTGATGGACGCGCTCGACGACACGGTCGGCGCGATCAACGAGGACATCGTGGTCACGACCACGATCGACCCCAAAATGCAGGCTGCGGCCGAACGAGCCCTGACCGACGAACTCAACGCCAGAGGCGGCAAGTTTGGCGTCGGCGAGGGCGCCCTGGTGGCGATCGACCCGATGGGCGCGGTCAAGGCGATGATTGGCGGCAAGAGCTATGCCGAAAGCCAGTTCAATCGCGCGGTGTCGGCCAAGCGCCAGCCGGGCTCCTCGTTCAAGCCGTTCGTCTATCTGGCGGCCTTGGAAAAGGGGCTCACCCCCGACACCGTGCGCGAGGACGCGCCGATCTCGGTCAAGGGCTGGAGCCCGGAAAACTACAGCCGCGAATATTTCGGCCCCGTCACGCTGACGAAGGGCCTCTCGCTGTCCTTAAATACCGTCGCGGTCCGTCTCGGCCTCGAGGTCGGACCGAAGACGGTCGTCGCGGTCGCCCATCGTCTCGGGATCACCTCGGACCTCGAACCGAACGCGACAATCGCCCTCGGCACATCCGAAGTAACGCCGCTCGAGATGGTCTCCGCCTACGCGGCCTTCGCCAACGGCGGCATAGGGGTGCAGCCCCACGTGATCACACGCGTTCGCACCGCCGCCGGCAAGCTCATCTACGCCCGGCGCAATGCCAATTTCGGCCGCGTCATCGAACCGAAATATGTGGGGATGATGAACGAGATGATGCAGGAGACGCTCTTGACCGGCACCGCGCGCAAGGCGGAGCTGCCCGGCTGGCAGGCGGCCGGGAAGACAGGCACGAGCCAGGATTTTCGCGACGCCTGGTTCGTCGGCTACACGAGCTACCTGGTCGCGGCGGTCTGGCTCGGAAACGATGACGACAGCTCGACCAAGAAGGTCTCCGGGGGCAATCTGCCGGTCGAGATCTGGAGCCGGTTCATGAAGGATGCGCACCAGGGCGTGCCGATCGCGGCGCTGCCGCTCGGCGTGTGGCGGAACCCCGAGGCGCCGAACCCGTTCGCGCCGCTCCTGCCCCCGCTCGACCTCGGGGGCGCGCAGGCGCCGACGGCGCCGTCCGGCGGCAGGGGCGGGGCTGCACCGGGCCAGGCCGGCGCGCCGCTCAGTCTCGTGCCCCCGCGCACGCTTGGCGGCCGAGCCGGGCCGACGCCTGTCGTCAACGACGCGCCCGTCCCTCCCGCACCGATCCCGAACGCCGGCGGACAGCCCGGGCGGCGGACAAACGACTTTCTCAGCAAGATTTTCGGGACGCTATGAAGGGACTTGGGCTTCTCTCCCAAAGAGGGCGAGGCTCGCATTCCCGCCAGCGCCCCGAACCCGCGCGTGACGACGGCGGTCCGCAAGGCTTCCTCCTGCAAGCGCTGGTCGAACGTTGGCGGAGCATCTCATCAGGCACCAAGGCGTCCCCGTCTCATCTGACCCGTGAACTCGGCCAGCGCCTTGACAGCCTTCGTTCGCGCTCATTATACCCGCGCTTCGCTCTTTAAGGGCCGTCGCAGTCGCGCGGCCCGCGTGCGGCGGGATAGCTCAGCTGGTTAGAGCGGCGGAATCATAATCCGTAGGTCCCCGGTTCGAGTCCGGGTCCCGCTACCATCCTGAAATCACTTAGCTTTACCCGCGAAGCGGGAGCGCCGGGACATGAGAAGGCCGGCGTTGCGATGGCGCCGGCCTTCGGGGATTGAAGCGTGGGCGCTCAGTTCGTCAGATGCCCGGATTGCGTTACGGCGGCAAACAGGGCGGAGAGCGCCGCGCCAAGATCCGCGCCGATCGCGGCGTCATAGAAGAGGCCGGGGGAGGCGCAAGCCTGCAGCGCCGGCCCGATGTCGGATTGGATCGGCGAAATGTAAGTGTTGTACCAGCTGTTCGCCGGCACGGGCAGGTAGTCGGTGTAGAGGATCGCAATCTTGATCCCGCGGTTCTTGATCGTCGTGCACCAGTTCGTGCTGGAAGAGTTGCCGCCAGGCGCGTTGCCGAGATCGTTCATCGCCTGCTGGATGCGGCTGCTGACGGGTTGCTCGTCCTCGACGCCGTCGGTGACGATGAACAGCACCTCCTGCGGCGTGTCGCCCGCCTGATTTGTCCCGTTGCCGGGGCTGGGGATGTAGCTCGTCTCGCTGAGCTTGCCGAGCGAATTGTCGTAGCTCGTGGCGACGTCGCCGGGCCCGGAGGCCGAAGTGCAAGCGGAGGACGCGCAGTCGTTGTTGTTGGAATACATCTGCATCACGCCGAAATTGGCGGAATTGGTAGTCCACTGACTGACATAGTTCGTTGTCAAGGGCACGAGTTGGGTAAGGCCGATCGACCACAGCGAATCCATGGAATAGATCGAGAAGCGATATTGCGGCGGGGTCGAGAATTGCGACGACTGCGAGGTTGACGAGGCCGTCTGGAGCAGCGTCGAGACGCCGCTGTTCAGTTCGTCGAGACGCAAGGTGATGTTGTTTTTGCGGGCGAGCGCAAAATTGTCGATCTGCGCGCCGTGCGTTGACGTTTTGCAGTAGATCGCGCTGCTCGCGGGCGACGCCGTTTGCATATTTGAGTTCAGGGTCGGAGCCGTGCCGTCGGCGCACGGGTTGCCTGCGGTGTCGCTGTTGTTGGTGCTCGCCTGGTGGCAAGCGAAGGCGCAGCCGCCGCTGCCCCCGCCTTGAGTTTGGGTTTCCATTGTCGTCAGGCTCTGCATTTGCGTGATGCCCGCGGTCGTCGCCGGCAGAGCCATCGAGGGAGAGTTGTCGAGCAGGACATAGAAATCGATGTTCGGCGGGATTTGCGCGCTCGCCTGCGAACTTCCCGCGAGAGGCAGCGCGCTCTTTCCGAGCACCGCGGCGAAGATTGTCGAGTAAGAGGTCGTGTAGTTGACCGTGACGTTGCGAACGAGAGCGGTGGCGCCTGTGCTGACAGTAACGTTGACCGTCGTTCCGCTGAGGCCGGAGAGGCCGTTCGTGAGACCCTGGAACAGGGATGAAGCCGCGGCTTGGGCGATGGAGCTGCTTTGCTGCAGCATGTTCGGCGTCAGAGCCGCGAGCGCGGCGGCGTCCGCCGCGGCGTTGAGTTTGGAATGGATTTGTGCGGCTCGACCGTAGTCGATGGCGGCGCCCGTCGCGAACACGAGGATCGGGGCGAGAAGCGCGTACATTGTGGTGACGTTGCCGGCGCGGTCGCGGACCAGGCGGGTGAAAACTGAGATCGACACGGGCTTTGCTCTCTCGTTGCCCTGCGTCACTTTGCAAGGGCTTGGATGGAAGACGGGGCAAGTTTGTCGGAGGCCTGTGAACGGTCGGCTAAAGCGACCCGAAAAAAGGAGTTAAATTCGCCGCTTTGTCGAATATGCTTTCGTTTTTGAATCATGCGTCGAAACTTGAGCTTGCCGGCGTTCTCCTCTAGGACTGCCTAAAGGTCGAGGCGTCGAAGGAGCGAGGGACATGCCTTTTGACGTTTGGTCACTCTGGCGGCGGGCAACCTGGCGGCGGGCAACACTCGGCTTGACTGTGCTGCTCGCGCTCGGCGCGGCTTCCGCGTCCGCGACGCCCTTTCTGGTGGCCGACGTAGACAGCGGACAGGTTCTGATCGCAAACGATGCGACCGAGGTTTGGTATCCGGCGTCGCTGACCAAGCTGATGACCGTCTATGTCGCGCTGGACGCCGTTCGCAACCGCAAGCTGACCATGGACACTCCCCTCGTCATGTCGGCGCGCGCGGCCCGCATGGCGCCGTCGAAAATGGGCTTCCGCCCCGGCACGGAGGTGACGCTCGACAACGCCCTCAAGATGCTGATGGTCAAGTCTCCCAACGACGTCGCGGTGATGATCGCCGAAGGAATTTCCGGTTCGGTCGAAGCCTTCGCCGACGACATGAACGCGGCCGGCCAGCGCCTCGGCTTGCACGAATCGCATTTTGTCAATCCGAACGGCCTGCACGACCCGAGCCATGTCTCGTCGGCCAGGGACATGGCGATCATCGCTCGCGCGCTCTTGCGTGATTTTCCCGAGCACGCCGATCTGTACGGCATTGGTGAGCTTCAACTCGGCCGCGAGATTATCCGCAATCACAATGGGCTTCTCGGACGCTATCCGGGCGTTGATGGAATGAAAACGGGTTTCACCTGCCCGGCCGGCTTCAACGTCGTGGCAAGCGCGAACCACAACGGCAGGCGTCTGATTGTCGTGGTGCTGGGCTCGCCTACCGCCAGGTTGCGCAATGAAGAAGCCGCGGATCTGTTCGATCGTGGCTTTGCGATGGGCGCCGGCTCGGACTCCCTCGAATCGCTTCCGACCTCGGCGTCGACGGTCGCCGCGGACACGCGCTCCAACGTTTGCATTCACAGAAACGCCGTTGCACTTGCTGCGGCCGAAGAGGAAAGCCTGGCCGAATCAGAACAAAACGGTTCGGCAGGTCGCGGAAATGTCGTTTCCGGTTCGGTCGCCAGCCTCTCGCCCGCGCACACCGAATTATCCGAGGCGCGCCCGCATTTTGACCCCGTGCCGGTGTTTGTCGGCCCTGTTCCCGGCTGGACGGGTCCAGTTCTGGCCGCGCGCCCCGGGTCCGCGATTCCGAACGACGCCAAGGCCTATTCCTCCGTCAATACGGACGCCCCCGATGCTAGGGCGGCGGGGCAAAGCGCCCCGGCGATCCTTAGGAGCTCCGTCCGCACACCGTCAACGGAGCGCATTTCCACGAAACGCATCCGTCGGGCCGCCGCCCCGAGGAAAGGGAAGGAGAAGGCGCCTGCGCACGCCACAAGCCTGAAAGGCGTCAGGACCGCGAACGAGAAGATCGCAAAGGACAAGACTGCGCCGAAAGCCGCCGCAGACGTATCGAACCATTGAGCGTCGCCGCAAGATGCTGTTTCTCTTGATGAATCTACGATCAAGAAGGACGAAAGCGCATCGGCAATATTTTTTTACATAATGCCTTAGTTTGGCCTGTTTGTCGTCAACGGTATGCCGTAAGCGGACGCCAGTCTTGCAGCGTGCCGCGTGGGATCGGCTCGCGGTTTGCTCGGTTTTCTTGCCCCCCAGCCCCCGAGCGCCACGACGGGTCGAAGGCATCTCACGAAGGCTAGCGGATCGGCGGGCCCCCTCCCAGCCGGTCCGCTCTTTTTTTCCAATAATGGCCCTCCTCCCTCTCCAACTGTCACCTCCGCCGGCGCCCAACGCCGTCACGGACTCGTCACGCAACTCGTCTAGCGGCTCCGTTCACAACTGAGACGCGGAGGGATTTGGTGCGGCATTCGTCGTCGAAGGCGATGAGCAAGGCGACCGGCGCGGAACTCAAGGCGGCGGTTCACCGGGCCAAGCCGCTGTCCCGCGCCGGCGTGCTCGAGCGGATGTTCACGCTGGCGTTCTCGAAACTCGTCTACCCCCAGATCTGGGAAGACCCGGTCGTCGACACGAAGGCGCTCGAGATCGGTCCCGGACACGCGGTCATCGCGATCGCATCCGGCGGATGCAACGTGCTCTCCTATCTGACCGCGGACCCCGAGCGCGTGGTCGCGATCGACCTCAACGGCGCCCACATCGCGCTGGGGCGGCTCAAGATATGCGCGTTGCAGAACTTGCCCGACCATGAAACGTTCTTCCGCTTCTTTGGCCGCGCCAACGCGCGCGCCAACGTCAGTGCCTACGATCAGCGCATCCGCGCAAAGCTCGATCACGCTTCGCGCGCTTACTGGGACAAGCGGCAGGCGTTTGGACGGCGGCGCATCGCCGTCTTCGCCCGCAACTTCTATCGCCATGGGGTGCTTGGCCACTTTCTCGGGGCGGGCCATGCCCTGGCGCGCCTGCACGGAGTCAACCCGGCGATTATTCTCAAGGCCAAGACCATGGAAGAGCAGCGCGCGATCTATCAACAGCGCCTCGCGCCGATCTTCGAAAAGCCGCTCGTGCGCTGGATGATGAAGCAGCCGGCGTCGCTTTACGGCCTGGGCATCCCGCCCGCGCAGTACAACGCGCTCGCGGCGGACTCGCCGAGGGGCATCGGCGACGTGCTCAACCAGCGGTTGGAGCGGCTCGCGTGCGGGTTCGATATCGCCGACAACTACTTTGCCTGGCAGGCGTTCGGGCGCCGCTATGCGCCGGGTCCGAACCCCTCCCTCCCGCCCTACCTGCAGCGGGAGAACTTTGAGGCGGTGCGAAGCCGCGCCGACCGGGTTCGCTACGTCCAGAGTTCGTTCACGGAGGCTCTGCGTCAGTCCACCGACATGAGCTTCGACCGCTACGTTCTGCTCGACGCGCAGGACTGGATGAACGACGCCGACCTGACGGCGTTGTGGACCGAGATCACCCGCACCGCGCGGCCCGGCGCGCGCGTCATATTCCGCACTGCGGCTGACGAACGCTTGCTGCCGGGGCGCGTGCCGGACGAGATCTTAAGTCGCTGGACCTACGAGCATGAGCAAAGCCGCGAATTCGGGCGGCAGGACCGCTCCTCGATCTACGGCGCCTTCCACCTCTATGTCAGGAAGGACGCTCTCAAGTGACCGACGCGACTGCGCTCATGGACCGGATGTACCGCCGTCAGCGCCACATCTATGACGCGAGCCGCAAGTACTACCTGCTCGGACGCGACGAGGCGATCGAGCGGCTTCAGCCGAAACCCGGCGACAGGGTGCTCGAAATCGGCTGCGGCACCGGCCGCAACCTGATCAAGGCTGCGCGCCGCTATCCTCAAGCGCGATTCTGCGGCCTCGACGTTTCGCGCGAAATGCTCGATACGGCCGCGCGCTCGCTCGCTCGCGCCGGGCTTTCATCGCGGATCAAACTCGCACAGGCCGACGCGAGCGGATTCGACCCCGAGTCGCTGTTCGGGCATGCGCGGTTCGAACGGGTCTTGTTCTCTTACGCGCTCTCGATGATTCCGCCCTGGCGCGAGGCCCTGACGCAGGCGCTCGACGTCGTCGCGCCTTACGGCGCCCTGCATTGCATCGATTTCGGCGACTGCTCGGGCCTGCCGAGCGCTTTCAAGACGGCGTTGCGCAGGTGGCTGGCGGCCTTTGACGTCACGCCGCGCGACGATCTCGGGGATGCGCTCGCAGAGCTCTCAGCCTCGCGCGGTCTCGATTGCATGACGGAAAGCTGGCGGCGCGGCTACGCAATTCTGGCGGTCGCGCGGCGCAATCCCCTGGACGCCCCGCCAACGGAACGCCGGCCCTAGCCATCCGTGCCGCGACGCCTTACATTGGTTGTTGCGGAGCTGGGTGGCGCGTCAGGACAACATTCCTCGGGGCCGTACGATCCCTATGGGAGCTGTCCCTGCCCTAGCCCGTGGGCTTTGGCACACGGCGCCCACCTACTTACGTAGGCGCCCGGGATCAACGTCCAACGGCCTTCTCGGCTCCGCGCTCGCTTCGAATACGGGAATTGGCGCACGCTTTGATCTCGACCGACGCCGACCCGAAAACCGCCGTGCGACAAGAGGCCCTTGCGCGGCGCAAGGCGGTTTCTCCCGAGCAGCGCGTTCGTCTGACCGAGCGACTGATGCTGGAGGGGATTCGTCTAGCGCAGTTATGGACGCCTTCGGTTGTTTCCGCCTTCCATCCGATTCGAGAAGAGCCGGATACGGTCGCGCTTCTCGGCGTGTTGACCGCGGAAGGTTTCGCGACCGCGCTGCCGGTCGTTGTGGGCCGAAATCGATATCTTGCGTTTCGGCTTTGGCGCCCGGGCGAGCCAACTCTCGTCGGTCGCATGGGCATTCCCGAACCGTTGGAGTCGGCCGAGGCCGTTGAGCCAGACCTCCTGTTCGTGCCGCTTGCCTGTTTCGACCGGAGCGGCCACCGGATCGGCTATGGCGCCGGCTACTACGACCGGAGCTTGGCGCGGCTGCGGGCGATGAAGAGAATTCATGCCGTCGGCGTCGCCTACGGGGTTTGCGAAGTCGCCGCCGTGCCTTATGAGGCGCATGATGAAGCCTTGGACGTCATCGTGACCGAAAGGGAAACCTTTTTCGTTAGAGAGCCCTGAATGCGCCTGCTTTTCATCGGCGACATCGTGGGCAGGTCTGGGCGCGCGGCGATCATTGAGCAAGTCCCGCGTTTACGCGGTCGCTGGAATCTCGATTTCGTCATCGCCAACGGCGAGAACGCGGCCGGCGGCTTCGGTCTCACCGAATCCATCCTCGAGGAGTTTCTGGGTGCGGGCATCGACGCGGTGACGCTGGGCAATCACGCATTCGACCAGCGTGAGGCGCTCATCTTTATCGAACGCCAGCCACGACTTATCCGCCCCGCCAACTATCCCCCAGGCACGCCGGGGCGAGGATCGGCCATCATCAAAAGCGCCGCAGGCGCACGGCTCCTCATTGTCAACCTCCTCGGGCGCATCTTCATGGATGCGCTCGACGATCCTTTCGCCGCCCTGGAGCGGGAGCTCTCCGCCTGCCCGCTCTGCGATTCGTGCGACGCGATCCTCATCGACGTGCACGCCGAGGCGAGCAGCGAGAAATGGGCGCTGGGCCATTTCGCCGACGGACGCGCTAGTCTTGTCGTCGGCACGCACACCCATGTGCCGAGCGCCGACTATCGTATCCTTTCTGGGGGGACAGGCTTCATCACCGACGTCGGCATGACGGGCGACTACGATTTGGTGATTGGCATGGATAAGGACGAACCGCTGAGGCGCTTCACCCGCCGCATTCCCTCCGGCAGGTTCGAGCCGGCTCTGGGTCCCGCGACGCTATGCGGGGTCGCGGTCGAAATCGGGCCAGGCGGACTTGCCAAAGCCATTGCGCCGGTTCGCATCGGCGGGCTCTTGAACGAAACCGCGCCGAACTTCTGGGGTTGAGCCGCCATAATGACCGCTCCCGTAATCGTCTATGACCTCGATGGCACGCTCGCGGACACCGCCGCGGATCTCATGGGCGCGTTGAACGCGGTTCTCATGCACGAGCGACTCGCGCCGCTGCCTGTCGAAAGCGCCCGCAGCATGCTTGGAGCGGGAGGCCGGGCGCTGATCGAGCGCGGATTCAGGGCGTCCGGACGCAAGCTTGCGCCGCACAAGCTCGAGGCGTTGTTTGGCGATTTCCTCGCCCATTACAACGCCCATATCGCTGTCCACACCCGCCTCTATCCCGGCGTCGCGGCGGCGCTCGATCGTTTATCGGGGGCTGGCTGGCTTCAGGCTATATGCACCAACAAGATGGCGGGCTCCGCCGCGTTGCTGATGGAAAAGCTGGGCGTCGCCAGCCGCTTCGCCTTCATTTGCGGACAGGATACGTTCGGGGTCGGCAAGCCGGACCCCAGGCCGCTTCTCGAAACGGTCGCGGCTGCGGGAGGCGACAGGGGCTGCGCAATCATGGTCGGCGACTCCGCGACCGACATCAAGACGGCGCGCGCCGCCGGCCTGCCGGTCATCGCTGTCGACTTCGGCTATACCGACGTTCCGGTGGCCGAACTTGGGCCCGACCGGGTCATCTCGCATTTCGATGAACTGGAGGCGGCCTGCGCGGCGCTGTTCGGAGCGTCGAATCGGCCCCAAACTTGCGCCCCGCTATACGGCGGATCAAACCAATGAAGATCGCAGGCTTCAAACTCTACCATGCGCCCGCCTCAAGGAGCGTCCGGGTCAAGTGGGCGCTGCATGAGGCGGTCGGGGACGCGTTCGAGGTCGAAAAGATCGCCCTCTACGAGGGCGCGCAATACAGCGCCGAATTCACCTCGCTCAACCCCAATCATTCCGTTCCGGTGCTCGAGATCAGGTGGGACGACGGCCAAAACCAGGTGATGATCGAGAGCGGCGCGATGGTCGCTTTCCTTGCGGACGCCTATCCCGAGAAGTGCCTCGCGCCGCCGCCCGGCGCCTCGCGAGAGCGCTCGGATTATCTTCAGATGATTCAGTTCGGGTCGACCTGGATGGACATGATGCTGTCTCAGGTGCGCATTCACGAACACATGCTGCCGCAACCGGAGCGCGACCCTCGGATGGTCGTGCGCTACCGCAAGAAATTCCGCGAGGAGGTCGAGCCCCAACTCGCCCGCCGTTTCGAGGCGGCCCCGTATATCTGCGGCGACACGTTCACGGCCGCGGACTGCATCATCGGCAACAACGTATTCTGGGCCAGGGGTTATGGGCTTTGCCAGGCCGAATTGTTCCGACGCTATCTGAAGTCGCTGAGGACGCGCCCAGCCTTCGCGGCCGCCCTCGCGGATGCGCGCGAATTCTCACCTGTCGTGCCGGAGCGCGCGCCGATCATGTCGAAGTTCACCGGATAGCGATCGCTACGATCGCTCGACCGTCATTCAGTCCTTCGCACGCTCGACATAGCTGCCATCCTCGGTCTGGATCACGATTCGGGTCCCGGCCGAGATGTGCGGAGGCACCATCACGCGAGCGCCGTTCGAGAGCTTGGCGGGCTTGTAGGACGACGACGCCGTCTGGCCCTTCATCGCAGGCTCCGTTTCCGTGACTTCCAGCGTGACGCGAGGCGGCAGCTGGATCCCGACCGGCGTCTCGTTGAAGATCGAGAGAATGACCTTCATGCCTTCCTGCAGCCATTGCGCCTGGTCGCCGATCACCTCGGACGGGACCTGGATCTGGTCATAGGTGTCGGCGTTCATGAAATGGTAGCCGTCTGCATCGCCGTAAAGAAAGTCGAAGTTCTTGTCCTCGACGAAGGCGCGCTCGACCTGCTCGGTCGTTTTGAACCGATCCGTCACCTTGACGCCGTCCGAGAGCCGGCGCATGTCAATCTGCGTCGTCGGCGTGCCCTTGCCGGGATGGAAGCTTTCGGCGGAAAGAACGACGCAAAGCTGACCGTCCTCTCGCTCGATGATATTGCCCTTGCGAATCGAGCTTGCGATAACTCTCACGTTTCTGTCCTCAGGATTTGGCTCGGGGCCGCTTGTGCGCGATGACGCGCTTGTTTTCAAGCAGCGGCTCAATGGGCCTGGCGCGTTTTGTACTGTTTTTGACGTCCGAGGCCAGCAGGGCGCGGCCGTGACTCTCCTCTCTCGCCTCGAGGGTTCTTAAGCCGTTGTCAGCCTCGCCGCCGCTCTGGAGCCGGGACCGCCACGCCGAACGCCGCGCGCGACTTCTCGCTCGCGCTCGGATCGCGAGCGTCGTCCGACGCTGGTTCGACGCCAAGGGCTTCGTCGAGGTCGACCCGGCCGCGCTTCAGGTCTCGCCCGGTAACGAGACCCATCTCATCGGGTTCCGGACCGAGCTCATCCGGCCGGACGGCGGCTCGAGCGAAGCCTATCTGCATACGTCGCCGGAATTCGCGATGAAGAAGCTGCTTGCCGCGGGAGAAACGCAAATCTTTGCGCTCGCGCACGTATTCCGTAACCAGGAGCGGTCCGCGCTGCATGCGCGGGAATTCACGATGCTCGAATGGTATCGGGTCGGCGCGCGGCTGGACGTTTTGATGGACGACTCCGCAACGCTGCTCGCGCTCGCCGCCCATGTCGCAGGCGCGAAGGTTTTTGCCTTCCGCGGCCGCGAGGCGAACCCGTTCGAGCCGCCGGAACGGATGACGGTGCCGGATGCGTTCCGGCGCTTCGCCGGGATCGACCTTTATGACAGCCTACCGTCCGGACGCGAGCCGGACGCGGCGCGGCTCGCGCGGCAGGCGAAGGACGAGGGCGTGCGCGTCGCCGACGACGACACATGGTCGGACATTTTCAGCCGGATTCTCAGCGAGCGCGTCGAGCCGAACCTCGGGATCGGGCATCCGACCATCCTGCACGCCTACCCGGCGAGCGAGGCGGCGCTGGCGCGCTTGAGCCCCGACGACCCCCGGGTCGCCGAGCGCTTCGAGCTCTATTGCTGCGGGATCGAGCTCGCCAACGCCTTCCACGAACTCGCCGATCCCAAAGAGCAGCGGCGACGATTCGAGGCCGACATGGCCGAGCAGCGGCGCGTCTACGGGACGTCTGCGCCGATCGATGAGGATTTCCTCGCGGCGCTCCATGAGATGCCCGACGCCTGCGGCGCGGCGCTCGGCTTCGACCGCCTCGTCATGCTGGCGACCGGCGCGGAGCGGGTCGAGGCGGTCCAGTGGGCGCCGGCGTTCGATCCGGAGGCCGGCGCATGACGTCCGGCCCGTCTTTGATGGAGAAGACGCGAGCGGCGCTCGCCGGCGTCTACGGCTTTGCCGCCTTCCGTCCAGGACAGGAGGAAATCCTCGCAACCGTTCTTGCCGGCAAGGATGTGCTCGCGGTCAT
Source organism: uncultured Alphaproteobacteria bacterium (assembly GCA_963782255.1). Classification (GTDB taxonomy): domain Bacteria; phylum Pseudomonadota; class Alphaproteobacteria; order Rhizobiales; family Beijerinckiaceae; genus Roseiarcus. Next base: position 239,707 of record CAWAIS010000002.1, on the reverse strand, counting down.
GCCGACCGGCAGCGGCAAGTCGCTTTGCTTCCAGCTTCCCCCGATCGTACGCGATGGCCTGACGCTGGTCGTGTCGCCGCTGATCGCGCTGATGCGCGATCAGGTGGCCCAGTTGCGCGCGCTCGGCGTCGAGGCGGCGAGCCTCAACTCGTCGTCGGACGTCGACGAGCGACGGCAGATTGCGCGCGGCCTTCGCGAGCGGTCCTTGCGCCTCCTCTACATCGCGCCCGAGCGACTCCTGCGAGACGAGGTCATCACCTATCTGAAGGGCGTCGCGATCGATTGTCTCGCCATCGACGAGGCCCATTGCGTCTCGCAATGGGGGCACGACTTCCGCCCCGAATATCTGCGCCTGCGCGAGGTCGTCGACGCGCTCGGCGGCGTCCAGACGCTGGCCGTCACGGCGACGGCCGATGCGCCCACCCGGTCGGAGATCGTCTCGAAGCTGTTCGTGCGCCGGCCGCAGGTGTTCGTGCGTTCGTTCGACCGGCCGAACCTTTTTCTCGCGATGCGGCCGAAGGCGGACGCGACGCGGCAGCTTATCGAGCGGCTCGACGCCCATCGCGGCGAGAGCGGCGTCATCTATTGCGCTTCGCGCCGCCGGACGGAGGAACTGGCCGGGGAGCTCGTCCGCAGCGGTCGAAGGGCGCTGCCCTATCACGCCGGCCTCGAGCATTCGGCGCGCGCCTACAACCACGACGCGTTCCTGCGCGAGGACGATTGCATCGTATGCGCGACCATCGCGTTCGGCATGGGCATCGACAAGCCGGACGTGCGCTTCGTCTTTCACGCCGATATGCCCTCCTCGATCGAGGCCTATTATCAGGAGATCGGGCGGGCGGGCCGCGACGGATTGCCGGCCGACGCATTCACGCTCTACAGCGCAGGCGACATCGAGCTGAGGCGGCGGCAGATTCTGGAAGGAGGCGCGACCGAGGAACGCAAGCGCGTCGAGATGGCGAAACTCGACGACCTCGTGACCTTGTGCGAGACCGCGCGTTGCCGCCGCCAGACGCTGCTCGCCATGTTTGGCGAAGAGGCCTCCCCCTCCTGCGGCCATTGCGACGTCTGCCAGGGCGGCGTGCGATTGATTGACGGGCGGATCGAGGCGCAGAAGGCGCTGTCGGCGGTGCTGCGCACGTCGGGCCGCTTCTTCTTCGGCCACCTCGCCAACATTCTCTCCGGAAAGGCGACGGAGGCGGTGGCGCGTCACGGCCATGACCAGCTCAAGACCTTCGGCGCGGGCCGCGACCGGACGCCCGGGGATTGGCGGGGCGTGCTGCGTCAATTGCAGTCGGCGCGGCTTATCGGTCGCGACGAGGATGACCGCGGCCGCCTCGTGGTGACGGAAGAGGGCAGGCGGGTCTTGCGCGGCGACGCGTCTTTCGCCCTGCGAGAGGACGTCGTGCGCTCCGGCGGGCGCCGCGCGGACTCCAAGTTGGTCGATGCGGGCGACGCGGACGCCGATCTCCTCAAGGCGCTGAAAGCGCTGCGCGGGGCGATCGCGGCGGCGCAGAAGCAGCCGGCCTATGTCATCTTCCCGGACCGGACGCTCCTCGAGATGGCGAAGGCGCGGCCGGATACGCTTGAAGGCCTCGCCGGTCTGCACGGCGTCGGCGCGGTCAAACTGCAGAAATTCGGCCCGGCCTTCCTCGCTGTCATCCGGGACCACGCCCATGCCTGAACTGCCGGAGGTCGAAACCGTGCGGCGCGGCCTTGAACCGGCTGTGGTCGGCGCGCGCATCGAAAAGATCGAGCTTCGCCGGGCGGACATCCGCTTTCCCTTCCCGCCCCGCTTTCGCGAGCGCCTCGCGGGACGGCGGATCGACGCGCTCGCCCGACGCGCCAAATATCTCCTGTTCCGCCTGGACAGCGGCGAGACCATGATCGCCCATCTCGGCATGTCGGGCTCATTTCGTATCGAAAACGGCCGAGCGCCGACGCCGGGGGCCTTCCGTCACGAGCGCTCCAAGGACCCGAAACACGACCACGTCGTGCTTCACCTCGATAACGGCGCAACCATCACCTACAACGACCCGCGGCGGTTCGGATTCATGGACCTGGCGGAGAGCGGCGCGCTTAAGACCCATCCGCGACTTGCCGGCCTCGGCGAGGAGCCGTTGGCGCGCGAGTTCGACGCGGCCCGCCTCGCGAACCTGTTCGCAGGCTCGCGTGCGCCGCTGAAGGCGGCGCTCCTGGACCAGAGGCGCATCGCCGGGCTCGGCAACATTTACGTGTGCGAGGCGCTGTTTCGCGCCCGACTTGCCCCGTCTCGCCCGGCGGCGGGTCTCGCCGACGCGAGCGGGAGGCCGACGCACGCGGCCGTCGCGCTCGTGAAGGCGATCCACGAGGTCCTTGAGGAGGCGATCGAGGCCGGCGGCTCGACCTTGCGCGATCATCGGGGAGCAAACGGCGAACTCGGCTATTTCCAGCATACGTTTGCTGTTTACGATCGCGAGGGCGCCCCCTGTCCAAGGCCTCGCTGCCGGGGAACGATCGCGCGCAGCGCGCAGGGCGGCCGGTCGACCTTCTATTGCCCAATCTGCCAGAAGTAGCGGCCCGATCCGGGGCAGAAGGCGCGCGCTCGGCGTCATTGACAAGGCCAGGCGCGGCTCTTATCTCCTGCCCCAAACCCGGAAACGCGGCGCGAAACGGGCGTGTGCCCTTGTTTCGCGCCTTTTGTTGTCGCGGTTGACCATGCCCGTGATGCTCTTAAGCAAGCCGGGTGCGAAGAAGCTCCGCGGGGACGGTCTTGGAAAGGTCGATAATGCTCGGCGCCCTGAAGTTCGACTCGGTGATGAAGCGGGTCTTCGGCTCGTCCAACGACCGCAGGCTGAAGAGCTATCGCCCCAGAGTCGCGGAGATCAACGCGCTGGAGCCCGAGTTCGAGGCGCTGACAGACGAGCAACTGCGCGCCAAGACCGACGAATTCCGCGCTGAACTCGCTGCCGGCAAGACCATCGACGACATCATGGCGCCCGCTTTCGCTGCGGTGCGCGAAGCCGCGAAGCGCACGCTGAAGCAGCGCCACTTCGACGTGCAGCTCATCGGCGGCGTCGTTTTGCATGAGGGCGCGATCGCAGAGATGCGCACCGGCGAAGGCAAGACCCTCGTCGCCACGACCGCCGTCTATCTCAACGCGTTGGCGGGGGAGGGCGTGCACGTCATCACCGTCAACGACTACCTCGCCCGCCGCGACTCCGAATGGATGGGTCAGATCTACAAGTTTCTTGGCATGACCGTCGGCGTCATCGTTCACGGCCTGGACGACGACCAGCGCAGGCAGGCCTACGCCGCCGACGTCACCTACGGCACGAACAACGAATTCGGGTTCGACTATCTGCGCGACAATATGAAATACGACATGGCGCAGATGGTCCAACGCGGCCACGCCTTCGCGATCGTCGACGAGGTCGACTCTATTCTCGTTGACGAGGCGCGCACGCCGCTCATCATTTCGGGTCCGTCGGAGGATCGTTCCGGCCTCTACGCCGCGGTGAACACAATCATCCCGAAGCTCGCGCGCGAGGACTACGAGCTCGACGAGAAGCAGCGCACCGTCAATCTGACCGAGGCGGGCAACGAGCACGCCGAGGAGCTCTTGCGCGCGATCGGCGTGATGAAGGACGGCTCGCTGTACGAAGCCGGCAACGCCACGCTCGTCCACCATGTCAACCAGGCGCTGCGCGCGCACAAGCTGTTCCAACGCGACAAGGATTACATCGTCCGCAACGACGAGGTCGTGATCGTCGACGAGTTCACCGGTCGCATGATGCCCGGCCGCCGCTATTCGGAAGGCCTGCATCAGGCGCTCGAGGCCAAGGAAGGCGTCACCGTCCAGCCGGAAAATGTGACGCTCGCGTCGATCACCTTCCAGAACTATTTCCGTCTCTACAAGAAGCTCGCCGGCATGACCGGCACGGCCGCGACCGAGGCGGACGAATTCGCCGAGATCTACAAGCTCGTTGTCGTCGAGATCCCGACCAATCTTCCGATCGCGCGTCTCGACGAGGACGACGAGGTCTATCGCACCTCGAACGAGAAGATGCGCGCGGTCGTGCGCGAGATCGAAGCGGCCAACGCCAAGCTGCAGCCGATGCTGGTCGGCACGACATCGATCGAAAAGTCCGAGATCCTCGGCGAGGTGATGGAGCGGCAAGGCTACAAGAAGATCGACTTTACCAAGCCGGACGCGCTGAAGGCTCTCTACGCCGCCGCCCGCGCCGGCAAGCCATCGAAGAACTTCGCCATCCTGAACGCCCGGTTCCACGAGCAGGAAGCCTTCATCGTCGCCGAAGCGGGGGTTCCCGGCGCGATCACGATCGCCACCAATATGGCCGGCCGAGGCACGGACATTCAGCTCGGCGGCAACGTCGAGATGCGGGTCAAGCAGGAACTCGACCCGAATGCGTCGCCGGAGGAGCGCGCCGCGCAGGAGGCGGCGATCCGGGCGGAAGTGGCGGACTTCAAGCAGAAGGCCATCGACGCCGGCGGCCTCTACATCATCGGCACGGAGCGGCATGAGAGCCGCCGCATCGACAACCAGTTGCGCGGTCGCTCCGGTCGCCAGGGCGACCCCGGCCGGTCGAAGTTCTTCCTGTCGCTGCAGGACGATCTCATGCGCATTTTCGGCGCCGAGCGCATGGACGCGATGCTGAAGCGTCTCGGCCTCAAGGAGGACGAGGCGATCGTCCATCCTTGGATCAACAAGGCGCTCGAAAAGGCCCAGCAGAAGGTCGAGGCGCGCAACTTCGACATCCGCAAGAATATTCTCAAGTTCGACAACGTGATGAACGATCAGCGCAAAGTCATCTTCGAGGACAGGCGCAAGATGATGGCGTCCGAATTGCTCGAGCCGACAATCGAGGACATGCGGGCTGGCGTCATCGACGATCTGGTCGAAAAGCACATTCCCCACGACGCGTATCCGGAGGCGTGGGACATTGCCGGACTGAAGCAGGAAGTCGCGGCGAAACTCAACCTCGACGTCCCCGTCGACGGATGGGCGAAAGAGGAGGGCATCGCCGACGAAGAAGTGGCGACGAGGCTCCACAAGGCCGCCGCCGACGCTTACGCGGAGCGCGTGCAGCGCAACACCCCGGACGCAATGCGCTTTGTCGAAAAGCAGGTGATCCTGCAGTCGCTCGATCATCTTTGGCGTGAACACCTCGTCACGCTTGACCATCTGCGTCAGGTCATCGGCTGGCGGGGAATGGCGCAGCGCGACCCGCTCAACGAATACAAGTCCGAGGCTTTCGAGCTGTTTCAGCAGCTCATCGTGCAATGGCACGAAGCGGTGATCGCCCAGATGTCGCGCATCGAGGTCCGGTTCCAGGAGCCGGAGCCGCCGCCCCCGCCGATGCAGTTTCAGCATCTCGACCCGACGACGGGCGAGAACGAGCTGCCATTCCCCCTGGCGAACGAACCGGTTGGCGCGAGCCTGCTCGCCGCGGCCTCGGGCGTCGCAGTGGCTGAGCGCGATCCTCGCAATCCGGCCTCATGGGGACGGGTCGGGCGGAACGAGCCATGCCCGTGCGGATCAGGCAAGAAATACAAACACTGCCACGGCCAGGTCGCTTGAGCGGAGCGGGCGCGTTCGGGGCGGCGACGACTCGCGCCGACGCGCTTGACCGGATTGCCGATGCGTTTCGGCGCGCGGCCCTTGAAGACCCCGTGCGCGAAGCGCGCATGGCGCTATGCGCGGCTTGCGGCATTTCGCGGGTCGAGTTGATCGTCGCGCCGGAGGGCCGACTGGGCGCGTCAGCCGCCCTGCTCGAGCAATTCGTCGCCCGCCGCTCGGCGGGCGAGCCCCTGTCGAAAATTGTCGGGAGACGCGAGTTCTGGGGCCTGTCGCTTGCGGTCTCGCCCAACGTCCTCGATCCCCGCGCGGAAACGGAGACGATCGTCGAGACGGCGATTGCGCTCTTGATCGATCGACGCTGGTGGCCGCTGCGAATGCTCGACCTCGGCGTCGGATCAGCCGCAATTCTGTGCGCATTGCTCGAAGAATTTCCAAACGCGCGCGGCGTTGGCGTCGACGTTTGCGCGGACGCGGCGGTGATCGCCCGCAACAATCTCGAAGCTCACGGCTTTGCGGAGCGCGGAGAGATCCACGTCGGCTGCTGGACCGATGGGCTCGAGGGCTCGTTCGACCTGATCGTTTCCAACCCGCCCTACGTCCCGAGCGCCGACATCGACGCTCTCGGCCGTGAGGTAAGCGCGTTCGATCCCCGCCTCGCGCTGGATGGAGGACCCGACGGCCTCGACGCTTATCGGGCGATCGTCCCCGCGTCGCCCTCCTTGCTTCAACCGGACGGGTGGCTTCTTCTCGAAGTCGGGCCAGGGCAGGCGGCTGACGTGCTCGCGCTTGTGACGAAGGCGAAGTTCGCCTCGTGCGAGGTTCGGCGGGATCTCACGGGAAACGAGCGCGTGGTCGTCGCGCGGGCGGCCGATGGCGGCGATGGGGTAGCGCGTTCAAGACCGGGGGAAGGGCATGGTCGCACCGACATCGGCAGATGAAGTCGAGCCTCGCGGCGAACTGACCGTTCGGCTCATCGCGATGCCGAGCGACACCAACGCCAACGGCGACATCTTCGGCGGTTGGGTGTTAAGCCAGATGGATCAGGCCGGGGGCATCGCGGCGGTCGAAAGAGCGCAGGGGCGCGTCGTGACCATCGCTATCGACGCCATGACCTTCATCAGGCCGGTCAAGGTGGGCGACGTGCTTTGCGTGTACACGTCGATCGACCAGGTCGGGCGCAGCTCGATCAAGGTGCATATCGAAGCATGGGCGCAGCGCTTCCGCACCCATCATCGGGAGAAGGTGACCGACGCGACCTTCACCTTTGTCGCGGTCGACGATGTCGGGCGGCCGCGGGCGGTGAAGCCCGCGAAGGCATAAGTTAACCCGCCGCGGGCCGAGGCAGCACGCCACTTAGCCCACGACTGCGTGGAAGGCATTCTGCGGCAAAGCGGAGCGGGCGCTAGTCGTCAAGCTTGCGCGCTTCCTCCGGCAGCATGATCGGCACGCCGTCCCGGATTGGATAGGCGAGCTTCGCCGCCCGCGAGATCAGCTCCTGTCGGGCCGCGTCGTAGCTCAGCGTGTCTCGCGTCAGCGGACAGATCAGAAGCTCCAGCAGCCGCGGATCAGTCCTGCCGCGGCCGCCGGGCTCGCCCGACGCGCGCGGCTCCGAGTCTTTGGTCATCGGTTTATCCTACGTCGCCAAACTTCAAAAGCGCAAGGCCGACGCCTGCCGAACGCCCTTGATCTTGCCGACCCGCTCCAGAACCTCCGGCGGCGCATCGCTGTCGATCGACACCAGCGCGATCGCCGATCCGCCTTGTTTATCGCGCCCGAGAGCGAACGTCGCGATATTGATCCCCGCATCGCCCAACAGACCGGCAAAGCGCCCGATGAACCCGGGCTTATCCTCGTTGGTGACGTAGATCATCGAAGGCGTGAATTCGGCGTCGACCTTGATTCCCTTGATGGACAGGATGCGTGGCTTGCCATCGTGGAAAACAGTTCCGCCGATCGTGCGGGTCTGCTCAGCGGTGGTGACGGCCATAGTCACGAAGCTCTCGTAGTCGCCCTCGGCGGCGCGGGTCATCTCTTCGACGACGATGCCACGATGCGCGGCGACGGCCGGCGCCGACACGACATTGACATCGGCGAGCGAGGGACGCAGCAGGCCGGCAATCGCAGCCGACGTCAGGGCCTTGATCTTCAGGTCGGCGACCGCGCCTTCATAGGTGATCGTGACCTTCTCGATCGGCGCCAGTGTGAGCTGTCCGGCGAACGAGCCGAGACCTTCGGCGAGCGAGATGAACGGCTTGAGCTTGGGCGCTTCCTCCGCGGTGATCGACGGAAAGTTGACCGCGTTGGTGATCGCGCCCCGGATGAGATAGTCCGACATCTGCTCTGCGACCTGGAGGGCCACGTTCTCCTGCGCCTCGCTGGTCGAGGCGCCGAGGTGCGGGGTCGCGATGAAGTTCGGATGGCCGAAGAGCGGGTTCGCCTTCGCGGGCTCCTCGACGAACACGTCGAAGGCTGCGCCTCCGACGTGCCCGCTATCGAGCGCCGCGCGCAGCGCCGCCTCGTCCACGAGGCCGCCGCGCGCGCAGTTGATGATGCGCACGCCTTTCTTCGTCTTGGCAAGGTTCTCGGCCGAGAGGATGTTGCGCGTCTGCGCGGTCAGCGGCGTGTGCAGCGTGATGAAATCGGAGCGCGCCAGAAGGTCGTTCAATTCGACCTTTTCGACTCCGATCTCTGAAGCGCGCTCGACGCTGAGGAAGGGGTCGTAAGCGATCACTCGCATCTTGAGGCCGATGCCGCGCGAGGCGGCGATCGAACCGATGTTGCCACAGCCGATGACACCGAGGGTCTTAGCGGTCAGCTCGACGCCCATGAAGCGGTTCTTTTCCCATTTTCCCGCTTGGGTCGAGAGGTCTGCGGCCGGGATCTGCCGGGCGAGCGCGAACATGAGCGCGATCGCGTGTTCAGCCGTGGTGATCGAATTGCCGAAAGGCGTGTTCATCACGATGACCCCGCGAGCCGTGGCCGCCGGGATGTCGACATTGTCGACGCCGATGCCCGCGCGACCCACTACCTTCAGTTTTGTCGCATTTTCAAGCAGCTTGGCCGTGACTTTGGTCGCCGAGCGGATCGCGAGACCGTCATAGTCGCCGATGATCTTGGCCAATTCATCCTTGTCGAGACCGGGTTTGACCTCGACTTCGACGCCGCGCTCCTTGAAGATCGCGACGGCGGCGGGAGAGAGCTTGTCAGAAATGAGAACGCGAGGAGCCATGGGTTAAGACCTCGGATTGAGGCGACCGGCGGTTCGCCGCCGGCGCGTGAGAAAATAAGGGGCTTGGCGGGGTCGAAGCGGAGGAGAGAGCGCTCCCAAAGCGAAAGTGCGATTACGCCGCCTTGGCGAGCTTGGCCTTCTCCAGAGCGAAGGCATAGTCGAGCCAGTGCGTCAGCTTCTCGACGTCACCGGTCTCAACCGTCGCGCCGCACCAGATGCGCAGGCCGGGCGGCGCGTCGCGATAGGCGCCGATGTCAAAGGCGACCTTCTCCTTCTCGAGGAAGCTCGCGAGCGATTTGGTGAAGGCGCTTTGTCCGTCGGCGGGCAGCGCGGCGATGGCGGGATCGACCACCTTCAGGCAAACGCTGGTGTTGGATCGGGTCGCGGGCGCGCGGGCCAGGAAATCGATCCACGCCGTACGCTCGACCCAGTCGGCGATCGCTTTCGTGTTGGCGTCCGCGCGGGCGAACAGCGCCTTCGCGCCGCCGAGCGATTTCGCCCACTGGAGCGCGTCGATATAGTCCTCGACGCACAGCATGGAGGGCGTGTTGATCGTCTCGCCTTCAAAGAAGCCTTCGGTCAGCTTGCCGCCTTTGGCGAGTTGGAAGACCTTCGGCAAGGGCCATGCCGGCGTATAGGTTTCGAGCCGCTCGGCCGCGCGGGGGCTCAGGATGATCATGCCATGCGCCGCCTCGCCGCCGAGAACCTTTTGCCAGGAGAAGGTCGTGACGTCGAGCTTCGGCCAATCGAGATCCTGCGCGAAAGCCGCGGATGTTGCGTCGCAGATGGTCAGGCCCCGGCGGTCGGCCGGGATCCAGGCTGCGTTCGGCACGCGCACGCCGGACGTGGTGCCGTTCCAAGTGAATACGACGTCGTTGTCGAAATTGACCTGCGAAAGGTCCGGGAGCTCGCCGTAAGGCGCCTTCAGCGTGCGGGCGTCCTTGAGCTTGAGCTGTTTGACGATGTCGGTGACCCAGCCCTCGCCGAAGCTCTCCCACGCCAGCACATCGACGGTCCGCGCGCCGAGCATGGTCCAGAGCGCCATCTCGACCGCGCCAGTGTCGGAGCCGGGGGTGATCCCGACGCGATAATCGCTCGGAACCCCGAGCACCTCGCGGGTGAGGTCGATCGCGAATTTGAGCTTTGTCTTGCCGACCTTGGCGCGATGCGACCGGCCAAGAGCTGCGTCTTTGAGGACTGTGGGGGTCCAGCCGGGGCGCTTGGCGCAAGGGCCGGAAGAAAAGCACGGGCTGAGAGGCCGTGCCGCGGGCGTCGTGGTCATGCAAGTGCCATCCTTTCAGATGGGCGCCTCTCGTTGGGGAGAGGTGTCCCGCGGCGGCACATAGCGCAACGTCGCTGATATGGCAAGACGGGTGTTCGCTGATTTAGGCGAGCCCGCGTTCACGTTGGATTCCGCCGATGCGTAGCGCCGGCTCGAAGGCCAGTCGTACAAGGACGGTTCCCATTGCACTGTCCTGTCCAGGGGAATCGGGTGAAGGAAATTATGCGGCGATGAGTTTGGCGAGATAGTCGTCATCCCAAGCGGCGGTTTTGAGGGCGAGGCGGACGGAGTTCTCGGCCCTTGGCCTTGCGGGCGAGGTTGACGGCCATGTGTTTGAGGGTGACGACGTTCTCAGGGGCGTTGTCGGTTCGGATGCGGCACTCGTCGTCGCGGAAGGTCATATCCATGACCCAGTGCAGGCCGTTCTCGATCGCCCAATGGTCGCGCGCCATCGGTCCCAGGCGGTCGGCGCGCCGTGACGACGATGTCAGATAATAGCGGGTCTCGCGTTCGGTCTTGGCGCCGATCTCTCGCGTGCTGTCGACGATGACGAGGCCCTTGAGGCCTGGCCATTCGTGTCGCTGTTGCAGCCAGGCGACGTCGTGGATCACGGTGACGCGGCGCGTCTCGATGCGGCCGTGGTCGCCGTCGACGGTTTCATCGACGCTGACCTGCGTATCGGCGAAACCCCTTGCTTTCTGCTCGTTGGCGAACAATTCGACATCGTTGCGCAACGTCCCCTGGTTGCCCTTCAGCGCCAGAATGTAATCGGCCTTCTTGTCGATGATCTTCTGGGCGATGTCGCGCTGACAGCCGATCGCGTCGATGGTGACGACGGCGCCTTCGATCGACAGCATGTCGAGGAGGGCCGGAATGGCGACGATCTCGTTAGCCTTCTCGCCGACCTTGGCCTGCGCCAGCACCAGGCGTTGGCGGGCGGCGAAGGCGGACACCATGTGGATGGCGTCCTTGGCTCCTTTGTTGCCCGAGCGCCGGGAGGTCTTGCCGTCGATGGCGATGAGTTCGACCGGCGTCTTCATCAGCGCGCCGACCCAAGCCACGAAGCACCGCCGGAACGCCTCAGCGTCGAGCGTGGCGAAAATGTCGCCGAGGTGATCGTGGCTCGGCGTGCCGTTGACGAAGGGGAGGAAGCGCCGCAGCAAGGCGAGCTTCCGCTGGCCGAAACGCGCGATGTCGGTGAAGCCCTCCGCGCCGGCCAGAACCGCCAGCAGAGACAAGAGCAGGATCTCGTCGAGCCGATAGGCCGCCTTTCCTGGCTGCCGATGGTCTGGCATATCATTGAAATGAATCAGGAAAACTGTTGTCTCAAAACCCGCCGCCGCCATCGCCTCCGAAGCGTCCACCGTCGTCCTCCCGCCAACCGAATCAGCGGAGATCGACAGATTCAGCACTTTGCGCGTTTGTCACCAACTTCTTCACCCGATCGCCCTGTGAGGTGTCCCGCTCCGCCTTGACTTGCCGAGCAGACGCGCCGTAAAGCAGTCCTTCTTGAAGGCGGGCGATTAGCTCAGCGGTAGAGCACTCCCTTCACACGGGAGGGGCCACAGGTTCGATCCCTGTATCGCCCACCAGGTAGTCCGCGCGAGCGACGGTAGTTTCCCCGGTTCCACAATCCTGCGACATTATAAAGCGTTAGCGTGGCCGAGTACGGTCTGCGGCGGCTATTTGGCGGGGTCGTCCGGCTTTTGTGCCGGAATGCGGCTCGGAGTCTCTGACCGCAAAATTCCGTTTCCCAAAAGCGCGCTGGTTGGGCCGAGCGAGGCGACCATCCTGACGGCGGCGCCGATGTCGGATTGAGACTCGCGGGCCGCGGGTGATGGGTTGAGCCGATCGGTTTTCGATCAACTCTACGCGGGCGCCGCGAGACCGATCGCGGACCACTGATCCGACCAAGCCATCGGAAGGTCCATCAGGCGCTTGACGCCAAAGCCGGCTGATCGTCAAGTGACGGTTAGGCGGGATCCTGCTCGCGCTCGTCATCATCCTCGGCTTCCTGATGAACATCGTTTGCGCAAGAACGAGACGATGCTGAGCGCGGCTGACGTCTACAACAGCGATCTCGCCGAACGGGTGTCGGACGCGCTCGGCAACATGCCAGCGATCCAGGCTTTTCGCACGCCGATGAGGAGAAGAGCGCGCTGTCGAAGCTGATCGACCGCATGCTCGACGCCCCCCAGACACCGGTTCTGACCTCGTGAGCGCTGGCCTTGGTCGCGACCCGGTCGAGATCGAGTCTGGCGCTCGTGGCCATTCTCGTCACTGGCGTGTGGCTGCTCATGCAGAGGCTCACGACAATTGGCCAGATCGTCGCCTTCATGAGTCTCGCGCAGATGCTGATCGGCCGGCTTGAGCAGACGCCACGTGGATATCCGCGGGAAGACGCACCTCTGCGTCTTGGCCTTGTAACGAAGTCCGCGCTCACCCGAATTGTGTTATAAGACGCGTTGAATACGGGTTTGCGGCGCGGGCGCGTGAATGCGCGTCGAGCATGGGCTCGAGGCGCGGATGTTCGCTCTGCGCTCGCGGACGTTGCACTCCCCATTCGTCGGAAGCGAACAATGTCCGGTCGGTCGTTACGGTCGCTTCGCCGCTTGCTGAATTTGTCGCGATCGATTCTCGTCATGGTCTTCCCGATCGTCGACGTGCTGGCGCGGATCGGCGCTGGCAAGACGCTCCTGGTCTCCGGCATGCTCAGAGTCGGCGACTGGCCGGTCGCGATGGAGCTTGCGCGCCCCGAATACGCGCTTGGCTGGCTCGATCCGGAGAAGGCTGCGCTCTTGGCCGCAGGCGTGGAGTTGACTGGGTCGATCCTGTTCATGCTGGGTCTGCTGACGCGCCCCACGGCTGCAGTGATGCTGGCCTTGTCCCTGGCGGCGCAATTCTCCTACCGCATGGCCGACGCCCATCTCCTCTGGGCTGCGCTGTTTGCGTGGTACGTAGTCTTTGGCGCAGGCCCTATCTCGATCGACGCCGCCATCGCCAGGGGACTGCGCGATAGCGACCGAGATGAAGGAGACGCCGTGCGCGTCGAACAGCTCGACCAGCTTGGCGAAGTCGGCAAGCGACCGCGTCAGCCGGTCGACCTTGTAGACGACGATCACGTCGATCTTGCGCGCCCTCACATCGTCCAGTAGCTTCTGGAGCGCCGGCCGCTCCATCGACCCGCCCGAAAAGCCGCCGTCGTCATAGCGTTCGCGGACGAGCTTCCATCCCCCTCATGGGCCTGGCTTTTGATGTAGGCTTCGGAAGCCTCGCGCTGGTTGTCGAGAGAGTTGAAGTCCTGTTCCAGACCAGAGTTGGTGGAGACGCGCGTATAGACGGCGCAGCGAAGGGCGATCTTGCGCTCGACCCGTTTCATCGTCCGACCTCCTGGACGGCTTGAGCTTCTCGCGGGAACTCCCTGGGGTCGGAACGCGGGTCCTTGTGCGCGAGCCGATTTGACGGACGGTTGGCCCGCCCTCGCAGCTGCGTCGCCAAGCCGATTTGTTCGGAGATGCCGAATCGGACTCCTTGGTTGCGAGAGGCGGCGAACGATCGGGCATTGCGGGGGCGAACCCGGCGAGGGTTGGCGACACGCCAATATCGAGCAATGAGTTCGGTCTTGGGGTGACGTTTCTTTTTCTTTTGGAGGCGCCGGTCCTGACCGCCTTCAACCCGAAGAAGCGGTGTCCGTTCCAATTCGTGCCGGTGATCGCCTTGGCGACCTGCGAAAGGCTGCGGTAAACGCAGCCGTTCCAGGCGCACCCGTCGTCGAGGATCATGACCTGCTCGAGACGGCCGTTCCATTCGCGGACCAGCAGAGTTCCGGATTTGAGCCCGACGCCCTCGCGTGTCGTCGGTCCGCGGGTTGCAAAGGGACGAGCGTCCCCCAACTCGAGGGCTTCGTCCCTAGACTCGCGCAAGCGCCGCAAAATCGCCCGATCGAGATCTCCGAATGCCGCGGCTTGGATCCGATAGGCGAGCACACGCATGAGCAGCGATCCCGGAAGATGGGCTGGAGGGATCCCGCCCAGGTGGTTTCGCCATTGGAGGCGAAGCTGATCCATGTTGAGGCCGGAAAGGCTCGCGACCAGACCGTCGAGTGCCTCGCCCTTTGACAACGATGGCGCCGGCGGGACGGATGCCTCGCCGGCGCCGTTTGCGTTTCGTCGCGTCGCCATCACGCCGCCCGACGGGTTCGCAGATTCGCGGCGCGCCCGGGCCGATCTGGTGGCGCTTCGCAAGTCTGTGACGCTTCAGCGTGCGGCGCGGCGCTATCTTCCTCCATTTCCGTCGGCTCGATCCGATAGACCGATCCTCGCACCTTGTCGGCCCGATCAATTCCGACGGCGTAGCCGCGCTTGCGCAGGCCGGTGAGCGCGGCCCGCGTCGTGTGCGGCAGCCAGCCGGTGGCGGAGACAAGCTCAGCGAGAGTCGCGCCATCGCTGCGCTGCAGCAGTTCGAGGACCTGCGCGATCTTCGTTCCGCCGCGCGGAGACGTGGGTGTCGAGGCGACGTTGCTGTTTGGCCTGTCTATGCCTGCTGGGTCGGAAACGGGCTCGGGCTTCGGATTGACGGAGATTGGATGGTTCGCGCGCTGTTCCCCCATGCTTTCAGACTCCGTCGCGTCGTCAACCGCGATCGCTTTCGCGCCAGCGGCGGTCAGTTTGAGCGCATAGGTCTGCCCGGTCTCCTCGTCGCGCCGCCAGATCGGCGCTCCCGCCTTTGCCCTAATCTCCTTCAAGAGCCCAGCTTCGAGAAGCTTGGCTACGGCCCTCTGGGCCTGGGCGCGCTTTGGACCTTCCGCCCGGACCAGACAATGATCATCGCGCTGCGACGCAGCGCTGAGCAGCACAAGTTGCGTGTCGTTGAGTTTGATGGACATGTTCGAACCTTCGCGCTTCGGGGGCCGGCCTATCCCGGCCCCTCACTGACGCGAGCCCCGGATCGGAGCGATCGTCGGGGCGAAGGGTTCACCCGCAGCGCCTCAGCGTTCGCGGACGTCCACACACATGCTCTCTTTCGAACCGAAAGCCAGTCTTTTCTTGGAGCGCGAGCGCTGGGATCAGTGCGACTGGCGCTGAGTGGGATCTCGCCGTCCTGCGCTCCAAGCCGACGAGCTGGGGCCACCAGCCGCCTGTCGTCGATCAGGTCGATCCGACGCGCGTTGATCAACGGCAGAGGCGTTGTCACGGCACCGGCCGCTTGCCGGCGCTTTTGACGCGCGGTAGCCAAGCGGATGCAGAAAATCAGCTACGCGGGCTATCGGTTCCCGTTTGAGGTCATTCACCAGGCGATTTGGCTGTACCTCCGGTTCACGCTCAGCTTCCGCGACGTCGAAGACTTGCTCGCCGAGCGCGGGATTATGGTCTCTTACGAGACCGTCCGGCGGTGGGTGAATCATTTCGGACCCATCGTCGCAGCCGACTTGCGCAAGCGTCGCCCGAAGCCGCATTCGACTTGGCATCTGGACGAGGTCTATCTGAAAATCGGCGGCCGGATGGTCTATCTCTGGATGAGAGCCGCCGCGCCGAACCATCGAAGGCGAAAAGGTAACTGGGATCGCGTCCCGCGCATTGCGTTTCCTCCTGTTGTCGCCGAGTTCCAGGGCGCTATGCGCCGCCGCGAAGCCGCCAACTGAGATTCTCCAGTTCGAAGCCTCGGCGAGGCCGAGATTGTCTCCGCTAACGGCGCTTTGCAAGGCGGAGCCGTCGCTAACGATTCGGCAGCGCCTCGGTGGATCCCGGGTTACGGCGACGAGACGGCGGCCCCGAGCACCCGCGTCGCCGTAAACCGTGCGCCGATCCAGAAACGAGAACCACCGCGCCGCTCGATTACGATCAATGTCCTGTCGTTCCTCGCGCCGGACAACGAGTTCATGGGGGCCTCGGTCACCCAGGCGCTGGTCAATGCGATCAACGGCGAGGCACAATCGTGATGAGCTCGCGATCGCGGACTTAACCCGGAAGTGTTGCGGCCGATCTTCGAGAATCTCGGCAAGCTGAACCTTGTCTCGCGCCGACCAACGACGGCGCCGACATCGATGCTGCGATCGCGGCCGCGCGCGACAAGCTGCGCGTCGTCGACACGCGCGCGGCGCGAGAGGCATTGTCACGGCGCTCCGGGCTTGACAACCCGGATTGCCACCTCGAGATCAGCTCCGACGAGGAACTCTACGCAGGCGCCGACATGGCCAGCCTCTTCGAGAACTCTTCTGGCGGCAAGCAGAAGCTCGGGCGCATTTCGAAGATGGGCAACCGGAACTTGCGCAAACTGCTCGTCGTCGGGGCGCATGCGGTGCTGTTTCACCGCAAGCCGCACACCGACCCGCTGCGGATGTGGGCGAAGAGGCTTCTCGAGAAGAAGCCCTTCAAGCTTGTCGCCGTGGCTCTCGCCAACAAGATGGCGCGCATCGCATTTGCGATCATGCGGAGCAAGACGGTCTATCGGGAAATTCCGGCGTAAGGAGCGTCGGTAGGGTTCGCGGCCAAGGCTCACCAAGAGCCAAAGGCGGCACAGGAGTTGAGGGTGACCAAGAGGTGATGCGCAGGAAAGCGGATTGATCCAGAAGCCCGTGGCATTGTCTGCGCAGCTAAGCGCGCCGGTGTGATTGGGGCAACGGATCAGCGGACAACATCAGGGCCAGCGGACTTCTATTCTCCGCAAAACAAGGCCGAAGACATGACCGCACCGACGACCAAGCGCAACGCCGAAAATAGCCCTTGATCAGCGGGCGACGTCCAGACATGACAATGCCCTCGCCAGAGAAGTCGTTCGCTGCGTCGATCGGCTAGGCCCGGCGACGTCCGCCGACAGCGCGAACGGTGCTCGCCTGCGGGCCCTTTACCCCCTCCTCTTCGGCGAAAGCGACCTCGGAGCCGACCTTTAATCGGTCGAAGGCCGCGTCGAGGACGGCGTTCCGATGAAAATAGATTTGCCGCCCGTCCGCTGTTTCGATGAAGCCGCAATCTTCCCTGGCGAGGAGGTTCTTGACGCGGCCGTGGCTTGCTTCCGCATGATGCTTCACCTGACCGCGAAATTCGCGCATGACGTTTTCGATCTGTCGCACTGCACCGTCGAAGGCCTCCCGGATCGCGACCAGCGCGTGTTCGCGCTCGGGCGCGTCGGCATGGGACTTGTCGACGACGACCTGGTTGTGCCCGGGCATCGCTATGCGAAGCTCGACCTCGAAGCCGCCGCGACGATGTCCGGTCTGCGGCCCGGTGACGACGACGCGACAACTCGTAATGCGAGGACTGAATTTTTCGAGACGCTGCACCTGCGCGGCGATCTCGGATCGGATCTCTTCGGACGGCTCGCAATGCCGAAAGGCGATGTCGACTGGAGTTTGCATATCGATCCTTCCCCTCCCCCTAACAAAGCAAATGATACACCTTTGATTGCGTGGCGCCTTGCGGCGGATCAACTGCCTCGCCGCGCGCTCGCAGGGTCTCTCACAACGAACCGTAGGTATCGGCCTTCCTATTCCTCCCCCCCAACAGCGACCTCCACCGTCGCGATCTGCAATGGCCGCTTAACTGAAGGGTTTCAGACGCCGGCCCTTTCGGACGGTCGTGCGAGACGCGGGGGCCGGCGTTTGAAAGCCTCGTAAGGAGGAAACCGCGGGGAGGAAGGGCGCTGTTTGACCGAGCGCGGCCTATGGGGATTTGAGGATCGCGGTCGGATCGCCGATTTGGGGGCGGTGGCGGAAGGCGGTCGGTTTCATCGTCGGGAGCCGAGACGACGGGCTTCTTGTCGGGCGCGGATGAGGGCGACGGGGATGGGCTCGGCGGCTGGAGAGCCTGTGCGGACGTCGGGAGGACGTCACGTTCCTGCTCCGGCGTGCGGCTGGAGGCGAGGGGAAGCGGCGCTGCGAGGCGGGACGCGCGGCGTCGGTCATGACGTGTCGATCCTGATCCGGCTTGGGGAAGGCGATCGCGCGGGGCGCGGCCCTTCGAACGTCTCGACAATGATCATCCGGCCGCCGCAGCAGGGGCAGCGCCGCGCCGGCGAAACGGCTTCGGCCTGGCCGTCGGTCTCGGCGTGCGAGCCCTCGGGTGCAGCCTCGGGCGCGGCGAGCGCCTGGCGGACGCGCTCGATGTTGCTGGCTCGGACCGCGCCGGCGAAGAGGCCGTAGTGTCGGATGCGGTGGAAGCCGCTCGGCAGCACGTGCAGGAGAAAGCGGCGGATGAACTCGTGGGCCGCGAGCGTCATGGTCTTGAACCGGTCGCGGCCTTCGACCCGATAGTCCTTCCACTTGAATGTGACGCCCTTGTCGTCCAGCTCCATGAGCCTGGAGTTCGAGATCGCGACGCGGTGGGTGTAGCGGGCGAGATAGGCGAGCACGGCCTTCGGCCCGGCGAACGGCCTCTTGGCATAGACGATCCATTCCGATCGGCGCAGCGGCGCGAGGACGGCGTCGAAGGCGGCTTTGTCGGCGAGCCGCGCGAGGTCGCCGAGGAAGACGAGGCGTCCGGCCGCATGCAGGGCTGCGAGCCCTTCGAGGAAGAGCCGGCGGAAGAGACGCGACAGCATCCGCACGGGCAGGAAGAAGCCGGGCTTGCAGGCGATCCAGCGCGATCCGTCCAGCGACAGGCCGCCGCCGGGAACGATGACGTGGACGTGCGGATGGTGGGTCAGCGCCGAGCCCCAGGTGTGCAGTACGGCGGTCAGGCCGATGCGCGCGCCCAGATGCTTCGGGTCGGCCGCGATCGTGGTCAGCGTCTGGGCGGCGGTCCTGAACAGGAGGTCGTAGACGGGGGACTTGTTCTGGAACGCGACGGCGCCGATCGACGCCGGCAGGGTGAAGACGACGTGGTAATAGGGAACCGGCAGGAGTTCGGCCTCGCGGTCTTCGAGCCATTCCCTCGCCGCGGCCGCCTGGCACTTCGGGCAGTGGCGATTGCGGCAGGAATTGTAGGAGATCCGTTCGTGCGCACAGTCCTCGCAGCGCTCGACGTGTCCGCCGAGCGCGGCTGTGCGACAGGTCTCGATCGCCGACATGACCTTCAACTGGTCGAGGCTCACGTGACCGGCGTTGGCCATTCGCCACGCCGCCCCGTGGGCGCGAAAGACGTCGGCGACCTCCAGGTGGTGACCCGGTGGCCGCGCCATGCGGCCGCGGTCAGTCGGCCGGCTTTCGCTTCGCCAGGTTGACGCCGAGCCGCTCGAGCGGGCTCTTGACGTCGCGGATCGTGTTGACCGCGACCTGGGTGTAGAGCGCGGTCGTCTCGAGCTTGGCGTGGCCGAGCAACACCTGGATCACGAATGTCGACGTCCTGCTCGAGCAGATGGGTGGCGAAGCTGTGCCGCAGCGTATGCGGTGACACGCGCTTGGAGATGCCGGCCAGGTCTTTGGCGGCGGTGACGGCGCGATTGAGCTGACGGGCGGTGATCGGGTTGACCGGGTTTTGGCCGGGGAACAGCCAGGCCCGCGGCCGCGCCGCCTTCCACCATGCGCGCAACAGTTCGAGCAGTTGCGGCGACAGCATCACATAACGGTCCCGCTGCCCTTTGCCCTGCTCGACCCGAAGCGTCATGCGCTGGCTGTCTGAGCTGGACCCCGGATTTGGGACCACTGGCTAAGGTGTGAATGACCTGCTCTGTCGCAACCGATGGAGCGAGAAATGACGAAGTCACGCAAGAAGTTTGATGCGGCGTTCAAGGCGAAGATTGCGCTCGAGGCGCTGCGGGAGGATGCGACGGTTCCGGAACTGGCGAAGCGGCATGGGGTGCATCCGAACCAGATTTATGCCTGGAAGAAGCAGGTTCTCGACAATGCGGCGAGCCTGTTCGCCCGCGGGGCGAGCGCTTTGGGCGATGGCGAGGAGGAGCGCGAGCGCGAGGCGGCCAAGCTTTACGCCAAGATCGGCCAACTGACGGTCGAACGGGATTTCTTGGCAAGGAGGCCAGGTCGATGAGCGCGCCCGATCGAAGAGCGATGGTCGAACGGCCTCGCAAGGACCTGTCGGTGCGCCGCCAATGCGCGCTTGTGGGCGTGGCGCGCTCGGGGGTCTACCGCCCCAAGCCCGTCGCCGAGGCGGACGATCTGGCGGTGATGCGCCGCATCGACGAACTGCATCTCGAACTTCCGTTCTACGGCTCGCGGCGAATGACCTTCGAACTCAACAAGGAAGGCCGTGGGGTCAACCGCAAGCGAGTGCGGCGGCTGATGCGGGTGATGGGGATCGAGGCGCTGGTTCCGCGCCCCGGCACGAGCAAAGCCGCGCCCGGGCACAAGATATACCCCTACCTGCTGCGCGGCCTGAAGATTGTCGAGCCGAACCACGTGTGGGCGGCCGACGTGACCTACATCCCGATGGCGTGCGGCTTCCTCTATCTGGTGGCGATCATCGACTGGGCCAGCCGGGCGGTTCTGGCATGGCGGCTGTCGAACACCAACGATGCGAGCTTCTGCGCGGCGGCGCTGGAGGAGGCGCTGATTCGGTTCGGAAAGCCGCGGATTTTCAATACCGATCAGGGCTCCACTTTCACCGCCGAGGCTTTCACCAGCAAGCTTGTGACGGCCGGCGTCGTGATTTCGATGGACGGACGCGGCCGCTTCATGGACAACATTTTCATCGAACGGCTGTGGCGCTCGATCAAGTATGAAGAAGTGCA
This sequence comes from uncultured Alphaproteobacteria bacterium, assembly GCA_963782255.1. GTDB lineage: Bacteria > Pseudomonadota > Alphaproteobacteria > Rhizobiales > Beijerinckiaceae > Roseiarcus. Next base: position 218,995 of record CAWAIS010000002.1, on the reverse strand, counting down.
TCTGAAAGCCTACGCCGATGGCTGCGAGGCGCGGTCCGGCATCAGTTCCTGGATGAACCTCTACAATTTTCGGCGCCCTCACCAGGCGATGAACAACCAGATGCCGATGGCGGTGTGGCGCGCCGGCATGGACAAAATCGAGGCGGCGGCGAGGGCTGTGGATATGCCGCTTCGCTTGGACAACGCAACCGCGTTGCCCACATACCCACAGCAGAGACAGACGCAGCAAGAAGCGGCTTGACTTTTTGAAGGACAAGGGCAGGCGAGATTACACCTTAAATTCAGCGACCCGTGGTCCCACCAACGGGGTCCAGTTCAATTGTTGCTGGAAAGACATAGACGCATGGCGGGGGAAGTCTGAACGGACCGACGGTCGTCGCTCGCGACGGCTCCGCAGCCAGCTTCGGGCAGGGGCGCCCAATCGTACCGCACACCATGTCCCAGACAATCAGCCCGTCAACGCGCTGCGCGCGGAAGATGATCTCCGCACTGAGACGTGTGTGGATGCCCGACCATACATTGTGACGGGATCGGCACCGGGATTAGTGCAAACGCTCCAGATGATAAACTCCTGGGCTTGTGGCGGGCGCTCGAAGATGTTGGTGTTGTTACCGTCTAAGCAGCCTTTCAGCTCGATGACGGCAACACGCCCAGTTGGCAACTGGATTGAATAGTCGTGCCGATTAGAGTTGCCGGCTGAGCTCCAATCGGCGATAAAGCCAGCATCACGCATGTAATTTAGCACACGGGAAACAAAGTCCCGCTTTTCGCGCATGGTGGCCGAGAATTGGCCGCGTATTCGTTCGATCGCGCCACGGAACAGACCGCTATTATAGAACTCCTGCTCCGTTAGACCGTGAACCCCTAATTTGTGGGCTTCAACTTTCAAGGTCTCGGCGTAATCCTCAATGCGCTGCCGCAACTCTTCATTTTGCTCGCAGGGGATGACACTCATGCAACCGCCTTGGTCAACCGCTCCTTCTGTGACAGGACTGGCTCAAAGAGGTGTCTCGCGAGGTGGCGCACTGCAGGGACCACAACGCCGTCGCCTGTCAGGTGATAGGCCTCATTATAATTGGCCGGTAGCTCGTAATGGTCGGGAAGACCCATAAGGCGCGCGGTCTCACGTCCGGAAATTAGGCGCGATCGCACTTTCTGACCTTCGACTACAAGAATGAGTTGGCGGCTCGATCCGCCCGCAGGCGTGCGTAGACATCCGGCAACATCATCAAAGCGGATCTCTGCTCGCTGAACCTTGCAACCCTTCTCATCAAAGCGAGTGCGCTTGTAGACGGTGCCAACCATCCGATGTTTTGCCCTTTGCGCCTCCTCGACCTTGGCGCGATTCACGGCGCTCATCATGTCGAGTAGCGCTCTTGTCTCGCTTGCGCTGCGCCATTCAACGTCCGCCGGATTATCTTCGATAAGATCGGCAAAGCAGGTGTTGCGTGTCGGGGGTGTCGGGAGTGACCACCATCCCCAATTACGCCGCCGTCTGGAGGGAATGTTCTCGTAAGCGGTGCGAAGGCCGCGCGGGTGCCACAAGGCGGAAGGTTGAGGGTCGATCAAACCAGTGGGAATCTCGATGTCGTTGCGAAGACCGACGATGAACAGGCGCGGTCGTGAGTGCGGCACAAATTGTGCCGCATCAATAATGAGCGCGCCGAATGTGTAGTCCGCTTTTTCAAACGTCGAACAAATTGTCACGAAGTCCTTGCCGCCATGCGAGGTCAGTGTGCCGCAGACATTCTCGAGAGCGATGATGCGCGGCGGCCGTCCCTCGGCGATCAGGTCTGTCATCAAGCTCCAGAATGGCCAAAACGTGCCGGAGCGGTCGCCTTTCAACCCGGCGCCTCCGCCGGCAAGCGAAAGGTCTTGGCAGGGGAAAGACGCCCATGCGAGATCGACGGCTCCAGGCATATCCTTGGTCGTAAGCCCGCGCACGTCGGCCGTCTTGAGAATTCCGTCGCCCCAGTTGCGGCGATAGACGGCGCTCTTTTTGTGATCAAAGTCGTTGGCGAAGCGGCAACGCCACTTGGCGCTGCCAAGGCCAGCGCGAACCATCCCGCCGCCAGCGAAAAATTCGAAAAAGTCAAACATAGCGGCGGCCAACCTTACCGCGAGGCGCATCATCGTTCTGCTCACGGGCAAGCTTCTCGGCGATTGCTTCGGTGATCCAGGTATTGCGTGAGATGCTTCCGGCGCGACGCAGACGTGCCGTGTCGATCGCCTGCCGAACCTCAGGATCGAGGCGAAGACTTTGGCGGCCCCTGTCGTCTAGCTTTGTCTGATTCGCGGTCATGGTCGTGAAAGCTGGCGCCGAAGTGGCGCCAGAATCAAGAACAAATACGAAACACGGACAACGTTAGGCGGGATAGTTGCCATTATCCTACATGGGCGCGTCCCCGGCGGGTCTTTGTGAGGAGGAGCCCTTTGACCGCACCCTGGGGACGGTCTCAAAAACGAAGGGTGCCACGTCCCAACAGACGTGTCTGAGGTTAAGCGCGGAAAACATTAGTGCAACATAAAGGACGTTATGTTTCCGATACAATCACGTTTAAGTTAGGCAATTTATCCGTTACACAATCCGCAGCCGTTGGTGGCCTCATTCTGATCTCCGGATTCGGCTCGTTCCCGGACTAGCCTCTCCCTGATAGGGGTTCCTTCCCTGGGCTCACTGTGGAATCTGGACGGTCTTGCCCTGCCGGATTTAAGTCCCAAAGAAATAGAGAGCCAAAACACCCAGCCGTCCCGATTACATTTCCGACTGCGCTTATACGAACCGGAGATACCTCACCTGCATAAACCGAATGATAAAGCCTCGCTAACTCGCCGCCGTTTGGGCACGTCCAAACTCGCGCAGTATCGTCACATCCACCCGTGACAACGAAGTCGCTTTTCGGAGCAAACTCAATGTCCAGCACACCAGGCGCAACCCGATCGTGAGCTAATCGGGCTAACAACTTCCCCGAGCGGTCCCACAGCCTGGCACCGTCGTGTCCCGCAGTTCCCACATAGCGCCCATCATCACTTATCCGCGCTCTGGAAAGCATGTCTGAGTGTTTAAATATAGAAACCAACTCTCCACTACTCGCATCCCATAATTTAGCCGTCATATCCTTGCTTGCGGATAATATTAGATCCCCTCCAGCGCTGAATTCGACAGATTGTACTTCATCATCGTGATACATTCTCAAGCACTCCGATTGGGTAGTTAGATCCAAGAGTTGTACCCACCCAAGGGCGGAGCCGGTCACAAATAGAGTCCCTTTCCTGTCAAATGCAAACGCCCCTATACCGGGATTTGTGATAGTATGATATAAAGTCGCGCGCGGAAGTTTGGTATCAGGTAGCTTTTCCATGCGCCAAATCATCGTAGTCTGTTTCGAATCGGCTCGTATCGATCCACCAGAAGCGAGCCATCGCCCATCAGCGCTAAATCTCAGAGCCCGTCCGGGAACTTAACGAATTGTTGGAATCGCTTATGATTCAAGGAAGGCGGCCCGAATCGCTTGGGGGGGTCGCTGATGTGGACCAACGAAAATCGCGCTCGCTACGACCGCAGTCGGCTGCGCTATCCGAGCGATCTGACCGACGCGGAATGGGCGCATGTCGAGCCGTTCATTCCACCGGCCAAGCGCGGCGGCAACCGACGTCATGTCGATGAGCGCGAGGTCGTCAACGGCCTGATGTATGTCCTGAGCACCGGCTGCCAATGGCGCGCCGTGCCGAAGGACCTGCCGCCGCGTTCGACGCTTTACGATTACTTCGATCGCTGGAGTTGGGACGGCACGCTCGATCGCATCCACGACGCGCTCTACGTGAAGTGTCGCGAAGCGGCCGCTCGCGAGGCGAGCCCGACCGCCGCGATCATCGACAGCCAGAGCGTCAAGAGCGCGGAAAAAGGGGGACCTGCATCGATCCGGCGGGTTACGACGCCGGCAAGAAAATCATGGGCAAAAAGCGCCACATCCTCGTCGATACGCAGGGCCTGTTGATGCATGCGATCGTCCACGCCGCCGACATCCAGGACCGCGACGGCGGCGCGGCGCTGATGGCGACCTTGTTCGGCGCCTTTCCGTTCCTGACCAGGCTCTTTGCCGACGGCGGCTATCGAGGGCCGCAATTTCAGACCGCCATCGGACGAACTCTGGCGCGCGTGAAGGTCGAGATCGTCAAGCGATCGGATCAGGCCAAGGCCTTCGTCGTCCTGCCCAAGCGCTGGATCGGCGAACGCACCTTTGCCTGGCTCGGCCGCTGCCGACGGCTGGCCAAGGACTGGGAATGCCTCAACCGCAAGGCGCTCGCGTTCCTCCGCCTCGCTTCCATCCGCCTCATGCTGCGAAAACTATGCAATCCCACATGATGTTTCCGGACAAACTCTCAGGTCTGAGCTGCCTTCGGCATGGTGCAGTTCGTAGGAGTTCTGCGAGCCCCAAACTCTAATGATATCGGGGTCTTGACGGGGGTTTTGATGTAGGTTTGTAGGTTGTCAGATTCGAGAATTGCGATCGTATCTCCGAACGGACCCACGCTGATTCGACGTATGCTGCGAACGGTTGAGCAAAAAGTACTCTCTTTAGCGTTATGTATATTTACAAAGTGAACAACACCCTCATAGTCAGCAACCGCAACCTCAGCCCGACAAGGGGAAAAGTCCCAATCGCGGACTTTAGCTCCAGCTAAGATATCTCTCTTTTTGAGAGACGTGACTCCTTGACCAGCGCGCAGGTATTTCGATGCAAGCACCGTCGTCGGGGAATGACGGCGATTTGCGTGCAACAGACGACCGGCGCCGACGTTAAGCGGACGGCCGGAGTCGGTAGAGTCGAAGTGTGGCGCGGTGACGTAAGGCTGAGCATGTCTGTTTCCGCCCCTTTTGTCTGGCGGTGCCTTGGTGGCTCAGCCGTAGGTGTGGCTCAGATCGCGGCGTATCTGGCAGGCGTCAAACTATGGCTAGGAATTAGGTCGGTCGCCGGCCAACACGTATGTTGCAATTTCGACGACTTCGGCCGGATTTTTGCCGCCGAAATTCTTGGCCGCTCGATCGGCGAGTTCCTTTGAGGAGTGCGCCGAGACAACTCGCCCACGCTTCTCGCCCCGGGCGACCACAGCATAGGCAAATCCGCGTCCTATGAGGTAGGCGCGATCCTGCTCGATATTCAGATCTGGACGATACCAACGATGGCCGCGATTCTGCGGCCGGTTGCGCCTCATCTTGCCTCCTTCGCGGCGCCTACGCGGGTTGGACCAGGTGGCAATCCGCGCTGGTTGCGCGCGCCTAACATCGATGCAACTCGTGAAATCAAACATAGGCCAACGCCGACATAAGTCGTTGATCACGGTCAAAACTCACCGGCTCGGCAATGACCGGAGCCGACGTCAGGACTAAACCGCTCGCGCGGTAGCTGCGGCGAGGGCAGCGCGGGAAGCTGGGTCGGACGAGGCCAGGACTGTCTCAGAATCATGGGGTTCAACCCCATGGGGGACAGGAGCTTTCGCGATGTCCGACAAGCCCATCAACCCGCTGCGTCAGCGCATGATCGACGACATGACGGCGCGTCGGTTCAAGGAGAAGGTGCAGAAGGACTACGTCCGGCACGTCAGGACCTTTACGGCCTTCCTGGGCCGGTCGCCCGATACGGCGACGAAGGAGGACCTTCGCCGCTTTCAGTTGCATCTGGCGCAGCAGCAGATCAGCCCAGGTTCGATCAACGCCGCCGTCACCGCGCTTCGGTTCTTCTTCACCGTGACGCTCGAACGGCCAGACCTCGTTCGTCCTCTGACGATCGTGAACAAGCCGCGCAGGGCGCCGGTCGTGCTCAGCCAGGAAGAGGTCGCGCTCCTGCTCGAAGCCGCGCCGGGCCTGAAGTACAAGGCCGCGCTCAGCGTCGCCTACGGCGCGGGCCTGCGCGTGTCCGAGGTCGCGCACCTGAAGGTGTCCGACATCGACTGAACTGGACCCCATTCGTGGGACCACGGGTCGTTGACATTAAGGTGTGATCTCGCCTGCCCTTGTCCTTCAAGAATCAAGCCGCTTCTTGCTGCTTCTGCTGTGGGTATGTGGGCAACGCGGTTGCGTTGTCCAAGCGAAGCGGCATATCCACAGCCCTCGCCGCCGCCTCGATTTTGTCCATGCCGGCGCGCCACACCGCCATCGGCATCTGGTTGTTCATCGCCTGGTGAGGGCGCCGAAAATTGTAGAGGTTCATCCAGGAACTGATGCCGGACCGCGCCTCGCAGCCATCGGCGTAGGCTTTCAGATGCACTTCTTCATACTTGATCGAGCGCCACAGCCGTTCGATGAAAATGTTGTCCATGAAGCGGCCGCGTCCGTCCATCGAAATCACGACGCCGGCCGTCACAAGCTTGCTGGTGAAAGCCTCGGCGGTGAAAGTGGAGCCCTGATCGGTATTGAAAATCCGCGGCTTTCCGAACCGAATCAGCGCCTCCTCCAGCGCCGCCGCGCAGAAGCTCGCATCGTTGGTGTTCGACATCGTTGAAAAAGTCGGCCGGTCTTCGCGTTGAAGAACAGCACTGCCGGCACAATGTCGGCTTTCGAAGAACGATCATTTGCGACTGAACGGCACTCAGATGGAAAGTGCCGGGATCTGAGCACGGCGAACAGCGTTGCCGTGCCGTTGCGCTGATAGTCGCAGGTCGTCGTCCCGCTTTTACCGGGCTTGATCGGCAGGCCGGGCGGCGTGCTGTCGAGTGCTTGAATTTGGCTTAAGATGAGATCAGCGCCGAGAAAGAGATTGAGAGGGCGGAATGGTTGACCGAGAGATTGGCGTCGGAATCGTCGGCTTTGGACTGGCGGGCGGGTCTTTCATACGCCCTTTGTGAACGCGGTGCGTGGGCTCCGTTTGGCCGCGATTTTACAACGCAAGGGCGATGAGGCTGCCAAGACTTATCCTGCAGCGCAGATCGTGCGCTCGTTTGGCGAGATGCTGGCAAACAGGGCGATCGAACTGATCGTCGTCACCACGCCGAACACCACCCACTTCGCGTTGGCTAAGCAGGCCCTGGAGGCGGGCAAGCACGTCGTCATCGACAAGCCCTTTACGGCGACCAGTGAGGAGGCGTTGGAACTGGGCCAACTTGCCAAGAGCAAAGGGCTTTTGGCGGTTCCGTTTCACAACCGCCGCTGGGACGGGGATTATCTGACCGTGAAGAGGCTGATCGCCGAGCAGGCCCTCGGGCGGCCCGTCACCTTCGAGTTGCACTTCGATCGCTTCCGCCCCGTGCCGCGCGAGGGGAGATGGCAGGAGGTGGACAATCCGGCGAACGGGATGCTCTTCGACCTGGGGCCACATCTCGTCGATCAGGCGCTGGCGCTCTTCGGCCTGCCGGACACGATCACTGCGAGCGTCCGCTCGGATCGCGACGAGACCGCGATCGAGGACGCCTTCGACATTACGCTGAGCTATCCGGGGGCGAACGGCAAGAGGTTGCTGGTGCATTGTCGGACGAGCTATCTAGCCTGCGACAATGCACCACGATTCTTGCTTCACGGGACGAGGGGGAGCTTTCGCAAGTACGGGCTCGATCCGCAGGAGCCTTCGCTGGTCGGCGGAGCCAAAGTTCCTGCGGAGGGATCGCCGGAAGTGTGGTTGCAGGAGAACGAGTCGGCGTGGGGCAAGCTGACTGTCGCCCCGGATCCGGCGACTCCCGAAAGGCTGGTCGAGAGTCAGGTGAAGACCGAGGTCGGCGACTATCGCGGCTTCTATGCGAATGTGCGCGACGCGACGCAGCTGATCCGGGTTCGGAGGTGACCTGAAGCGGATCCCGCAGGGGGCATATTACGCCACGTGTCGCAGAGCAATTTCCGCGATCCTGCGGCGCGGCGAGCAGACTGTGCGAATTGGGGATGTTCGAGTCCAGCCGCGGTAACGCGGAAAACCGGCCAGTCCCAATTGTGTCAGGGTGCGAAGCGCGGCTGCTGTCTTTTTGATGTCGAGTTTTGCCTCGATCGCGAGTCTTGGGGTGGAGCATTTCCGCTGTCGCAGCGCGACAAGGCACGCGGTCTGCGACTCCCTTAAGGCGAGGCGTGGGCCTTTGCGCGACATGCTGATCGTCCCATTGATTCTGTCGACCGCAGTATGACCTCTCATCTCGGCGCGGCGTCTACCCACAGATTCGATTCCCCGTCCTGGTCTTCTTTCTGAATGTAAGTCGATGCGGGCAGGGAAGACGATGGGAGAGGATCCGTCTGGAAACCGACGAGTTGATTGCGACCATCTTTTGAATTGGGATCGCTTTGGCACTCTCTTGCAACGACTGCTAGCAGCGGCTATCTACGGCGCGTTTGAAACCCGAGCCGAACACCAGGGCATCTCGCCTGGTGGCCGGCATCGCAAGGTCAACCGGGAGCGAAATCCATGAAATTCCGACCATTGCACGACCGCGTCGTCATCCGCCGCATCGAAGGAGAGGAAAAGACGAAGGGCGGCATCATCATTCCCGACACAGCCAAGGAAAAGCCGCAGGAAGGCGAGGTCATCGCCGTCGGACCGGGAGCTCGTGACGAAAGCGGCAAGCTTGTGCCGCTCGATCTCAAAGCGGGCGACCGGGTGCTGTTTGGAAAATGGTCCGGCACCGAAGTCAAGATCGACGGAGAAGAATTGTTGATCATGAAGGAGTCCGACGTCATGGGCGTCATCGAGGGCGCAAGCGCCGCGAAGAAGAAGGCCGCCTGAAGCCGCTTCTCCTCTCACCTCAAACCAGGGATTAGCAATCATGTCCGCGAAAGACGTACGTTTCTCATCCGACGCCCGCGACCGCATGCTGCGCGGAGTCGACATCCTCAACAACGCCGTCAAGGCGACGCTGGGCCCCAAGGGACGCAATGTCGTTCTTGACAAGTCGTACGGCGCGCCGCGCATCACCAAGGACGGCGTCACTGTCGCCAAGGAGATCGAACTCGAAGACAAGTTCGAGAATATGGGCGCCCAAATGGTGCGCCAAGTCGCCTCGAAGACCAGCGACATTGCCGGCGACGGGACGACCACCGCGACTGTGTTGACCGCCTCGATGATAAAGGAGGGCCTCAAGCTCGTCGCCGCCGGGATGAATCCGATGGATCTCAAGCGCGGCATCGACATCGCGACGACCGCCGTCGTTAAAGACATCGAGCGCCGCGCCAAGAAGGTGCAGTCCTCTGAGGAGATCGCACAGGTCGGCACGATCTCCGCCAACGGCGACAAGACGATCGGCAAGATGATCGCCGACGCTATGAAGAAGGTTGGCAACGAGGGCGTGATCACGGTCGAGGAGGCCAAGACCGCCGAAACCGAACTCGACGTCGTCGAAGGGATGCAGTTCGACCGCGGTTACCTGTCGCCCTATTTCATCACCAACGAGAAGATGGTGGCCGAACTCGAGGACGCCTACATCCTCATCCACGAGAAGAAGCTTTCCTCGCTTCAGCCTATGCTCAACATCCTCGAGTCCATCGTCCAGGCCGGCAAGCCTTTGCTCATTGTCGCCGAAGACATAGAGGGAGAGGCGCTGGCCACGCTCGTCGTCAACAAGCTGCGCGGCGGCCTCAAGGTCGCGGCGGTCAAGGCCCCTGGGTTTGGCGATCGCCGCAAGGCGATGCTCGAAGACATCGCGGTCCTCACCGCCGGCACCATGGTCGCCGAGGACCTTGGCATCAAGCTCGAGAACGTGACCCTTCAGATGCTCGGCAGGGCGAAGCGCGTGCGCATCGAAAAGGAAAACACCACGATCATCGAAGGCGCCGGCAAGAGGCAGGAGATCGAGGGGCGGATCGCTCAGATCAAGGCGCAGATCGAGGATACGACGTCCGACTATGACCGCGAGAAGCTCCAGGAGCGTCTTGCGAAACTCGCGGGCGGGGTCGCGGTGATTCGTGTCGGCGGTTCGACCGAAGTCGAGGTCAAGGAAAAGAAGGATCGGGTTGACGATGCGATGCATGCGACGAAGGCGGCCGTTGAAGAAGGCATCGTGCCGGGTGGCGGCGTGGCGCTGTTGCGCGCCAAGGCCGCGATCGGCAAGCTCACCGGCGAGAACGCCGACGTCCAGGCCGGCATCAATATTGTACTCAGGGCGCTTGAGGCGCCGATCCGCCAGATCGTCGAAAACGCCGGCGTCGAAGGCTCGATCGTGGTCGGCAAGATCACCGAGAACAAATCCCAGACTTACGGCTTCGACGCCCAGACGGAGCAATATGTCGACATGCTGAGCGCCGGCATCGTCGACCCGGCGAAGGTCGTACGTGTCGCGTTGCAGGACGCCGCGTCGGTTGCCGGTCTCATGATCACGACCGAAGCCATGGTCGCCGAGGCTCCGAAGAAGAAGGAGGCTCCGGCCATGCCGGGCGGCGGCATGGGCGGTATGGACTATTGACCAGCTAAGATATCGAGCACGGGGCCGTCGCTATGCACGGCCCCGGAGCCGACCACGCGCGGCCGCGGGCGAACCCCTAATGCACTGACACAATCGGATGATTCACATATGCGGACGGACGTGCGAGTTTGTCGGCATGGCCCGTCCTTCCTTCCGCTGAAGATCGCGAGCGTCTGCTCGCAATCGTCGCTGATCACAATCGCCCGCTCAAACATGTGCTGCGGGCGCGAATCATCCTTTCTTCGGTCGACTGCCTGCCTGCGTTGGAAGTGGCGCGGCGAGCAGGCGTCAGCCGACCCGGTGTCTGCGCTGGCAGGCGCGATATCGAGGGCTTGCTGCGCGACAAGACGCGCAAGCCCGGTCGAACTCCGCTGTCGACCAAGGTCGTCGCCAAGGTCCTGGAATTAACCTGCTCGGAACCGCCCGACCAAGCTACACATTGGACCGGCCGCGCTATGGCCAAAGCCGTTGGCGTCAGCCTGCGCGCCGTGCAGCGCTTGTGGGAGGCGCATCGACTGCAGCAGCGGCCTTAGTAACCGCCTATCGGCGTCTAAGCCTTACGTCGAACCAAGCGCTGTCGTTGTCCGTATGGTTGTGGTGCAGCCGGCGCAACGACAGTGATTGGGTTGGTGAAGGCTGGCGCTTGCTGCACTGGAGAGACGAACCGATCGGGCAGGCCACCGAGATCGTCATCTTCGTCCAAGTCTTCCGGACCGGATTCTCCTGTAGCCCGCACGTCGCCCTTCTGGGCCTGGAGTTGCGCGGCCTGCGCGGTTGCGATCAGTCGGAAATAGTGTTCGGCGTGCTGAAGATAGTTTTCGGCGGCTACAGGATTGTTGGCTGTGTGTGCGTCGCGCGCCAATTGAAGGTATTTTTCCGCCACATGCTTCTTGCCCAAGGCCGACGCATATTGCGGCGCGACCCCGACCGAATGCGTCCCCTTCTTCAGCAACGCCGTGTCGTCGATGACGAGCAAGGCGTCCGCGCCGCCGACCAGCTTGTCCGCCTGAACGGCAAGCTCGCGCTGCAACGGAGCCTCGTCCCAGACCCCGTCCGACACGAAATGGTGCAGCCGGTCGTAGTCGCCCGGCGCGACCCGCTCGGCCATCGGGCCGACGCTCTTGCGATCGCCCGGCCCGATCAGCCCCGCCACATAGAGCGGGCACATCCGCCGCCGCGCCTTGTGGCCGAACCGTCCAACGAACGGCGCCAGCCACCGCAAAAGCTCGTCTCGCCAATCCGCCATGCGCCGCGCTCCCAAATCAGAGCGCGAAGCCTCACCTGCGCATGGTTAACAAAATCCTATTCTGTCAAAGTAGTGCTAGAGGCTCCCCACGCCTTGTTCGAAGCGATCGCCCCACCAGGGACCCCAAGGGTCAGGAATGCCGCCGGATCATGAAGCCGCTGCGCCGTGTCCATGAATCTCTAGAGACCGACCGTGGCGTGCGGATCGAATGCGACGACGGCGTCGTCTGCCGCATATCCTTCCTCAAGCCGGATCTCGCGCGTGTACTCTATCTGCGCGACGATCGTCCGGTTGCGCCGCGAACTTGGATGGTTCCCGCCTACGGCTCGGCGGACACGCCCTGGGACGGCCGCGACCGTCTTGATGAGAGCGCCTGGCCCGCATGCGAAGTGAGGCGCGCCACTGTCGGCGACGGCATTGTCGTGTCGACAGAAGCCATCACCCTGACCATCATACCGGCGCCGTTCGCCCTGATCTGGGCGCTGCCTGACGGCCGCGTGTTCGCGCGCGAGCGAGCGGCGCATGCGACCGCCTTCGGAAAGGCAGGCGTCCGCCACGCCTTCGCGAGGGCAGAGGCCGACCGCTTCTATGGCCTCGGCGACAAAACCGGCAAACTCGATCTCAGTGGCCGGCGGCTGCGCACGGCGATGATGGACAGTCTCGGATTCGACCCGGAGCGCGGCGATCCGCTCTATAAGCACTGGCCGTTCCTGATCACGCGCGATGGGCCGACTGGCGTCGTGAGCGGGCTTTTCTACGACAACATGGCCTCCGCCGCGTTCGATCTCGGCTGCGAGCACGACAACTATTACGGACCCTACCGGAGCTACGAGGCGCCGGGCGGCGACCTGGATTATTTTGTCTTCCCCGGCCCAGAGATTGCCGACGTAACCCGAAAATTCCTCGATCTCACAGGCCACGCCCCTATGCCTCCGCGATGGAGTCTCGGCTTTGCGCAGACGGCGATGGCGCTCGCCGACAGCGACGACGCGCAGGAAGAGATGGAGGCCTTCATCGCCAGACGCGCCATCGAGGACATTCCGATCAGCGCGTTCCATTTTGGCTCGGGTTACATCTCATTCGGACGACGGCGGCACGTCTTCACCTGGAATCGCGCCAAATATCCGGACCCGAAGGCGCTGCTCGGTAAGTTTCACGCAGCGGGCATGCGCGTCGTCGCCAATCTGAAGCCGTGCCTCCTCGACGACCACCCGCGCTATCAGGAGGTCAGATCCGCCGGCGCCTTTGTCGTCGGAGAGGGCGGCGAACCCGCAGTATCGCAGTTCTGGGACGGCGAGGGCGCCCATATCGACTTCACCAGTCACGCCGGCGTCGACTGGTGGCGGCGAGGTCTGCGGGAGCACGTGCTCGATGTCGGGATGGATGCGGCGTGGAACGACAACAACGAATTCGGGTTCTCTAACGAGGACGCCGTCTGCGCGGGATTCGGCGAGCCGATGCCGCTCGACCTCGCGCGTCCGCTCCAGCCGCTACTGATGACGCGCGCCTCCCTCGAGGAGCAGCGCCGCCGCGCTCCCATGGAGCGGCAGTTCAGCGTCACCCGCGCGGGGTGTCCTGGCATTCAGCGCTACGGACAGACCTGGAGCGGCGACAACCACACGAGCTGGCGCTCGCTGAAGTGGAACCTGCGCACCGGATTGCAAATGTCGATGTCCGGCATGTTCAACATCGGCCACGACGTCGGCGGCTTTTCTGGACCCCCGCCTAGCCCCGAGCTTCTGGTGCGCTGGACGCAGGCGGGCTTGCTGCACCCGCGTTTCATCATGAATTCGTGGAAGCCGGACGGGGTCTTCACCTCGCCATGGCTGCACCCCGAAGCGACGCCGGCGATCCGTGAGGCAATCCGCCTGCGCTACCGCTTGATGCCCTATCTTTACAGCCTGATGCATGCGGCGACCCGCGGCGAGGCGGTGTTGCGTCCGACCTTCGTCGCCTTCCCGGAGGATGAGCTTTGCGCCGAGGACAGCGACGACCTGATCCTCGGACCTTTCCTGCTCGCGGCTCCCGTCGTTGCCCCGGGCGAGCGCGTCCGCCGGGTCTATCTGCCGAGCGGACCCGCTTGGTGGTTCGATTTCTGGACCGAAGAGGCCATTGCGGGAGGCGTTGCGACAACGCTCGCGGCGCCGCTCGATCGACTGCCTCTCGTCGTTCCGGAGGGCGCGATCTTGCCCATGACCGACGCAGGCGAGGATTTCTCGCGCCTGCACGACGAGCCGACGCGAGCAATAAGGATATTCCCGGGACCAACCGCAGGAAGCGCTCGCTTCGTGCTCCATGAGGACGACGGGATCAGCGCGCCGGTCAACGCGACTCGGGTGACGTTCGATTTGGCGTGGACCGCCGAGGACATCTCGCTGTCGGTCAGCGCGAAAGGCGACTTCCCTCTCCCTTATCGGCAAGTGAGGGTGATCCAGCGTCAGGCGGATCGGCGGCGCATTCGGCTCAATACGGCTGAGGGAGCCCCGAGAACTCCTCGATGGGGCGAGGTGAAGCCCGTCATCGACTGTCCTCGATGATGAACCCCGAGCCCGAGGTGATCGTCGGCATGATCGAGGCGTCGACGACCCGGAGCCCGTTGAGGCCGTGCACCCGCAAGCGCTGGTCAACGGCCGCGGTCCTGTCGGTGGCGCGACCCATTTTGGCGGTTCCGACGGGGTGGAAGATCGTCGTGCTGATCTTTCCGATCGCCTCCAGCAGGAACGGCGTGTCGTCGCCGACTGTGGGCCCTGGCAAGTGCTCCTCAGGCTTGAACGCCGTGAGCGCCGGCTGCGACATCAAGCGCCGGGTGAGCCGCATGGCGGGGACCGCGACAGCCTTGTCCTCGTCGGCAGCGAGATAGGATTCGAAATGATGGCCATCGTGGCTTCGAGGCCTCGAATTGAGGGATTTCGCGGCGAATTCTCAAGCGCGCTGAGGCACGGCAACATCTGCCGCTGCGGGACCTATGTCCGTATTCGCGAGGCGATCAAGCTGGCCTCGCAATCGACTGGAAGGGAGGGCTGACAATGATCCTCGATCGCATCGCTCATCGCTCCGCCGATCCGCAATCTTTTTCGGCTAGCGATCTCTCCCGGCGCAGGTTCCTCCAGGCAGGAGCGGCGGCCGGAGGCGGCCTGATGCTGAGCCTGAGCTTGCCGTTCGCCAACAGTGAAGGCGAGGTCACCGAGGCCGGCGGTTTTGCGCCGAACGCCTTCATCCGCATCGACGGCGACGGGCAAATCGTCCTGACCATACCCTATGTCGAGATGGGCCAGGGCGACTACACCGCAATCCCGATGCTGATCGCCGAGGAGCTGGAGGTCGACCTGAAGCAAGTGAGACTGGAGCATGCTCCGCCCAACCCAAAACTGTACGGCAACCCTTTGCTCGCCGGGGTCCAGGCGACGGGCGGCTCGACCGCGATCAGCGCAGCCTGGAAGCCGATGCGCGAAGCCGGCGCTGTCGCAAGAACGATGCTCGTGTCGGCGGCGGCGCAGCGCTGGAATGTCGATCCGGCGTCCTGCCGGGCGCAAAGCGGCGAAGTGCTTCATCCACCGACGGGGAGGCACGTCACATATGGCGAGCTTGCCGCCGACGCCGCTCGCATGCCCGTCCCCGCGACCATCGTCCTCAAACGTCCAGAGGATTTCAAGCTCATCGGCACTCCGGCCAAGCGGCTCGATACGCCCGCGAAGGTCAACGGATCAGCCGTCTTCGGCATTGACGCTCGGCCGCCGGGCGTGAAGATCGCGACGCTCGTGCAGTCGCCCGTGTTCGGTGGCCGCGTAAAGAGCCTCGATGACGCGGCGGCCAGGGCGGTCAACGGCGTGCGTACCTGGGTTCCCGGTACCCACAATCCCTCGACTATTTATTTCTTGATTACGCGCTTGCGTCAGCTTCAGACGTTCAGTAGAACGGAACATGAACATGTTGTTTTCGCAGGGGTTCTCTGATGGCGCGCAATCAGGTTCAGTTTCAGAAAGGCCTCAGCGAGGCTCGTTTCGCGGAGATTTACGGAACCGAAGAGCAATGTCATGCGGCGCTCGTCAAATGGCGGTGGCCGAACGGGTTCGAATGTCCCGGGTGCAAGGGCGCTGATCACTGCGTCGTCACGCGCGGCGCGCGGCGTTTATTCCAGTGTAACGCGTGTCGCAAGCAGACCTCTGTCAAAGCGGGAACGATCTTCGCTTCGAGCAAGCTGCCGCTGCGCATCTGGTTCAAGACGATCTACCTGGTCACGCAATCAAAGAAGGGCATTTCCAGTATCGAACTCGGTCGACGCCTTGGCGTCACCCAGACGGCTGCTTGGATGATGAAGCACAAGCTCGCTCAAGTCATGTTGGAGCGTAACGCGAGCAAACGCTTGAAAGGCAACGTCCAGATGGACGACGCCTATATCGGCGGCGCCCGGTCCGGCCGCCGCGGGCGCGGCGCAACAGGCAAGACGCCGTTCGTCGCTGCGGTCGCGACAACCGACGACGGCAAGCCAGATCAAATCATCCTTCGGCCTGTCAAAGCCTTCAGCAGCTTTGCGATCCGAAAACTCGCAAGCACCGCGCTCAGGCCCGGCGCCAATATCGTCTCCGACGGCCTGGCGTGCTTCGCCGCCGTCACCCAAGCCGGATGCCTGCACACCTCAATAAAGACCGGAAGCGGCAAGCAAGCGGTTCGCACCCCTGCTTTCAAATGGGTCAATACCGCATTGGGCAATATCAAAGCCGCCCTCGTCGGGACCTACCGAGCCGTAGGAGAAAAACACGTCCCTCGATATCTCGCGGAGTTCGAATATCGATTCAATCGCCGATACGAGCTCGAAACCATGACCCCCCGCCTCGCATTCGTTGCGCTGAGGACCCTCCCGATGCCTTACCGCTTGCTAAAACTGGCTGACGTTGCCGCGTAATCAGGATTTATTTTGTGCGTTAGCGCGGAAGCTAACGTCGCGTCCCGCGGCGTCGTCTCAAGGGTCTGGCGAACGACCTCAGCGACGTCGTCGTCGCCGATCTGGCGCGGCGCGCCGGGACGCGGCTCGTCGTAGAGACCGCCACCCGATGCTCGGCGAACCGCCGCCGCCATTTTCCTACCGTGTTGGGCGCAGCGCCCACCCGCACGCTGATGTGGGGACAGGCGTCAAGCTTCCGGGTCCGCGGCGCTACATCTTGGGACATCTCAGACGACGGTCTCACTTACACGTTTCATCTGCGCGAAGGCACGGTTGCTAGTCGCAGGCTTAGATGACTCCGCGATCCAGCTCGTGCAGGATGAATCCCTCCATCGGATCGAACTCCCCGCTCCATGGCCTTGTTTCCAGGACGCGCCGCGTGTCCTCGCGGCCGGCGGCACGGCGCCGGCGAATACCTTCGCGGCTGAAATCGATGTCCTTGGTGTGGTCCTCCCCGTCGACCCGCGGCGCGATCAGGCGCAGCACGTGCATGCGAGTGACGCAGCCGTAGGATTCCAGGAGCTTGATGCGTTCGTTTTTTCGTGCCTCGCTGGGGATGTGAGAGGCGAGCTCCATGATGACGCGGCGAAGCCGGTGCAATTGCTTCTGCCGCGCGATGTGGGCGAGCGTGCGGCTCGAATACTGCACGTCCTTCTGCCGGCTCATCACCTCCCAGATGGAATTCGGCTCAGGCCCGCGTGGGTGCCAAGTGTGAACCGAAAACACCAGCGAGCTGCGTCGCGGATTGTCATCGAACACCGCCTCGACCGGCGTGTTGGAGAGTATCCCGCCGTCCCAATAGAGGTCGCCATCGATGCGAACCGCAGGGAACGCGGGGGGCAGCGCACCGGACGCGAGGATGTGCGGGAGCCCGATCCGACCGTCGCGGCTGTCGAAATAGCGCATGTCCCCGGTCGCGACGTTGGCCGCCCCGACAGTGAGCCGCGGCGCGCCGCTCATCAGCGCGTCGTCGTCGACGAGGTCGCGCAATGTCGCGGCCAGCGGTGTGGTCGAATAATAGCCGGCGCGCTCGGGGCCAAGCGGCGCGAGCGCGCTCGCGAATGCCAGCGGATTGGGCGCGAAGAACGCATCGAGGCCCGAAGCGACGGTCGCAAAATTGGCGAGGAACGGCCCGACCGCCGGCGCGCTTGATAAGAAGCTCAGCCACTCGCCGCGCGCGACGCGATGCCAGAACTCCTCGAGCCGGCCGAGACGAAGTTCGATCGGATTCCCGGCGATCAGCGACGCATTGATTGCGCCGATCGATGTTCCGATCACCCAGTCGGGTTCGACCCCGGCCTCGTGCAGCGCTTCGTAGACGCCGGCCTGATAGGCGCCAAGCGCGCCGCCGCCCTGGAAGACGAGCACGACCTGTCCGACGTCTTTCTTGATCGCGTGCGCATCGATCGGCTGCGCGGCGGGCGCGGAGGGCTCTCTCTTGTCGTTCATGACGCTTCGCCCTTTCTTCTACCTTGCTTCCCTTGCTTTGAATGAGGTCGGCATCGCCGGCGACGCCCGCCCGCGGGGGCGGTCACCCGCGCGGCGCCAATGCCCCTGCTTCCGGTTCGGGGCTCTCGGTCGACGGCATGCGCGAACCCGTAAGACCGGTGATCAATCGCGTGCCGCGTTGAAAAGTGACGTAATTCCAACCCCAGTTGAGCGTGACGGCGATGCGATTTCTGAAGCCGATCAGGTAGTAGATGTGAGCGACCGACCAGATGAGCCAGGCGATGAATCCGGTTACCCGGATCTTGCCCATCTGGACGACCGCTCTTTTGCGGCCGATCGTCGCCATCGACCCGTAATCGCGATACTTGAACGGCGGCAGGTCCGAGCCGCTGAGCTGCGCCCTGATCAGTTTGGCGACGTAAGCGCCCTCCTGCTTGGCGACTGGCGCGACGCCAGGCAGCGGCCGCCCGTCGGCCGCCAGACAAAGCGCGGTGTCGCCGATCACAAAGATTTCGGGGCGACCGGGAAGAGAAAGGTCCGGGTTCACCTTCACGCGGCCCGCGCGATCGCCTGCGATGCCGAGCCACTGATGCGCGGGCGACGCCGTCACGCCGGCCGCCCAGATGATGTTGCTCGCTTCGATCCGAGCGCCGTCGACTTCAACACCGAATTCGTCGCAGCGCGTCGCTGCTTTCCCGAGCCTCACTTCGACGCGCAACATCTGAAGCGAACGGCGCGCCGCCTCGGACAGGTCGGGATGAAACGCCGCCAGGAGGCGAGGCCCCGCTTCGATCAGTGTTACGCGGGCCGAACGCGGATCGATCGAGCGAAAGTCGGCCGAGAGCGCCTTGCGCGCGAGTTCCGCGATGGCGCCGGCCATTTCGACGCCAGTCGGGCCGCCGCCGATGATGACGAAGCTCAAGAGCCGCTCGCGCTTTTCGGGATCGTCTTCGATCTCAGCCTTCTCGAAAGCCAGCAAGATGCGTCGGCGCAACAGGGTCGCGTCGTCGATGCGCTTCAAGCCCGGCGCGTGTCTCGCCCAATCGTCGTGCGAGAAGTAGCTGTGGGTCGCACCTGTCGCGACGATCAAGCGGTCGTATGCGACCTGGCGATCCTCGGCGTGGACGGTCCTGCGCGCGAGGTCGATCGCCTCGACATTGGCGAGGATCACGCTCGCGTTCGCCTGCTTGCTCAGGACGCTGCGGATCGGCGAAGCGATGTCGGCCGGCGAGAGGCCCGTGGTCGCGACTTGATAGAGTAGCGGCTGAAACAGATGATAATTGTGCCGGTCGATCACGGTGACATCGACCGGCGCCTTGGCGAGCGCCTTGGCGGCGGACAGTCCGCCGAAGCCGGCGCCGATGATGACGACGCGTTCGCGTCGCCCTGGACCGCGCGTGGAATCCGCGACGCCTCGATCCGGAGCGGGTTCCCCGTCGGCTCTTTGCGGCGCGCGATCCGCCGTGCTGGCGAGCGTCGCGAGCGCCGGCCCGGTGCGATCGGCGGCGCTGAGGGCGTCGCCCAACCCGGGCGCCGAAAGCGCAGCCGTCGCCATGTCAGTCTCCTCGTCACAATCGCGGGCGCGCGCGGCGCGCGCGGGATGGTTCGCCGCGATCAAGTTGATTGTCCGTCGCCGGTCAGCGTGCCGCCCGCGACGATGCGAATTGAGGGGTTGCGCTGTTACAGGGGCCTCGGGAAGCCGCAGCGGCGGAACGCATTCGGGCGCCTGCCGCGCAGTGGCCCAGGCGGTCAGGCTTCTCCTCAGGTTGAGGGTTGATCCGGAGAGCCTCGCGGGCTGGTCTTCTCGGATAGGGGGCCGGACGTGGTCGCGGCTTCCATCAATTGAGCCGCGAGCGCGCCGGATTGCTTGGCCGCATCGGTGCAAGCGTCGGCGATCCGCGTCGCCATCACGACCGCGGCGTGCAGCGAATCGCGAACGAAGGCCCTATTGAGGTCAGCGGTCGATTCCGCCGACTTCGCGGACATCAGGGTGGCGGCCATCGCGATATTGCGCTCGGCGCTGGACTTGGCGAACGCCGCCGAAGCTTCGAGCATGGCGCTAACGCACGCGGTCATCACCCGCGCGACTTGGCCTGCGGCTTGCGCGTGCGCCTTGGAAAGATCGAGCGGTTTTTCGGTCATCTGCATGGGGTTCGTTTGCATGTCTGCCTCTTCCTGGTCTGCCTCCTCATCAGAATCGCGGGCGCGCGCACGCGGTTGCTGGCGCGGGGACGGTTCGCCGCGATTGGGTCGGTTGGTCGGCGCGGTCGAAGCCCCGGCCACGACGATACGAACGGAGCGGTTGCTTTGTTACAGGGGGCTGCGAAGCCGGGATTAAGCGCGGCGGAGGGCGGTTCGCCGACAGCCTCGCATCTTGTGTTGTTCGTCCGAGTGCATCATCTGCTCGGGGAAGAGGTCCGCCGAAAACAGTTCGACCGGTTCCTTCGTTTCGTTACGCCACCAGTGCGCGGTCGTGTGGGTTTTCGACCGACATGTCCCCGGGTCCGTGGACGATGGGAACGGAACAGGTGCTGGCGTATTCAACGATCGTGCCCTTTGTGATCACGATGATGGCGGGTCGATCGTGATGGGTGTGCCAGAGGACGACTCCGCCGGGCTGAACGACCAGCTAGCGCAGGCGCAGCAGGCGGCCTTCGATGTGGGCGGGCTCCTTCGAGAGATCGATGATGCCGACCACCGTGTCGGTCACGCCTGAGGCCGGCGTGGAGTTCGACTACGGTTTGTATTCCATCAGCTACGTGCGGGGCGAGCTGCCATCGATGCGGGCGCACGCTGCGGCCTTCCTCAGCGACGTCGAGGCGAGACCCGATTCCGAGGCCGGCGTTGGCGCATCGCCTCGTAGGGGTCACTTGCTGGTTCGCCGTGAGTATCGCGAGGCGCGGGATCACTTTGAGAGCGCGCTCGCCCGGGCCCAACCCGGCCGTGACGACGATCTGGCCTTTCGCTTCGGGCATAACGCCGGCGCGGGCGCAATGCTCTATCTCGCAATAACTCTTTGGCCGCTGGGCGACGTTGCGCGCGCGATTTTGCTCGTTGACAGCGCCCATATTCGGATCGCGGGCGTCACGTATACCGGCACGCTTCGCGTACGGGAAAATGCACACGGCCATGTTCGAATTGATGCGTGGCGACCACGCGCGAGCTACGGCGCACGCGTTCGAACTGGTCCGCGCATATCCTCGAGCCCGTGGTCGACCGCGCCGCGCCTCGCGCGCGAGCAAGAGCCTGACCATGTTTCGCGCGTTCGGCGCGTTTCTCGAGGGTTGGGCGACCGCTGCAGGCGCCGCTGCGCAGAGATGCTGCGCGAACAAAACGTCCTGTATTGCGACGGGCTGTTGAAGATTGCGCTGGCCGAGTCCGAGGCCCGGGCGGGCGATCCCGACCGCGCCGTCGCCCTCATCGACGAAGCGCTGGCGACGGCCGAGCGCGATCCCGCCAATTCCGCGCCTGCGGAGGGAAGCCTTTCTGCGCTTCAGCAGGATTTCGCCTCGCTCCCGATGCAGTTCCGCTTCGAACGGGCGATAGCCGGTGCGGCTCCTTGCGATCCTCCTATCGCTCGGAGCGCTCGGCTGGCTCGATTTTGCGATCATGAACGACACGCGGCGGCGGCGCGCCGCCGGCTCAACATGTTTCTCAACGTGATGACGCCGCTGATCATGGTCATCAGCTTTTCGGATAGCATGCAGCTGAAGTTCGCGGCGCGCGATCGGCTGATTGCGGGTGAGGATCGATACGCGGCCTTTCGCGATGCGGTGTGGATCGTCGGGCCCCCTTGCGCCGAGCGATCGTCACACCATAAAGGTGATGGATATGCAGATCGGCAATATGCTTGCCGAATACTCTTGGGCGCGTCACCGGCATGTCGCACTGGCGTGAAGCTGCAGTTCGGCGACCATATCACCTGCGTCGGGGAAGACCGGCTGAGGCAGGTGGAAGCGATCGTCGGCAACCAGACCAGCGCGCTCCAGCACAGCCAGATCATCCCGATCTTCGTGGGCATCGCTCTCGGCGTGCCGCTGGGCAGCATCCCGGTCTTTATCCCCGGCGTGCCGGCTCCTTTGTCGCTGGGCCTGGCTGGCGGTCCGGTGGTGGTCGCGATTGTCCTCGCACGCATCGGCACCATCGGGCCGCTGCACTGGAACATGCCGCCGGACACCATCGACACTGTCCGCGAACGTGGCGTGTCGTTGTTCATGGCCTGTGTCGGCATCTACGCCGGCAAGAGCTTAGTCGCCACCTTGCTGAACGGCCATGGGCTGCTGTGGATGGGGTGTGCCGCGTTGATCACCTTCATCCCGATTTGCCTGGTCGGACTGGTGGCGCGCGGCATCGTCAAGGTCAACTGCCTGAGCCTGTGCGGCGTGCTGGCGGGCAACGCGACTGCCGCCGGCCCTGGCCTTTGCCAACGGGCTCAATCCGTCGAGGGCGCAATCCACCGGATATGCAGCCGTTTACCCGCTGACCATGTGCCTGCGCATCGTGTTGCCGCAATTCATCCTCGGTTTTCTCTGGCTTGTCTCCTGAACTGCATAAACGAGATTGGGTTCCAAGTTCTCGGCAAGATCAAACAAAAGAGTTCAATCGCCAACGAGCGGCTCGTTCAAGTCTTTGGCATTACTATTGGGCCCTTCGATTGGCCGAGATCAATCCCGAAGCCCAACAGGAGCTGACTGCAATGTTGATGTTGATGGAAACGTCCGGGTTCGTGTCGCCGTCTACAGCCGGGTGAAATCGCTGCCCGATCACGGTGACTATTTCGGACCAACAAGGAGATACGGTGTGGTCTCGATTGCGAAAGAGTTCCAGCTCGGATCCGACTTCCCTAAAATCGATTACGCGATGTGGCGAAAGCAGGTCGAAGCGGACCTTAAGGGCGCCCCCTTCGAGAAGCGGATGTTTTCCCGCAGCTACGAAGGCATCGAGTTGCAAGGTCTCTATACCGAGGAGATTTTCCCGACCGCCGACGATCCAGGCGGCCTGCCGGGCTATCCGCCGTTCGTTCGCGGCGCGCGGCCGCTGGGGAAGGCGCTGACCGGCTGGGACGTCCGCCAGGAACACGCCCATCCCAATATGGCCGTCGCCAACGCGGAGGTCATCGAGGATCTTGACGGCGGCGTGACCTCCATAGAGCTGCGGCTCGACGGCGCGGCCATGCAGGGCCTCGATGCCGATGACCGCCGCGCTGCGGATCTGACTGGGCGCGATGGCGTCAGCGTTTCCTCCGTCGCCGACATCGAGCGTCTCGTTCAGGGAGTGAAGCTCAACATTGCGGGCTTCCACTTCGATTCCGGCGCGGCCTTCATACCCGCGGCCAGCCTTTATGTCGCCGCCGCCAGGAAAGCCGGCGTGCCGCTCGCCAAGCTGCTCGGCGGGTTCAACGCCGATCCGCTGCGAGTGCTCGCCCGCGACGGCCATCTGCCGGCGCCGCTGGATACCGCGTTGCAGCAGATGGCCGACCTGGCCGCCTGGACCGCCCGGAACGCACCTCGCATGACCGCGGTCGAGGTCTGCTCGACGCCGTACCACAACGCCGGGGCGTCTGCCGTCTCCGATGTCGCATTCGCAGTGGCCACCGGGCTCGACTATCTGCGGGTGCTGACCGCCGCCGGGCTCGATCTGGAGACAGCGGCGCGCCAGATCACTTTCAGCATGGCGCTCGGCTGCCGCTTCTATCTCGCCATCGCGAAAATCCGCGCCGCGCGCAAGCTCTGGGCCGACGTGATCGAGGCGTGCGGCGGCAGCGCCGATGCTCAGAGGATGTTCCTGCGCGTCTCTACCGGCCGTCGCGTGCTGACCTCGCGCAATCAGTTGCTCAACATCCTGCGCAACACGGTGGCTTGCTACGCGGGCGCGGTGGCCGATGCCGACGTCATCACCACCACGCCGTTTGACGCTCCTACGGGCCTGCCTACCGAGGCCAGCCGCCGCAATGCGCGCAATACGCAACACATCCTCGCGAAGGAATGCCATCTGGCGCAGGTGGTTGATCCGGCCGGAGGCTCCTGGTTCATCGAGTGGTATACCAACGAAGTCGCCAAGAGCGCCTGGTCGCTGCTCCAGAAGATTGAAGCGCAAGGCGGCATGATCAAGGCCTTCGCCAGCGGTTGGGTGCGGGAGCAGATCAAACCTGCCCAGGCAGCGCGCGAGAAGGACATCGCGGTGCGCAAGGTCGTGGTGACCGGCATCAGCGAGCACCCTTCGCTGACCGAAAAGCGCTCCGAGCAGGAGCTGCCGAACTATCGACAGCTCGCCATGGCCGCGGCGCAGCGGCTTGCGAGCTGGCGACGCCAGCATGGACGCCCCGCGGCGCTCGATGCGTTGGCCGGCGCGCCAGCCGGGAGCGGCCTGCTGACGGCAGCCGCGATCATCGCCGCAGAGGCCGGCGCCACGCTCGGCCAGATCGCCGAAGAGCTTGCGCCGGCCAGCGCCCAGCCGACCGTCGTGGCGCCCCTTGCCGTGCATCCCTACGACAAAGCGTTCGAGGAATTGCGCGATGCCGCCGACGTCTTCGAGAGCGCTCACGGCCACCGTCCGCGAGTCTATCTGGCCGGTGTTGGCAGCATCGCCGAGCAGGTGGCGAGGAAGAACTACGCCAGCGACTT
Source organism: uncultured Alphaproteobacteria bacterium (assembly GCA_963782255.1). Taxonomy (GTDB): domain Bacteria; phylum Pseudomonadota; class Alphaproteobacteria; order Rhizobiales; family Beijerinckiaceae; genus Roseiarcus. Next base: position 194,364 of record CAWAIS010000002.1, on the reverse strand, counting down.
CTTCGAGGCGGGAGGCTTCGAGGTGCTCAGCCGCGAGGCGAAGGCCGATGCTGTCGAAGCGGCTGCAGCATTTGCGGCGAGCGGCGCCAGGATCGCGGTGATCTGCTCCACCGACAAGCAATACGCCGCGGTGGTGGCGGAGCTGGTGCCGAAGCTGAAAGCGGCCGGAGCGCGCACCGTGATCCTCGCCGGCAATCCGGGGCAGTCCGAGGCCGCTTATCGCGCCACCGGCGTCGACCGGTTCATCTATGTCCGCTGCAATGTCCTCGACACCTTGTGGTCCCTCCTTCGTGAGGAAGAAGCCCAGTCATGACCGGCATCCCCAACTTCGCCGAAATCCCGTTCGCGCAGAAGCGCGCCAAGGCCAGCCTGCAGGAGTGGCGGGACAATGCCGAGCACGCCGCGCAGAAGCCGCTAGTCGACTTGACCTGGCAGACCGCCGAAGGCATCGGGATCAAGCCGCTCTATACCGGCGCTGATCGTGCGGAGTGCGATCATCTCGACACTTTCCCGGGCTTCCCGCCCTTCGTCCGCGGCCCATACAGCTCAATGTATGTGACGCGCCCGTGGACGGTCCGGCAATACGCCGGATTCTCTACCGCCGAGGCTTCCAACGCCTTCTTCAAGCGCAACATGGCGATGGGTCAGAAGGGCCTCAGTATCGCCTTCGACCTGCCGACCCATCGTGGCTACGACAGCGACAACCCGCGCGTGCTGGGCGATGTCGGGATGGCTGGGGTGGCCATCGACAGCATCCTCGACATGCGCATCCTGTTCGACGGCCTGCCGCTCGATCAGATCAGCGTCTCGATGACGATGAACGGCGCCGTGCTGCCTATCCTGGCGATGTACGTCATCGCCGCGGAGGAGCAGGGCGTCCAGCAGGAGAAGCTGACCGGGACCATCCAGAACGACATCCTGAAGGAGTTCATGGTCCGCAACACCTATATCTATCCGCCCACGCCCAGCATGCGCATCGTCGGGGACATCTTCAGCTATTGCAGCAAGAACATGCCGTTGTTCAACAGCATCAGCATCTCCGGCTATCATATGCAGGAGGCAGGCGCGACCGCCGATCTGGAACTGGGTTACACGTTGGCGGACGGGCTGGAATATCTTCGCACCGGTCTGGCGACCGGCATGTCGATCGACGATTTCGCGCCACGCCTGTCGTTCTTCTGGTCGATCGGCGTAAACGTCATGATGGAGGTCGCCAAGATGCGGGCGGCCCGTATGCTTTGGGCGAAGATCGTCAAGATGTTCGACCCCAAGAACTCCAAAAGCCTGTCGCTGCGCACCCACAGCCAGACCAGCGGCTGGAGCCTGACTGCGCAGGACGTCTACAACAATGTCGCTCGCACCTGCGTCGAGGCGATGGCCGCCACCGAGGGCCAGACGCAAAGCCTGCACACCAACTCGCTGGACGAGGCGCTCGCCCTGCCGGCGGCGTTCACTGCCAGCATCGCCCGCAACAACCAACTCTTCCTGCAGGAGGAAACCGACACCGACCAGGTCATCGATCCCTGGGGCGGCAGCTACTATGTGGAAGCGCTGACTGCCGAGCTGGCGCGCAAGGCCTGGGCGCATATCGTCGAATGCGAGGAGCATGGCGGAATGACCAAGGCGATTGAGGCCGGTCTGCCCAAGATGCGTATCGCCGCCGCGGCGGCGCACACCCAGGCGATGATCGATAGCGGGCGGCAGACCATCGTCGGACTGAATAGGTACCAGCCGGCGACGGACGACCCGGTCAATGTGCTGAAGATCGACAACACCGCCGTGCGCGAGTCCCAGATCAAACGGTTGAAGGAACTGCGGGCGCAGCGCGATCAGCAGGCGGTGGATGCCGCGCTGGGCGCGTTGACCGAATGCGCGGGCGCCGGACAAGGCAATCTGCTCGACCTGTCGATCAAGGCGGTGCGGCTCAAGGCCAGCGTGGGCGAGATCAGCCTCGCTCTGGAAAAGGTGTATGGCCGCTACCAGCAGACCCCGCAGCTCTCAACGGGCGTGTATGCGAAGCAGGTGGGGGAAACGGCGAGCGGCATCAAGCGGGTGCGTGACAGGGTCGCGACTTTCGTCAAGTTGGAAGGGCGGCGTCCGCGCATCCTGGTCGCCAAGCTGGGTCAGGACGGGCACGATCGGGGTCAGCAGGTGGTGGCCTCCGCGTTCGCCGATCTCGGCTTCGACGTGGATGTCGGGCCGATGTTCCAGACGCCCAAGGAAGCGGCGCAGGAGGCGGCGGATAATGACGTACATGTGATTGGCGTCAGCACGCTGGCGGGCGGGCATCTCACGCTCGTGCCGGAACTCAAGCAGGCCCTGGTGAAGTGCGGCCGAGGCGACATTCTGGTCATTGCCGGAGGCGTGATTCCGCCGCAAGACTATAACGAGCTCTATGCCAAGGGCATCGACGCGATCTTCGGCCCCGGGACGGTGATCTCCGAGTCCGCGACCAGGATCCTCGACGTTCTGCTCCAACGGAACCGCGACAAGGGCGCCTGAGCCACCCGCGGAGGAGAACGGGGATGGGCGGCAACTGGGCGCCAGGTCGTGAAAAGGCAGATCGATCGCCGCCCCGCCTGACAGTCGACGACTGCCTGCAGGGCCTCCTTGTGTGTGATCGCGGGGTGCTCGCCCGCGCCATTACGCTGATCGAGTCCTCGCGGCCCGATGATCAGCAGATGGCGCGGGAGTTGGTCAACCGCGTGCTGCCGCGTACCAGCAAGTCGATGCGGATCGGGATGACCGGCGTGCCGGGCGCGGGCAAGAGCGCGCTGATTGACTGCTTCGGCAGCTTCCTCACGGCGCACGGCCACCGTGTGGCAGTGCTGTCTATCGACCCGTCCAGCGCGCGTTCGGGCGGCAGTCTGCTCGGCGACAAGACACGCATGGTCAGGCTCGCCGCCGATCCCAACGCCTTCATCCGGCCCTCGCCCAGTGGCCTCCTGCTTGGCGGCGTCGCCCGGCAGACGCGTGAGACCATGCTGCTCTGCGAGGCCGCCGGCTATGACATCGTGCTGATCGAGACGGTGGGCGTCGGCCAGTCCGAAGCGACGGTCGCGGAAATGACCGATTTCCTGATGGTGCTAATGGTGGCCGGCGCCGGCGACGAACTACAGGGCATCAAGCGCGGCCTGCTGGAGGTCGTCGATCTGATCGCCGTCACCAAGGCCGATGGCGACAATGTCGTTCGCGCCAAGCAGGCCGCGGCAAAGTACGCATTCGCCATGAACCTCCTAGCCAATCCCGAGCAGGGTATCGCGCCGGTCGTCACCTGCAGCGCGCTGGAAGGCGAGGGGGTGGACGAGATCTGGAGGATCATCTGCGACCGCACGGCCGAGCGCGAGCGGTCGGGTTACCTGAAGCAGCGGCGCAGCGAGCAGAACGCCAAATGGATGTGGACGCTGGTGGACCAGCAAATTCACGACATGTTGCGCGAAAGTCCCGAGGTATGCGCGGTAGCAAACCAGGCCGCGGAGCAGGTTCTCGCCGGCGCGCTGTCCCCGGTAGCAGCGTCCGACCGGATCGTCCGCGCCCTTTTCGACAGGGCGTCGCCGCTGGCGACGCCGCACGCATCAAGCTGTCCGCAGCTGAGAATATCATGAGCCGGCTTCCGTTCCCTGTAGGGGACGCCCGAAGAAGAAGGCGGCGGGCTTCGAAAACCTGCGGATGATGGAGGCGCGGGGCCGCGCTAGAACCCCGGCCGCACTGAAGTCGAAGTCCAGTCAAAACCCGATCGAAAGGAGCACCGCGAAAGTGGCCAGCGTCACCAGTGCGGCGACACCGTAGGTCGCGAGCTTCAGTACGAGCAGCGGCCCGGCCTTCATGTCTTTCAGCGTGAGAAAAAGCCGTTCGGCGCCGTGCCAGAAGAACAGGGCGATGACCGCGAGAACGATCAGCTTGCCGAGCGGGTTTTGCGCGAAAGCGAGCGCATGGCTATAGGATTCGAAGCTTGCCGGCAGGCCGATCCCCGTCGGCGCCATGAGGCCGGTGATGAGGATGAGCGCCGGCCCGAACAGCGCCGACAGCATGCCGCCCGCGCCGAAGAGCAGCCAGAAAATCGGGGAAATGCTGCGCTTTCCGGGAATGCTGCGCTGCGTCTGAACGGCGTCGCTCATCGGGCTACCCATATCGTGAGGACAATGAGGACGAGCGAGCAGGCTCCGGCGAAAAGCGTCGCGATCTGCGTGATCGTTTGAGGCGGGACCTGTTTGCCGTCGACGATCAGCTTTGGCATGGTCTTCGGCAGGGTCTGGAACCAGGTCACCACGTGGAACAGCATGGCCGCGAGAAGCAGTAGGTGCAGGAGGAGCGACACGGAACCTCGTGAAACCCTGCTTTTGGTGAAGGACTCATGTAGGCCCAATTTGGCAGCGAGATCATGAGGATATGGAATCACCTCACGATGCGCCGGAACCATGAACCGTCCGACCAAGCGCGTTGAATTCATTCAAAACCATCTCGATGCTATATTTTCCGAAGATCTCCATGCGAAGCGGGTGAAGCCCCCCTGACCAACGGCACGCTCGGCGTCATGGCAAGCGCGTTGCTGGCGGTGTCGAAATCGTATGCCTTCAACGAGCCGAGGGCGAAGGCCAGCATTACTGCACCGCGAGGAAGCCGGATCGGGAACCCGGCGACGCTATTTCGAACCGACATTTTGCGATCGTCGTGGGCGGGGCCTATGAACCGACGATCACTGTTTAGCGTATTCGAACGCAGGCAGCATCCTAAGCCCGTCCTTCGTCCCACCCGGCAGCACGATCTTGTTGTCGGGGTCGAACCTGAGGCTGTCATACCGCACGACCACCAAGTGGGTGCCCATTCCGAGGAATCCACCGATCGATAGAACCGCGTACGGCTCCTTGCCGTCGCGTGTCACAAGAAGGTCGTCAATCTTGCCGATCGTTTCGTTTGCATCGTTGAGGACGTTGCTGCCGATGACCTTGGACGCCCGATAGCCCGCCGCCACCGTTTGCACATCGACCTTGGCGATCGGCACCGTCTGCGAAACCCCTTGCGCATTTACGGGTGCGGCGAGAAAAACCAGCCCCATCATTGCCGCGCTGGCAAGCAACAATGTTTTCTTCACGCTAATCCTCCCTCTTGGTTTCGCTTGAAAGCGAGACGCCACTCAGCGTCTTCTTCGAAACGGCCTCTGAATCAACTACTTCTTCACGGCGTCCCGTACAGCGTCTTTCAAGCCGCCAATGGCATTTTGCACTTTCCCTTCGGCCTTGTCAGCCTTGCCCTCCGCCTCCAATTTGGAGTTGCCGACCACCTTGCCGACTGCCTCCTTTACCGCGCCCTTGACCTGCTTCGCCGATCCCGCGACACGATCCTTGTCCATGACTTTCTCCTCTGTAGTCCGCAAACGACCGCGCGCGATTGCATATTGATCAATCATCCCGCCCGGTTGCACAAATTGGATACCGCTATCACTGGCCTCGGTTATTGATGGAAATCAATCGATGTCCATTTGACGTTTCCAGGAAGGCGGCTTTGCTTCGGCAACATGCGACGGCTAGGGTGAGCGATGCGGCTTGAATTCGCGCATCCGGACCAAAATCCTGCTTTTGCGCGTCGGTGAGGCTATCATATGAAGGCTTCGCCGCATCGACGACCGTCCTGAGTTCCGCCCCGCTTTTCTCAAGATGGTCGGCCATAGTGCTCATGCGCTCGATCGGCGACGGGCGTTCCCGCGCTCAATCAGTTCTCGCGCCTGACGCCATCTATCCGCTTTCGCCTTGGCTGCGTCGCGGACCGCCAACTCGAAGGCGGGCCAGTTCTTGGCTTGCTCTTCGGTGAGCTTCAGCCCGGCCTATAGGCGGCCCATGAGCAACAGGACAACGAGGACAATCAGGATGATGCCAAGCAGGCCTACTCCGCCGTGGCCAAATCCGTAGCCGTATCCCCAATAGGGGACGACGCTGCCTCCCCCCAGTCCGCCAAAGAGCAGCGCGATCACGATGACGACCAGGATGATTCCTAAAAGAGACATGGCGCACTACCGTGAAATCTATTCTCTGCAGTCGAGCGTGGCGTCGGTTCAGAACCAACGTCCCCGCCCGTAAAAGCCGAATCCGCCGAACAAGAGTATCACGACGAGGACGATCAATAATGTATTCGTGTCCATGGATACCTCCTCAGAGTTTTCGACGCGACGCGCGACAGATTTTCCGCGTCGGCCTGACTGCGGCGACTATCGTCCGGAAATCGACGCCATCATAGGCTCGGAAATTACCTACTCTCCAACGGCAGGGTTGCGTTGCCGCCAAGCAGCGCGAGAGCCCCGCGGATGGGTCGCTCAATTGTACCCCTTGCTTTGAACCGCGTCAGGTCTTTGAGAACCTGGAGGATCAACGCAAATTGGGGCGCAAGGCACGGGTCGAGGATGCGGGAGGAAAGGTTCTCGACGAAATGACGCTTGGCCAGCTTTTCGTCCAGCAAGTCCCGTGGCTGCCGTCGGCGGTCGAAATCAGCGCGGTCCGACAGCTGTTCTGAGTAGTTTCCGATCCTCCCCTTCACGATTCCGTCCGACTAGGTTGGCCCCTCGCTGGCAGCGAGCCGGGACCGCACGCCGCCGATGTTTAAGGAGGGTATGTCATGCACGCGAGTTTGGAAGATTCCACGATCGCTTTCCAGTCGAGAAGCGCTGCAAGCCGAATGGCGGAAACACGGCCGTCGGATGTTTTTGGGGACGGCCTCATCGCCGAAATTAAGCATCTGCGCGCGTTCGCGATTTCTCTTTCCGGGTCGATAACGGCCGCCGATGACCTCGTGCAAGAAACGCTTCTGCGCGCATGGAGCAAATCAGATCAATTTCGAGTCGGGACAAATCTGAGGGCTTGGTTGCTAACGATCTTGCGGAACGCCTTTTATTCCAGTTTTCGCAAGCGCGCCCGCGAGGTGCAGGACGATGACGGCCTGAATGCGCGTCGTCTCACGGTCTCGGGCGATCAGGAAGGGCATCTCGATCTGCAGGACTTTCGGAAAGCATTGGCCAAGCTTCCGGCGGAGCAGCGGGAAGTCCTAATACTCGTGGGCGCGAGCGGCCATACATATGAAGAAGCGGCCGCAATCTGCGAGGTGGAGATTGGAACGATCAGGAGTCGCCTGAGCCGTGCTCGGTCGAAGCTGATCAAGCTTCTCGCCCTGTAGCATGCTGTCGTCGCTTCCCACCGGCGCTCACGCCGGCCCGGCCACTCCAGCCGGCTCGAAGATCGAGATGACACGAGGGTTTCCACAGCGAGGTCACATCGCCCGCGCGTGCAGGCCAGTCACAGGAGCGTTGCGACCGCGTCGAAGTTCCATGGCGGGATCTGAACTGGACCCCGTTGGTGGGACCACGGGTCGCTGAATTTAAGGTGTAATCTCGCCTGCCCTTGTCCTTCAAAAAGTCAAGCCGCTTCTTGCTGCGTCTGTCTCTGCTGTGGGTATGTGGGCAACGCGGTTGCGTTGTCCAAGCGAAGCGGCATATCCACAGCCCTCGCCGCCGCCTCGATTTTGTCCATGCCGGCGCGCCACACCGCCATCGGCATCTGGTTGTTCATCGCCTGGTGAGGGCGCCGAAAATTGTAGAGGTTCATCCAGGAACTGATGCCGGACCGCGCCTCGCAGCCATCGGCGTAGGCTTTCAGATGCACTTCTTCATACTTGATCGAGCGCCACAGCCGTTCGATGAAAATGTTGTCCATGAAGCGGCCGCGTCCGTCCATCGAAATCACGACGCCGGCCGTCACAAGCTTGCTGGTGAAAGCCTCGGCGGTGAAAGTGGAGCCCTGATCGGTATTGAAAATCCGCGGCTTTCCGAACCGAATCAGCGCCTCCTCCAGCGCCGCCGCGCAGAAGCTCGCATCGTTGGTGTTCGACAGCCGCCATGCCAGAACCGCCCGGCTGGCCCAGTCGATGATCGCCACCAGATAGAGGAAGCCGCACGCCATCGGGATGTAGGTCACGTCGGCCGCCCACACGTGGTTCGGCTCGACAATCTTCAGGCCGCGCAGCAGGTAGGGGTATATCTTGTGCCCGGGCGCGGCTTTGCTCGTGCCGGGGCGCGGAACCAGCGCCTCGATCCCCATCACCCGCATCAGCCGCCGCACTCGCTTGCGGTTGACCCCGCGGCCTTCCTTGTTGAGTTCGAAGGTTATTCGCCGCGAGCCGTAGAACGGAAGTTCGAGATGCAGTTCGTCGATGCGGCGCATCACCGCCAGATCGTCCGCCTCGGCGACGGGCTTGGGGCGGTAGACCCCCGAGCGCGCCACGCCCACAAGCGCGCATTGGCGGCGCACCGACAGGTCCTTGCCAGGCCGTTCGACCATCGCTCTTCGATCGGGCGCGCTCATCGCCCTGGCCTCCTGGCCAAGAAATCCCGTTCGACCGTCAGTTGGCCGATCTTGGCGTAGAGCTTGGCCGTCTCGCGCTCGCGCTCCTCCTCGCCATCCCCCGAACCGCTCGCCCCTCGCGCGAAAAGGCTCACCGCATTGTCGAGAACCTGCTTCTTCCAGGCATAAATCTGGTTCGGATGCACCCCGTGCCGCTTCGCCAGTTCCAGAACCGTCGCATCCTCGCGCAGCGCCTCGAGCGCAATCTTCGCCTTGAACGCCGCATCAAACTTCTTGCGTGACTTCGTCATTTCTCGCTCCATCGGTTGCGACAGAGCAGGTCATTCACACCTTAGCCAGTGGTCCCAAATCCGGGGTCCAGCTCAATCGCCTGTTTTGTCCGGAGTGCTTTGATGACTGCCACGGCAATGTCATTCTACGTGAAAAGCGAGACCGCGGATGGATCGCTCAATTGTATCCCTTGCGTTGAACCGCGTCAGGTCTTCGAGAACCTGGAGGATCAGCGCAAAATGGGGCGCGAGGCATGGGTTGAGGATGCCGAGGGGAAGGTTCTCGACGAAATGACTTTCAAACCAAGATAGCGTGGCGGATAGTAGACCGTGGACACAAAGGCGCGAGGGCCGGCCTCGGGTTTCCTTTCGCGCAATTTTATGAGGACGAACACGCGCAGTGTCACCACCTGAATACCGTAATTATCCGGTGTCACCTCTACGGCCGTGATCCGCAACGTCCGCTTCACATCGATTCGCGACATGCGATTGCTTGGAACGAATGTTGCGCGCCGGGTCGAGCTGACGCGTTCGAACTTCTTTCAGAAACGGTCGGTCGTGGCGCATGGCTTCCGTAGTCCCGACAGCCGGTTATCGCCGCTTACCGACCGTAGAGCGCTGATCGGCCAGGTCTGCAACGGGTCGACAGTACGCATTGAGGGAACGACGCCCCGCGGGCACGTTTGCGACGCACCCCGCGAGGCCAGGCTGTCCGTCAGAGCTCGACTTGCTCAGACAAAGCCAGGGCATCATCGACCTCGATCCCGAGATACCGGACGGTGCTCTCGATCTTCGTGTGTCCGAGAAGCAACTGAACCGCTCGCAGATTGCCGGTCTTGCGGTAGATCTGCGCCGCCTTAGTGCGGCGCATCGAATGCGTGCCGTAGGCGCTGCTGTCCATTCCGGCGCCCTCGATCCAGCCATGCACTATGCGCGCGTATTGGCGAGCCGTCAGATGGGGCTGGTTGTGGACGCGGCTCGGAAAGACGTAGGGGCCTCGGTCCGTGGGGCGCACGTTCAACCAGTCCTGCAGCGAGGTTCGGGTCTGTTCCGTAATCCGGCGTCGACTGCGCGCCAGAGATAGACCATCCGGCCGCCGATTTTCAGAGAGACCTCGTCCAGATGCCAAGTCGAATGCGGCTTCGGGCGACGCTTGCGCAAGTCGGCTGCGACGATGGGTCCGAAATGATTCACCCGCCGCCGGACGGTCTCGTAAGAGACCATAATCCCGCGCTCGGCGAGCAAGTCTTCGACGTCGCGGAAGCTGAGCGTGAACCGGAGGTACAGCCAAATCGCCTGGTGAATGACCTCAAACGGGAACCGATAGCCCGCGTAGCTGATTTTCTGCATCCGCTTGGCTACCGCGCGTCAAAAGCGCCGGCAAGCGGCCGGTGCCGTGACAACGCCTCTGCCGTTGATCAACGCGCGTCGGATCGACCTGATCGACGACAGGCGGCTGGTGGCCCCAGCTCGTCGGCTTGGAGCGCAGGACGGCGAGATCACACTCAGCGCCAGTCACACTGATCCCAGCGCTCGCGCTCCAAGAAAAGACTGGCTTTCGGTTCGAAAGAGAGCATGTGTGTGGACGTCCGCGAACGCTGAGGCGCTGCGGGTGAACCCTTCGCCCCGACGATCGCTCCGATCCGGGGCTCGCGTCAGTGAGGGGCCGGGATTGACCGGCACTCGACACGGCGACGCCATCCTCGACGTGACGCAGCGCGGCGACATCGTTCTCGATCCCTTTTGCGGCAGCGGCACGACTATTCTCGCCGCCGAACGGACCGGACGACGCGGCTATGCGATCGAACTCGATCCAGGCCATGTGGATACCGCAATAGGGCGCTGGCAACGCATGACGAAACAGACGGCGGTTCATGCGAGCGGCAAGACCTTTGAGGAGATGTGCGCCGAACGACATTCCAAAGATGGTGGGATCTAGCAGCCGTGGGACCGGGCTCCAATGAACCGCCGATCAAGCGCGGCCACCGAGCGAAGGGTCGAGGTCGGGGTAGGCGTCGGCGTGGACCTGTCCGCCAGGAAAGCACGCCTGAAATCATGGATCGCCTCTTGGCCCGCCGAGTTCCCATAAGCGTGAGCGGCGAGCCAGCGCGGGTCACCGCAACGGAGGCGATCGTGCTTCAGCTCATGCAAAAAGCCATGTCCGGCAATCCCCGAGCATGGCAGGCGCTCTTGAAGTATCAGGAGTTCGCCCACAGCCGTTCAGACAGGTCGACAGAAGTCCGATTCGTCGAAAGCGATTATACGCGGGCTGTCGCCGAAGGCTCTGCGAGGAGCAGCGATGGCTAGTTACGAGGTCGGCTACGGCAAGCCGCCTCTGAGCGGGCGCTTTCGCGCCGGCGTCTCCGGCAACGCAAAAGGACGTCCGAAGCGCAAGCCGACCCCGCTCGCCGAGCGCATCAAAGCCGTGCTCAACTCGCCGATCGAATATCGGGAGCGGGGCAGAACCAAGGTCGCCACCTATCGCGAACTGAGCCTAAAGATGCTTGTCGACCGCGCCATCAGCGGAGATCTCAGCGCAGCCGAACTGGCGCTCACAATCGTGGCGCGCGCCGAGCGTTACGGTGATCCAGGCGTGGACCCGATTCTGGTTGAGAACTGGATCGCCGACTACCCCGATCAGACCGCCAGCCAGAAGACTGCCGACTTCGCGGCTGGGCGCGACGCCACGCCTGCCGAATGGTGGTCGTCGTCCGAGAACTGATCGAGAGAACAAAGTTCGCGATGTCCGTTCTCTCGAGAGCCCACGGGCGGCGCATATCGCTCGGACGACTGCATTTGGGGCAGTTAAAGGCTTATTGGGCCTTGCGGCCTCATCGCTTCAAAGCGCTTCGCTGTGGAAGGCGGTTCGGCAAGACGGAGTTCGCGAAGACCTGGATCGCGCAGGGGCTCGTGCAAGGCGAGGAATGCGCCTGGTTCGCTCCTCAGCATATTGACGACATGACCGCGCGCCGGTTCGGCGAGGACACCCAGAGGAACTACATCCGCGCCGTGAAGAACTTCACGGCTTACCTCGGCTGTTCGCCGGACAAGGCGTCAGCCGAGGACCTTCGCCGCTATCAATTACATCTCGCCAAGCAACACATCAGCCCGACGACCATCAACCAGACCTGCACGGCGCTGCGGTTCTTCTTCAAGATCACATTGGAAAAGCCCTACCTCGTCCGGCATCTGGCGCCGGTGCAGCAGCCGCGCAAGATGCCGGCCGTTCTGAGCCAGGACGAGGTGGCGCGTCTCATCGAAGCCGCGCCGAGCCTCAAGTACAGGGCCGCGCTCAGCGTCGCTTACGGCGCCGGCCTTCGCGTGTCCGAGATCACGCGCCTGAAAGTGTCCGACATCGACAGCGGACGCATGACGCTCAGGGTCGAACGAGGCAAGGGGCAGCGCGAGCGGTATGTGATGCTGTCGCCGCAACTGCTCGCACTATTGCGCGAGTGGTGGCGCGCGGCGCGACCGCCGGTCTGGCTCTTTCCCGGCCAGAACCCGATCAACCCGGTGACGGAACGCCAGATCAACCGCGCCATGCAGAACGCGGCGAAGGCGGCGGGCATCTCCAAGCGGGTATCGCCGCATACCCTGCGGCACAGCTTCGCCACGCATCTGCTCGAACAGGGCGCCGACATTCGCGTGATCCAGGTCTTGTTGGGACACGCGAAGCTCGAGACGACGGCGCTCTACACCCGCGTCGCGGTCAGCACGATCCGCGACGTCGAGAGTCCCTTGGAGCGGCTCAACCTCGCAGGGCCATCGCGCCCCGCCTGACCGCGGCCGCGTGGCGCGGCCTCGCCTCGAGGTCGCCGATGTCTTTCGCGCCCATGGGGCGGCGTGGCGCAAGGCCAACGCCGGGCGCGTGAGCCTCGCCCAGTTGAAGGTGATGTCGGCGATCGAGACCTGTCGCACCGCCGCGCTCGGCGGACACGTCGAGCGTTGCGAGGACTGCGCGCACACGCGCGTCGCCTACAATTCCTGCCTTATGTGGAGTGAATTGTAATGGGGACCCCGCGGCCGACTGCGCAGGTGGTCCGCCGCGATTTAAGTGGGTTAGCTTTGTCTCGCGTTTTTTTCACTCCCCATAACATCGGCGGCCTTCCGCCTTACAGCCATTTCGGCGAAAAACTCCAACCCGTTGACGTCCTCGTTCTTCCCATCTCGCCAAACCGTATTTTCGACCGACGGATGAGCTGATCGCTCTGCTCAGGGCCAATTGGTAATGGGGAGCACACGTGCGCCGGATCCCTGCTTGGCTCTGATGGCGCCATCGTCAGCTCCCCATTACGAATTGCTCCCCATAAGGCACGAGTTGTAGGCGACGTGCGTATGGCCGCACGCCGGGTTCTCGCAGCGTGCGACATGGCCGCCGAGCGCCGCCGTGCGGCAGCGCTCGATTGCGCTCATCGCCTTCAGCTGGTCGAGGCTCGCATGGCCGCGGTTGGCCTCGCGCCAGGCGGGACCGTGCTCGCGGAGGATGTCCGCGACCTCCAGAACGGGCCGAACCATGACCGGCGGCGCTATCGCGCCGGCGGCTTCCCGGCGTCTCGCGTCGCCTGCCTGTGGTGTGTTTCGGCGTGCAATTTTGACCCCCTAGCCGGGGGGATCGGCGTCCAAAATTGACCCCCTAGTTTTCGCTCTGTTCGGCTGCCCGCGTTTGTGTGACGCGGGCGGTGGGGGATGCTGGTTGTGGAGACGATCGCCCGGATACGGCGCGAGCATTTATCCAGGGGCAAGTCGATCAAGGAGATCGCCCGCGATCTGAAGATATCGCGCAATACTGTTCGGAAGATTCTACGCTCGGGCGAGACATCTTTTTCCTACGAGCGAGAGGTCCAGCCACGCCCGAAGTTGGGACGCTGGAAGGCCGACATCGATCGGATGTTGACGAAGAATGCCGACGCGCCAGCGCGCGAACGTCTGACGCTGATCCGGCTATTCGAGGAGTTGCGGGCGCTGGGCTATGAAGGCGGCTACGACGCCGTCCGACGCTACGCCAAGATCTGGAGCCGCGAGCACTCGAGCCAGTCGGCTACCGCCTACGTTCCGTTGTCGTTTGCGCAGGGCGAGGCCTACCAGTTCGACTGGAGCCACGAGATCGTCGTGATGAGCGGCGTGACAACGACCTTGAAGGTCGCGCATGTCCGCCTCTGCCACAGCCGAATGATGTTCGTACGCGCCTATCCGCGCGAGACCCAGGAAATGGTGTTCGACGCGCACGATCGGGCGTTTGCGTTCTTCAAGGGCGCCTGCACGCGCGGCATCTACGACAACATGAAGACGGCGGTCGACACGATCTTCGTCGGCAAGGATCGGCAATACAATCGCCGCTTCCTGCAAATGTGTTCGCACCATCTCGTCGACCCTGTCGCCTGCACGCCGGCGTCAGGCTGGGAGAAAGGCCAGGTGGAGAACCAGGTCGGCCTTGTTCGTGAGCGCTTCTTCACGCCACGGCTGCGGTTCAAGACGTACGATGAGTTGAACGCCTGGCTCATGGACAGGTGCATCGCCTACGCCAAGGCCCACCCGCACCCCGAACGCCCCGAGCAGACCGTATGGGAGGTCTTCGAGGAAGAGCGGCCCAAGCTCATCGCTTATCGCGGTCGCTTCGACGGGTTCCATGCGCAACAAGCCTCGGTGTCGAAGACGTGCCTGGTGCGGTTCGACAACAACAAATACTCGGTCAGCGCCAGCGCAGTCGGTCGTCCAGTCGAGGTCCATGCCTACGCCGATCGCATCGTCGTCCGCCAGGATGGGCGTATCGTCGCAGAGCATCCCCGCAACTACGGTCGCGGCGAGACAGTCTACGATCCCTGGCACTATGTTCCGGTCCTGGCCCGCAAGCCTGGAGCCCTGCGCAACGGCGCTCCGTTCAAGGATTGGGTGCTGCCGGCGGCGCTCGAGCGGGTTCGACGCAAGCTCGCCGAATCCGATGATGGCGACCGCCAGATGGTCGCCATCCTGGCCACCGTGCTCACCGATGGATTGCCGGCGGTGGAAGCCGCCTGCGCTCAGGCGATGTCAGAGGGCGTCCATTCGTCCGACGTGATCATCAACATCCTCGCGCGCCAACGCGATCCTGGACCTGTTGCGCCCATCTTCACCCCGGATGCGCTGAGGCTCCGACATGCGCCGGTCGCTGACTGCGCGAGATACGACCAGCTCAGGAGGGCATGACCATGGAGAGAACCGAAGTCCTCGAAATGATGGGCGAACTGAAGCTCTATGGGATGAAAAGCGCATACGACGAGACGCTCGCCACCGCGCTCAAGCGCAAGCATGAGCCCCAGCAACTGGTCGGCGATCTGCTCAAGGCCGAGATATCGGAGAAGCAGGCGCGTTCGATCCGATACCAGCTCACGACCGCCAAGCTGCCGCTCGCCAAGGATGTGAACGACTTTGCGTTCAAAGACACGCTGATCAATGAGAACCTGGTGCGCAATCTTGCCAGCGGTGTGTTCGTTGCTCAGCAACGCAACGTCGTCCTGGTTGGCGGAACCGGCACCGGCAAGACCCACCTGGCGATCGCGATCGCACGAAGCTGTATCCGCGCCGGATCGCGAGGCCGCTTTTTCAACACCGTCGATCTCGTCAACCGGCTAGAAGCCGAGGGTCGATCTGGCCGTCAAGGGCGGCTCGCCGATTATCTCACGCGGCTCGACTTCATCGTTCTCGACGAGCTCGGCTATCTTCCGTTCGCGCAGTCCGGCGGCCAGCTCCTGTTCCACTTGATCAGCCGTCTCTACGAACGCACGTCGATCATCGTCACAACAAATCTCGCCTTCGGTGAATGGCCCAGCGTCTTTGGCGACCCAAAGATGACCACCGCGCTCCTGGATCGTCTCACGCATCACTGTGACATCGTCGAGACCGGCAACGAGAGTTGGCGCTTCAAGAACCGCGCCTGAGCTCTAGATCGTTCCTCACCCCCCCGCGCTCGCCCCGGCTGCGCAACCCCGACCAGCTCCGCCGGGGCAAGCGCTGCCGTCAGTGCGACATCAGGGGGGTCAATTTTGCACGCCGATCGGGGGTCAGTTTTGTGAGCCGATTGACAAATTGTATCGATGGAGCCATCGGGGCAGCTCGGCGGTGCGTTCGTCTGAGCTGTTGTAGGCCTGCGCATAGGCCCATTCCCGTAGGCTGGTCTGGATGAAGCGTTCGGCCTTTCCGTTCGTTTTGGGCGTGTAAGGCTTGGTTCTGATGTGCTTGAGGCCAAGCTTCTTGCACGCCTGCGCGAAGGCTCGCGAGCGATAGCACGATCCGTTGTCAGTCATGACGCGCTCGACCTTGACGCCGAGGCTTGCGTAATGGGCCACCGCCGCCGCAAGGAAGGCGATTGCGCTGGATTTTCTTTCGTCCTTCATGACCTGACTAAAGGCGATGCGGGATGCATCGTCGATGCAGACGTGGACAAACTCCCAGCCAATGCCGAGGTGGCGGTTGACCGCGCCTGTTCGCCGCCCCGTGATCCGGTGTCCCACCGAGCCGATCCGGCCGAGTTTCTTGATATCGATATGGATGAGCTCGCCAGGCGTCGCGCGCTCATAGCGCCGGATCGGCTCGGCCGGCTCCAGGGACGAGAGCCGGTTAAGCCCGAGCCGCCGCAGGATCCGGCTGACCGTCGCCGCCGAAACGCCGACCTCGGCGGCGATCTGCTTGCCAGGATGGCGCTGCCTGCGCAAAGCCTCGACCGCCGCGCATGTGGCCGGCGGCGTTTGGCTTGGCGATGAAAGGGGCCTTGACGAGCGGTCGTGCAAACCGTCGACGCCTTCGGCGCGGAAGCGCCGGACCCATTTCGCGACAGTCTTGGGCGTGGTGTTGAACTGGCGCGCGGCGGCCGCTTTGGACAGCCCGCAGTCCAACACGGCGCGAACCATCATCTCTCGACCTTTCGGCGTCAAAGGCGCATTCTTGTGCGTGTCCATTCGGTCCCCCGCGAATCACTGAGGTTTTGGCGACATCAGCTTTCACGGCCAAAACCGAATGGACAACCTCCTGAAAGCTCACAACTAGGCAGCCGCCGGGCTTGAGTTCTCGCCCCCGGAGGGACAGGAAGGTTTCCCAGTCCTGGACCCCCTCGCGCTCCCATGCCGCGCGAACCGCGCCTGTGGTCCGGGCGAAGATGAAATGACCAGGGATGGGCGCTGGGACGCGGCTGATCCACATCGCCGCATAAGAGCTCCAGCCGACGTGCACCGAATCCGCTGGCAGGACGTTTTCGTAAAACGACCGCCCGATCGCGCAGGGAAAGACGTTCTTGTCGCCGCGGCAATAGCAATCGGGGCTCGTATGGAGGACCTCGAAAAGCGAATTGAAATCGTTCGACGGCTGATCGTTATGATACACGAAGATCGGGCGATCGACGCCGGCGCGGGCTCGGATCGCTTCCACGGCGAGGCGTATCGGCGCGAGCGAGTTGAGCCCTTGCGAAGATCCATAGTCGGCGACGACGATCGGGCCGTCGCTAGGGCCGAGCGGCGTCTCAGCGATCGCGCGTTGAAGATGCGGCAACGCGAGCGCACCCCCAGCTGATGGGATCAACGAATGCCGGTTGTAGGCGCCTTTCCCTTCCATCGCGGCCGAGGGTCGCTGAGCGTCCTTGGTGACGCCGTTCCTCCGTGGTTGAGCTGATGTGTAAATCCGAAACGCCCTCTCCGCCTTTGCGTCGCGCCCGTATGCAGCGCATTCCGATGCCGCGCAGTGACGCCGATCACACCTAAGCCGGCTGCCCAGCACGAGAGCGTGGGGGCGGCATTTACCCCCCAGCACGGACTCGACCTTTCGCGCGGCGCCGGATGGGCTTAGGCGGCCGCGTCGAAAGCAGCCATTGTTCGAGGTCGGTGAGGTTCGGAAACCAGAACTTCTGCCACGGGTCGACATGATCCTTTCGCCGAGCCGCCAGTGAACGGCCGCTATTTGCGTGCGCCGTGAAAGGCGGCGCTTTCCAGTGGGTGAGAGGCCCACCCGGCGAACGCTCCAGCCGGAAGCAACCGGAGCAGTCATGGAGGTGACGAAATGGCTGAAGCCTTCGGTATAGCGCGTCACGTATAGGTGACGGCGCGAGTGTGCGGGCCGCAACCCGAGTGAACGCCGAGCAAGCCTCGAAAAGGACGATGTGCAGGCCGACCCGACCGCAATTTCGGGGAAGGCTGATACGGCTGGGTGAGACGAGCGAAGACGACGCCCAGTCGCTGCACCGGGGTACTGGCGGCGGCACGTACAGGAAGGAAAGCGCGCGCAACACGGGAAGCCCATGGGCGTGGTTAGGGATGATCAACCGGACGCCCGCGAGGGAGAGGCCGGGCGCTCATGGGTGGCGGAGAGGTTCGTAGTACCGAGGAAGCCGGGTAACGCCGGGGGGAGGGAAGGGACCTCAGTTCAGGACAGACGCAAGACGTAGTGAAGGACCTGGAGATTGGGCAACCTATCAACTCCGGACAGCGTTCAGAAACTGCAGACGGCGTTGCACGCGAAAGCGAAGGCTGAACCCGGCTACCGCTTCTACGCCCTCTACGACAAGATCAGCCGCGAGGACATTCTGGCGCACGCCTACGCCCAGTGCCGCTCCAACAAGGGCGCGCCGGGCGTGGACCGTCAGGACTTCGAGGCCGTCGAGGCGTACGGGGTCGAGCGATGGCTGGGCGAACTGGCGCTTGCGCTCAGGCAGGAGACTTACCGACCGGACCCAATCAGACGCGTTTTCATACCGAAGGCCAACGGCAAACTCAGGCCGCTGGGCATCTCAACCTTGCGGGATCGGGTCTGCATGCTAGCCGCGATGCTGGTGCTGGAGCCGATCTTCGAGGCCGACCTTCCCTCGGAACTCTATGCCTACCGCCCCGGGCGCAACGCCCAGCAGGCGGTGGTCGAGGTGGAGGAGCTGCTGTTTCGTGGCCACCCGGAAGTCGTGGAGGCGGACCTCGCGGACTACTACGGGAGCATTCCCCATGCCGAGCTCTTGAAGTCGGTTGCGCGTCGCATCGTCGATCGGCGCGTGCTTCATCTGATCAGGATGTGGCTGGATTGTCCCGTGGAAGAAACCGACGATCGAGGTCGGAGGACACGTACGACCGAGGCGCGGGACAAGCGGCGCGGCATTCCGCAGGGCTCGCCGATCTCACCCTTGCTGGCGAACATTTACATGCGCCGGTTCGTGCTGGGATGGAAGATGTTCGGGCTGGAGCGAAGCCTCGGCACGCGGCTCGTGACCTACGCCGACGACCTCGTGATCCTGTGCAGAAGGGGCAAGGCCGAAGAAGCCTTGCAGCGACTGCGGGAAATTATGGGCAAGCTGAAGCTGACGGTGAACGAGGAGAAGACGCGCATCTGCAAGGTGCCGGAAGGAGAGTTTGACTTTCTGGGATACACGTTCGGCAGGATGTACTCGGCGAAGACCGGTCAGGCTCGTATCGGCTACCGGCCATCAAAGAAGAGCATTCAGCGCGCGGTCGAGAAAGTCCACGCGCTGACCGAGCGATCATGCACATGGCAAGAGACCACAACGCTGGTGGGCAAAGTGAACCGCACGCTGCGCGGATGGGCGAACTACTTTTCGGTAGGCGCCTTCAGCAAGGCGTATCGGGCGCTCGATGCTTACGCGGCGATGCGGTTGCGCCGGTGGTTGCGCTTCAAGCACAAAGTCAGGCGACGAAGGGGCGGGAGCTATCCACTCTCGCACCTCTACGGGCACTTCGGGCTCGTTCGTCTGACCCGGCTTGGGCACGACGTGCCGTGGACGAAGGCGTGAGGTCTTGTCCGAGAGCCGGATGCAGGAAATCTGTAGTAGCTGGCACTTGATCTGACGGTCAGCGTCGGGAGATGGGTCGGCTCTGCCTGTCAGATATGATCAGGCTGCGATCATTTTCTCCTTCGCAAGGGGCGTCGCGTCAAGGAAGGTCTGCATTGGCGTCTTGCCGAAGCACCATCGCCCCTGATGCGGCCTTTCCTCGTTGTAGCTCTGGACCCAGGAATCGAGATCGCCCTGGAGTTCGGCGATCGATCCGTAGATCTTCTTGCGGAAGGCGACGCGATAGAACTCGTCGAGCACCGTCTTGTGGAAGCGCTCGACGATGCCATTGGTTTGCGGGCTCTTGGTCTTGGTGCGCGAATGGTCGATATCCTCGAGCGCCAGATAAAGCTCGTATTCGTGGCGCTCGGGGTTGCCGCAATATTCCGTGCCACGATCGGTCAGCACGCGGCACAGCCTCACCTCCCTCGCATCATAGAACGGCACGACGCGATCGTTGACGAGATCGGCCGCGGTGATGGGCGTCTTGCGATCATAGAGCTTGGCGAAGGCGACCTTGGCGTAGGTGTCGATGAAGGTCTGCTGGTAGATGCGGCCAACCCCCTTCATGTTGCCGACGTAGAACGTATCCTGGGCGCCGCAATAGCCCGGACATTCGCTCTCGAACTCGCCATGCGCCTCCTTTTCGCTCTTGGCCTTCTCCAGCGCGGCCAGCTGGCTTTCGGTCAGAACCAGGCCTTCCTGGGCGACCTTGGCTTCGAGCGCCTTGAGCCGTTTCTTCATGGTTTCAAGATCATGACGCTGCCAGACGCCGCGAACGCCGGCCGGAGAAATAGAGTGGCCGAGTTTGCGAAGCTCGTTGGCGATACGGATTTGGCCATAAGCCGGCTGGTCCAGCGAAAGCTCGACGATGATCGCCTCGACCTCGGGCGGCGTGCGGTTCTTCAGGATCGGCTTTCGCCGCGTCAGTTCCTGCAGCGCCAATTCGCCCCCGGCGTCGTAAAGTTCCTTGAAACGATAAAAGCTGTCGCGGCTATAGCCCATCATCTTGCAGGCCTGGCTGACGTTGCCGAGCTGCTTGGCCAACTCCAGCAACCCAACCTTGGCGCGGATAATCTTCTGTTCCTTGGTCATCGTAGGTGTCCTCTCGAAACGCCGAGGCCAGGCGCTGCGAACCCCGACCACTCCGCGCCCGGCCTCGGCTTCCGCCTCAGCTATGACACCAACTGTCAGATTAAGTCTTAACTACTGCAGGAAATCTGCCTGTCCGGTTCGATGAGGGGGGTGTGGAAACGGAGCCATGGTCAAGCCACTGAGGCACCGCCAGACGAAAGGGGCGGCCAACCGATATGCTCGACCTACAGCCACCGCGCCACACTCCTACTCTACGCTAAGGGGTCATTCCGAACATCTGGCTCGTGTGCGACCCATGCGGCCGGCGCGATCGCCGCGATGCTGCGAAAGCAAAGCTCAGCGATTATGGCCGAGACCTATGCCGAGAATCCCCGCCTTTCGCCGCAGCGCCCTCTCGGTACGTTTCATCTTCTTGGCGATCTCGGGAAGCGGCGTCCGCGCTTTCGAGTGCGCCTTGAGCTCGCGCACGTCCTCTTTGGTCCACGGAGTGCGATGGGCTGAGGTCTTCTTCTTCGGCACTGACTGTTGCTCCGAAAAGGCTCGATGCTGAGGGCAGCACCAGTAGCGTGGTTTGACGCACGCAATCAAAGGCCCGTCCGCCTACCCGTTCAGTCTTGATGTCAGTGTCTAGCGCCTACCCGTTGCGCAAGCTTTGGCGGGCGAAAATTCAACTCGCGGGTCTTCCGGGCGGCCCACGGTCGCGCGGGCCCACGCTACGGGACACCATCCAAGTCACAATCGGCATCCCGTAGAGGAACCCTCGGAATGCGGCTCAGGCTCGCTAGAGGAATGGCAAAAACGGGATGAAGAATACTTGACACAACTGATACATCATGATTGGTTGTGTTTTGGCCGCTGTAGGGCCGATCGTTCCCGGCAACGAGACCGAGATCCAGCGGATTTTCGACTTACAACCACCGCAACCGAGATTACGGCTAGGACGGCGGGGGAAGCAGCCACATCGTTCGGGTGAGCAGGCGCCGCGGAGGCGACCGTCATGACCACACAATATTGGATCACCGCACAATATTGGATCACCGGCGCGTCGTCGCCGGCGCATCGCTCATCGCGCTAGGGCCTTGGCATGCTCGGGCTGCGACAGCACTTGTGGGCGGCATAACCGCTTGTTGGGATGAAAGGCTAGGGTGGCGTCATGGGCGCGAGGATCGACCGCAGATCAGCAAACGGGCTCCCGGCTTCGTTCAAATGCGGTCCCCCTGCGCACCGCGGCGCCTCGCGCGTGGAACTATTCGTCGGCGTCTCGCTGATTGCGCTCGCTACGCTCGGCGCTTCTGTGCCGGCGCGGGCGGCCTGCATGCGGTCGCTCCAGACCATCTCCGGGCCGGTCCCGGGCCCCATCGTGAGCAACGGCGGAGCCATCGACGTCACCGGCAGCGGAAGCATCTCGGGCGGTCCCGGCGGCGACGGCGTTGACGCCCTGACCTGCCCGATCACCACGCTCGCCAACCAGTCGGGCGGGACGATCAGCGGCGGAAACGGCGCCAGCGGCATCGCCGGCGGGGCGGGCGTGTCGAACGCGAGCAAGATTAAGTCCCTGACGAATAGCGGAACGATCGCCGGCGGAATTGGCGGCAACGGCGGCAACGGCCTCTACACCGGCGGCGCAGGCGGCGCGGGGGTGTCGAACGTCGGGACGATTACGACCTTGGCCAACGGCGAAACGATCAGCGGCGGAAATGGCGGCGGCGGGGGCGCCTACCGCGGCGGCGTCGGCGGCGCGGGGGTCTCGAACGCCGGGACGATCACGTCGCTAACGAACAACGACGCGATCAGCGGCGGGAGCGGCGGAAGCAGCTTCGACGGGTTCGGCGCCGGCGGCGTGGGCGGCACGGGCGTGTCGAACGCAAGTGGAGCGGCAATCGGCTCGCTGACCAACTTGACCGGCGCGACGATCAGCGGCGGCGGTGGTGGCAACGGGTTTGGCGCTACGGGCGGCGCGGGCGTGGCGAACGCCGGAACGATCGGGACGCTGACCAACCGCGGCGCGATCAGCGGCGGAAACGGCGGGGTCGGCTTCCGCTCCTCCGGACCCGGCGGCGTGGGGGTTTTGAACGCCGGGACGATCAGGACGCTCATCACCAGCGGCGCGATCAGCGGCGGAATCGGCGTCGGGCGCCCGGGCGGCGCGGGGGTGGCGAACTCCGGGACGATCGGGACGCTGACCAACAGCGGCGCGATCAGCGGCGGCAGCGGCCGCAACGCAGACTTCACCAGCTACGCGGGCGGCGCCGGCGTGTCAAACGCGAAGGCAGCGACAATCGGCTCGCTGACCAACTTGACCGGTGCGACGATCGGCGGGGGAAACGGCGGAGCGGGCGGCCTGGGCGGGGGGACGGGCGGCGCGGCGATCACGAATTCCGGCACGATCACGACGGTGACCAACCGAGGCGCGATCGGCGGGGGAAACGGCGGCGCAATTGGTTTAGTCGGCAGTGGACCCGGTGGCGCGGGCGGCACGGGGATCGCGGATTCCGGCACAATCATGACCCTGTCCAATAGCGGAACGATCAGCGGCGGCAGCGGCGGAAGCGGCGACGTCCACCCCGGCGGCGGCGCGGGCGGCGCGGGGGTGTCGAACGCCGGGACGATCGCGACGCTGGCCAACAGCGGCACGATCAGCGGCGGAAACGGCGGGGCCGGCGTCTACGTCTACGGACCCGTCCCGGGCGGCACTGGCGGCGCGGGCATCTCGAACGCCAGCAAGATTAAGACCCTGACGAACAGCGGAACGATCAGCGGCGGAAACGGCGGCTTAGGCGCAACTCGCACCGGCGCGGGCGTGGGCGGCGCGGGCGGCGCGGGCGTCACGAACACCCAAGCCGGGGCGATCGCGACCTTGTCCAACAGCGGCGCGATCAGCGGCGGAAACGGCGGAGTCGGCGGCTTCGCCGTATACTCCACCCGGGCGGGCGCTGCAGGCGGCGCGGGCGGCGCGGGCGTGTCAAACGCCGGGACGATCAAGACCCTGGCCAACAGCGGGACGATCGCTGGCGCCGCCGGCGGCGATGTTTACAACGCCGCCGGCGGGGCCGCCGGCGCGGGCGGCGCGGCGGTCGCGAATTCCGGCACAATCATGACCCTGTCCAACAGCGGAACGATCAGCGGGGGCGGCGGCGGCGGTGTTTACAACGGCTTTGCCGGGGCCGGCGGCGCGGGCGACGCGGGGATCGCGAATTCCGGCACAATCATGACCCTGTCCAACAGCGGAACGATCGGCGGCGGCGGCGGCGGACGCGCCTTCGTCAGCGGCGGCGTGGGCGGCGCGGGCGGCGCGGGGATCGCGAATTCCGGCACAATCATGACCCTGTCCAACAGCGGAACTATCGGCGGCGGCAGTGGCGAAAGCGGCGGAATCAGCTTCCTCGGACTGGGCGGCTCTGGCGGCGCGGGGGTGTCGAACGCCGGAACGATCACATCGCTAACGAACAACGACGCGATCCGCGGCGGAAACGGCGGCTCCGAAGGCAACTTCAAAGTCGCCGCGGGCGGCGCGGGCGTGTCGAACGCCGGGACGATCACGTCGCTGACGAACAACGACGGGATCAGCGGCGGAAACGGCGGTCGCAGCGGCCGCGGCGGCGTGGGGGGGACGGGGACGGCGGGCGGCGCGGGCGTGTCGAACGCCGGGACGATCGGGACGCTGACCAACAGCGACGCGATCAGCGGTGGAAACGGCGGCTACGGCACCGGGCCCGGCGGCCCGGGCGGCGCGGGCGTGTCGAACGCCGGGATAATCACGGCCTTGTCCAATAGTGGAACGATCAGCGGCGGAAGTGGCGGCTCTGGCCGCTATCCCGGCGGCGCCGGAGGTGCGGGGATCTCGAACGCCGGCACGCTCACGACGCTGCACAACACTGGTACAATCACTGGCGTCGCCGGCGGAAACGGCGGCGCAATTGAATTCGGCTTTGGATCCGGTGGCGCGGGCGGCGCCGCGGTCGCGAATTCTGGCACAATCATGACCCTGTCCAGCAGCGGAACGATCAGCGGCGGAAGCGGCGGAAGCGGCGGCGACCGCGGCGGTGGCGCGGGCGGCGCGGGGGTGTCGAACTCTGGGACGATCGCGACGCTGGCCAACAACGGCACAATCAGCGGCGGAAACGGCGGGGCCGACGTCTACGGACCCTTCCCGGGCGGCCCTGGCGGCGCCGGGATATGGAACTCGGGCGCCATCGGATCGATTGCCAACGGCGGCACAATTGAAGGCGGACTTGGCGGAAATGGCGCCCCAAACGGCGCGATGGGCGACGCGATCTATAGCGCCGGCGCGAACGCCTCGATCGGCTCGATCGCCAACAGCGGAAAAATTGTCGGCAATGTCGAGATCGACAACCAGGCGAGCGTGACCGTCTACGGGGGGAGGGGAAAGAAGTTCGGGTCGTGGACCGGCGGGACGATCACGATCGGAAATGGCGACCTTATGTTCGCCGGCGGGAACACAGCGCTCGGCGATGACGTCATCGTCCACGGGATCAACGGCGGCGTGGGGACGGTGTTCAACAACGATCCTTTAATGATCGCCGCTCCGCACTCCATAACCGGCAATTTCGACCAGTCGCCCACGGGCGCGCTCGATTTTGCGATCGCGGGCGACGTCTTCGGGCAATACGGGGCGCTCGCGATCACGGGACTCGCGACGTTGGACGGCAGGCTCGCGCTCGACTTGACCGGCGGCTTCAAGTTGACGGCGGGCGACAGCTTCGACCTCCTGTCGTACAGCGGCTTCTCCGGTGACTTCACTGGCTTGTCGGTCGACGGTCACGCCTGTTCGGCAGCGCAGAGCGACATCTGGCGCTGCAACGTCGGGCTCTTTTTCGACCTCGGGTTCGGACCGAACGGGCTGGACGTGAGCGTCGCTGGCGCCCCCGAGTTCTCTGCGAGCGTCGCCGGCGTCCCGGAGCCCTCTACGTGGGTCATGCTGGCGGCGGGCTTCCTCGGCCTCGCCGGGCTTGAGCTGCGCCGGCGAAAGGGAACGCCCTCAGCCACCTGACGGAATGGATCGGGGCGCCCCGCCGCTCGCGCCGACAGCATGACGCGTAATCGGACATCCGCTCGACGTTCAATTGAGCCTTTGCTTGAATGACCGCTGTTTGCCCACACCGGACGGCCGGTGTCGACGTATGGACTTGTATGGGGCGATTGCTGTCAAGGGTGGCGATAGCGAGCATCTCCTTGTTCGATTGGCCCGCGACATCTCCTCGTCCCGACCTGACTTTCCTTCGGACGCTGCGCGCAGTGGCCGTCAAGGGTGGCCGAAGGCCATCGCGGAGCGACTTGCCTTGAGGGGCCCGAGCACAGCGTCAAGCTTCCTCAGTCGGGCGACACGGGTGTGTCCCGCTCGTTCAGTTCAGTTTCGACAGCGGCGACGATACCGAGGGGAGCTCGCCATTGGGCGCGCGTCGCGCGTCACGAACTTGTATTCGGCCGACCACGAAGGTCGCACCATGATGCAGTCATGCGCATCGGCGGCAAAGCTCCGAGGGGCGGGCCCATTCTAAACCGCGGCGCGAAGGCCATAGTCCATGTCAGGTTGCCGCCGCCTCGGGCCGTCGTCTACAGGTCGGGCACCGTCGTGACGCTCGCCTGCAGCAACTCCGTTGTGGCTACGCTGCCGGGCGAAGCAGCAGACCTTCCGGCGCTTCGCCGGTCGTGGCGAGCCGCCACAGCGCGATGAGGAGCTTGCGCGCGAGCGCGACGATCATTGTCTTGCGCACGCCCCGCCGTGAGTCCGACGTTCGCCTCCGATACCATGCGCTGAGCGGGCTGCCCTTCTGGTGCACCAGATGACCCCAGGCGAGTTCGATCATCCCGCGGCGCACCCGAGCGTTGCCTGCTTTGGCGAGTCCCCGCTCGCGCCGTCTTTGCCCGCTCTCGTCTGGAGCTCCGGTGAGCCCGGCATAGCGCGCCAGTGCCCTACGGTCCCGGATCTCCCGCGAGAACACCTCCTGGATAAGCATGTCCGCGGACTCGACGCCGACGCCGACCACGCGTGTAAGGACATGCGCCGACGCATGGCGTGGCTCGTCTGGCGTCTTCGCCAGACGCTCGGTGCGGGTCTTCTCGATCTCCTTGATCTGCTGCTTGACGAAGCGCAGGCGGTCCAGGTCGCGCCGCATCTCGGCCAACGTGTTCGTAGGTATGGCGACGCCCTCCGGCGTGCGCAGGGCTTCAAGCTGGCTTGGCGCCCGAGCGAGATTGGGCCGGAAGCCGCGAATGCCGAGCCGGGCGAGATTGGCCTTCAGGCGGTTGACGATGCGTGTGCGCTCTCCGACCAGGACCTGACGCTCGCGGCTGGGTCGTCTCGCATCCTCGTCCTCGAGCGCGGGGATGGCCGCCATGCTGCAATGCTTCGGTTCGCCGCGCAGCCAGCCGAGGAAGGCGCGCTTGAGGAGCTCTGTGTCGAGCCGATCCGTCTTCACCCTTCGGTGCTCGCGCGACACCGGGACGCTCGACGGGTGGATCACATAGGCTTCGATGGATTGGGAACGCAGCCAGCGCGCCAGCCAGAAGCCATCGCGGCCTGCCTCGTAGGCAACGGCGATCCGGTCGATCGCGTGGCCGCGCTTCGCCGCTTCGTTGCGCCAGCGATGCAGAAGCTGCAGCAGCGCGTCGCGGTCTGGGCTAAGTTTCTTCAAGGGATAGCGATCGAGTCCCGGCACGATGCCCGCGACCAGCCAACTCGACTGGCTTCGCTAACCGACCGAAATTGCGAGGGTTTCTGCCGACCCGGAAACCGCGGCGGTTTGCCGGGACTGCATGGTGGCGGACGCAGTCCTGTGAAACTGGTCTCCGAGAGGCAAATTCCCTGCTAACAGGGAAAATAACAGGGAATTTTTCATTTTTCGCCGGTCTTGGCGAAAATCGGCTCCGAAATCGCCCGCATTTTCAGTTTGTTACGAGCAAATTCCCTAAGAATCGGAACAGGGAAATAGTTCGCCAAAGCAGGGAAAGATATCCCCGTGAACAGGGAATCTTTACCGCGAATACGAGCTTGAGTTGCGAGGCGACCTTGCTCATATTCCCATCGTTAGAGTGTGTTTAATGGATCCGAGACATCGCAACGCGGGCGGCGTAAGTGGCGCCTCCGAGACCGTCCCCAAGAGTCTTAGGTGTGAACCTGCAAAAACGCGACGAGGTTCTCTTCGACCTGCCGGCGCAAGCGGCTCAGGTTGATCCATCCCGTACCTAGCTCGGAACCGATCATTGGAAGCTCTCGCCTGATCGGTCTTGGCTAGCCTGTCCAGTTCGACGAGATCGGAAATAATTGCAATCGTAATGCTATACGGAGCGCCCGGTTTCCCAGTGATCTCGCGCTCGTCTTCCGGAGATAACCTTCCCAACAAAGCTGGATGAAAAAATAGGTACGTATCGGCCCCCTCTCTCTCTTCGAGGACGACAGGCGCAATGCGGAACCAATTCATATCCAGTATCTTCTTTATCTCGGTTGGATCCATGCCAAACTCGGCGAACTCCAAGGCGATAGCCCAGCGAAAAATGTCTTCCCTTCGATAGGCGATTCGACGGCCCTTTCCGGGTGAGGCCGGACCGATCTTCAATCTTTGAAAATGGATTAGACGCGCCCGGAACGCGCCCTTCTTTCGTTCGAGGAAGCCGTGGACGGCCATCAGGGCTTGCTCGACCACGGCATATCGAAACGTCTCAGGCTCTGTCACAATTGCGGGCCTCGCCTCGCACTTGGGCCACATCTACTCCTCCTCCATAAAATTGCAACTGCACACTTGCAGCACATAGGAGCGCGGTGCATCGCTCTGGTTCAACCGGACATCCCGCGCGCTGGAGGCGAACGATAATATGACCACGTCGCTCTCGTCGAGCGGGGACGATGAAGCGCGCAGTCGACGACAAGATGCAGATTCGTCTCGCGCGAGCGGTGGCTTTGCCTGCCCATGCGGCCAATCGCAATGGCAGTCATAGTCGTCCGGTCTATTGCTTAGCCTGCGGCGAGGCAGCGATGACCGGCTTGTCGATCGGAAGCATCTTGACGATGCTGCGGGATATGAATGAGGGCAGCGGCGGTCCCTTGGCGCGCGCGGCCAGCATGGCTGCGGTAGTCTGGCGGTCTTTCTCGCTAGCCGCGGCAAAATCGGCACTGTAGGCTTCGCGGATCCAGTCGTCCTTCGAGCCAGCAACTGCGCCGCTCGAGGCGATCTGTAGCCACATCAGCCCTTTGGCTCGCTGCGGCGGGATGCCGTCGCCCATGAACAGCATATGGCCGAGCAAGGCCTGCGAGGGGCGGTGCCCTTTGCCCGCCGCCAACACGAGCCATCGGATCGCGGTCATATTGTCCTTCGCGAGCCCGCCCGCGCCGGCAATGTACATGTGCGCCAGATTGTACTGGGCGTCCGGATCGCCGAAGGTCGTCGCGGCGTACTGGAAGAGATCGCGCGCGCGCTCGGGGTCAGCGCGCACTCCGCCGCCCGGAATGCCCGTCAGGCTGTACACGCCCACGGCGACGAAGGCGTTGGAGATTGCGCTCCGGTTTCTCTGGTCGGGCACGTCCTCGTTGTAGCCCTCAACGAGCTGACTGAAATAATGGTACGCCTTGAGGTCGTCGCGCTGAACACCGACGCCGTCGGCATACATTTCGCCCAGCTTCCAGCGCGCGATCGGCTGCCCGCCGTCAGCGGCGTAGGTCAGCGCCTCGACGCAAGACGCCGCGTTCCCCGCATTGAGGTCGTCAATGCCGACACGCAGCGCCTGGTCGGCGCTCGTGAAGCTTTTGGGCGATATTTTCGCCGGCGGGCTGTCGGTTGAGCCGTCGAAAGGGAAAGCGGGGGTTGACGCCAGCGTGGCTATCGCAAAAGCGCCAAAGGTCAGGCCCCGCTTCCCACATACTACGTCATCTGCCCTATCATCCGGGTCGCTTACGGAGCAGTTGCGGCGCGCTTCGCTCCGCATCGGAACGAGTTCTGCGTCGGACAGGCTTTGAGTGCCGCGCCCGTTTGCGCCAAAGATTTTCTTCCTACGGACGAGGGCAATTCCACCGGCGCCAATCAATAGCATAATAGGCAGAGGAATTTCAGGGATAGCCGCCGTGGGTGGCCCGGACCCAGAAAACTCCACTAGCGGGGGCAGGTTGTAGCCAATCGGATCTGGAAATCCGACCGGAACCGGAAGTCCGACAGGAACCGGAAGTCCGACAGGAACCGGAAGTCCGACAGGAACCGGAAATGGTTCGGAACTGCCCGGATTTGAGAAGTCTAACGTCGGGGCGACTGCAGTCGACAAGGAGCTTGACTCTGCCGTGATGACAAGGTCGCCGCCCGAGATCAGAATTGCGATTTCCCCTCCTTGCACCGACCAGAATGTGCCGCCGCGTGGCTGCGGTCCGGCATGGCCATCGTAAAACTTTGTGGTTAAATCTCCCTGCCCTGTTGGAGATGATTCGCTATTGGTTGCGTTCCAGGAATACGCTAATCCATCCGAGAGCAAATCCTCATAAATCTCGCAACTGATGACATTACTTGACGTGCCACCGCCTGAGCAACCCGCGTGTCCCGTTCTTAGGATTTGAGCCTCAGGCGACAAAGGTTTTGTTGGCGTATCAAATCTTGAAGGCCATTGAACCGAGACGAACTGATATCCAAAAGAGCCAATGGGAAATCCCGCGGTGTCGTCGCTTAAGAACTCGCCCGATATAATTGAGTCAACGCGCCCAGAATTTATGACAGTCGCGGGAATTTGACTGGCATCGAACTGTTTCAATGAATAATCAATCTTAAGGTCGTAACCGAATTGCGTCGATCGCGCCTGGTCATGAGCGCCGGTCTGGTCCAGCGAGTTTGGAACTTCAACGACGTGGTCATTTAAAATCGGAGCTCCAGGCCGTCCTATGTCTTCGACTTCGGCTGAGGCCGTCGATACTCGCGCAAAAACAACCACGGCCGTCGCCGTCAACGATAAAGCCCTAAGTGACAATGGCCCCCCCATGTCCCCTGGAAACTCGTATTTTTAACCTAGAGAGGTTTGATCTATTAGCCTCACACGCATGTAGCAACTTGAGCGTGTGGTGATAACGTAGAGATAAAGATATGTCAACACCGTCTACAAGCGCTCGCCCCATTGATTACACGTCGTGAGTTGCATCAGAAAATCCCATTGGACCAAGGGAATCCGCAGCCAACTGTTGGTTTGTTGACAGATGACCGATTCCGGTTGTGCGAAAAGGGCAGCCGAAAAGGATTCTGAACGGACTGAGTCTCACCTCATAGTGCGCTCAAGTCATCGGGGGTCGGGAGACGTTGTGCGACGGCGGAGGGTTATCAGCTGCCCCCGACTATGGGCAGCCTCTCAGAAACTGTCTCGGTCTCTTCATGACGACGAACGAGATCATGGGCTGGAAACACTGCACGCATGCGTTTGAACTCTTACCAAACGGGCGCATGGCTTGCTCCCGGGATTGTCGGAACCTTGGGGATGTTAGGAAACGTTCCGCGCAACCAGCACTTCCTTCCGAAGACTGAGCGGAAACCTCAATCTCTGAGAGCCCGTCCGGGAACTTAACGAATTGTTGGAATTGCTTATGATTTCAAGGAAGCGGCCCGAATCACTTGGGGGGTCGCTGATGTGGACCAACGAAAATCGCGCTCGCTACGACCGCAGTCGGCTGCGCTATCCGAGCGATCTGACCGACGCGGAATGGGCGCATGTCGAGCCGTTCATTCCACCGGCCAAGCGCGGCGGCAACCGACGTCATGTCGATGAGCGCGAGGTCGTCAACGGCCTGATGTATGTCCTGAGCACCGGCTGCCAATGGGCGCGGTCCCGAAGGACCTGCCGCCGCGTTCGACGCTTTACGATTACTTCGATCGCTGGAGTTGGGACGGCACGCTCGATCGCATCCACGACGCGCTCTACGTGAAGTGTCGCGAAGCGGCCGCTCGCGAGGCGAGCCCGACCGCCGCGATCATCGACAGCCAGAGCGTCAAGAGCGCGGAAAAAGGGGGACCTGCATCGATCCGGCGGGTTACGACGCCGGCAAGAAGATCATGGGCAAAAAGCGCCACATCCTCGTCGATACGCAGGGCCTGTTGATGCATGCGATCGTCCACGCCGCCGACATCCAGGACCGCGACGGCGGCGCGGCGCTGATGGCGACCTTGTTCGGCGCTTTTCCGTTCCTGACCAGGCTCTTTGCCGACGGCGGCTATCGAGGGCCGCAATTTCAGACCGCCATCGGACGAACTCTGGCGCGCGTGAAGGTCGACATCGTCAAGCGATCGGATCAGGCCAAGGCCTTCGTCGTCCTGCCCAAGCGCTGGATCGGCGAACGCACCTTTGCCTGGCTCGGCCGCTGCCGACGGCTGGCCAAGGACTGGGAATGCCTCAACCGCAAGGCGCTCGCGTTCCTCCGCCTCGCCTCCATCCGCCTCATGCTGCGAAAACTATGCAATCCCACATGATGTTTCCGGACAGACTCTGATATCAATCCCCGCAGCGCGAGCCAGGGATTGAACGAAGCCGCTATCACGGCGGGGCGGTGAAGGGCGGCGGGCGCGTTGTGGCATGACGATCCTCCTGCCTGAGAGGATGGGGTGTTCGAAGCCCCCTCTCAGACAGGAGTTTCAGATGGCCGACATGAGCCCTCTGCGTCGCCGGATGATTGAGGATATGACGATCCGCAATCTGTCGCCAGCGACCCAGCAATCGTATGTCCACGCGGTCTCGAAATTCAGCCGATATTTCGGCCGCTCGCCGGATCGGCTCGGGTTGGAAGACGTCCGCGCCTACCAGGTACATTTGATTTCGAAGGGCATCTCCTGGGCGTCGCTCAATCAGGTCGTGTGCGCGCTACGTTTCTTCTACGGCGTAACGCTCGGCTGCGAATTGATCCCGGAGCGGATCGCCTACGCCCGTGAGCCGCGCAAGCTGCCGGCCGTGCTGAGCGCCGATGAAGTCGTTCGCTTTCTTGAAGCCGTCTCGAGTCTCAAAGCTCGCGTCGCGCTGACGACCGCCTATGCCGCAGGGTTGCGGGTGTCGGAGGTGGTCGGTCTGAAGGCGGCCGACATCGACAGCGGCCGCATGGTCATCCGGGTCGAACGCGGCAAGGGCGGCAAGGAGCGCTACGTCATGTTGTCCGAGCAGCTGCTCGGCATTCTGCGCAGCTATTGGCGTCTTGCGCATCCCGAACGGTTTTTGTTTCCGGGTCGCGACAAGCACAAGCCGATCGAGCCGACTGTCCTGCACGCCGCCTGCCGTTCGGCGCGCGCCGCGGCCGGCATCGACAAGCGCGTGAGCGTGCACGTCCTGCGCCACAGCTTCGCCACCCATCTCCTGGAGAGCGGCGTCGACATTCGTATCATCCAGGTCTTGCTCGGACACGAGAATTTGTCGACGACGGCGCGCTACACGCGCGTCTCGACCCAGGTCATCGCCCGGACTGAGAGCCCTCTCGACCGGCTCTCGCTGCAGTCGACGCCGCCGGACTAGGCGGTGAAGGTTCGGCCGGCGTTCGAACTGGCCGACGTCTTCCGCCGTCACGGCGAGGGTTACGAACGGGCGAACGCCGGGCATCTCGGACGCGTGGAGCGGCGCGTGATCGGAGCGATCACGGCCTGCCGCACGGCGCCGCTCGGCGGCCATGTCGAGCGCTGCGACGATTGCGGGCTCACCCGCATCGCTTACAACTCGTGCAGAAACCGCCATTGCGGGAAGTGTCAGAGGGTGGCGCGCGCGGAGTGGCTCGCCGCTCGTCAGGCCGAGTTGCTGCCGGTTCCCTACTTCCATGTCGTCTTCACCCTGCCGCCGGCGGCGGCCGAGATCGCCTTCCAGAACAAGCAGACGGTCTACGGCCTGTTGATGCGCGCCACGGCCCAGGCGCTCATGACGCTCGCCGCCGAACGCCGCGGCGCCAAAATCGGCCTCATCGCCGTCCTGCACACATGGGGACAGACGCTGACCCATCACCCGCATATCCATTGTCTCGTCCCCGGCGGCGGCGTCGCCCTCGACGGTCAGCGATGGGTCGCTTGCAAACCCAACTTCCTGCTCTCCGTCCGAGCCCTGTCGAAGATCTTCCGCCGTCTGTTCCTCGACGGCCTGGAAGCCGCTTTCCGTCGCGGCGACCTCGGTTTCTTCGGCGACTTGGTCCCGCTCGCCGAGGTCGCCGCGTTCGCCGAACGGGTGCGCGCGTTGCGGCAAAGCGCTTTCGTCGTCTACGCCAAGCCGCCCTTCGGGGGCCCCGAGCGCGTATTGGCCTATCTCGCCCGCTACACGCACCGCACAGCGATCGCCAACTCGAGGCTCGTCGCCGTCGACGACGATCATGTGGCGTTCTCTTACAAGGACTATCGCCGCGGAGGCCGAAGCGGCGTCATGCGGCTTGCCCCGCACGAGTTCATCCGCCGCTTTCTCCTCCACGTCCTGCCCGACGGCTTCCACCGCATCCGTCATATGTGGACGGCCTCTTGGCAAGTGGTTTTCGACGTTCTGATCGCTTTGGTCGGCTGCGGTCATATGTCCGGCCTGTTGGTGCGGTATAGGACCGCTGGCCCTGATGATATTCGACAGTCCTGGTCCCTATCACTACGGCGAGCTCGGGGCTCGTGGCGGATGTCAGGGTGTCCTGGGCTTTCGTTGCGACCGTGTCGTTCATCACGTCGTTGCGCTTGCCAATCTCTTCGAAACTGAAACGTCTATCTTGGAGAGCTCTTTGTCGTCAGGCCTTCGTGTAAAGTTCGGTTCGGAAGGCTTCGCCGGTCGACATCATCGCCCAGGCGATTCTGGCCAGCTTGTTGGCCAGGGCGACGGCGACGACGCGCTCGGGCTTCCTGGCCCTCATGGCGACGATCCATTCGGCCAGGGCGCCTTTGTATTTACGGGCCACGCGCAAAACCGACGTGCATCCCACGACCAGCATCTTGCGCAAATACCGGTTACCCTTTTTGGTGATAGCGCCGAGCTTGTCCTTGCCGCCGCTCGAGTGCTGGCTCGGAGTAATGCCCAGAGACGCGCTGAAATCGCTTCCCGACCTGAAGACGCTGGGATCGGGATTGAAAGCGACCATCGCTGATGCGATCAGCGGGCCGAAGGCGGGGATCTCGTCCAGCAACCGGCTCGTTTGGTTCTTGCCGCTCGCCCGGGCGATCGTCTTCTCCAGATCGTCGATCTTTTCGTCGAGGCCGTCGCTGTGCGAAGCCAGCATCGCGGTTGCTTGCTTGGCCTCTTCGGGAAGGGTCTCGTCGGCTTGCGCGAGCGCCAACAATTCCTTGACCCGGTGGATGCCCTTGGGCGCGATCAAGCCGAACTCCGAGAGATGACCGCGCAGCGCATTGACGGTCATGGTTCGCTGCTTGACCAGCAATTCCCGAGTCTTGTGCAGCATCAGCACGGCTTGCTGATCCGCGCTCTTGATCGGCACGAACCGCATCTCGGGCCGCGACATGGCCTCGCAGATCGCAGCCGCGTCGTTCGCATCGTTCTTGCCGCGCTTGACGTAGGGTTTCGTGTAAGCAGGAGGAATCAAGACCACTTCGTGCCCCAACGCCCGGATCTCCCGCGCCCAGTAATGGGACGATCCACAAGCCTCCATCCCGACGCGGCAGGGCGCCGCTTGGGCGAAGAAAGCAAGCACCTTACCTCGGCTCAATTTGCGCGTAACCGCAGGCGCACCCTCGCGCTCGATTGCATGCACCTGGAAAAAGTTCTTCGCCAGGTCGATCCCAATCCTGATAAAGGTCTTCATGGACGGCTTCCCTATCTGCGACCTGCACCGGTCACGCCTTGGCACTTGATGCCATTCGGGTGAGGCCGTCCACATCATCACTACGGCTTCCTCGCCAAAGGCGACCGAGGCGACACCCTCGCGCACGTGCGCAACCTGCTTCACGAGCCCGACGGCGAAGCCCCGCCGCAGAGTTCCGAGCCGGAGGCGAAGCCCTCTCACGAACCGTTCGCCGTCTGCCCGGATTGCGGCGGCCTCATGCGCCGCATGGGGCCCATCGCGCCGGACAAATCCGGCGCCTTTCGCTGCGACACATCATGATCACGAACGCCGACCTGATCTCGATCGCCTTCGATTTCCTGGGTCGCCGCGGCAGTTCCCCGCCGGGCCGAGGTTCAGCGCTTCGTTCGCTCTCCGTCCGCTTGCTTCAGCCTCGACCCCGTCGTCGTCGCTACCGTCCGAGCCGTCCAGACGCCAGCGGCCGAACGGTCAAACCGTTCTGCGATCGCTCCCGCCACTCTCACAGACCGCGCCCCGGGGGTCCCACAATCAAAGCCACTCTGCGCTTTCCCCATAGCGGCTAACCGGCCCGCGCCTTCGCTCAATCCGGCTTATGTCAGGTCGCCTTCTGTGACGCACGAACCTACGCGCCGGCGACCTCACATAACCCTCCAGATTCTAACGGCCTGTACCCAATTGAATCTGGTGATTTGTCGTGGTTCAAGTCCGTACGGAGGGCTTGATTCGTTGCGGACAACTTTTGGCTGATAGACGAACAATTTGCCGCCCTCTCGCCTCCGCATCTTCCGATGGTCCATACCGGGGCCGAGCGACAGGATGATCGGCGCATCATCAGCGGGGCCTTATACGACGGTCTCCATCGGTACAATCGTTGGAGCCGGCGCGGTCCGTGGCAGCGTCGATTCGCCGCTCACATCTAGTCGAATGGCGCCGATCCTCCGACGTCACCATCATCGACAGTTCGGCTGCGAAGGCGCATCGTTCGGGCGAGCGGCGCCTAAAGAGGAGGTCCGAAGACCAAGCCAATCGGCCGCTCGCGCGGCGGCCGCACGACCAAGATCCATGCCCTCGTCGACGGCGAAGCCGGCCGCGCGCCTTCCGGCTGACCGGCGGAGGCGAGCAAATACACCATCGCCGACAAGGCTACGACGCTGATCATTTGCGCTCCTTCCTCGACGAGCGCGGCACGACGCCGGTCATCCCCAACAGGTCCAATCGCAAGCGCTGCCTTCCCTTCGATGGCGAACTCTTCCGTCTCCGCAGCGTCATCGAGCGAACCTCTGCCGCTTGAAGGACTTTCGCGCCATCGCAACCCGATACGACAAAACCGCCCGCAACTTCCTCGCAGGTCTCTGCCTGATCGCCGCGCTCTGCTATTGGATCAATTGACCACAGACCCTTAGGATTATTCGTTTCGCTCACGCTACACCGCTCGAAGGGCAGCCAGTTCATTGCCCCGGCATAGCCGAGTTTCTGCGTGAGCATGACCAGGGCGCGCTAATCATTATTTAACGCGTTCGAATCCTCGGAAAGCATGCAGAACCGCCTTCCGCTCCAGGCAGATGTCGCACTCTTCCTCTTTCCGGGGGAGTACGTTTATCACTTGAATGATGCGCAAGACCTGGAACGCCTCATGGATTTCATCCGGTCGAAAATCGGTCAGCTCTTTTTGAAGGCAATTAAGGCATCGGAATCGGTCAGGTCCTTTGGCAAGGTATTTTACAATCGCCGCCTCTGCATCGTTCATTTTTGTCTCA
The DNA here is from genome assembly GCA_963782255.1 of uncultured Alphaproteobacteria bacterium. Classification (GTDB taxonomy): domain Bacteria; phylum Pseudomonadota; class Alphaproteobacteria; order Rhizobiales; family Beijerinckiaceae; genus Roseiarcus. The sequence goes on along the minus strand of CAWAIS010000002.1, from coordinate 157,381 downwards.
AGTCAGGCTCGTTCGCATTGCTAGCGTTCTAATTGGTCGGCTGCAACTGGAGGTGCGCGCCATCTTAAGCCGCAGGTCTGGCAACTCGGAGGCCGGTGTCCGGGATTAAATGTGGCGGCTGGGGTCTGGTGGCTGAGCTGTTGGCGAGATACTGCGCTGGGTTTTTTCCGGCACGGACACGAAAGGGACCTGTCGGCCACGACCTTGTCGAGGAAGCTTGCGGGCGGCCTGCGCGGTTGAAAGCCTTGCCGCGGTCCGTTTGGCGATCGGGACACAGGCCGTGAACTGTTTGATCGCCTTTAGCAAATGCCGGGATCACTGTAGGACAGCATCGGGCTGGAGGCGTTCACGGTCATCGGTGAGGTCACGCACGGCAAAGGCACCGGCGGGCGGCGTTGTGTGGTTCCCGTCCAAAGCGCGAGCTTCGTCAACCTTCGAGCCTTTTCGACCAACGTTACCTATGTTCAGATTCCGAAGGGGATGCTGGCCCTCGCGGAGCATATGTTCCGAGGATTTATCGCAGGCACGAACTGATGATGACGCCTCGACATCCGAGGCGCAGTCTGCGGTGCCTGCGGCCAAAGACAGCGAGCCTCGCAATCAAGGACCCGCTGTCGACGAAGCCGGGGAAAACGCGCAAGCGCAAACGACCAACACGATATGCTATTGCCGATTGCCGGAAGCTTTGGGACCCATTTATCCAAGGTGAGTTATCTCATCTTACTCGCCGTTGCGCCGCACGGCGGCCCGCGCTGCGGCCGCAACGCAGGACGCCGCGCGCCTCGCCGCCCTATGGGCCGGAGGGCGGCCGGTCTTCGTCAACATGACCGCAGCCTGGTGCATCACCTGTCTCGTCAACGAACGGGTCGCGCTCTCCTCGGAGAGAGTCAAAGCTACTTACACGAAGTGGAAGGTCGCCTACCTGAAGGGCGATTGGACCAAGCCGATCCGGCGCTTCGCCATCAGGGCCCCGGTCCAATGGGTCGTTTCCCCCGGCACTTCCCCCGAGCGTCAGCGCGACGATGCGCTCGGCCGTCTCAGCGCCCAGCGGCTTGATGCGCGAGGGACGCGTCTTGTCGCGGAGCAGTCCATCGAACCCTTCCTCGTTAGAGCGCTCCAGCCAGCGAAAGATGGCTCCGCTGACTTTCGCCAGCGGAGCCATCAGACCCCCTATTGCCAGCGGCCCTTGCGACGCCCCACACAGCCCCGGCCGGCGGAAACTAACAGAACCTTAATCCGTTGCCACAGTCTTTTCATATCCACGCCACAGTTTCGACACTGCGCAAGCTGCGCCACGAAAAGCTTTGCATATCAGGAAGTTCGCGAGCCCGATCCGATGGTGGACCTGGGACTGCTGAATTAAAGTTGTATGAAGGAACGCGGCGTCGGCGGCCACTTATCCAGCGAATCCAGGACATTCAGGGGTGGTTTCGTCATGACTCTCCGCATATATGTTACTCGTCGCCGAGTGTGCCGCAGCGGCATCCTCACGGGAGTTGCGCGGTCAGGTTACCCCGGGCCTTGAACGCACGGCGAATGCGCCGCGCCCAGCCGACCCTCTGCGGGCGGGGGACCCCAATTTGAGCGCTTACCTTGTGCGCTCCTTCCCTTCAGACTCGGCGATCGCGAGAACGCCATCGCTGACACTTGGCTCGCAGCCGGTTCCCGCGCCTGCGGTTAACCAATCGTGGCCGGAGCTTTTGACGAACTGGTTACGTCGGAAAATTGCTGCGCTGTTCGTCATTGCTGCGCTGTTCGTCGTAGCCAAGCTTGAAGAGGTCCCGCTGCCTATCGAAAAGAGACGATAGGAATGGATCCTCGGCCCGCGATATCGCCTCCTTTTATTTCCGCAATCCTCCTTGTTAAAATAAACCGCGGGCCTTTGCGTCCTTTGTCGCCGGTCGAGCTTTTCCTGGGACCAGACCCAGGAAGGACATGTTTGGGGCGTATCGAACCGCGAGAGTCAGCGAGACCTTGAGAACCCGGCTGGAGGGGCTGCCAAAAGCCCTGCGCAACATTGCCTGGAAAGCCACAGATCCGTCTGTGCGCCCGTTGCCGTAGGCTCAGCGCCACAGGTAAGAAGTTGCCTCTCGTAGTGGCGGCGATTGCTCGCGAGATGGCGGCTTTCCTGGGGGCCATCGGCCGGAAGGTTGATCCCGCGCGAGGACGCGCCCTTCCTCTTTCTGCTGGGCAGAGCCGGGAGTGGGGAACTCTCGTCGCTAGTGGCCTGGCTGCCGCCCAGGCCACGGTCTTTCTCGCCGAGGGCGAGCTCGCCGAGCGGGCGCTCAACCGCGCCTCACCTCTTGACCGCGAGCATAAGAGCTAAAAGGTCATTGCAGTAGGGGTCGTCTCAAGCAGAGAGCCTCGAAGCACAGGTTCGGCCAATCGCCTTCGAAGACCCATGATGGCGTCCGAATTTGAAGACTGAGCCCAGTGATGCGCTTTCCGCCAGCTGATCCTGATTTCGGCTCAATTCCGGGAATGGTTCCCGCCTCGACCCGAAGGCCGCGCCTTAGTTCTCGCGAGGCGAACGCTTTGGCGGCGTCTTCGGTCAGATGCTGGGTAAGGAGCCACTCGACCTCGCGCCCCACCCCTCGGGTCGTTGATACGAACCATGAAGTCATCACCGCTGCTCCCTTTTTACTCTTTACTCCTTCCGTGCGTTGTTATGAAGCAACTCGATTGTGTTAACCTCATGGCAACCTTAAGTTGTGGCCGCTCTTTGATTCTTCGGCATTTTTCCTTTCTTCGAATGGTTGTGCGGCGGGACTGTGAACAACTATGAATTGCATTTAGCGAAGGGACAGACCGGAATCGAATCACAGAGGTCACATCACCGCGCGAAAATGGACCCTTCGCGAGTTTTTCGCCAAGCCTGCCAAAAGCTCGGCCTCAGAACCGCAAGGCGAAACGCTTCATTCAGACCCGGTTGCCCGAACGAGAGGCCGGGGTCGCCGTTCGTTATGTTGATCTCCAGGCCCCTGGCGGCAGAAAATCCGCTGTGAACGATCCGCACAACGTGAATGGTGCTCTTTTGATGCTGAAGGCTTGTCCCCCAGGCTCCGGGCTTACGATGGGTAGTGGACAAGGGCGGGCGCTTGGGGTAAGAACATAACGTGAACATTCGGTTCGCTCAAAGGTCCCGCCATGCCCGACTTTCCCGCCTCGCTTGTCGAATTCCAGCGCCAATTTCCCAACGACGACGCCTGCGCCGCGTGGCTTATCGCCGCGCGCTGGCCGTCCGGGTTTCGATGTCCCACATGCGCCGGCGCCAAGGGTTGGCCGCATGGCGGAAAGCCCTTCACCTTCGAATGCGCCGCCTGCGGCAAGCAGACCTCGGTGACGGCCGGCACAATCATGCATGGTTCGAAGCTGCCTTTGATCGCATGGTTCTGGGCCGTCTATCTCATGGCTACCCATTCGAATGGGATTTCGGCGCTGCAATTGCAAAAGCAACTCGGGCTCGGGTCGTACAAGTCTGCGTGGCTGCTGTGCGCCAAGCTGCGCCGCGCCATGGTCGCGCCGGGCCGCGCGCCGCTCGCCGGCCTCATCGAGGTCGACGAGACCGAGATCCCGTTGCGGACCAAGGCCGATCCGGTTTGCGGCGGCGGCGGCCGCTCGCCCCAGGGCAAAATGCTGGTCGCCGGCGCCGTCGAAGTCGAAAACGACGCGCCTGGACGCCTTCGCCTGGCCGCGATCAAGGACTTCTCCGCAGCCTCGCTGCATGGCTTCGTCGCCGCCAACGTCACCCCGGGCGCGACGATCAAAACCGACGGCTGGCCGTCCTACGCCCGCGCCCCCGACGTCCGACACGAGCCCCATGTCATCGGCGCCATGGCCGCCCATGTCGTTCTGCCCTGGGTCCACCGCGCCTTCTCCAACGCCAAGACCTGGGCGCTCGGCGTCTATCACGGACTGCGAAGACAGCATCTCCAGAGCTACCTCGACGAATTCGTGTTCCGCTTCAACCGACGCCGAACCCGCGCCGCCGCCTTCCGCTCCCTTTTCGTTATCGCCCTCGCCCGCAAGCCGTTAACCTACCGCATGTTGAGGTGAGTAGGCCGAAGGAGTTTCACCTTCGGCCCCTCTCAGAACCGGACGTGAACCTCTCGGCTCATCCGGCTCCCATCATCCACCCTACGACAGGTAACCCATCAGCCAATGGACGAATGCGCGTGGTTGGCGTTGCGCCAACAGTTTGAGCGTCTCGGCGGCCCGCGTTTTGTGGCCCGCCAGCTTCTTGTGTTTGCGCATCAGCCATCCGATCAGGGATCGGTTGACGCGACGCCAGACCGACTTGAGGGCCGACCCATGGAAATGGCCGTAATATTGCTGCCATCCCCTCAGTATCGGTCCGAGCATGGCCGAGAGATCGGTCAGGCTCTTGTCGTTCTTCAGTTGGACCCGCCATCTCCGGATGGTCTGCCGCATGGCCTTGAGGGCGTCGCGGCTGACGGCCGGCGAGAAGTTCACGTACACGCGGCCGTACTTGTCCACCGCCTTGCGGGGTCGGAACGTGTAGCCGAGGAATGTGAACTGGATGTCGGGATTGTCCTCGGTCCGATTGATGTCCTTGCAGTACACGATCCGTGTCTTGCCCGGATGCAGTTCGAGATGGCAGGCCCGAAACCGTTCTCGGATGCGCTCAAGCACGTATTCCGCCTGTCGTCGGCTCTTGCAGTGAAGCACGGCGTCGTCGGCGTACCGGGCAAACCGGACGCCGGGTAGATGTCGCGTCACCCAAAGATCGAACGCGTAATGCAGGAACAGATTGGCCAGGATTGGCGAAACGACGCCGCCTTGCGGCGTGCCCTTGTCGCGCGCCTGAACCCGCCCATCCGCGCTTTGCATCGGCGCTCTCAGCCAACGCTCGACGTAGAGCAGGATCCAGGGTTCCTGACAGTGCTTGCGCAGAGCCGTCATCAGGAGGCCGTGGTCGAGATTGTCGAACAGCCCGCTGATGTCAAACTCCACCACCCAGTCTTGGTCCCAGCAACGGCGTCTGGTGACGGCGATCGCCTCCAGCGCCGATTTGCCCGGCCGGTAACCGTAGGAATCCTCGTGGAAGAGCGGATCGAGCCGTGGCTCCAGCCACATCTTGACCGCCGTCTGCGCGATCCTGTCGGATACCGTCGGAACCCCCAACACCCGCACGCCCCCCGACTTCTTCGGAATCGGCACAGCCTTGACCGGCGGCGGAAAATAGCTGCCGGAGCTCATGCGATTCCAAAGCTTATACAGGTTGGCGGCGAGCTTCGTCTCGAACCGCTCGATCGTCTCCGCGTCGATCCCTGCGGCTCCCTGATTGGCTTTGACACGCAACCAGGCTTCCCAGACCAGCGTCTTGGGAATGTCGTACGATTTGCAGGTCACAGGAGATTCCTCCCGGTCTCCCGGTTGATCTCCCATGCCCGCCAGATGACGCCGTCCCTTCGCTCCCCCGCCATTACAGCGGTCTCGACACTACTACGGACGGCTCCGTCCCTTGGCGGCGCTTCGCTACTATCGGCCTCGCTTTTGAGACTTGGGCCTTTCGCTTGGCATCGCCGCCGAAGGTTCCCGCAGTTCACCGCAAGAGCCCGAAACAGGATCGCGCCGCCTCTATGCCGGACGCCGTCTGGACCGTAAGCAGGCATCGTCCAGACTGATCCCGGCGCAACATCACTCACCGGTTTCGACGTCATCTGAGCACTTTCGACACTTGAATGGCGGTTCACGGGTGTTCGCCTTCCTGTCTCCCACCTGACGCCTTAGAGCAGCGCCTTTTCCGTAACGCTCACGACCCCGGCTTTTGACCAGCGCCGCATACGGTGGTTTGCGACCCGCTCCTGCAAGCCGATCGCGGGGGACCTACCCCCATCTCTCACGCCGCTTGCTGCGGCACACTTATGCCGGAAGCTCAGGGATAAGCCTTTGATGCTGAATTTTCGGCACTGCTTGCCGACGGGACGGCCTTCGATTCCGCCAGAAAGCTGCTGCGTTCGTTCGATACCAAATCGTAAGACCGTATGTCCGCCCGGTCGGGAGGCGGCTCGCCCTACCCTGCGCGTCCGAGGGTTGCTCGGACTGGCCGAGCCGATCCTCATCACAGGAGGACGAGCCGTGGCGGATTGTAGGAAAGCCTTTATCGGAATCGATGTCGCGAAGCTGAGGAACGCCATCGCAATTGCGGATGCCGGCCGCGACGGAGAGGTTCGCTTCTTTGGCGAGGTCGATGCCTCGGGCTCGAGCATGCGCCATGTCGTTCAGCGGATCGCCGCGATCGAGCGCATTTCTGCTACGAGGCAGGACCGACGGCGTACGGGCTTTATCGGCTCATCCGCTAGCTTGGCCACGAGTGCCGTTGGAAGTTTCTGTTAGCTTTGTCTACATTCGCCGAACAATTTATTTTGTCCGGAGACACCGTGGTTGTAAAATAGCAACAAATGTCGAGAGTCCATATGCTGTCAGATGTCATTTCTGGATTGAGGAAAGCAAGCTCGGCTGCTCAGCTGATAGACATTAAAATGCTGTCACATCTTATTGAGCGGGCTTTGGGGTTGACTGAAGAAATAGATGAGGACCTTCTGAGAAAGGCCAGAATTCACAAGGCCAAACAGCGCAATGAGATGTTTTCTAAGTTACGACATTTTGTCAAAACTGCGGCGTATGAATGAAATAATTGTGTTCAGAGGCTCAAAGCTGTGTTATCGTCGTCAACACTTTGGAGGCCGGGGACACCGAACCGGGGTCGTAGTTATTCGGAGTAAGGTTCCTGAAAGCCAAAGAGGGCAGATCGGCAACGTCTGTCTACAAGAGGGGGATTCCACATGTTTCTGAACTTTGGTGCAGGAGAGCCGGGGGTTGCAGCGCGCGCGACGCGCGAGAGCGATAAAAAGCGTAAGTATAAGTCTGAAACGGATATTCTGGTGGAGGTTGCCAACAGATTGGGTAAAATTCGGGAGCTCGCCGGCAAATCACGCGACGAAAGCCTTTTGTATTTCCTAGACATGACAATGTTCCATATTTGCGAATCGATCCGTTCAGCCTCGCGTCAATCCCCGATCCGGCATTCGCAGGAAATCGAAAGCCACTAGCGCTTGGTAAGACCTTATACGCGCCCCTCGGTATATTGCGCGGGGCGTGCTTTTCTACCGGCCCCTTTGTGGAGTGGTTGGAATTGGGTCGACGTAGTCTCCGGGCTGCTCAACCCAAATGAGTCCGCCGTTAGCGGGCTGGAACGCAGACCACGCCATGACGGGCAATCCTAGGAGGCAGCGAAAAACCAGCGCCGACGGGATGCATGTGGCCACGGTGTCGGCGGATGGGACGAACCGCGCGGAGCGGACCGGACCGCGGCGCCCCTTGAGGGCGACGAAGCTCGACCGCTCGCCCCGCAAATCCCACACCCGCGCCGTCTTGTCGCCAGACGCCGTGATCACATGCGTCCCGTCGTCCGATCCTCGCCCCGCATGGAACTCCCTCGCGATTCGCCGCGCCACAGGGAATCATGCGACAAGAACAAACGCCAGCGGACCATTGGCCGACTTTTTCAGCAGCCTGTTAGGTTGTAATTGGAAGATCATCGGAACTTCGCACTATTTTGGTAACGTTACGAGCTAGGCATTTTGTCGCTGACCCGACGTCGTGCCTTCCGGAGTCTATCACCGAACCACCGGCCCGACTCACGCTATTTGGGGGCCGAGCGTTACAAACTGGACTTCGCCGTTCCGAAATAGCACTTTGCCTATAGGCCGTTAGTCCCCTATTATTGCTTTACATGCGGTTCATCGCAATAAAACCGCGGCTCATCAGAATAAAACTAAGTACGACAAAAAGAATAGAACTTAGCGTAAAAATCATCCGCCGCCAATTATGCAACTGCTCAGTTGCATAGGTTCTCTTTTTGTTCTCGCAAAATTCGATCCTTGCTGATTTCTGCATTGCCGACATCATGGCGAGCGTGTAATGTTTACACTGTGGGGACACGTTTATGTCAAGAAAAGTCAAGTCATCGAATCCAAACCGGGCGCAAAACATGCCCGAGCTGCCGAAGTTGCCTCCGACCGATCCGCACGTCCGAGCGGCGAAGCTTCTTTCGGTCTGCGTCGACATCCTCGAATTATGCATCGAAGTTACCGGAACAATCGATCCCGCTGCGGCTTGGCTAGTCGCTTACGCCAAAGATGAAGTAACATTGGGGGTTTACGGTGCCAGAGACAACCGTCCGTACTAACTCGTGGAACGAGCTCTCAGACAGGTTCGACCGAGCCTGTCGAACGCTGGCAGCGGTGGCGCTTGGCCAGAAAAAAGACAACGTAACAGCAATTGTGAAGCAAATAGTTTCGACGCTTGAGTTGAAACACTTATCATACGTGCGGTTTGACGCGAAAAGAAGCGAAGATGTTACCTTGTTGGCCGCCTTAGTCACCTATCCAATGCACTGGCAACTTCGGTATTTTCATCGCAGTTATCATGAGGTCGACCCGGTTTGCGTAATTGGATTGACAGCCTCGATGCCTTTTGACTGGCGATCGTTCCGAAATTCGTCGCCGAAAACTTCCGCGTTCTTGGCCGATGCGGCCTACCATGGGATCGGGGTGAACGGCGTCACAATTCCGGTGCGCAATAAACCAAATGGGGTGGAATGTCCTTTACCAGCGATCTGGCGGACCCTGAGTGGGATGAGTACATACTGCGTTATATGGGGAAGCTTCAAACTCTGGCATGCCTGATTGACGTCGCATCCAACATCAGAACTAGGCTTCCCTCAAACGCAATCGAACTCACGAGACGAGAGGAGCAGGCGTTGGCGTGGGCGGCGCGCGGTAAGACGGCCAATGACACTGCAAATATCATGAATCTATCGTACGCAAGCGTGAAAACGTACCTAGAAAACGCGAGACACAAGCTCGGATGTGCTAACGTGACGCATGCGGTCGCCGCCGCAATCGCAGCTGGCCTAATACCGGAGCAAGCGCTGAAGGGCACAGATCCAATGGCATATTCCGAGGCGGGAGGGACGGAAATAGATGCGCCGAGGCCGGAGACGATGACGGCCGCCAGCGCGGCCTTTCGACACGCGTGAACAGAGAGCCTCGGTCGCGCCGCGGCAAATTTCGGTTCCGACCTACAAGGATCCTCGCGTCGAAGATCTTGACATCGGATCGCGAAAGACAGGATCGAAGCCCGGGCTTGGTGAAGGCGTGGTTGCCCGCAAGCCGAAAAAGCGCTTCCGACGCCACGCCGGCAGGTTGGGATGAAATCGTCGCCCACGCGAGACGAGTGGGCTGCCCGAATTTGTCATCCAGAATTTTTCGTATCATACGTTATTAATTGGTCCATTGTTGCGAGCGCGTCACAGGCCGTGGTTCGCCGCCGCCCGCGTCTGGCTCGACAACGTTCGTCCCTAGCTAGTGGAGCGTGCCGCCTTGGATTGTACACACACGGGCCCCGCGATGAAAACCATGAGATCCATCGTTGATTATCCAGCGTAACGCAAGGGCCCACTTATGACGAGCGTCATCACAGATTCCACCGCTATGCTTTTAACCGATTTCTTGCGAGGCCAATGTCTGCAAACCTTGGAAGAAGTATTGGAGAATGTCGCGGCGGCGATGGACGTACGCCATATTTCATACGTACGTTTTGTCTCTCATTCAGATTCTAGAATAATAAACACCATTGTAACTTTTCCAATTGCCTGGCAAAATCACTATTCAGAACGAAGTTATTTTCTCATCGATCCAGTTGTGACATTTGGGTGCGCTTGCGTCACTCCCTTTGACTGGGACGAAATAAGAACGGACGACTCTAATATCGCCGCCTTTTTTGATGACGCAACTGCTCATGACATTGGACGCAACGGCGTCTCACTCCCGGTTCGCAATCGAGACGGTGGTTTTGCCTTGGTGTCCTTCACAAGTGATCATTCAAAGCGGAAATGGTCGAAATATAAAAAGAACAATATGACTGCGCTTCAGTCAATGGCCGCGCTTATCAACTCGGCCGCGAGCTTCACAAGGAAGGCGCCTCCGTTCCCCCCAGCTCTATCTGAAAACGAAAAGAGATACCTTATTTTGTTTGCAAGGCAAAGAAGCATCAATGATATTGCGGAAGAAGTTTGCGTATCGCCTAGCGTAGTAAATCTTTATTTGGACAATGCCCGCCACAAATTGCGTTGCGTTAGCTTGACTCAAGCGGTCGCCATTGCTATCGCTACGGGAGCTATTTCTCCAGATCATTCTAGATAAAATTTATTATGACAATGACGTAACGGCATAATATTGCTCTAAAGATCGTTTTGGTTAATATCGCCTCGCTTTTAACGAGGGGGCGAGCAAATGATTCGGCTAATTCAAGGAGCACGCGCAGTATCATTTCCAAATGAGATTGACGCAATGTTTCGTTGCAGAGCACAAACGTTCTATGAGCGTCTTGGATGGGACGTTATTGTAAAGAGTGGATATGAGAGAGATCGCTTTGACGACGAAAGTCCACTATATATTGTTTCCGTCGACCCAGACTCCGGCAAATATTGGGGTTCATTACGATTACTACCAACAACTGGGCTAAATATGCTCCGTGACATTTTTTCGTGCTTGCTTGATCATGGTGAGGTCATCGAAAGCGCCACAATTTGGGAGGCTTCGCGCATTTGCGTGATCGCTAGAGAGGGCCAGCCGGAACGCACCAGAGGCGGTGTCAATTACGCTCTTGCAGAACTGCTTGTGGGGATCGGCGAGGTCGCTACGCTCGCCGGCTTGACTCAGATCGTCGCCGTTTGTGACGGGCCAACTTTCCGCGTCTTGAAGGCAGCGGGGTGCAAGCCGCAAATCATTGGAACACCCTGTCGCATTGGCGAGACGATGAGTTATGCGGGACTGTTCGACACCGGAGAGGCCTTCCAGCGCGCGTTACGCGATGGGTCTGGGATCGAAGGCTCCGTTCTTGAGCCAGGCGCCAAGGAACTCATACTGGCATAAGCCCAAGGTCTCACAATCTGTGAGTGGCGGAGCAATTCTCCCCACTTGTGACATTTGAAATTTCCCCAGTTTTCGTGACTGCCGGCCGTCCCGGGCATGCCCGGGACGGTCGGCGGCCGCACCGAATCACCGAGGCTCCTCCTGCTGGCGGGAGGGAGGACCTGGTGATCAAACTTGGGGAACTCGTCATGATCCTGGATTTGCATCGCCAGGGCCTGTCGGTCAGCGCCATCGCCCGGCAGGTCGGCGTCGACCGAAAGACCGTCCGGACCTACGTCGCCAAGGGGCTGGAGCCGCCGGCGTACAAGAAGCGCCCGCCGGCGCCGAGCCTCGTCGATGGCTTCGAGGTGTACTTGCGGGAACGCCTGGCGGCCTATCCCGCCCTGACCGCGCGGCGTCTGTTCCGGGAGATCAAGGAGCGCGGCTTCTTGGGCGGCTACAGCGTCGTGCGCGACCGCGTGCGCGATATCCGGCCCGCTCGCAGCGCCGGATACGAAGTGCGCTTCGAGACGCCGCCGGGCGAGCAGGCCCAAGTCGACTTCGCCCGGTTCGAACTCGAGTTCGTCGACGAGCCGGGCGTCAAGCGCATCGTCTGGCTGTTCTCGATGGTGCTGGGTTACTCCCGGCTGATCTGGGCGCGGTTCGTCCTCCACCAGGATCTGCAAAGCGTCCTGCGCTGCCACATCGCTGCTCTCGACGCGATCGGCGGCGCGCCTCGCACGATCCTCTACGATCGCATGAAGACCGCGGTCATCGGCGAGGACGCCGACGGACTCGTCATCTACAACCGCGCCCTCGTCGACCTCGCCCGCCATTACGGCTTCCAGCCGCGCGCCTGCCGGTCCAATCGGGCCAAAACCAAGGGCAAGGTCGAGCGGCCGTTTCGCTACATCCGCGAGGACTTCTTTCTCGGCGGCGCGTTCCGCAACCTCGACGACCTGAACGAACAGCTCCGTCATTGGCTCGATACCGTCGCCAATCCGCGCGTGCACGCGACCACCAACAGGGTCGTCAACGAGGCCTTCGCCGAGGAACGGGCGTCATTGAAAGCCTTGCCGGCCACGCCCTATCGGGCAGTGCTGCGGCTCGAGCGGCGCGCTTCGCACGAAGGCATGGTCAGCGTCGGCGGCAATCTCTACAGCGTGCCCGACACGACGCGGCGGCGCATCTTCGATGTTCACGTTCTCGCCGACGAGATCCGCATCTTCGAGGACGGCGCCCTCGTCGCGATCCACGCCCCTCTGGAAGGACGCGGCGAGAAACGGCTCGATCCCTCGCATCGCAAGCCCGTCAACTCGGCCCCGCGCCCGCGCGATGAACCCCCGATCTTGATGCGCGCCGGCGACCGCGTCGTCCGTCGCTCGCTCGACTTCTACGCCGCCGTCGGCCGGCGTCTCGCAGGCTTCGGGGGCGCGCGATGAGCGCTCCGTCCGTCATTGAGCGCGTCAAGACCACCCTAGTCGCCTTGAAGATGCCACGGGCGCTGGAAGTCCTCGACGTCACCCTGCGCGGCATCGAGCGCGGCGAGATCGGCGCCGTCGAGGCCATCGACGCTTTGCTGACCGAAGAACTGACCACCCGCGAGAACCGCCGCGTCAGAATGGCGGTCCAGATGGCGAGGCTCTCGGCGATCAAGACCCTCGCCGGTTTCGACTTCGCCTTCCAGCCCTCGCTCGACAGGAACCGCGTCCTGGCGCTCGCCGGACTGCAGTTCATCGAGCGCGCCGAAGCGGTTCATCTGATAGGGCCGCCCGGGACCGGCAAGACACACTTGAGCCTCGCCCTTGGCGTCGAGGCGGTCAAAGCCGGCCGCAGCGTCTACTTCAGCTCGCTCGCCGACATCGTCTCCACGCTCGCCAAGGCCGAACGCGACGGCGCTCTTCGCGAGAGGATCCGCTACTACTGCCGCTTCGCACTGCTCATCGTCGACGAGATCGGCTACCTCCCCGTTACGGCGGGCGGCGGCAATCTTTTCTTCCAGCTCGTCAACGCCCGCTACGAAAAGGGCGCGATGATCCTCACCTCAAATCGCGGCTTCGCCGAGTGGGGCGACATATTCGGCGATTCCGTCGTCGCGACCGCGCTCCTCGACAGGCTTCTTCACCACGCCGTCGTCGTCCAGATCGACGGCTCGAGCTATCGGTTGCGCGAACACGCCGACCTCTTGCCCGAGACGGTCCGCTTCAAGCCGCACGCCACCGCCAAATCCATTCCGCCGACCCTGAAACGCCGTGGCCGGCCGCCAAAAAACGGAGGAGCCGATCACCCCAACGGCTGATCGCCCAGACCCGCCAGACTGGGGAATTTTGCGGCGCCACTTTTGAGGAAAATCGCGGCGCCATTGACACAATCTCGCGGCGAGCGCCTGCGGAGTAAATCGGCAGGCGTGCGCAGCTACAGGTTCCACGTACGGAATTGCACGCGCGACGCAGATACGATGGCGTCGGGAATGGCGGCGGCGACAGGCGCGCCCCGGCGCGCCGCTCACACTCCTTGTACCAGCTGATCTGGACGCCGTTGGCGACGCAGCCCGAGGCATCGACCTCGCCAAAAAAGCGAACCTCTCCGTCGCGGCCGGCATCCGCAATTGCGATGGCGTTCCTCAGCTTCGCCGCCACGGCTCGTCCTCATGTGATGAGGATCGGCTCGGCCAGTCCGAGCAACCCTCGGACGCGCGCAGTGTAGGACGAGCCACCTCACTGACCGGGCGGACATACGGTCTTACCTCTCCCGGAGAGAGTCAAAGCTGCTTACTTGAAGTGGAACGTCGCCTACCTGAAGGGCGATTGAACCCAAGCCGATCCGGCGATTCGCCCATCAGGGCGCCTGTCCAATGGGTCTTTCCTCCGGCAGTTCCCCGAGCGTCAGCGCGACGATGCGCTCGGCCGTCTCAGCGCCCAGCGGCTTGATGCGCGAGGGACGCGTCTTGTCGCGGAGCAGTCCATCGAACCCTTCCTCGTTAGAGCGCTCCAGCCAGCGAAAGATGGCTCCGCTGACTTTCGCCAGCGGAGCCATCAGACCCCCTATTGCCAGCGGCCCTTGCGACGCCCCACACAGCCCCGGCCGGCGGAAACTAACAGAACCTTAATGCATTGCCACAGTCTTTTCATATCCCCGCCACAGTTTCGACACCGCACAGGCTGCGCCACTCTTTAAAAGCTTTGCATATCAGGAAGTTCAGGAGCCCGATCTGCGGGTGGACTTGGGACTGCTGAATTAAAGTTGTGTGAAGGAACGCAGCCTCGGCGGTCACTTATCCAGCGAATCCAGAACATTCTAGGGTGGTTTCGTCATGACGCTCCGCATATATGTTACTCGTCGCCGAGTGTGCCGCAGCGGCATCCTCCAGGAGTCGCGCACTCCCCTGGGCTTGAACGCACGGGGAATGCCCCGCGCCCAGCCGACCCTCTGTGGGCGCGGGGCCTCACTTTGAGCGTTTATCTTGTGCGCTCCTTCCCTTCAGGACTCGGCGATGGCGAGACCGCAATCGCCGACGCTTGGCTCGCAGCCGGTTCCCGCGCCTGCGGTTAACCAATCGTGGCCCGAGCTTTTGACGAACTGGTTGCGTCGAAAATATTGCTGCGCTGTTCGTCGTAGCCAAGCTTGAAGAGGTCCCGCTGCCTATCGAGAAGAGACGATGGGAATGGGTCCTCGGCCCGCGATATCGCCTCTTTTATTTCCGCAATCCTCCTTGTTAGAATGAACCGCAGACCTTTGCGTCCCTTGTCGAGTAAGGCAAGATTCCGTTCGGATTTTTGGTCGAGCAGAGGAAAAATGCTTCGCGGCTGGGAGGCCGCTGCGTCATACAAATTGTCCCTTATCGTTGCGTGGACGCCGCGACCAAGCGCTGCCATCTCGACAAGCTCGTACAGAGCGAAAAGCCTGCCGAGCAAATAGCATGAATCTTGTTGGTTAAGCGACAAGCAAACCCTCCGCCCCGACAAAGGCAGGCACCGCCAACGACGACCGCGCGTTCGGAAAAACCTGACTTCGGGTTGCCCGCAGCCGCTGACCTTCGCGCTCTCGAGATTGCCCCCCGCAACGAACTTTGGCAATGCCAAATCGAGCGCGCGCCGGTGGTGCTCAATGGCTTTCGCCGTGCTTCCTGACTAGGAACGTATTTGAGACTCCTTGAGCCATGCCTGTAAAATCGTCTTCACGGATCTCGACAAGCTTGCAACCGGCTGCGTAAATGATGTCCAAAATTTTCTCCTGTGGTAGCAAGTGCATCTCCATTTCGATCGATCGATTATTCTGCAAATATTCGCTAACTTCGAAATTATAAGAGCAGCAGTAAGTTGGAATCTGAAAGAAAGCTATTCCGTCTCTTGCCAATCTTTGCAAAACAGCTCTCAAAATATAGCTAATAACAGGCGGCGGATTATGCTGAAGAACTATTACCGAATAAAACACGTTAAAGGGCGGGATGCTTTGAATATCCTGCAGCGACCTAACATGGAAAAACGAAATATTCTTAACACCATTCTTCCTATTCGTTTCACTCGCGATCATGAGGTGGTTCCCAGATACATCTGCCGCAAGGACATTCCGGAACAATGGGGCTAGAGCGAAAGTTACGCGGCCGACTCCACAACCAAGCTCAAAACAAGTCGACCCGCTAGGAAAGGTAATCTTATTTCGCTGCAAGAACGCCTGGAACACCTTTACGTCTCGCTGGCCGGATGCAAAAAACTTTTCCTTGTTCTGCGTAACGACCTCAGGCTTGTATTCCGGATGCGTTAGGACCGACCAAAGAGGTTCAGTCGCTCCAAGGCGCGACCAAGTTGCATTGACGTGCTCCAGCATGGCATTTAGATTTTGCGCATTCGTGTCTACTTCCACTTCGATGGCTGGCCACTCAAGAGGATTAAGTCTGCCAGCAGTCGACCTAGTGAACTCCGGAGAGCTGAGAAATTTGCTAAGCAGCTCTTCCAAAGAATCGCAACGCAAATGAGAAATTATTACCTCTTCGCTCTCTGGCGAGCGCCCAAGAATACCTCTATAAGCGGAGATGACTTCGTTGCGTGAGACCATAATCACCTCATCCTTTTGACCAACAGGTCGTCGAATTTTTTCTAGTGGTACTCAATTCCAGCTATCTTGTCTTGTCGAAGTCATGAATTTGGGGATAACCGGGAATTCGCCACTAAATGGCGACAAGAACCTGCCTCTTACCTTGCTTGCGAACTCTTCGGAGTTTGCGACCTCATTGAAAGCGACTTGGCGTCCGACGCCGTTGCGCAAAAGTTGCAGATAGAAGTTTAAAGCTTCACCATCGATGGACCTTCCAAGGAGCGCAAGATAAAGCCGCTCAAGAAATAGCCGATTGTCGTCCGATTTGGTGCTTCGCTCTAGTAGCGCCCAATAAGCTGCTCCGTCGCATGCTGCTCTCGGGGATGCGTCATTCAATAAAGTTTCGAGAGAGTCCACGCGAAGCGCCATTGGCTGTGCCTTACGCTTCAAAGCCCATGAATCATATCTCAGAACGAACAAAGACTTGAGTGATATCGCGCAACACAAAGTCAGTACGTCTGAAAAGATGAAGTCAGCGTCGACCGGTTCGACTTCAAAGCCGCACCATCCGTCGCGCAATCCCTTGCCAAGGGCGTTTTCTGAGAACTTGTCCGCCCGAACTACGCGGACGACGATATCGCCGGACACAAGCTGAAGAGCGCAGCAAAGCGGGCCTTGCGCTGGGTAAGCGAGGCCGGTCAGTTTCGGGCCAACAAGCCGGATCTCGTCCGCCCCTGACACTGGCGCGTAAAACGTCACTGGGAAGGCTCCTTCACAAGCCAATCGCGGATCGCGGCATAGCCCCGGTCCCAATCACGCGCTTTGAGCCTTGCCTGAATATCTGGATAACTCATTTGATCCAAACGGCTAAGCCGGCTTGCCTTTTCAGCGCGATAAATTGCCTGCGCCAGTGAGGACACCTCCAACGGATCAAAAAAGAAGCACATTTCAGGAGCGACTTCCGGCATGCTGCTTGAGTTGGAGCAGGCGACAAATTTGCCGAGCGCTGCGGCTTCGGCGACCGGAATTCCATAACCCTCGAAGAACGAAGGATACACGCAAAAACTGCAGTTTAACAACAGCTTAAGCTTTACTTCTTCCGACACAAACCCGGTAAAAAGGATTCGCCTCGCGTCTATACCGCTTTCGCTTAGGCCGGCTAGCAACATGGCCTTTTCGTCTTTCCACCCGTCCCTGCCGACAAATACAACCCGAAAGCGCTCTAAAATGTCCGGATGACGCTTCAACAACTCAAGCACTATCCGGCCGTTTTTTCTCGGCTCTATTGTGCCCAAAACGCAAATGTAGGGTTCATACTGTACCTGGCACCGACTTGCTACCCAATCGCTTACGGTGCAAGCGTCCATTCGAATGCCCAGAGGCAGCACCGAGGTCTTTGTTCGGGCTTGGGGAAAATATGCGTCGACGTCCCCCTTCGTCGCCTTCGAGACGCAAAAGACAATATCGCTGCTCTCAATGTCCTGTCGTATCCGGTTTGCATGGAAGGAGACCGTATCTTGGTTATGGAATTCAGGAGTCAAAAGAGTGCTAAGGTCATGGACGATCAAAGCTTCTTTTTTGAAAACACGTCTCAGGGCCTTAACATTCGGAAAGATACACGATGCGTCGGTAACTTTGGCCCGTTCGATTACAGATCCATTCCACAATTGTTGATTGAGATTGGCTAAATAGTCGCCCCCGGATCGTCTGATTAACATCTCCTGCACAACGTCCGTTTGGACCAGAATGTTGTCGTATACAAAATGCCATGAGATATCTCGATCGTCGATAGCCTGTCGCGCTATCTCCGCAGTTACGATCGGGATACCCGTCCAATGATTCTCAAAAATTGGCGAGATGTCTAGGTAAGATTCAATCATTATCCGACCCCCACCCCGCCCCATATTTTCGTAAGAGCGTTTGTTAGGATTTGCGAATTATACCTGTCTGAAACTGTATGAATCGCGTGCTCACTCAACATATTTCTGCTTCGTTCATCAAGCTTTGAAGCTGTTAGAAGTGCTCTTGTAACATCCTCCGGCTCAACTACGTTAGTCGAATATCCCCAAAGACGGTACACCTCCATGAGTTCTGCGCAGGGCCTTGTCGTTGACGGCAGAATGATCGAATTTTTCTCGTTGATATAGTCAGCCATGGCGGTATGATTTGGACTAATCGGAATGACACCCCGTTTCATTGCCTCTAGAATTGGCAAATTTTGTCCCTCGCAATATGACGTGCATAGATAGAAGTTTACCATCGAATAAAGCGCTTCGAGCTCCCGTTCGCTTAGCGAGCAATTAGTTATCCAAATCGATTCACTCGCGTACGGATGTACTAATACAAAATCTCTCATGAATTGACGTCCAACTATGCTTCCATTGATATTCGTGTTGTCATCAATATCCGACACGGCTTTGATTAGCAAAATAGCATCGCTAACCGTCTTTTGAAATTCGAGAAAACCGTCGATCAGGGGACGAACCTGCTTGCGGAGATCGTGTGGATTGAACATTGTTAGATAAACATTTGAGTGCTGCGAGCCTGCTTCCAGATCAATAATCTCGAATATCTTGCGCCCACGGTTCCTTGCCTCGAGATTAAACTGCGGCTGAAATCGAGGGAAAATTGAAAGAGGAATCCAGTCGATGCGATTAAAGTCTACGTGCCTATCTTTCTGCCTGTGAAGGTTATGGCTTGAACCCAATTCCTCTTGCTCGGAGATGATCGGGCTTGGGACGAACGATACTGTGCGTTTCGTGTGTTTTCGTACGACCTCTACACCGAAACGGGATGGAATCCATATTTCATCAAAAAGATCAAGCATATGCGTTGGATCCGAAAACGCGTGTGCGATATTCCACTCCAACGTAAGCGCTGGGAATTCCCACGCAAACGCCAAGATGTTGTAAGCACCTTTCAGTAGTCGCGCATGTTTTGGTGGCGCAAAATTGATGTGCACCGCATTCGGTTGATCTGTGATAGCGGTCACGTCTGGAATGTACTGTGGCGCGGCCAAAAATGACCACTCGATTCCCAACTGATTTGCTGCTCTCTGGAAACCCCGCATCGCAAAACTATAAGAATAATTCGCGCCTCCCAATGCCTCTTTGTCAATAGATCCATCCAGTACTGAACCAAGTTTCGAAGCACACGAAAAGAACAACGTCGTCAAGGAATTATTGCCTTTTTGGATTAACGTATTGGTCAGCCCTCCCAAAGACAAGTTGTTTTGCGCGGCGTCACTCACAGCCGAATTCTCATCACTTCCGAGACTGCGAGCTATACGATAGCTTTCTTTTGCCAGCGCAAAATGGCCGGTTACCTTGCGTAAATGACCAAGTTGTAGATAAATGTCCTCACTTTCACCCAAGCCCGCGCCTGCCTCTCGATAGGCGGCCTCGGCTTGGCTGAAGAAGCCAGCTTCTTTGAGCGCATGTCCATATTGCATCCACACGGACGGGTCGGGTTTCTTTGAAAGGATAATCCGAAGCAGTCGGGCCGCTTCAGGCCAACGCCTCTCCGCCATTAAGTCCATGGCCTGGGCGATAGACGGTTGATCCCCAGTTGCGGTGCGTCCGGTTTCTTCGGGACCTCGTGTTTTCGCCAATTCCTTCGACGACCCCATCTTTAGCCAATATGAAAACACGTTCCGCTCACCTAAATCGTGAGCGCTCACTAACATCCTCGGGCAGGGCGAGCAAGACGATTGGGCGCAGCGGAGGTCTCAAGTTGGTAGCACCATTTCACTTTCAAGTTAAGAGTGGCTTTTTCCGGTGCCAGGTAAGATCTTAGTCAAACCTTCGAACGGTATTCGGCGAGATCCCCACCTCTACCAATGGGCGGGGGGCGAAGCGAACGAGGACGCGGACGGCCCGTAAGCCAAGGAAGAGGTCGCGACCTTTCCGTTGATCCGCCCCAAAATGGTCCGCGGTGAAATATGTATTAGGGCTATGCACTTAACTCAAGTGGCCCAAGCTGTTGTGGTTCGGCCGTGGCTGATTATCCCCGCACGGTGCTGGAGTTTCGCGCTTGGTTCGTAGACGAAGCAGCGTGCCTTGACTATGTCGCGCGGCTGCGGTGGCCGGAAGGCTTCCGCTGTCCGATATGCGGCACGGCGGATCATTGGGTGACGGCGCGAGGCTTGCGTCACTGCCGTCGGTGCGACCGACAGACGTCGGCGACGGCGGGAAGCCTGTTCGCGGACACCCATTTGCCCTTGCGCGTGTGGTTCGAAGCGCTCTGGCACGTGACCAGCCAGAAAGGCGGGACCAGCGCTCTGGGCCTGCAGCGGGTGTTGGGGCTGGGGAGCTACCGCACGGCGTGGACATTGCTGCACAAATTGCGTCGGGCGATGGTTCGTCTCGGTCGTGAGCGGCTGCAAGGCATGGTCGAAGTCGACGAGATTTTCATCGGCGGCCCGAAACCGGGCAAGCGTGGGCGCGGAGCGCAAGGCAAGGTATTGGTGGTGGTCGCAGCTCAACAGGCGGCCAAGGGGATCGGTCGCATCCGGCTGGCGCGCGTGCCCGACGCTTCAGCCAAGAGCCTGGAGGCGGCGATCACCGCCTCGGTTGAGCCTGGCAGCCAAGTGCGCACGGACGACTAGAGGGGTTACAACGGACTCGACCGGCTGGGCTATCGCCGCGAAATCGCCCGCGCCAGCGCGGACGTGGGCGAAAACCTGTTGCCGCTGGCCAACCGCGTCGCGTCGCTGCTGAAGCGATGGCTGCTCGGGACGCACCAGGGAGCCGTCAGTGTCACACACATCGACTATTACCTGGATGAGTACACCTTCCGCTTCAATCGCCGAACATCGGGATCGCGCGGACTGCTGTTCCTGAGGTTGATGCAGCAAGCCGTCGATCTCGGTCCGCTCCCCGCGAAAGAAATCCGAGGCGGCAGATCCCCTGTCCCCGGCACAACCAGTTGATCGAACTTGAGTCAAGTGCATAGCCATAATATGTATTTGAGAAATGGGCGTAATGCCTTTCGCAGGACCGGACAAAGGCAGACCCCTTCGCGCGACCGGGCGCCTAAGACGATAAATTACTGATAATGTATATATTTTTTTGGCCTGAGTTCCGCTCAGGAGAAAGGACTGCCGCGCCTAAGAATATTACTAGCGTGACGAGGCATTTCTATCGATCCGAAGCTTGTCTATCCTTACCAGGTCGCAAAACTCGGATCTATGAGGGTCAATCCCAACTTTTATCAATATATCAAAATGGTCTTCGCGGTCATTCAAAATAACATTATTGAACTTGGCAATTATTGCATCATTTTTGGATATAAAATAGTTGGTTGAATTGCGGCTGGACATGACGGATATTAGTAAGGCATCGACTGGAGAACGGTTTGACAAGGCGAGCATGAGCGATATTATTGACGCATGCTGGTTGGAAAGGCCCCAATTGGGAATTATAATCATCGCACTTGACGACATTATATATGGCCCTCCGACGTCCCTGATACCCCATCCCGAGGCCAAGAATAAATCTTCGCGACTTGAGGCTCTGTAATCTACCTCAAGTGCGAAGGTTGAGCGGAGAGTTCGGTTCTGCGTCGCCTCGAACATGTGTCGCAAATCCAATGGTCGTGCTGCACCCATGAGAGACAGTCGAAATATCTCTTAACCGAAGGTGCCAACCAAAAATAAGGCGATTGATATCAGGTTGTCGAGCCCAAGGGAGGACGGGCTTAGAAATCGCGAATACTCCTGTAAACTTGCATTCGCGACCGGAGGCGCCGGAGGGACAGACGCCAACACGATCGATCCCGCTGGAAGCGCCGCCGGCGCGTTCGCAACGACGACGCCCGACGCCTCGGGAAACGGCTCGGCCCTGTCGGTCGCGAGGGGCGGCCGGCGAGAATGGCGAGATCGGCACCAGCTCGGGCGCCGGCGGAAATGGCGGTCCTCAAAGGGACCAGAAAGAGCCGCGCCGGACGCATCGGCTCCAACCTGATCGCCCCGACGCAAAATCCTGCGCCGCGGCTGACGCAAAATCCTGCGCCGCGGCTTATGCTCCGCCAGTGCGCTAGGTCGAGCCCGACCAGAATGCCATCATAGCGTCGCCCATAGACAAAACCAATTTCGCTGTTACTCTGCCACGGTCCGGCTTAGGGGCATCGGGGCGAGGCGAAGTTATGGCTGATAACATTGTAGACATTACTTTCACGGACGTGAAACTTGAAAACGATTCGACAAACACTTTCGCCACCATAACGGGAACCATAGCGGTCGATTACACAACCGACACCGTGACCGGCTCGCTGACGGCGACCATTCCAGGAGGAAATCCATCTTCCATAACGTTCACTCAATTCCAATTGACGCAAACAACCTCGCCTTACGCCGTGGTCGGAACGAACGGTAACGAAACATTGAATTTTTCCTATTCCGGCACACAGCCCACCAGCCTCGCAACCGCCTCATTGTTTCTTCATGAGGGTTCGCTCAGCTACAATGTTCTCGTCAGTAATGGACTGACCCCTGCCCCCTGCTATGTCGAAGGCACGCTGATCCGCAAGGCGCAGGGCGACGCGCCGGTCGAAACGCTCCAGGTCGGCGACCTTGTCCAGACAAGCTCGGGCGAGCTTCGACCGGTCAAGTGGCTCGGCCATAGCGTCGTCGACTGCCGCGCGCACGCCAATCCGCGCCTCGTGCATCCGATCCGAATCGCTGAAGACGCGTTCGGCCCTAACCGGCCGTCGCAGGACCTCTGCGTCTCGCCCGGCCATTCGATCTGCATCGATCTCTGCGGCGAGGTCTTTATCCCGGCCGCGAACCTCGTCAACGGCGCGACCATCGCCCAGATCGAGGTCGACGAAGTCTCATACTGGCACGTCGAACTCGACAGCCACGACATTCTTATCGCCAACAACCTGCCGGCCGAGAGCTACATGGAGATGGGCAACCGCGGTTTCTTCGACGAAGCCAGGACGCCCCTCGACGCTTTCGATCGGGGTCGAGAGAAGACGCACGCCGACTTCTGCCGCCCGGTCATGCTCGAGGGGCCGGTTCTCGCCTTCGCGCGTCAGCGTCTGATGGCCCGAGCCGAGGCGATCGGCTGGACGCCCTCGCGCGAAGCCGACCTGCATCTTGTCGTCGACGGCGAGGTTCATCGTCCGCTCACGCAAGGCGACGCGGCGGTATTCCTCTTCCCCTCCGACGCGCGGGACGTTCGGCTGAAGTCCAACGCCTTCGTCCCGGCCCTCGTCGGCGGCGCCGATCCGCGCGCGCTCGGGATCATGCTCCACGGGCTCGTCTTCTCGGGCAGCCGCGGGGTGCCCTACGCAGTCTCTCTCGACGACGAGCGGCTGCAGAACGGACTGCATCCGGGGGAGCGGCTCAGCGCCTCTCCGTGGCGTTGGACGACGGGCGAACTCACTTTGTGCCCCGACTTATGGGCCGGCCTCTCGGGTCATGTCGCCCTGCTCGTCACCCACGATGCCGGGTCGACGCGCGGCTGGATCGCTCCGCCGAAGCCGGAAGCGGAAAGCCGGCCGAGGTTGCGCGTCGTGAAAAGCGCTGCAGCGGGCCATCCGGGTTCAGACAGATATGAGAGGAGTGTTGAGTAGAGGAATGGGGTCTCCGAAGTTGAGAGAAGCTGAGAGTTGCGAATCAACCAACCTCTGGAGACCCGCATGCAGGTTTTTGGCCTGCCCGGTCAGATTATCCAAAACGGTCGGGCGGCGTCGCGTCTTCTCGCAGCGAAGACGCCAAATATCGAAGCGGAGAGAAGACGCGACGCCGTGGCGCATGGCGGCGGGCGCGGGCCGACGGCCTGAACCCCGAGCAGGCGGCGCGAGCGGTCGGCGGTTCCCCGTTCGACGCTCACATCTAATGGTCGCCGCCGAAACACCGACCTCGGCGGCGATCTGCTTGCCCGTGTGACGCTGCCTGCGCAAAGCCTCGACCGCCGCGCAGACGGCCAGCGTCGGTTGGCTCGGGGATGAAAGCGGCCTCGAGGAGCGGTCGCGCAAGCCCTCCACGCCCTCGGCCTCGAACCGCAAACGCGCATTCTTGTGGGTGTCCATTCGGTTCCTGCGCGAATCACTGAGTTGGTGACATCAGCGTTCTCGGTCCAAACCGAATGGACAACCTCGCTGCGTTCCTCCGCAGTCCCCAGGTCTCCGTTCATCAACGCGCCAAGCTCCTCGCGCGTGCGCTGAGGCGCGGATAGTCTCTGCATCAGGATCTCCCTGCGGGCCGTCGGCGCCAACCGAAAGCCCGCCTTCCTGTTGCGATTCAGGCAGGTGCATCGCAATCCTCTTTTCCAGCAAGCCTACGCCTTCACCTCAGCGAGTAGGAGAAGGCACGCCAGCGGGTGGCTGAGCCTAACTAAATCTTCGCGGATCGCGGCCATGGGTAGGACGGAGGCGTGACACAAAATATTGACACGCTGTGGTCGTTACGTTATCAGCATACACGCTGAAGTTGCTACATGCGTGCGAGGCTAATAGGTTCAAGCCTCTCTAGGTTAAAAATACGAGTTTCCAGGGGACATGGGGGGGCCATTGTCACTTAGGGCTTTATCGTTGACGGCGACGGCCGTGGTTGTTTTTGCGCGAGTATCGACGGCCTCAGCCGAAGTCGAAGACATAGGACGGCCTGGAGCTCCGATTTTAAATGACCACGTCGTTGAAGTTCCAGACTCGCTGGACCAGACCGGCGCTCATGACCAGGCGCGATCGACGCAATTCGGTTACGACCTTAAGATTGATTATTCATTGAAACAGTTCGATGCCAGTCAAATTCCCGCGACTGTCATAAATTCTGGGCGCGTTGACTCAATTATATCGGGCGAGTTCTTAAGCGACGACACCGCGGGATTTCCCATTGGCTCTTTTGGATATCAGTTCGTCTCGGTTCAATGGCCTTCAAGATTTGATACGCCAACAAAACCTTTGTCGCCTGAGGCTCAAATCCTAAGAGCCCGTCCGGGAACTTAACGAATTGTTGGAATCGCTTATGATTCAAGGAAGGCGGCCCGAATCGCTTGGGGGGGTCGCTGATGTGGACCAACGAAAATCGCGCTCGCTACGACCGCAGTCGGCTGCGCTATCCGAGCGATCTGACCGACGCGGAATGGGCGCATGTCGAGCCGTTCATTCCACCGGCCAAGCGCGGCGGCAACCGACGTCATGTCGATGAGCGCGAGGTCGTCAACGGCCTGATGTATGTCCTGAGCACCGGCTGCCAATGGCGCGCCGTGCCGAAGGACCTGCCGCCGCGTTCGACGCTTTACGATTACTTCGATCGCTGGAGTTGGGACGGCACGCTCGATCGCATCCACGACGCGCTCTACGTGAAGTGTCGCGAAGCGGCCGCTCGCGAGGCGAGCCCGACCGCCGCGATCATCGACAGCCAGAGCGTCAAGAGCGCGGAAAAAGGGGGACCTGCATCGATCCGGCGGGTTACGACGCCGGCAAGAAAATCATGGGCAAAAAGCGCCACATCCTCGTCGATACGCAGGGCCTGTTGATGCATGCGATCGTCCACGCCGCCGACATCCAGGACCGCGACGGCGGCGCGGCGCTGATGGCGACCTTGTTCGGCGCCTTTCCGTTCCTGACCAGGCTCTTTGCCGACGGCGGCTATCGAGGGCCGCAATTTCAGACCGCCATCGGACGAACTCTGGCGCGCGTGAAGGTCGAGATCGTCAAGCGATCGGATCAGGCCAAGGCCTTCGTCGTCCTGCCCAAGCGCTGGATCGGCGAACGCACCTTTGCCTGGCTCGGCCGCTGCCGACGGCTGGCCAAGGACTGGGAATGCCTCAACCGCAAGGCGCTCGCGTTCCTCCGCCTCGCTTCCATCCGCCTCATGCTGCGAAAACTATGCAATCCCACATGATGTTTCCGGACAAACTCTAAGAACGGGACACGCGGGTTGCTCAGGCGGTGGCACGTCAAGTAATGTCATCAGTTGCGAGATTTATGAGGATTTGCTCTCGGATGGATTAGCGTATTCCTGGAACGCAACCAATAGCGAATCATCTCCAACAGGGCAGGGAGATTTAACCACAAAGTTTTACGATGGCCATGCCGGACCGCAGCCACGCGGCGGCACATTCTGGTCGGTGCAAGGAGGGGAAATCGCAATTCTGATCTCGGGCGGCGACCTTGTCATCACGGCAGAGTCAAGCTCCTTGTCGACTGCAGTCGCCCCGACGTTAGACTTCTCAAATCCGGGCAGTTCCGAACCATTTCCGGTTCCTGTCGGACTTCCGGTTCCTGTCGGACTTCCGGTTCCTGTCGGACTTCCGGTTCCGGTCGGATTTCCAGATCCGATTGGCTACAACCTGCCCCCGCTAGTGGAGTTTTCTGGGTCCGGGCCACCCACGGCGGCTATCCCTGAAATTCCTCTGCCTATTATGCTATATGGCTATGCACTTGACTCAAGTTCGATCAACTGGTTGTGCCGGGGACAGGGGATCTGCCGCCTCGGATTTCTTTCGCGGGGAGCGGACCGAGATCGACGGCTTGCTGCATCAACCTCAGGAACAGCAGTCCGCGCGATCCCGATGTTCGGCGATTGAAGCGGAAGGTGTACTCATCCAGGTAATAGTCGATGTGTGTGACACTGACGGCTCCCTGGTGCGTCCCGAGCAGCCATCGCTTCAGCAGCGACGCGACGCGGTTGGCCAGCGGCAACAGGTTTTCGCCCACGTCCGCGCTGGCGCGGGCGATTTCGCGGCGATAGCCCAGCCGGTCGAGTCCGTTGTAACCCCTCCAGTCGTCCGTGCGCACTTGGCTGCCAGGCTCAACCGAGGCGGTGATCGCCGCCTCCAGGCTCTTGGCTGAAGCGTCGGGCACGCGCGCCAGCCGGATGCGACCGATCCCCTTGGCCGCCTGTTGGGCTGCGACCACCACCAATACCTTGCCTTGCGCTCCGCGCCCACGCTTGCCCGGGTTCGGGCCGCCGATGAAAATCTCGTCGACTTCGACCATGCCTTGCAGCCGCTCACGACCGAGACGAACCATCGCCCGACGCAATTTGTGCAGCAATGTCCACGCCGTGCGGTAGCTCCCCAGCCCCAACACCCGCTGCAGGCCCAGAGCGCTGGTCCCGCCTTTCTGGCTGGTCACGTGCCAGAGCGCTTCGAACCACACGCGCAAGGGCAAATGGGTGTCCGCGAACAGGCTTCCCGCCGTCGCCGACGTCTGTCGGTCGCACCGACGGCAGTGACGCAAGCCTCGCGCCGTCACCCAATGATCCGCCGTGCCGCATATCGGACAGCGGAAGCCTTCCGGCCACCGCAGCCGCGCGACATAGTCAAGGCACGCTGCTTCGTCTACGAACCAAGCGCGAAACTCCAGCACCGTGCGGGGATAATCAGCCACGGCCGAACCACAACAGCTTGGGCCACTTGAGTTAAGTGCATAGCCCTATTATGCTATTGATTGGCGCCGGTGGAATTGCCCACATCCGTAGGAAGAAAATCCTTCGTGCAAACGGGCGCGCCACTCAAAGGCCTGTCCGGCCGGAAGGACGATCGGCTGGCCGTGAGCTCGAACTTCTGACTTGATGTGCGGGCACCGATGCGCCATCGTCCAACGACCCTCTGTTGTGGATGCGGCGATAGCGAAGCAGTATCTGACGGGCGGGTAGGACTAAAACCATATAGTCGCGGTAACGCTGGCACGACCGTATCGGCTGAGCCGGGAGTGTCAGGAATCTTGTGCGCTCAATCGCCCTGAGCTTTCTCGGTCTCCTGAGTAACGGTGCCCTCTCCTCCCGTCCGGGCCGCTTTCCGCAATCGCAGCCATATGTTCGTCTTCGCGACATCGACGTAAGGTCACAAAAGACCTCAACTTTACTCTCCCATGTCCAACCTCGATCGTGTCCTGTGGCGTGGTGTAGCTGGACGGGGCTGACCACGACGGGGGCCGGATCGGTCAGATCAGCAATCCGACGACGGGATCATCGCTCGAGGCGGCCATGGTTTCCAGGGTCATGTAGCGGGCGCGCTGGACCGCCCATTCGTCGTTCTGTTCCAGGAGGGTTGCGCCGACGAGCCTGACGATGGCGTCGTCGTTGGGGAAGATGCCGACGACCTCAGTCCGCCGTTTGATTTCGCCGTTGAGCCGTTCGAGTTTATTCCCTATTGGTGGAGTGGATCTTCGACCAATGGTCGGCGGGAAAGCTCATATAGGCGAGCGCGTCGGTCTCGGCCTCGTCCATGAAGGCCGAGAGCTTGGGCAGGTTGGACCTGAGCTGGTCGGCGATCTTGCGCCATTGCGCCTTGGCGGCGTCGGCGCTGTCCTGAGCGAAGGCGGTGGCCATGAAGGCGGAAACGACGCGCCGGCTGCTCTTGCCGGCGTGAGCAAAGCGCGTTGCGCATCGTGTGCACGCGACAGCGCTGCCAGGTCGCGTTCATCAGCTTGGCGACGGCGGCCTTGATTCCTTCGTGGGCGTCGGAAACGACCAGTTTGACGCCGCGCAGGCCCCGCCTTCGCAGCTTGCGCAAGAACTCGGTCCAGAAGGTCTCGGCTTCGGACCGGCCAATGTCCATGCCCAGCACCTCCCGCCGCCCGTCCGTATTCACGCCGACGGCGACGATTACCGCGACTGAAACGATGCGATGGTTGCGGCGAACCTTCACGTAAATCGCGTCCGGCCAGACATAAGGCCAGTCGCCTTCGAGCGGGCGATCGAGGAAGGCCTTGACCCGCTCGTCGATCTCCTCGCACAGCCGCGACACCTGGCTCTTGGAGACGCCCGTGCCGCCCATCGCCCGGACGAGATCGTCGACCGAGCGGGTCGACACGCCTTGCAGGCCTCCAGGATGACCGCGGTCAGCGCTTTCTCCGCCATCCGCCGCGGCTCCAGAAAGCTTGGGAAGTACGAACCTTTCCGCTGCTTCGGGATCCGCAGCTCGATCGTGCCGGCGCGCGTCTCCCAGTCCCGGTCGCGATAGCCGTTGCGCTGCGCCAGCCGGTCGGGCGAACGCTCGCCGTGAGCGGCGCCGGTCCGCGCGCCGACCTCCATCTCCGTCAGCCGCTCAGCGGCAAACGCGATCATGTCGCGTAAGATATCCGCGTCGGGGGCCTTCTCCACCAGCGCGCGAAGGTTCATCATCTCGTCGGTCATCGGAGGTCCTCAGTTGCGTTTGTGTTCGCAACCCGAACCTACCGAAAAGCCGCCGATGACCGCCGCAAGCCGCTCGCTCGCTACGGCGTATGGGGAGCGCGCTTCGCGAGCGGCTTGCTCCCGCAGAGCTACACCACCACTCGGAACACGACCCGCTCGTTCGCGCAACCGGGTCTGAATGAAGCGTTTCGCCTTGCGGTTCTGGAGGTGTACGGTCGGGTCCTGACGTGTTTGAGGCCAAGCTTTGGCGGGCTTGGCGAAAGGCTCGTGAGACGTAGCAAGATCCATTTTCGCGCCATGACGTGACCTCTGTGATTCGATTCCGATCTGTCCCCTTCGTTGACGCAACCCACAGTTGTTCACGGTTCCACCGCACAACCCTTTCGAGGAAGAAAAAAGCCGAAGAATCAGAGAACGGCCACAACTTAAGGTTGCCATAAGGTTAACACAATCGAATTGCTTCATAACGACGCACGGAAGGGCAAAGAGTAAAAAGGAGCAGCGCTGATGACTTCATGGTTCGTATCGACGACCCGAGCGGTGGGGCGCGAGGTCGAGTGGCTCCTTACCCAGCATCTGACCGAAGACGCCGCCAAAGCGTTCGCCTCGCGGGAACTAAGGCGTGGCCTTCGGGTCGAGGCGGGAACCATTCCCGGAATTGAGCCGGAAATTAGGATCAGCTGGCGGAAAGCGCATCACTGGGCTCAGTCCTCAGATACGGACGCCATCATGGGTCTTCGAAGGCGATTGGGCGAATTTGTGCTTCGAGGCTCTCTGCTTGAGACGACCCCGACTGCAATGACCGTTTAGCTCTTATGTTCGCGGTCAAGAGGTGCGGGGCGGTTGAGCGCCCGCTCGGCGAGCTCGCCGTCGGCGAGAAAGACCATTGCCTGCGCAGGGCTGGGAGTGGAGCAAGAGACGACGGTTGATCAAACTCTTATTGCGGGTTGGTTACCGCCTTCCGTGTCCTCGTCTCGGGGCTTTCCTCGGTCTAGAGAACGGGCGTCGGGCGCGAAGAGCGTCGCCCTTACGCTGGCCGGTACCGCCGGCTCAGCGCCACAGTTAAGAAGCTGCCTGTCGTCGTGGCGGCGATCCGCTCGTCGAGATCGCTGCTTTCCTATCGACCATCGGCCAGGCAATGTCGCGCACGGGCTTCGGCAGCCCCTCCAACCGCGCTCTCAAGGTCTCGCTGACTCTCGCGGGGTAGCGGTATGTCCAGGCCACCTCGATGAGCGCAAAATTATTACATTGATCTATTGTTGCATAATTCGTTTGAGGTCTCTGTTATCTTTGTCTACGTTCGGCGTGGGACTTGAGCGTTATATTTGTCCGGGGGCACCGTGGTTGTAAAACAGCAACAAATGTCGAGAGCCGATATGCTGTCAGATGTCATTTCTAGATTGAGGAAAGCAAGCTCGGCTGCTCAGCTGATAGACATTAAAATGCTGTCACATCTTATTGAGCGGGCTTTGGGGTTGACTGAAGAAATAGATGAGGACCTTCTGAGAAAGGCCAGAATTCACAAGGCCAAACAGCGCAATGAGATGTTTTCTAAGTTACGACATTTTGTCAAAACTGCGGCGTATGAATGAAATAATTGTGTTCAGAGGCTCAAAGCTGTGTTAGCGTCGTCAGCACTTTGGAGTCCGGGGGACACCGAATTGGGGGTCGTAATTATTCGGAGTAAGCTTCCCGAAAGCCAGAGAGGGCAGATCGGCAACGTCTGTCTACAAGAGGGGGATTTCCACATGTTTCTGGAACTTTGGTGCACGAGAGCCGGGGTTTGCGGCGCGCGAGACGCGCGAGAGCGATAAAAAGCGTAAGTATAAGTCTGAAACGGATATTCTGGTGGAGGTCGCTAACAGATTGGGTAAAATTCGGGAGCTCGTCGGCAAATCACGCGACGAAAGCCTTTTGTATTTCCTAGACATGACAATGTTCCATGTTTGCGACTCGATCCGTTCAGCCTCGCGTCAAGCCCCGATCCGGCATTCGTAGGAAATCGAAAGCCACTAGCGCTTGGTAAGACCTCATGCGCGCCCCTCGGTATATTGCGAGCGGCGTACTTTTCTACCAGCCCCTTTGTGGAGTGGTTGGAATTGGGTCGACGTAGTCTCCGGGCTGCTCAACCCAAATGAGTCCGGCGTTAGCGGGCTGGAACGGAGACCACGCCATGACGGGCGATCCCAGGAGGCGGCTATTGCCGCCGAGGTCTTTGTTTGACGCGATCGAGTACGCCCTCGCTGGCGCGGATTTATTGAAGACATGCTGTGGAGGAGGAGCCCTCCGGTGCGCCGGCCGACATGGAAGTGGTCAACCGGAGTTGGCGGAAGGTGAAGGGCGATTGGGAGGCCTGCAACGGGCGCTCGCTCGAGAGGAACCGATGGTCCTGCTGATGCTCGACGCACGATCGTGCCCGTCCGCTCGACACGAAGGTCTCGATCTCGGGTGGCGGTCGCTTCGGCGTTGACGCGGACGGCCAATAAGCCCACCTTGCGATCAAAGGGCATGGGCTGGGAAAGCGATGCGGCCTAGCTCGCGCTGCTTGACGGTCTCGCCAAGCGCGGATTGTCGACGCCGGAATTGCTCGTCATCGATGGCACGCTGGGTCTGGAAAAGGCGCTGACGGCGCTCTGGCCCGACCTTGCTGTCCAGCGGTGTCGCCTTCGATCACGACCTCGTCGATTGGCCGTGGGGGTCATCCTTCCAGATCCGCACCTAGTTGCGATCGCCCCAGGCTCAACACTTTTCGGCCGGGTTCAGTACCTCGTTGCGGCCCATGAACCGGCGTGTCCACGGCGGGTTGTGGTGGGCGATCGGTAGCACCCAATTCGATGTCCTTTCGCAGAGAAGATATGCGTCGCGAAAGTTCTTCCGTTCCACGAATGTTTTCCCCGAGAGCACTGGCGCAATAGTCGAGCAATTGATGAGCGCGCGCGTTTGCGAGCCGCATACGTGCCTCGACCTCCGACTCCTTAGTGTCAGGAGCGCGCGTGTCCTTTTCGGTCGTGATCGAAAAAACCCCAAGTGGCAATTGCCCCGCCTTTAATTCTTGCGGAAGGATAAGTAGCCAGGATCGCTCCGTTCGGTCTGACGGCTAAAGTTGAGACCTTCGACAACCATAGCGTGTCTAAAAGTAAGAGCAACCACCTCAGCGTGTCAACCGCATACGCCGAGCAATGACGAAAACTGAGGAACCGACGAGTGGCGTTTTGTAAAGTTCGCCGTTCTCGAGCAGTCGCTCGCTCAGGCGGACTTCCCGCAGACGTGCAAGGACAATTTCGCATTGACGCGGCTTTGGGTCGCCTCGCCGGCCTGCAAGGCTACACTCGGGGACGACCTTGATTTGGGCCGAAGGTGCCTCCCCTCAACGTGCCAAAGGTGCGCCCCCCTCAACGTGCTGGACTCGCATGGGGCCATGGAAACGCTAGCCTCCAGACCCAATTCGGCTATCAGGGGAATAGGCTGTTATTCGAGCCGAATTGGCGATGGGGCTGCCGAACGACATAGAGAAACGACATAGAGAGAAGCTGCTCACGTTGCTTGATCAGGCTCGATCCCCAGTTGGCAGAGCGGCTGAGATCTGTGGCTGGCTACGACGGTTTTTGGATCCACCGCGCGCTGATCCCGCGTGGTCAGCATCCTTTGGAGTTTGGCAATTGAGCCGGCGAGGGCGTCGACTAAAGATCGCAGTCGAAGACGCAGAAGCCCCGAGCCCGCCGTCTAGCGGTAAGCCTTCAGGAGGTCCATCCGGATTGGACCATGAACGCAGATGTCGCCAAACGTCAGTGATTCGTGGAGGACCGAACGGACACGTACCAGAATGCGCCTCTGCCCCCGCCACGAAAATTCGTCCTTTCTTCGTTCTGGAACACGACGTATCGTCACCGTTATGCCCTACTGTAAATTTTAAATTGCCTTGGGTGGCGAGACAGAGGAATCGCGGAAGTATCAACACGTGATAATAGTCGCTTGGTGGCTGCTGGTGGCGTTTTCGCTGCTCGGGCTGCTTCACATAGACAAGTAGATGTACGACGGATCCGGAACATTGCCTGGGTTTAGCAGCCCGATCCTCAGCGGTGCGCTCTCTAGCTGTGGAGCCTCAAGAGGTTGTCCCCCGATTGACCGAGGCGGCTGATGGTCTCGTGGCTGATGTCGATCCCGCGCTCGGCCAGGAGGTCCTCGACGTTGCGCAGCGACAGCGGATATCGAACGTACATCATCACGACCAGACGGATGACCTCTGGGGAGCTGTTGAAATATCGGAACGGATTGCTCATGCGCTGAGGCTAACACAGCTGGGACGGCCTAAGAATTTGCTCTGACACCGCCCCCACAAGGGAAAGAGCGCGAAACTCCAGCGGAGGAACGAGCTGCCGATAAGCAGCGAGGCAGCCGGCAGATAACCGAGCCCGGCCAGCCCTCGCCGCGGAACGTTACAGGTTCTGACGCTGGCGCTCGACGGGACTGACCCCCGCCAAACCTGGAGGGTCGTCGCGCAGGCGCAGCTGGACATCGTCTTCGTCGCGCGAGTTGTGGCTCAGAAGCTCCCCGACGTGCATCGTCATGAGCAGCAAGGTGTTGGTGCTGTGCCAGGCGTTGATCCATAGCTCCGGCAGGGCGCCCCACGAGTTGAGCTGGCCGAGGCCGTCGATGGTTCCAAGGACCTGATTGTAGTTGGCCAACCTCTCCTCTGCGACGACGCAGCCGAAGGTGTTCACATGCAGATCGGCGTAGCGCTCGGGCGGCAGGTTGCGGATGGCGTTCCGCAGACAAAACGCGCCCTTGCTGTGGCCGCACAGCCGCTTGATCTGCGGCGCCGCCTTCAGGATGGCGTACAGAATGTCGCTCTCCGGAGTGCCGCTGGGGAACGGCTCAGGGAGCGCGGTCAAGGAGAGATGGCGGCCAATATTCGCGAGTTCGGGAGTCACGGCCGCAAGCGTCGTCTCGGTCGTCCGGCGCAAGAAGTCAAGCATGCCGAAGCCGAGCCAGCCGACGAGGGCCTGCGAAACGAGGTCGGCGAGGCCGAAGCCCGGCACGATCGCGGCGACGGGCTTGTGCAGCGCTTCCGACACGTTCCAGGCGAAGGCCGCCGAGCCCAGCGCCGAACTGCCGACGCCGGTGACCGCGATCGCCTCGACGTCCTCCGGCGCGACACTGAGCGCGGCAGCGGCTGCGGCGTGGGGGAACTTCAGTCCCTCAGCCAGAAACCTCTTGACGTCGCCGTATTGGGAGACGAACGGCGGACGATGCGCGTCAACGACAAGGATCGCGCCTTCCGGACTGTAAAGCTCTTTCACGACGAGCCGGACCAGGGCATCACACGCCGCGAGTCGCCTTCCGGCCGCGCCCTCCTGCCTCTCGATCTGCGCCGAAACGGGCAGACCGCGAACACAGAGTTTGAGCCAGAACTGTTCGGTATCGTAAAAGAGGCGGTCGAGCGCGCCGTTCGCGTACTGGACGGCGAGCAGAAGCGGCACAATCGCAAGAGCGAAAGGGGACGGAATGATCGCCGGCGATGAGACGCCCGGGCTCTCAGGAGCGAATCGCGGATCGACAGGGGCGGGCGCCGACGGTGTCGAAACCCTGAGATCGTTCATGCGATTTTGACCCCAAACTCCGACCAGGCGGGCTTCGCCCGCTGAAAAAAGAAATTCACTCGTCCGTGTGATATAGCGGGTGGCCCTTTGCGAAGGCGCAAATTGCCGCGGGACCCTTTATGTCCGTAGGAGCCGCGGCTGCGACCCCACGCGCGGCCAGCGCCCGTCCGACACGCCTCAGTGAGGTCGGTTCGAGCTGTGCAGCCTGATCGACTATATTGGCAGGAAATGGCGTCCACGTTTTCCTGGGCGCTTGGCTTCGGAACGGCGCCCTGCCTCACCGTAGCCGCCAGAGCGCCCACGAGAATTCTCAGTGACGTCACCAGATCTACCTCCGTGGCCGGAGGAAAACGGTCTAGCGGCACCGGGCCGGATTGAAAAGGCGACATACCGTCACAGAAGCCGGACTGCGCCGTTCGCTGATTTGCTGAGTTTGGCGAGGCGCCGAAGCGCTCATTATTCAAAACCCCGCCAGCACGATCTTGCCGAGGGCTCGGCCCGTCTTGAGGAAGGCAAAAGCCCGCATGAGGTTGGCCGCGTCGATGCGGCCGTAGTTCTCCCGCATCGTCGAGCGGACGAGGCCGGAATTGACGAGGTCGGCGACCTCGTTCAGGAGCTTGTGCTGCGCCTCGATGTCGGTCGTCTGAAACAAGGGCCGCGTGAACATCAGCTCATAGCAGACGGCCACGCTCTTGCGCATGAAGGGCGAAACGTCGGCGGATTTGCCGTTGATCAGCGCGACGCGTCCCTGCGGCGCGATCAATTCGGCGAAGTCGGCAAAGAGGCCGCCTGCCGGAGCCGTCGCGAAGACGAAAGCCGGGGCGCCGGCGCCGAGCGCCGCGACCTGCGGCGCGAGAGGCTTGCTGTGGTCGACGATGTGGTGAGCGCCCATATCCTTCGCCCATTGCGTCGTCTCTGGCCTCGACGCCGTCGCCACGACGGCAAGATCGGTCAGTTGCCGCGCCAGCTGGATGGCGATCGAGCCGACCCCGCCGGCGCCGCCCAAGATCAAGATGGTCTTCGCCGCGCCGGGGACCGCTCTCGCGACGTTGAGCCGGTCGAACATCGCTTCCCAGGCGGTAATCGCGGTCAAGGGCAGCGCCGCCGCGGCGGGGAAATCGAGCGAGCGCGGCTTCTTGCCCACGATCCGCTCGTCGACGAGATGATATTCCATATCGGCGCCCTGCCGGCCGACGCTGCCGGCGTAGAAGACTTCGTCGCCAGGTTTGAAAAGCCGCACCTCGGGCCCCGCCTCGGCGACGACGCCGGCCGCGTCGTAGCCGACCGCCTTGATCCCGCCGGGCTCGGGCGCCGTGCCGCTCGCCACCTTGTAGTCGACGGGATTGACCGAAACCGCGCGCACCTCGACAAGGAGATCGCGGCCCTCGGGCGAAGGCCGGGGAATGTCGAACGCCTCGAGCGAGTCCAGTGCGGGGCTCGGTTTGCGATATCCGATTGCGCGCATGTTTTGTGTCGCCTTTCCAGGAACGCCGGCGCCGCAGAATAGATGCGCTCGCGGCGGCTTCTTCGCATTCAACGTAAATTTCGCTTAGGACAAGACCATGAGCCTCGGGACCTGCCGTCTGTTGTGCGTAGAGATCCTATGGGGCGAGTCGCGCCGCCTGATACGGTTCGGCTTTGGCACCGTGACAGGAGAACGGCCGATGCTCCAGGAGAATGAAGGAACAATATCGACGCAAGATCAGCCGACCGGCAGCGACATCTTCGTCTCAGTTGAAATGAGCCGATCAAAGTGGGTGGTTGGCATCCACACGCCGCTGGCTGACAAGATCGGGTTGCATACGATGGCCTGCGGCGACGTGGAAGCCCTGCTGGCGTTGATCGATCGAGCGCGGGTGAAGCTGGTCGCCAGCGGGTCTAATACCAACGGACTCAGACATTGACCGTCGCCCAGGATCGGCTTGTGATCGTGGCGATGCGTTCCTTGTCGTTTTCGAAGAACATCCAAGCGTTGGAAGTGGTGTCGAGAATGTCGTCGTAGCTTGTCGAAGACGGTGATGGCGAGCTTGTTGCCCCGCAGATATTCCCAGACGTTCTCCATCGGGTTGAGTTCTGGCGCATAGCGCGGCAGGGGGACGAGGGTGATGTTGGGAGGAACCTTGAGGTCATCGGCGATGTGATAGCCGGCGCCGTCGAGCACGAGCGCCGCATGCGCTCCCGGCGCGACGTTGCGGGCGATCTCGGCCAGGTGCAGCGACATGACCTCGGCGTTGGCGGTCGGCATGACGAGGGCGGCCGCGGCGCGCCGTTGCGGGCAGACGGCGCCGAAGAGATAGGCCCATTCATAGCGTTGGTCGCGCGGGGCTCTGGGGCGCGTTCCGCGCTTCGCCCAGACCCGGGGTCAACGTGCCTTGCTGGCCGATGCGCGCTTCATCCTGGAACCAGATTTCAAGCGGCTTGCCCTTGTCCTCGTCGGGAAGCCGCTGCAAAACCTCGGCGGCGAAGCTTCCTAAGAAACATCCGCCCGGGCGGTATCGAGCCCCGCCTCACACAGGACAAATCCCAGCGACTTCGCGCGACGTTGAAGATTGTTCAAGACACGCTGTCTGTAGCGATCTTCGTAGTATGTGGCGCCGGGATCGGCGTAGGCCATGCCGTGCCGAAGCGTGTTGTAGAACAGAACCGCGATCTTGCGCGCGGTGGCGGTGATCGCCTTTGCTTTGCCCACCCGCGCCGATAGCCGGCGGTAGAACGCGCCCAGCGCAGTGTCGGTTCGCCCCACCGTGCCGGCGGCAAGGCGCAACAACGACGCGGCCCGATTGCTGGTGCGTCGCGTTTTCGACGACAGCACCTTGCCTCCGGAAATCTTGTTATGCGGCGCGAGCGCCAGCCATGACGTGAAGTGCTTCGCTGTCGGCCAGGCCGCCAGGTTGGTCCCGCACTCTCCGACCAGCTTCAGCGCCAGATACGGCCCCAGGCCGTTGATCTGGGTCAGGTCCACCCCGAGGATCGCATGGAGCGCGCCGCGAGCGTCGAAGGTCGGCGCATTGGGCTGGTGTGTCCTTTGCCTGACGGGCAGAAGCTTGCTTGCGGGTGGTGGGGCGTTCTTCTTCAGCCGCTTCAGGATCGCTTCGATCTGCTTGTCGCAGGCCGTCACCTTGGCCTGATAAACTTCATACAGTTCCAGCGCCTGGGTCAGGGCGAAGATGTGCTCCTCCCGGTAGTTGCCAACCAGCGCCTGACAAACCGTCTCCACCGACGCATGACACCGCCGGTCACGATGGGAGGCCAGAACATTCGGATCGCGCTCACCGGCCACGATCGCCCTGATGATGGTCATGCCAGTTACGCCGGTGATATCGGACACGACATGGTGCAGCTGAAGGTTCATCTGCATCAGCGCCTTCTGCATGTGCTGAATATGCGCCGCCGCGTAATCGAGCAGCCGCTCCCTCTGCCGGAGGTAGGTGCGCAGCCCGGCAATTTCGGCCTCAGGCCGGAAGCTGGCGCGCAGCAGTCCGTATTCGTGCAGGCGTTGCAGCCATTGCGCGTCGCTGACGTCGGTCTTCCGCCCAGGCACATGCTTGGCGTCCCGCGCGTTGACCACCATCACCTCGAACCCGCGCTGTTCCAGGATTTCGAAGACCGGGATCCAGTAAACTCCGGTCGATTCCATCACGACCGTCCTGATGCCGCACTGGGCGAACCAGTCGGACAGCCAGGTCTGGAACGTTCGGACCGGTTCCGTGTCGCGATCCGGGCCGACAGCCGCGACATGCATGGCGGCGCCGATATCGATCGCGCCCGCCGCCGGATGAACTGGGGACAGACCCCGCGACTTGCGAGACCGCTTCGTTTGAGACATGCCGTGAACCCTCCTGCCTGAGGAAGCCAAAGAGGGGCTGGGCCACGGAGAAACATCAATTTCCTAATCGGGATCGCCCGAAGGCGTCACCACTCGCAAGTCCGCAACAGCCCATGGGCCACGTTTTTTTACGGGGTCTGGTCCACCAAAAACTTTCCGGCCGCTCCCCTCCGGCTCACGATAGCGCAACCCGTTTCCACCGCCACAGGCGGGCCGCCGACCCGAGCCCGTTTCCTAAGAGCCCGTCCGGGAACTTAACGAATTGTTGGAATCGCTTATGATTCAAGGAAGGCGGCCCGAATCGCTTGGGGGGGTCGCTGATGTGGACCAACGAAAATCGCGCTCGCTACGACCGCAGTCGGCTGCGCTATCCGAGCGATCTGACCGACGCGGAATGGGCGCATGTCGAGCCGTTCATTCCACCGGCCAAGCGCGGCGGCAACCGACGTCATGTCGATGAGCGCGAGGTCGTCAACGGCCTGATGTATGTCCTGAGCACCGGCTGCCAATGGCGCGCCGTGCCGAAGGACCTGCCGCCGCGTTCGACGCTTTACGATTACTTCGATCGCTGGAGTTGGGACGGCACGCTCGATCGCATCCACGACGCGCTCTACGTGAAGTGTCGCGAAGCGGCCGCTCGCGAGGCGAGCCCGACCGCCGCGATCATCGACAGCCAGAGCGTCAAGAGCGCGGAAAAAGGGGGACCTGCATCGATCCGGCGGGTTACGACGCCGGCAAGAAAATCATGGGCAAAAAGCGCCACATCCTCGTCGATACGCAGGGCCTGTTGATGCATGCGATCGTCCACGCCGCCGACATCCAGGACCGCGACGGCGGCGCGGCGCTGATGGCGACCTTGTTCGGCGCCTTTCCGTTCCTGACCAGGCTCTTTGCCGACGGCGGCTATCGAGGGCCGCAATTTCAGACCGCCATCGGACGAACTCTGGCGCGCGTGAAGGTCGAGATCGTCAAGCGATCGGATCAGGCCAAGGCCTTCGTCGTCCTGCCCAAGCGCTGGATCGGCGAACGCACCTTTGCCTGGCTCGGCCGCTGCCGACGGCTGGCCAAGGACTGGGAATGCCTCAACCGCAAGGCGCTCGCGTTCCTCCGCCTCGCTTCCATCCGCCTCATGCTGCGAAAACTATGCAATCCCACATGATGTTTCCGGACAGACTCTAAGAAACATCCGCCCGGGCGGTATCGAGCCCCGCCTCACGCAGGACAAATCCCAGCGACTTCGCGCGACGTTGAAGATTTTTCAAAACACGCTGTTTGTAGCGATCTTCGTAGTATGTGGCGCCGGGATCGGCGTAGGCCATGCCGTGCCGAAGCGTGTTGTAGAACAGAACCGCGATCTTGCGCGCGGTGGCGGTGATCGCCTTCGCCTTGCCCACCCGCGCCGATAACCGGCGGTAGAACGCGCCCAGCGCAGTGTCGGTTCGCCCCACCGTGCCGGCGGCAAGGCGCAACAACGACGCGGCCCGATTGCTGGTGCGTCGCGTTTTCGACGACAGCACCTTGCCTCCGGAAATCTTGTTGTGCGGCGCGAGCGCCAGCCATGACGTGAAGTGCTTCGCTGTCGGCCAGGCCGCCAGGTTGGTCCCACACTCTCCGACCAGCTTCAGCGCCAGATACGGCCCCAGGCCATTGATCTGGGTCAGGTCCACGCCGAGGATCGCATGGAGCGCGCCGCGAGCGTCGAAGGCCGGCGCATTGGGCTGGTGTGTCCTTTGCCTGACGGGCAGAAGCTTGCTCGCGGGTGGTGGAGCGTTCTTCTTCAGCCGCTTCAGGATCGCTTCGATCTGCTCGTCGCAGGCCGTCACCTTGGTCTGATAAACTTCATACAGTTCCAGCGCCTGGGTCAGGGCGAAGATGTGCTCCTCACGGTAGTTGCCAACCAGCGCCTGACAAACCATCTCCACCGACGCATGACACCGCCGATCACGATGGGAGGCCAGAACATTCGGATCGCGCTCACCGGCCACGATCGCCCTGATGATGGTCATGCCAGTTACGCCGGTGATATCGGACACGACATGGTGCAGCTGAAGGTTCATCTGCATCAGCGCCTTCTGCATGTGCTGAATATGCGCCGCCGCGTAATCGAGCAGCCGCTCCCTCTGCCGGAGGTAGGTGCGCAGCCCGGCAATTTCAGCCTGGGGCCGGAAGCTGGCGCGCAGCAGTCCGTATTCGTGCAGGCGTTGCAGCCATTGCGCGTCGCTGACGTCGGTCTTCCGCCCAGGCACATGCTTCGCGTCCCGCGCGTTGACCACCATCACCTCGAACCCGCGCTGTTCCAGGATTTCGAAGACCGGGATCCAGTAAACTCCGGTCGATTCCATCACGACCGTCCTGATGCCGCACTGGGCGAACCAGTCGGACAGCCGGTGAAGGTCATCGGTGAAGGTCTGGAACGTTCGGACCGGTTCCGTGTCGCGATCCGGGCCGACAGCCGCGACATGCATGGCGGCGCCGATATCGATCGCGCCCGCCGCCGGATGAACTGGGGACAGACCCCGCGACTTGCGAGACCGCTTCGTTTGAGACATGCCGTGAACCCTCCTGCCTGAGGAAGCCAAAGAGGGGCTGGGCCACGGAGAAACATCAATTTCCTAATCGGGATCGCCCGAAGGCGTCACCACTCGCAAGTCCGCAACAGCCCATGGGCCACGTTTTTTTACGGGGTCTGGTCCACCAAAAACTTTCCGGCCGCTCCCCTCCGGCTCACGATAGCGCAACCCGTTTCCACCGCCACAGGCGGGCCGCCGACCCGAGCCCGTTTCCTAAGAAACATCCGCCCGGGCGGTATCGAGCCCCGCCTCACGCAGGACAAATCCCAGCGACTTCGCGCGACGTTGAAGATTTTTCAAAACACGCTGTTTGTAGCGATCTTCGTAGTATGTGGCGCCGGGATCGGCGTAGGCCATGCCGTGCCGAAGCGTGTTGTAGAACAGAACCGCGATCTTGCGCGCGGTGGCGGTGATCGCCTTCGCCTTGCCCACCCGCGCCGATAACCGGCGGTAGAACGCGCCCAGCGCAGTGTCGGTTCGCCCCACCGTGCCGGCGGCAAGGCGCAACAACGACGCGGCCCGATTGCTGGTGCGTCGCGTTTTCGACGACAGCACCTTGCCTCCGGAAATCTTGTTGTGCGGCGCGAGCGCCAGCCATGACGTGAAGTGCTTCGCTGTCGGCCAGGCCGCCAGGTTGGTCCCACACTCTCCGACCAGCTTCAGCGCCAGATACGGCCCCAGGCCATTGATCTGGGTCAGGTCCACGCCGAGGATCGCATGGAGCGCGCCGCGAGCGTCGAAGGCCGGCGCATTGGGCTGGTGTGTCCTTTGCCTGACGGGCAGAAGCTTGCTCGCGGGTGGTGGAGCGTTCTTCTTCAGCCGCTTCAGGATCGCTTCGATCTGCTCGTCGCAGGCCGTCACCTTGGTCTGATAAACTTCGTACAGTTCCAGCGCCTGGGTCAGGGCGAAGATGTGCTCCTCACGGTAGTTGCCAACCAGCGCCTGACAAACCATCTCCACCGACGCATGACACCGCCGATCACGATGGGAGGCCAGAACATTCGGATCGCGCTCACCGGCCACGATCGCCCTGATGATGGTCATGCCAGTTACGCCGGTGATATCGGACACGACATGGTGCAGCTGAAGGTTCATCTGCATCAGCGCCTTCTGCATGTGCTGAATATGCGCCGCCGCGTAATCGAGCAGCCGCTCCCTCTGCCGGAGGTAGGTGCGCAGCCCGGCAATTTCAGCCTGGGGCCGGAAGCTGGCGCGCAGCAGTCCGTATTCGTGCAGGCGTTGCAGCCATTGCGCGTCGCTGACGTCGGTCTTCCGCCCAGGCACATGCTTCGCGTCCCGCGCGTTGACCACCATCACCTCGAACCCGCGCTGTTCCAGGATTTCGAAGACCGGGATCCAGTAAACTCCGGTCGATTCCATCACGACCGTCCTGATGCCGCACTGGGCGAACCAGTCGGACAGCCGGTGAAGGTCATCGGTGAAGGTCTGGAACGTTCGGACCGGTTCCTTGTCGCGATCCGGGCCGACAGCCGCGACATGCATGGCGGCGCCGATATCGATCGCGGCCGCCGCCGGATGAACCGGGGATAGACCCCGCGACTTGCGGGACCGCTTCGTTTGAGACATGCCGTGAACCCTCCTGCCTGAGGAAGCCAAAGAGGGCTGGGCCACGGAGAAACATCAATTTCCTAATCGGGATCGCGCCTGAAGACGTCACCACTCGCAAGTCCGCAACAGCCCATGGGCCACGTTTTTTTACGGGGTCTGGTCCACCAAAAACTTTCCGGCCGCTCCCCTCCGGTTCACGATAGCGCAACTCGTTTCCACCGCCACAGGCGGGCCGCCGACCCGAGCCCGTTTTTTAAATGCCTCCTGGGCGTCCTCGTCGGCCTCGCGATGGCGCGGACGAACGGACAGACGGCGATAACCGAGCTGCGCCAACATCCGGCCGACCGAGCGCTCGTGAAGGTCAACGTCAAAACGACGCTTCAGTTCGTCGCGCAGATCAACGCGCCGCCAGCGCACCACGCCGTGAACGGCGCGATCGGGACCGGCCTCGACAAGCTTCGCCAACTCCACCTTCTGCGCCGCCGTCAGCTTCGGCCTGGCGCCGGGCGGCGCGCGGTCGCGCATCCCCGCCAAGCCCTCCTCATTGTAGCGATGAACCCAGTCGCGCAGCGTCTGCCGATCCATTCCGCACCTGTTGGCCGCCGTCGTCCGGTCGGCCCCTTCGAGCACCATGGCCAAGGCCAGCATCCGCCGCGCCGCGGCTCCGTTCTTCTCCTTGCCCGCCGCCGCCCGAAGCGCCGAAGCGCTCAAATCCAGCTGTGTAATCGCAATCGCCGCCGCCATCGAGGACCCCTCGCCCAAGAAAGCAGCATCGATTTCAGACTTCCGCCGATTCGGGAATCCCCCCACGAGTTCAGATCTATCGACCGTTGGTATGCCCAAGTGAGGTCGACGGTTGGCGGTCGCCGCAGAAACCCGAGGGCCCATCAGGGCGCCGTTCTGAAGATTGGACCCGCCGCAAAGAACTCCTCTTCCCGGATGCTGGGATCGTAGTTAGGGATCACAAG
Source organism: uncultured Alphaproteobacteria bacterium (assembly GCA_963782255.1). Classification (GTDB taxonomy): domain Bacteria; phylum Pseudomonadota; class Alphaproteobacteria; order Rhizobiales; family Beijerinckiaceae; genus Roseiarcus. The sequence continues at coordinate 113,778 of CAWAIS010000002.1, read as the reverse complement.
ATCCGACCGGATACGAGGTTGGCAGGGAGTTCACCCTGTCTGACAAATCGGAGTTCACCGAGACCAACAATTGGCGGTTGACTTCCGGGCCCTCATACGAGGGTTTCGGATGCCGGCCCTGACGCGGGCGGAGGGGTTGGGCTGGAGGGCCGGCGTCCGAAAGCCTCAAGGGGAGGAAACCGCGGGACGCTGAGCGTCCGGTGCCGCGGGGGCGCTATGGGGATTTGGCGCTCGGCGGCGCCGCCGCCATTTCCGCCCGCGAGTGGATCACCGCATCCGGCGAATGGATCAACGATCGCACCCACGGTCAGCAGTTCAGGGCGCGGTTTCTCAGGGCCTCGGCGCCGAGTTCGATCGACGGCATCGAAAAATACCTGGGCTCCGGCATGATCCGGGGCATCGGGCCGGCCTACGCCAAGAAGATGGTCAAGGCCTTCGGAGAGAAGGTCTTCGACATCATCGAGGCCGAACCGGATCGCCTTCGCGAGGTGACGGGCATCGGCGCGGTTCGCGCCAAGCGGATCACCGACGCCTGGGCGGAGCAGAAGGTCGTCCGGGAGATCATGGTCTTCCTTCACAGCAACGGGGTCGGAACCGCCCGGGCAGTCCGCATCTACAAGACCTACGGCGTCGACGCCGTGCAGGTCATTACCGAGAATCCCTTTCGGCTTGCCCGCGATATCCGGGGCATGGCTTCAAGACCGCCGACGCGATCGCGATGAAGCTCGGCATCGAAAAGACCGCCATGATCCGACTGCGCGCCGGGATATCGTACGCGCTGACCGAGGCGATGGACGAGGGTCATTGCGGGCTGCCGACGGATCAATTGATCCCGCTCGCCGAAAAACTGCTTGAAGCGCCGAAGGACTTGATCCTGGCGGCTCTCGAACTCGAACGATCCGACGGCCCCGTGATCGCCGACAAGGTCGGCGATGCCGCCTGCATGTTCCTGGCGGGCCTCTACAGGGCCGAGTAAGCGATCGCCGATCGACTGATCCGCATCGCGCGCGCCCGGCTGCCCTGGCCATGGATCGACGAAGCGAAGGCCATACCGTGGGTTGAAAAGCGCAGCGGGCTGCTGCTAGCCGACAGTCAGAAGGCGGCGATCCGTCAGGCGCTGACCGAGAAGGCGCTGGTGATCACCGCGGGCCCGGGCGTCGGCAAGACCACGATCGTCAATTCGATCCTGAAGATCCTCGCGGCCAAGGGCGTGCGGCTGCTGCTTTGCGCACCAACGGGCCGCGCAGCCAAGCGCATGACCGAAGCGACGGGCGTCGAGGCCAAGACCATACACCGTCTCCTGGAGGTCGATCCCAAGAGCGTCGGAACCAGCCGCTGCGGCCGACATTCCTCTGACCTTTGAACTCTTTCAACCAGAAGGCCCCGCTGCGTCTTTAACTATCCAAAGCGACTTTGCTGCTGGGACAACGCAATAGGTCACCGCCCTCCAGTCTCGCGCAAGAAAACAGCGTTAGTCACTCATCTCAACGACGAGTCAATGTGGCTCTTAAGGCGAGATCAAGATAATGAGCATAATTCTCCGCAGTGCAACGCACACCAGCACTTGTATCGCCCTCTGGTTTATCGCTTCGACCTCTCTTGCAAATTCGATCTCGCAAGATCTGGCCATAGCTGATGACCCAAGCCAAATTTTTTCATCGAGCTGTTCTAAGGCTGGTACAAATATCTGCATAACTCAACATCTGAATTTATATAAGCAAAATGGCTTTGGCCTCGTGCGATTGGACGTTGGATGGGCACAATATGAATTGTCCCCACCTAGTCAGGTTACGGGATACTTAAATTGGATCGACACTCCCTGGGTGACTTCTGGATACTTACCCATAGCAGTAAATAAAGGCTTTAGGCTTAAACTTGACATTGGCGCATTAGCCTCCGTGCCTCAATGGTTTTTCAATCAAAATCCCGGTGCACAGTTCGTCAATCAACAAGGATACGCGTCAACTGGGGCGCTGAGCTATTGGTATCCACAACTGACGCAGATATTGATGCAAAAAGATGCATTGATCTTCCAGTCGTTGGCGAATGATCGCCTTCTAAACTCCATAGCGTATATCGTTGTTCCCTTGGGCATAGCCAACGAGCCTCTATACCCTTCGGCATGGACGACGAGTGGCGCTGTGACAAATGATAACGAGACATTCTGGTGGTATGGCTATTGCTCCATCCGCTATACCAGCGCAAACGACCCTACCGGTCAATTGCAGGCTCTCCAAAAACAAAAATGTTCCGCCGCAGGTGCCGCCGTAGGTTTAAACTATCCACTGCAAAACTTCATACAAACGATGCAAAAACAGTACACAACTATAGCTGCCGCGAATTACAGCTGGGGAACAGAATTTACAAGCTGGTCTGATGTTGTGATACCAAATCCCGGAGCAAAAGGACAAATATGGGCCGATACGCTCAATTGGTACAGACAAACGAAACGTAATTTCATCATATGGCAAATCAAACACTACCAGGATCTGGTTGCCAGTTTTTGGCCCAATGCGCAAACGCGCCCGAAGCTCGTACTCGAGGACAGCGGGACCCATATCGACTCTGCTACCTGGAATGCAGAGATTACAAACGGTAGCTCACTGCCGCAACGCCCTGAGAATCCCAGCATCATCAATATGACGGATACGACATTTGACTTAGATATAGCCAACTCGACAGGTCTTATGGTACAATACCCAGGACTCGCGAATCTTCAGGATCTGGAATACACAATGACATATATTAAAAATAATGGGTACCGCAACAATGTGTGGGCCGAGAATGCGGGCATTTTTTGTAATAATGGTCCAGGCTCTTGTTCGGGAAACGAAATGAGCTGGCAGGCGCCCGAATGGGTTCGCGAAATTGTCACAAATGGTCTTATAGGGCTAGATTTCATCAATTCGGATTCAATATTTAATTCAGACCAAGTCACAACTAACGGGAACTGGGTATCTTTAATTGCGGCCGTAAGCCAACTACAATCGGCATGGAATAATCAACAAACATCCATTGACTTCAACTCTGGTAGCCTTGTTTTGCGACAAGATAGCTGTCTTTACCTCAGCCCGTCACATATACGCTATCTTTGTATGCAAGTCGACGGCAATCTCGTATTGTATGAAAAGGATCTCTCAATTATTCGTGCGCTATGGGCTAGCTATACGGGTGGACAGACTTGCCCACTAGGCCAAGAGTTACAAAACGGGTGTCACGCAATTTTTCAGGGTGACGGTAATTTTGTCGTCTATAAGGCGAATCAACCGCTTTATGCCTCAAACACAGCTAATGCTGAGATAAGCCCGCTTATCGCAACTCAATTTATTATGTCTGATCAACCTCCTTACATAAAAATAGTTGATGCGCATAGCGATGTCCTTTGGAGTGAGCTTCCCCTTGCGAACTTGCGCCGGAGTGCGATTCAAAGTGCAGGGTCAAAGTAACGGAGGCTGGTCGACCTGCGGGCCGACCGCCATCCGGTCGACGGGCGATCTATGCCGCGAGAGCGCGCCACTCGGCCAAGGCAGCAGAGCGTCTTTACTTGTAGACTTGTCTCGTGACGAGATGGCGCTCTTGATTGAAATGATTGTGGACCTGGGCGTGGACTGAGCTGAACTTCTGCAGCGTCTTCGGACTTCGAAAGCGCTGCATCGTCCGTTCACGTCGCCGAAACGGCTGATGCGAATTCTCCGCGCGATTGTTGAGCCGGCCGCCGACCTCGTGCCGTTCGGCTGCAGCACCGATATCTTTCATCGCCGCCGAATACGCCCGAAGCCCATCGGTGACGATGCTGCGAGGAGCCACGTATTTCTTCATGATCCGCTTGAGAAGCTTCAGCGCTGCGGTTTTGTCTCGCTTCGCGGTAGCCACCACTTCCAAGACCTCGCCTTCATGATCGACGGCGCGCCACAGATAGCAGAGCTTGCCATTGACCTTCACAAACAGTCGAGTGGCCCGGGGGAATTTCACCCCCAGGCTCTCACAGATCCGGACGTGAGCGTCTCCGCTCATCCGGCTCCTACTGTCCGGCCGTTGCCCGATACAGCAATCGCCAATGTGCGAACAGCGCTGGCTCGCGACGCCTTACGTCCTGGACCCAGTGCCGCGCACGCCGACGATGCCCTCTCAGGCGTCGATACTTCGACATCGCCCAGCGTGCCAGGCGCAGATCGAGATGCATTAGCGCTCGGGAAAGTGCCGATTTGTGATAACAGCCATAGTAGTTGATCCATCCGCGAATGATCGGGTTGAACATCTTGGCCAGATCGTCGATGCGTTTGTCGATACGACAGTCGAGCTGCCAGTCCCGCAGCGTCTGGCGGATGGCTTGCGCGGCTCGATTGCTTATGCCCGGAGTGAAGTTGACGAAGGTCTTGCCCCATCGGTTCATCGCCAGTCTCGGCCGGAAAGTGTAGCCGAGAAAGTCGAACTTCTGGTTCGAGTGACATCCCCGTCTCAGGTTATCCTTGCAGTACACGATCTGTGTCTTGCCTGGATGCAACGTCAGTCCGCATTCAGCAAACCGTCGCTCAAGTTCCGCTTGCAGCTTTTGAGCCTGACGCTCGCTGCTGCAATGACAAACAGCATCATCGGCATAGCGTTCAAACGGAATCTCCGGATGGTGTTTGGCCATCCACCGATCGAACACATAGTGCAAAAAGAGATTTGCCAACAGGGGTGAGATAACTGATCCCTGCGGCGTTCCCCTCTCCCGAGGTTCCAAGGGTGCCTGGTGCGGTTCGACAACAACAAATACTCGGTCAGCGCCAGCGCAGTCGGTCGTCCAGTCGAGGTCCATGCCTACGCCGATCGCATCGTCGTCCGCCAGGATGGGCGTATCGTCGCAGAGCATCCCCGCAACTACGGTCGCGGCGAGACAGTCTACGATCCCTGGCACTATGTTCCGGTCCTGGCCCGCAAGCCTGGAGCCCTGCGCAACGGCGCTCCGTTCAAGGATTGGGTGCTGCCGGCGGCGCTCGAGCGGGTTCGACGCAACCTCGCCGAATCCGATGATGGCGACCGCCAGATGGTCGCCATCCTGGCCACCGTGCTCACCGATGGATTGCCGGCGGTGGAAGCCGCCTGCGCTCAGGCGATGTCAGAGGGCGTCCATTCGTCCGACGTGATCATCAACATCCTCGCGCGCCAACGCGATCCTGGACCTGTTGCGCCCATCTTCACCCCGGATGCGCTGAGGCTCCGACATGCGCCGGTCGCTGACTGCGCGAGATACGACCAGCTCAGGAGGGCATGACCATGGAGAGAACCGAAGTCCTCGAAATGATGGGCGAACTGAAGCTCTATGGGATGAAAAGCGCATACGACGAGACGCTCGCCACCGCGCTCAAGCGCAAGCATGAGCCCCAGCAACTGGTCGGCGATCTGCTCAAGGCCGAGATATCGGAGAAGCAGGCGCGTTCGATCCGATACCAGCTCACGACCGCCAAGCTGCCGCTCGCCAAGGATGTGAACGACTTTGCGTTCAAAGACACGCTGATCAATGAGAACCTGGTGCGCGATCTTGCCAGCGGTGTGTTCGTTGCTCAGCAACGCAACGTCGTCCTGGTTGGCGGAACCGGCACCGGCAAGACCCACCTGGCGATCGCGATCGCACGAAGCTGTATCCGCGCCGGATCGCGAGGCCGCTTTTTCAACACCGTCGATCTCGTCAACCGGCTAGAAGCCGAGGGTCGATCTGGCCGTCAAGGGCGGCTCGCCGATTATCTCACGCGGCTCGACTTCATCGTTCTCGACGAGCTCGGCTATCTTCCGTTCGCGCAGTCCGGCGGCCAGCTCCTGTTCCACTTGATCAGCCGTCTCTACGAACGCACGTCGATCATCGTCACAACAAATCTCGCCTTCGGTGAATGGCCCAGCGTCTTTGGCGACCCAAAGATGACCACCGCGCTCCTGGATCGTCTCACGCATCACTGTGACATCGTCGAGACCGGCAACGAGAGTTGGCGCTTCAAGAACCGCGCCTGAGCTCGAGATCGTTCCTCACCCCCCGCGCTCGCCCCGGCTGCGCAACCCCGGCCATATGTGGACGGCCCCTTGGCAAGCGCTTTTTGATGTGACGGCTCTTTGGCGATTGCTGTCATATGTCCGGCCTGTTGATGCGAAGCCGCAGCCTCGCTGGCCATGATGATATCCGCGTACCAGGTTTCTCATCAGCTCCACGCGCTCGAGGCGCCGGTCGGGGTTCGGAATGCCCTGGTCTGCGGTTCGCCGGGAGTTCATCACCTCACTTCGCACTAGCCAACGTCGACGCCGTCTCCGGCGAATCTCCTTCGAGTTTCGACCGCTATGTCGTTGCGGCCGCACCAACCGAGCGGAAAAGTTCACCCGTCGTCATGATCGCCCAGGCGACGCGAGCCAGCTTGTTGGCGAGCGCGTCTCGAGCTGGGTCTTCTGATTGGAAAAGAAGGAAAAACTGATGCCGACCAGCGTTCCCAGAACCAGCGCCAGCAGAAGGCTGACCAGCCCCGACACTTGACCCACCACGGCGCGCGACTCGGCCGCCTTGTGCTCTTCCGCGAGTTGCTTCTGCACAATGAGCCCCGCGCAGCCGCTTCCCAGAATCAGAATAAAGATGACGATGCAGATGATGAGGATATTCATGGATCGGCTCCTTGCTGGTGCGGCTGATTCTATGGCGCATCCCGGGGCCCGCCACGCGCCATAGCCCTCCAGCCGGGCCTTCCCGCAAACGACGTGCGCTCCTACCGCGTCCGCCGTCCAGTCGAAGTTATCCTCTACTCCAAACTAACGCCCCGTCGGCGGCACCCAAGTCGCCGAAAAGCGCAAGCCCCAGGTCGGGCCGCCGGTCGGCCGCTCCACCCAGTAGCGGGACGCTCCGTCCAGCTGAACGATCTGTCCCCCAACCCTGACGAGCTGGTTCACACCGGCGTTGATTGGCACGGTCCATTGGCGCGTCGTCCAGTTGTATTGGCTCTCCGAAGTCAGGAAGGCCGTCGTGTGGGTCTGGAAGGCATTGTCATGTCTGGACGTCGCCCGCTGATCAAGGGCTATTTTCGGCGTTGCGCTTGGTCGTCGGTGCGGTCATGTCTTCGGCCTTGTTTTGCGGAGAATAGAAGTCCGCTGGCCCTGATGTTGTCCGCTGATCCGTTGCCCCAATCACACCGGCGCGCTTAGCTGCGCAGACAATGCCACGGGCTTCTGGATCAATCCGCTTTCCTGCACATCACCTCTTGGTCACCCTCGACTCCTGTGCCGCCTTTGGCTCTTGGTGAGCCTTGGCCGCGAACCCTACCGACGCTCCTTACGCCGGAATTTCCCGATAGACCGTCTTGCTCCGCATGATCGCAAATGCGATGCGCGCCATCTTGTTGGCGAGAGCCACGGCGACAAGCTTGAAGGGCTTCTTCTCGAGAAGCCTCTTCGCCCACATCCGCAGCGGGTCGGTGTGCGGCTTGCGGTGAAACAGCACCGCATGCGCCCCGACGACGAGCAGTTTGCGCAAGTTCCGGTTACCCATCTTCGAAATGCGCCCGAGCTTCTGCTTGCCGCCAGAAGAGTTCTGCTTGGGCCTCAGCCCGAGAAAGGCGGCGAACTCGCGCGGGCCCGCGAAGCCGGACGCATCCTGAATGGTCGCTGCCATCGCTGAGGCGGTGATGGGTCCGAACCCGGGAATGCTCATCAGCCGGCGCGCCGTTTCATCCTTCTGGGCCATCTTCGCGATCGTTCGGTCGAGCCGTGCAATCGCCTCATCGAGGTTTCGCAATTGCACGACGAGCGGCGCCAGCGCCTCGCACACTTCAAACGGGATTGTCTCGTCGCAATATCGAGCAATGAGTTCGGTCCTGGCGCAGCGCTTCTTTTTCTGCTGGAAGCGCCATTCCTCACCGCCTTCAGCCCAAAGAAGCGGTGCCCATTCCAGCTCGTGCCGGTGATCGCCTTGGCGACCCGCGAAAGGCTACGGTAGACGCAGCCGTTCCAGGCGTATCCGTCGTCGAGGATCATGACCCGCTCCAGACCGCCATTCCATTCGCGGACCAGCAGAGCTCCGGATTTGAGCCCGACGCCCTCGCGCGTCGTCGGTCCGCGGGTTGCAAAGGGACGAGCGCCCCCCGACTCGAAGGCTTCGTCCCTGTGCTCGCGCAGACGCCGCAAGATCGCCCGATCGAGATCTCCGGATGCCGCGGCTTGGATCCGATAGGCGAGCACGCGCATGAGCAGCCATCCCGGGACATGGGCGGGAGCGATCCCGCCCAGATGGTTACGCCACTGGAGGCGGAGCTGATCGACGTTGAGGCCGGAAAGGCTCGCGACCAGACCGTCGAGTGCCTCGCCCTTTGACAACGATGGCGCCGGCGGGACGGATGCCTCGCCGGCGCCGTTTGCGTTTCGTCGCGTCGCCATCACGCCGCCCGAGGGGTTCGCAGATTCGCGGCGCGCCCGGGCCGATCTGGTGGCGCTTCGCAAGTCTGTGACGCTTCAGCGTGCGGCGCGGCGCTATCTTCCTCCATTTCCGTCGGCTCGATCCGATAGACCGATCCTCGCACCTTGTCGGCCCGATCAATTCCGACGGCGTAGCCGCGCTTGCGCTGGCCGGTGAGCGCGGCCCGCGTCGTGTGCGGCAGCCAGCCGGTGGCGGCGACAAGCTCGGCGAGAGTCGCGCCATCGCCGCGCTGCAGCAGTTCGACGACCTGCGCGATCTTGGTTCCGCCGCGCGGAGACGTGGGTGTCGAGGCGACGTTGCTGTTTGGCCTGTCTATGCCTGCTGGGTCGGAAACGGGCTCGGGCTTCGGATTGACGGAGATTGGATGGTTCGCGCGCTGTTCCCCCATGCTTTCAGACGCCGTCGCGTCGTCAACCGCGATCGCTTTCGCGCCAGCGGCGGTCAGTTTGAGCGCATAGGTCTGCCCGGTCTCCTCGTCGCGCCGCCAGATCGGCGCTCCCGCCTTTGCCCTAATCTCCTTCAAGAGCCCAGCTTCGAGAAGCTTGGCTACGGCCCTCTGGGCCTGGGCGCGCTTTGGACCTTCCGCCCGGACCAGACAATGATCATCGCGCTGCGACGCAGCGCTGAGCAGCACAAGTTGCGTGTCGTTGAGTTTGATGGACATGTTCGAACCTTCGCGCTTTGGGGGCCGGCCTATCCCGGCCCCTCACTGACGCGAGCCCCGGATCGGAGCGATCGTCGGGGCGAAGGGTTCACCCGCAGCGCCTCAGCGTTCGCGGACGTCCACACACATGCTCTCTTTCGAACCGAAAGCCAGTCTTTTCTTGGAGCGCGAGCGCTGGGATCAGTGCGACTGGCGCTGAGTGTGATCTCGCCGTCCTGCGCTCCAAGCCGACGGGCTGGGGCCACCAGCCGCCTGTCGTCGATCAGGTCGATCCGACGCGCGTTGATCAACGGCAGAGGCGTTGTCACGGGTTTTGGTACGCGCGCCGAGGTTGGCGAAATATGATACCGCCCCGCGCTGCGGCGGTGCTGAGTAAACCGGCGTGACGACCAGAATTGAATCCGCGCCGGCCTTGTCGAAGCAATCGACAAGGGAGGCGTTTTCATCGAAAGATTGCGAAGCGGTCCCCGCAGACGGGGCGGCGGCCGGCTGATGTCTTGATGACGAAGTCGACGAGCTCGGCGCGCTCTTCCAGCGTCAACATCGTCGGCTCGCCGCTGGTCGCATTGACCAGTAGGCCATGCGTCCCTTCGGCGATCTGGCGTTCGATCAACTTGCCGTAAGTGTCGTAGTCGATTTTCTCGTCGCGGAAAGGAACAATCAAAGGACAGTAGGCACCCCGCAAAGCGTCAGTCTTTGACATTGGAGTTTACTCCCTTGAAGCACGTTTCGCTCCATCTTTCGACCGAATGCGGCTCGCCCAAGCGAAGGGCGGCCGACATGTTCCCGCGCCGCGGCGTCTCTCGCAATCTTTTATGATATCCGGCGGGGCCAACTCGCCCAATCGAGGTTCCGAGCGGTTGCGGCAGGCAGCTTGCGTAAAGCGTTGTACGGCTTGGCGGATCGGTCAAATCGACCCGAGGCCGCCCCCGGGTTGGCTCGGCCAGGCTTCCTTCAGTCCCGATAGCTTTCGATAGGTAGACGCGCGGCTCAAGCCTTTTCTTGTGCTATTCTGCATGACGCGTGAGGGCGCGCCATGTCCGAGACCCGGAAGATTGCTGCGATCCTGGTCGCGGACGTGGTCGGCTATAGCCGGCTCGCCGGCGCGGACGAAGACCGCACGCTTTCTCGCCTCCGGGGCCTCCGCAGCGACCTGATCGATCCGACCATCGCTGTGCGCCATGGCCGCGTCTTTAAGCGCACAGGCGACGGCAGCCTCGTCGAGTTCCGCAGCGTGGTCGACGCGGTGCGCTGCGCGATCGAAGTGCAGCACGGCCTCGTCGACCGCAACGCCGGCGTGCCGGCCGAGCGCCGCATCGAATTCCGCGTCGGCATTCATTTGGGCGACGTCGTCGAGGAGAGCGACGGCGATCTGATGGGCGACGGGGTCAACATCGCCGCGCGGCTGGTGAGCATCGCAACGCCCGGCGCGATCTGCCTGTCGGAGCTTATCGGCAGGTGAAGGGGCGACTCGATCTCGCGGTCAGCAATCTCGGCCCGACCCAACTCAAGAACATTGCCGAACCGATCCGGGTCTACTCGGTCGACGTCTCGCAGTCTGCCCAGGCCAAGCTCGCCGGACCGAAGACAGGTTCGCGGCCTGCGCCGTTCGCGCTCGGAATCGCCGCGCTGGCCATATTGGCCGCGGCCAGCGCCTGGTATCTTCTCGGCGCGAGCCGCAGCCCATGCGAAGGCGGCCTTGATAACGCCCTGATTTGCCATAAGATTTGACGCATCAGACATAAAGCGGATCGGAGGCGAGCCTCAACCCATTGTCTGTTGCTCGGTCGTTGCGCGGATGTTTCCCTGCCCAAGGAGGTCGTCTCATGCGATTCAGCACCCTTCGTCTCTCCACGGCGACGGTCGGGATGGCCGCGCTGGCGCTGGCCATCGCCGCTCCGTCTTCAGCGCGAGAGGGCTACGCGCACCCGCGGCATCACCACCACTACGTCCATCATTACGAGGGTCGTCAAATTGTCGTGCATGCGGCGCAACCGCCGACGCAGGGGCCCTACTACGGTTGGGGGCCGGGGGCGGCGGTGGGCAACGTCGTAAGCGGAACGGGCCAGGCGGTGCAGGGCGTCTTCAGCGGCGCCGGCGCCGTCGCCGGCGCCGTCGCCGGCGGCGTCGTCGGCGGAGTGCTCGGCGGAGCGACGGCGCTCGTCAGCTCCCCATCCGGGTCCTACAACACCACGCCGGGCTACGGCTACGGATCCGGCGCGCCCGGTTACGCCCCGGGTTACAGCGCCGGCGGTCCAATCGGCGCCGATTTCGCCGCGCCGTTCAATGCGGCCGGGGCGGTGGTCGCAGCGCCATTCCAAATGGTCGGCGGCGCGTTCGGAGGGATGACGTCCGCCGGTCCCGCTATGCGGTAGCCAATTCTGGCTAGGCCTATGCGTGGACATCCGACATCGTTGAGGTTAGTGGCCGGCCCGCAGTTTTGCGCGCCAGCCGCGAAGGCGATCACGGCGCGAGAACGATCTTCCCCCGCGTATGCCCCTGCTCGAGCTGCCGGAACGCTGCGCGGACGTCGGCGAGCGGGAAGGTCGCGGCGACCGGCACGTCAAGCTTGCCTTCGGCGACCAGTCCGGCGAGTTCCGCCAGGATCCGGGAGTTCCGCGCCTCCTGGCTGCCCTCGGTCTTGACGCCGTATTGCTGCGCGGCGGCGAAATCGATGATCGTGTCGATGCGGTCCTTGGGCACGCCCAGTTCGATCGCCAGATTCACGTAGCCGCCGCCATGGCAGTCGATGAACGCGTTGAGACCGAAATTGCGCAGCCGGTCGGCCAGGCCCTCGCCGTAGGCCACTGCCTCGACGCCGTGCTGTGAGAGCCAAGCGTGACCTTGGGACGCGACGCTCGGATTGATCAGGGGTGCGGCCGTGATACTTCCTCCGACGGCGCCGTTCTATCTCTATGGTCCATACAAACGCGAAGGCTTCGCAACGACCCCGAGCAACCAAGCGTTCGACCGAAGCCTTCGCGATCGCAACCCGACCTGGGGTCTGCGAGACCTCGAAACGGTCGCAGCGATTGCGCAATCCGTCGGATTGTCGGTCCCGATTATCACCGAGGTGCCCGCAAACAATCTGAGCGTGGTGTTCCACCGGATCTGATCGAGACGGTCACTGACGGCCCGTTCGTCACTTGAACAGATTTCTCAAGTGATCGTTCAGGAAGCGGCCTGATGGGTCCATTTTGCGGCGGATCGCCTGGAAGTCATGAAAGCGCGGATACAGCGGCGGCATGTCTTCGGCGCGATTGAAATGCAGCTTCCCCCAATGCGGTCGCGCTCCGTATTGTCTGAGGATCGCGTCGACGTCGAGCAGATAGCTCCAATAGTCGATCCCCGGGCCGCCGGAGACGGAAACCGTCACGCTGGCGCGCTGGTAATAAGGGCTCAGCATGCCCGAATTGCCAGCGACGAAACGATATTCCACCGGATAGATGCAATTCGTGTGCTTGGTTAGCATCAGCTCGCGAATTTGCCGTAAGGCCTCCTTGCCGCTCTCGACCGGGATGGCGTATTCGAGTTCGTGAAAGTTCGGGACGTATTCGATCGGATAAATTTCCGAACTGTAAGCGACCCGCTCGAAAGTCTTCTCGTTCGAGTAGGGCGGCTCGTCGGTGAGGTTCATCACCTTCATCTCGCAGACGTCGTGCTCGCGCTTGACCGCAGAGACGGCGGAGACGTCGGGCAGGCAGTAAAGATGCCGGGACTCAGCGACCGGACACCAGAAGAAACTGAAGTGGCGATTGTTCGCCGCCAGTTCGTCGTGCCTTTCCATGCAGGACACGAAATCGTCGCGCCAGAGGCTTTCCTTGAGGTTGTACGCAGAGACCGCCTGCAACGTGATCGTCGAAATCACGCCGAGCGTGCCGATGGAAACCTGCGCAGCGGCCATCGTTTCAGGATCCCGGTCGGCGTCGACCTCAAAGACCGACCCGTCCGGCTGAACCAGCCGCATGCCAACCGCCTGGGACGACAGGCAGCCAAGACCGATTCCCGTGCCATGCGTGCCGGTCGACAGGGCGCCGGCGATCGCCTGGGTGTCGATATCGCCCTGATTGGCGAGCGACAGCCCAATCTGCTTAAGAGCGCGGCCGATGTCGCCGATCCTCGTGCCTGCGCGCACGACGACGCGCTTGCGATCGAGGTCGGCGCTGACGAGCCCTTGCATGTTCTTCAGGCTTAACAGCAAGCCGCTGGTCGCGACGATCGGTGTGAACGAATGGCCGGAGCCGGCTACGCGGATGGAAAGATTTTGACGCGAGGCCTCGCGCACGAGCGCAGCCAATTCGTCTTCCGAGCCAGGCTCTGCCTTATGCCGGGCGATGAAGGATTGGTTGCCAACCCAGTTGCGCCAGTGCCCGCCCGGCCGCAGCTGCGCCGACGACGTTTGCGTGACATCAGTCATGTCGTCATTCCCCTGACCGCCAGGCATCGCGCAACAGCCGTGCGCGCTCGTCTCGCGCGCGCCAACGACATCCGACGCCGTAAGGCGGCGTCAAACGACACAAGCGGTATCAAGGAAGCGCCGCTCTGAAAAGGACTTGATCCTCGGCATTCACGCTCGTGTTCTTGGGTGCGTCGACTTCGCCCGCGACCGCCATTCCTTGTCGGAAGATGTGACCCGGAAGTCGTGGAAGCCTCCGCGCCCGGCGCGATCCCGAGCCGCGCAAATCGCCCTATTCTAGCCCGCGAGCTTCCTGAAGGACGTTTGCGAATCGGCGCGGCGTTTGACCCCCGATCGGCGTCGCGGTCCCGTCGCGACGACAGCTGCACCGTGCGGTCAGCCGCCGGACCGCTCACGTCCATAGAGCGCTGCATGTTCCGCGGCGTAGGGCGCATACGAGTTTTTGAGGCTCGCGAGATTGAGCAGCATAAGGGCGACGACGCGGTCGGACCCCGGCCGCGTAACGGACGTGCGCACCCATAGGCTTTCGGTGCGTCGGCTGGCGCTCATGGCGACGACCTCGCGCTCGAGTTCGTAGTCCTCAGCAACGAACAGGGGTCCCTCTACGAGCCGGATCTCCTGGTCAGCAAAGAGGCCGACAGCGGGCCCTCGCACAGGAAAGCCGTCGTCGCGGGAGGAATATTGGAACAGCACGCTGAGCATTTCGAACGGAACGACAGCCCGTCCCCATCGGCTTTCGCGTGCGGTCTCGGGGTCGTAGAGCCACGAAGGCTCGGTGATGACGGCGAGCTTGCGTCGCAGCGAGAACGGATAGAGTGCGCCCATGTTCTGGTCGAAATCCATGCGCACGCGTTGGCGAGCGGTCTTCATGCCGATCCTGACGTCGGCAAGGATGACCGGGTCCCGCAGCGGCGGCAGGCCTTCGGCGAGGCGCCTTTCCAGCGCCGTCGGTCCAGAGGCGCCCGCTATCGACGCTGTGCCTCGCAGCACCTCGGCGCCGTCGCGCTTGACCATCCGGATTTCCGTCTCGCGGGCGCCGGCGGGCGGCTTGGCCATGACCGCCTGCACGTCTTCTCCCTCGAAGACGGGGTTGCGATAGTGCGCCGACAAGCAACCCGTCTCGAAGCACGCCTCGCCCCAGAGCCGCTCGCCGAGCGGCGCGAATTGGCTGAAGTGAGTTGGCCCTTCTATTGCGCCCCCCTGGAAGCCGAGCCGCTTCGCCGTCGCGTCGTCGTGGATCGAGACGTGATCGTCATAGACCTGTTCGGCCAGCATCTGGCGCGGGCTGCGCCACGGGCCGATCAGGTGGGCTCCGTCGTTGGCGATGTCGGTTTCGAACGGTTTCCTGTGCATGGGCGTCCTCAGAGTAGGTCGGGAAAGGCGCCGCCGTTGATCAGTTGATTCTGGCCGGTGATGTAGCTCGCCTGCGTCGGGCAGAGGAAGGTGTTTTGGACAGCAGCGTGAACTGACAGGAACCGTTGGGCTGATCCGACCGATTTGAAACGCTGCATCTTTCGCTCGCGCCGTCGAACAGGTTGATGCGAATTCTCGGCGCGATTGTTCATGCGCAAGCCCTGCTCATGGCGAGTCGACAATCCATCGCCGCCACGCCGTGACGCCGATTTGCGAAACGCGTAGGAATGGGCGCTGCTTCGGAGCGCCGCGATGTACTTGCCGAATTTCCTCGACGGTTTCGACCGGCTCGTCGCCTTCGACGCGGAGACGACTGGCAAGCGTACCCCCGACGCCGAGTTTGTTCGCAAGCAGCCTTTCGCCTGGAGAGCCCCTGGCATCATCATCGAAGTCGGTTTCGTCGAAATGCTGCGCGAAGGCGAGGGCTGGCGCAAGGGCGAGACGTGGAGCTCAAGGGTCAACCCGGATGGGCCAATTGACCCCGAGGCCATCAAGATCCACAGGATTCGGCCCGCCGATCTCTGTCGGCATCGATGTGGTGGAGGAGCGCGGTGAACTGTCCCTTCTTCCTTCGCCTTGCGGCTTCCCGTACGCGGTCCAGCGCCTGGGTCACGCGCACCCGGCTCTGGGTCCGGTGCGTGCTTTGCTGGTCCGCGTTCCCCTTGGTCCCCGGCCTTGGCTCCGCCGGCTCCTCAGCCAGTCGCCCGGCTTTGTTCGTCGGCTTCGTGGCTACTATGCCGGAGTTCTGACTTCTCTGGGTCGTGCATCGGCGGCTACGGCTCCTCACCTTCCCGTCGCGGACCACGTGACCCAAAAGAGCCTATGGCCGATCCAGAGATCTCCCGGTCCCCGCGCACGGAGCGTCCATATGCCAGGGTCTTAGACCACGCCGGGTCGGGCGGGCGCTCGCGTTAGCGCACCCGTCCATATTGCCTTCCGACTCCACCCGGACAAGACCCGCCTGATTGAGTTCGGCCGCTTTGCGGCGGTCGACCGTAAGCGACGTGGGCTCGGCAAACCGGAGACCTTTGCGTTCTTGGGCTTCACCTTCATCTGCGGCAAATCACGCCGGGGATCCTTCCAACTCCACCGGAAGACCCGGCGCGACCGCATGCGGGCGAAGCTGAAGGGCATCAAGGCGGAGCTATGGCGTCGAATGCATCAACCCATCCCTAACCAGGGCCAGTGGTTGAAGCAGGTCGTGACCGGCCACTTTGCTTACTACGCAGTCCCAACCAACAGCAGGGCGCTCTCTGCGTTCCGGCACTACGTGACCGTCCTCTGGCGACGAGCGCTTCGGCGACGCAGCCAGAAAGACGGCTTCACATGCGCGGCGCGCTCAAGCGTCCCGCCGTTCTTGAGGTACGCCGTCACGCCCGTCGCCCGAAACGTGTGATTGCCGATCTTGGTGGTGATCTCGGCCGCCTTGGCGCGCCTCTGGATCATAGCATAAGCGTTCGACTGGGGCAGAGGATTGCCGGTGAGCCGGCCGGTCGCGCGGCTGTAGGTCTGAAACAACAGCGCCTTCGGATCGCTCGCGAGCCCCGCGCCGTCGATATGCGCGTGCAAATAGGATTCGAGATTGTGGTGGCACGGCATGGCGTGCTGATTGCCGCCCTTCTCGTGCAAGCGCACCCATAGCCGGCGGTTCTGCGTGTAAACGTCCTCGACGCGCATGCCGATCGCCGCGCCGATGCGCGCGAACGAATAGACCATTAGGCCGATCAAGGCGCGGTCGCGCAAGCCAATGACGGTCGTGGTGTCGATCGCGTCGAGAAGCTGACGCGCCTCGGCGGGATCGAGCACCGCCGTCTTGCCGCGCCGCACGATGTGGCGCGGCCCGCGCACGGCGGCGGCCGGGTTGGTCGGCATGATCTGGCCGATCGCCATCCAATCAAACAGGTGACGCAAGGCGGCCAGGCGGAGCTTCGCGGTCGGCGCGGAGCGCGCTCGGCTCAACTGCTCGATGTAGGTCGCAACGTGCACGCTCTCGATCGCCGCGAGCTGCGTGACGCCCTTCGCCTCAAGCCAGTCGAAGAATTCCGTTGCCGCTCGCACATAGGCGCGGCGTGTGTGCGGATTCCGGATCTTCGCCGTGAAGAATTCGAGGAAGCGATAGGAAGCGCGCGCGCCGCTAGCGGTGACAAGGGTTGGGGTGCGAGAAGCAAGGCGGGGAGTCAGCTGGTTCACGTCATAGCCCCCTCGTCCACTCGCGCATCGACGATACGCAAGAGGTGATTTGCGAGCAGAATGATCTCGATCGCTTCACCCGGATCGTCCAGGTTTACGTCGCGGTGCGAGTGGGGATTCTTGTAAGAGCCGATTGCGCCAGCGAACAGATCGCTGCGAGCCTGGCGCTCGCTTCGTTCGGCGGCTTTGTCGGTCAGCGGTCCGTTGTCTACGTCGAATGCTTTGCGCATGAGCTTCGAGCCGATGTCTTCCGCCAACAGGCCGGCAGCGTTCCGAACGGCAACTTCGACTGCCTTCATGGCTTGGAGTACCGCCACGTCGTATTGTCCCCGACCAATAGCTTGGGACCGCGCTTCGCTTCCGGGATTGTCTGATCGAATGGTATCAGCGCAACGCGCCTCCACATGCCGAATGAGGTGTCGGTGATCTCCGGTTTGTGGTTTCCCACGGTGAACAGCTTGTAGGTTGGCCGGAAGGAAATGTTGGCCTTGGGGATACGCCGCTCCCCCAGCTGAGCTTAGCTAATATGGCCGCCGTTCGCACAATCATCGAGGAAGTGCCAAATAGGCGCGCAAAAAGGGGAGGGATGAATGTTCGACAAGCTGCTGGTCGCCAATGACGGATCACAGGGCGGGGAGAGAGCGTTTCAATGCGCGCTCGAACTCGCCAAACACCTCGGCATCGCACTCGAGATGATTTGCGTGGAAGAACTTCCGCGTCATCCGGCCCGTATCGAAGAGGTTGAAGAGACACGGGCCGATGCGTCCAACCTCTTCGACACCGTCGCGATAAACGCGAACATAGAAGCGAAATCGCAGGGCGTCGCCTTGAAAACACATGTGGTCGTGGGACACCCGGTTCCGGCAATAGCTGAGTTCGCCGAGCGTGGCGGCTATGATTTGCTCATCGTCGGCTTCATGGGCCACTCGGCGCTTTACAATCGGATGATCGGAAGCACGGCGGACCGGCTCGTCGACATCGCGCCTTGCAAAGTCATGGTCGCAAAGTGAGGGCCTGCCAAAGGAACGGAACTCGGGGCGGGAAAAATGGCCGGTCAACATCCCCGCAAGTCAAGTGTTGAACACGCTGTAATTCTCGAGGCCCGACTGGCTGCTGTTTGCGCGCAGCGGACGGCTGGTTCGCTCGGCGTGGAGCTCGTCAAGGCCGAGGCCCTGCGCGCGATGCGCGAGCGGCCGAACAACCCGGACGCGGTCGATCTTTCCATGCGTGGATGGGTGGAGCGGTATCGAGGGGTGGCCCCCGGGGTCGTTCTTGCAATAGTTCGCCCATCCGCGCAGCGTGCGGTTCACTTTGCCCACCAGCGTTGTGGTCTCTTGCCATGTGCATGATCGCTCGGTCAGCGCGTGGACTTTCTCGACCGCGCGCTGAATGCTCTTCTTTGATGGCCGGTAGCCGATACGAGCCTGACCGGTCTTCGCCGAGTACATCCTTCCGAACGTGTATCCCAGAAAGTCAAACTCTCCTTCCGGCGCCTTGCAGATGCGCGTCTTCTCCTCGTTCACCGTCAGCTAGTATTTTCCAACTGCCGAACAAGCCCGGGAAGTCGTCGGGCCGTTTATACGTCAATGGGAGTTTGCTGCGACCCTTGATCGCGACCCCGGAGAGTTCGAGCTCGTGTTCTTGGATGCGGTGGTCGAAGACCGCAACCCAACGCCCGACGTTTTTGCTGTCAAAAGTGTTGCGCGCGTGATTCTCGGCGACTCGGCTTCTCTCGTAGTCGTCCGCGGCAGCTACCCGGAGCCGCCCACCAACGTCGCGATCGATGCGGATGTTGAAGCGATGGCCCTTCAGCCAAGGCTTCTATCTCGGGCGGACTTCTCTGGAGAGAGCCGCAGGCGATGATCACCGCCCGAGGCCTTTCGTCAAGAGTGCGGCGGACAAAAGCGTCGCTGCCTCGGCGCCGGTGCGTGGTTAAATTCCGAGGCGCCAACCGGTTTCGGGCCCTTAGCGTCCTTTGTGCTGAAGAACCTTCAGAATTCGATCGTCATGCGCTTGAAGAAGGGTGCCGAGACGATGTGCCCGTCGATCATACAGGGCGCGCCGTCGGCAAGCGCGCGCCGCGCGCCTGGATAGCGCACGGTCACGCGTTCAGGCGAGGGTCCGGTCAGACCAAGTTCGATTGTCGCCCGCGACCCGCGCCGCTTGGCCGTGACTTGCGCAAGCCCGAAGGCGGTGGGCAAATCGCGGAGCCGGATGCCTTTGTCCCGCCACCACGAGTCCGGAGTGGCGCGGAAGAGCTGCAACTCCGTTCCATTCTCACGGATCAGCATCTGCCGGATGGCGGTTGCGAACTCGGCGCCGATCCAGGTATGCGGCATATCGCCGATATAGTCCGGTACGCGGGCGTCCCTCCAGACGACCTCGGCCCAGCCGCGCCAGCCTGCGGGCCTCCGGCCACCGAGCACGCCACTGAGAAGCGCGAAGGCGTCGGCGTATCGGTCAAGCGCCACGAGGGCGTTCAGGTCGCGAATGATGTAGGGCGTATAGTTGCCATGGAAATCCGGCCTGCTGATCGCCTTAATGAAGTCGGCGGCGATGTCGAAGGTCCCAGACACAAGTTCGGGCGGCAACGCGTCCTCGACGCGGCAGGGCTCGAAGGCGATCGCGGTAGCGTGCGGATCAACGTCGTCACGGTCGGCCGAGCCCGGGATCACGTTTCGCCCCATCGCCGCGGCGGTCATGCGGATCGAGCGCGCGAGATTGCCGGCGAACTCTTCACCCTTTGCGCGGGCATAGGCCGCGACCTTCTCGTCGCCGACCTCGGCCGCGAGAAAAGCGCAGTTCCGCCAGGCGCTCAGCGCGAAATAGTCGTCCCAGTAGCTGAACGAAGGCTTGCTGTAGCCCTTGTGGCTAATGGAGGGGGCGACGAGGCCATGGAAACGGGTCTCTGGCCCGTGCGAGGCGTTCGTCTTGACGCAGAGCTCGTCGATGAGCCTGCTCGCGCGCACGACCGGTTCGAAGACGGCTTCGAGAAAGGGGCGGTCCTTTGTGATCCGATAGACGTCGGCGGCGATGCAGACGAATTCGCCCTGCGCGTCATATTCGATGTTGCTGCCATAGCCCTCATTGACGGTACCGTCCGCGTTGAGGATCGGGGGGACGAGGCCGCTCGGATAGACGCGCTTCGCGTACCAGAGGACATAGGCCTTCGCCTCCTCGACGAGCCCTGCCCATAGCAGCGCGAGCGCCTGCGCGGAGCCGTCGCGGATCCAGGTGCGGTCGTAGTTGCGCGGTCCCGGCTTGAACGCCGAGCGGGTGGCATTGACGAGGATGAGCGCGATCTGCGCTTCGAGAGTGTCGCTGATCTCTCTGTCGCCAACATTGATGCGGCGCTCCCCGAGCTTCTCCCGCCAGGCGCGCACGACAGCAGCGCGCAGGCGGCCGAAGCTCCTAACACGGCTCGAGTCCACGCCCGCGCGCATCGGGCAGGCGACGACGACTTGTGTTCGCTTGCCGGGCTCAAGCGCGAAGGCGAATTCGAACGCGCCGCTGATCAGGCCCGAGTCCGAGCGGAGGCTAGGCGCGCTTTTTCGTGGCCTGGTCTCGATAAGCCGAACGACGTCGCCGCTTTCGAATTCGGCGAGCGTGGCGGCTTTGGGTGCGCGCGAGAAGGCAGCGAAGGGTCGGTCATTGACGAGCACGCGCGCACCATCGACGGCGATCGCGTAGATCGGCGCATGCCCGCCGTGCTGCCAATAGGGATTGACCTGCACCGGGCGGACCGCGAGCACCAACGCACCCTTGCGCTTCCTGGCGCTGCGGTTGAGGAGGCTGTATTCGACAATCACCTGACCGTTGCTCGCGAGCGCGGTCGCCCGGGCCTCTATGTCGCCTAAAGACCACACGACCGAGGGAATGGGCAGGGCGCCGTTGACGAGCGACTGGCTGACAGCTTTGCTCGCCGGCGCGCCATGCAGCTTGCGCCCGAGGCGAATAAGCGGCGTGATCTGCGGCCCGCCGCGCTCGGGTTCGAGATCGGCGTATTCGTCGAAGAGCGCCTCCTCGGCGGCATCGAACTCGCCGAGCGCGGTCCAATAGATTTGCCGGCGGAGAAGGGATTGCGGATAGAGTTCGCCGCGGCCCGCCGCTGCGGCACGTTCGAGGGCGCCGATCGGCATCCGGTCCTTGTTGAGGATGCGCAGTTTGAGCTCGTCGACGACCGCGCCCTCGGACGCGCTCGCTTCATGCACCGTCAGGCGGAAATAGCGC
Organism: uncultured Alphaproteobacteria bacterium; assembly: GCA_963782255.1. Classification (GTDB taxonomy): domain Bacteria; phylum Pseudomonadota; class Alphaproteobacteria; order Rhizobiales; family Beijerinckiaceae; genus Roseiarcus. The sequence continues at coordinate 92,439 of CAWAIS010000002.1, read as the reverse complement.
GCCGTGGTCGAGCGCCACCAGAAGCTGTCGGCGTCGCCGTCGCCGGTCGTGATGCGACCGACCTCGCCGAAGTCTTGGCCGTTGTCGGAGAGATGCACGGAGAAGACGGTGCCGTGGGACTTTCCCCACGCGACGAGCGCGCCGAGCGGGGCGCGGACATAGCCGAAATCGACGGTGATGCTTTCCCCAGGCTGGATCGTGACTGGCTCGTGGCCGAGCGCGTCGAGGCGGCCCAACTCGAGAACCTTGGCCGCATCGGCGGGGTCGTACAAATTGACCTCGACGACCTCAATCGACTGCTCGAGTTTGAAAGGCTCGCAGACAAGGCGGATGAAGCGCACCGCGACCGGCGGGAAGGCGAAAACGTCCTGTCCGCCCTCGCCATGGCGCGTCCGGCAAAGCCCGGACCAGACCTTCCGATCCGCCGAACCTTCGAACCGATAAACGGTTGGCGTCTGCTGGCCCCAGTAGACCTCTAGGCCTCCGACCGAAGCCTGCGCGCCGAGATCGATCTCAATCCAAGGGCTCTTCGAGGGTGCCGAGGTCCATGTCGTTGCGTAGCGATCGTCGGCGGCGAAGCGTGGATCGCCATCGTTCGCAGTGACCCGCCAGCTTGTCTTGCGGGGGACCGTCATGGGGACCCGAGCCCATCCCATGGCGATGCTGGGAATGACCGAATGCTCACAGCATTGTCCTTGCCGACCGCCGGGGCTACCCGCCTCGGGCCAAGCTTCCAGCTCGTCCTTTTCGGTCCGCCGCGCGGCATAGGTCTCAATCCGCCTATTCGGATGCCTGTTCTAGCAGGCGCTTCGTCTGCATGCACCCGCGCCCGCCCCGGCTCGCATAGGCCACTGCCGGAGGTTGAGGCGTTGGCGCAACCCGCTCCGTAAACCCAGACTCTGACTCTCGACGACTTCCAGCGAAATCCGGATTGGGATAGCAGGAGGTGCGTCTCCAAAAGCCGACATGAGAAAAGCTTCCCCGCCGCTGCTGCACCGTCTTGCGGCCGCCGCGACCTTCATCCTAATTTACAAGCCGAACGTTTCTGTGATCGCCCCTGCGGTATCTCGCCTCGAAGCGACTGTCGTCCACAAAGGCGCGCTCCCAGGCACCGCTGCACCAGCAGCCAGGATACTCGGAAAAGACGACAAGCCTTACGTTTGCCGATGGATTGAGCACGCTGGTTCTGATTAGGGTTAGGCGCGACCTTTTTGACAACGCGGTTCCCCCGACAGCGGCGAAGCGCAAGAGGCGGCTTTTGGACGGCGATTGCTTCGGAGATCGAGGCCAGCTCTTATTCCCTCGTTGAAAAGACGGGACAGAGCGCTCTATGACGTTCGGGGCTCAATCTCCAAAGCAACGGCTCTCCTTGTATGAGAGCTTGGCCTCGAAACGTTGCCCGACGCGGCAGCGATAACCTTGAGAAGGAAAGGTTGTAACAGTGAGTGTTGCCTTCACCCGGGAAGAAAGCGCTTAAACCGCTGCGGAGGTCGAGCTGCCGGATCGGCCAATCTCGCCGCATCCGAATTTGGTGACCGCGTCGGGGCTGGAGGCGCTAACTGTCAATCGGCTCACAAAACTGACCCCCGATCGGCGTGCAAAATTGACCCCCCTGATGTCGCACTGACGGCAGCGCTTGCCCCGGCGGAGCTGGTCGGGGTTGCGCAGCCGGGGCGAGCGCGGGGGGGTGAGGAACGATCTAGAGCTCAGGCGCGGTTCTTGAAGCGCCAACTCTCGTTGCCGGTCTCGACGATGTCACAGTGATGCGTGAGACGATCCAGGAGCGCGGTGGTCATCTTTGGGTCGCCAAAGACGCTGGGCCATTCACCGAAGGCGAGATTTGTTGTGACGATGATCGACGTGCGTTCGTAGAGACGGCTGATCAAGTGGAACAGGAGCTGGCCGCCGGACTGCGCGAACGGAAGATAGCCGAGCTCGTCGAGAACGATGAAGTCGAGCCGCGTGAGATAATCGGCGAGCCGCCCTTGACGGCCAGATCGACCCTCGGCTTCTAGCCGGTTGACGAGATCGACGGTGTTGAAAAAGCGGCCTCGCGATCCGGCGCGGATACAGCTTCGTGCGATCGCGATCGCCAGGTGGGTCTTGCCGGTGCCGGTTCCGCCAACCAGGACGACGTTGCGTTGCTGAGCAACGAACACACCGCTGGCAAGATCGCGCACCAGGTTCTCATTGATCAGCGTGTCTTTGAACGCAAAGTCGTTCACATCCTTGGCGAGCGGCAGCTTGGCGGTCGTGAGCTGGTATCGGATCGAACGCGCCTGCTTCTCCGATATCTCGGCCTTGAGCAGATCGCCGACCAGTTGCTGGGGCTCATGCTTGCGCTTGAGCGCGGTGGCGAGCGTCTCGTCGTATGCGCTTTTCATCCCATAGAGCTTCAGTTCGCCCATCATTTCGAGGACTTCGGTTCTCTCCATGGTCATGCCCTCCTGAGCTGGTCGTATCTCGCGCAGTCAGCGACCGGCGCATGTCGGAGCCTCAGCGCATCCGGGGTGAAGATGGGCGCAACAGGTCCAGGATCGCGTTGGCGCGCGAGGATGTTGATGATCACGTCGGACGAATGGACGCCCTCTGACATCGCCTGAGCGCAGGCGGCTTCCACCGCCGGCAATCCATCGGTGAGCACGGTGGCCAGGATGGCGACCATCTGGCGGTCGCCATCATCGGATTCGGCGAGCTTGCGTCGAACCCGCTCGAGCGCCGCCGGCAGCACCCAATCCTTGAACGGAGCGCCGTTGCGCAGGGCTCCAGGCTTGCGGGCCAGGACCGGAACATAGTGCCAGGGATCGTAGACTGTCTCGCCGCGACCGTAGTTGCGGGGATGCTCTGCGACGATACGCCCATCCTGGCGGACGACGATGCGATCGGCGTAGGCATGGACCTCGACTGGACGACCGACTGCGCTGGCGCTGACCGAGTATTTGTTGTTGTCGAACCGCACCAGGCACGTCTTCGACACCGAGGCTTGTTGCGCATGGAACCCGTCGAAGCGACCGCGATAAGCGATGAGCTTGGGCCGCTCTTCCTCGAAGACCTCCCATACGGTCTGCTCGGGGCGTTCGGGGTGCGGGTGGGCCTTGGCGTAGGCGATGCACCTGTCCATGAGCCAGGCGTTCAACTCATCGTACGTCTTGAACCGCAGCCGTGGCGTGAAGAAGCGCTCACGAACAAGGCCGACCTGGTTCTCCACCTGGCCTTTCTCCCAGCCTGACGCCGGCGTGCAGGCGACAGGGTCGACGAGATGGTGCGAACACATTTGCAGGAAGCGGCGATTGTATTGCCGATCCTTGCCGACGAAGATCGTGTCGACCGCCGTCTTCATGTTGTCGTAGATGCCGCGCGTGCAGGCGCCCTTGAAGAACGCAAACGCCCGATCGTGCGCGTCGAACACCATTTCCTGGGTCTCGCGCGGATAGGCGCGTACGAACATCATTCGGCTGTGGCAGAGGCGGACATGCGCGACCTTCAAGGTCGTTGTCACGCCGCTCATCACGACGATCTCGTGGCTCCAGTCGAACTGGTAGGCCTCGCCCTGCGCAAACGACAACGGAACGTAGGCGGTAGCCGACTGGCTCGAGTGCTCGCGGCTCCAGATCTTGGCGTAGCGTCGGACGGCGTCGTAGCCGCCTTCATAGCCCAGCGCCCGCAACTCCTCGAATAGCCGGATCAGCGTCAGACGTTCGCGCGCTGGCGCGTCGGCATTCTTCGTCAACATCCGATCGATGTCGGCCTTCCAGCGTCCCAACTTCGGGCGTGGCTGGACCTCTCGCTCGTAGGAAAAAGATGTCTCGCCCGAGCGTAGAATCTTCCGAACAGTATTGCGCGATATCTTCAGATCGCGGGCGATCTCCTTGATCGACTTGCCCCTGGATAAATGCTCGCGCCGTATCCGGGCGATCGTCTCCACAACCAGCATCCCCCACCGCCCGCGTCACACAAACGCGGGCAGCCGAACAGAGCGAAAACTAGGGGGTCAATTTTGGACGCCGATCCCCCCGGCTAGGGGGTCAAAATTGCACGCCGAAACACAGCTAACCGATGCGATGAGTCAAAGTCGCACTGCCTATGCGCTCCGGGCCGCCGCTATATTTGCTGCGGTCTTCGCTTTCGACGAATCCTCGTTCGTGTTCTGCGGAACGGCCGTGCTGGGTATGGATTGCGAGCCGCGCTCATTGGCCGCGATGGCCTTCAGTCCCGCGTCAGTCAGTTTCAACGAATACGCTTGGCCCGTTTCCTCGTCGCGTCGCCAGGCTTCCATTCCGCCTTTCGCTTTGATCTCGCGCGCCAGGCCCGCCTTCCGAAGCTTGGTCGCGACCTTCTGCGCCGCGGCGACTTTCAGGGTCTTCGGCGCGATGAGGCAGCGATCCTTGCGTTCTGACGCCTCGGACAGAATCGCAAATTGCGTGTCAGTAAGTTTGGCAGGGGAATTCATCGGGCTCATCCTCTCGGTTTTGACGGCGCGGTCGCCGTCACCACCGCGAGCCCCGAACCGGCGACGAGCCCGGCGGGGCCGAAGAATTCGCCGATCATTTCATCGGCGGGTCACTCCTGCAGGTGAGCGTGAACCGATCTGATGGTTCATTCGGTCTATTCGGACCGCGAGATCTTCGTCCGCGAACTCGTCCTTAAACCCAAGCTAACCTGGCTGGCTGCGACCACCTTCTCATCCCACTCGATGCCTACGCCCGGCGCCTCTGGGATGTGAACCTGCCCGTCGCGGATTTCGCAGTGCCGCTGCAAAACCGGGTAGCTCCAATCCAGCCATTCCAGTAAGTGTGCGCTCTCCGAAGCTGGCTGCGAGCGCTCCCGCGGTTCTCGCGCATCCCGAGGCGGCCCGGTCGCTCGAAGAAGCGCTGACCCAGGCGATGATCCGGTGCCTGACCGAAGGCGCAGATCCATCGTTGGTCCTGTGTGTGCGCCTTTCGTCGCGTCCCTCCTGAAGCTGGAGGTGAGATGCTTCAAGCGGCCGGCTCTGATTTAACAAGTGTAATCAAGCGGCCCGGCTGCGGCTTGCGATCCTCATCGTTCTCGACATGCAGACCATCCGCGACCGCCCGCTCTGCAACTGCCGCGATTCCCACCAAATCGGCATTTGTTTGGGTATGCGCGAGCGGTCCGCCAGCGACGTCCGGCAGACCGCCGTGTGCCGGAAGACCGCGGAACTGATTGAGCCTCGCCACCGCCGACGCTTCGAACTCCACGCCACGAGCCGAAACGTTCTCCATGAACGATGCCAGTGCCGCTTCACTGCGAAGAGCGTAGAGGGCCATTGCCTTTGACAGCTCTTCCGCGGTGGCAGTGAGCTCGTTATGGAACACGTCGCGGAGTTTGTTCAGATTGCTTACATAGTCTTCAATCAAATCCTGCATCGGATTTTTCCTCGTCGCGTTTTCGCAACTGCTCCGACCGCACTGCGCATTACCGCATCCCCTGAAGCCGAAGGGTTGCTCATAGTCCAAAGCTACCGCTGCTGGAGGCGGCCTGGCAATGCCCCGGAAGGGAGTCATCAATCGAGCTTTTGCCAACGTCACCGCGCATGCCATAAGTGCAATTGGATAGCCTACGATACGATCGGGTGGACCAACTCTGTGCCCCCGTTGGGCGCCGCGGCGTGCTTGTTGCGCTTGGACTGGACCAGCACATCCAGAACCGCGCCCTCGGCCTCGACGGCGCGCCACAGGTGAACCATGCGCCCATCGTTTTTCAGATAGACCTCGTCAAGATGCCAGATCCCGGCGAGCCGCTACAAAGCCGACTGCAGCGCGGCTTCGTCGAGGCCTGTGGCGCCGGCCTCGCCGAGACCGGCGACAGCATGCAACAGCGCATAGGAAAAACTCCTGCCCAGCACGGCGCCGATCTGCGCGATCTCCCGCGCGGGACCGAGCCGATCGAGCCGCGCGGCGAGCGATTGCTGCAAGGTCGGCGGGATCGCCTGCGCGCCGCCCTCTAAGAGCAGGCGCGTGACTTCCTCGACGAACAGCGGAACGCCGCCGGTGCGCTTGCTCACGCCCTCGACAAGCTCCTTGGACAGCGCACGGCGCGTAGCGATCTCGCCGACCATGCGCGCCACCTCGGCGCCGTGTAACGCAAGGGTTGATCGCCCCTGTCGCGTCGCCGTCGCGCAATCGGGTCATTCGATCTGAAGTCGCTACGGTGCGCGGCCCCGTCGAGTGAGTGGTTTCCGAGGCTCCCCTCTCTCGAATTTCTCCCCTACCGTCTCAATGGCGGACGCGAGTGGCGCAAGTCCAAGCGCGGTGACGCGGACGGCGAGGACACATGAGCAACACCAAGTCATCCAATGTAGAAATCCGGCGGCTTTGGCCTTCGGACATGGAAGCCTTTCGCGACCATCTGCTGCGTCTTGACCCACGGAGCCGGCATCAGCGTTTTGGCGCGGGCATGTCGGACGATTCCCTTGTGCATTATGCCGAACATTGCTCCGGGCGAGGGGATCTTCTTTACGGAGCCTATGTCGACGGCCAAATGGTCGGGGCGGCGGAACTGCGCTCCAATTCCGCGATCTGGAGCGAGCAGGCGCCTTTCGGCCGCCACATCCAGGCCGAAGCGGCCTTCTCCGTTGAAGAGCCCTACCGTCGTCGCGGGATCGGTGAGAAGCTTTTCAAGCGCATCCAGCGCGCTGCGACCAACCACGGGGTCGAGACGATTGAGATCATCTGTTTGCCCGACAGCGTCGGCATGCGGATGCTGGCGCAGAAGTTCAAGACCCACTTCACCTTCGAGGAGGGCCGTCTGAAGGCCCGCCTGCCGACCCCGCTGTCGCTCATCCGCGAGGCTTCGGGCGACATGCTCGACTTGGGCGCGGCCCTGTTCGACGCCCAGTGGCGGGCGATCAACGGCGAGCAGTGGAACAGCGCCTGACGCGGCGAAGACGGCGAACGGGACGTTCACCCAGAAGGGGCTCGGCGATCGGGTCAAGACCGAAATCATTTCCGGCGCCGGCCATATGGTCGAGATGGAGAAGTCCGCACGGGTCAACGAGCTGATCCTCGCCCAAATCGCCGGCTGAGGACAGCAAGCGGCCTTCGATCGCAATCAGGAGATGAGAATGCCAGCAACAGCCGCCGAAGAACTCAAAGAGATGAACGGCCGCTTTCTCACGCTATCCAAGGCCGCGCCTCAGGTCTTTGGCGCGTTCCGCAACCTCATGACCGAGTCGTCGAAGGACGAACTCTTGCCGGCGAAATTGAAGGAGCTCGTCGCCGTCGCCATAGCGACTCACCAGGGATGTGAGGACTGTATCGTTTTCCATGTTTCCAACGCCAAGAAGCATGGGGCAAGCCGTGAGGAACTTGTTGAGATCCTCGGCGTCTCAATCGAAATGGGAGGCGGCCCCGGCGCGGTCTATGCGTCGAAAGCGCTCGCGGCTTTCGACGCCTTGGCCTGAAAGGCTGTAGGCCTGTTCATCCTTCTTGCGCCCTTGCGCCGCGCCGCGGTTGAGGCGTTTGGCGCGGACCTCGCCTCAGGCAGCGCTAGTTTTTTCCGGTTGATCGACCGGCCTCGCCGTCATCAAACAACGGACTGCCGCGGCGCACGAGCGCGGAAGGCCATGGGCGATCGATGCGCGAGCGGCGTTCATGCGACGGCGCAAGTTTCCGGTCGCATCGGTCGAGAGCTTCATGGATAAGTTCGAAAGAGACGAGAAGGTCATGATCGATGGCACGTCTCGACCAGCTTGGCGAAGTCGGCGAGCGATCGGGTCAGCCGATCGACCTTATAGACGACGATGACGTCGATCCGTCTGGCCTCAACATCGATGAGCAGTATCTGCAAAGCCGGCCGATCCATCGAGCCGCCGCCGGTCCTGCGCGATATGACCGAATTACGCCATTGCACAGTGATCAGCGTACAATGGCGTCATGGGATCCGCGCCGCCGTTAACGAGATCGCCCGCCTGACGTGGAAGGCCCATGCCGAGCATATTCTCGACGACGTCGCGCAAGGTGTCAGCGAGGCTTTACAGGCCCGCAGAGCGGGCTTCGCGGCTCTCATCATGGCTCGCGCCGGTGGGACCAGCGAAAGTGGTTCCCGCCGGCGTGTTTCCGGACCCAATTCGCTCCGGCTGCCGCTTCGCTCTGGGCCTCATGGTCTTCGTTCCAAGCGCGGTCGAAGGGCGTCAGCGCCTGCGTCGGAATAGTCGGGCCTGAACCGTAAGAGCCCCATGACGACGAGGTGCCGGTCTGCGCAAGCGCGACTGTGGGCGAAGCGGCGATGCCGACGGCAAGGCCGAAGCGGGCAATGTTCTTGAGCATGGCAGCGTTTCCTAACGGAGGGTCGTCGGCCTTCGCCGGCGGGCTGTGAAGATGGTCTAGTATACATTCACTGCGACCACAGTCCAGTCTACATCCGTATATTTGAGGTTCGCGTCGGTTTCGCTAAGCTATACATTGGTGTCAATATTGAGAGCTTGTCAGCGGCCTGAGCGCGTCATCCGTCGTGGCCAAAGCCCCGCTCACTCGGCTGTGGCTAGGTCGAATAGGCGATGGAGGCGGTCGGAGAACCAGGCTGCGACCCGGCTTGGCGGTACGCTGTTGTCGATCTCGGTCGAAGCGAGCAACTTGCCTGCCGCCTGCCGTCGGGCCAGTGCGCGGCACAATTCATTCGAAACTTCGGGCCGCGCCTCTAGCACAGGCGCCAGGTCCTCTTTGGACAACTCGTAAGTGGTCGCCGACGCCAGGGCTTTTACAGTCGCTTGCGCGGGGTGGCCGGTCAACATGCCGATCTCACCGAAATGATCGCCCGGTCCGATGCGGAGGACTTCGATCTCCCGCTGAGAAACGACCGATGTGAACGACAAGACGCCCGCTCCGACGATGAATAGGGACTTCACCACCTGCCCGGGCTCGGCCAGGATCGCGCCGGCATCGTAATGACGATGCCTGGCTCTCCCGGCGAGCATCTTCCGCTCCTCCTCGGTGAGAGCAGAAAAGAGGTCAACGAGATCAAGCGCACGTTCTGGAGCGGTCTTGGGGCTATTAAGGATGGCGGCGGCCGGCACCCACGCAGGCGGGCTCTGGCTTGATGCGAGAGCGATGCCAGCCGCAGCTAGATGCCGCGAAATCCAGTCGAACAGCTCGTTTTGAGCGCGGGCCGACTGCGAGAGTTCCTCCACGAAGAAATCGATATCGAACTGAGGTCCATCGGCGGAAACCGACTTGACCGAGATCAGCGGATCAGGCGTCGCCATGATCAGGCGCGTATTCAGGATCGCCAGTTTAAGGATTTCGGCGCCAACGGACGGAGGGGTCCCGGCGGCGAGCCGCACCGTCACAGTCATGCCGTGGATACCCGTTGGGGAGCTGGCGTTAACGATCTTGGCCTTGGCGATCATGCTGTTCGGAACGATCGCCAGATCTCGCTTGGCGGTCAGCACATGGGTCGCTCGCCAATTCATCTCGATGATCCGGCCCTCGGTGCCGCCGTCGATGCTGATCCAGTCACCCGGCCGGTATGGCCGGCTGAAATTGAGCACGACGCCCGAAAAGACATCGCTCAAGGTACTCTGCAAGGCCAGGCCGACTATGATCGCGATTGCGCCTGAAGTGGCGAGCAATCCTTCGATCGGCAGGTTGAAGACGTAGGATATGATGGCGAAGAAGGCGGCCAGATAAATAAGCCCGGCAAGTAAATCCTGAACCAGCTTTCCTTCGTGCGGACGACGCTCCGAGGCGACGAAAAAACGGAGAGCCCCAACGACGAACCAAGCCGCCCACGCCCACCAGGCGATCTTGAGCGCGGCATGGGCCGCATCTTCGAGCGGTGCCCCGGTCAGAACCAGTGGCTGATAGGGAACGATGCCGGCGCGCAGCAAGACAACGGTCAACACGCCGAGAAAGAGCACACGAACCAACGCGCGGCCGAGCGGATAGTGGCGGAACAGGAGATGGCCCACCACTCCGAGTACGAAAAACACGCAGAGCGTGACAACAAGCGGGTCGTGCAGCGCCGCTATCCCCGCTGAGCGGAGTCCCATCATTGCGTCGGCGTCTCCGACCCCAGTCCGAGACCGAGGATATTAGGCTCAGAAAGAGCCGTGGCCAATCTGGTGTTCGACAAGCGCCTAATCCACAAGCGTCATTGACAATTACCGAGCTCTGTCTTTGAGCAACGGGTCGAAACGGATGGCGCCTTGTTTGTAAGACTGTTTCTGGCACAATCCTGGCATCGCTTCGACGACGGTTGTCCCTCCTGTTACTTCCGCTGTCCCCCTTTTTTTGAGACGACGCTGAGGTCCCAGGTTACCTGGATCTTCGTCCAGTCGGCAGGCGCCTGCACGTCGCTGAGCGACACCATCCTGCAGTGACGGGTTCATGGACCTCGGCCACGTAGTGCTGCACCATGAGGGCGCCGCCGATCACCTCCACGTTTATCGACATCGGCCGGCCGAGGTCGGGCGGCAACCGTGGATCATCTACGGTGTACTGCGCACCGCCCAGGCCGTGACGCCGTCACTGACGGCGCGTGAAGCGACGATCTCGCTCCTCGTGGCCTGGTGGTCTGCAGCTTCATCTTCGCGTTCGGCATCCACTACATCTACCGGCTGCTGCGCACGGGGCCCGCCGGGCGCCTGATCAAGCCGCCTGTCGGCGCCGTTCCCAACCGGCCGATGTCCGTCGTCGATCATCGCACGACCACCGGCGCGCTAGCGGGAGAATGAGCATGATCATGTTCTGGGTGGCGGTGCTTGCCATCAGCATCCTCCTCTATGTGCTGCTCGACGGGTTCGATCTCGGCGTCGGGATCCTGTTCGGCATGGCCCGTGACGACGGGCGGCGCGCGACCATGCTGCGCGCGGTCTCGCCGGTCTGGGACGGCAACGAGACCTGGCTTGTGGTCACCGCCGTCGTCCTGTGGGGCGCATTTCCGCCGGTTTATGCCGCGCTGCTCTCGGCCTTTTACCTGCCGCTCTCACTGATGCTGACGGGGCTTGTCCTGCGGGGCGTCGCGTTCGAGTATCGCCATCAGGCTGAAGGCTCGCGCTGGATCTGGGATATCGCCTTCGCCGGCGGCTCGCTGGTTGTCACTTTTATCCAAGGCATGACGGTCGGAGCGCTCGTCGAGGGCCTGCCGATCGCGGACGAGCAATATGCGGGCGGTGAATTCGGCTGGCTGAGCCCGTTCGCGCTGCTGTGCGGCGTGGGCCTATGCCTCGGCTACGCGCTGCTCGGCGCGTGCTGGCTCGTGAAAAAGACCGAAGGCGAAATCCGCGACGAGGCCTACCGCCAGATCCCTCTCCTGGCGACCGGCCTGCTGGCGTTTCTGTTCGCGGTCTTTACCTACGCGCTGGCGGCGCATCTCCAGGTCATGGATCGCTGGCTAGAGCGCCCGTATCTGCTGGTGTTTCCGATCATCGGCGCCGCCGCGGCCGGGGGCCTTGCGTACAGTGTCAGGCACCGGCGGGACCGCGTCCCGTTCAGCATGGTCGCGCTGACCTTTGCCGCGGCCTTCGGGACGCTCGCCATTTCGTTCTGGCCCTACATGATCCCGTTCTCGATCACGATCGAGGATGCGGCGGCACCACACGCGAGTCTTGCCTTCATGTTCTGGGGAGAAGGCCTCTTCGTCTTCCCCCTGATGCTGATCTACGCCGCCGTCAACTACAGCGTCTTCCGGGGCAAGATCCGATCCTCGGAGGAACACTACCAATGACGAAACTAGATCAGTGAGGCTGGAGGCCAGGTAGCCCCGCTAAGGCTGGCCACTACCTTGGCCGGGACGGTGGGCAGCAGTGGCGCGCTCAAGAAATGGTGACCGACAATGGACTACGAAACCTTCTTCAAAGAGCGGCTTGACGAACTCCATACCGAGCGGCGCTATCGGGTCTTCATCGACCTCGACCGCGACGCCGTCCGCTTCCCGACTGCGGTTTGGCGACCGAACGGTTCCCGAGAGCAGCGCGAGGTGACCATTTGGTGCTCTAACGACTATCTCGGCATGGGGGGTCATCCGAAGGTTCGGGCAGCCGCAGTCGCTGCGGCGGAGCGCCACGCATCCCGCTCCTTTCCGCGCGCCGCGAATCCTCCTTGTCGTCATCGGAAGGCGCTCAGCCTCTGCTTCGGCCTCTCCATCTCGTGGTCCGGGAAACGGAATTTTGCGGGCTGAGACTGGCGGGCGAATTCAGGCGCAGAACGCGTGAGAACGGTGGGAATTCGGTTCGCAGACCGCGACACGCCTCGCTAACCGACCGGAATTGCGAGGGTTTCTGCCGACCCGGAAACCGCGGCGGTTTGCCAGGACTGCATGGTGGAGCTGAGGGGATTCGAACTGCGAACCTCTCAATGATGCGTTGGTGAATTCTCGCTATTTGAAGGCCGAGGCGACGCTATCGGCGATAGACCGGAACGGAAGTGAAGAGCTACGAGCAGGAAGACCAGTTATCGCCTGAGCATGCCGGCGCCGGACACCGCCTTCATCTGTCCGGGGTCGATTGCCGTCTCGGCCGGGCGCAGCGGGGGCCTAGCGCCAGGGGTAGCCAATTGGCGGGTAAAGACCGTCATCCCGCCGTGTCGGCAGCCGAAATCGCCTCGCCCTTTCGAGCGTCTCGGCCGAGATCATCATCGGAAAGTTGCAATTCTCCTCGGTTAGGGCTTGGCTTACGGAATCGCACTGATCGTCATACTTACTGCCTGGGAACGCGAAGAGCTCCGCTCGACATCTGCGAGCCATGGGGCGCGCTCAGGAAAAAAGACTAGGCCCGACTCGAATTTCGCCGAGACGACAGCCATGCGGCTGATCTTGTCGCGATCCGGTTTCACCGCGACAATGCCGGTGACCTTGCCGTTCAGCTCTTGAACGACCGAGGTCCCGGCGCCAGCGTCCTCGACGAGGACGCGTTGCGCCTTGTGCCTCGCGGCATGGCTTTGCACCGCCGCCTTCAGGTCTGGATAATCGACCCGCTTCCGCCAGACGTCGATCAGGTACCATCGCCTATTGCGGGTCACGAACCAGGTCGTGCAAACCGAGAAGTCATTCTCCGGGCCGCCTTTGTTGGCGGTATCCCAACTCTGGAGAATGAGGAATTGTTCGCTCGGCGGGGGCAAGTCCGTATAGCGCTGGATCCACTTTCGCTTGATCATCGCGCCGCCGGGCGGGACTGGCGATTGCTGATACTGCGCCGAGAACGCGTCGCTGCCGAGCTGAAGCTTCAGATTCTCGAGCACGGAGATCGGTTCGCGCGCAGGCGAGAGCGCCTCTCCGGCCTTGCGGCAATGAACTTTCGTCGCCGAGATTGGAATGTCCTCGTCGAACTCGGCTATGGCGGGCAGGTCAAGGACCTCCCATTCGTCTGACGCCGACAGGACGAAGCCGGTCAGGTCGTCCATGTGGACGCGCTGCATGACGATGACGATCGCGCCCGTGCGCTTGTCGTCCAGACGGGACAGCAGCGTGTTGGTGAACCATTGGTTGGCGGCTGTCCGTCGCGTCTCAGAGTAGGCGTCGTCCGGCTTCAAGGGATCATCGATGACGATGATGTCGCCGCCGCGGCCGGTCAATGTGCCGCCGACCGAGGTCGCCAGCCGGAACCCCCGCGCGGTGAGTTCAATCTCGGTTTCGGAGTTCTTGTATGGCCCGATCCGCGCGGTGGGGAAGACTGACCGATACCAGGGCGCCTCGAGCACGGCGCGGAAGTCGTTGGAATGCTTTTTGGCGAGTTCGGCGGAATAGCTGACGCAGATGATGCGGCGCGATGGGTCGCGTCCGAGAATGAACGCGGGGAAAGCGACCGACGAGGATATCGATTTGAGCGACCGCGGGGGCGTATTGATGATCAGTCGCGTGATCTCGCCCCGGCGAACGCGCTCGAGCTGATAAGCGATCGCCTCAATGTGCCACGACCTCTCATAGTGCTGGCCGGGACAGAGGGTTGTGAACAGCTTGTGGATGAAGGCGCGGAAGTCGTTGCGCAACAGGCCCTCGAGCTTGCGGGCGTCAGTCGTCATCGCTTTCCTCCTCTCTATGGACTAATTCGGCGAGTTCTCCGGCGGACGCTTTGGGCTCGAGCAGATATTGCGCCAGGATCGTCTGATCCTCGGCCAGCAGCTCGCCCAGTTGAACCTTGGCTTCCGTCGTTTCCGCGTAACGCTCGACGAGGGCGAGCAAGAGTTTCATCGCCTTCGCGTCGCTTCGCATCGCGTCGTTGACGAGACGGCGCAGCATGACCTCAAGCGCGGCCAGGCGACGCGTCTTACCGTTTTCGGTTACCGCGATTTTTTGTCTAAGTATGTCCTGCAGGATTGCGCCGACGGTCCGGCTTCCTTTCGGGCGGCCCCTCGGATTGCCGCTTTCGCCCGAGGCGAACTGCGTCGCTCTGGGCGGCCTGCCGTATCCGACGGCGTAATCGGCTGAGCGAGAGCCTCTCCGATTCGTCATGACCGAGCTCCCTGTTGGAGCTGGTTGCGCGGCGCTTCCTCGACGCCGGAGACAGTCGCCCTCGGATCATCCGCCGCGCTATCGGGTGGCGATTGGCAGTCAGCGGGTTTACAACGCCGGGCGTTGGGCTTTTCGATTTCCGTCGCGCGAGCAGAGGCGATGTCTTCGAAACTGCGCCCGTCTCCAGCGAGGATCGCCTCCAGCTTCGTCATGCGCTGCCACCGCAGGATGGCGACATCGACGTAGCGGGGTTCGTATTCGATGCCGACGGCGACGCGCGCGACTTTTCCCGCCGCCAAAATGGTCGTTCCTGAACCCGCGAACTGATCGAGCGCGACGTCGCCGCGCGCGGTGCAATCGAGCAGCGCGTCAGCGACCAGCGCGACCGGCTTTACCGTGGGATGAGCGGCGAGCGCTTCCTTACGCCCTTTGCCGAACGTGTTGACGCCCGCGTAGGTCCAGACGTTCGACCTATTGCGCCCGAATCGGCCCAACTCGACATTGTTCCGGTGCGATTCTTCGCCGACCCGGAAGACGCCAATAAATTCATGTTGAGACCGATAAAATGAACCTTGGCCGGCGTTGGACTTGATCCACGCGACGATGTTCAACATGTCGCCGTAAAGCTCGCGGCCGACCTCGATCAATGCGCCGATGTGGCGCCAATCCATGCAGACAAAATGGACCGCGCCTTCAACCGAAACGCGCACGCCGTTGCTGAGCGTTTGCGAGAGGAAGTTTCGAAACTGCGTCTGCGTCATCTCGCCGGAGGCGAAGGCGAATTCCGAATGTTGAACGCGCCCGCGCCCGCCGATCGCGCGCACGCGCAAGTTATAGGGCGGATCGCAAAAGACGGCCGCCGCCAACGCCCCGCTCATCGCCCGGTCGAAGTCCTTCGGCTCACGCGCGTCGCCGCAGAGTAGCCGGTGCTTTCCCAGGAGCCACATATCGCCGCGCCGCGTTACCGCCGTCTTCGGGAAAGGCGGAATGACATCTTCCGGGCCGGGCTGCGAGCTCGCCACGTCCGCAAACAGCAAATCGATCTCAGCCGTTTCGAATCCTGTAATCGAAACGTCGAGCTCCTCCACCGGCAACAGGTTGATCAGCTCGCCCAGCTCAATCGCCAGCATTTCGCGATTCCAACCGGCCTGTTCGGCGATCTTATTGTCGGCGATCACATAGGCCCTCTTCTGAGCCTCGCTGAGATGGTCGAAACGGATGATGGGCACGTGGGTCAAGCCTTCGAGGCGGGCGGCCTCAAGACGCCCATGGCCAGCAAGGATCATGTTGGCTTCGTCGACGATCAGCGGGTTCAAAAATCCGAGCTTCCGGATGCTGGCGGCGATCTGGCGGATCTGCTTTCGCGAATGCGTCCGAGCGTTTTTGGGATTGGGGCGAATTGTCGCGATCAGCGCCCATTCGATTTGCGGCGCGCCCGCCGATTCCAAATGGCTATTCGATGAAGAAGAAATGTTCGCAGCACCCATGGCCGTTCTCCGTGATCAGGTCATGATCACGGTTGTCAGCGATTCCTCGCGCGAGCGCTAAGGCACTAATTGACGTTGTTCCGAACGTTGGCGGGGCCGCGCGCCGTCAGCGCAGCCGTCGGTTCGAATTCAACCCTCTCTGCAGACGGCGAGCCGGGGGTGGGTCAAAGTCAGGTCGCCAAACGCCAGTCGCGTCGCTTGGGTCAACTGGTCCGTAAAAACTTCACTGACACTGTCCCACGTGTAGATCATCGGCCCCATCATGTTGCCGAAATCCAAGAGCAACAATTCATGTGCGATGCTCGCCGCGCTCACTCCCGATCGTGGCGCCGATTCAGCTTACCATTCCTCTGGCAGTTCGCTTCAGCGCCTCTCTCGTGCTCGAACTCTCCGATAGGGCGGTCGGGGGTCAAAACCGGGCTCATCGAATTCCTCTGCCGTCGCTTGTGTCATTTGGTCGGTAAAGCCCGATTCGATGTCGCTCCAAGTGTACGCCCCGCTGCCGATAATATGGAGCGTTTCCAACAAGTATTCATGCGCCGCAGAGGCCGGGCTGACTTTTGGCCCGCGCGGGACTGACGCCCGATGCTTTATCGCAGCCGCGATCGCCGTTGCGCTTTCCCGTGCAGACCGATCCCCTCTACAGCCAATCTTAGGTGTTGTATGAACTCGAGTTCGCGCAAAGGCGCGTCCTCAAACAACTCCTCCAGGAGGGCCGTATCCCCGCAAGCTGAAAGTATGATCCGCGTCTGGCGGAGGAATGGTTCCTTCCTCCTCCCTGGCTTGGCGATGAAGCGAATCGCTTCAAAGACCTTCAATCGTATCTTAGCTGCCTGAGCCTTTCGGCGCCCGGTGGCTACGACCCAAGCGGCCAGGAACCCAGCCCAATTTCGATCGTATCCTAGGCCCGTGAGAAACTTCACATAACCGCGATCGCCCGGGTATTTCATCCGGCGACCGAGCGTAACATTCAGGGGTTCGTCAGGTTTCGGCGGACTGTCGCACGCCGGATCCAATGTCGCTAGATTGGCGGCAACCATTTGTTTAATCGGTGAGTCCTCATCCATCCTTTTCCGGCTCCTGTCGCCGCCCCCTTTGTGTCCTCGCGACAGCCCAACGCCCGAATGGTGCCCTCCATCGAATCGCATAAGAAAATTTTGCGAAGCTTCTATGTTAAATTGAGGCGAGGCCGCCTTCAAACTGGCGCGCGGCGGGATCTTCGACTGGCGTTCGCCTTCCTTTCTCAAGCTACGCATTTGCGCCAATGATTCCCTATTCGAGGGAATATCATTCCCTGATCTGGCGATTTATTTCCCTGTTCAGAATCTTAGGGAATTTGCTCGTAACAAACTGAAAATACGGGCGATTTCGGAGCCGATTTTCGCCAAGACCGCCGAAAATTGAAAAATTCCCTGTTATTTTCCCTGTTAGCAGGGAATTTGCCCTCTCGGAGACCAGTTTCACAAGACTGCCTCCGCCACCAGGAAGTCCGCCAAAATATCCCAAGATTCGCGACCGCCTGAATTCTCTGACATTTCCGGATCGAAGGGCTCGAGGCGCCGGTCGGTCCGAATTCGACCAGCGTGGCTATCGCCATCGCGACGCGCCTTGCAGCCGATCTCGTGGCCAATATCCATAGGGGAGCCGGGACGAGACTCCTCGTAAGGTTGGGGTTCATTCACCATCAGCCATAGACGTCGAGGGCACTGAAGTCCCGCGATGTAGCGCGATTTGATGAGATGCTGGCTGGCCATCACTTCGGCGCCGCCCGGCCGAGCCACACTGTTTGCTGCCCTCGGTCAGCGTGCCCTCCCAGTCCATGACATATTCGGTCTCCGATATAGGTTTGGCCGTCCACGTGCCTCTTAGCTGAACATTCTCCAGGCTGCCGGTGCCGTGCATCTGCTCCCACGTCCCCTGGGCCACCCACTCGGGCTTTCCGTCGATCATTTTGGTCACCTGTGCCCCGGAGTAGCTTGTCACCCCCGTGCCTCCATCCTTGTACTTTGCTAATTCGTAGCCCTGGATCATCCCGTTGCCTTTGACCAAAGCATCAGCTTCGACCTAAGTTTGCTGCCCGCCGTCGAACCTCGCGGACTGGCCTGTGGCGCTGCCGCTGCAGGTCACCTTTTGCACGACCAGAACGTGACCCGGATCGCCTTCCACCGGAACCGCGTGCTGCTCAGTGGTCTTGCACGTGAGCTCACCGGCTACCTGGATCGATTCAGCTGCCCGCGCGAGTGCAGCTCCGAGGGTCAGGGCCGTCATGGTGAGGAGCATGCTTGTGCGAGATCGCATCTTAAACCTCCCTCCTTTGCGTGGTCGGTTTTGTTAGATAACCCGCGTCCTCGGGGCGGCGGCAAACGGTGTGGCGCTGCGGCTACGAGCGATCGAAATCTTCGGCCAAAACTTTCTCGGCGCAACTACGCGTATGCGCGTCGTTTTTCGGGTGGCGCCAAACAGAATTCACCATGCTGTCGTCACGTTGTCGAACGAAAGGCGCGACGGGACTGCGTTTCGTGTATCTTCAAGCTGCTGGAGCGCCCCGCGCCAAGTGTTCATCGGCGTAGCGCGGAACGCTCGGTGCGTCTGGGCCGATGCGAGGTGGCTTTGGACGTTGAGGGTGTTGCGGGAGCATTGATCGGGTTTCGCATCGGGGCGACTATGGCGCTGTCAGCGCGAATGATCGAGCTTTTTGTCTTCGCGGCCATGGGCGCGGCGTTGGTCCTGTGGGTGGCGAGAGATCAGGTTCTGATCCGGACCTGGGGGCGGGCTTGGATACCTTCCCGTCGAGGTGCTGACGCTCGAATGTTTGTGGCGCCAGACGAATCGCCGCACAGCCGGCGGGAATTGTCCGTGACACGGACGTGAACGGCGACGCGCTATTTACGGACTGAAAAGATGCGGATCGCCGCCCGGGTCCGCCAGCATCTTGGAGACACGTCATGACGAGCGGTCACGACATGACCCGGAGCATCGACCCTAGCCGGCAGAAGACCACGGGGCCGGTGCGGACCAAACGGCCGATCTATGTCGATCTCCTGCCGCCCTGCAATGTCGCCTGCCCTGCCGGCGAGAACATCCAGGCCTGGCTGGCGTTCGCCCAGGCCGCCAAGTTTCGAGAGGCCTGGGAGGCGCTCGTCCGGGACAATCCACTGCCGGGCGTGCATGGCCGGGTCTGCTATCACCCGTGTGAAACGAGCTGCAACCGCAGAGACCTCGACAGTTCTGTCGCCATTCACGCAGTCGAACGCTTTCTGGGCGATCTCGCGGCGCAACACGAATGGCCGCTGCCGGTCGATGCGCCCCGCTCCGGCAAGCGCGTGCTGGTGGTTGGGGCTGGCCCGAGTGGTCTCTCGGCGGCCTATCATCTGACGCGGCTTGGCCATGAGGTGGAGATCCACGAGGCAGGACCGCTCCCCGGCGGCATGCTGCATTTCGGTATTCCCGCCTACCGGCTGCCGCGCGAGGATCTGATGAAGGAGATCCACCAGATTGAGCGGATGGGCGTCAGGATAGCCGTCAATCACAAAGTCGATGATGTTCTCGCCGAACAAGACGCGGGTCAGTTCGACGCCGTCTTCATCGCGATCGGCGCCCATCTCTCCAAGCACGTGGACATTCCCGCGCGCGACGCGGTCAAGGTGCTCGATGCGGTGTCGTATTTGCACGATGTCGAGACCCGGGAGGCGCCGTCGCTCGGCCGCCGCGCGGTGATCTACGGCGGCGGCAACACTGCCATGGATGCTGCCCGCACGGCGCGTCGCCTTGGCGCCGAAGAGGCGATGATTGTCTACCGTCGCGACCGGGCCCACATGCCGGCTCATGGGTTCGAGGCCGACGAAGCGTTGGCGGAGGGCATCAAGATCAAGTGGCTGACGTCGATCAAGGCGATCGACGGCGGTGATCTCACCGTCGAGGTAATGGAGATTGACGCCAAGGGCCGCGCCCAGCCGACCGGGCAACTCGAGACGCTGAAGGCCGACGCAGTGGTGCTCGCCCTCGGCCAGGAGGCCGACAGCGCCTTCCTGCGCAAGATCCCCGAGATCGTTCACCAGGCCGACGGCACGGTGGTGGTCGGGCCGGACATGATGACCGCTAGGCGGGGTATTTTCGCCGGCGGCGATATGGTGCCGGCCGAGCGCTCCGTGACGGTCGCAACCGGTCACGGCAAGAAGGCGGCGCGCCACATCGACGCTTGGCTGCGCGGCGTCGTCTACAGCCGTCCCCCGAAGCATCCGACGATCGATTTCGGCGGATTGAACCTGCCGATCTATGCGGACGCGATGCGCTCCACCGAACACGAGCTGCCGGTTGGAGCGCCCCGCGCCGGCTTCGACGAGGTGGTCGCCGGCCTGAGCGAGGCGGAGGCCCTGCACGAGGCTCGGCGCTGCCTCTCATGCGGCAATTGTTTCGAATGCGACAATTGCTTCGCCGCCTGTCCGGAGGACGCCATCTTCAAGCTCGGCCCCGGCCGCCGCTACGAGATCGGCTACGCGCTCTGCACGGGCTGCGCGGTGTGCGTCGAGCAATGTCCCTGCCACGCCATGGAAATGATCCCCGAGCCGGCGTGAGGCACCCCGCGCCGGCTTGCCGGTCGGAATTCGGAAGGAGAGCAAGTGATGGGCACGCGGACGACGATGGACGGCAACACCGCCGTCGCGCATGTCGCCTATCGCGTCAATGAGGTGTGCGCGATCTTCCCGATCACTCCGTCGTCGACAATGGCTGAACTGGCCGACCAGTGGTCGGCCGAAGGTCTCAAGAACATCTGGGGGAACGTCCCTGAGGTGCAGGAGATGCAGAGCGAGGGTGGGGCGGCCGGCGCCGTCCATGGTGCGCTGCAATCCGGAGCGATGACCACGACCTTCACCGCCTCGCAAGGGCTGATGCTGATGCTGCCCAACATGTTCAAGATAGCCGGGGAGCTGACCCCAACGGTGTTTCATGTCGCGGCTCGGTCGCTCGCCACGTCGGCGCTGTCGATCTTCGGCGACCATTCCGACGTCATGACCGCCCGCACCACCGGCTTCGCGCTCATCTCCTCGGCCAATGTACAGGAAGCCCATGATGCGGCACTGATCGCGCAGGCGGCGACGCTTCAGTCGCGCGTGCCGTTCCTCCATTTCTTCGACGGCTTCAGAACCTCGCACGAGCTCAATACCTTGTCGCTCCTTAGCGACGATGACATCCGGTCGCTGATCCCGAACGAACTGGTCCGCGCCCACCGCTCTCGCGCGCTCAACCCCGAACATCCTTTCATTCGCGGCACCGCGCACAATCCCGACACGTTTTTCCAGGCACGCGAGGCGGTAAGCCCCTTCTACGCCAAGGTCCCCGCCATCGTTGCGAAGATCATGGCGCAGTTCGACGCTCTCACCGGGCGTCGCTACGGACTGTTCGAGTATGAAGGGACGGCGGACGCGGAACGTGTTCTCGTCCTGATGGGTTCGGGCGCGGAGACCGCGCGCCAGACGGTCATGGCGCTGGTCGCTAAGGGCGCCAAGGTCGGCGTTCTGCAGGTTCGTCTCTATCGGCCATTCTCAGCGGCCGATTTCCTCGCTGCCTTGCCTGCCTCCGTCACCGCGATCGCCGTCCTGGAGCAGACCAAGGAACCGGGCTCGACCGGCGAGCCCCTCTATCTCGATGTGGTGGCCACTCTCGCCGAGGCGGTAGGCCGCGGCGACCGAGGGTCGATGCCGCGGGTGGTCGGCGGCCGCTACGGGATTTCGTCAAAGGATTTCACTCCCGCGATGGCGAAGGCGGCGCTCGACGAACTCCTCAAACGCGACGCAAACGACCGTTTTGCGGCACGGAACGGCTTCACCGTCGGGATCAACGACGACGTTTCTAATACGAGTCTCGAGATCGATCCCGGTTTCTCGATCGAAGCCGACAGCGTCACCCGCGCGGTCTTTTACGGCCTCGGCGCCGACGGAACGGTCGGGGCCAACAAGAACAGCGTGAAAATCATCGCCGAGGATGCCGGGCGCTATGCCCAAGGCTATTTCGTTTATGATTCTCACAAATCGGGCGCCCAGACCATTTCGCACCTCCGTTTCGGGCCGGATCCGATCAAGGCTCCCTATCTGATCGCCGAGGCGGGATTCGTCGCTTGCCACCAGGCAAGTTTCCTCGAGCGGCAAGATGTCCTACGGCTGGCGGCGCCGGGCGGCGTCTTCCTGCTCAATACACCCTACGGACCCGACGAGGTCTTCGATGATCTACCGCAGCCGGTGCAGCGGCAGATCATCGACAAGCGCCTCCGCTTCTTCGTCATCGATGCCTCCAAGGTTGCCCGTGAGGTGGGTCTTCCCGGGCGCACCAACACGATCCTCCAGACCTGCTTCTTCGCGATCTCCGGCGTCCTGCCGCGCGAAGCGGCGATCCGGCACATCAAGGAATTGATCCGCAAGACTTACGGCCGCAAGGGCGAGGCCGTGGTCGCCAAGAACTTCGCTGCGGTCGACGGTACGCTGGCGCGCCTCTACCAGGTCGAGGTTCCAGCGGCGGTGAGCAGTGACCGGGACCTGCCGTCGATCGTGCCCGACACCGCCCCCGACTTCGTGCGGCGCGTGACGGCCAGGATGATGATCGGGCGCGGCGACGACATTCCCGTCAGCCTGATGCCGCCGGACGGCACCTTTCCCTCGGGCACCGGCGCCTACGAGAAGCGGAACATCGCTGCAGTCGTGCCGGTCTGGGAAGAGGATCTCTGTATTCAATGCGGACAATGCAGCTTCGTCTGCCCGCACAGCGTCATTCGCGCGCGTTACTATCGCGAGGACGCGCTCGCCGCGGCGCCCCCCTCGTTCAAGTCCGCACCGGTCAACGCGCGCGGCTACCCGGAAGCCCGCTTCAGCTTGCAGTTCTATGTCGAGGACTGCACCGGCTGTGGTCTCTGTGTCGAAGCCTGTCCGGCGGTCAGCCCGCGCAAGCCGGGGGTCAAGGCCATCAACCTCGCCGACAAGGAGCCGCTGATCGCGAGCGAACGCGTCAACATCTCCTTCTTTGAGAAGCTTCCGGTGAATGACCGCGCCCGCGTCGATTTCGCCAACGTTCGCGGCGTACAGTTCCTCGAGCCCTTGTTTGAGTTCTCCGGCGCCTGCACCGGATGCGGCGAGACGCCGTATCTCAAACTCCTCTCGCAATTGTTCGGGGACCGCGCTCAAATCGCCAATGCCACCGGCTGCTCGTCGATCTACGGCGCCAACCAGCCGGTGACGCCATGGACGAAGGACCGCGAGGGCCGCGGGCCGGCATGGTCGAATTCGCTGTTCGAGGACAATGCCGAGTTCGGGCTGGGCTTTCGGCTGGCCGCCGATAAGCATCTCGAACTCGCTCGGACGCTGCTCCGTCAGCTCGCCGCGGCGGTCGGCAAAGACCTTGCGAACGGCATCCTCACGGCGCCGCAGATTCAGGAGTCCGAGATCCGGGCCCAACGAATCCGGGTCGCGGAACTCAAGACACGGCTCCTCAAGCTCTTCGGCGAGGCTGTCCACGATCTCCTCTCGGTCGTCGATCATCTCGTGCGGCGGAGCATCTGGATCGTCGGTGGCGACGGCTGGGCGTACGACATCGGCTATGGCGGACTCGACCACGTGCTGTCGACCGGTCGCGACGTCAATGTCCTGGTGCTCGATACCGAGGTCTATTCCAACACCGGCGGCCAGGCGTCGAAGGCGACGCCCCTCGGAGCCGTGGCCAAGTTCGCGACCGCCGGCAAGCGCGTTGCGCGCAAGGATCTCGCCCTTCAGGCGATCGCCTATGGCAATGTCTACGTTGCGCAAGTCGCCATGGGCGCCAACCCGCAACAGACACTGGACGCGTTCCGCGAGGCAGAAGCCTACGAAGGAACATCCCTGATCCTGGCCTATAGCCAGTGCATCGCCCACGGCATCGACATGCGCTTCGGCATGAAGCAGCAGGACCTCGCCGTTGCGAGCGGCTATTGGCCCCTGCTTCGGTTCAATCCAACCATGCGCACGATCGGTCAGAACCCGTTCCGGCTCGACTCGCCGCGCCCGACCATCCCGTTCAAGGACTATGCGTACAACGAGATACGCTACTCGTCCCTCGCTGACGCACGGCCGGACGAAGCGGCTTCGCTGCTCGCCGCCGCCCAGACGGCCGTCGTGGAGAAGTACCGCCAATACGAGGATCTTGCCACGCGCGACGGCAGTCGGTTCCAGGTCGGCGGCGGCGCCACCAAGTAACGTAGCCGCGCTGATGCGGACCCTGGATGTAATGGTCGCGAGGATGTCATGGATTTGACGACACGGTATATGGGCCTTGAGCTGAAGAACCCTCTAGTCGCGTCCGCTTCGCCGCTTAACGCCGACCTCGGCAATCTCAAGCGCCTCGAGGACGTCGGGACCGCGGCGGTGGTGCTTCCCTCTCTCTTCGAAGAGCAGATCGAGGCCGAGGCTGCACGTTACGACCATCTGACCGGCGTGAACGCCGAAAGTTCGCCTGAGGCACAGAGCTATTTTCCTGCACCAGCCGACTACATGGTCGGGCCGCGGCAATACCTCGACCTCGTTCGCCGAGCGAGCGGGTCGCTCGACATTCCCGTCATCGCCAGCCTAAACGGCACGACCGACCATGGGTGGATTTCCTACGCCAAGTCGATCGAGGAAGCCGGCGCCGCGGGACTGGAGCTCAATATCTACTTCATCCCCGCTGACCTTTCGCTGACCGGCCACGATGTTGAGCAACGCTATCTAGACATCCTGAAAGCGGTGCGAGCCATGGTCTCAATTCCGGTCGCGGTCAAGCTTAGCCCCTATTTCAGCGCGGTCGGCAGCATGGCGCTGGCCCTCGAACGGGCCGGCGCCGACGCCCTGGTGCTGTTCAATCGATTCTACGAGCCTGATCTCGACATCGCCCGGCTGCAGGTGCTGGCCGACCTCAAGCTTAGCCAGCCGAACGAGATTCGCCTGCCATTGCTCTGGCTCGCGGTTCTCTCCGGCCGCGTGAAAGTCTCTCTCGCCGCTACGACGGGAGTCACCTCCGCCGACGAGGTCGTGAAATACCTCCTCGTCGGGGCCGACGTCGTGATGACCACCTCGGCCCTTCTGCGTCACGGGGTGGACTATGTGGAAGTCTTGCTCGCCGGGCTGACGTCCTGGCTGCGGGCGCGGGAATTCGCTTCGCTGAATCACATGCGCGGGATCATGAGCCAGCAGAGGGTGCAGGACCCGCAAGCCTTCGAACGCGCCAACTATATCAAGATCCTGCAGGGATACGGCGGCAGCTAGTAGGCGATTTGGCTGATGACGAGGCCGACGGCCTCGCGGCTCCAGTCGACGATCTCGTCGATCCCGGCGCGCATCGAATTGCGGTCGGCGACGCTCAGCGCCTTGTTCATGCCGCCAGGGATGACTCCCATGCCGTGAATGCGCTTGCCGGCGATGTGATACGGTTTCCGCCTGATTGACTCGGCGTGGGTTGGATTCCCGTCGCGGTTAAGTGCTGGTAGATGGAACGGCCATGATTCGCGGGAGGCGGGCATGGCTCACGTTGCCGATCATCTGAGCGTTGCGGCGTTGGAGGCGCGTTACGAAGCGTGTGGGGATGTGAGGTCGTCGCGGCATTTTCAGACGATCTGGCTTTTGGCGAAAGGCCACACGGTCGGCCAAGTGGCGGCGATGACCTCGTTCGGTCAGCGCTGGATTGAACAACTTCTGGAGCGCTACAACGCGTTTGGGCCTCCGGCGTTGGGGGACCTGCGTCGGGGCAACGGAGCGGCGGCGACGGTCTTGAAGCCGGAGGTGCTGGAGCGTTTGCGGGTTCGTCTTGCCGATCCCCCGCCTGGCGGGGGCGTATGGACGAGCGGCAAGGTGGCGCACTGGATGGCGGGCGAACTGGGCTTGGCCTCGCTGGCGCCGCAACGCGGCTGGGAGGCGTTGCGGGCGATCGATTGGTCGATTCAGAAGCCTCGGCCGCGCAACCCGAAGGCGGCGACTCCCGAGGAGCAAGACATCTTCAAAAAAAAGTGGCCGACATCGTCGTCGAGGAGGCGGCGCGCCACCCCGATACGCCGATCGAGACGTTCGCGACCGACGAGCACCGGCTCGGCCTGAAGCCGGTGACCCGCCGCGTCTGGGCGGCGGTCGGCGAGCGGCCGATCGCGCACGGCCACCATCGCTTCGAATGGCTCTACGTGACGGCGTTCGTTTCTCCGGCAACCGGTGAGAGCTTCTGGTACGTCTCGAACGGCGTATCCAAGCCGTTCTTCGAGGCGTTGCTGCGCCTGTTTGCCGAAGAAGCTGGCGCAGGCCGCGAGCGGATCATCGTTCTTGTGCTCGACAACGCCGGTTGGCACGGCGAGGCGGGGCTCGTCGTGCCGGAGGGCGTCCGCCTCGTCTTCCAGCCCGCCTACACCCCGGAAGTGCAGCCGGCCGAAACGTTATGGACGCTGGTCGACGAACCCGTCGTCAACAAGCACATCCCTACCCTCGAGGCTCTCGACCAAATCATCTCGATGCGATGCGCCGCTCTCGCCACCGAGCGCGAAAAGATCAAGAGCCAGGCCGGCTTCCACTGGTGGCCCAAAATCGCCAACCCGAGCTAATCACCCGGAAAACGTATGACGGATCACTTCCTGCCCGAACTTCCGCGTTAGCACGCCGCGTTTGGCGAGATCGGGAACGCCGCGGCGACCCCGAGAATGTTGCGCTTGGCGACCTCGCTCTCGAAGCCAAGAAGCAGATCGGGTGAGGAGAGATGGAAGAAATGCAGCGCGTGCGACTTCACGATCTGGCCGTAATGCAGGAGGCGGCGCAGCTTCTCGGCCGTCCGCGTCAGCGCGCCATATCCGGCGATGAGGTCCATCGCCTTGGTGGCCGCCAATAGATGACTGACCGGGCAGATGCCGCACAGGCGCTGGACGGCGACCGGCGCTTCCCAATACGGCTGGCCCTGGGTGAACACCTCGAAGCCGCGAAACTCGACAATGTGCAGCCGGACCTGATGAACCCGATTCTCCTCGTCGAGGAGGATCGTCACCTTGCCGTGGCCTTCAACGCGGGTCACCGGTTCGATGGCGATACGGCGCAGCTTCTGCGGCGATTGCGCGGTTTCGAGGTTGAGCCTGGCCTCTAAGCCTCAATCGTAATGCAGCAGTTTGTGATCGAGACGCGGCATGCGCCCCAGGATCAGATCGTTGAGATATTTCCAGATCGCGTCGCCCGAGGGCGGGCAGCCGGGAATGAAATAGTCGACGCGCACGATCTCGTTGACGGGATAGACCTTGTCGAACAGCAGCGGCAGTTCCGGGTCGTCGGGAACATGCGATTGCGCGCCGTCCAAGTCGCGATAGACCTCGTTGAGAATATCGCCGATGTCGAGACGGTTGCGCATTGCTGGCAAGCCGCCGGTGATCGCGCAGGCACCGATGGCGACAAGAATTTTGGCGTTGGCGCGCATCTCGCGCAACACGTGCACATTCTCGGCGTTGCACACCCCACCTTCGATCAGTGCGATATCGCAAGGGCCGCAATGTTTGATGTCGGTGATCGGCGACCGGTCGAATTCGGCGATCTTCGCCAGTTCGAATATGCGCTCGTCGATGTCGAGAAACGACGTGTGGCAGCCGAAGCAGCCGGCGAGCGAGGTCGTGGCGATGCGCACCTTGGGCAGGGCGGCGGTTTTCACGGACGCGCTCATTTGGCCTCCTCCACCGCACAGCGCGTCGCTTCTTCGCTGATCGGCTCGAGGTCATAGCGTCGCTCGCCGATCGGCGTCGCGAAACCGACGCGCTTTATGAGAATGGCGCCGACCGGGCACACATGCGCGGCCTTGTCGGCGACCGAGAAGTTCGTGTCGCCGAGCTTCCCGCTAGGCGAATTGACGATGATGTGAGAGGCCATGCCGCGCCCGGCGAGCGCAAAGACAGACTTGCCGTCCACGTCGCGGCTAGCTCGCACGCACAATTCGCATTGGATGCACCGATTGAAGTCGAGCAGCACGTCGGGATGCGACCCGTCCACCGGCCGATGCGGGTAGAACTCGACGAAATGCGGCGTCATCATCTCGCTGTCGTAGGCCAGCGCCTGCAATTGACAATTGCCGCTCTTCTCGCAGCCGGGGCAGAAGTGGTTGCCCTCGACGAACAGCATTTGAATGAGCGTGCGACGGTACGCATGCAGGTCGGGGGTATCGACCTCGACCTCTTGACCTGCCGTGGCCTTCATTGTGCAGGCTGAAGCATTGCGGCCGTTGACGATCACGCTGCACAATTTACAGCTGCCATGCGGGGCGAATTCCGGGTGGTGGCATAGATGCGGGATATAGACGCCCGCTTCGAGCGCCGCCTCCAGCACCGTCTGGCCCGGCTTGAATGGAACCGAGATCTCGTCGATCAGAATCGTCGTTTCGGTCCCGCTCATGCCTCGGCTCCTATATGCGCCGCCGCGTCGTCGCGCCCGGCGATCTCGCGCGCCCTGGCGAGCGCCGCGTCTAGGTCGACCGAAGAATCAAATTCGCCCCGGATCAGACGCCGCTCGTAGGGGCCGGAACTTGAGCCAGGTGTCGCGCACCGGATTGCGCGCCACTCGGCGATCTTGTCGCGCGCGTCGCGCAGCAAATTGGTACCGACGCGGCACGGCGTGCAAAAACCGCACGTGTCATGGGCGAAGAAATGGGCGAAATTGCGCGCGACCTCGAACAGGTCGCGATCTTTGCCGAAGATCACGAAGGCGCCCGCTGTCGGCACGGCGGCGTCGGCGGCCGCGTGGCAGGGATTT
Organism: uncultured Alphaproteobacteria bacterium; assembly: GCA_963782255.1. Taxonomy (GTDB): domain Bacteria; phylum Pseudomonadota; class Alphaproteobacteria; order Rhizobiales; family Beijerinckiaceae; genus Roseiarcus. The sequence goes on along the minus strand of CAWAIS010000002.1, from coordinate 63,797 downwards.
CTGGCGTGATCTCGAGGAGTTTGTGTCGGTCATCTACGAAAAGGTTGTCGGTTGGCCCTTCAAAATCACCGAAGTAGGCAGGGGAATCGGGTGAAGGAAATTATGCGGCGATGAGTTTGGCGAGATAGTCGTCATCCCAAGCGGCGGTTTTGAGGGCGAGGCGGACGGAGTCTCGGCCCTTGGCCTTGCGGGCGAGGTTGACGGCCATGTGTTTGAGGGTGACGACGTTCTCGGGGGCGTTGTCGGTTCGGATGCGGCACTCGTCGTCGCGGAAGGTCATATCCATGACCCAGTGCAGGCCGTTCTCGATCGCCCAATGGTCGCGCGCCATCGGTCCCAGGCGGTCGGCGCGCCGTGACGACGATGTCAGATAATAGCGGGTCTCGCGTTCGGTCTTGGCGCCGATCTCTCGCGTGCTGTCGACGATGACGAGGCCCTTGAGGCCTGGCCATTCGTGTCGCTGTTGCAGCCAGGCGACGTCGTGGATCACGGTGACGCGGCGCGTCTCGATGCGGCCGTGGTCGCCGTCGACGGTTTCATCGACGCTGACCTGCGTATCGGCGAAACCCCTTGCTTTCTGCTCGTTGGCGAACAATTCGACATCGTTGCGCAACGTCCCCTGGTTGCCCTTCAGCGCCAGAATGTAATCGGCCTTCTTGTCGATGATCTTCTGGGCGATGTCGCGCTGACAGCCGATCGCGTCGATGGTGACGACGGCGCCTTCGATCGACAGCATGTCGAGGAGGGCCGGAATGGCGACGATCTCGTTAGCCTTCTCGCCGACCTTGGCCTGCGCCAGCACCAGGCGTTGGCGGGCGGCGAAGGCGGACACCATGTGGATGGCGTCCTTGGCTCCTTTGTTGCCCGAGCGCCGGGAGGTCTTGCCGTCGATGGCGATGAGTTCGACCGGCGTCTTCATCAGCGCGCCGACCCAAGCCACGAAGCACCGCCGGAACGCCTGAGCGTCGAGCGTGGCGAAAATGTCGCCGAGGTGATCGTGGCTCGGCGTGCCGTTGACGAAGGGGAGGAAGCGCCGCAGCAAGGCGAGCTTCCTCTGGCCGAAACGCGCGATGTCGGTGAAGCCCTCCGCGCCGGCCAGAACCGCCAGCAGAGACAAGAGCAGGATCTCGTCGAGCCGATAGGCCACCTTTCCTGGCTGCCGATGGTCTGGCATATCATTGAAATGAATCAGGAAAACTGTTGTCTCAAAACCCGCCGCCGCCATCGCCTCCGAAGCGTCCACCGTCGTCCTCCCGCCAACCGAATCAGCGGAGATCGACAGATTCAGCACTTTGCGCGTTTGTCACCAACTTCTTCACCCGATCGCCCTGCCGAAGTAGGGATTGACCTCCGACGCACGCAAGCGAGCGGCCCAGTTGTCCCCGCCTTCGCATCGCGTGACTGGTGAGCGATGACCGTCAGGACGGCTCGGCCTTCGTCTCAAACAACGACCGCTGTCGACGCAGCGGTCGTCCACTGCGTTGTCTACGCGCGGCGAGAATTCGCAACAGCTGCGCTACGAGTTCGAGCTTGATATTGACCACTTGAATGGCTGAGGGAGGTTGACCAGCCATGTCGGCCACAAGCGGGTCACTCAGGCCCAATCGGCCCGCTCTTAGCCGGCGAGCGCCAGCTTGATCCGCTGAACGGTCCCGACTCCCACGCCATGCGCCGCCGCGACCTTCATGATGCCGGCCTTGCCCAGACGCAAATCGGCGCTGATCGCGGCTTCCTTCTCGGCGTCGATCGGCGGCCGGCCGAGCGTCTTCCCCTGCGCCTTGTCGTGCTCCAGGCCCGACTTGACGCGCTCGCGGATCATGGCGCGCTCAAATTCGGCGAAGACGCCCATCATGTGGAAGAGGGCCTTGCCGCCCGGCGTCGTCGTGTCGACGCCCTGTTGGTGGAGGAACAGGTCCACGCCGTAACCGTGAACGTCAGAGAGGAAGGCGATAAGGTCTTGGAGGCTGCGGCCCAGCCGGTCCACGGACCAGGCCATGATCATGTCGAACCGTCGTCGGGCTGCGTCCTTCCACAGCGCGTCGAATGCTGGCCGGTCCTTGCGCGATTTGGCCCCGCTAATGCCTTGGTCGCGATAAACCTTGACTTTCGAGGTGAAGCGTATCCGCGCGCCCGTCGTCGCGCCCCGATCGCGAGCCTTCGGCTTTTGCACGTCCACAGGTCCGATCCCCGCCTGGCTCGCGCGGACCGGATCATGCCCGTGGCGAACCATGCGCCGACGACCGTCGGAAAGAACCAACTCGGCATTCGAGGCCAGGAATGTCTCGAACTCCGCCTCGACCGCCTGCGCAATCAGCCGTCGCGCGCCGGCTCGTAGAATTTCGGTGAGCGGATCATCGATCGCCCCTTTCTGTCGAAGCGAAACGACTCTATTCTCGTCCATGGCTTCAGCACCAACCCCGTTACGCCGCCTTCCTCATACCGTCACCCAGTTTCCCGCGTAGCTCAGTGGATTGATCCAGAAGCCCGTGGCATTGGTTGGCCTATGGATTGTTCAGCGCCAGCTTGCTGCAGTCTCGCGGAGCGGCCGTAGGGGAGTGTCGGTCGACGTCGTCCAGACTGACGCCATTCTTCGGCTGAAGAACAAGCTGAGGTTGCGACGCCTCGTCGGGCTCGACCAGCTCTTGCGATTCCCCGTCGCCGGCGATGGCTTTCAACCCGATCGCCGTAAGTTTGAGGGAAAACGCCGATCACGCCTCGTCACGGCGCCAGATCGGTGCACCAGGCTTTGCATGGATCTCGCGGGCCAAACCAAGCTTCACGAGCTTAGCGCCCGCTTTACTCACAGCCGCGCTTTTCATTGTCTCAGGCGCTGCTAAGCAGCGGTCCTCACGCTGCGCCGCCGCGCTCATCATCTCAAGCTGTGCATCGGTAAGTTTGACGCTCATGGTCCAACCCTTCCTCTCGTCCCGGAGGCCCGGTCGATCCGAGCCCCGCACCGGAACGAGCCCCGGATCGGCGGAAGCCGAAGGGGCGGTTGGGTCACCCGCGCGTCATGCGCGCCGCGTCTGACAACGACACAATGCTCGACGCGGAGCGGAAGGCCAGTCCTTTCTGCGCAGAGCGCGCGATTGTGGTGAATGAGCCGAAAGAGTCCGGCGGCCTTGATGTTGTCGGCTGATCGTTTGCTGCCACCGGGGCGACGGCGTGCTGCTGGAATTTCCGTCCGTCGTTGCGGCGGTCGAATGCGCGATCGCGATTCATAACGGCCGCAGCCGTCGCTGAGGAAATGACCGTCGCCGACATCGTCAGCGCCGCTAACCCTGCGACAATCGATTTGGAAATCGAGTTACGCATTTTCCACCTCCGAGACCGCCTGAGCTCAATCGGGTGCTGAACAAAACGCCACCTCGCATGGTGACGGAGGCTCAAGGACAACACCTGCCGTCTCTCCTTTCTTCGCGCCCATTTCGATCAAACCTAGGTGATCAAGCAAACCGTTGCTAACGAGGAAGGACCGGGCCTCTGTTCGACGACCTCGCCGCAGGCCAGTCAGCTCCGCCTCCGCGCTTCGGCGGAACGACTCGTGGGGGCATTGTCAGAGTAAATTCTATACTGCCTCTCGCGCACCAAGGCCGGCTGAAGCTCCACTGTTTTTGCTCACGAATCATGGACGCGCTCGGCCGGGTTCGATGCCGAAAATGGCCTATACTTACCCGGGAGGACGTCCATGCCATCTCTTTCCGTCCCCTAAAGCGCAGGGACTCGAGCTACGCGGGAAAGTGGGTGACGGAGTGAATCAATTGGCGGATTTCAGTGCGGCCGTCCGCTGCGCGTAGAGTAGGAGTGTGGCGCGGTGGCTGTAGGTCGAGCATATCGGTTGGCCGCCCCTTTCGTCTGGCGGTGCCTCAGTGGCTTGACCATGGCTCCGTTTCCACACCCCCCTCATCGAACCGGACAGGCAGATTTCCTGCATCCGGCTCTCGGACAAGACCTCACGCCTTCGTCCACGGCACGTCGTGCCCAAGCCGGGTCAGACGAACGAGCCCGAAGTGCCCGTAGAGGTGCGAGAGTGGATAGCTCCCGCCCCTTCGTCGCCTGACTTTGTGCTTGAAGCGCAACCACCGGCGCAACCGCATCGCCGCGTAAGCATCGAGCGCCCGATACGCCTTGCTGAAGGCGCCTACCGAAAAGTAGTTCGCCCATCCGCGCAGCGTGCGGTTCACTTTGCCCACCAGCGTTGTGGTCTCTTGCCATGTGCATGATCGCTCGGTCAGCGCGTGGACTTTCTCGACCGCGCGCTGAATGCTCTTCTTTGATGGCCGGTAGCCGATACGAGCCTGACCGGTCTTCGCCGAGTACATCCTGCCGAACGTGTATCCCAGAAAGTCAAACTCTCCTTCCGGCACCTTGCAGATGCGCGTCTTCTCCTCGTTCACCGTCAGCTTCAGCTTGCCCATAATTTCCCGCAGTCGCTGCAAGGCTTCTTCGGCCTTGCCCCTTCTGCACAGGATCACGAGGTCGTCGGCGTAGGTCACGAGCCGCGTGCCGAGGCTTCGCTCCGGCCCGAACATCTTCCATCCCAGCACGAACCGGCGCATGTAAATGTTCGCCAGCAAGGGTGAGATCGGCGAGCCCTGCGGAATGCCGCGCCGCTTGTCCCGCGCCTCGGTCGTACGTGTCCTCCGACCTCGATCGTCGGTTTCTTCCACGGGACAATCCAGCCACATCCTGATCAGATGAAGCACGCGCCGATCGACGATGCGACGCGCAACCGACTTCAAGAGCTCGGCATGGGGAATGCTCCCGTAGTAGTCCGCGAGGTCCGCGTCCACGACTTCCGGGTGGCCACGAAACAGCAGCTCCTCCACCTCGACCACCGCCTGCTGGGCGTTGCGCCCGGGGCGGTAGGCATAGAGTTCCGAGGGAAGGTCGGCCTCGAAGATCGGCTCCAGCACCAGCATCGCGGCTAGCATGCAGACCCGATCCCGCAAGGTTGAGATGCCCAGCGGCCTGAGTTTGCCGTTGGCCTTCGGTATGAAAACGCGTCTGATTGGGTCCGGTCGGTAAGTCTCCTGCCTGAGCGCAAGCGCCAGTTCGCCCAGCCATCGCTCGACCCCGTACGCCTCGACGGCCTCGAAGTCCTGACGGTCCACGCCCGGCGCGCCCTTGTTGGAGCGGCACTGGGCGTAGGCGTGCGCCAGAATGTCCTCGCGGCTGATCTTGTCGTAGAGGGCGTAGAAGCGGTAGCCGGGTTCAGCCTTCGCTTTCGCGTGCAACGCCGTCTGCAGTTTCTGAACGCTGTCCGGAGTTGATAGGTTGCCCAATCTCCAGGTCCTTCACTACGTCTTGCGTCTGTCCTGAACTGAGGTCCCTTCCCTCCCCCCGGCGTTACCCGGCTTCCTCGGTACTACGAACCTCTCCGCCACCCATGAGCGCCCGGCCTCTCCCTCGCGGGCGTCCGGTTGATCATCCCTAACCACGCCCATGGGCTTCCCGTGTTGCGCGCGCTTTCCTTCCTGTACGTGCCGCCGCCAGTACCCCGGTGCAGCGACTGGGCGTCGTCTTCGCTCGTCTCACCCAGCCGTATCAGCCTTCCCCGAAATTGCGGTCGGGTCGGCCTGCACATCGTCCTTTTCGAGGCTTGCTCGGCGTTCACTCGGGTTGCGGCCCGCACACTCGCGCCGTCACCTATACGTGACGCGCTATACCGAAGGCTTCAGCCATTTCGTCACCTCCATGACTGCTCCGGTTGCTTCCGGCTGGAGCGTTCGCCGGGTGGGCCTCTCACCCACTGGAAAGCGCCGCCTTTCACGGCGCACGCAAATAGCGGTCATTCGTCCACCGCGTGGCGGACGCCAGCCTCACGCTTTCCATCCTGTTCCTGTATGCTTACTGAAAACATGGAGAGCGTTGCGAATGTCTGCCCGTCTCAGAGAGTTTGCCGCTAGTTCGAATGGTGATCGATGGTATCTCGGCCGCAGCGACGAGACGATGCGCGCATTCGTAGTACAGAAGGCGAATCTTCCATCTGGCGGCGCGGTCACTCACATCGAAATTGGACCCTTTCTCAATTGCGGGCCTATTGCCCCCGAGCATGAAGCCCTGTTGCGACTGATTGGTACTCTGGTTGACGGGAACGCTAATGCCTCGCGGCCCTAAAGGCGAGAAGCGTCCCGCCGACGTGAACGCGCGCGCCGTCATGATCGCGCGTATCGCAAAAGGCGGGATAACTGACCCACCACCCCGTCTCTTGTATGCTCAGCGCATTGCCGGAGCGCAGTGATGAGGTTGTACGAAATTCAATGGATTGGTCCCCCTCGCGCGGGAGGTGTTGAAATTATCGATCGGGTCACCGACAGCGCGCCAGACGATGCTGCAATTAAGCAGCATGCCAGGCATTTATTTGCAACGATCCACAAGCCGGGAGCTTATGCTGTCAGGATCATAGACAGCGCGGGACGCGAAGTGCATCTATGGGTTCCTGGAGATGACGATGCCCCGCGGCCCTAAAGGCGAGAAGCGCCCAGCTGACGTAATCGGAGGTGAGCGGGGGCACGAGAGGCGACAATGCTGCAATGGCTCCGACGTCGCCGGCAAGCCGAACGGCTGGCGCAAGCCGACGCCGAGGCCCTAAGTCCGCGACCACGGCGTCGAAGCCTATAGGGAGGCTCGCGAGCGCGAGCGTGACGTGATCCTGCCCGACGGGACAACCCACGCCGGCCGGACGCCCGCGCACTGGCGGCGCGTTGCGCTTATTGTGGCGAAGCGGACGGGACACAAGGTCGGGCTCGATGCCGCGACGCGGATGGCGAAGGACGCCGATTTTTCGCCCGATCAAGAATCCCGCGATCCGCAGCCGCGCACCCAGTCCGCGCCGCTTCGCCCCTTAAACGAACTGAAGCGCATTCTTTCGCGGAAGTGAGGGCGTATCGCGACCAAGCGCTCAGGGATGATGTTCTTTCATCGCTGCCCTATCGCGGACGGCGCGTCCATCGGCCTAGACTACATGTTCGCCTGAGATAGGGCGACCCGTCTCACAGTATGCAGGCTTGTCGAGGGTTGCGCCGGGCTTTCCGGCGCCGAGCCTCATGCATAGGAGACGGGTCTTGGACGAATCTATCACATACGTGGGCCTTGACGTGCACAAGGATACGATCGCGGTGGCGCTTGCGGAGGCGGGCGCACACAAGGACGTGCGCGAGTATGGCAAGATCGCGAACACAGCGACGGCCTTGAACGCTCTGGCGGCGAAGCTGTCGCGCGCTGGAAGCGAGCTACGGTTCTGTTATGAGGCCGGCCCTTGCGGCTATGGCATTCAACGGCAGTTGACCCTGGCTGGGCATGGTTGCGTTGTCGTTGCTCCGTCGTTGATCCCACGCAAGCCGGGAGATCGGATCAAGACCGACCGGCGGGATGCGATCAACCTGGCCAAGCTGCATCGCGCCGGTGAACTGACCGCTGTGTGGATTCCTGATCAGGCTCATGAGGCGATCCGCGATCTTGTGCGCGCGCGTCTTGCGGCCGTGCGCAGTCTGCGCCAGGCCCGTCAGCAGCTCTCTGGCTTTCTCCTGCGTCATGGCCGTCACTACAATCGGCCGGCGCGGACGTTGATGCATCGTCGCTGGATGGCCGGACTGAGATTCGAGCAAGCGGCGCATCACATCGTGCTGGAAGACTGCATCGCCGCCGTCGAGGCGGCGACGGCGCGGCGAGATCGTCTGGAAGCGCATATCGAGGCAGCGCTGCCGGATTGGTCGCTGGCCCCGGTGGTGCGCGCCCTGCAAGCGCTGCGCGGGATGGCTCTGGTCGCGGCGGCGACGGTGATCGCCGAACTCGGCGACATCACCCGCTCGCCAATCCCCGTCAACTCATGGCGTATCTCGGTCTGGTTCCGTCCGAGCGCTCCAGCGGCGCCACACGACGCCAAGGCGGCATCACGAAAGCCGGGAATGGCGCGGCCCGGCGAATGCTGATCAAGGCGGCCTGGAGTTATCGGTTCCCGGCGCGCATCAGCCGGGAGCAGCTGTTGCGCCAGGAGGGTCTGGCAAAGCCGATCCGCGACACCGCGTGGAAGGCCCAAGAAAGGCTGTGTCGGCGCTATCGCAAGCTTGCCCGGCAGGAAAATCACCCACTGTGGTCACGACCGCGATCGCTCGAGAACTGGCGGGCTTTGCCTGGGCGATCGCCAAGCACGTTCAGATCGCCGGCGCTTGATGCGCTGAGATCGACAGCGGACCTCACGAAAAGGAGGTCATCGCCGACAACGCATCTATCCAAAGCTGAGCAAGGCTGGAGGCACGGTCACGGCCAGGAGAACCCTCGCGTCCACTATCAGCCGGATATTTTCCGACGCTGGCCGCTAGACAGAGGAAGCTCCGCGACGCATCACCGGTCCGGCGGTATCCAACCCGCGCATCAGAGCATGATCAACCGTCGTTTTGATGATCGTGCCTCCTGCCCTGCTCAGTGGCGGCCATTCTGAACCGCTCGCGCGCGAGCTACGCCTTCTTGTGCCTGCTACTTGAAACGGCGAACATGAGAGTGGCGCGAGTCACGCGAACTGAGGGTATAGCCTGGCGAGTTTGACGCGGGCGTCGGCGGTTGTGAATTGCCAGTCGGCCTTGGCGTGATGTTTGTTGCGGCGTTGTTCCCAGGCGGCGACTTCCTGGGTCAGTTCCGGCTTGTTCGGGATGCGTCGGTCGAGGCACTGGGTTGAGAGGACGGCGAGTTCGGATTCGGCCATGTCGAGCCAGCTTCCGTGCTTGGGCGTATAATGCCGTTCGAACCGTTCGACGAGGCGACGCGCTTCGGCGGCGGGAAAGGCTTCGTAGAGCGACGCCGTCGTGTGCGTGCTGAGATTGTCCTGTACCAGAACGATCTTGTCCGCATCGGGAAAATACATGTCGGACAAATCCTTGAGCCCGTGGGCGCAATCGACGCGGCGGTCGGTGACTTTCACGCAGCGCCAGCCTTCCAGCGGCGCGAACATCATGAACAGATTGGCCACGCCATTGCGTTCGTATTCGTAGTCGCGCCGCGCCGGTTGTCCCGGCTTGGCGGCGACCGGCGTGCGCGTCTCGATGATGAACTGCTTCGACGTTTCGTCGAGGCATACGAGGGGGCGCATGGGATCATGCGGCCTCTGGTAGACTTCCAGCACGTCCTCCATGTTGGCGACAAAGGCCGCGCTGGCCTCGGGCGCGATCACCCATTGCTGCTTGAGATGGGGCTTGAGAATGTTTTTTTGAGCGTCCGCCCGATCGTGTTGTCGCTGGCGCTCTCGACGATCTGCAGTTCGACGACCTTCTCCTCCAAAAGACGCAGGGTCCATCTGGCGCGGCCCGCCGGGGCCGGCCCGCAAGCCAAAGCGATCAGCTTGGCTTCCGCGGCGCCGTCGAAAATCCGCCGCGGGGCGGAATTGGGATTGTCCTTGCGGGTCAGGACGGCTTCGAAGCCTTCCTCGACGAGTTGCCGCCGCGTCCGCTCGACCGTCGCGATGCTGGTGTCCAGCGCCTCGGCGATTCGGCTGTCGCTCCATCCACCGCCAGCCTCCGACACGTCCGCTTTCAACAGAATGCGCGCTTTCGTCAACAAATGCCCGGCGCGCTTGCCCTTGCGGATAAACTCATCGAGCCGAGCACGTTCCTCCGCGCTCAGCCTGACCACGTATTTCTTGACGGCAATCTCTTTGCTCGCCACGAATCATCTCCATCGCTCAGATCGCGACAGCACAGATTCAGACAATGCCGTCAAACGCAATGACGTGAGCCACTCTCATGTTCGCCGTTTCAAGTAGCAGGCACAAGAAAGCGTAGCTCGCGCGCGAGCGGTTCAGAATGGCCGCCACTGAGCAGGGCAGGAGACACGATCATCAAAACGACGGTTGATCATGCTCTGATGCGCGGGTTGGATACCGCCGGACCGGTGATGCGTCGCGGAGCTTCCTCTGTCTAGCGGCCAGCGTCGGAAAATATCCGGCTGATAGTGGACGCGAGGGTTCTCCTGGCCGTGACCGTGCCTCCAGCCTTGCTCAGCTTTGGATAGATGCGTTGTCGGCGATGACCTCCTTTTCGTGAGGTCCGCTGTCGATCTCAGCGCATCAAGCGCCGGCGATCTGAACGTGCTTGGCGATCGCCCAGGCAAAGCCCGCCAGTTCTCGAGCGATCGCGGTCGTGACCACAGTGGGTGATTTTCCTGCCCGGGCAAGCTTGCGATAGCGCCGACACAGCCTTTCTTGGGCCTTCCACGCGGTGTCGCGGATCGGCTTTGCCAGACCCTCCTGGCGCAACAGCTGCTCCCGGCTGATGCGCGCCGGGAACCGATAACTCCAGGCCGCCTTGATCAGCATTCGCCGGGCCGCGCCATTCCCGGCTTTCGTGATGCCGCCTTGGCGTCGTGTGGCGCCGCTGGAGCGCTCGGACGGAACCAGACCGAGATACGCCATGAGTTGACGGGGATTGGCGAAGCGGGTGATGTCGCCGAGTTCGGCGATCACCGTCGCCGCCGCGACCAGAGCCATCCCGCGCAGCGCTTGCAGGGCGCGCACCACCGGGGCCAGCGACCAATCCGGCAGCGCTGCCTCGATATGCGCTTCCAGACGATCTCGCCGCGCCGTCGCCGCCTCGACGGCGGCGATGCAGTCTTCCAGCACGATGTGATGCGCCGCTTGCTCGAATCTCAGTCCGGCCATCCAGCGACGATGCATCAACGTCCGCGCCGGCCGATTGTAGTGACGGCCATGACGCAGGAGAAAGCCAGAGAGCTGCTGACGGGCCTGGCGCAGACTGCGCACGGCCGCAAGACGCGCGCGCACAAGATCGCGGATCGCCTCATGAGCCTGATCAGGAATCCACACAGCGGTCAGTTCACCGGCGCGATGCAGCTTGGCCAGGTTGATCGCATCCCGCCGGTCGGTCTTGATCCGATCTCCCGGCTTGCGTGGGATCAACGACGGAGCAACGACAACGCAACCATGCCCAGCCAGGGTCAACTGCCGTTGAATGCCATAGCCGCAAGGGCCGGCCTCATAACAGAACCGTAGCTCGCTTCCAGCGCGCGACAGCTTCGCCGCCAGAGCGTTCAAGGCCGTCGCTGTGTTCGCGATCTTGCCATACTCGCGCACGTCCTTGTGTGCGCCCGCCTCCGCAAGCGCCACCGCGATCGTATCCTTGTGCACGTCAAGGCCCACGTATGTGATAGATTCGTCCAAGACCCGTCTCCTATGCATGAGGCTCGGCGCCGGAAAGCCCGGCGCAACCCTCGACAAGCCTGCATACTGTGAGACGGGTCGCCCTATCTCAGGCGAACATGTAGTCTAGCCTACCGCCTTCGGGGCCGGTGCGCCAAGCCGCGGGTAGTGTCTCAGTTTGAAATTCACCGGATTGACATTCACTCGCGCGCGGCTCTCAGCTCCTGTATGCTTAGCGGAAACGGGAGAGGCCGATGACGGAACTTTACGTGTTTCGGGGAACCATCGGGAAAGCGGAGATGGTAACAGATGACATAAGCGGTAGGAAATTGCCGCCTCATTCTTTTGGAAAATGGGTTTTTTCCAGAACCATAAATGTCGCAACAGAGACGCGCCTTATAGGTGGCGTCGACTGCGGCCAGGTGCTCGCAAATGTTGCGAAGGATGGATATCACCATTGGCCAGAACTGGAGGCGGACTTCCCGTCGCAAGAGAAATGCCCAGAGGCTTCAAAGGCGAGAAGCGCCCCACCGACGTGATCGCGCGCGCCGTCTCGATCCGCCCGCTCGACGCGGACGGGCGCGAGGTTCATTCCGCGATCAAGGGCGACGCCAAACGATAGCGCCTGCGGGTTCGGCCGCCGCCGAAGTGACCCGGCGGAGCTGACCATCCCGCAGTACGTCAGGCTCGGATCATCAAGTCATAGCCGCGGGGCATCGCATGAGTAGATTCCGAGGGTTGCCGCAGAGCTCCACTGCCCCTACGCGGAACAGTCTAGACTTCGGCTAGCCAAGCCGTCTTCAAAAAACGAGTTTGCTGGCGAGGACCTGCGGTAACGGGGCGCGTACCTGCCCCGCACCGCAGGTGGTCCGCGGTTTTTATCCCTCGGCGGCCGCCAATCAGGACTGGCCGCAGTGCTCGTTCGCGGCAACGCGCAGCGCAGCGGGAGGGTCGCCACCGACCCCTCGACCAGGATGCTTGAGTGCGAGGATCTCTAAAGTGCAATACCGAATCCAGTATCTTGACGGTTCGGCGAATATCATTCGCGAATTGAGCGCCGACGCGCGAAGCGGCATGAGCGCGTTCGAACTTGTCGCCGACATGCCCTGGGTGCCCCGCGCAGTCGCCATGCGAGTGCTCGACGCTGACGGGCGCGAGGTTCATTCCGCAATCAAAGGCGAGGTCAGAGGATAGGACATTAAACCGTCAGGGATGATGCTCGTTCATCGCTGCGCGGTTGTCAGCGGCGCGGGCGGCATTGTCATGTCTGGACGTCGCCCGCCGATCAAGGGCTATTTTCAGCGTTGCGCAGATCGTGGGTGCGGTCATGTCTTCCGCCTTTCTGTGCGGAGAATAGGATCCGCTGGCCCTGATGTTGTCCGCTGATCCGTTGCCCTCATCACGTTGGCGCGCTTGACTGCGCAGACAATGCCACGGGCTTCTGGATCAATCCGCTTTCCTGCGCATCACCTGTTTGTCACCCTCGATTTTCTGTGCCGCCGGCTCTTTAGCGAGCCTCGGCCGCGAACTCTACCGACGCGTCTTACGCCGGAAATTCCCGATAGACCGTCTTGCCGCGCAGGATCGCGAAGGCGATGCGCGCCATCTTGTTGGCGAGCGCCACCGCGACGAGCTTGAACGGTTTCTTCTCGATTAGCTTCTTGGCCCACATCCGCAGTGGGTCGGTATGGGGCTTACGGTGAAATAGCACCGCATGCGCGCCCACGACGAGCAACTTGCGCAAGTTCCGATTGCCCATCTTCGAAATGCGCCCGAGCTTCTGCTTGCCGCCTGAGGAGTTCTGTTTTGGCGTCAGCCCGAGAAAAGCGGCGAACTCGCGCGGGCCGGCGAAACTGGACGCATCCTGAATGGTCGCCGCCATCGCCGAGGCGGTGATGGGGCCGAAGCCGGGGATGCTCATCAGACGGCGCGCCGTTTCATCCTTCTGCGCAAGCTTTGCGATGGTGCGCTCAAGCCGCGCGATCGCGTCGTCGAGATTCCGCAATTGCACCACGAGCGGCGCCAACGCCTCGCACACTTCAAACGGGATTGTCTCGTCGCAGGCCTCGATCAGCTCGGCCAGTTCGCGGGCGTGTCTGGGCCCCTGCGCCGCGATGACGCCGACCTCGGTCAAGTGGCCGCGCAAGCCGTTCAGCAATTGCGTTCGTTGAGAAACCAACATCTCGCGCGTCTTGTGACGCATCAACGCCGCCTGGTTCTCCAGCGAGCGCACGCCGACAAACCGCATCGAAGGCCGCGTCACCGCCTCGCAGATCGCCGCGGCATCCGCCGCGTCGTTCTTCTGCCGGCGGATATACGGCTTCACGTAGGCCGGAGGCATCATGCGTGCCTCATGGCCGAGCGTGATCAGCTCGCGCGCCCAATGATGCGCCGATCCGCTCGCCTCGAGCCCAACCAGGCAAGGCGGCAGCGAAGCGAAGAACTCCAGCAGCTGATTGCGCCTGATCGCTTTGGCGATAACAACGCGCCCCAAAGCATCAACGCCATGGACTTGAAAAACGTGCTTGGCCAGATCGAGCCCAACGGTCGTCACAGAGGACAAATCGATGATAGGCTTTCCCACGGACGTCGCTCCTTCAGATGTTGCTTCAACGATAACCATCTTGGCACCACTCTTAGAGTCTGTCCGGAAACATCATGTGGGATTGCATAGTTTTCGCAGCATGAGGCGGATGGAAGCGAGGCGGAGGAACGCGAGCGCCTTGCGGTTGAGGCATTCCCAGTCCTTGGCCAGCCGTCGGCAGCGGCCGAGCCAGGCAAAGGTGCGTTCGCCGATCCAGCGCTTGGGCAGGACGACGAAGGCCTTGGCCTGATCCGATCGCTTGACGATCTCGACCTTCACGCGCGCCAGAGTTCGTCCGATGGCGGTCTGAAATTGCGGCCCTCGATAGCCGCCGTCGGCAAAGAGCCTGGTCAGGAACGGAAAGGCGCCGAACAAGGTCGCCATCAGCGCCGCGCCGCCGTCGCGGTCCTGGATGTCGGCGGCGTGGACGATCGCATGCATCAACAGGCCCTGCGTATCGACGAGGATGTGGCGCTTTTTGCCCATGATTTTCTTGCCGGCGTCGTAACCCGCCGGATCGATGCAGGTCCCCCTTTTTCCGCGCTCTTGACGCTCTGGCTGTCGATGATCGCGGCGGTCGGGCTCGCCTCGCGAGCGGCCGCTTCGCGACACTTCACGTAGAGCGCGTCGTGGATGCGATCGAGCGTGCCGTCCCAACTCCAGCGATCGAAGTAATCGTAAAGCGTCGAACGCGGCGGCAGGTCCTTCGGCACGGCGCGCCATTGGCAGCCGGTGCTCAGGACATACATCAGGCCGTTGACGACCTCGCGCTCATCGACATGACGTCGGTTGCCGCCGCGCTTGGCCGGTGGAATGAACGGCTCGACATGCGCCCATTCCGCGTCGGTCAGATCGCTCGGATAGCGCAGCCGACTGCGGTCGTAGCGAGCGCGATTTTCGTTGGTCCACATCAGCGACCCCCCCAAGCGATTCGGGCCGCCTTCCTTGAATCATAAGCGATTCCAACGATTCGTTAAGTTCCCGGACGGGCTCTTACATTGAGCCAGATGCCGCGCGGGCGACGTCCACACCATCACGTTAGCCCAGTATAGGCACTTTTTGGGCAATTTCAGTCCGACTGCCCGACCCGCAGACTATTGATTTTGCTCATCTGAGCCGGCGGAGGCCTGGCGCGCTTGACAAGTAAAAAGCGCGGACGTGACAATGCCGCGAGCGCTATTCTTCCTGCGTGGCGCATAGTGTAGCGGGATTGTAGCTTTCATCGACTGAATCGTCTCTTCGAAATGGATCGGGAGGGTCGATGACGCAGCGCGTCAGTTTCCGGCACTTGCCATCCTCCGATACGGACGCGGCCCTCTGATAGGGACGCCGCGCGTGGCGCATGATCAGCGTTGCGGATAGACGGACGTGGCCCCGCCAACTCGCCGCGTCACATGCAACGGAGATTGGCGAGAGCCCCTGATCCAGAACTGATCATTGCAGTCGACTCCGGTCCTGCAAACCCGGGACCCCGACGACGCCTTCGCACCGGGCGTCGTCGATCTGTCAATATTGATCGTAGTGGTGGTGATAGGGGTGATAGGCGTAGCCGCGATGATAGCGCCTGTGATTGGTCACCGAGTTTCCGATTGCTGCGCCGCCGACGCCGCCCACGACCGCGCCGACCGGACCCCCAACAACAGCCCCGGCGACCGCGCCCCCGACCGCGCCAGTGACCAAACCGTTTTCGTCAGCAAACGCAAATTGACCTGAGGCGAATATCAACGCCGCAGCCGAAAGGACAATAATCATTCTGGACATAGAAACCTCCTGTAATTCGGCGGAACACGCCGTGCCTCTTTATCAGTTAGACTTCAAATGGACCGAACGGTAAGAGTCGGAATCTACTCAGAGCGGCGCTTTTGTCGGCGCGCCGTTCGGACCGGGTCTCGAAGCCGCCAGGGCCAACGCCGTCCGCGATCCCGGCCGCGGACCCGAGGGGCAGGCGTAGCCACCGCGTTACACGCACTGTCGGTGAAACACATGGCCGTCGCGGCCTTCAACCTCAAAGGATCGGTCGCGAGGAGCAGGACGAGGCGACATCGCCGCCTCCTGATGCCGTCATTATTTATGCGAATGTTCGTGGGCCGTCTTGGTATGCTTGTGTGCGAGCTCGCTATGTTTCTGAGCCGCGTCGGCGTGCTCCTTCCCCTCGTAGTGCTCGCCGAGATCGTGATGATGGCAGGCTTGATGGAAGGCCGTTGTGCTGCGGGCGTAAACTGAGATTCCGCTTCCGAACTTTGACGCTGAAATTTCAATCGGTTGGCCGGTGCGATCCATCGAGGTGAATTTTCTCCGACGCGGGGCGTCTGCGATTGCCGGCGGAGAGTAGGTATTTTCCGAGCCTATGACGGCGTCGATTTCCAGACGATAGTGAAGCTAGTAAGGCCGATGTGGAAAAAAACTGTCGCGCGTCGCGTCAAAGCTCAGGAAAGTACGGCCATGGACACGAATACATCATTGATCATCCTCGTCGTGATATTTTTATTCGGCGGGTTCGGTTTTTATGGGCGGGGACGCTGGTTCTGAACCGACGCGCCACGCTCACATCTAGTGATCAGAATTCCCGAACATTGATGGATGTGACCATCAGCACTATGGCCACCATCACCATCATCACCATGGTCACTGGTGAGCGGTCCAATGAGTGCGCCCGACTTGGCGCCTCATATTGGGGGCAGGGGGATCGTAGCTCTGAGCGCCGCCAAAACGCCTGCTCCTGCGATCACAGCGTCGCGCATTGGGATTAGGTAATTTCCGAGGCTTGCGGCCATTTGGCCGCGGGTTACGGTGGGAGGGTCGAAACCAGCCCTCAATACTGAAGGATATCCAGCCATGGCCAACCCAACCGTTGAGAAGATCGCCAAAACCAACGCCGACACGCTAACCAAGAGCGGTCAGGCCGCAGAGACGATGATGAAGGGCAGCACCGAGGCTCTGACCGAAAGCGGCAACGCCGCGAGGGCAGCTGTTCAGGAGTTGACCAAGGCGTATCAGGAATTGGCGACAAAGAACGCCAAGAACCTGACCGCCGCGATGCAGGCGCTGGCCGCCGTGAAAAGCCCAACAGAGTTCATGGAATTACAGCAGCGGCTGATCAAGGAAGGGGTCGAAGCCGCGGTCAGCGATAGCCAGCACATAGCCCAGCTGACCACTGCCGTGTTCACCGCCGCTTTTGAGCCAGTAAAAAAGCAGATCGAGGCGGTGCAGAAGAGCGCACACACCTAGAGCGGGAAGAATTTTAGACACATCGCCTGAACCGCCGGCCGGATTCGCTGGTAACAGCGGCAAAAACAGCGGATTTCGCCGGAGGGGCGTCTCCGCCCCGCCTCCCGCGGCCAAAATACCTTGCAAATTCAAAGCGCTGATCGGAACCCGGCGCTGCGAGCGGAACAGCAAAAGAATTCGCCGTAACAGCGGATTTTGGCGGCGCCGCCGATCTGAGCCCCGCTTCCGCCGTCTCCAGTTCGTGCTACCAGCCGTAGCCGGGCCAGCCGAAATGGCGGTGATATTGTTGCTCGCCGACCTGGTCCGCCATGGCCAGGGGGTCCCAGGCCGGGCTTGATTTCACCTGATCGCGAGTGACATTGACATTGATGCGACCTTCGGACCAGTCGATCCCCCTAACGGCATAGGGCACCAGCTGGATATGCTTGCCCGGCCACCAGTTCCGCGTGGCGACGATGAGATAGCAAATATCCCAATTGATGTCGTCGCCCAGGAAATTCTCCACGTGGCCGAGGTCGCCGTCCGTTGCGTGGACGTGATAGCCGTTGACCGAGGCGACGCTGCGGAGATGCGGATCGCCTTCGCCGCGACGGCTCTCCGTGTCCGCCGCCTGACGCGCTGCGGCCTCCGAAAAGATCAGCGGCTCAAAAAGCGGCGCGGCGATGGCGCTGGCGCCGAAATTCGTCGCTCCCCACGATGGATCCCACCCATAGTGGTCGTACAGGTCGGTCTCCATCTGCTTCGTCACCGGCTCATCTTCGCGCGCCTCCGGGCTTGCCTCGATCTGCTGCTTGTTCAGCCGGACGGACACGACCAGCGCGTCGCCCAAGCTCATCATCGGCGCCCGCCTCGCCGGCAGATCGAGGTCCAGCGGGGCGATCGCCGAAGGATGGATCAACACCTGGCGGCCGGGCAGCCAATTTCCGGTGTCAACCACCATCCAGCGGACCTTCCAGCTCTGGTCATCAAACAGGAAGTCCTTGACGGAGCCGACGTGGCCGTCGTCTGCCTCGACGCGGCATCCGCACAGACCGGTAACGGCAAACAACATGGTGCGGTCGCTCCTGGCTAATCGTGCCCCTGTTGGCTTTGGTCAGCCGCCGGCGGGGCGGAAGAGCGGCATATTGATCCATCGTGTCTGACGTTGATGGTTTTGTCACCGGACCAAATGCTCAACCCAATTGATTCCAGCTTTGGCGCGTTGGCCTCGGCCCCAACATGGGTCTCCACGCCGTGCTCCCATTTGTTTTCCCTGACCGTCGCGACGCGCTCAAAATCGTCGGCATGTTTGATGTCGAACTTGAACTCGTCCCAAAGCGCGCCGGCGTCCCAACCCTGGACCCGTCATGTCGTGTGGGGCGTCGCGCTCGCGCCCCAGCTCCAGTTCCGGATCTCAGGCAAATCCTCGCCATGCGCGTCGATGTAATGCTTGTGCTCGATGAGTATGTCTCGCATCATCTGCTTCAGATACGCACCTTTGCTCCCCAGATGGAGCAATTTATCTACGACGTCTTGCACCAGATGAAAGCGATCGATCTCGTTTTGCACACGCATGTCAAACGCGGTGGTGATCGTTCCCTCTTCCTTGTAACCCCGGACATGCAGGTTCCAGTTGGTTCGACGGTAGGTCAGTCCATGGACGAGCGAGGGATATCCGTGGAAATTGAATATAATCGGCTTATCCCTGGTGAAGAGCGCGTCGTAGTCGGTCTCGCTCAGTCCATGCGGATGCTCGGCGCAGGGCTGGAGTTGCATCAGATCGACGACATTGATGACCCGAATTTTCAAATCGGGCAGATGTTCGCGCAGGATGGATACGGCCGCCAGAACCTCGAGCGTCGGGGTGTCGCCGCAACAGGCCATCACGACATCCGGTTCCGCGTCCTGGTCGTTGCTCGCCCATTGCCAGATGCCGATTCCTTCAGTGCAATGGACAATGGCTTGCTCCATGGTGAGCCACTGCGGCAGCGCGTGCTTGCCCGCCACGACGACGTTGACGTAGTGCCGAGTGCGCAGGCAATGGTCGAATACCGACAAGAGGCAATTGGCGTCCGGCGGCAGATAAACCCGAACGATGTCCGCCTTCTTGTTGATCACGTGATCGAGAAAGCCGGGGTCCTGATGGGTGAAGCCATTATGGTCCTGCTGCCAGACGTGCGAAGCGAGGAGGTAATTCAACGACGCGATCTTGCGCCGCCACGGCAGTTCGAGCGTGACCTTCAACCATTTCGCATGCTGGCTGAACATGGAATCAACGATACGGATAAAAGCCTCGTAAGAGTTGAAGAGGCCATGGCGCCCGGTCAACAGATAGCCCTCGAGCCAACCCTCGCATTGATGCTCGCTGAGCATGGAGTCCAAGACGCGACCCTGAGGCGCGAGAAATTCATCTTCGTCGACTTCACGGGCGTCCCATTGACGATTTGTGACTTCAAAGACATCGCCAAGCAGGTTCGAAAGCGTCTCGTCCGGACCGAAGATGCGGAAATTGCGCTTGTCCTCGTTAAGGCGCGTCACGTCGCGTAGGAATTTGCCGAGCACCATCGTGTCTTGCGCGCTCAGGGCACCCGGCGCGGTGACCGAGACCGCATGGTCGCGAAAGTCCGGCATTTGCAAATCGCGCAGAAGAATGCCGCCGTTGGCGTGCGGGTTGGCGCCCATCCGACGGCTGCCCTTGGGCGCGAGCTCGGCGAGTTCGGCTTTCAGCGTTCCGTTCGCATCGAAGAGTTCTTCCGCCTTGTAGCTCTTCATCCAGCTTTCGAGGAGCTGGACATGATCGGGGTGCTCGGAGTCGACGAGCAAGGGGACCTGGTGTGCGCGAAACGTGCCTTCGATTTTCAACCCGTCGACGACCTTCGGCCCGGTCCAACCCTTGGGGGATCTGAGGACGATCATCGGCCAGCGCGGTCGCGCGGGATCCTTGTTCTCTCTCGCGCTCTTTTGGATTGCATGGATCTGGCTGATGGCGTTTTCGACCGTCGCCGCCATCAGACGGTGCATCTTTTCCGGTTCTACACCCTCGACGAAGAGCGGCGTCCAGCCGCACCCGCGAAAGAAGTGTTCGAGATCCTCGTGCTCGATGCGCGCGAGGACTGTCGGGTTGCTGATCTTGAAACCATTGAGGTGCAGGATTGGCAGAACTGCTCCGTCCGTGATCGGATCGAGAAATTTGTTGGATTGCCAGGCTGTCGCCAAGGGGCCCGTTTCGGCCTCGCCGTCGCCGACGATGCAGGCGACAATCAGATTGGGATTGTCGAACGCGGCGCCGAAGGCGTGGCTAAGCGAATATCCGAGTTCGCCGCCCTCGTGAATGGAGCCGGGCGTCGTCGGGGCCACATGGCTCGAAATACCGCCAGGAAAAGAGAACTGTTTGAAAAGCCGCTTCATCCCGGGTTCGTCCTGGCTGATGTCGGGATAGATCTCGCTGTAACTGCCCTCGAGATAGGTGTTGGCCACTAAGGCCGGTCCGCCGTGTCCGGGACCGGCGATGTAGAACATGTCGAGATCATATTTCTTGATGACCCGGTTCAAATGCACATAGATGAAGTTCTGACCCGGCGTCGTACCCCAGTGTCCGACCACCAGCGGCTTCACGTGGGCCAGTGTCAGGGGCTCGCGCAGAAGCGGGTTATCATAAAGATAGATCTGCCCGACGGACAAGTAGTTCGCGGCCCGCCAATAGGCATTGATCTTGTGCAACTCGTCGGAGCCCAGCGTTCCCTGCTTGGCGGAAAGCTGCTGGGTGGCGGCGTTCTGGTCTTTGGACTTGAGCATCGAAGTCGGTGCGTTCATTGTCGAAACCCTTTTTTATGAGTCGGTCCACGCTTACCCGGGCGATGAGCGGCCGAGCGCTGCGTTGTCGGCTCTCCCGGGTGTTCTCGAAGCCGGACACCAGACCCCGCATACGAGGGTGGTTGTGACGGCGAATAATTCACCGCGTCGCCGGTCCGTTCAACGCCTGTCGAATTCTCTGCATATCCTGCCAACGATCGCCTTGGGCAGACTCGGAAAGTACCTATGCCGTCAAACGCGGTTGACGCTCGACGGCGACTCCACAAGGCGCTGGCAAGCAATGCCAAGAGAGCTCGAGCCAAGCCGCATCGACAGTCGCGCTCGAAGGTCAACCTGTTTCCCGGGGCGGGCTCTGCACGCTACGCCAGGAATAGACTTGGACATGAGTAGATTCCGAGCCTCCTGCTTTCAATTCTCCCGCTGGTATCGTGCAAAAAAAGTCGCCGCTGATGATTTGCCGAAGGCGGCTCTCGCCCGTTCGTAGCGGAGGGGAGATTCGCAGATGCAGGCTCTTGCTTGTCTTGGCGCACTTGTCGGTGCCCTTATCTTGGGGCCGCCGGTCTTCATGCGCAGCATGACCGCCCTACGAAATTACCCCAGGAGGCTTGCCGGCCATAGCGGCGCCCGCGCGACCCACAAGACACGCGGAGACTTGACGTGATGACGGCAGCGAACAACCGCGTCAAGACGCCTCCAGCCCCATCGTCCGCGCGACCGCAATCGTTCGGCCAGATCATGACGCCATGGTTGTGGCTGGTGCTGCTCGTCGTCCTGTTCGCCGGCGGCCTGTTCGGCTACGACCAGGGCGTGATCTCCGGGGCGCTGCGCGGAATCAAATCGACGTTCACGCTCAGCCCGCTGCTGATCGAGGTGGTGACGAGCTGGGTCACGCTCGGCGCGTTGTTCGGCTCGCTCGCCGGCGGCGAACTGGCGGACCAATTCGGCCGTGAGCGTACGGTGCTGATCGCGGGCGCGATGTTCACGTTGGGCGCGCTCGTGCAAGCGTTTGCCCCGGACACGGTCATCCCGGTCGCGGGGCGGCTGGTGGTCGGCGCTGGCGTCGGCGTCGCCGCAGTCGCGGCGCCGATCTACGCCGCCGAACTGGCGCCGACGGCCGTTCGCGGCCGATTCGTTTCCTGCTACCAGCTCGCGATCACGATCGGCATCTTCCTTGCCTATCTGGTAGATGGCTGGCTGTCGGCGAAGGGCGCGTGGCGCGTGATGCTGGGAGCGTCCGCCGTGCCTGGATTGCTGCTGTTCGCCGTGGTGCTGGCGGCGCCCAAATCGCCTCGCTGGTTGATGATGATGCGCCGTCGTTCGGATGCAGCCGCGGAGTTTCGCAAGATAAGGCTAAACGTTGATGTCGAGCCGCGCCTCGACGGTATCGAGGCAGCCTTGCGCCAGGAGGGTGACCGCGCCTCCTGGGGTGAGGTGTTTCACCAAGAATGGCGTCGCCCGTTGATGATCGGGATCGGGCTCGCGGTCTTCCAGCAAATCACAGGCATCAATGCGATCATCTACTACGCCGATCAGATTTTCTCCTCCGCCGGCTTCACCACGCCGGCCGCTCAGACGACGGTGACCACATGGGCGATCGGCGCCGTCATCGTTCTCGCCACCCTGATCGCCATCGCCTTCATCGATCGCCTGGGGCGGCGGAAGCTGCTGCTCGCCGGTTTGATCGGGATGGGGATCAGCCTGATCGTGGTGGGCGTCGCTTTCCGATTCATCGTGAAGGGCGCCGCCGGCGCCGCGGCGGCGGCGGGGCCTAGCGGCGCGGGCGTCGTCACTCTGCTCGCGCTGGTCGGTTTCATCATCTGCTTCGCCTTCTCGATGGGACCGGTGGTTTGGACGGTCATCAATGAGGTCTTTCCCGGCCATATCCGCGGCCGAGCGGTCGCTGTCGCCACGGCGGTCAACTGGGGTTCGGCCTTCCTGGTCAGCCAGTTCTTCCTGTCGCTGATCGGCGCGATCGGAGATTCGTTGACGTTCTGGCTGTTCGCGCTGTTCTGCGGCGTTGCCTGGATCTGGATATACTTCCGTGTGCCGGAGACCAAGGGACTGCCGCTGGAACAGATCCAGCAACTCTGGATGGAGCCGGGCAAGTGATGCTGATCGCGGGCGATGTCGGGGGCACCGCGACGCGGCTAATTAGCGCTGGTTTCGCCCGAGGCTGGGTCACATGGCGCCTATTCAGCAACTGCGGCCATGGGTTCCATCGGCGCGCTTGCGAAGATCGCCGCGAACTCCTCGCTCTTCAGGCTGGCGCCTCCCACAAGCGCGCCGCCGACCTCAGGCAGCGCAAGGATCGCACGCGCGTTGGAGGGCTTGACGGAGCCGCCATAGAGGATGCGCACGCTTTTGCCCTCGGCACCCAGATGTTCAACGAGACATCGGCGGATGTGCGTGTGCATGTGAACGATTTCTTGTGACGTCGGGATTTGCCCGGAGCCGATTGCCCAAAGCGGTTCATAGCCGATCGCGAGCGCCCGAGGCGGTCATGCCGATGGGGACGCTTGCGACGATCTGGCCGCCGCAGATTGTTAGCGCCGCGCCGCTCATGCGTTGCTGTTGCGTTTCGCCGATGCAGAGGATCGCGAGCAGTCCCCGCCCGCCTTGCGGCCAGAGCCTTGCTGGCGACGATTGCGTCGGTCTCGCCGTGATGCTCTGGCGCCGCTTCGAATGTCCGACGATGACGGCGACCGCTCCAGCGTCTTTGAGCATCTCCGCGCTGACGTCGCCGGTATGCGCGCCGGACGCTTCGGGGTCACAGTCCTGCCCGCCAACGGCGATTCGGCCGCCCGCTGTCCGCGCCGCGGCGGCAAGCAAGGAGGCCGGCGGACAAATCAGAATGTCGACATGCGGCTGAGCCCTCGTCGCCACAGCGGCGATCAACTCGATCTCGTGCAGCTCAGCCCTCATATCAGTCCATGCATCTTCCAATTTCCGGCAATCAACGGGCGCATGTCTCTCTCCGCGTAAAGTTATTGCCCCGGCGTCGGCTCGGAGACAGCCCTCAATGTTCCATCGGGGTTTGCATCGTCAGAGGCGCCTTCTCCGGCCCGTTGGGGCGAGCCATCGACCGATCTGCCTTTTCAATGATCTCGAGGAAGGGCTTCATGATGTCGATCGGCATGGGGAAGACGACGGTTGAATTCTGTTCGGCGCCGATTTCGGTCAATGTCTGGAGGTAACGCAGCTGCATGGCAGCCGGAATGCTGCCGAGTATCTTGGCCGCGTTCACGAGCGTCTGCGAGGCCTGGAACTCCGCTTCGGCGTGGATGACTTTTGCCCGCCGATCGCGTTCGGCCTCCGCCTGCTTGGCGATCGCGCGCACCATGTTTTCGGTGAGCTCGACGGTCCTGATTTCGACGTTGCTGACCTTGATGCCCCAGGTCTCCGTCTGAGCGTCCAGAATGCTCTGCACATCGGCGCTGAGCTTCTTGCGCTCGGAGAGCATTTCGTCGAGCTCGTGCTGGCCGAGCACGGCGCGCAAGGTCGTCTGGGCCAGCATGTTCGTGGCCGGCAGATAGTGCTGGACTTGGATAATTGCGCGCTCCGGATTGACGACGTTGAAGTAGAGCACCGCGTCGACCTTCATCGAAACATTGTCGTGGGAGATCACGTCCTGGCTGGGGATTTCAATAACCTGAATGCGCAGGTCCACCCGCACCATTTCTTGGATGAAGGGCATCAGCAGGACGAGGCCCGGGCCCTTGACCCTCTCAAAGCGGCCCAAGGTGAAGACGACGGCCCGTTCGTATTCGCGCAGGATGCGAACGGAAGCCGTCAGGCCAACGACGATGGCGAAAAGGACGAAGAAGACGAAAAGGGCTTCAACGGAAAACATGATCGGAGGTCCTTTCTCGGATTGGTCCCCGCCGGCTTCGGACGAGACTACTCAACCGACGCGTCGAGTCGTCACAACCGAGGCCGGCGGAGGGTTTCTGCATCGAAGCTTGAGATAGCCACAAGGCTTGATGACGAGGCAGCCTCGGATTCTACTCATGTTGATCACGCTTCGTGAGAAAGGAGCCCAGTCGCTTCACGCAAGCTCCGTCGCCGTCACAAATGCTCGGCCGTCGATCTGAGCGGGCCGCCGCCTGAGCAATTTACGACCCTGTCGAGGTCCCAATCGCCGGTTCAGCCGACCATTGAGGACAAATCCGACAGGACAAATCCCACGGGACAAATCAGACCTTTCCGTCGAGCCGGGTCGTGTGGCGACGTCAACAAGTAGCGTGCTGCTGCGCGGCAATTTAGCAGCCAATGTGCAGCGAAAACTCGCTTCGCTTTCCGCGGTCGTCGGGGTGAAGGCGGCCGGTTGCGCGTCGCTCCGGTCGTCCCACGAGATCTCCGCGCCGATCAGTTCCAAACTCTTGCCGTTGTCATCAGTCACCCTGAACCACTGCAAGACGAATTTCTCTTTGAGCTGCTTCCAACTCACTTGGATTTGATCCCAGATCATGAACGCCTCCTGCGCGATGGCTGAGCCCATTGAGGCGCCATGAATTGGGGCATGCAGGAATTGGAATTTACTCAGGCCGCCGCTTCAGCCGCCTCACCCCGAAGCGACACAATGTCCAAATTGCTAGAATTGCCCGCGACGGCGAGGGATCAAAAAGTGCGCCTTCGCGTGAAAGGGACGAGGTCCCGGCACTAGCCATCGCGATAAGTCACTGAAGCGATTTATCGTCATTTTCGGACTCACGACGAGGATTCACAGCCCACCTTGTCGCGCCGTCCCTTGCGACCACAACCGGCATCCGCCGTCCCGCCTCACGCGGTCAACCATGGTCGGTCATGCTGTGGTAAATTCCTGCCGGCCACGCGAGTGCGTTGGGCAGAGCTTGGCCTATGCTTGCGGCGAGGTTTGACGCCGAAGCGCCATTCCACTTAGCGTGAATTGTGGGCGACAGCACGAGGCCAACGCCGACAAGATAGATGATCACGATCAAAGCAATCACTGCGCGCATGACGATCAGCCCTGTTCCGCTTCATTCGTGAAGCACGATAGGCGTTTCCGCTTCGGCGAACAGGGGTGGAAAATACCTATTCAACAATGTCGCCCGCCGGAGACGGCGCAGATCGCGGCCTTAGCGGG
The DNA here is from genome assembly GCA_963782255.1 of uncultured Alphaproteobacteria bacterium. GTDB lineage: Bacteria > Pseudomonadota > Alphaproteobacteria > Rhizobiales > Beijerinckiaceae > Roseiarcus. Next base: position 37,940 of record CAWAIS010000002.1, on the reverse strand, counting down.
GTCGACTGCGAAGACGAGTTTACGAGAACCGTCGCGGAGTTCGACGGCACGCAGAGCCCGACCAGGCTTCAAACTCAATCACGTCCGCCTGACGATAGCGACCGTGAAGACGAAAGCTGCGGCGAAGCCTGTAAACTCGCCCGTCCTCGGGGCGGCAGAACATACGCTCGATGAGACTGCGTGAACTTTCGTTGTGCAGTCGCCGCGCGAGCGGCCGATCGCCTGCCCTTCGCCCCTTTTCCGCGTCGTTGGCCCCGTATTCGTTTGCCGCCCTATCTCGGCCGACCCCATAGGGGCTTTTCTAGGGGCGAACGAGCGCCAGCGTGTGCTGCGCGATCATCAGTTCCTCGTTGGTGGGGATGACCCAGACCGACACGCTGCTGTCCGGGGTGGAAATGCGCGGCCCGCCGACGGCGTTCGCCGGCTTGTCCAGCTTCACGCCGAGCCACGCCATATTGTTGCAGAGCGCGGCGCGTACGGGGACTGAATGCTCACCGATGCCGGCGGTGAAGACGAGGGCGTCGAGCCCTCCCAATGCAGCCGCGTACGCGCCGACATACTTCGCCATGGCGTAGACGAAATGCTCGACCGCGGCGACTGCTCGCGGATCCACGCTGTCCTGAAGCAGCCGCATGTCGCCGCTGACGCCCGACAGACCGAGCAGGCCGGCTTGCTCGTACAGCATCTTCTCCAGCGACGCGTCATCGAACAGCTTGCGACGCAACAGGTAGAAGAGAAGGTCCTGCGGCACGTCGCCCGATCGCGTCGCCATCGGAAGTCCGCTCAGCGCCCCGAAGCCCATCGTCGTTTCGACGCTCTTTCCATCCAACATGGCGCATAGGCTGGCGCCGCCCCCGAGATGCGCGGCGATCACTCGACGCGCGGCGGGCGCGTATTTCGGCAGCTGCCGGCTGATGTAGTCGTAAGAGATGCCGTGGTAGCCCCAGTGGCGTGCGCCGGCGTCGAGCACGATCTTCGGGAGGGCGTAGATCTGCGCCACCTCGGGCATCGTCCGGTGGAACGAGGTGTCGAAACAAGCCACCTGCGGCAGGCCGGGGAACGCCTCGGCCAACGCACGGGCCCCAGCCACGTTGTAGGGCTGGTGCGTCGGCTCCATGACTACGAGCGATTCGAGATAGGTCAGCACATCGGCGTCGATCAACACCGGCGCCTCAAACCTCGTGCCGCCGAGCACGACCCGATGTCCGGCCGCAACCACCTTCATGCTGGCGATGCTCTTCTCGAGCCAGGTGACGACAAAATGAAGCGCGGTGCGGTGATCGATTGCGCGGCCTTTGCCGAAGTCGTGCGCATCCAGCGGTTTGCCGGCCGCGTTCTTCGCAACGAACTGCGGGTCGGCCTGCATGTCGCTGACCTCGCCGTGACTGATCGGGGTCAGAGTCCCCTTTCCCGCCACTTCGTAGGCGCCGAACTTCACGCTGGTGGAGCCGGCGTTGAAGACGATGAGGGCCTCGCTCATGGCCGATCACTCCGCGATTTCGGGGAGCACGATGGCGGGATCGCGCGCCAGCGCATCGGCATACAGCACCGCCGCGGCGGCCGAGAAGCGGCGCGCGGCGGGGGAGTCGGCGCGGCTGGTCAGGATCACCGGCACGCGCGCGCCGACAACCAGGCCCGCGATCTGCGCATCGGCCATGAAGGCGAGGTTCTTGTAGACCATGTTGCCGGCCTCGATGTTCGGCACAATCAGGACATCGGCGCAGCCCGCGACCGGCGAGGAGATGTTCTTGACCCGGGCGGCCTCGGCATCGACGGCCGCATCGAGATCGAGCGGCCCGTCGACGACGCCGCCGACGATCTGACCTCGATCGGCCATCTTGGCCAGAACCGCCCCGTCGAGCGTCGCCGGCATTTTGGTCTGCACCATTTCGACCGCCGCCAGCACGGCGACTTTCGGCGAGTCGATGCCGAGGGCGCGCGCGAAGCCGATCGCGTTCTGGCAGATGTCGCGCTTCTGGTCCGTGTCAGGCGCGATGTTCAGCGCGACATCGCTTACGATAATCCGGCGCGCGTAGGTCAGCGCCGACACCATCACGCAGTGGCTGATCAGCCGCCCGGTGCGGAGTTTCGCTTCCTTCTGCATGATCGGGTGCAAGAGCACGTCAGTGTGCAGGCTGCCCTTCATGAGCGCAGCGACCTCGCCGGCGCCGGCGGCGATGGCCGCCTTCTGCGCCGAGTCCTCGGGGCTATCCGCGGCTACGAAGCGGCATTTGGCGATATCCAGATGCGCATGATCGGCGATTTGTCGGATCTCGCTCTCGGGGCCGTAAAGAACGGGCAGGATCAGCCCGGCCTCGGCGGCCTCGATCGCCCCGGCCAACGCATCGGCGCTGCACGGATGCACGACGCCGGTCAGCATCGGCTTGAGATTCCGGCAGCGTTCGATCAACCCATCGAGCCGATGCTCGGCGACGTCGCGTCGCTGCCGCGTCGTGGGCGCCAGAACTTCCAGGGTCGCGGTGGCGACAACCTGACCCGCCGGGTCTGTGCACTGGCCGTCCAGCACCACAATCCCCTGATCCGGCCGCTTCTCTCGCACGACGAGCCGCGCCGTCATCGCGGCGGCGATGGGCAGCGCACCCTTGATTTGCACCGAGGCCGCGCGGATCGAACTTCCAGGTCCTGGAAGCGCTGAGCCGGCCAGCGCGGTCAGGATGCCAGTGACGATGCCCGCAGCCGCCTGGCTTTCGCCTGGGCCGACGAGCGTGCCCGCTTCGCCAAAGGCGGCGGCCCAGGCGCGCACGTCGCCGGCCTGCAACGTGCGCTCGGTTGACGCGGAATCGCCGACGGTGATTTCTCCGAACGTCTTGTTCTCGACCGAGGGCATGGGTGAAGTCCCGAGGGTTGACGCGCCGGCTGTACTAATTTGCTTTCCTGAAAAGCTGTGCCGCGTAGAAAGTCAGCCCGGTAATGAGGAAGCCGAATGACGGCCAAAGCCAATAGGATTGGGGACGCGATAGCCACTCCACGAACACTTGCCATGGTCGCATGAAGGAGAAAAACGGCGAGTGGATGAATCCAAGCATTACCCCTAAGACGGCCACAAGCACGGAGATTACGGCCCAAGCGAGTTGATGCTGACGCGTCCAATGCAACGGATTCATTTCGTGGCCCTATGATCGTGTGAATAAGCCGGCCGTCACGGTAAAGCGATTGTCCCCTCCTTCACGCCACGACGTGATAGCCGGCATCGACATAGGCAATGTTTCCGGTAATCGCCTTGGCTGCGTCGCTGACAAGGAATGCGGCGTAGGCGCCAACGTCATCGAGCGTGACCAGCCTGTGCTCGGGCGCCTCGCGCGCCGCGCGTTCCAGCAGCTCGTCGAAATGGTCGATTCCAGAAGCCGCGCGGGTCCTTACGGGACCCGGCGACAATGCATTGACGCGGATCCTCGCCTGCCCGAGTTCAAGCGCCATATAGCGAACCGCAGCTTCCAGCGCCGCCTTGACGGTCCCCATGACGTTGTAATGCGCGACCGCTTTCTCCGCGCCGTAATAGCTCATTGCAAGTAAACAGCCGCCCGCCGTCATCAGCGGTTCGCTAAGCTTGGCCATCCGCAAGAAAGATTGAACGGAGACATTCATGGCGATGGCGAATCCCTCCGCCGAACAATCCGTGATCCGTCCGCTCAGATCTTCCTTGCGGGCGTAAGCGATAGAGTGTTGCACGAAATCGAGGCGTCCCCAGTCCTCAGCGATGCGCCCGAAAACGGCTTCGAGTTGGCCCGGCGCGGTGACGTCGCAGGGCATGAAGATTTCGCTTTGCAGCGCCCGCGCCAGCGGACGCACATAAGGCTCGGCCTTGGCGCTGATATAGGTGATAGCCAGTTCGGCGCCCGCGGCGCGAAAATGCCGGGCGCACCCGTATGCAAGGCTGTGCTCATTGGCAATGCCGACGATCAGGCCTTTCTTGCCGCTGAGCGTCGACATGGTTTTATCCTCAACCAGCGTCCGCGCCTGTCTCAGTGCAACTCCGCCTCTCGTCTGGCGGTCGTCCTGGCGTCGGTCAGTCGACCCGAGGGCGCAGGCGCCGGCGGCTTCTCGATTGGCACGCCCAGCGCTTGCGACAGTCGGGCCAAGCGCTCACGTTCGGCCACGGTCAAGGGATCGCCCGCGCTGGCGATCGCGCGCGCCTGCTTCAGAAGTTTCTTCCGCGCGTCCAACTCCGGCACAAGTGACGGGAGCACCTCTATCGCGCGCTCGGGCTCGATCTGGAGCACGAAGAACTGGTTCCGCACCAGTGTCTTGAACTTGGCGAGCGACAGCCGCATGAGTTGTTGGCGCGCGACATTCAGCGCGAGCGCGCAGCGCTGGTCGAGCGCTCGATCGGCGGCGCCGACATAGAGGACCGCGCGGGTCAGCGCTTCGTCGAACCCCCCGGTCTCCAGCATCGCAGCGTACGCGTCCGTCTGGGCCTGTCGCACCGCCAGCTTTTCAGGCGATGTTTCGGGGACTGGCCGCACGACGCTGTCCTTGTTGATGCCGAGGAGCGCCTGGACGAAAGGCGAGCCGTAGAAGCCGAAGAACGTCTGCTCTTCCAATGGGTCGCGCGCGTCGCGATAGGCGTCCAGGGCGGCGGTGATGTGTTCCGAGGCCTTCGTCTGCAGCAAAAGGAGCGGGTTGTCGGCCGCTACCGGCCTCCGCGCGGCCGCAACGGCGGCAGCAAGCGGCTGCAACCCCGAACATCACCAGGGGATGGCGATATAGCCGGTAGCCGATCCGGCCGCGCCAGTCGCAGGCGAAATATTCGCGAACCGTCAGCGTCTCGATGTCGCCGATGCCGCGCCGATCGAGATTGCCAGATGTCGCATGGTGGATCGCATGGCAGCGCCGCCAGTGATCGTAGGGGGTCATCGTCACGACGCCGATCGCCCGACCGATCCACTCGTTTGCGGCTTTGCTCGGCAGGAACGAGCCGTGCCCGCAATCGTGCTGGATCATGAAGAGGCGAACAAGCAGTCCGGCCGCCAGCGGCGCCATGGCGAACGAAATCCAGACCTGGCCATCACGTGCGGCGATCAGCATCGCGGCCCAGAGCGCGACGAAAGGCAGGACGGTGACCGCAAGCTCGAAGAGGCCCCGCGCCGCGCTCGCCAGGCAATAGGGAGCGAGCGCCTGCGCCCAGTCGCGCGCCGCCGCATGATGCATTTCCACCGTCGACATTCGCGCCTGGCGATTTCAAGTTTTGCGTATGCTTTGGACCGCTGGCACTTGGACACCGCGAGATTGAAGAAACAAGTGTCGGAAATTACTCATGCCGAGTGAGGCGAGTAGGGGCCTCTGCGCCTGAAATTGAGGGCGAACTCCGAGCGAACTGCGTTGGCGCGCGAAGCGGCGCCGACAGCTCTGGCGGCTCGGACTGCCGAGCCAGCAAGTGGTCTTACCAAGTTACGGCGATATCATTTTCGACGAATGTCGCTCCCGGCGCCGACCACGCGGTGGCGCCCGCCAAGTCGCGTGCATTCCAAGTCGCGACCTGCCCGGTCAACTTGATCTTGCCGCCCTGAGCGCTGACCTTGATCGTGTTGGGATCACAGAACCAGGAGCGATGCAGAGCGCGCGTAATGTTTTGTCCGACATCGTCGGCATTCACCGTCGGCTTGATCTCGATCTGATTGGAAACGCCGACGACGCCAATCAAGGTTCGGACGGCCTGCGCGGCGGCTTCCTTCTGGAATTGCCAATCGACTTCGCCGTTCAGCGTGACCCATCCCTTTTCGACTCTGATCTCGATGGCGTCGGGGGGAACGGATGAGTCCCAGGCCAGACGCTCGATAGCCGCCCCGGCGATGTCCTCGTCGCCGCGTCTGATGTCATAGGGAAGCTTGACAATGATTTCCTCCGCCACGGCCCTGACGCCTTTCACCCGAGCCGCCGCCCTCTCCGCCGCGACCTTCTGCGGGAAGCTTTGGACATGCCCGGTCAGGGTCACGACGCCAGCGTTCGCGGCGACGCCGATATGCGCGGCGTCGATGCTCGGCTCCCAGCCGAGTTCGACCATCACGGATTCCTGGAGCTCTTTGTCTTGTGACATTTTGTTTTCCCTTTAGATGAGGCGAGCGAAGCTATTCGGCCCGCGAGCCATGTCCCCGGCGATCCTGAGCGGCAACGCGACGAAGAATCGTCGCGATCGCCACGCGTATGTTTTTTGGGGCTGAAGGTATTTACGAGGGGCAGCCGCTTCCCGACAAACTCGGAAACTACTCAAGTGTGACGGGGCGGGAGATGATTGGCGTTGTCGCCCGGGCGGGCATGAACTGGGGGGAAGCATCTCGGCTGGGTCAAGCGCCAGAGACGCGGTCGTCAGGCGAAGGTCAAGGACTCTCACGCTCCGATCCTCCTGATCGCGGGAACAGCTGGGGTTGGCCCGCAGGGAGGAGTCAGGACGTTAGCGGCAGAACGCTCCCCGGCCCGAGGAAGCTGGGGTCTGCGCGGCCGAATTCCCGCCAATAGGGAAAATCCAGCGAATTTCCGCATTTCGGCCGATTCTTGGAGAAACCGTCCCAGAAAGCCCAACGATTCGAGGCGGGTTCGGGAAAATTCCCTACGCGGCCGAACAGGGAATTCAAGTTCCCTGTTCGGCCGAGAACAGGGATATCTCGCGCCCTGATTACGCCGCCTGTTCGGCGCTTTCGGTGGGGAAGCACGGCCGGCCGAAAAGAGGGGCGCCACAACGCCCCTGACTTGCCGTCTGTCCCTCGCCGCCAGCCAAACAATGGCGGCGATCGATGACATCAACCGCGATGCTGTCGTCCACGCCTAGACCGACGGGCCGAAGGAAGCAACACAATAGGAGTCGATCCTAAGTCGATCCTCGGAAGCGGTGGACTAGTTGTGAGCTTTCAGGAGGTTGTCCATTCGGTTTTGGCCGTGAAGGCTGATGTCGCCAAAACCTCAGTGATTCGCGGGGGACCGAATGGACACGCACAAGAATGCGCCTTTGACGCCGAAAGGTCGAGAGATGATGGTTCGCGCCGTGTTGGACTGCGGGCTGTCCAAAGCGGCCGCCGCGCGCCAGTTCAACACCACGCCCAAGACTGTCGCGAAATGGGTCCGGCGCTTCCGCGCCGAAGGCGTCGACGGTTTGCACGACCGCTCGTCAAGGCCCCTTTCATCGCCAAGCCAAACGCCGCCGGCCACATGCGCGGCGGTCGAGGCTTTGCGCAGGCAGCGCCATCCTGGCAAGCAGATCGCCGCCGAGGTCGGCGTTTCGGCGGCGACGGTCAGCCGGATCCTGCGGCGGCTCGGGCTTAACCGGCTCTCGTCCCTGGAGCCGGCCGAGCCGATCCGGCGCTATGAGCGCGCGACGCCTGGCGAGCTCATCCATATCGATATCAAGAAACTCGGCCGGATCGGCTCGGTGGGACACCGGATCACGGGGCGGCGAACAGGCGCGGTCAACCGCCACCTCGGCATTGGCTGGGAGTTTGTCCACGTCTGCATCGACGATGCATCCCGCATCGCCTTTAGTCAGGTCATGAAGGACGAAAGAAAATCCAGCGCAATCGCCTTCCTTGCGGCGGCGGTGGCCCATTACGCAAGCCTCGGCGTCAAGGTCGAGCGCGTCATGACTGACAACGGATCGTGCTATCGCTCGCGAGCCTTCGCGCAGGCGTGCAAGAAGCTTGGCCTCAAGCACATCAGAACCAAGCCTTACACGCCCAAAACGAACGGAAAGGCCGAACGCTTCATCCAGACCAGCCTACGGGAATGGGCCTATGCGCAGGCCTACAACAGCTCAGACGAACGCACCGCCGAGCTGCCCCGATGGCTCCATCGATACAATTGGCATAGACCCCATGGCAGCCTGGACGCCAAGCCCCCCATCAGCCGACTTGCCCTTTCCAAGGACAACCTGTTGAGGCTCCACAACTAGTTCATCGATTCGATGAAACCGATCTTTTGTGAGGGATTCATTTGGTCTTTGCCGGCCTGTAGGCTGATCTTTTGATTCGCGAGACGAGATTCGAAGATCATGACGGCACGGCGACGAGCGATTGAGTTGTCGATCGAAGAAGAGGATTTGGCGAGGCTTGTTTCGATAGCACGCTCGCGAACGGAGCCGGCGAGCCGGGTCGAGCGAGCGCGAATGCTGTTGGCTTACCGGAAAGACCCCTCGTTCTTTGCGGTGGGTCAAGCTTTGGGGGTGCATCATCAGACGGTCCAGCGCTGCGTTGAGCGGGCGCTGGCCTATGGTCCAATGGCGGCGCTCGACGATCGTCCCCGGCCGGGCAAGGAGCCGACGATCACTGCCGAGGCCAGGACGTGGCTGGTCTCTCTGGCCTGCCGCAAGGCGAAGGACTTGGGCTATCCGCACGAATTGTGGACGACGCGGCTTCTGGCTCGTCACGCGCGCGAGCACGGACCAGCCGAAGGGCACGCCTGCCTTGGCAAGCTGGTTCAGGGCACTTTGTGCAAGATACTCAATGAGCAAGAGGTCAAGCCGCACAAGGTGCGCTACTACCTGGAACGCCGCGACCCCGAGTTCAAAGCCAAGATGGCGGAAGTTCTGTGCGTCTACCGCGAGGTCAAGATCATTAAAGAGACCGCGGCCGCATCGAAGAAGAAGCCGAGCGACGCGGTGGCGATCGTCTCCTATGACGAAAAACCCGGCATCCAGGCGATCGCCACGACCGCCCCGGATCTGCCGCCCGAGCCCGGCGCGCACGCGACCTTCGCGCGCGATCATGAATATAAACGCCACGGCACGGTCAGCTTGCTGGCCGGCATCGACCTGCTCACCGGCGCGGTTCACGCTCTGGTCAAGGATCGCCACCGTAGCCGCGAATTCATCGAATTTCTCCAGCTTCTCGACGCCGCCTATCCAGCCCACACGGCGATCAAGCTGATCCTCGACAATCATTCCGCGCACATTTCCAGGGAAACCAAAGCTTGGCTCGCCGAGCAGCCCGCCGGCCGCTTCGAATTCACTTTCACGCCCAAGCACGGCTCCTGGCTCAATCTCGTCGAGGGCTTCTTTTCCAAGCTTGCCCGCTCCGTCCTGCGCCACATCCGAGTCGCATCGAAACAGGAACTCAAGGAGCGCATCATCGCCGCAATGGACGAGTTCAACCGACACCCTGTCGTCCATACTTGGTCCTATAAACTCGACAACGCCGCTTGATATGATTCGAACTTTGGAAACGACGAACTAGGCCCGTGATCCGGGCCACCCATAAGTGCGTGTGGAGCCGCTTTGCATATTCGTCATTGAACGCAACGAGCGGGTCCCAGGGCGGGCCCGCCTTCACGAGTTCGCGAGACACGTTGAGCCCGACATGGCGGTCGAACCAATCGATCGTCTTCACCGCGAGCGGCGACATCAGCACGCGCGTTCCAAACCACCAATTCCGGGTGTCGACGATGAAATAGTGGATGCTCCAATTGGCGTCGTCGATCATGAGAGTTCTCGACGTGGCCGATTTCGCCGTCGACGGCGTGAACACGTTATCCGGTCACTTCGACGACGCTGCGCAGATGCGGATCTGCTCCCCGCAAAGTCGGGTCGTCGCCGCGAGCCTCGGCCTCGTCGGTTGGACCCAGGCCCAAATAGGGCGGCGCCATCAAGGGCGAAGCCATCGCGCCAGGGATTGCTGAGAGATTGGGGCCGCCCCAAAACGGGTCCCAGCCGTAATAACTGTAAAGCTGATTCTCCATTTGCTGCGAGATCGGCCAGTTCCGGGCTGTCTTCGACCTGGGCCTTCGTCAGCGCAACAACGAATTGTCGCCGTTCGAGGTTTTCTCGCGAAATGGCTGATGGATGGATGCGCACCTTGCGCCCTGTCAGCCAGGTCCCGCAATCGATGACGAGCCAGCGCACTTTCCACGACGCATCGTCGAACAGATAATCGACGACAGTTCCGATCCTGCCGTCGCTCGCCTCGATCGCGAAGCCCTTCAGAGCGGAAATAACCTGCGATATGGTTTGGGGCCTTATGCGAATGGGTCGGTTGGACCGCTCACGTCACAGTTCGAAATTTCAGCCGCCGCCTTTTTGCCGGGCTGTGCCGCGGCCGGACTCTTCGGCGTCGATCGAGCCTCTACGGGCATGATCAATTCTCCTTCGCGCTTACGAAACGCAGACCCTCTTCGTCGAGCGATTTCATGATATCCCGCACCATATTCGCGATCTTCGTGTGGCCCTCAACCGTCTCGGCCAAATCGGGAGCAAGCGCATGAGAGCGCGGTGGATCGCGGTGAATGCAGCGTCTTGATGCATGGAACCTCGCTCCTACGTTGCGTTAAGCATAGCGCGAATTTGGCGCTGACGAGCATACAATCGCCGCCTCGCGGAACGAGGCGTTCAGTGTTCGTCCGACATTGTTCGACGCGCTTGTCCGCACCTTGTCGTGCCACGGGGAAGCGCGGGCGCAGAGCCCGCGCCGCGGCGCTCACGAATAGTGATGATAGTGATGATAGTGATGATAGTGATGGTAGTGGTGGTATGGTGACGATGTGGGACGCCCATGCTCGTCGCGACCGCAGGACCCGTCACCCCGCCCACAACGCCGCCGACGACGGCGCCCGCCGGACCAGCGATCGCGCCGCCGGAGACCGCGCCGACACCGACCCCGCTCACCCTTTCGCCCGTCGTCGAGCAAGCGGCAAGGCTTGGCGCGGCCAAGCCGGCTAAGACTGAATTTCGAAGAGACATCGACATGCTGCAACTCCTCTTTCTCAGCACGATCTCAGGTTGCCCAGAGGCGGGCGACAACAAAGTGCCCTAAGCGGCGAGGGAAGCGGCCGCCGCCCGCCGTCTCTTGAAACAGAACGATCCGCGTCCGTCGGCCCGCCGAACAGCTTGGGCGGCCGGCCGAACTGCCTGAGACGTTTCTTGTAGCCGCCAAGCGAACCATTGCGGGAGACTCGGAAACCTACGCCGAGTGAGGCGCGGGGGCAGGGCGCCAAGCGCATTTCGGCTTGCGCCTGCGGTCTACCGGTTCGGAGACGGTTCGCGGCCGGTTCAAGACGAAAATGAGCCACACGACGGCTCAAAGGGAACGCAAACAGTTTGACCCGAATCCAGGGTGCACGCGCCAACGCCGCTCCCATTGAGTGCGCTCGCAAAGTCCACGCGTAGGCGCCCTCTCGCCGATTGGCTTGAGTAGTTTCCGACGCTTGTTTCTTCGAGGTCGCGGCTGTCCAATCGCCAACGCTCCGAAGACATGCGCGGACTTGAATTCGTCAGGCGTGATGTTGAAGGCGAGGGCGACCGGCTACGCAAGGCGATGGACCCATGCACCAAGGAAACGCCGTTCAGTTGCGATTGGCTTTTTCAGCAGCCGCCATCTGCGCCGTTCTCGCGGCCGCAACCTTGAGCGGCGCTCATCGAGGAGGATCGCCTGCAATCCGGACGGTTGGGGAAACGGAGCCGATTGTCGTGAGGTCGATTTCGACGATCAGGAACCCGGGTGTCAAGAAGCTCTGGGCTGGATCTTGGCATGGCCGCCTCCCTTTGCCGCTAATGACGAACGCCTCGCGTTGAGGACCCAAGCGGTGCGCCGCTTTCGGGTCGATACGCTCAAAGGAGAATGATGATGGCAAACATCGAATTGAAGAAAGTTGAAGAACAGCTCAATCACCGGGTCCTCTACGGCGTGAAAGTGAACGCGGACGCGGACCACATGGAATTTCCGATCGGCATCCAGGACCAAGGATCGGCGACTGCAAACGAAACCGCGGTCCTCACCTCCGCCCTAGCTTTCGCCGAAGAACTCGAGGCGGCGGCGCGACTCCGGTTGGGGGCAGCAACGCGTCGCTAACCGCGTAAATCTGCGACCTTTACCGGGATGGCGCGGCGTCCCGGCCCTCTCTGTTCGAACTCGAGAGCGGCTTGATTGGACTTGGCGGGAACAAGGGTGGGATGGTCGGACGCAGGCGCGTCGCGTCGCCGTCGCGCAATCGGGTCATTCGCTCTGAAGTCGCCAAGGTGCGTGGCCCCGTCGAGTGAGTAGTTTCCGAGGCTGCCCGCTCCCGAATTTCTCCCCTACCGTCTCAAATGGCGGACCCGAGTGGCGGCAAGTCAAGCGCCGTCACGCGTCTTCGCAATACGCAAGGAGCCCATTCATGGACAAGAACAGAGTCGCCGGTTCGATCAAGGAAATCAAAGGCGCCGCGAAAGAGGCCGTTGGCAAGGCTATCGGCGACGCCAAGTTGCAGAGCGACGGCCAGACCGACAAGGCCGTCGGCAAGATTCAGAACGCTGTCGGCGGCTTGAACGACGCGGTGCGCGACGCGGTGAAGAAGTAATTGATACCCCCGGCGTGATCGGTGCGATCAAAAGTTGACGAGAGGCGATGTCATGAGCACAATTCTAATTATCCTCGTCTTGATTTTTCTCTTTGGCGGCGGAGGTTACTATGCTCATGGCCGCTACGGAGGCTCAGGGCTGGGAAGCGTTCTTGGTCTGCTCCTCGTCGTTGTCGTGGTGCTTTGGCTTGTCGGCGGCCTCGGCGGTGTGAACTTGTAGAGTTCACGACTTTGACGCCTTCGCCATCGTCGACCGCCGGAACAGAGACCGCCAAGTGTTCGACCGGCGAGGCGTTTTTGTCGCGTCCGGCGGCGCGTGTCTGCTTTCCGCCGCCGACGCTTCCGCGACCTCGGCTCAACAAGGCCTCGCGGAAGACTGATGGGCTGTCATGGCGGCTCCCGGGCTTTTTTGACTCATTGGAATCGCGGCGGTTCGCGCCATCGAGAATATGAAGAGGTTGTCATGTCGAGTGAAAGTCTCATCGTCATACTGGCGGTCGGCCTCATTGCAGGATGGTTAGCCGGGCAGATCGTGCAAGGCACTGGATACGGGATCATCAATGACCTTATCATCGGCGTCGTAGGTTCCTTTATCGGCGGGTGGTTGCTGCCTCAACTCGGCGTCCACCTCGGCGTGGGCATTGTCGCCGCGATCATCAACGCGACTGTTGGCGCGCTGTTGCTGCTTTTGGTTCTAAGGCTAGTTCGCGGCGGAGGCCGCTGGCGCGGCGGATGGGGTGGGCGCTGGGGCTGGCGCCGCTAGCGTTGTCGTCGCCGTATGCGACGCTGATCAGCGCCGACGCGCAGTGTCGCCAGGCAAACGTGCGCGCCGAGCCGCCAGTCCGCTCTGCGTACTTGCAGCGCCGGGTGGCTCTGTGGCGCTCCTGGCGTCGACGTGGCCGTCGCAATCGCGCTCTGGTTTGTGGGCCGTTAGCGAAACTCGGATTGCGGTATCCGCGCTTAAGCGAGTGAGGGATTGATCCGGAGCTTCGCCATGTTGGATTCGGATCAGCCGCCTGAGATTGAAGCGCCCGAAGAATTATTGGCGGATATGCCTCTGCCGTCCGATGCGAAGACCTTCTTTCTTGGCGGCCTGTTCTTTCTTGCGATTTTGACGACGGCCTATGTGGCCAGAGACATCGTTCTGCCGATGATCTTCGCGGTCATGCTCAATCTTCTGATGCAGCCCGCCTTGCGCGCGCTCGAACGGTTGCGTGTGCCCAAGGTTCTGGGATCGATTTTGCTCATTCTTGTCGTGTTGGCGACGATCGTCGGACTTGGCGCCGCTATTTCCGGGCCTGCCGAAGCGTGGATAGCCAAGCTGCCTGAGGGCATTCCTCGCATAGAGGAGCGACTGCGCTTTCTCGATGCGCCGATCAAGACGCTTCGAACCTTTCTCGCGGCAGCCAATAGTTTCGGCGCCGCGGGTCCGCAGCAAACCTCGCCCGGACCCTTGGACGGCGGAGCGATCCTGTCGAGCGTCTTTGCCGGGACCAGAAGCTTCGCCGGCGGGCTGTTCACCACCGTGTTGTTTCTCTACTTCCTGCTTGTGGCGGGGGACAGTTTCCTGCGGCGGCTCGTCGAGGTCTTGCCCAGATTTGCCAGCAAGCGGCAGGCGGTCGACATCTCGCAGCAGATCGAACGCGACATTTCCGCCTATCTCCTCACAATCACCCTGATGAACGCGCTTGTCGGCGCCGCGACCGCCCTTGTCATGTGGTCGACCGGAGTCGGCGATCCCGTTTTATGGGGAACCGTCGCATTCATTCTGAACTATGTTCCGATTCTCGGTCCCGCCGCGGGCTTTTTCATTTTCCTTTTCGCCGGCTCGCTCACGATCGCCTCGACCTGGCAAGCCCTACTCCCGGCGGCGCTTTATGTCGCCATCCATGTCATCGAGGGCGAGACGGCGACGCCGATGCTTCTCGCAAAACGATTCACCCTCAATCCGGTTTTCGTGGTCTTCTCTTTCGTATTCTGGTTTTGGCTGTGGGGCGTCCCCGGCGCTATCCTTTCGGCGCCAATCTTAGCCACGACCAAGCTCGTGTGTGATCGCATTCGTCCGCTCGCGGCTCTAGGCCACATTCTCGCGGGTTGAACGCGCAACCGCAGCGTCTTACCGACGCGCCATCGACGGCTCCTCTTCTCCGCCCGACGCGAGAAGCGCCAGCCGGGCCAGCGCGGGCAGCGACTTCGACCCGGTTCGCCTCATGATCGAGGCGCGGTGGTTCTCGACCGTGCGCTGGCTGATGCCGAGGTCGGCGGCGATGTTCTTACTGGGCTGGCCCGCGAGCACCCTATCCATCACGTCGCGTTGTCGGGGCGTGAGACCCGCGAGGTGAGCTGACGCTGATTCTCGCAGCCTCAGCAGCTTGCTCGAATCTTGTGACAGTTCGAGAGCCCGCTCGATGCCTGCGATGAGCTCCTCGCGACGGATCGGCTTTTCGATGAAATCGAGCGCGCCCGCTTTCATGGCTTGAACCGCCATCGGCACATCGGCGCTGCCGGTGATCATAATCGCTGGCAAGCGATGGCCCTCGCTATGGAGCTTGTCGAGCAATTCGAGCCCGCTCATGCCCGGCAGATAGGCGTCGATCAGCAGGCATGCGGATTTGCCGGGGTCAAAAGCGTCAAGAAACGCTTCGCTGCTCGAATAGGATTCGACGACGCGGCCATCGTCTTCGAGCACCGCGCGTATCGCCTCGCGAACCTGGTCATCATTCGTTCTCAATGATCAGGATCGCTCCATTGCGCGCCGCCATTACGTGGGACCATCGTCCGCCGGCCGCGCACGACGGTCAGACGTCGAAGAGACGCCGCCCGACGTCAGTGAGACCTCGATCGAGAATACAGACCCCTTTCCGTGCAACGAGCGCACCCATATCAAATACTGCCTGACCAGTCACTCTGACGAAACGTCGGCCTCTATCGAGTTCGCATTGCGCCACCCGCAGACGACCCGCCGTTTCGTGACAAAGCCGCTATTTTGGTTGAAAAGTCATTTCGTCGAGAACCTTTCCCTCCGCATCCTCGACCCATGCATTGCGCCCCATTTTGCGTTGATCCTCCAGGTTCTCGTAGACCTGGCGTCGTTCACAGCAAGCGATACTATTGTGCGATCCATCCGCGGTCTCGCTCTTCACGTAGTATGTCGTTGCGTTCGCAGTCTTCAGCTAAGCTCTCCGTTCTAAACAGCACGATTTCGTCAAGGAACTTCGACGCGGTCGCAATACTCCTGTGGGGGGTGCACGCGCAGATGATGTGGGCCAACCTAATCGGACGGTATCGTGTAGGGGAGGATCGGAAACTACTCAGTACGGCTGTCGGGCCGAGCAGGTTTCGGACCGCCGACGGCCGCCAGTGGACTTGCTGCGTCGTGCTTGTACACTGCTAGCTTAGCTGCGCTGCCTTGCCTCTTTCTCGTCTACTGTTGTTAGGCTGAGCTTGGTCGGAGTCGGTGTGGTCTCTGGAGTCTCTGTTATATATCCTTCTTTTTCTTTTTTCTTCTTTTTCTTTTTCTTTTCTTTTCTTTTCTGCTCATTGACCTCGCCGCTTTATCGTATAACCTCATGTCGCCCTTAGACTCGCCAGATCTATTCCATCGCAAGTCGCGTCTTTACCTTCGGCGTAGCCGCCGATCTCTCCTTCGGAGACCTCGCTCGCTCGCTCAGTGAGTTGTTTCCCACGCGTTATGGCGTACTATTCAGCATCTATTGTTTCCTGTCTAGCAGTTCTTCGTATTGATCGCCCACCGGTCAGCCGACATATTCTACCTGTCGAAGCCGCTGTTAACCATTTCGCGCTCGAAGCCTGTTATTTATTGGTTCGCGCAAGGTCGACTGAATTCGTCTAGACTAGACGCCTTCTGCTTTGCGCGACACGTGCGCGAATTCGGATCGCGTTTCTTGGATTGCGTCTATCACTGATTGAGTGTCCGCGCGTTGGGACATCGCTTCGGCCAGTTCATCGACCCGATTGCGGAGGTGCGCGCTGTCCTGCCGAAGCTCCTCAAGCAGGGCGACCACCTTGGCGATCTTCTGCTCACCCAGGATCGTCAGCTCCAGATTGAGGAGTTCCCGGCGCTGCGTAAGGCGATCGTCTCCTCTTTGCGTCGTGAGGATCAGGATGACCAAATAGAGAGACACCAGCGATGCTGCGCCCGCCAGCCATGCAAAGGGAGGTGAGTCGAGCGCGCGATAACCAAGAGCCGCTTCCAGGCCGTTCAAACTCACCCAGCCGACAACGAAGACTGTCAGCCCCGAGATGAAGTTGGCGCTGCCCAATAGGTATGTGATGCGGTCGACGAGGCGTTGATGTTGCGTGGCGTTCGCATGGTGATCGGCGTGGAGCCCAGCGATCGACTGGATCGTTTCTTCTATATGGATCGGCGGGATCGACGACGCGGCATCCGTTTCAGGCACTGGCCGTCCTCTGCAAGGAGCGCTGCGCGTTCCACCTGGATCCGGTCGCGGAGATTTGCGCGGACGCGGCGACGCACGCATCGGTGATCGCGGCGCGCCTTATTCATCGAGAGCCAGTCGCCATATTCCTCCGCCGGCGAACCCTGTGCCCGACGCCGTCCTCTCTTCCACGCCGTCTGTCGATCAGTATTGAGCGTAGTGGTGGTGGTAGTGTTGATAGGGTGAAAGGCGTAGCCGCGTTGATAGTTTCTGTGATTGGTGACGGAGTTTCCTATTGCCTCGCCCCCGACGCCGCCCACTACCGCGCCGACCGTACCGCCAACAACAGCCCCTGCAACCGCGCCCCCTACCGCTCCAGTGACCAGGCCGTTTTGGTCTGCAAAGTCTATTTTGGATGATGCACAGAGCTATACTGCGGCTGAGAGAACAACACTCATTCGTGACATATATACCTCCTGCACGGTGCAAGGCGCAACTCGCCCGTCGCTGTTCGCCAGTTAGTCGCCTATCGATCCGAACGGTAAGCGTCTTTATTACTCATAGCCGACCTAATTCAGCGGGCCTCTGGGCGCCAGAATTGATCTTTTGGTCATTCTTTCTCTATTGATCAGAGCGGCGAATGATCAGCTCTCGGCGTGGCTGACGTGGTCTTCTCTTTCGTGTTCTGGTTTTGGCTGTGGGGCGTCCCCGGCGCTATCCTTTCGGCGCCAATCTTAGCCACGACCAAGCTCGTGTGTGATCGCATTCGTCCGCTCGCGGCTTTCGGCCATATTCTCGCGGGTTGAAGGCGCAAGCGCCGCCGCTTCTCAGAGCGCCGTCGACGGCTCCTCTTCTCCGCCCGACGCCAGAAGCGCCAGCCGGGCCAGCGCGGGCAGCGACTTCGACCCGGTTCTCTTCATGATCGAGGCGCGGTGGTTCTCGACCGTGCGCTGGCTGATGCCGAGGTCGGCTGCGATGTTCTTGCTGGGCTGGCCGGCGAGCACCCTATCCATCACCTCGCGTTGTCGCGCCGTGAGACCCGCGAGGTGAGCCGACGCCGATTCTCGCAGCTTCAGCAACTTGCTCGAATCCTGCGACAGTTCGAGAGCCCGCTCGATGCTTGCGATGAGTTCCTCGCGGCCGATCGGCTTTTCGATGAAATCCAGTGCGCCCGCTTTCATGGCTTTGAACCGCCATCGGCACGTCGGCGTTGCCGGTGATCATGATCGCCGGCAAGCGATGGCCCTCGTCATGGAGCTTCTCGAGCAATTCGAGCCCGCTCATTCCCGGCAGATAGGCGTCGATCAGCAGGCATGCGGATTTGCCGGGATCAAAGGCGTCAAGAAACGCCTCGCTGCTTGCATAGGATTCGACGACGCGGCCATCGTCCTCGAGCACGGCGCGTATCGCCTCACGAACCTGGTCGTCATCGTCGACGACGATGATCGCAGCAGCGCCCGAAGCGCTTGGGGTTTCAGCAGAGTGACGAGGAGTTAGGACGTGCGCGTCGGGCGGCTTGGCCAGAAGCTTCTCGATCGCCCGCATCAAATCGTTCAGTTTGACGGGCTTGTCGAGATGAACGCAGTCGTGCAGGGCGATATCGCGCAGGGTCTCAGTGGAAATATCGCCGGTTAGAATGATGAATGGAATTTGCCGATCGAGCTCCTGCCTCAGTTTCTGACAGACTTGAACCCCGTTCATGCCGTGTGGCAAATTGTAGTCGGCGACCACCAGATCGGGTCGCGTCGTCCCGCGCGCCAGCAATTCCAGGGCGTCGTGGCCATCGACGGCCGCCGAAGTCTGATAGCCCTCTTCGTTCAGGAACAGCTCGAGGTGCTCGCGAATTTCCGGGTCGTCCTCAACGATCAGGATCGCTCCAGTGCGCGGCGCCGTTTGCGTGGGACCATTCTCCGCCGGCCGCGCACCGCGGTCAGGCGGCGAAGGGACGCCGCCCGGCGTCAGTGGGACCTCGATCGAGAAGACCGACCCCTTTCCGTGCAGCGAGCGCACCCGGATCGGATGGCCGAGCAGTTCGCCCAGGCTTTTGACGATCGAGAGCCCCAGGCCCAGGCCTTGGCTTCGCTGGCGGGCGGGGTTGTCCACCTGATGGTATTCGTCGAAGATCGCCCGCAACTCCGACTGGGGGATGCCGATCCCGGTGTCCCAGATCTCGATGCGCAATTTGCCATCGCGCCGTCGGCATCCCACGAGGACCCTGCCGCGCTTGGTGTATCTCAGGGCGTTCGAGATCAGGTTGCGGATCATCTGCTCGAGCAGCCCCGGATCGCTTCGAATGGACAGCGCGCAGGGCATGATGCGTAAACCGAGGCCTGCCGCCTGCGCGTGGTAGGTCAATTCGTCCCTCAGACGGTCGAACAGGCCGTTCACGGGGACGTCGACGATTTCGGGCTCAACGGCGCCCACTTCGATCCGATTGATGTCGAGCAGCGTATTCAGCATGCCGGTCATGGCGCCCAAAGCTTCATCGATGCCTTGGACTAACTGCTGAGCCCGTTCACCGACGACTCGCTTTGCCAGCAAGCCCTGGAGGAGGGCGAGCGATTGCAATGGCTGTCGCAGATCGTGGCTCGCCGCTGCAAGAAAGCGCGTCTTGGCGATGTTCGCCAATTCGGCCTGACGCGTGGCGGCGCTCAGCGCATCCGCCGTGCGCCGCCGTTCGGTTACGTCTTCATAGGTGATGACGACGCCTTCGGTCTTCTCGTCGCTGGCGCGGTACGGCATGATCCGGCGCACGAACCATGCGCCGTTCTGACCCTGGATTTCCCGCTCGACCGGCGTTTGACGCTTAAGGACTGTTTCGGCCTCGTCGAGGAGAGCGTCGTCGGCGGCGAGCGATTTGAGGTCCGCGAGCGGGCGGCCCACGTCGCTTGAAATCACGTTGAAAAGCGCTTTTGTCGCGGGCGTGAAAAAGCGGATGTTGAAGCGCGTGTCGAGGAAAATCGTCGCGACCTTGGTGCTGTAAAGGACGTTCTGCAAATCGTCCGCGGTCGTGCGCTGACGTTCGAGCGTTTCCTGGAGTTGGCTGTTGAGTGCGGTCAGCTCCTCGTTGAGCGATTGAAGCTCCTCCTTGGAGGCGAGCAGTTCCTCGTTCGTCGACTGATATTCCTCGTTGACCGACAACGCCTCCTCGTTGACCGCCATTTGCTCTTCGCTCGAGATCTCGAGGTTGCGGATGGTGTTCTGGAGTTCGTTTTTTGTCGCTTCGAGCTCCCGTTCGAGCTCAACAACGCGCGGAACGTCAGCCGGCGCTATGCTGCCGCCCGCGGCGACCTGGGGCTCCGGCTCCTCGACAAAGCAGACCAGCAACAAGTCTTCGCGCTCACTCGGCGCCGGCGTGACGACGATGCTGAATGGCGAGGCGCCGGCCTCGCCTTTCGTCCGCCCGCCGGGCACGACGACTCGCACGTTCTCGCGCAGCGCGCGCTGGACCGCCGATCTCAGCTTCGTGCGCACGCCCTCGCGCGCCATGGCGATCAATTCATGCGCGGGGCGGCCCGATGCGACCTTGAGATAACGATCTATCGGTCCTTGGAAGTGGAGGCATTCGAGTTTGCCGTTGATCAACACCGCAGCCGGACCGTAGGCTTCCAAGACCATTCGTCGACACAGTTCGGCGAGCTCGATCTGGCGCGAAGGCACGGGCGCCGGGCCAGGACGCGCGCGCAGCCGGGAGCCGTCGCCGGCGCCCGAGGACAGACCGAAATCGCCCGGTCGGGCGACGCGGACGCGCCGGTAAATGCGCTGAGGTTTGGAGATGACGGCGAACCGACCGTCGGCCACCCCGATCGTCTCGGCGTCGCCGACCAGCAAAAGGCCGCCGTCGCGCAACGCGAAGTGGATGATCGAGATGACCTTGGCCTGCGCCTCCGGCAGAAGGTAGATCAGAAGGTTGCGACACGACACGAAATCGAGACGCGCGAATGGCGGGTCGGCGAGCACGTCATGCACCGTGAACACGACGTTCGAGCGCAGTTCGGCCGAGACCCGATAATTGCGATCCTCCTTGGAGAAAAACCGGGCCAATCGCTTTGGCGAAACGTCGGCCTCGATCGAGTCGGGATAGAGGCCGTCGCGAGCGCTCGCCACCGCGTCGGGATCGACGTCGCTTGCGAATATCTGCAATTTGATCTCGCGCTTCGAAGCGTCGATCTGCTCGCGAAAAAGCATGGCGAGGGAATAGGTTTCCTCGCCGGAACTGCAACCGGCGACCCAGATTCTCAGCGGTCGATCGAGCGGGTGGTCGCGCACAAGGTCGGGAATAACGCTCTTGGCCAGAAAATCGAAAACGGCCGCGTCCCGAAAGAAGCCCGTGACGTTGATCAGCAAATCCCTGGAGAGCTGATCGCGTTCGTTGGCGTCGCGAAGCAAGAGGTCGAGATACTTGGCGGCGGTTTTGACCCCCGCCAGGGCCATACGCCGCTCGACGCGCCGCTCGAGCGTCCCGTGCTTGTAAAGCGAGAAGTCGTGGACCGTCTTCGTGCGCAGGAGAGCGATAATGTCCGGCAGCAAATCCTCCAGCGACTTTTGCGCGCGGGATTTCGGCGGCTCGGGCACAAAGACGCGGCCTCGTTCGCGCGCGACCAGCGCCTCGGCGATTTTTGCGGCGCGGAGCACGAGATCCACTGCTCCGGTTGCGATGGCGCTGCGGGGCATGCCGTCGTAGTCGGCTTCGCTGAAGTCCTGCGCGATGACGAGGCCGCCTTTGTCCTTGACCGCTTTCAGGCCGAGGCTGCCGTCGGCGCCGGTTCCCGAAAGGACCACGCAGACAGCGCGCGCCCCATATTCGCGAGCCAGAGAATTCAACAGGAAGTCGAAAGGGAGTCGCGCGCCATGTCGCGCCTGCGGCTTCGAAAGCCGCAACGCTCCCTTGTCGTCGGCCGAGAGATAGACGCCAGGCGGAATGACATAGACGCGCTCGCGTTCGATCGCCATTCCGTCGGTCGCCAGCAGGACCGGCATCGACGTATGGCCCGCAAGCAGATCCACCAGCATGCTATCGTGGCTCGGGTCGAGGTGCTGCACGATGATGAAGGCCATGCCGTTGGTCGGCGGAAGCGCGTCCAAAAGCTTCCTGCAGGCGTCAAGGCCGCCGGCCGAGGCGCCGATAGCGACGATCGGAAATTCCACGCGGCTGCTGGCGGAGATAGGCCTTTGAAGCCAACGCGGTCGATCCGTCTTGGGTTGATGCGGATGTCGTCCAGGCATTCGGCGATTTTTCTCGAAGAGCAACGCTCCAATGGAAGGGGCAAGAGCCAATAGCAAAATTTGCACGCGATTACGACCCATTCAAGAGCAGACGACTCCTCCGCGAGTTTGGAACGCAAGCCCGGGGATGAGTAATTTCCGAATCTTCCCCAGCCGGGAGACCTCAATCATAGTCGCCTCTGCATCGCCGTGGCCGAAGGTTTCGCGACGATGGGAGACTGGCGGACATGAGCGCATCGATGAACGCAGATCCGGATCTCGCGGTGCTTCGCGAGGATCTTGTCGCGTTGAAGCGCGACGTCGCGAGCCTGATCGAGCACATCAAAGGCGGAGCGACGAACACAGTTCAGAACGCCGCCGACCAAATTGATCGGGGCGTGCGGAGCCTCCGCCAACAGGCGGGAGCGGAAGGCGAGCGCTCGGCCAAGGCAATCAGCGTCTTCGTCGAAAAGCAGCCCTTTGTCGCGTTGATGATCGCGGTCGGGATCGGCTACATCGGCGCTCGCGTGCTTCGGCGGTGAGCCAAGCCTCTTCAGCGAGCGATCTCGTCAAGATTGCTCTCGCATCGCTTCAGGCCGGCGCAGCGCGTGCCGAGCCGGGACCGACGGGATATTTCGCGCGCATCGAACTCTTGCAGCTGTTCGCTCTTCTCTGCACCGTGACTGCTCTGGGCTGCGCGCTCGTCGCTCTTTGGATTTACTCCGCGCCCATGCTTGGCGCCGCAGGCGCACTGCTGGTGAACTCGGCCGTTCTTTGTGCGGTCGGGTTCGCCGCATTCGTCTTCGAGCGGCGCACTCGGGAATCGCGCGCGCGGTCGGCTCCAAGCGTCGAGGTTGACGGGTCGCTGTGGCGGGGGGGCAAGCTTTTTCCGGCGACACGCCGCACTCACGCTGTCGCCGCTCTTCTCGCGGGAGCGTCCTTAGGCGGCGAAAATTAGACGCTGCTGCCAGCCAGCCGCGGCATGAGTAGTTTCCGAGGGTGCTCTTCGCGACGGGCGGTCCGTATCATGGCTTCGAGACACGTCTATCCTACAACCCCGGGGCGGGGAGGTTATTCGATGAAAGCGCTTCGCACCCTCGTCGTGGAGGACGACGCGATGATCGGTGGATTGCTTGCGGAAACGCTCGAGGGTCTCGGCCACGCGGTCTGCGCCGTGGAGACCAATGTCGCCAAGGCAGTGGCCGCCGCTTCGCATTGGCGCCCGGATCTGATGATCGTCGACGTCGGACTCGGCGAAGCGAGCGGCATCGCGGCGGTCAAAGAGATTCTCCGAAGCGGCTTTGTCCCGCATGTTTTCGTGACGGGCGATGCATTGAGCGGCGTTTCGTTGGGACCGGAAACCGTCCTCATTCGAAAGCCCTTCCGCGTGTCGGACCTGGATCAGCGCGATTCAGAGGGCGCTCGCAGCGGCGGCGACGCGGAGGGTCGCGCCGCCAGTTGGTTGAAGATGAGTTCCCTTGATCGCCAAGAGTGCGGGGACCAACCCCCCGAAATGGCGCAAGAGACGCAATTGGTCGCGATCACACCGATGAGCCGCGAGCTTCCGCGACCGAGGCAGCTTTAGGGGCGACTTGCGGTTGAGGCTGCGGATTAGGCGCTGGCGATCGCCAACTTGATATCCAGTCCGACAACCGATCGAGATAGATATAAATGACCGGCGTCGTGAACAGCGTCAGGGCCTGGCTCACGAGGAGGCCGCCCACAATAGCGTAGCCGAGCGGTTGTCTGAGTTCTGAGCCGGTGCCCGTTCCGAGCATGAGGGGCACCCCGCCGAGCATCGCCGCCATGGTGGTCATCATGATCGGTCGAAAGCGCAGAAGCGCAGCGCGGCGCACGGCGTCCTGCGCCGACAGCTGATCGTCCCGCTCGGCGACCATTGCGAAATCGACCAGCATGATGCCGTTCTTCTTCACGATGCCGATCAGCAGGATAATGCCGATGAGTGCGATCAAGCTGAAGTCAAAGTGAAACAGCATCAGCGTTGCAAGAGCCCCGACGCCGGCCGAGGGCAGGGTCGAGATGATCGTGATCGGATGGATGTAGCTTTCGTAGAGAATGCCGAGGATCAGGTAGACGACCACCAGCGCGCCGAGGATCAGAAGCCACACCGTCGCGAGCGAATCCTGGAATGCCTGCGCGTTGCCCTGGAAGCTGGCGATGATGGTCGCCGGAAGCTGTAGTTCGTCCCGGGCGCGCTGGACCGCGTCAGTCGCCTGCCCGAGCGCCACGCCGGGCGCCAGATTGAAGCTGATCGTTACCGACGGGAACTGGCCCTGATGGCTGATCGACAAAGGCTGGATGGGCGTCGTCGTCCATTTCGCGAACTCCGAGAGCGGCACCTCGCCACCTGTCGTCGGCGACTTCAGAAATATCCTGTCGAGCGTGGCCAGATCGTCCTGCAAGCTCGGCAAGACCTCCATGATCACTTCATAGCTGGAGAGCTGGGTGAAATATTGGGCGATCTGGCGCTGGCCAAAGGCGTCGTAAAGCGTATCGTCGATCGTCTGAGCCGTCAGTCCGTATCGGGACGCCTCGTCGCGATCGAAAGTCAAGGTCAGCGTCGCGCCCGCCGTCTGCTGGTCGGTGGCGACGTCGCGCAGCTCGGGCAAGGTCTGCAACTTGGCGAGCATCTTGGGCGCCCATACATTCAGCGCATCGGGATCGGATCCCTGCAAAGTGTATTGATACTGGGTGCGCGAGGCGCGCCCGCCGACGGTCAAGTCCTGTGCGACTTGCATGAACAATTTCGCGCCCTCGACCTTGTCGAGCTGCGGGCCCAATCGCGCGATGATCTGATCCGCGGTCGCCGTGCGCTGGCCGCGCGGCTTCAGAGTAATGAAGAGCCGGCCGGCGTTGAGCGCGTTGCCCGTGCCGCCGATGGACATCGCGACATGAGCGACGGCCGGATCCTTGAGGACGATCGCGCCGAGCGCCACCTGTCGCCGCGCCATTTCCGCGAAGGAGACGTCTTGCGCGGCCTGGGATACGCCGGTGATCAGCCCGGTATCCTGTTGCGGGAAGAACCCCTTTGGGATCACCACGAAGAGGTAGATCGAAAGCGCGAGAAACGTGAAGAAGACCAGCAGCGTGACGAAGCGGAATTCGAGCGCGAGGTCGAGACCGCGCTCATAGCCCTTCAGCAATGCCGCAAAGCCGCGCTCGCTCCGGGCATAGAGCCGCCCATGGCGGGCGTCCTTCGACGCAGCCAGGAAGCGCGAGGCCATCATCGGCGTCAGCGTCAGCGACACCAAGGCCGACACGGCGATCGTCATCGACAGAGTCACCGCGAATTCCCGGAACAGCCTGCCGATGATGCCGCCCATCAGCAGGAGCGGAATCAACACCGCGATCAACGAAACGCTGATCGACACGATGGTGAAGGCGATCTCGCGCGAGCCCCTCAGCGCGGCGGCGAACGGCTCCTCGCCCTCTTCGACGTAGCGGGTGATGTTCTCGAGCATCACGATCGCGTCGTCGACGACGAAGCCGACCGAAATCGTCAGCGCCATCAGCGACAGATTGTCGAGGCTGTAGCCGGCGACCCACATCAGCGCGCAGGCGCCGAGCAGCGCCAGCGGCACCGCGACGCTCGGGATGATCGTCGCCCATAAACTTCGCAGAAAGAGGAAGATCACCATCACCACGAGCGCGACGGTCAGCAGCAGCGTGAACTGCACGTCGTGAACAGAGGCGCGGATCGTCTGCGTGCGGTCGCTCAACGTGAAGATGTCGATCGCCGGCGGCATCGAAGCCTTGATGCGCGGAAGCTCAGCCTTGATCTTGTTCACGATATCGATGACGTTTGCGCCCGGCTGCTTGTAGATGACGAGGAAGACGCTGCGCTTGCCATCGGCCCAGGCCGCCTGCTTCGTGTCCTGCGGTCCGGTCACCGCCTGGCCGATATCGCTCACCCGCAACGGAGCGCCGTTGCGGTAGGCGACGATGACGTTGTTCCAATCTTTGGAACGGACGAGCTGATCGTTGGTGTAAATCGTGAAAGAGCGCGCGCCGCTGTCGATCGCGCCCTTGGGCTCATCCACGGTCGTGACCGAGAGCGGCGTGCGCACATCCTCGAGCGACAGCCCTTTGGCCACGAGCTTGGCGGGATCGAGCTGGATGCGGATGGCAGGCTTCTGCTGGCCCCCGATGTTGATCTGGGCGACGCCCGGAACCTGGCTGATCTGCTGGGCGAGCTTGGTCTCGACGTTGTCGTCGACCTCGGTCAGCGGCAGGATTTCCGAGGTCGCGGCGAGCAGGAGAATGGGAGAATCCGCCGGATTCGCCTTGCGATAGGTCGGCGGGCTCGGCAGATTCTTCGGCAATTGCCCGTCCGCCGCTTCCGCGCGAGGCCGCCGCGTTAAGGATAGCGGACAGCGGGCGGCACAAGGAGGGTCGGAAAATACCTAGACACCGGCAGGATTGACCCGATCGCTGTGTTCGTTCGGCGGTCCCCTCACGGCGCAATTGTTCGCGGACCGGCGATATGGGTAGTTTCCGAGTCTGACGGCGCCCGTCGGCGCGCTCTATTTTGTTGATGCAGGTCGGTGCAACGGACGCCGCGCGTCACTTTGCTTCCGCGTTAAGGACGAGAATCGGATACTCACATGACCCATGCCGCGCTGTCGCCACTCATCGGGTCGGAGTTCGACAAATTCCTGTGCGCGCCGATAGGCGAGGATTGCAATGGAACGATGCTCAGCGTCCTTTCCGCACTCGCCCGGCTCGATGTCGATCCCTGGCAAGAGGCCACGAGCCTAGCGCGAATGCCGAAGGAAGCGGCCGTCGTGCGATTAAGCGCATTGATTGAAGCGTTGCCGCCCGAGCCGGCGAGCGCCATTCCGTCAAAAACGAGCGCCGCCAATCTCGTTGCGCTGCTGCCGAAGTACAACAAGACGCCCAATGTCCGTCCGTCGGAAAACGTGTTTGCGACAACTGGCCTGCGTCGGACGCAGATCCTCATAGGATTGAGCGCCTTCGCCATCATGCTGCTGATCGTCTTCACGATGTCCGTCCTTCGCTCGGCTGAGCCTGAAACCGGCGCCAAACCATCGCTGTCTCGCGCCGCCGACGCCACGATGGTGTTGCCGCGCAAGCCTGGCCCCTAAGGTTCGAAGGTTCCTCGCGCCGCGCTTGCCTCGCCCCGGAAACGCGAAGCGGGTCGCGCACATGCGCGGCTATCCTCGATGGCAGATGGCACTGGCATTTGGATGAAGACTTTGTGAAGGTCAACGGCAAGGTCTGCTATCTCTGGCGCGCGGTCGACCATGAAAGCGAGATCTTGGAGGCGGTGCGCGCCGTGCAGCGCTTTCGTCGTCGAAACGGCTGATGCGAGTTCTCCGCGCGATTGTTGAGCCCGCGACCGACCTCCTGGCGACCGGCGGTGCCGACCTCGTTCATCCCCGCGGAATAAGCGCGAACCCCGTCGGTGACGATCTTCCGCGGTCGGCCGTATTTCTTCATGATCCGCTTGAGAAAGCTTCAGCGCCGCAGCCTTGTCCCGCTTCGCGGTGACCACTGCCTCCAAAACCTCGCCCTCATGATCCACGGCGCGCCAGATCTTCGACGTTGCGCAGCGACAGCGGGTATCTCACGTACATCATCACGACCAGACGGATGACCTCCGGCGAGTTGTTGAAAATCGGAACGGGTTGCTCATAGCCGAAGCCTACCACGGCCAGAGGCGCCGCCAGCATTTGGTCTGACAAAGCCCTTGATCACCTTGCGATACATTCAGTCGTCCGATCGTACACCGACATAAGTACCAGGCGCGTCCTCGATCACCGCCAGCTTGCTGTCGCCAGGGGAACGCGGAGGAACGCGGCCGAGATCGAATGGCGTCACCCATTCGTCCCACAGCGGCCACCACGAGCCCTGATGAGATCTCGCGCCGTCGAGCCATGCATCCGGCGTTGCGGGGAGCTCGTCGTTGGTCCAATGGCCGTACTTGCTGCCGGGCGCGCTGATTACGCCGGCCATGTGACCCGACGCCGCAAGGACGAATTTGACGGGCCCGGCATAGAGTTGGGTAGCCGCATAGGTCGATTTCCACGGCGCAATGTGGTCCTCGCGCGACGAAAGGAGGAATGTCGGCGCCTCGATCCTCGACAGATCAATGGGCGTGCCTGCGAGCGTAATTCCGCCCGGCTTCGCCAGCAGGTTCTGCTGGTACATGTTGCGCAGATAGAAGGAGTGCATGGCCGCGGGCATTCGGGTCGAGTCCGAATTCCAGAACAGGAGGTCGAAGGGGACCTGCTCCCTTCCGAGCAGATAATTGTTTACGACGAAGGACCAGATGAGGTCGTTGGCGCGCAGCATGTTGAAGGATGTCGCCATGTCGTGGGCTTCCAGATAGCCGCGCTGCTGCATGCGCTTTTCGAGCGAGGAGATCTGCTCCTCGTCGATGAACACCGCCATGTCCCCCACCTCGGTGAAATCGACGAGGGTCACGAAATAGGTCGCGCTCGCGATACGGTCGTCACCATGCGCCGCCAGATAGGCGAGTGTCGAAGCGAGCAGCGTGCCGCCGAGGCAATAGCCGACCGCGTTTACGCTGCGCTCGCCCGTTGCGGCGTCGATCGCGTCGAGCGCCGCGAGCGGCCCCTCGAGCATGTAGTTCTCGAAGCTTTTCTGTGCGAGCCGTTCATCGGGGTTCACCCAGGAGATGACGAAAACCGTGTGTCCCTGGTCGACGCACCACTTGATGAAAGAGTTCTTGGGCTGCAGGTCGAGCACATAGAATTTGTTGATCCAGGGCGGCACGATGAGCAGCGGCCGGCGCCGGACGTCGGGCGTCGACGCCGCATATTGGATGAGCTGCATCAACTCGTTCTGATAGACGACCTTGCCCGACGTCGTCGCAATGTTTTCGCCGAGCCGGAACGACTTCATGTCGGTCATGGTGATGGACGGACGACCCTCGCCCCTGTCGAGGTCGGCGAGCAGATTCTCGAGACCGCGCAGAAGGTTCTGACCGCCGGTCTGCAGGGTCGTCGTCAGCACTTCTGGATTGGTGGCGATGAAATTGGAGGGCGACATCCCGTCGACGAATTGACGCGTGTAAAAATCCGCCTTTCGCGCGGTCGCTGGATCGAGTCCCTTGACGTCGCGTACCGAAGATAAAAGCGACTTCGCGGCGACGACGTAACTTTCGCGGATGAAGCTGAACATCGCGTTCTCGGTCCAGTCGGGATGCTTGAACCTTTTGTCCCGCGCCGGCTCGACAAGGCTCTCCGGCATAAGGAACATGCGCTCGGCCGCATGCCTCCAAACCGTCATGCCCTCGTTGAACAGGCTGATCTGCGCGTTCGCCACCGCGACCGGATCGCTCATTATTTTCGTCATCAGTTCGAGGAAAGCGCTCCCCACGGTCGAGGCGTCGCCCATCCCGATCTGCCCGGCGGCCGGCTGCCGCGACAGGAACCGCTGCATGAGGTTCTGACTCTGGCCCGCGATCGTTTGAAGCTGATTTGCGATCGCGACTGCATCCCGTGCTGGTGGAGACGTCGTATTGGTCATGTCTTCCTCCCTTGGTTTTGCGGGTCCCTCCCGCGCCCGGGCGACGAAGGCAAGGCGCGGTCAGCCGCCAACTGCAGGAGTCGCACACGGGCACGGCCTCGTCCGGATAGCAGGCCAAGAAAACCCCCTCTCTCGCTGCCCAGAACCTGCCGAACGCACTCAACTGCAAAGGGTGTGGTTTGGCAATCCTCGCGCCAGAGAAGAGACGGATGCGCGAGCCAACCTGTTCGGGCCGTTGCACCCAAAAGGATGCGCCGACTTCGCCAGCGTCAGAAGAAACGGACGTGCAGGACATCCCGACGGTCAATCCGAAGGTCGCGACCAGCCAGATGGCGTTCGAGGATCCACTGCAGTTCTGGTCGATCTTCTCCGCCGCGATGAACGAAAACCCGCCGATGTGCTGGTCCAGTCCAAGCGAAACAGCACGCCGAACTGAAACTGATGCGCAAGCTTCTAAAGAAGTACGCTTTCGGCCCCGAACGATTGGTCACAGACGACTTGCGATCATACAGCTCTGCGGCGCGCGAGTTCGGACTTGAACGCCGGCGCGAGCGCGAGCGATGGAAAAACAATCGATCCGAGAATTCACACAAGCCAACGCGGCGGCGGGAGCGGAAGATGCAGCGCTTCAAGAGCGCCGGCTCGCTTCGCCTGCTGGAAAAGACCGAACAGCAGGAAGCCGAGAAGCTCGCCATGCTGCGCCAAGCCTGGAAGGCATCGACAGCGGCGACGCTGGCGAGATCGACTTCATGGCGTTGAAGAAGGAAGCGCGCGCCCGCTTGGCCGGGTCGAAGCGTAACGCGTGACCCGGGTTCGATTTACAGCCGGCGCAGGCGAGGACTTGCTCGATATCTGGCTTTATGTCGTCACGCACAATTCGGAAGCGGTCGCCGATCGCGTCTATGACAGCATCGAGCGGACGCGCGGGTTGCTCAACGACCATCCTCGTCTTGGCCGAGCCCGCCCCGAAATCCAGCCGGAAGGCGGTCGATCGTCATCGAGCGTTGGCTTGCTCACTACCGCATTACCGAAGACGGCGCGCAGGTTGGGCACATCATTGACGGCGCACGCGACTTGTCGGCAATTGAATGGACGCCCGAATGAGTTCCGCGTCGCCATCGCGTCGCGCACCAAGGTTTCGGCCTCGCCGGCGTCGCTGGACCGGCCGAGATTCGCTTCCTCGAATGCTTCGCCGCCAACTGAAGAGCGCGCAAGACTCGCCGTGGCTACGCGCAGGCGACGCGGGAGTTTTTGGCGAGGCGCGACCGGGCACCCAGACAGACTGTTTCCGCAAGGGCCTGCTATTCCGCATCATGGTCGAAGCGTTATGGCGATTTAGGTTCCATAACGCACGATATCCGACTCGCCGACGACCCGACGCGTCGCGTCGCGCTTTGGCGCATTCGCGCCACCGAACTGGGGCGGAAGCCTCGCCGTGCGGCGCGCGACAGAAAGGCGCGCCGCCTAGGGCGCAACCCACCCTCCGCGCCAATCGTAGCCGTCGCGCTGAAACACCGCGCGCAGGTGCACAGGTCCAGAGATATCGAGCCAATCGATACGGATGAGCGAGACGACGACCACGGCGAAATGCCTTTCGCCATCGCCATCGTCAGCGGGCGCGGCTTCAGCGGGAGCGGCGATCGGGGTCCCGGAAGGCAGCGTATGCCGGAAGAGCGCGCGGGTATGAGATCGACAAGCCGCCCAGGCCGCAGCCTTTTCCCGACCCTCCTTGTCTATCGTCGCCTTGCCTTCCAAACGAATTTGAAATCCGGCGTCCGCATCGTAACCGATGAGAGAAACAACCGGCTGGCGGCGCATCTCTTTGATTTTCGCCGAACGAAGGTCGGTGAAGAACGAGACGGCGCCCTGTTCGGCGTCGGCGCTCCGAAGGATGACGCTGCGTACCTTCGGCGCATCGTCGAGGCCCGAGGTGGCGAGCTGAACAACGGTGAACGGCGTGCGGCCAGGCTGCGCGCCCGCCACGAGCGCCGCCCACACCCGATCCAGGTTCGGTTCGATCACATCAGGACCTTGAAACGTTGATCAGCGGCAGCGGCTGATCAGCGGATTATAACGCGCCCGGCGTCCCGTTCTCACGACGGAGCGCGCCATAGGCCAACGACGCGCTCCTCGCTGCGGGGCCCCAACGGACGCCATCAGGCAACGTTAACCCGCCCGCTATGTGCCGGCGACGGACGCAGCGAGACAATAAGCTGGTTTCCGCGACGATTGTCGAGTATTGCTGTGCCGCGCTTTTGATTCGCCAATTCTTTTAGGCGAGATCAAACGCCCCCGCCATCAACTGTATCGAGGGCCTCATTGAGACGCGTCGTTCCGTCGTTCACCGTCGAAGTCCGGCGCCGGCCAAGACTGGCGACCAACTCAAGCCAAGACTTGCAATTGTCGGATACCAAGACCCAACCTGCAGCATTTCAAAGCGAGTCTCATCGACTAGCGGCCGTAACATTCGGGGCGGCCAAGACGCCAAATCAGCCCTCCCGCGATGGCGCCGCTTCTTATCCGAAGCGCCGAATACTTCAGAGCCTTGTCTGTGAAAAGCCGCCCGCCGGTCAACCCCAAGACGCCTTGTTGTCCGCCGGAGCGTCCAATCGATTGTCGCGAGCACAGAAACCGCAGTCAGTGCGTGCAACAAAGGACAAGGATCACACGTCAACGTCGCCGCTGAATTTGGAAGCCTCGTCCGAACTGACGGCACGTTTGGCGGGCAGCTCATCGGTAGAATGCGGTCGATCATCCGTGTCGCCAAGCGGCGGGACAGCCGTTTCGTCAGGTATACCGACTTCGACGACGAATAACGCCGTCGGAAACTCCGGCGGTCCGGCGCCATGGCCAAAAGCAAAACGGAGAGGCCGGTTCCCGATCGCTCTCGATCCCAGCCTGGTCCCTGTTTCCGCCAAGGATCAAGGCTCCATCATGCGAGCGGACGCCTCGGGAGCGCTCCCGACGGCCGCCAACGATGTTTCGCGTCCAAATCGAAAGCGAACCATCATGGGTCGCTATGTCCTCGGCGATGAACTCAAGCCCGGCGAACGCTGGAAGCGTCGCTTATCCAAGGGGCGGTGAAAGCGCCACGACAAAAGACAGCGGCAAGGCGCAAATAGGACGCTCATCGGCGGCCGGCGCCGGCGCACGGGAAAATTTCGATTTTGGCCATGATGCTTCTCGGCTTCGCTGACCTCGGGTCGTCGTCGAAGGCCACCTAAAGCACCAATCAAGTCCCGCAGAATGTCCGGAAGACGCGCTCACCTGCTTGAGGCGGTTCGGCATATTCGGCGAAGGCCTGTTGATCCTCATAAGGTCGCGAGAGAACCGTCAACAGGTCGGCGAACGGCGAAAAGTCTCCATATTCGATCGCTGCGTCGAGCGCTTGCTCCACGCGATGATTGCGCGGGATAAAAGCTGGATTGACGGCTCGCATCGCCTTGGCGCGTGCGCTTGGCTCGCGCCCGTCAGCGACCAGACGCGATCGCCACCTGGCGGCCCAACTGTCGTAGGCGCCTGGGTTGGCGAACAAGCCGCGCGCCTCGGCCTCTGCCGTCTCATCTGCGGCGGCGGCGCACAGCTGACGGAAGGTCAGTGTGAAGTCTGCGGCGTTCTCATGCATCGCCTGGAGCAAGTCGCGGACGAGGTCGAGATCGCCGTCTTCATTGCTGGAGAGTCCGAGCTTCTCCCGCATGCCGGCAAGCCAATGCTCCTGATAGCGCGACATGAACGCGGAGACCGCCTCGCTCGCAAGTTCGAACGCCCGCTCTGGGTTAGGATCCACGAGCGGAAGCAGGGTCTCGGCGAACCTCGCAAGATTCCATTGCGCAATGGTCGGTTGATTGGCGTAGGCGTAGCGGCCGAATTCATCGATCGCACTAAAGGCAATCGCGGGATCGTACGAATCCATGAAGGCGCACGGTCCAAAATCGATGGTCTCTCCCGAAAGCGCAGTGTTGTCGGTGTTCATCACGCCATGGATGAACCCGACATGCATCCAACGCGCGATCAACAGGGCCTGGCGTTCCACGACGGCCTGAAGCAGCGCCAGGCGGGGCCTCTCGGCTTCGCGGGCATCGGGGAAGTGGCGATCAATGACGTAGTCGGAAAGACGTTCGACGGCTTCCAGGTCGCCGCGCGCGGCGAAATATTGGAAGGTTCCGACCCGGATGTGACTGGATGCGACACGGGTCAGCACGGCTCCAGGCAACTGGCGGTCGCGATAAACAGGTTCGCCGGTTGAGACGGCCGCCAGCGCCCGTGTGGTCGGAATTCCGAGCGCATGCATCGCTTCGCTGACGAGATATTCGCGCAGGACCGGCCCCAGGGCGGCGCGCCCGTCTCCGCGCCGCGAGAACGGCGTTCTGCCCGCGCCCTTCAATTGGACGTCGCGCCGCTCGCCGTTGCGGTCCAGAACCTCGCCGAGGAGGATTGCGCGGCCGTCGCCAAGCTGAGGAACGAAACTGCCGAATTGATGCCCGGCATAGGCCATCGCGATCGGCTCGGCGCCCGGCGGCGAGACGTTCCCGGCAAACACTGCCGCCAGCTCGTCCGGTTCGCGACCTTGCGCATTGACCCCCAGTTCCGAGGCGAGCAACTCGTTGAACTTGATCAGGCGAGGCTTTGGTACTGGCGTCGGATCGAGCCGTGCGAAAAAACGCTCCGGCAGGCGCGCGTAGCTGTTGGAGAACACAGCGATCGGGCCCGCCGTGCATTCGGCGGTCGGCGGCTTCTCCATGGAGTCAGTCGGCGGCATGCGTGGCAAATTTCCTTTTTGGATGCACGCTATCGATAGCGCCGCATCGATCGGTCGATCTCGCAGGCCCAGGCTTCGATGCCGCCGTCGAGGTTGACGGCATTGTCAAAGCCGGCGTCTCGGAGAAAGTCGACGACCATCTGACTGCGAGCGCCGTGATGGCAAAGGACCACCAATGGTTGATTCGTCGGCAGGTCATCGACGCGGGCTGGGATCTCCGCCATCGGTATATGCAGCGCGCCTTCGAGCCGGCAAATATCGAGCTCTCTCGCCTCTCGCACATCGAGAATCATATGCTCCCTTCCCGTGCTCCGCATATCCGCAAGTTCCTGAACAGAGATTGCATCTGATCCTCGAGAGATTCCGCGGACAAAGCGTTGCTGCTCCCAACTGCGACTGAAGATAGGTACGGCTGGAGGGTCAAGAAAAGATCGAAGCGCTGCGAGAATTCAAATTTGTTGGCCCCGAATGCGCTCCTTCAGCGAAGGATAGCGACCGGGCTCGCCTGACTGATCCCAATTTCAGACCGGCTTCAAATTGTCCGCCGAGGATTTGCCGGAGCGCTTGTCGGCGACGATCTCGTAAGCGATTTTCTGCCCTTCATTCAGGTCACGCATTCCAGCCCGTTCGACCGCGCTGATATGGACGAACACATCGGGGCCGCCGGCGTCGGGCTGAATGAACCCGAAGCCTTTCGTCGCATTGAACCATTTCACTGTACCCGTCGCCATTGTGACGCTCCTCTCGGATTGCCCGACGAACCTAGCTGAGCCGCCACTCATTGCAAGGCGCAGCCCTTGGCGATTGTCGCTGTCGTAGCTTCGCGCGGGAGGCCTGTGTCGGTTGGCGTTTAACTCCGAATGCATCTGCGACCGGCTGAGCGAGTGCGCCGTGCACTCGTTAAAACGAGGGCATGATACTGCGATAGGAGCTTCGCGCGCTTATGCGGCGCGCCAGCCTCGCGAATATTTCGGCATCCCAAAGCCGGTCGCTTGCGCTCAGGCGCGGAGCTGGTATCCGCGGCGCCTCTTGCGATCGAGCCATTTCTTGAGCTCGATCTGCGCGACCGGCCGGGACGGGTGCAGGTCGATCCGCTGACGCCCCAAGGTCCCGATGCGACCCCACCGACGCACAAGCGCCAGATCATCGAAGAGCGTCGGTTCGATCGACAGCACGTAAAATCGGGCCATGTTCCTGGCGCGGTCGACCCGTTCGAGCACGAGAACTTGAAGAAGGGTCGGGTTGTCCGCGTCTGTGGCCATGGACCAAACCTAAGACGCAAGAACTCCCTCGCGTCCAACGAATGATCGGAATCGATTGCATCGCTCCGATTCAGACTTCGAATCAATTCCAGGTCAGCGCGGCCTCGGAACGAGGCAGTATGGCGCGTCCGTGAAGTCACAGAGTGGTCACTTCGGCGCGTCGGACAGTTCTTCGCCGGCCGTGACCATACGACCGTCCTGCACTCTGTCCGTCGCATCGAAGATCGTGCAGCTCGCGATCCCGAGCTCCCCGCCTATATGGCCAGCATCAAGCAGGTCCGCCCAATGCAGCGACCTTCTGTCGCCCGCTAAAACCTGGAGCTACGCCGAGGAAATTGTTTTCTCCCGGGTTGCATCCGCGGCGGCGCCGTCACTGTTTCGGCTCGCGCGCCCATGAGGAGTCATAGCCGCCCGTTCGTTGGCGGCCGCTGGGCGTCGAACCCCTCGACATCGGCCAAATTTCTTGTTCGCGCCGTCGCCGCTGAGCCTTCGCGTGAGAAGCGAAGGAGAAAGGGATGGCTACCGCTAGCGCCGGCCGCGCAGCCAAGGGTGCGTCGCAGGCTCCCGCGCGTTCCGCGCGCCCTTGCAGCGCGACCGCCTCGCGGTCGGCGGGCGGGGCAGGGGCGAAGACAAGCCCAAGGCCATTGAGCCGAGCTCCTGCGCTCAAACGCGAGGAGCGGACATGACCGGACACGACCCTGAAATCGAGGAACTGCGCGACAAGGTGCATTGCGCCGTGGTGCTGGAGCGAACCCCGCCGCCGTGGAAACTGGATCGCAAGGAGAGCACGAGACTCAGCCTGAAGTACCGGCGAGGCAAAGGCGAAATCCTGATCGTCAGCCACGCCGGACGCGGGTGGTGGGATCCGACCAGCGACGCCAAAGGCGACGTCTTTGGACTGGTGCAGAGGCTCGAGCCAGGCCTCACCTTCGGCCACGTCCGCAAGCGCCTGCGCGAATTCGCCGGCCTGCCGCCGAGCTTCCCGCCAGTCGACAGGGTAGGGGGCCGCAAAGACCCTGACAGACCCGTCGCCGAACGCTGGGCCGAGCGAAAGGCGGTGTGGCCCAATTCTCCGACCTGGCGCTATCTCGCGCGAAAGCGCTGGCTCCCCTCTGCGATCATCGAAGCTGCCTCGGCTGCCGGCGTTCTGCGGGAGGGGCCCGGCGGCAGCGCCTGGTTCCCCCATCTCGATGGTCACGGCGTTGTCGCCCATGTCGATGTGCGCGGACCGACCTACAAAGGTTCGCTGACAGGCGGAGCCAAATCGCTCTTCCGCCTGCCCCCGAAGGGTCCGCCTCTTCCGAGGCTGGTTCTCGCCGAGGCCGCGATCGACGCGCTGAGCGTCGCGGCCATCGAGAGCCTGCGCAGGGACACGCTCTATGCCGCGACGGGCGGAGGCATGGGCCCAGGCACGATCGCCGCGCTCGAGGCGCTGCTCGCCAGGATCGCCATGCTTCCCGGCGCGCTTCTCTGCAGCGCTGCGGACGCCAATGGACCGGGCGACCGCTTCGCAGACCGCCACCGATCGCTTGGCGAAAAATTCAGGATCCCATTCGTGCGGCTTCGCCCTCCCATCGAGGGCGGCGACTGGAACGACGTCCTCAGCGCCAGATCCGAAACGAGAGGAGCACGCCCATGACCATGCTCGATGCGACCGCCGCTCCTTTGTGCGCTGACGCCCGCGCTTTCGTGCTCCTGAAGTCGAGACGCCGGCTCGATCTCCTCAATCCCGATCCGCAGGCCTGGACCGACGACGACCTCGCCGAGGGCCTTTCCCGCACCATGCGTTGGGGCGGCGCCTCCCAGTGGGGTCATCCCCTGTCCGTCGCCCAGCACAGCCTGACCGTCCTCGCCATCCGCGAGGGCGAAGGTCCGCTGACCGCTCAGGAGGGCTTGCGCGAACTGTTGCATGACGCGACCGAATTCATGCTCGGTTGGGATTGCATCGCGCCTCTGAAGGCGCAACTCGGCGAGCCATTTCGCCAACTCGAAGCTCGCCTGCAGGCCGCCATCGACGCGCGCTATCAGCTGCCGCCATGGACCGCCGAGGCCTACGCGAAGCACAAGCGGGCCGATCGTGTCGCTGCCGCCTCCGAGGCGTTCCACGTCGTCGGCTGGAGCCGAACCGATATGGTCGAGGCGCTCGGCATCGAGATCCCCCCGCTTCTCGACGATCCTCTTCCTCGGAACGGGTTTGCGCGTTGGGAGCCGTGGCCGCCCCGAGCGGCGCAACACCTCTTCATGGAGCGCTTCCACGCGCTTGCTCACGCCTCCCGGTCCAGCATGTCGCCATCCCGAACGCCCCGCTTCGGACGCGTGGCAAGCCATCCTGCGACGCCTTTCCAGGGAGGCGATCATGTCGCATCGGCCTGACCTCGACAATCCCGACCTCGACGGCGATTCGGGTATTGACGGCGATCCGGGCGCCGACCACGCGGCTTACGACGAATGGGCGGCGATCGCCGGCGAACCTGTCCCTCGCGCGGCCGCTTCCCTCGAAGAACGGAC